>NZ_CP166251.2:2137500-3337500 GCF_041281685.2 Sulfitobacter rhodophyticola | reverse complement strand
GACACATATATGACTTGTGCGCGGCAGGGTCAAAACACCTCTGCGTGCCCTTCGGCCATTCCTTGCGCAGGTCATTGGCGCACCAGCGCGCGGCGCGCCGCATCCAGGTCGCGCCACTTCAGGATGGCATCCGCCATCGCGTTGACCATCACCGACCGCCACACGGGATCACGCAGGTTCGCCAGATCACGCTTGGAACTGAGAAAACCCACTTCGACCAGAACGGACGGGATATCCGCCGATTTCAACACCGAAAAACCCGCATGGCGCAGCGGACGTCGGTTCATCGGGCCGCCCGCCTCTGTCATCCCCTCGATCAGCACCTGTGCCAGCGTCGCCGAACGCGGTTCGGTTTCCTGTCGGGCCAGATCAAGCAATACGCTGGTGATCTGATCATCCGACCCGGTCAGATCCGCGCCTGCGATGATGTCGGATCGGTTGTGCCGCGCGGCCAGATGCGCGGTCGCCGCATCGCTGGCCTCGTCCGACAGGGTATAGACCGTTGCCCCCTTGGCCCCGCCCTGCATCAGGTTGTCCGCATGCAGCGATATGAACACATCCGCCTTGGCCTGATGGGCAATGGCCACCCGACGTTCCAACGCCACAAAGACATCTTCGTTGCGGGTCAGCACCGCCTCCACTCCGCTGCGCCGCAAGGCTTCCTGCAGGGACCGCGCAAAGCTCAGCATCAGTTCCTTTTCGTTGACCCCGCCCGCCTCCGCGCCCGGATCAATGCCACCGTGACCGGGGTCCAGCACCACGGTAAACCGCGCCTCGTCGGGGTCTGGCATTGGTGGGGGTTTGGTCAGGGCGGCGGTCCAGGCGGGATCGACCGGCGCGCCTGCGGCGCTGGCATATTCCTCGGCAGTGACCTCCTGAAGGGTGATCTGCAATTGCGCGGAGCCGCTGCCGTTCTCCACCGGCATGCCGATCTCGCGCGGGATCATCGGGGTGGCCAGATCGGCCACCAGCCGCGACCAGCCGGGCTGAAATGCGCCAAAGCGTACCGCAGCCACGCGGTCAGTGTCCCCCAGCACGGCGGCGGGGTCGATCCCGGACCAATCGGCTTCCCGAAAATCCACCACCAGCCGCGCCGGTGCGTCCAGCAGGAACACCCGGAACGGCACACCCTGGCTCAGCCCGACGGTCAGCGTGGTCTTGCCCAGCCAGCCATCGCTGATCCCGCTTCTGTCCGGGTCCACGCGCGCCAGCGCCGACAACTCCTGTGCCGCCGCCATCTGCGCACACAAAACCATCGCCATCACCAGATGAAATACTGCCCGCATCTCTGCCCCGCTTTGCGCAAGTTGTTGGCGTCAGCCTAACAGGTCTGGTCGGCCCAGACCAGCATTAGCGGGCCGCCATGAACGCCTTGAGCCGTGCCAGCCCTTCCTGAATGTCAGCCGTGCTGCGCGCATAGGAAAACCGCAAGGTACCATGCCCGCGTACGGGGTCGAAATCCAATCCCGGCGTGACCGCAACGCCCGCCTTTTCAAGCACTTCAGCGGCAAAGCTGCGGCTGTCATCTGTCAGGGCGGACACATCCGCATAGACATAGAACGCCCCGTCCGGCGGCGCGATATCGGTGAACCCTGCGTCCTTCAGCCCCGCAATCATCAGATCACGATTTGCGTGATAGACGGCCATGTTGGCCTGTAATTCATCCTCGCAATCCATCGCCGCAAGGGCCGCCACCTGTGCCGCGTGCGGCGCGCAGATGAACAGGTTCTGCGCCAGCCGTTCGACCACGCGCACATGATCCTGCGGCACCACCATCCAACCCACGCGCCATCCCGTCATCGAAAAATACTTCGAAAAGGAATTGATCACGTAAAGATCATCGCTGATCTCAAGCGCCGTCACGGCCTTCTTGTGATACTCGATCCCGTGATAGATCTCGTCGGAGATGAACGCCGCCCCCTGCCCCTGCACCGCCTCGATCAGCGCTGCCAGGCTGGGTTTGTCCAACATCGTTCCAGTGGGATTTGCCGGGGAGGCCACCATCAACCCTGCCAGATCCTGCCCCGCCAGGTCCGCCGCGACCGGTTGATACCGGTTCTCCGGCGCGGTCTGCAAATCAACCGGTGTCAGCGCCAGCGCGCTCAGGATCTGGCGATAGCTCGGATATCCCGGCGCGCCAATGCCCACCCTGTCCCCCGTATCGAACAGCGCGGTGAAGGCCAGGATGAACGCGCCCGATGACCCCGGCGTGATCACCACCCGCGCGGGATCCAGATCGACGTTGTACCATTCCGCATACATTCGCGCGATGCGCGCGCGCAACGCAGGCAGCCCCAGCGCCACGGTATAGCCCAACGCGCCCTGCTCCATCGCCCGCGCCAGCGCGTCGGTCGCCCCCTTCGGCGCGCCGGTGCCCGGCTGACCCACTTCCATGTGGATGACGTGACGGCCAGCTTCCTCGGCCCGGGCGGCGGCGGCCATCACGTCCATCACAATGAAGGGATCGACTTTTGACCGGGTTGATACGCGCATGGGCTTGCTCCTAGAGTGCGGGCATGTAGATTGCGCCCGTTGTCACCACCTCTTTCATCCGCCGTCAACCCACGCTTCCCCCGAAAGGCCCGCCTTATGTTGTCCCGCCTGATTGCCCCTGCTCTTGCTGCTCTGATTGCCCTGCCTGCGGCCGCAATGGACCTCAAGGCCCTGACCGATGAAGAACGCGCGCTCTTCCGGGCCGAGGTCCGGGCCTACCTGATGGAAAACCCGCAGGTGATCATGGAGGCAGTCGAACTGCTGCAGACCCGCGAAGCCGAACAGCAGGCACAGGCGGACCTGAACCTTGTCTCCGACAATGCCGACGCCCTCTTCAATGACGGCTATTCCTGGGTCGGCGGCAACCCTGATGGCGATATCACGCTGGTCGAATTCCTCGATTACCGCTGCGGATACTGCAAACGCGCCCATGGCGAAGTGGCCAAACTGCTGGAATCAGACGGAAACATCCGCCTTATCGTCAAGGAATTCCCGATCCTCGGGGATCAATCCGTGCTGGCTTCCCGCTTTGCGGTGGCGACCAAGCAGGTCGCGGGCGGCGACAGCTACAAGGCGGTGAACGACGCGCTGATGTCCTTCAACGGCGACATCACCCTGCCCGCCCTGCGCCGTCTGGCCGACACCTTCGACCTTGATGCCGACGCCATCGAAGCGCGCATGGACAGCGAAGAAGTCACCCGCGAAATTGCCGAAACCCGCGCCCTTGCACAGCGCATGCGCATCTCCGGCACGCCGACGTTCGTGATGGAAGACGAAATGCTGCGCGGCTATCTGCCCTATGATCAGATGCAGGCGCTGGTGGCGGAGAAACGCGGGTAGCGCGCCATCTTCGCCCAACTGCATACCTCCGGCAAACCGCTTCTGATGCCGAACCCGTGGGACGCGGGAAGTGCCGTGATGCTGAAAGCGATGGGATTTCAGGCCTTTGGGTCAACCAGTGCGGGCGCGGCATACACCGCCGGGCGGCCCGAAGGCACATTGTCGCTGGATGAAATGCTCGACGCGGCGGAAACGCTGGCGCGGGTCAGCGGCCTGCCCGTTTCCGCCGATCTTGAAAACGGGGGCAGCGATACGCCGGAGGCGGCAGCCCACGCGATCCGGGAAGTCGGCAAGCGCGGATTGGCAGGCGCATCGATCGAGGATTGCGCCCCCGGCGTTGCCACCTATCCCATGGCGCTCAGCATCGCGCGGGTCGAAGCGGCGGTTGCCGCGGCCAAAGACACCGGCGTGGTGTTGACTGCCCGTGCCGAAGGGTTGCAAGGCGATGCGCCTGATCTGGAGGACATCTGCACTCGGATCAGCGCTTTTTCGAAGGCGGGCGCGGATGTCGTCTTTGCACCCGGCCTCACAGACGCGGACATGGTGCGGGCGGTGGTCAAGGCCGCGGGCGACACCCCGGTCAGTGTGATCCTTGGCGCACCTTATGGCGCGTTGACCGTCGCGCGGCTTGCCGACCTGGGTGTCGCGCGGATCAGTCTTGGGTCATCTCTGGCGCGTGCAGCCTACGGTGGCGCTTTAACAGCGGCGCGCAACCTTCTGGAAAAAGGGTCTTTCGCCCTTCCGGAGAATACATACAGCTTTGATGAGATCGAAGCACTGCTGCGCGGCTGACGCAGGCTACTCCGCCGCGTCCTGTGCCCCTGCCGCTTCCAGTTCCGCCGCCTTCTTCTCCACCTGTTCGACGATATGATCGATCATGCTGGCGTTGTCCTGCTTGTGGCTCTGCTTGCCCGCCAGATACACCATGCCGGACCCCGCCCCGCCGCCGGTGAAACCCACATCCGTCATCAGCGCCTCTCCGGGGCCGTTGACCACGCAACCGATGATCGACAGGCTCATCGGGGTCTTGATATGCTCCAGCCGCTTTTCCAGCGCCTCCACCGTCTTGATCACATCAAACCCCTGCCGCGCGCAGGACGGACAGGAAATGATATTCACGCCCCGGTGCCGCAACCCCAATGATTTGAGGATTTCATAGCCCACCTTGACCTCTTCCACCGGGTCCGCCGACAGCGACACACGGATCGTGTCCCCGATCCCCATCCACAGCAGGTTCCCCAAGCCAATCGCCGACTTGATCGTGCCCGAGGTCAGCCCGCCGGCCTCGGTGATGCCAAGGTGAATGGGCGCATCCGTCGCCTCGGCCAATTGCTGATAGGCGGCGGCGGCCATGAAGACATCCGACGCCTTGCAGCTGATCTTGAATTCGTGAAAATCGTTGTCCTGCAGGATCTTGATGTGGTCCAACCCGCTTTCGACCATCGCGTCCGGGCATGGCTCGCCATATTTGTCCAACAGATGCTTTTCCAGCGATCCGGCGTTTACGCCGATGCGGATCGAACAATTGTGGTCGCGCGCGGCCTTGATCACTTCCTTGACGCGCTTTTCGTCCCCGATGTTGCCCGGATTGATGCGCAGACAGGCCGCACCTGCCTCTGCCGCTTCGATCCCGCGTTTATAATGGAAATGGATGTCCGCCACGATCGGCACGGAAACCTCCCGCACGATCTCCTTCAGCGCCTTGGAACTTTCCACATCCGGCACGGAGATCCGCACGATATCCGCGCCCGCCTCTGTCGCCGCGTTCACCTGTGCGATGGTCGCCGCCACATCGGTGGTCAGCGTATTGGTCATGGTCTGCACAGTGATCGGGGCGTCACCGCCCACCGGTACGTTGCCCACCATGATCTGCCGGGACGTGCGGCGGTAGATATTGCGCCAGGGTCGGATGTGGTTCAGCGACATGAAAGCACCTCGGAGCAGGACAGCGTTGCGCTATCGTGTCTAGTCAAGCTTACGGGTGGGTGCAATGGCGACAGCGGCCAGCCGCGTCACTGTGTCTGACAGGGCAGTGCCGCCAGAACAGCAGCATCCGTGTCGGTCTGTGCAAGGTCGGCAAACATGGTGTTCAGGGCCTGATCCTGTGTGGGATCCACCCGGTCATACAGCTCCGCCAGCGCCTGTTCATGGAGCGGCAGGTTGGAGGTCACCGATCCCCGGGGGCCTACGGGGCCAAAACATCCGTCCGCCATCGCGAAATAAAGCGCGCCGGATTCGCCCGTGCGCAAGATGGGCGGTTCTTCCGTGGCGGGCACGTCCCAGGTATCGCCGGGTTCCATGATGCCTTCGAAGATCACGGTGCCATCGGCGGCGCGCACACGCACCCAGGATGGATAGGCCGCGACCATGCGCAGCGGCGCGGCAAGTGTTTCCACCACCTGAGGCACCGCACCGGTTCCGGGCGCACCGGACAACGGCTGCCTCGGGCCTTGGGCGACCTGTACGGGGCTGTCGGCGGTGGGTTCCTCGATATTGGCAAAGTTGCCAACCGAACGGGGGTCAATCGTCGCAATCGGCGCATCCCGCGCCACCAACACCGGCACATCAAGCGCTTGCGGGCGGTACAGCCGGTCCAGCGCTTCGACACGCGGCGCTTCCATGACCCTTGGCACATCGGAAGCCCCTGTCACATCAGGCGTTTCCGCCTGACCCAGCGCGCCATCCAGCGGATCGAGATCGGACAGGACGACAGGCGTCTGATCGACCGGGGCGACCTGCACACGCTGCACTTCCTTCAGCACGCTCCACCCGCCGAAACCGATCGCGCCGATCAGCGCGACCAGCACGACCATCGATCCAATTGCGGCAGGTTCGATCTGACTGAAGACGCTTTCGCGCACCGGCGTAAAATTCTTGGATCGCGCGAAAAGCTCCGCTTCGGCGTTGCGGGCCTTGCGATCCGCGAAGGAGCTCTTCTTGATAACGGAGGCTTCGGCGGACATGCCATGCGCGACCGAAAAGCCGGATTCTGCGCAGAATGTTTCAAACGCCTTGTCGGGATCCATGCTCAGGTAACGGGCATAGGACCGGACATATCCGGCGATGAAACCGGGCGTGTCGAACGCATCCGGGTCACAGTTTTCGATGGCAGCGATATAGGAGGCCTTGATGCGTAATTCGCGCTGCACATCCAGCAGGGACTTGCCCATGGTGGCACGTTCGCCGCGCATGATGTCCCCGAGGCGCAGATCGAAGGCGTCAAACCCTTTAGGTTCAACTTGTTCTTCTTCAACGATCCTGGAGGACCACCGCCCGATCATGCATACGCCCCGCGTTAATCTGCCTTTAACCTTAGTCCGAAAACGACCCCTCGATTCGGATTTGGCCTTTTGTTTCCGCTATCGTATCATAAGGCAACGGGAATTACGACTTTATCAAGGTTACCCTGCGGCCTCGGCGCGATTTAGCGCACAATGGGACCACAACCCGTCCATCGCATTGACAAGCGCGTCCATCTCTTTCGGTCCATGCACGGGCGACGGGGTAAACCGCAACCGTTCGGTCCCGCGTGGCACCGTGGGGAAATTGATGGGTTGTGCGTAAATACCGTGATCTTCCAATAACATATCGGACAACATCTTGGTATGAACCGGATTGCCGACGATCACCGGCACGATATGGGAGCCATGATCGATAATGGGAAGTCCCAGGCCTTTGAGACGCAGTTTAAGCGCTTTTGCCTGCTGCTGATGCTTCTCGCGCAGCAACGGTGTCCGCTTGAGATAGGCCACACTTGCAGCGGCCCCCGCCGCAACTGCGGGCGGCAAGGATGTGGTAAAGATGAAACCGGGCGCATAGGACCGGATCGCGTCGCACATCCGCGCGGAGGCGGCGATATAGCCACCCATCACGCCGTAGGCCTTGGCCAGGGTGCCGTTGATGATGTCGAGCCGGTGCATCAGGCGATCGCGTTCCGCCACCCCTGCGCCGCGCGGGCCGTACATGCCGACCGCGTGCACTTCGTCGATATAGGTCAGCGCGCCGAATTCATCGGCCAGATCGCAGATCTCTTCAATCGGGCCGAAATCACCATCCATGGAGTAGATCGATTCGAAGGCGATCAGCTTGGGCGCATCCGGATCGTCGGCTCCCAGCAGTTCGCGCAGATGTGCCACGTCATTGTGACGGAAAATCCGCTTGGCCCCGCCATTGCGGCGCACCCCTTCGATCATGGAGGCGTGGTTCAACTCATCCGAATAGATGATCAGACCGGGAAAGAGTTTCGGTAGCGTCGACAGCGTCGCGTCATTGGCGATGTAGGCCGAGGTAAACAGCAGGGAGGCTTCCTTGCCATGCAGGTCCGCCAGTTCCGCTTCAAGCCGCTTGTGGTAGACGGTCGTGCCGGAGATGTTGCGCGTCCCGCCGGAGCCTGCACCAGTAGCATCCAGCGCTTCTTTCATCGCCTCAAGCACCACCGGATGCTGCCCCATGCCCATGTAGTCGTTACCACACCAGACGGTGATTTCCCGCTCTGTCCCGTCGGGGCGGGTCCAGACGGCATGGGGGAACTGGCCCTTGCGGCGCTCGATGTCGATGAAGGTCCGGTAGCGGCCTTCGTCATGCAGGCGCGCAATCGCCTCATCAAGCTTTGCTGTATAGTCCATGCGCGTCTCCATCTTGTCAGGGCATCGTCGCCGAAAAGTCCAACGTGCCCTTCGTCTTACCGTTATCTGGCAATATATGACTAAATCCGGGCCTTCAACGATATAAACAGGTGCGTCTTGTCGCAGCCTTGATCCATATCAAGTAGCAAACCGGGGTTTAAAATTTTTGTCACCACTGCCGTTCGGTCAGCTTCGGGTGGCCGCATTCTAGCACATTTGCACCCCAAGGCCCTCCTTCCACCGATCCGATTGCAACCGGCCGGGTTTTGCCCCTAACTGCGCGCAATGCATTCGAAAGGTCCTGCCATGTCTCTTGACGATATCCTTGCCCGCATCGACACCGACCTGCCCGAGGCCACCGAACGGCTGTTGGAATTGCTGCGCATCCCGTCGATCTCCACCGATCCGGCGTTCAAAGCCGATTGCGACCGCGCCGCCGATTGGCTGGTTGCCGATCTGAGCGCCCTTGGGGTCGAGGTCAGCAAGCGGCCCACACCGGGACATCCTATGGTGGTGGGACATCTGGGCGACAACGGGCCGCATCTGCTGTTTTATGGCCACTACGACGTGCAACCGGTGGACCCGCTGGATCTGTGGGACCGCGATCCGTTTGATCCGCAGGTGGAGGATACCGCGAAGGGCAAGGTGATCCGGGGGCGCGGATCATCCGATGACAAAGGTCAGCTGATGACCTTCATCGAAGCCCTGCGCGCCTGGAAAGCCGTCAAAGGCGACTGGCCCTGCCGGATCACGTTCTTTCTGGAAGGAGAGGAGGAATCAGGTTCCCCTTCCCTTGTCCCGTTCATGAAGGAGAACGCGGAGGAATTGAAAACCGACATCGCGCTGATTTGTGACACAGGGTTGTTCGAAAGCCGGACCCCTGCCATCGTGACCATGCTGCGCGGTCTGCTGGGCGAGGAGTTGACCGTGACCGCCCCGTCGCTGGATCTGCATTCGGGCATGTATGGCGGCATCGCGATGAACCCCATTCGCGCGCTGAGCAAAGTCATCGCCAGCCTGCATGATGAGACCGGCCGCATCACCATTCCCGGTTTCTATGACGGCGTGCCGGAACTGTCCGACGCACTGGAGGCACAGTGGCAGGGGCTGGCCTTTGACCATCAGAAATTCCTTGACGATGTGGGCCTGTCCATCCCCGCAGGTGAACAGGACCGCACCCCGCTTGAGATGATCTGGTCACGGCCCACCTGCGAGGTGAACGGCATCTGGGGCGGCTATACCGGCGACGGGTTCAAGACCGTGCTGCCCTCCAAGGCCCATGCCAAGATCAGCTTTCGCCTTGTGGGCACGCAGGACCCGTTGGCGATCCGGGAGAACTTTCGCGAGATGGTCAGTGCCGCCCTGCCCGACGATTGCGAGGTTGAATTTGCGCCCCACGGTGCCAGCCCCGCCTCCGGCGCGGATACCTCTGGTGCGATGTTCGAAGCCGCGCGTCAGGCGCTGTCAGACGAATGGCAGATCCCGGCGGCCTATATCGGCTGCGGCGGGTCGATTCCGATTGCGGGGTATTTCCAGAACATTCTGGGGACCGAGCCAATGCTGGTGGGCTTTGGCAAGGACGACGACGCGATCCATTCCCCGAATGAGAAATACGACATGGAAAGCTTTCACAAAGGCATCCGGTCCTGGGCGCGGATATTGGATGCGCTCACAAAGTAGGCCACGGGTTACCCATGGGTAACCTTAGGTTGTATTTTAGGAAAGTTTTAGGTGCTTTTTAGAGGTATGTGCCGGGCGGTACGGTTTTTTGGCTTGAGAGCGATGAAGCGGATGTCTGGTTTGAGCCGATTTTGTTGAAAAACTCCGTTTTCACCCCGGGCAGATGAAATTCTTGCCCTCAGAAGAGCGGTAAGGGCAATTGGCAAGGGGTTCGGCCAAATGCCATTTCGGTGGTTCTTGCGGCTCTCCTTGCCTCGTGTGCGGGAACGGAATCGACTTTCCCCAAGTAACGCACTTTGGCGAAAAAATGGGTGCGGAATATTTCCGAGTTTTTGAACACAATCAGCCCAAACTGTCCTTTGCGAGGGCGCTACCAAATGACCGGTTCGATCCTTCAGCTGCAGATAAGCGCAGGGAGCAGCTGAATCCGCCTCCGAGCCATCTTTTCGGTTTTTGATTCCGCTCTGGTTCTGGGAGTATACGCAAGCGGGAGTTGACGATCACCCGTCCGACAAATGTCTTGAAACGAGTTAGTTTGCACACGTGCAATCAATCCATGCTCGCATTACGCGGCATGGGTTCCGTCGACAGATGCGCAGCGCATACGTCGACCACCGTGTCAGTTCGTGCTTCTTGTGGCCTGAGACGATGCTCACGCAGGAGCAAGGACCGCACTGCGTTGTTCACCCAAGCCCGCAATTCCAAGCGCCACGACCTCGCCGCCTTTCAGGTACCTCGGTGGTTTCAGGCCCATGCCAACGCCCGGCGGCGTCCCGGTTGAGATTACGTCCCCTGACTGCAGGCTCATGAACTGGCTGCAATAGGAGATCAGGTGCGGCACCTTGAAGATGAGCGTCGCCGTGCTGCCCGACTGGTGCCGCTCGCCATCGACCTCAAGCCACATGTCAAGCGCGTCCACATCGCCAACTTCGTCGGAAGTCACCAGCCAAGGCCCGGTGGGCCCAAAGGTGTCACATCCCTTACCCTTGTCCCAGGTGCCTGAGCGATGCAGTTGAAAGTCACGCTCGGAGACGTCGTTGATCACGCAAAAGCCCGCGACGTGGTCCATTGCGTCCGCCTCATCGATATAGGCGCCGGGTTTGCCGATCACGACTCCCAGCTCGACCTCCCAGTCCGTCTTGACGCTGCCGCGCGGGATCTGGATGGGATCGTTTGGGCCGATGACGGCAGAGGTCCATTTGTTGAAGATGATCGGCTCTTGGGGGATTGGCATGTTGGCCTCTTCGGCGTGATCGGCGTAGTTCAGACCGATGCAGATGTACTTGCCGATGTTGCCGACGCAGGGCCCGAGCCGCAGGTCGTCCTGCGGCGTGCCCTCGACCAGTGGCAGGGCTTCGATGTCCAGGGCGCGCAGGGTATCGAGGCCAGCGGGATGCAGTGCCGAACCCGCGATGTCGGGCACCACGCCCGACAGGTCCCGCACGTGGCCCGCGCTGTCCAAAATGCCCGGTTTTTCGGCACCGGGGGCACCGTATCGCAAAAGTTTCATGGAGTCCTCAATCAGTTATAAAGTCATGCAGCTTGGTCGCCGCCAAGGCCGGAAATGGCCTGGATCAGGCTGTCTTCGGTCACTTCTTCGGAGGTGAAGGTGCGCATGATGCGCCCCGAATACATGGCCACAATCCGGTCGGCAACGTGCAGCACCTCGGGCATTTCCGAACTGATCACCATCACCGCGTACCCTTGGGCTGCCAATTCGCGCAGCAGCTTGTGGATCTCCGATTTGCTGCCCACGTCAATGCCGCGCGTGGGTTCGTCAACGATCAGCACGGAAGGGTGCATCGACAGCCATTTGCCGATGACGATCTTTTGCTGGTTGCCGCCAGACAGGTTGCCGACCCGCTGTTTCCAGCCCGGCGTGCGGATGTCGAGCCGATCGCGGTACTGATCGAAGATAGCGATCTCAGCCCCTTCGGCGACGAACGGCCCGGCCTTGAGGTCCTCGACCTGCGGCAGGGTCATGTTGTCCCGACAGTTCATGCCAAGGACAAGACCCTGGCCCTTGCGGTCTTCGGGAACCAGCGAGATGCCGCGCGCAATGGCGTCGGCGGGGGAATGAATGCGCACCTCATTGCCGTCCAAATGGATACTGCCCGCAGATGGGTCGCGCAGACCAAAGAGTGTCTCCGCAATCTCTGTCCGGCCAGCCCCCACCAGCCCGTAGAATCCGACCACCTCGCCGCGCCGCACCTCGAAACTGATATCCTTATAAAGCTTGCCGCAACTGAGCCCGCGCACCTCAAGCGCCACGTCACCCAATTCGTGGTGCGACGCGTTGCGGCTGAGGTCAAGCTTGCGCCCGATCATCATTTGCGTGACGGATTCCTCGTCCGTCTCGGCAGTGTTGACCGTGCCCTGATACTGACCGTCCCGCAGGATCGAGATGCGGTCGGTGATCTTGAAGATCTCTTCCATACGATGCGAGATATAGATGATCCCCACCCCTTCGGCTTGCAGGTCAGAGATCACGTCGAAGAGCACAACCTTTTCCGCGTCCGTCAGCGACGCCGTCGGCTCGTCGAATATCACAGCCTTGGCGTCTACGGTCAGCGCACGCGCGATCTCGACCATCTGCTGGTTCGCGATGGACAGATCGCCGACCCGCGTGGTCGCATCAAAGCCCACGTTCAGCTTTTTCAGGATCACGTTGGTTCGTTCGGTCAGCTTGGCCCAATCGACGCGGCCAAAGCGTTTGCGCGGCAGTTCGCCCAGATAGATGTTTTCGGCGACGCTCAGCTCTTCGGCGAGGCTCAGTTCCTGGTGGATGAAGACGATGCCCTTGGCCTTGGCCTCAAGCGGGCCCGCCATCGTGACTTTATCGTCGCCCACATAGATGGCACCGCCGTCGGGCTGATGAATGCCGCCCAGCACCTTCATCAGGGTGGATTTTCCGGCCCCGTTTTCGCCCATCAGCGCGTGCACCTCACCGGGCATGACCGAGAATGAGACGCCATCAAGCGCGCGCACGCCGGGAAAGGTTTTGACGATATCGTCCAGATGCAGGACAGGTTTTGAATGGCTCATACCTTCAACTCCTCTTTGCCTTTGACGTTCAGTTGGCGGTCAAGGAACAGTACCGCGATCAGGATAAGACCGATAACCAGATTGACCGTAGAGGTGTCCGCGCCGATGTGGCCCAGCCCCTTGCGCAGAAGCTGAATGGCGATGACGCCGCCGAAGGTGCCGATTACGTTGCCCGCACCGCCAGTGATCTTGGTGCCGCCCAGCACGACGGCGGTGATCACCCAAAGCTCGTAAAGCTGGCCGTCATTGGGGTTCACCGACCCGGATTCCGAATAGAAGACCACCGCCGACAGGGCCGCCAAAAAACCGATGATCGCAAAGTTGATCATCATATGGGGGCCGACGCGGATGCCTGCGTTTACCGCCGCCTCGCGATTGTCGCCGATGGCATAGGCATTGCGGCCATGCACCGTGCGGCTCATCAAAAACCAAATCGCGAGGGTCACGATCAGCAGGAACCAGGATGCTGTGGCGAGGCCAAGGAACTCGGCTTCGGCAAAATCAACCAACGTCCAGTTCAGGTGGCTGGTTGGGTTTTCGCCGTTGAACATGAACACGATGCCACGAAAGCCGAGCATCGAACCCAGCGTGACGATGAACGCATCCACGCCAGTTTTCCAAACGATCAGACCGTTCAAAGCGCCCAGAAGCGTGCCCACGACCAAGGCCAGCAGCCAGGCGAAGGGGATCACCCAGTCGCCCAGGCCTGCAAAGATGGGCCAGGTCATGCTGTCCAGCAGCACGATGGCCGCGATGGCAAAGGTGGCCCCGACGGAAAGGTCGATATTGCCGTTGATCATCACGATGGTCATGCCCATTGCGATGATCCCGATGGGTGCCGACTGCTTGAGCAGCAGCAGCATGTTTTCCCAGTCCATGAACGCCTTGTCAGACAGCGACATGTATTCGCCCGCGATGCTGAAAAACAGCAGCTCAAGCACGATAAAGCCCCAGATCGCGCCACTTTTCAGCGCATTGGACAGTGTTCCCGGTTTCATGATTGAACCCCTCCCTTACGCGATCTGCGACCAAAGCTTGCCGCGCTTGGCTGCGATATCCAGCCAGACCGCAAGGATGATGATGACCCAGGTCACGACGAACTGGACATAGAATTGCAGGCCCATCAGCAGCAGGCCGTTCTGAATGAACCCAAGGATGAGCACGCCGATGACGGTCTTGAACACGGTGCCGGAGCCGCCCAGCAGGGACGCACCGCCAAGGATGACCGCGGCGAGCACTTCAAGCTCCAACCCCTGACCCACTGTGTTTTGCGACCCCAAAGACCGGCTGGCCTGTATGAGGCCAGCCGTGGCCACGCACCCCGCCGAGATGAGGTAGCAAAAGAAAACCGTTCGGGCCCGGCGGATACCCGAGAAAGTGGCGGCCGTGCCATTACCGCCCACCGCATAGACTTTGCGGCCAAAGGGCGTGCGGCCCAGAACGAGGCCCAATAGCGCTGCGAGGGCCACGAAGATCAGGATAGGAACCGGAATGCCAAGCGCAGCCCCTTGGCCGAACACGCTGAACCAGGTGCCTTCCTTATCCGCGATGTCCATGTTCTGACCGCCGGAATAGGTCAGCGTCAGACCGTGGATCGCCGACAGCATTCCCAGCGTCACGATCAGGGAATTGAGCCTGAGATACCCCACGAGAAACCCGATAAACGCCCCCAGGCACAACGTCATGGCAAACATTGCAGGGATCGCCAGCAAGGGCCCGAGTTGGTCATGCAGATCCAGCACCACGATGGTGGAAAACGACATCATCGACCCCACCGACAAATCAAGGTTGCCGCTGATCACCACAAAGGTGACACCAAGGGCCATGACCCCCAGAATGGCAGACGAGCGTATGACGCTGAGCACATTGTCAGCGCTCAGAAATTTCGGGTTCGCGATGGTGAAGGCGATCAGAAAGACGGCAAAGGCAATCAGGATGCCCTGCTTTGCCAGAAACGTTCCGACCTGTTGTTTGTCTATTTTGGCCATGATCCCCTCCCTCAGGTCGCTGGCGCGATATCTTTGGTCCCCGGACACGATGCGCCGCTTAGACCAGTGTCATGCCTCCGTCGATCATGACGATTTGCCCAGTCATGTAGTCGCTGTCGGCAGACGCCAGATACGTCGTCGTGCCTGTGATGTCGGCGGGTTTGGCCACGCGGCCCTTCAGAATCTCGGACGAAAACTCCTCCATCGCCTGGCCGGGGCGCTCGGCGGCGCCAATGGCCATCAGATCCTGATCGACCTGTTCCCACATCTCTGTCGCCACGACCCCGGGCGCAAAGCCTGTCACGGTGATACCATGCTTGGCCAGATCCCGCGCCCCCGATTGGGTCAGCGACACGACGGCCCATTTCGAGGCACAGTAAGGGGCCACGTTATCAAATCCCTGGCGGCTGGCGATGGACGCGGTGTTCACGATTTTACCCCCGCCGCCTTGGGCGATCATCTGGCGGGCGGCTTCCTGCATGCCGATCATACAGCCCAAGCCATTGACGCCCATAATGAAGTTCCAGTTATCCTCGGTCACGTCCATGAAGTTCATCGGCTTGTTGACCCCGGCGTTGTTGAACTTCACATCCAGCCTGCCAAAGCTGTCAACGGTGTGATCGATCATGGCACGCACCCGGGCGCGGCTGGTCACGTCGACCTGGGCGGATGTGACGCTGTCTGCGAAGCGGCTGCGGTTGGCCTCGGCCACCTCGGCCACCTTGTCGCCGTTGATGTCCGCAAAGCAGACCTTGGCCCCTTCGTCCAGCAACGCCTCGCCGATGGCGCGGCCGATGCCTTGTGCGGCCCCCGTCACGATACAGACGCGGCCAGAAAGACGTGCCATAGCGCGTCCCCTTGTGTTCGTTCGTTGGGTGGCGAAAGGCGCGGGACGAAAGATCGCCCCGCGCGTGCGGACTTTAGAAGACCGGCTTGGTGTAGTCGCCCATGTTGTCTTGGGTGATCTTCGGTGTGTCGAAGTAGTTGAGGAACGGCACCTCTTCACCATTCAGCACATCAATGGCCGTTTTCAGAGCAGCTTCGGCGTCATCCACCGGCGACTGATAGATCGAGCCCCAGTATTCACCGGCAGCCATCGCCTCGTACCCGACGGCGAAGTTGGTCGCACCGACAAAGATGATGCCATCACGGCCCGCCGCCTTGGCAGCGTTCAGGGCACCAACGCCCATGTTGTCATCACCGGCATAGACACCGTCGATGTCATCATATTTTACCAGGAAGGCTTCCATGACCTGCTGCGATTTCTCGCGGTTCCAGTCGCCGGGCTGCGTGTCCACCACGGTCACGTCGGGGCAGACCTCTGGCAAGCGGTCTTCAAAACCCTTGGCGCGCTCGATGGCGGTGGTGTAACCGGGCTGGCCGGTGATGTGCACCACTTGTGCTTCGGTCTCGATGCCCATGTCCTTGAACTTGTCGCACATGATCTCGGCTGACCTGGCACCTTGCGTGATGTTGTCTGGACCCGAGAAGGAAGCCACGAAGTCAAAACCGGGCTCGGCAATGTTCGAGTTCGTCACGATGACCGGAATGTCGGCCTGGAACGCTTTGCGCACGGCGGGGATCACAGCCTCGCCGTTGGTGGGCCAAATGATGATGGCGTCGACTTCCTGTTGGATCAGGTCTTCCATCTGCGCGATCTGGCGGGCCACGTCACCGCCTGCATCAAGAACGACGGCTTCAACACTGTCATTGGCTTCGGCGGCGGCGATAAACGCTTTTTCATAGGTGGTTTGATAGCTGTCGACACCTACGTTGTTCTGCGTGATGCCGATCTTCATTGGGCTGTGCGCGTCGGCCAGGGCCACGCCTGTCATCATCGCGGTTGCAGCGGTTGTGGCTGCGAGTGCAGTGCGAAGTTTCATGTTTTGGTCTCCTCCCAGATGTTGATCCAGTATTGGTGATGTATCCCGCACGTCCCTGTCGGACGCTGTATGGTGTCACTCACGAATAAGCGACTGGCTGACACCATGCCGACTCGCCGCACCTCAAAACCCGCAAATTATATCCGTTTTGGACAAATTCTTATCCGTTTTGGACATTTTCGCGGTATGTGAGCCCTATCAGTTTGAACAATTTGGGAGGAGGGCGTCGTGACCAAGCAAAGTTCCACCAATCTGGATAATTCTGCAACGCAGCACCGCCGTCAACAAGACAAAGGCATCGCTGGACCGATGAACGCTATGCGAGGATATAGTCAATCAAACCCGGCTGCGCCGCACGCGCAAGGCGAAATGCTTGATATGGTGGCCTTTCTTGAAGACGTCAGTGACGAAACAGAAGGCGCCATAGACCTTGTCGCCTCCAATCCACATCTGCGCATGGCGCTGCACCTGCTCAAAGGTCATTTCGAAGCGAAAGTAATCACGCCGACGTCGCTGATCGGGGCAAGTCGCGTGCCCTATGCCACCGCAAACCGCCGCCTGAAGGAAATGATAGAGGCGGGGCTGATCGAACAGCGGCCGCGCACCAAGACCAACAAAAGCTATTCCATGCACCCCAGCGAAAAGCTGATGGCGCAGTGGGTGCAGCTGTCTGGCCGCGTCAGGCGTCTGGCCGAAAGCCGCTTGGGCCTGAAGGATGCACCGGACGACACCCAAGACTATTATTTCGGCGGCAGCTATACGGCTGCCCAGTCAATCCCGCCGCTGCCTGTATGCACCGAGCCACTGAAAATACCTGGCGGCCTGCGGGTGCTGGTGCACGGTGATCCGACATTTATGGTCATGGAGAACCTCAAGCGCCAGTTCGAGCAGGTCATCGGGACCGAGATCAATCAGCGGGCTTTTTCCATCGACCGGCTGCGCGAAGAAGCGTTGCGTAACGCCGAACGTACTGCCAGCCGCTACGACATTCTGGCCGTGGACCTGCCGTGGATCGGCGAATTTGCCGAACGCGGCGTGCTGATGCCATTGGAACAGGCGATGGATATCGCCCGCCTTGATCCGGCGGACTTTCACACGGCGGGTTGGAAGGCGACCCATTGGGGTGGTCGCGCCTACGGCGTGCCTGCCCAGACCACACCCGAGCTGCTGTTTTACCGCCGCGACATCTTTGCCCGGGCTGGGCTGCAGCCACCCGCGACCACTGACGCGCTGTTACAGACAGCCCGCACGCTGCACGACCCGCAGCGGGGGGTCGCAGGCATCGCCTGGAACGCGGCACGCGGCACGGCGCTTGGGCATACGGTGCTGATGACCATGGCCGATTTCGGCCAGCCAGTGCTGGACCTGCCCGAAAAAGCGGGCGGATTTGACACCGATGCCCTTGCGCAGCACAGCTACCGCCCGACCATCGATACCGACGCCGGGCTACGCGCCGCTGAATTCCTGCTGGAGCTGCTGGATTATTCGCCCTCCGACATCCTGTCGATGTCCTGGTACGAGCGGGTCCGGCCCTACGCCGAAGGCAAAGTGGCGATGGCCTATGGCTATACCCTGCTGGCCCCATACTTTGAGCTTGATGACACCTCGCCCGCGCACGGGCAGACCGGCTATCTACCGCACCCGGTGGGCCCCGGCGCAAGCCCTGTGGCCCCGATTGGCGGCTATGCCATGGGCATCCCTGCCAACCTGACGGAAGACCGCATCGCCGCTGCCGTCGAGGCCCTGACCGTGTTCACCTCGCCCGGGGCGCAAAAGCTGTATGTGCAAAACGGCAGCCGGACCAATCCGCGCTATTCTGTTGCCGCTGATCCGGACGTGCGCCGCGCCTCGCCCATTTTCGAGGCGGTGGACGGGATGTCCTGGCGGGATGAACTGCAGTTCTGGCCGCGTCCACCGGTGCCGCAGATCGCCGATATCATCCAGATCTGTGGCGAGGAATTTCACGACATGCTGCGCGGCATCATATCGCCGCGCGACGCTTTGCAAAACGCCCAGGGACGGGCGGATGCACTGTTCGAAACGACACTGACCTGAGGAGGAGACACCATGGACCCTAATCGCCTGACAGGGAAAAACATTCTGATCACCGGAGCCGCGCGCGGCATGGGTGCCGCCAACGCAGAGGCGTTTGCCGCCCAAGGTGCCAACGTGTGCCTTGGCGATCTGGATCTGGACGAGGCTCAGAAGATGGCCGACCGGATCAATGACGCTGGCAACGGCAAGGCCATCGCCGCACGCATGGACGTGACCAAGCGCGAGGACAACGCAGGTGCCGTCGCCGCGACTGTCGATGCCTTCGGTTCCATCAACGTGGGTCTCTTCAATGCGGGCCTGAACAAACCCCGGTTCTTCATGGATATCGACGAAGACAATTGGGACATGATCATGAACGTCAACACCAAGGCGATGTGGCTCGGCATGCAGGAAACCGCCCGCCAGATGATCGCCCAAGGCCCGATGGAAGATCACCCCTATAAGCTGATCAATGTGGGCTCTATCGCGTCGCGCAAGCCGCTGGTCGACGTGACCGTCTACTGTACATCCAAATACGGCTGCCTTGCCCTTACGGAATGCGGCGCGCTCGGGCTGGCCGAGCACAACATTACTGTCAACGGCTACGCGCCGGGCGTCGTCGTCACGCCGCTATGGGAACAGCTGGACAAGGATCTTGTCGAGATCGGTTTCAAGGAACGCGAGGGCCAGGCCTACGACGACATTGTCGAGAATAATCTCGTCATCAAGCGCGTCTCCTATCCCAAGGACATCACCGGGACGGCCTCATTTCTCGCGTCCGACGACAGCGATTACATGACCGGCCAGATGGTCTCGATCGATGGTGGCTGGGCCACGACGTAGGCCCGCGCTCGACCATTTTCACAACACAATCGGGTGCGTCTGATTGCATCCAAAAGGAGACACCATGTCACGCGCTTTAATGCCGAATATGCTTACACCGACGGACCTTGAACCCAATTGGGAGTGGCGCGAGCGCCTGCCCGCCTGGGGCCACACATCCGTTGATTTCGAACGCCGGGTCGATCACGACCGCCTGCGCCGCTACCGTTTGGCGCGCACCCGGCAGTCCTTGCAGAACTCCAAGGCCGGTTCGCTGCTTTTGTTCGACGTGAACAACATCCGTTATGTCACCGCCACCAAGATCGGCGAGTGGGAACGCGACAAGATGTGCCGCTTCTGCCTGCTCACAGGCGATGACAGCCCCTATGTCTGGGATTTCGGATCAGCCGCTGTCCACCACAAGCGCCATTCGGACTGGTTGGAGCCTGATCACTGTCTGGCCGGTGTGGTCGGTATGCGCGGGACTATCCCGCCAGACTTCGGTCTGATGCAGAAATACGCCAAGATGATCGCGCAGCTGATCAAGGACGCAGGCATGGCCGACATGCCCGTCGGTGTGGATTACGCCGAAACGGCCATGTTCCACGCCCTGCAAGAGGAAGGCATCAACGTGGTCGACGGCCAGCAGATCATGCTGGCGGCGCGCGAGATCAAGAACTGGGACGAGATCCAGCTTCTGACCCAGGCCGCCTCAATGGTCGATGGCGTCTACCACATGATCTATGAAGAGCTGAAACCAGGCGTGCGCGAGAACGACATCGTCGCCCTGTCCAACAAGATGCTCTACGAGATGGGGTCCGACGACGTTGAGGCCATCAATGCCATTTCCGGTGAGCGGTGCAACCCGCATCCGCACAACTTCACCGATAGGTTGATCCGCCCCGGCGATCAGGCTTTTTTTGATATCCTGCAATCCTATCAGGGCTATCGCACCTGCTATTACCGGACCTTCAATGTGGGCCGCGCGACCCCGTCGCAGAACGACGCGTATGTGAAAGCGCGCGAGTGGATCGACGCCTCCATCGCGATGATCAAACCGGGGGTCACCACGGATAAAGTGGCCGAGGTTTGGCCGACGGCCGAGAGCCTGGGCTTCCCGAACGAGGACGCGGCATTCGGCTTGCAATTCGGTCATGGTCTGGGCCTTGCCCTGCACGAACGGCCCATCATCAGCCGCGCGATCAGCCTGGATCACCCGATGGAGATCAAGACCGGCATGGTCTTCGCGCTGGAAACCTACTGCCCCGCAACCGACGGCTATTCCGCCGCGCGGATCGAAGAAGAGGTGGTTGTGACCGAAACCGGCTGCGAGGTCATCAGCCTCTTCCCCGCCGAAGAGTTGCCAATCGCGAACCGGTACTGACCGATGTCAAATCCATTCGACCTGACGGGCCGCAAGGCCCTCGTCACCGGCGGTGCGACAGGCATCGGAGAGGGCATCGCCCTTGCCCTTGCGGCCGCAGGTGCCGATGTGGCGCTGACCTATCGCAGCCACCAACCCGACGAAACGCTGGCCAAGATCGAAGGCCTGGGTCGCACCGCAGCTGCCGTCAAGGCGGATTTCGTGGACATGGACGAGGCCGCCGCGACGGAGGTGATCGACTTTGCCACAGATGCGCTTGGCGGGCTTGATATCCTGGTCAACAACGCAGGCATCATTCACCGCGAGGCGTCCACCGACATGCCGCTCGACGATTGGCGGCGGGTCATCTCGGTCAATCTCGATTCCGTGTGGCTGCTGTCGCAGGCTGCCGGTCGTGGCATGGTCAAGCAAGGGTCGGGCAAGATCGTTATCGTCGCCTCCGTGCTGGGATCGCAAGGTGGACTGATGGTGCCGGCCTATGCGTCGAGCAAGCACGCCGCAATCGGGCTGACCCGGTCGCTGTGCAATGAATGGGCGCAGCATGGCGTCAACGTGAACGCCATCGCCCCGGGCTATACCGCCACGGATAATACCCAAGCGCTGCGCGACGATCCCGATCGCTCCAAGGCGCTGCTGGCCCGCATTCCTGCGGGCCGATTTGCGGAGCCTTCGGAGATTGCAGGGGCCGCCGTTTTCCTCGCCTCCGATGCCGCCGCCTATTGCCATGGTAGCGTCGTCACGGTCGATGGCGGCTGGCTCGCGCGCTGAGAGAGGACATATGGAACAGACACTTACCGGAAAAACCGCGCTCGTCACGGCGGCGGGCAACGGGATTGGCCGCGCATCAGCCACGGAACTGGCGCGGCGGGGCGCAGATGTGATCGCTACCGATATCGACGGCGACGCTGTTGCGGCCGTGGCCAACACCTCCGACCGCATCACTGCGCAGCGGCTCGACGTGTTGGACGCAGGCGCTGTCGAGACGCTGATCGCCGCCTCACCCCGCATCGACATTCTGGTGAACTGCGCGGGCTGGGTGCATGACGGGACCATCCTCGACTGCGGCGAGGACGTTTGGGACCGCGCCTTCGACCTCAACGCCAAGTCGATGTACCGGATCACCCGCGCCGTGCTGCCCGCGATGCTGGACAATGGCCAAGGCTCCATCGTCAACATCGCCTCTATCGTCTCAAGCGAAAAGGGCGCACCGCGTCGCTTTGCCTACGGCGCGTCCAAGGCCGCCATCATCGGCATGACCAAGGCCATAGCTGCCGACTTCGTCAAACAGGGCATCCGCTGCAACGCCATCTGCCCCGGCACCGTGCAAAGCCCCTCGCTGGAAGAGCGGCTGACCGCAACCGGCGACTTCGACAAGGCGCTTGCCGCCTTCAAGGATCGCCAACCGATGGGCCGGCTCGGCACGCCGGAGGAAATCGCCGAAATGGTCTGCTATCTGGCGGGCGATATGTCGGCCTTTACCACCGGCCAGGCCTTTGCCGTCGATGGCGGGTGGTCGATTTGATGCGGCTGTCGCGCGCCGCCTCCATCGACGATCTGCGCCAGATGGCGCGCCGCAGGATCCCGCGTTTTGCCTTCGATTTGGTCGATGGCGGGGCGGAATCCGAGCGCAACATGCGGCGCAATTCCGAGGCGTTCGAAGAGGTGGAGTTGACACCGCGCTACATGATCGACGTGGCTGAGATTGACACGCGGGCGACGATTTTCGGCCAGAGCTTTGACGCCCCCTTCGGCATAGCCCCCATTGGAATGCTCAACGCCTTTTGGCCAGGCGCGGACCTGATCCTCGCGCGGCTGAGCAAGCGCGAAAACATCCCCTACGTGGCCAGCTCCGCCGCCTCGACCACGCTCGAACAACTGGCCCAGGCGGCGGACGGAAACGGCTGGTTCCAGCTCTATGTCTCAAGCGATGCGGACGTGACCGAAGGGCTGGTCGCCCGCGCTGAGGCCGCAGACTACAAGGTCATGATGGTCACCGCCGACGTGCCCGCCGCAGGCAAGCGCGACCGCGACATTCGCAATCAACTGAGCGTGCCGTTCAAGTTCACGCCGGACGTCGTGCTGCAATGCGCGATCAATCCTACATGGGCGCTGACAAGCCTCAAGCACGGCACGCCGAACGTGGCCAATTACGCCGACCTCCTGCAATCTGCGACGTCCTATGCCGATGTCCAGAAGACGCTGATCACGCCCAGCTTTTGCTGGAACGACCTCAAGCGCCTTCGGGACCGCTGGAAGGGTACGCTGCTGGTCAAGGGCATCCTGCACGCCGAGGACGCAGTGAAATGCGCCGATCTCGGGTGTGACGGCATCGTCGTGTCGAACCACGGCGGTCGACAAGTGGCCTTTGGTCCGCCCACGATCGAAGCCTTGCCACACATCGCAAAGGCCCTCAACGGTCGGATCAAGATCATCCTCGACAGCGGGATCCGCCGTGGTGCCGACATGCTGCGCGCCAAGGCTTATGGCGCAGACTTCGCCCTATCAGGCCGCGCCTTGGCCTTTGGTGTCGGCGCGGGAGGCGCTGCAGGCGCGGACCGGGCATTCCAGACCCTGCATCTGGAACTGGTGCGTGCGCTAGGGCAACTTGGCGTGGCATCCTACACCGATGTCAGTGCGTCCGAACTGAGTAAAATATCGGGACAAGACTGAGGAACTTGTTCTGGAACACCGTGCTCCGGGGGTGCCGCGCTCAAGACTGCAACCACCGGATATTGATTGGTGCGACCGCCTGCGGCGTGGAGATTAGATTGAGAGGTTTATGCAACCAAAATATTCTGCTCTAGCGATCTGCAGTACTTGAACAAGAAACTGGAGGAGTAAAGAACAGGCGGCAAAGCGGTCGTCGAGATGTGAACTGTAAACATCCGCTTTGTCCCGCACTGCGGACCTTAGATCCCGCACAGTAGCGCTGAGACCTGGCCCTTTTGTCTGCTTTCCGCTCCGAAGCCAAGACGGGTCATTGATTGGATTTACCTGCACGGACTCAAGGGCGCAGCCCGGTGCGCATCCATCCTTTGTAGCTGTGACTTGGCAACCATAAACTGCCTCGAACCTACGTCGGATCGCCCCCCGCAGTCTGGCAATGCACGGCTTGCGTTTCGATCGAAGGCCAATGATTGCTCCGTTCCGCATAGTAGACATCGAGGCGAATGCCCCCCGCGAAGACGACGCAGGCAGGCAAACACCAGAACCCAAGACCCGATCAAGCCCGCCTTGCCGTCGCCCTGCGGCCCTCGCGCATGAACACGTACACCCCTGACGCGATCACAATGGCCACGCCCATGAAGACCGATGGCTGGGGCCATTCGCCAAAGATCGTCCAGCCCCAGAAGAGCGCATAGAGCAGCAGCACATATTCAAAAGGGGCCACCACAGCGGCTGGGCTGAGGCGGTAGGCCTGGGTCATGAAATACCCTACCATGGCCGAGACGGCACCAAGGCCGCCGAACACCAGCGCATCCCAAAGCGACGGCCAGAGCCACGGGCGCAGCAGGAAACGCACGCTTGTGGAGGCATCATCGGGCAGATAGCGCCCGTCGCCTGCGATAAAGTACATCACCGCGCTGATCGCCAGAAACGCCAGCTGGATCTGAATGGCCAGGGCCGATGCGCGGCTGGTGGCCCCCAGCTTGCGCGTCAGTACCGACATGCTGGCATAGCCTGCAGCGGCAAAAAGCGGCAGCACCACGACCCAGCCCAGACCCGCGCTGCCTGCTGTGAGTTCGGGCATCATCATCACCAGAACGCCCACGAACCCTGCCCCGATGGCGGCGAAACGGCGGGGGCCGACATGTTCCCCCAAGACCGGGATCGACAGGAGCGTGACGAAGAGTGGGGCCACGAAATAGATCGCATTGGCGGTGGCCAGGGGCATCGCCACGATGGCCGCGTACATGCAACTGTTGGCGATGATGATGCACAGACAGCGCAGCGTGTGCAGCATCGGTTTTCCTGTGCGCAGCAGCGACACGCCGCCTTCGGCCATCAGCATGCCGAAGGTCAGCACCAATCCCACAAAGGACCGCATGAAGATGATCTGGTGCAGCGGGTATCCTCCCGCCAGCAGCTTGATCAGCATGTCGTTGAGCGAGACAAAGAACATGCCGCCCAGCATGAAGGCAATGCCGTGGCGGCTGGTGGAGGTGGCAAGGGCGGTCATGCCTCTCCCTACACCCGCGCGCGGGGATTTGTTAGGCGTTCTTGTGCAGGTTCGCGAAATGGGGGGATCAGGATGGATTTTGAAGGTTTTGAGCGGGGTGTGGCGGATGTGGGCGGCGTGCGGATCGCCTATCGGCGTGGCGGCGACGGGCCACCGGTGCTGTTGCTGCACGGCTTTCCCCAAACCCACGTGATGTGGCACGCGGTGGCCCCGGTGCTGGCGCAGCGGTTTACGGTGATTGCCGCCGATCTGCGCGGATACGGCGACAGCGGCACGCCGGAGGGAACGCAGAGCTACAGCTTTCGCCACATGGCGCAGGATCAGCGCGCGCTGATGGCGCATCTGGGGTTCGCGCGGTTTCATCTGGTGGGCCATGACCGCGGCGGGCGCACGGCGCACCGGTTGGCGCTGGATTCGCCGGAAGCGGTGGCGAGCCTGACGGTCATGGACATAGTGCCCACGCATCTGCTGCTGGAGGGGCTGACACGTCAGGTGGCGCAGGCCTATTACCACTGGTTCTTTCTGGCCCAGCCCGCCCCCTTCCCGGAGACGATGATCGGCCATGACCCGGACATGTACTTTGAAAGCTGTCTGACCGGGTGGGGATCGGCGACGCTGGACGATTTTGATCCCGAAGCGTTGAACGCCTACCGCACGGCGTGGCGGCGGCCTGAGGTGATCGCGGGCATGTGTGCCGATTATCGCGCGGCGCTGGCCCATGACTTTGATCTGGATGCCGCTGATCTGGGGCGGCGCGTCCCCTGCCCGTCCCTTGTGATGTATGGCGCGGACGGGGCCATGGCGCGTGCCTATGATGTGCCGGGCACATGGGCGGATCGGCTGGATGATATGCGCAGTGCAGCAGTGCCGGGCGGGCATTTCTTTATCGACCAGCACCCGAAAGAAACCGCTGCGGCGCTGATGGCATTTCTGAGGGATGTGGCCTGAGGCCCAAAAGCGAAAGGGCCCGCAAAGCGGACCCTTCAAAGCAGCGGTGGCGCGGTTGACGGGGCTCGAACCCGCGACCCCCGGCGTGACAGGCCGGTACTCTAACCATCTGAGCTACAACCGCCCACTGCATCTTCGAAGCATCGCCCCGAAGCGTCTGGAGGTAATATGAGCGCAGCCCCGCTACGTCAAGCCGCAATTCCGCAGGTTCGGGCAGAAAAACACTGTCGGCGGCAATTATCTGTCGGCACCGGGCACCCCCTTGCCCCTATTGCCGCGTAACCATTGATAATTCTGCCTTTTTTGGCGGATTGTTCATGGCGGGGGAATTACCAGCGCACAAAGGAATTGCGCAATTGCAACGCCTTGGGCATGCCACGTGCGGGTCACAATTACCGTGCGGGTGCAGGGATGAATTCATCCGCATCACCGGGCGGCAGCTTGAATCGCCCATGCGCCCAGTCACCTGCGCGCCATGCTTCCTTGGCCGCATCGATGCGGTCCTTGCTGGAGGCCACGAAGTTCCACCAGATGTGGCGCGGCCCGTCCATGGTGGCACCACCCAGCAGCATCACCCGCGCGCCTGCGTCGCCCGCTTTGGCGCTGATCCGGTCGCCCGGGCGGAAGACGAGCATCTGCCCTGCCTCAAAGGTCTGGCCCGACACCGTCACCTCGCCCGCGATCACGTAAAGCCCGCGATCCTCGTGATCATCCGGCAGCGGGATGTGCGCGCCCGCCTCAAGCAGGGCATCGGCATAGAAGGTCTCGGAATAGACCTTCACCGGGGCTTCCTCCCCATAGGCGGTGCCGAGGATCAGGCGGACCTCCTTGCCCTCCCCTTCCAGCAGCGGCAGCGTATCCTTGGGGGCGTGTTCGAAAGCGGCGGCTTCGTCTTCGTACTTCTTGGGCAAGGCGACCCATGTCTGCAGACCGAACAGGCTGTGCGGTGCCTTGATCAGATCACCGTCGGCGCGTTCGGAATGGGTGATGCCGTGGCCAGCGACCATCCAGTTGACCGCCCCGGGTTCGATCCACTGATCGGTGCCGAGGCTGTCGCGGTGGTGGATCTTGCCTTTGTAGAGGTAGGTGACCGTGGCCAACCCGATGTGTGGATGCGGGCGCACGTCTATGCCCTTGCCGGTCAGGAATTCCGCCGGGCCCATCTGGTCAAAGAAGATGAAGGGGCCGACCATCTGGCGCGCAGGTGCGGGCAGCGCGCGCCGCACTTCGAACCCGCCCAGATCGCGGGCGCGTGGCACGATGACTGTTTCGATGGCGTCCACGGCGTCGCCCGTGGGGCAGTCGGGATCAAGGGCGGGGTTCCAGCTCATCTCGGGGCTCCTTTGGCGGGTGTTCCGGCAAAAGATATGTCGTCCGGCCCCGGCCACAAGGCACAGGGGGTCTGCGCGGATGCACGTGGCGGTCAGGCGGACCGCACACCAAAGGTGCCGCGCGCGGAATCGGCGGTCGCCCGTTTCAACCGGCGCCTGGAAGGCTTGAGCCCATCGCGCAGGGCGGCATCAGAGGACAGTTCAGGCAGGTCAAGCCGTTCTTTCGACAGCAATATTGTGCGTGCGCCGGTCGTGCCGTCAAAGCGGTGAATGAACATCTCTTGCCAGGCGAAATGGCCACCGTCCCGCAGGTTGATGATGTCTTCGACGAAGTTGTGGCATTGCTGGTTTTCCATCAGCAGCACATATTTGCGCGCCGTGTTGACCATGTTGGCCAGCCCGACGAAGTGGCTGACGGCGGTGTGGATGTGCATCAGCACGGTCTGGCTGTAGACCAGATCGGCGTGGGGCCAGTGCCGCGACAGGGGCATGGTGATGTCCTGTAGCGACAGATGTGGCGCCAGTTCGGGGTGGCGACGGGCGGCAAGGTCAAGCTGCGTCTGGCCCCGATCCGCGCCGGAGAAGGCGATATGCGGGAAAAGCGCCGCCCCGTTGGCAAGGTGATCCCCTGCCCCGCAGCCGACCTCATGCACGCTGTCGGGTTTCAGCCTGGCGATGGCTTCGAGGATGGCGCGCTGATTGGGGTGGATGTCCTGTCCGTCGACCTCGATCCGGCCGCTTTGCGGATCAAGGCGCAGCTCTCCCGACTTGGCGACGGCGCGGTTTTCACGCTCCACCACGCCCTTCAGGCGGCGTTCATAGGAATCGGCGGTATAGGTCTCCCAGTCGAAGTCGTCGTCATAGAATTTGCGGGATTTGTAGAAGAAACGGTCGAAAAGAGACATGGCGGGCCTTGGTATTCAATTTGTGCCGAGCACGGGAGTGGCAAGGCCATAGCACAGGTGGGCCGGCGGGTGTGCAAGAAATTGCAGGGGTTGTTTGCGGTGGCTGCCGATCGTGCAGGGGCAATCCGGTACGCCAATTCAGAGGGGGGTATTGTGAGTCGTGAGAGGCGCGAACGCCCGACCCAGACTGGGCGCGCAGCGGGCGGGCGTCGGTCGGGCTGGAACGGCGGGGTGATATGGTGGGTCGTGAGAGGCTCGAACTCCCGACATCTTCGGTGTAAACGAAGCGCTCTACCAACTGAGCTAACGACCCGGCCCGGCCCTCTTAGCGCAAGGGGTGGCTTGGCTTCAAGCCCCTTCTGACAGCAGGGTCTGTTGGCCGTTCTCCACCTGAAAGACAACACCCTGCCCGCCTGGCATCCGGCGCACGTCATGGCCTTCGATGCCCAGCAGGATCAGGCGCAACATGCGGGAGGTGATGCCATGGGTGACCAGAACCGCCGGGACGTTCATCTGCGTCAGAAAGCTCTCACAGCGGATGCGCAAGGCGGCAAGACCTTCGCCCTCCGGCGCGAGGTCATAAAGGTCAAAGCCGTCTTCCGCGCCGTGGTGGTCCATCAGCGTCCGGCGGTCCTGACCCGCGAAGGTGCCAAGACCAACTTCTGTCAGCGCGGGGTCGGTGGTGAAATCGCCACCCCAGCCTTCGAGGGCGATCGCCGCCGTGGCGAGGGCGCGTTTTTGCGGGCTGCTGATGGCGCGGAAACCGCTGAGGTCGCGGGCGCCAAGGATGCGCCGCTGTGCTTGCGCCTGAGCGATGCCTTTTTTGGTGAGCGGAGCATCGAAATGGCCCTGCAACCGGCCTTCGGCGTTCCACGTGGTTTCGCCGTGGCGCAGGATATAGAGGGGGGGATGGGCAGGCATCGGCGTGGTTTTTCCTGAGGTGCTGTTTCAGGTCGCGGGCGCAGAACGCAGCCTCAATGGGGAGAATGGTGGGTGATAAGAGATTTGAACTCCTGACATCTTCGATGTGAACGAAGCGCTCTACCACTGAGCTAATCACCCGTGGGGCTGGATTTAGCCAATCGCGGCACCCCCTGCAAGAGGGGGCGGCAAAAAAGCGTCCTGCGTTGGGTCTGGCGTTCGGGTGATGCGTTGCGGGTCGCAAGTAGATGGGGGAGCGATTGGAGGATGCCAAATCTGAAAAGCCCGAATGACCTTTTGACCCCCAAAAGAAGGAAATCACCGTCAAGGCATGCTATGCTGGCGCGCGATGACGCAGGTATAGACGGTGGAATATCATGCCGCAGGACAGTTACCAGCTTGCCAGTAGTGCTGCGCATATCTACGAGGATCAAAAGGTCAAGGCCATCTTCGGCCCGCTTGCCCGCGCGACTCTAAATACGATCTCCCTGAGTGCAGGCGACCGGGTGCTGGACGTTGCCTGCGGGACCGGCATTGTCGCGCGAAGCGTGCGTGACAGATACGGCACCGACGTTGCCGTTACGGGAACCGATCTCAACGACAGCATGATCGAGACGGCGCGCATGCTGACATCAGACCTGGTCCCCCCGATCGAGTGGGTTGTGGCAGACGCCACCGCCATGCCGTTTGCCGATGGCACGTTCTCCGTTTGCATGTGCCAGCAAGGACTGCAGTTCGTTCCGGACAAAAGGGCGGCAATCGAAGAGTTCAGGCGCGTCCTGGAACCGAATGGCCGTCTTGTGATTTCCATCTGGGCCGGGGCAAGTCCCTTTTTCACCGCGATGGCCGAGGCTTTGGCCCGCCATGTCAGCGCAGACGTTGCCGCGCTATCGCTTGCGCCTTTCGCTTATCAGGCGCAGACCGAAGTTCCTCCTCTCCTCTCGGCTGCTGGTTTCGGTCCGGTATCCGTTCAAACGATAGCGATCGACCGGGTCATTGAAGAGCCGGAGACAGACATTCCAAAGGAGATTTTTGGAAACCCGGTTGGCCCCTCCGTCAAGGAGAAGGGAGAGGAGACACTTGCAAGGATCGTTGGCGAAATCAGGGCTGCGTGTGTCGGGTTCGAACGGGAAGGCAGCCTGGTGATACCGCAAAGCGCTTATCTGATCACAGCGCAAGGGGTGAAGTGAAGGTCCTTTTTCAAGGTATTCAAAAGGCACAGTTTTTTGAAACTCAGCCAAAGTGGGAGTTGGCGCAGCAGCAGCTAAAACCCGCTTCGCCCGCATAGTCGATACACAAAAAGGGAAGATTTCCCGCACAGACCTGCGGGAACGCTTGCGGTACCAAAGCCGCAATGACGCTGCGCACAAGGCGCGGCGTGTCTGTTACGAGACCCCGATCAGATCAGATGTTCTTCGGCTGCCGGATCTTGGCGGTCAGGACGCGCGCGTTGGGCATGTCCTTTTCGCGACGCACCTTGAGTTTGCCAAAGGGTGGCAGCACCAGTTCGCGTTTTTCGGCCAGCGCATCGCCCAGGGCGGCGAGCATGGCTTCGATCACCGGTTTGGCGTCCTTTTTCTTGATGCCGGAGCGGGCGACCACGTCGTCGATCAGTTCCTTCTTGCGCAGTTGGGGGCCGACAATCACCGATTGCGGTGCGGCGACGACGGCAGGTTTCGCCGCTGCTGCGGGGGTCGGTGCCTTGCCGGTGACCGGGGTGACCGGCGCGGCTTTGGTGGCCGTCGCCGGTTTCGCAGCCTTCGCCGGGGTCGCAGGCTTGGTGCTGCGGCTTGCGGTTTTGGACGCTGTTGCGGCGGGTTTCTTGGTGGTTGCAGTGCTCATGAATGCCCTCAGTGTTTTTTGTTCTGGTTGAGGGACAGCCTAGACCAGTGCCGGGGAAAATACCAGTTTTCCTTGTGGGCCCGTGATCCGGCAAGCGGGACGCGGTTGTTGACGTTCGCACAAAGGGTTGTGGTTACACGAAAAAACCCCCCGAGATGTCGGGGGGTTTTTCTTCTGCTCGTCGGAGCCGGAGTGGCCGACGCCTAGTGCGTCGTGGCTGTGTCCCCGGCCCCGGATTTCGATGCCAGCGCTGCGGCTGCTGCCGCATCTTCGGCCTCCTGATCCCATTCGATGGCTTCGGGCGTCGCGGTCAAAGCTTGCTCAAGAACCTCCGACACGTGGCTGACGGGGATGATGGTCAGCCCCTCCTTCACGTTGTCGGGGATTTCGGGCAGGTCTTTCTCGTTCTCTTGCGGGATCAGCACCGTTGTGATGCCGCCTCGCAAAGCCGCGAGAAGCTTTTCCTTGAGGCCCCCGATGGGCATGGCATTGCCCCGCAGGGACACCTCACCCGTCATGGCGATGTCCTTGCGCACGGGGATCTGGGTCAGCACCGACACGATGGAGGTGACCATCGCCAGACCGGCAGATGGGCCGTCCTTGGGTGTCGCGCCATCGGGTACGTGCACGTGGATATCCAGCGCGTCGAACTTGGGCGGCTTGATCCCGATCTTGGGGCTGATGGAGCGCACATAGGAGCTTGCCGCGTCGATGCTTTCCTTCATCACATCGCCCAGCTTGCCTGTGGTCTTCATCCGGCCCTTGCCGGGCAGGCGCAAGGCTTCGATCTGCAGGAGTTCCCCGCCGACGGAGGTATAGGCAAGGCCCGTGACGACACCGATCTGATCCTCCTTTTCGGCCAGACCGTAGCGGTGTTTGCGCACGCCGAGGAAATCATCGAGGTTGTCGCCGGTCACGGTCACGTGGTCAGCTTCCTTCTTGATGATCTTGGTCAGCGATTTGCGCGCCACCTTGGCGATCTCACGTTCAAGGTTCCGCACGCCCGCCTCGCGGGTGTAGTAGCGGATCATGCCGGTGAGGGCTGAATCCTCGATCTCGAACTCCTTGGCTTTCAGACCGTGGTTCTTGATCTGCTTGGGCACCAGATGCTGTTTGGCGATCTCGCGCTTTTCATCCTCGGTGTAGCCCGCCAGCGGAATGATCTCCATCCGGTCGAGCAATGGTCCCGGCATGTTATAGCTGTTCGATGTGGTCAGGAACATCACGTTCGACAGGTCATATTCGACCTCCAGATAGTGATCCACAAAGGTGGAGTTCTGTTCCGGATCAAGCACTTCGAGCATGGCAGAGGCCGGATCACCACGGAAGTCCTGCCCCATCTTGTCGATCTCATCGAGCAGGATCAGCGGGTTCGTGGTCTTGGCCTTTTTCAGCGCCTGAATGATCTTGCCGGGCATGGAGCCGATATAGGTCCGGCGGTGGCCGCGAATTTCGCTTTCGTCACGCACGCCGCCAAGGGAGATGCGGATGAATTCGCGCCCCGTCGCCTTGGCCACGGATTTACCAAGCGATGTCTTACCCACGCCGGGAGGGCCCACAAGGCACATGATCGGGCCTTTGAGCTTGGTGGAGCGCTGCTGCACCGCGAGATATTCCACGATGCGTTCCTTGACCTTCTCAAGACCGTAGTGATCGTTGTCCAGAACCTCCTGCGCCTTGCCGAGGTTCTTTTTCACGCGGGATTTCGTGCCCCACGGGATCGACAGCATCCAGTCCAGATAGTTGCGCACGACCGTGGCTTCGGCGGACATCGGGCTCATGTTCTTGAGCTTTTTCAGTTCCGCATCGGCCTTTTCGCGGGCTTCCTTGCTCAGCTTTGTTTCCGCGATTTTTTCTTCGAGTTCGGCAACTTCGTTTTTGCCGTCCTCACCATCGCCCAGTTCCTGCTGAATGGCTTTCATCTGTTCGTTCAGGTAATATTCGCGCTGCGTCCGCTCCATCTGGGACTTCACGCGGGTCTTGATCTTCTTCTCGACCTGCAGAACGGACATTTCGCCCTGCATCAGGCCGTACACCTTCTCCAACCGCTCCGAGACGGAGAGTGTTTCCAGAAGGTCCTGTTTCTGGTCCACTTCGATGCCCAGATGACCAGCCACAAGGTCAGCCAGACGCGCAGGTTCAGAGGTTTCACCGACGGCGGCAAGCGCCTCATCCGGAACGTTTTTCTTGACCTTTGCGTAGCGCTCAAACTCGGCCGCGACGGAGCGCAGGAGCGCTTCGGTTGTGGCGGTGTCGCCGGGCATTTCGGTCAGGTATTCGGCGCGGGCTTCGAAGAAGTTGTCGTTTTCGAGGTATTCGGTGATGCGCACCCGCGCCTGCCCTTCAACCAGCACCTTGACGGTGCCATCGGGCAGTTTCAGCAGTTGCAGCACATTGGCCAGCACACCCGCCTTGAAGATACCGTCGGAGGCCGGATCATCCTCGCCGGGGTCAATTTGGCTGGACAGCAGGATCTGTTTGTCGTCCGCCATCACCTCTTCAAGCGCGCGCACGGACTTTTCGCGTCCCACGAACAAAGGCACAATCATGTGGGGGAACACCACGATATCGCGCAGGGGCAATACCGGATAGGACGCGTTCAATGGTTCTAACATGCTCTTTTCCTTATCGTTAGCAAGACAACCGGCCCCAAGTCGTGGCAGCCGAAGGTGTCTCCTGTCTGGGGGATATGGCCTTCACCCCCGCCTGTTTCAATGCCCTTGACGGGCTCTTGATCGCATCATCGGTCATGGTTGCACGGCTTGCAACCCATCCTCTCTGTTTGGTTTACGCGAAATTGACGCACCAGTGACGCGCGTGGGTTCTTGATAAAGGATACGCGGCGCGGTGCAGAGCGGATCAATGACGCCTTGTGCAGAACAACCACGGTTTTTCCACAGATTTGCCATGCTGGGCGGAGAAAAGCCTTTCCATAGCGGTCGAAGGTTCTTGTCATGTTGCGTCACATTTTTCGCCAACGGCGGCGCCTGTTGTTTGGTTGCCTGTTTTTCTGGCTCACGCTTGCGCCCACCCTCGTGCGGGACCTGTCGGCTGAGGCATGGAACCAGACCGGCCCGGCATGGATACTGCCCGTCACGCTGTTCTTGACGTTCGTGATTGTAACGGCCTGTTTCTTCGTGGTGGTCGGTCTGTTTGTGCTGCTGCTTCCGAAACTGCGCATCCTCGTTGAAACGGTGTTCGTGATCATTTTCTTGAACACGGTCCTACCCGGTCTTTTACCCGGCCTTTATGCATCGCCGCTGATGTCCGGCGTGTTGCAGATGGCCTGTGCCATTGGCGTATTCATCCTGTTTTACGGTGAATTCATGGACCGGTTCCGGTTCTGGCTTGATCACACAAGCGAACGGCACTTCATTTCGCCCAAGTCCGCGGAAGAGCTTTGGGCAGAACTCGTGCCCGGCGCATCCCCTGTGCAGGGGCATTGGGACAGCAGGCTTCATGCGGTTTTGCCCGTTGATGGGGAACCGGATGCCTTTGAGGTGCAGTATTCCCATGGTGCATCGCTTTATGAGCACCAGACCATGACCTTTCTGGAGCGCGATGCCCCGTTGCATGCCCGGTATCACCACGTCGGCGAGGTTGATCCGCGCAACCGCAGCCTGCTGGAAGGGACGTTTTCCATTCGCATCACGCCGCTGGAAAGCGGAGGGTGCAGGGTCACCCTGATCGCGACCCGGCAGTTGCTGCTGTTGCGGGCGGCGCTGCTGATGTGGTTTGACGACCATCTGGGCGATCAGGCGGACCATCTTTACGCACGGCACCGGGGATATCGCGACTGGACCACGACCGGCACCGCGATGCGCAGTGCCGGGAAGCTGGCCTAAAGCGGATCGATATCGCCCTGTGCACGGGTGGCGTGAAAGTCGGCCTGCCACGCCGCGAACGTGCCTGCGGCGATGGCAGCGCGCATGCCTGCCATGATGTCCTGATAGTACTGCAGGTTATGCCAGGTCAGCAGCATGGAACTGATGATCTCCTGGCTGCGGAAGACGTGGTGCAGATACGCGCGGGAGTAGTTCCGGCAGGCCGGACAGGTGCAGTTTTCATCCAAGGGGCGCGGATCGTCCATATGACGCGCATTCTTTATGTTGAGAACACCCAGACGTGTAAACACCTGCCCCGTGCGGCCAGAACGCGAGGGCAGCACGCAGTCCATCATGTCGATCCCGCGTGCCACGGCCCCCACGATATCATCGGGCTTACCCACCCCCATGAGGTAGCGTGGCTTGTCTGTAGGCAGTTGTTCGGGCGCATAATCCAGACAGCCGAACATGGCCTCCTGCCCCTCGCCCACTGCCAGACCGCCCACCGCGTAGCCGTCAAACCCGATCTCGCGCAGGGCTTGTGCAGATTGTGCGCGCAGGTCTTCCTCCAACCCGCCCTGCTGGATGCCGAAAAGCGCGTGACCGGGGCGGTCGCCGAAGGCTTCTTTTGAACGCGCAGCCCACCGCATCGACAATTCCATGCTTTGCGCGATCCGGTCGCGATCCGCGGGCAGCGCGGGGCATTCATCGAAGCACATCACGATGTCCGACCCCAGAAGCGCTTGAATTTCCATGGATCTTTCCGGTGTGATCTCGTGCTTTGATCCGTCGATGTGGCTTTTGAAGGTGACCCCGCGTTCCGTCAGCTTGCGCAAATCCGCAAGGCTCATCACCTGAAAGCCGCCTGAATCCGTAAGGATCGGCTTGTCCCAGTTCATGAATTTGTGCAGCCCGCCCAACCGGTCGATCCGTTCGGCTGTGGGGCGCAGCATCAAATGATAGGTGTTGCCCAGCAGGATATCCGCCCCCGTCGCCGCCACACTGTCGGGCATCATCGCCTTGACGGTCGCCGCCGTGCCCACGGGCATGAACGCAGGCGTACGGATGTCGCCACGGGTGGTGTGGATCACACCGGTGCGTGCGCGGCCATCGGTGGCCTGCAGGTCAAAGGAAACGTGGGTCATGCGGTGGTCTTTCTTGGTTGAATGCGGGCCTAGCCCATGCACTCTGAACTTGCAATTGGGCAGATTTTTCACCACATGGGACACAAAGCATCAATGGATTGAGGGACTTATTCGTGAGCATTGAAGAACTTCTGCTGGGCATCCTGCAAGACAACCTGCCCTTCCTGCTGCTGGCCGCTCTGGTGATCGTGGTCATCCTCATGGCGGTCAAGATCGTGCCGCAGTCTGAACAGCATGTGATTGAACGGTTTGGCCGGTTGCGCGCGGTGCTGGGGCCGGGGATCAACATGATTGTGCCGTTCATCGACCGGGTTGCGCACAAGATCTCCATTCTGGAACGGCAATTGCCCACCGCCAGTCAGGACGCGATCACCCGCGATAACGTGCTGGTGCAGGTCGATACCTCCGTCTTCTATCGCATCACAGAACCGGAAAAGACCGTTTACCGCATCCGCGATGTGGATTCAGCAATTGCCACCACCGTCGCCGGGATCGTCCGGGCCGAGATCGGCAAGATGGATCTGGATGAAGTGCAGGCGAACCGGTCCTCGCTGATCCTGACGATCAAGACCACCGTTGAGGACGCTGTCGACAACTGGGGCATCGAGGTAACGCGCGCGGAAATCCTCGACGTGAACCTTGATGCGGCCACCCGCGCCGCGATGATGCAACAGCTCAACGCCGAACGCGCGCGCCGCGCGCAGGTGACCGAGGCCGAAGGGTCCAAGCGGGCGGTGGAACTGGCGGCGGACGCGGAACTTTATGCCTCCGAACAATCCGCCAAGGCCCGCCGCGTGCTGGCCGAAGCCGAAGCCTATGCCACGCAGGTCGTTGCGGTGGCGATTGACGAAAACGGGCTGGAGGCAGCGCAGTACCAGATTGCCCTGAAGCAGGTCGAAGCGCTCAGCGCGATGGGTGCGGGAAATGGCAACCAGACGGTCGTGATGCCTGCACAGGTGCTTGATGCCTTTGGCGATGCATTCAAACTGCTTCAGGGGCGCGGATGATGGCCGGTCTTCTGTCGCTGTGGTGGATGTGGATCTGCATCGCGCTTGTCGTGGGGCTGATCGAACTGATGGCACCCGGTTTCATCTTTCTGGGCTTTGCACTTGGGGCGATGGTAATGGCGGGGGTGGTGTTTCTTGCCCCCGGCCTTTCCATCCCGCTGATGCTGGCCCTTTTTGCGATCCTGTCGCTGGTCGCGTGGATCGTGCTGCGACAGGTGTTCAAACGCCAGTCCTCCGGCGCGCGGATCGTCACGCGGGACATCAATGATCACTGACGTCCGAGCCTTTGCTTGAGGTCACCTGCCCTGCCTGTTACCCCGATACTCCTGACAAGGGGAGCAGACGATGGACGAACTGACGTTTGGGTGGGAAGAATGGGTGGCGTTGCCCGATCTGGGATTGCCTGCGCTCAAGGCGAAAGTGGATACCGGTGCGCGCACCTCCGCCCTTCATGCCCATGACATTGAGGTTTTCGGCACCGCTGCCAAACCCAAGGTGCGCTTCAACGTCCACCCCATCGCGGGGCGCGAAGACGTGTCGATCACCTGTTCCGCACCCTTGGTGGACCGGCGCGAGGTCACCTCCTCCAATGGTGAGGCCGAGCAACGTTTCGTGATCTTGACAAAGCTGCAGGTCGGCGGGCAAAGCTGGCCCATAGAGGTGACGCTGACCAACCGCGCGGGGTTGACCAGCCGGATGCTGCTGGGACGGCAGGCGCTGGGGGACCACATCACCATCTCCGCCACCGAACGCAAGATGCAGCCCGAACTGAGCTATGACGTCTATCACACCGCCTCCCTGCGCCACGCGGCACCGCAGCGCGCCCTGCGCATCGCGGTGCTGAGCCGGGAAGACAATTACTCCACCCGCCGTCTGGTCGAGGTGGGCGAAGAACGCGGTCATACGGTCGAGGTGATCGACACCACGCGCTGTTACATGGCGATCAACACAATGGCCCCCGAAGTGCATTACGACGGCAAACGCCTGCCCCGCTATGACGCGGTGATCCCGCGCATCGGGGCCTCCGTCACGCCCTATGGCTGCGCGGTGATCCGCCAGTTCGAAACCATCGGCACCTATTGCGTGAACGGTTCCGCTGGCATCCTTGCCAGCCGCGACAAACTGCACGCCCATCAGGTGCTTGCGGGCAAACGCATCGGCATGCCCACCACCGCCTTCGCCGCCTCCCCCAAGGACACATCGAACCTGATGGCGCTGGTGGGCACCGCGCCGCTGATTGTGAAGCTGCTGGAATCCACCCAAGGCAAAGGCGTGGTGCTGGCCGAAACCAAAAAGGCCGCCGAATCCGTGATCGACGCGTTCCGGGGTCTCAAGGCGAATTTTCTGGTGCAGGACTTCGTGAAGGAAGCGGCAGGTGAGGACATCCGCTGTCTGGTGGTCGCAGGCAAGGTGGTCGCCGCGATGAAGCGCACCGGGGCGGACGGCGATTTCCGTTCCAACCTGCACCGGGGCGGGTCCGCCAAGGTCGTGCGCATCACCAAGGCCGAACGCGACACCGCCGTGCGCGCCGCGCGGGCCTTCGGATTGGGCAAGGCGGGCGTGGATCTCCTGCGATCAGAGACAGGTCCGAAAGTGCTTGAAGTGAATTCATCGCCCGGCTTCGAAGGCATCGAAAAGGCCACCGGCAAGGACATCGTCGGCAAGCTCTATGACGAGATCGAAGCGCGGGTGAAGCCGCAACCGCTGCGCAAGCGCAAGGGCTGAAACCGCACCGCCCCTGCCCTTGCCCTTCCAAATGGTTCCAAAAACCTGGGGAGGTTGAGGGGCTAGCCCCTCATCCAAAGAATAAAATCGCGTCGCGCCTTTGGCGCGTCCGCACGACCACCGCCCCCCGAAGCGCCCCGTGGCAAGCTCACTCGGGCTGGTAGGGCCGTGTGACACCCAGCGATTCTTCAAGCTTCGCCCAGGTCGCCGCTTCGAACTCTTCGGGCCAGGCCACCCCCCACGCCAGCGCCAGCCTGCGCGCCCGTGGCAGGTAGGCGGCGGCATAGGCCACATGGGCGTCGATCATCGCGGCACGTGTGGGCACGGGCGGCGGCATGGAAAACATCAGGGCCTTCTGCGGACCGGTGATCAACCTGTTCAGGTGCAGCACCCCACCCCGGTGTGGCGCGCCTGTTTCCTCGATCAGCAGATCGACCAGCAGGTTGCGCAGATGATAAATGCCCAGCACGCCATTGATGTATTCCTCTCGCCCGACTGCCAGATGCAACAGGCCCAGAACGCGGATGAACTCCTCGATCTGATGTTTGAGCTTCCGGGTATCCGGTCCGGTTTCCGCCGGCTTTTCATTCAGCGTGTCATAAATGCCATCGTGATCGAAAACAGGTTTTAGCCCGGCTTGGGTATGCGCGCCCATCTGATCGGGTCGGAGGATCACAACATCCGTCCGGGTCCAGTCCTCCGTGATGGCGTTGATCAGCACAGGCACGGTCGTGCGGTCCCACCAGAGCACAATCTTGCCGGTCCGGGCGACCGCCTTTCGCCAGATCCTTGCGATGGCATCGGACGCCCCTTCCTGCGCGACCAGCACGAAATCCACGTCACTGAAGGCATCTGCCATGCCATTGGCGTGACTGCCGCTCAGAAACAAGGCCCGCACCTCCGGTTCGTCCCGCAGCGGTTGTGCAATCAGGTCGATGACGGTCTCATGCCGCATGGGCTGATCTCCCTTTGGTTGCATCACGTAGATTATAATCGCCCGAGTTAACAGGGTCAAACCACCGCGGCCACGCTTTACGGCGATTTTTCAATACCTTTGACTGTTATTTGGGCGGCCGCGTTGTTCGCCGGACCGGCCATTGGCATGGCGCCGGGGATGGTCAGAGGGTATGAGGGGATCAGACCACAGCCGAAGCCGAGTAGACCACGCCGGTGCAGGAACGGCGGAGGGAACGCGGATGGCAACTTGGACAGATCTGGACCGCGAATTACGGATCTGGCAGGACGCAGGCCATGTGCCGACGTTCTGGTGGCGCGATGATGATACCGAACGCCCCACGCCCGCACTGGATCGGCTGATCGGTCTGGCAGAGGGCGCTGGCGTGCCGCTGCATCTGGCGGTGGTGCCCGCGGGGGTTGCGCCCGATCTGGCCGCGCGGCTGGCAAGGGCACAGGATGTACACGTGATGCAACACGGGTTGGCCCACATCAACCACGAACCGCCCGGTGCGCGCGCCTCCGAAGTGGGTCAGAACCGCGACATCGCGTTGCAGTTGCGCGATCTGGCCGACGGCTGGCAGCGGCTGGTGGCGGCTGGTCTGCCCAATCTGCTGCCCGCCTTCGCGCCGCCGTGGAACCGGATCGCGATGACCACGCTGCCGCATCTGCCCGGGTTGGGTTACCGATTGCTGTCGGCCTTTGATGCGACGGTGCCGCAAGCGCATGTGCCCGGGCTGGTCCAGATCAACGTCCAGTGTGATCCGATCCGCTGGAAGGACGGCGCCCGGTTCCGGGGCAGCGATACCACCCTGCACATCCTGCTGGAGCATCTCCGGCAGCGCCGCCGGGGCGATGTGCCGCGCGATGAGCCGACGGGGCTGGTCACGCACCACCTGCAGACTGATGAGGCAACCTGGGATTTCACCCAGAGGCTGTTGGCCCATCTGACGCAGCCGGGCCAAACGCGGTGGCTGCGCCTGTCGTCTTTCATGGAATCGGGCTAGGCTGCGCAAATGGTTGAAATTGCACATGCCAAACCCGACGAACGCGAGGAAATCGCGCAGTTCATGGACCGGGTTTTTACCAAGGCCCGCTGGGGCATGGACCAATGGCGCGCCCTGCTTGTCGGACGCTGGAGCAAGCCGGAAGACATCTATGCCGTGACCGTGCGCGACGGGACCGATCTGGTTGGGGTGCTGGGGCTGGTGACGGCGCATCGCCCGACCGAAGCGGGACCGCGCATCACCGCCAACATGTCGTCGTGGTATGTGTTGAAACCGTTTCGCGGCGGGGGTGTCGGACGGCGCATGGTCGAATGTGCCGCCGCTGATCCGGCCGTGACCGTGACCAACTTCACCAGTTCCCCCAATGCCGTGCGGGTGATCGAACAGGCCGGACTGACGGTGCTGGATCGGGACCGGCTGATCTGGCATCCCCGGACCCGCGCCACCAAACGCCTGAGCGTGCATGACGACCCGCTGGGATCCGGCCTGATCGGGGACCGCGACGCCCGCGTGGTTGCCGATCACGCGGGGCTGAACCTGACGCCGCTGCTGATTGAGACGCCTGATGGGCCGCTGGTGCTGGTGCTGGCGATCAAGCAGAAATCTGACGACCGCGTAACGCATGAGATCATGTATCTGGGCGACCGCGACCTGTTTGCCCGCCATGCCCGCGCGATTGCCGACAGCCTGCTGCCCGCCAGCGGTGCAATCCTTTCGGTCGACCCGCGACTGGTGCCACCTGAAATCACGCCCGACACGACCGAACCGTTTTCGGTGCCGCGCTACTACACACCGGGGCGGATGGACGCCCGCGCCATTGATCACCTGTATTCCGAAACGGTGCTGCTGGACGTCAAGCTGTTCTGAACCGAGCCGGGCAACACCATGCGCATATTCACCCCTGCCTATGGACGGCTGCCCTTCCAATCCCTATATAAACAGTCAGGAACCAAGGTGAGAGTGGCATGACCCAACAGACCCCCCCGATGGAAGGCGCCCCGCTGATTGCGCCCTCTTCCACCGATCATCCGCTGTACGAGCAGATTGTTGAAGCCTGCCGCAGCGTCTATGATCCTGAAATCCCGGTGAACATCTATGAACTTGGCCTGATCTATACCATTGATATCAATGATGAGAACGCGGTGGACATCAAGATGTCGCTGACCGCGCCGGGCTGCCCGGTGGCAGGTGAAATGCCCGGATGGGTTGCGGATGCGGTCGAACCGCTGCCGGGTGTAAAGCAGGTCAATGTCGAACTGGTCTGGGAGCCGCCCTGGGGCATGGACATGATGTCTGACGAAGCCCGGTTGGAACTTGGCTTCATGTAAGACGAGGCTTTCGATGCCGGGCGTGGGTTGATTTTTGATGTCCTGCGCGGCGACACAAGACCGCAGCATGCTTGAGAAACGGCATGATACATCTTATCTTCGTTGCTTGAAGGAGCACAGATCATGTTTGGCATTCCCGGCAAGCAGGCCGTCACCATCACCCCGAGGGCCGCTGCGCAAATCACCAAGCTGATGACGCAGGCAGGTCACGCCGGGTTGCGCATTGGCGTCAAGAAGGGCGGCTGTGCGGGCATGGAATACACCATGGACTATGTGGATGAAGCCGACCCCAACGATGAAACCGTGGAACAGGACGGCGCGCGGGTGATGATTGCGCCCATGGCGCAGATGTTCCTGTTCGGGACAGAGATCGATTATGAGACGTCGCTGCTGGAATCCGGGTTCCGGTTCAAGAACCCGAACGTGACCGAGGCCTGCGGCTGTGGTGAATCGATCAAGTTCGACGAGTCCCTGGCCACCAAGTGAGCCTTGGGGCCGCCGATATCGCCTTTGTCCGCGATCTTTTTTCTGACATTCCCGACCTCACGACCCGCCGCATGTTCGGCGGGCTGGGTATCTATTCCGGCGGCGTGATCTTTGCGCTGATGCGCTCTGACGGGCAGGTGCTGCTCAAGGCGCAGGAAGGACCTTTTGCGGATCATATGGCGGCGATTGGCGGGGAACACTGGACCTACACCCGCAAGAACGGCACGCACAGCGCGATGCCCTACTGGAGCCTGCCTGAAAACATGCTGGATGAGCCTGATCAGATCACGAATCTGGCCAACAGGTGCCTGGCGGCGCTGAACTGAACCCCTAGGCGCGTTTTTGCAGGTGCACGTAGGTTTCGTTATAGCGGCGCGACAGATGTTCGCCCGCCGGGATGACCTTGCCGGACCCTGCAGGCGCGATGTTGGTCTCGTGGCCGGGGTTGAAGAACAGCGGCACAGAAATGCGTTCCGCATGCCCGCCGACGACCCGGTGTGGCGTGGCCAGCACCGCGCCATCGGTCCAGGTCTCCATCATTTCGCCGAAGTTGATCACGAAGGTGCCGGGTTGCGCGCTGACCGGCAACCAGCCCCCGCCGCGCTGGCGCACCTCCAGCCCCGGCGCGCCGTCGGTCGCCAGCAGCGTCAGGCAGCCGTAGTCGGTATGCGGCGCGATGCCGAAATCCTTGGCCCCTGCCGTCGCGGGCCGAGACGGATAGTAGTTTCCCCGCAGCAACGCCATGGGCACCTTGAAGCCTGCGTCAAAGCTGTCGCGCGGCGCATCGAGCGCGACCGCAACGCCGCGCAGGACATCCAGCCCGACCGCGCAGGCCTGATGGAAGTACGCGGAAATCTCCGCTTCGAACCCTTCGGGTTGCGCGGGCCAGCGGTTGGCGGCGTAGAATGGATTTTCCAGCAGCGGATCACCTGCGGGCAGGATCACGCCACTGTCGAAGACCTGTTTGTAGTCCGGGTTGGCGGTTGGATCGACCTGTTCGGCACCGGACGCCCCCCATCCCCGGTTCGACCCGGTGCTGGCCATGTCGACGGGCTGTTTGACCGCATCGGGCAGCTTGAAGAACGCGCGGTAGACTTCAATCACGCGGGCGACCCGGTCAGGGGTCAGGGCGGTGTTCACGACCGTGGCAAATCCGGTCTCCATCGCGGCCACACGCATTGCCTTGATGCTGTCGGGGTCACCCGTGCTGAGCTTTGCCAAATCTATGCATGGAATCATGTCGTGTCCTCCCTGACGGTGAAGGCTACTGCGCATTGGTGAGACGACAAAACGAAATCACGCAAAAGGCGGGCCTTTCGACCCGCCTTGCATGTGTTCGCCAACCTGAGATTGGGCTACCTACTTCGTGATGATCTCCGGCCCCATCATCAGTGTCGGCAACCAGGTGGAAAGGAACGGGATGTAGGTCACCATGATCAGGAACACGAACAGCACGGCGAGGAACGGCAGCGCCGCGCGCACGACCTTCATCATCGGCATGTTCGCCACACCCGAGGTCACGAAAAGGTTCAGACCCACGGGCGGCGTGATCATCCCGATCTCCATGTTCACGACCATGATGATGCCCAGGTGAATAGGGTCAATGCCCAGTTCGATCGCAATGGGAAAGACCAGCGGCGCGACTATGACCAGCAGCCCGGAAGGCTCCATGAACTGCCCCCCGATCAGCAGGATCACGTTGACGATCACCAGGAACATGATCGGGCCAAAGCCCGCGTCCAGCATCGCAGCGGAGATCTGCTGCGGGATCTGTTCGTCCGTCAGTACGTGCTTGAGGATCAGCGCGTTGGCGATGATGAACATCAGCGTCACGGTCAGCTTGCCCGCCTCGAACAGCGTGTTGCGGGTGTCACGGTGGAAGAACACGGTGACCAGCGCCTTGGGTTTCTCCCAAAGCGACAGATTGCGCCCTTCCCCCGCCACATGCAGCGGACCCATGTCACGGTAGACGAAGGTCGCGATGAAGAAGGCGTAGACCGCTGCGACCGCTGCCGCTTCGGTCGGCGTGAAGATACCGCCATAGATGCCGCCCAGAATGATCACGATCAGGAACAGGCCCCAGCCCGCCTCGATGCCGGAGCGGCGCACTTCGCCCCAACCCAGCCAGTCACCCTTGGGCAGGTCGCGGACCCGCGCGATGACATAGATTGTCACCATCAGCATCAGACCGGCCAACATGCCCGGAATGACGCCCGCAAGGAACATGCGGCCCACCGATACATCTGTGGCGGAGGCATAGACCACCATCACGATGGAAGGCGGGATAAGAATGCCAAGCGTGCCTGCAACGGCGATGACGCCTGCGGCGAAATCCTTGGTATAGCCGACCTCGCGCATGCCGACGATCACGATGGAACCGATGGCGACCACCGTTGCGGGCGAAGACCCGCTGAGGGCGGCAAACAACATACAGGCGAACACCCCGGCAATCGCCAGACCGCCGGGCAGATGTCCCACAAGTGCGATGGAAAACCGGATGATCCGCCGCGCAACACCGCCCGTCGACATGAAAGAGGACGCCAGGATGAAGAACGGAATTGCCAGCAGCGTGTAATGACCCGCCATGGCTTGAAAGAAGGTCTGGGCAATCGACGCCATGGAGGTATCCGACAGCGCCAGCAAAAAGATGATCGAGGACAGGCCAAGCGAGATCGCAATCGGAACACCGATCAACATCAGGCCCACGACCATGGAGAAAAGGACGATGACTTCCATGATCTTAGTCCCCTGCGTTCATGTGTTTGACGTCTTCCACGGCATCTTCGGCCTCGTGGCTGACGATCAGCGAATGCTGACGCCCCTGTGCGACCTTCACGAAGGCCTGCACAAATCGCAGCAGCAACAGCGCCGCACCGAAGGGCAGCATCGCGTAGGGAATGAAGCGGGGCAGTTTTTCATAGGCTTCGCCCTGGTTCATGATGGGTTCGATCCAGCGCAGCCATTCGGGCAGTGGAATGTCGATGACCTCGTACCAGGCCTGATCGCGGGAGTTCTCAAAACCGGTCGGGAACCAGCGCCCCGATGTGGCATCAAGGGCGGCGAATGGCGCCCAATAGTCCCACGCCCCCTTCAGGAGCAAGGCGGCATAGATCACACAGACCGCTCCGGCCAGCAGCGCCAGGATTTTGCGCGGTCCCGGCGAAAACAGGTTGATCACCGCGTCCACGCCCAGATGCGCCGTGACCTTGACCGCATAACTCATGCCGAACAGGACCAGCCACGCGAAAAGGAACGTCACCATCTCCAACCCCCAGATGATCCCGGTGTTGAAGCCGTATCGCAGCACGACGTTGATGAATGTGATGATCGTCATCAAGCCAAGGATCAGGGCAATCGCCGTCTCCTCGATCTCGCTGACGATGCGGCCAATGCCGCTCTCGTTCTGCTCATGGTGTGCCATGTGCATGCCCCCCCGACGTCAAAAGAAACCCCCGCCCCGAAAGGGGGCGAGGGCCATTAGTCATGATCAGATCAGGATGATGAGTTGTTGAACTTCTGTGCGGCGTCGATGTTTTCCTGACCCACATCGTCACGGAACTGGTCCCAGACAGGGGCCATCACGTCGACCCATTCCTGACGCTGCTCCGGGGTCAGTTCGCGCACAACGCCGCCGGCATCGATGATTGCCTGCTTGGCTTCGGCGTTGACCTTGCTGGATTCGGAATTCCGTGCCTCGGTCACTTCGGCAACGATGGTCATCAACTGGTCACGCACGTCGGCATCCAGGCTGTCCAGCCAATCGGTGGACGTCACCAGCATGTAGTCGATAATCCCGTGGTTGGTTTCGGTCACGCCGTCCTGCACTTCGAAGAACTTGCGGCCATAGATGTTGGACCACGTGTTTTCTTGACCATCTACAACACCGGTTTGCAGCGCGCCGTAGACTTCGGAAAACGCCATCGGCTGGGGCGAGCCGCCCATCGCGGCCATCTGTGCCTTCAGCACGTCGGAGTTCTGCACGCGGAACTTGAGACCGCTGGCATCAGAGGGTGACATCAGCGGCTTGTTGGCTGACATCTGCTTCATGCCATTGTGCCAGAACGCGAGGCCCAGCAGGCCGCGGCGCGTCATGCTTTCCTTCATCGCCTGCCCGGTCTCGGAACTTTGGAAGGCATCAACCGCATCGATGTCCTTGAACATGAAGGGCAGATCGAAGATGCGGAACTGCTTGGTGAACTGCTCGAACTTGGAGAGCGACGGGGCGGCCAGTTGCACGTCACCCTGCAAGAGCGCTTCAAGCACCTGATCGTCGTTATAAAGCGTGGAGTTGGGGAAGACCTCCATACAGGCCTTGCCGTTCATTTCCTCGTTCACGCGGCTTTCCAGCAAGGATGCCGCAATGCCCTTGGGGTGTTTGTCGGTGTTGGTCACGTGGCTGAACTTGATGACGATCTCACCATCGTCACAGGCCGCAGCGACAGCGCCAGCGGATACGGTCAGGGCCAATGCGGCCGCAGTCAGAAGTTTCATGGTTCTCCTCCCAGAGATATAGAATCGTTGGTGGCACCGCTTTGTGATGCCCTGCGGGTATCAAACAGAAGCTGCGCGCGCCTCACAAGTTAATGAACGGACGCTCTGCCTGGTTCGCCAAAAGCACGATTTTACAGGCGCTTGCGGCGGAAACTGCATGTCTCATGCGGACATGCATCTGGGCCTATGTGCGAAATCCCGCACAGCACACAACGCCATTTGTGCGGAAATCCGCACATTCCAGCGGCTGCGTCAGCTCCGGAAATCCTCTGGCCGGATGCCATACCGCGCAAGCTTGTCATACAGCGTCTTGCGCGGCAGCTTGAGCGCCTCTGCCGCGGCGGATGCCTGCCCCGCGGCGCGGCGCAGTGCCGCCTCCAGAAGCGATTGTTCGACCTGGGCCATCTGCTCTGCCAGCCCAAGTCCTGCATCGGGCCTTACGTCTTCCGGCATGCCCATCACGAAACGCATCGCCACCGACATCAGCGCGCGCGCATTTCCCGGCCAGTCGCGCGCCATCAGATCGGCGATGACATCGGGCGAAATCTCGGGCGGGGTCAGCCCGGCCTGTTCCGCCGCCTGATCGACGTAGCGGCGGAACATCACCGGAATATCCTCCGGCCGCTCGGACAGCGACGGGATGCGCACGGTGAGCACATCGAGACGGTAATAAAGGTCGGCGTGAAAGCGCCCCTCCTCCACCTCCTGCGCCAGCTTGCGCGTGCTGCCAGCAATCAGGCGCGTCGGTGTGTCCCGCTCCACCGCTTCGGCAAGGGTCAGTTGCAGTTGCGGCGAAAGCTGTGTCACTTCGTCGATGAACAGGCTGCCGCCTTCGCCCTCGTCCAGGGCTTCCTGCAGTGCCTGTGCCGTCAGGCCCGCCGCCGCACGTTTCACAAAGGGCGCCTTCGACCGCGCCGAGCTAAGGTGCACGACCTCCGCCACCTTGGAAATGCCCGTGCCCGGCGCGCCCGTCACCAGCGATGCGCCTTCGGCTTGGGCGACCAGCCGCACGCGCCGGCGCAGCCCCTCCGCCAGATCGGAGGACCCAAAAAGCATCCGCGCCGCCGGATCGCCGGTTTCGACCAGATGCCGCAAACGCCGGTTTTCCAGCACCATCGCCCGCGTTTTCAGCGCCCGTTCCAGCAGGCTGATCAGATCACCCGGCGCGCAGGGCTTTTCCAGAAAGCCGAACGCCCCCTGCCCCATGGCCCTGACCGCCATCGGAATGTCACCTTCCCCGGTCAACAGGATCACCGGCAGGTCGGGATCCTGTTCCTGGGCATATTCCAGCAGATGAAAGCCATCTCGCCCCGGCATCCGGATATCGGACAGGATCACTCCCTCGAAACCCGGTGTGATGGCGTCCTTTGCCACCACGAAGGATCCCGCTGTCATGGCAGAGATGTCGGCAAGCTCCAGCGTCTGGGCCAGCGCTTCGCGCACGGCGGGATCGTCATCGACCAGAAGAACGCGATTGATCATGCCGCTTCCCCGACCGCGTCTGCGGCCCGTTCAAGGGTCACGGTGAATATCGCGCCGCCACCATCGGCATTGGCGCCGCGGATGTTGCCGCCAAAGCTTTGCACGATGCCATAGCTGATCGACAGGCCCAGCCCCATGCCGCCCGTCTCTCCGACCTGCTTGGTGGTGTAGAAGGGATCAAAGACCTTGTCAGGAACTTCGATGCCCGGCCCGGTGTCGCGGAAATTGACAGTCAGCGTGTCACCGTCCGACACCATCACGCACAGATGCCGGGTGTCACTGTCGGCCATCGCATCCAGCGCATTGGTGATCAGGTTGACGAAGACCTGGCTGAGCCGGACCTCCCCACCGCGCACCCAGATCGGGTGGTCGGCGGGATCGAATTGCAGGCTGACCCCCGCTTCATCGATGCGCGTCTGCGTCAGTTCAAGCGCCGTGCGCAACACCGCCCCCAGTTCCACCCTTTCCTGCGGGCCGGTTTCTTGCCGTGCAAAGGCGCGCAGGTTCTGGATGATCCGTCCCATGCGCCGCGCCATGTCCGATATGCGCGTCAGGTTTTCGGTGGCGCGTTCGGGTGTGCCGCGTTCCATGAACTGCACCGCGTTTTCGGCGAACGACCGGATGGCCATCAGCGGCTGGTTCAATTCGTGGCTGATCCCCGCCGACATCTGCCCCAGTGCGCTGAGCTTGCCCGCCTGCACCAGATCATCCTGCGCGCGGCGCAGCGCCGCCGTGCGCTCGGCCACCCGCGCTTCAAGCTGTGTGTTCGCTTCGGCCAGCGCGCGGCGCCGTTCTGCAGCAAGAAACAGCAACGATCCGAAGGCCAGACACAGGGCCGCCACCGCTGCCGCCTGCGCGCGTGCCAGCGCGCGGGCTTGCGTCACGTCCAGCAGCACTTCGCCGGTCATGCCGATCACCGGCAGGTCCTGTGTCAGATGCAGCGCCTCGCGCGGCAGATAGGGTCCCCAGCCGACAGTCCAGATCTCATGCCCGCCCAACCGCGCAACATCAAAGGCCGGTTCCGGTCCCGCGGGCGGACGCAACCCCGGCTCCCCCTCGGGCCGTTGCCACAGCAGGATTTCGGAACGGTTCGAGATATAGACCACGCCGCGCGCATCGGTGAAAAACGCCGGTGGATTGGTCCCGCGCCAGTTGTAGTCGATCCCGTTGAGGTCGGTGATCACCACCACTGCGCCGCGCACCCGGCCTTGCGGCCCGAACATCGGTGCGGCGTGATAGAAGGCGCGTTCCGTCAGGGGCAACGCGGGGCCATGCCCCCATCCCAGCGCCCCGCGCAGCGCCCGCTGCACCAGCGGTTGCCCCCTCAGGTCGCGCGACGTGCCTTCCTGTGCGGCGGCGCGCACGCGGCCATTCACATCCAGCACCAGCACATCGAGCGTCGCGGATTTGTCGGCAACCTCCTGCAACAAGGCCCGGCTCTGTTCTGGCGGGGCATCGCGCAGGGCGGCCACGACGCCGGGATGATCGGCCAGCGTGACCGCCAGATCGCGGTAGCGCTGCAACTGGCCCACCAGCCGGTCCCCCGCCAGGGCCAGATCCGCATCCCCGCGTGCTGCCAGCTGTTCCAGCCCCTGGTTGAAGCCATACCGCCAGACCGCAGCCGACAGCGCCAGCACAACCGCCAGAAACGCCAGCACAATTGCCAATCGTTGAACCCATCCCCGTCTCATGCCCCCAAATTGCACGACCCCTCTTGCAAAGGCCAGCGCCAGTTGATCCTGTCGGGCCATGGAAACACTGAATTTGTCGCCGCAGGACCCTGATTTCATCCAGAACCCCTATCCGGCCTATGACGCCGCCCGGGCGCGGGGTCCGGTGCTGTTCTGGCAGGATTACGGCATGGCCGCGGCCTTCGATGCGGCGACCGTCAAGGCACTGCTGCGGGACCGTCGTTTGGGGCGCGAGAAACCTGCGGAACTGCAAACGCCCTATCCGGCGCATTTGTCCGACTGGGCACTGACTGAGACCCATTCGCTGCTGGACATGGAACCGCCACGCCACACCAGATTGCGCGGCCTCGTCCTGCGCGCCTTCACCTCCCGGCGCATTGCTGGGCTCGCACCCGACATCATGGCGGTCTGCGCGGATCTGCTGCGCGGCAAACCGGACGGTCCCTTCGATCTGATCCCGGCCTATTGCACACAAGTGCCGGTGCGGATCATCGCGCGGCTACTGGGCGTACCGGAAGAGATTTCGGACGATCTGCTGCGCTGGTCGCGCGACATGGTGGCGATGTATCAGGCCGGGCGTGACCGAAGCGTGGAGGACCGCGCCAACACCGCCGCAGCCGAATTCACCGCCTTCCTGCGCAGCTACATTGACAAGCGCCGCAACGACCCGCGCGATGACCTGATCACGCAGTTGATCGCCGCGGAGGAAGAAGGTGAAAAACTGACCCCGGATGAACTGATCGGCACCTGTATCCTGCTGTTGAACGCAGGCCACGAAGCGACGGTGCACAGCCTTGGCAACGGGGTGAAATGCCTTTTGGAACACGGCACGCCCCACAGCGCCCTTGCGCCTGCGCAGATCACCGCCACAGTCGAGGAAGTACTACGCTTTGATGCGCCGCTGCACATGTTCACCCGCTTTGCCTATGAAGACATCGCCCTTGGTCCTCACACCCTTGAAAAGGGAGCGGAAATCGCCCTGATCCTGGGGGCTGCCAACCGCGATGGTGCCCTGTTCGACACCCCCCACCACTTCGATCCCGGCCGCCCCGTCAAACCGAACGCAACCTTTGGCGCCGGCCTGCACTTCTGCGTCGGCGCGCCGCTGGCCCGGCTGGAGTTGCAAATCGCCCTGCCCGCCCTCTTCGACGCCTTCCCGACCATGCAACTGGCCGAGCCCCCGCGCTATGCCGACAGCTATCATTTTCACAAACTCGACCGTTTGATGATCACACCGTGAGTCTTGCCCGTGTCAAGGATCGCGCAGCGACCGGGCTTGCCCGGCTTGTCCTTTACAGGGGCACGACTCACATCACCCTTGGACAGGCGCATTCAGGGCAAACCTGCCCCTGAATCGCTTCTCAGCAGGGGGATGCCCCTCCCTACCCTCACACCGCCCACTGCGCGGGGCTCACATCGGCCACAGATACCAGGCATGTCGTTGCGCCCGCAGGCGCGGCAATCAGGTCACAGCGGCAGCGCCACCGTCGACTTGATCTCCTCCATCGACAACAGCGCCGTGACATTGTGCACGCGCACCTCGGAAATCAGCGCCTGATAGAACACATCATAGGCCCGCGCGTTCTTGACCCGCACCTTGAGGATATAATCGATATCTCCCGCCAAACGGTGCGCCTCCTGCACTTCCGGTCGCCCCTTCAACGCCTTGAGGAACGCCTGCTGCCATTCCGCCTCATGGGATGAGGTGCGGATAAGGACAAAGAAACACGCCTCAAACCCCAGCGCCTCGGCATCCAGGATCACCGTTTGCTGACCAATCACACCGCCTTCGCGCAATTTGCGAATCCGGTTCCACACCGGCGTCTTGGAGGACCCCACCGCGCGCGCAATGTCGTCCAGCGACTGGCTGGCATCGCGCTGCAACTCTCCAAGGATCTTCCGATCTGTTTCATCTATCCGGACTGACATTCCAATAATCCTCACTTGGGCGAATGCGTGTTCTGTTTGGCGATACAGCTAGAACATGCGTTCTTATCTTCGCGCATATATGGCGCTTAAACGGGAATATTTTCTATATTGCAAGTCAGAAACAGCGCAACGCAAAGGCAGACCCATGGATCACTTTCCCATCTTCCTCGCCACGCAAGGCCGTCGCATCGTCCTGTCCGGCGGTGGGGACGCCGCCCTTGCCAAATTGCGCCTGCTCTTGAAAACGCGCGCGCGGATTACGGTGTTCGCCGCCGCTGCGGAAGCCCAGATCATGGCCTGGGCCGACGAAGGCCGCCTGATCCTGCACAAGCGCAGGCTTGAGCCCGGCGATATCCTGTGTGCCGCCCTTTTCTATGCTGCCGACGAAGACGCGGTGGAAGACAAACGCACCGCTGCCATCGCGCGGCGGGAAGGTGCATTGGTCAATGTGGTCGACAACCTTTCCGACAGTGAATTCATCACCCCCGCCATCGTCGACCGCGATCCCGTCACCGTGGCCATCGGCACCGAAGGGGCCGCCCCGGTGCTGGCCCGCGCGATCAAGGCAGACCTGGAGGAACGCCTGCCCCCGACGCTGGGCACGCTCGCCCGCATCGGCAAGGGGTTCCGCAAGATGGCCGAGGCGCTGCCCTTTGGCCGCCCCCGGCGCGACTTCTGGCGTGACTATTACTTCAACGCAGGTCCCAAAGCGATCAGCGCAGGCGAAGAGACAATTCCCGCGACCCTACAAACCCTGCTGGACGCCCACCTCGCCCGCAAAGCCCGCGCGGGCCACGTCGCCTTCGTCGGCGGCGGTCCTGGTGATCCGGAACTGCTGACCCTCAAAGCCCGCAAGGCATTGGATGAAGCCGACGTGGTGATCTACGACCGCCTGATCACGCCGGAAATCCTCGAACTCGCCCGTCGCGAGGCGCTGATGATCGACGTCGGCAAGGAAGGTTTCGGCCCCTCCACGCCGCAAGACCACATCAACGCCCTGCTGATTGAACACGCTCAGACCGGCGCGCAGGTCGTGCGCCTGAAATCCGGCGATGCCACAATCTTTGGCCGCCTGGACGAGGAAATCGAGGCTGTCGCCGCCCACGGGATCGGCTGGCACATCGTGCCCGGCATCACCTCGGCTTCTGCCGCCGTGGCCACCATCGGCCAAAGCCTCACCCGCCGGGGCCGCAATGCCTCCGTGCGCTTTCTCACCGGCCACGACATGCAGGGTTCGCCGATCACGACTGGACGGCGCTGGCCCGCCCCGATGAGGTCGCAGCCATCTACATGGGCAAGAAATCCGCCCGTTTCGTGCAGGGCCGCCTGCTGATGCACGGCGCCGACCGCGCCACGCCCGTAACAATCGTCGAGAACGCCTCCCGCCCCGATCAGCGTGTGCTCGCCACGACCCTCGCGCGCCTGCCCGACGATCTGGCAGCGGCCCACATGTCCGGTCCCGCCCTCACCTTCCTCGGCCTCGCCCCGCGCGACGCCCTCGCCGCCACGCCTGAACTCCCATCCCTGAAGGAGGCCCTGTGATGTCCAAGCCCTTCACCCCGAAGATCGTCACCGCCAATGCGTTGCTCGAAGGCGATGTGATCTACCTTACCGAAACCGGTTGGTCCCGCGACCTCAATGACGCCGAAGTCCTCACCGATGAGGCCCACGCGGACCTGCGCCTGATCGAAGCCTCGGCCCAGACCGGCGACGTCGTCGGCGTCTACCTTGCAGATGTGGAGATCAGCGACGGCATCCCAATCCCAACCCATTTCCGCGAGGATTTCCGCGCGCGCGGCCCCTCCAACTACGCCCACGGCAAGCAGGAGCAATTCTGATGTACCATTACACCGATTTCGACGCCGCCTTCCTCAAGGCACGCAATGCCCAGTTCCGCGCCCAGGTCGAACGCCGCATCGACGGGTCGCTCACCGAGGACGAATTCAAACCCCTGCGCCTGATGAACGGTCTCTACCTGCAACTGCACGCCTACATGCTGCGCGTCGCCATCCCCTACGGCACGCTCAACAGCGCCCAGATGGAACAATTGGCGATGATCGCGGACAAATGGGACAAGGGCTATGGCCATTTCACCACGCGCCAGAACATCCAGTACAACTGGCCCGAACTGCGCGATGTGCCCGACATGCTGGACGCATTGGCCGAGGTGAACATGCACGCCATCCAGACCTCCGGCAACACCATTCGGAATGTAACAGCAGACCATTTCGCCGGTGCCGCGGCGGATGAAATCGCGGACCCGCGCCCTGTGGCCGAGCTGATCCGCCAGTGGTCAACGGATCATCCCGAATTCCAGTTCCTGCCGCGCAAGTTCAAGGTCGCGGTCAGCGGATCGCCGCATGATCGCGCCGTGATCAAGGCCCACGACATCGGCCTGCGCATCGTCGAGCGGGATGGCGCGCGCGGCTACGAAGTCGTGGTCGGCGGCGGCCTGGGACGCACGCCGATGATCGGCAAGGTGCTGTATGATTTCGTCGCCGATGAAGACCTGCTGCCGACGCTGGAGGCCATCGTCAGCGTCTACAACCTGCTGGGCCGCCGCGACAACAAGTACAAGGCGCGCATCAAGATCACCGTGCATGAGAATGGCATCGACGATATCCGCGACCGGGTCGATGCGCGCTATGCGCTGATCCGCCCGCAGTTCGGCGGCGTGGATCAGCAGATGCTGGCCCGCATCACGTCGGATTTTGCCGCACCCGCGTTCAAGACAGCACCGGAAACCGCGTACCACCACGCCCGCCAGCACGACCCCGCCTTTCGCAGCTGGTCCGACACCAATCTGTCGGAGCACCGGGCACCCGGCTACGCCATCGTCTCCATCTCCCTCAAGGCCCACGGCAAAACCCCCGGCGATGCCTCCTCCGCCCAGATGCGCATCCTGGCGGGGCTTGCGCGACGCTACGGTCACGATGAATTGCGCATCAGCCACGAGCAAAACGTGATCCTGCCCCACGTCCACAAGGAAGACCTGCCCTCCGTCTACGCCGCCCTCAAAGCCGCAGGTCTCGGCACCGCCAACATCGGCCTGATCTCAGACATCATCGCCTGCCCCGGCATGGATTACTGCGCGCTGGCCACCGCGCGTTCCATCCCCATCGCACAGGAGATCGCCACACACTTCGACGCGCTGAAGCTGGAACACGACATCGGCCCGCTGAAGATCAAGATCTCCGGCTGCATCAATGCCTGCGGCCACCATCACGTGGGCCATATCGGCATCCTCGGCCTTGATCGCGCGGGCGTGGAGAACTACCAGATCACCCTGGGCGGTGACGGCACCGAGGACGCGACCATTGGCGAACGTGCAGGCCCCGGTTTCTCCGCTGATGAAATCATCCCGGCCGTCGAACGGCTTGTGATGGCCTATCTCGACCTGCGCACGGAACCGTCCGAAACCTTCCTGCAGACCTACCGCCGTCTTGGCCTTGCACCCTTCAAAACCGCCCTCTATCCACAAGCACAAGCCAATGCAGCCTGACACACCCCTGCTTCCAAATGGCAAAAAAAACCTCCCCGAAGGGCCGATCCGCCATCAAGCGGTGCGCCGCGACGTGGCGCGACTGAATGCCGAGCTGCGCCACCACGCGGCCCCGGACGTGATCCGTGCCGCGCTGGCCGCGATCCCGCGCGTTGCGCTGGTTTCCAGCTTCGGCGCGGAATCGGTGGTGTTGCTGCACCTGGCATCGATGGTGCAAAAGGACCTGCCGGTGATTTTCATCGACACCGAACTGCTGTTTGCCGAAACGCTGGTCTACCAGCAGGAACTCACCGAACGGCTGGGCCTGCGCAATGTCACCATCCTGCGCAGTGGCAACATCGCGCAGGCCGATCCAGGTGGCACCTTGCACCGCCGTGACCCCGACGCCTGCTGTGCGCTGCGCAAGACACTGCCGTTGCAAACCGCCCTCGACGGGTTCGATGGCTGGATCACCGGACGCAAGCGCTTCCAGTCCGGCAGCCGTGCGGCGCTTCCTCATTTCGAGGCCGAGGCGCGCAGCCATGGGGCGCGGTCGCGGCTCAAGGTCAACCCGCTGGCCTATTGGAACGCGCAAGACGTGCGGAACTACATGGACGAAAACCGCCTGCCGCGTCATCCGATGGTCGCGCGCGGCTATCCCTCCATCGGCTGCATGCCCTGCACCTCCCCCGTGAAGGCGGGTGAAGATACCCGCGCAGGCCGTTGGCGCAACAGCACAAAAGACGAATGCGGCATTCATTTCGCTGAGGGCCGCACCCTGCGCACAGGAGCAACGACATGACCCAATTGATCAATGATACCGGATTTGTGGCCGACGACTGGACTCACGGGTTCTGCGACGCCGGTGCGGCCAATGATTGCCGCGCGCTGGACCTGCCCTCGGATGCAAAACCCGAAGACATCGCGCTGAACGACGGGTTGGAGATGATCCGCATCGACTTTCCCAGTGCCGCCGACGGGCGAGGCTTCACCATTGCCCGCGCCTTGCGCCTGCGCGGTTATGCGGGCCGCTTGCGCGCCAAGGGTCATGTCCTGGCCGACCAATACGCCATGGCGCGCCGCGCCGGGTTTGACGAAGTTGAAGTCAACGATGAGATCGCCGCGCGCCAGCCTGCCGCGCAATGGCTCTTTCGCGCGGATTGGCGGGCGCATGACTATCAGAACCGTCTGCGGGGCAACGCCGCGGGCTGACCAGAGGGCCTTGCGTCGCCACGCGCAATTGATTTCCACAGAAACTTGACGTAGGAGTGGGACACAAGGATCGCTTGTGTACGAACGATATGACAGAGCAGACACCCGTGAACAAAACCACAGCCATAGCCGCCTTGCCCGATGCGCAGACCGTCACATCGGTAAAGCACTGGACCGACGACCTGTTTTCCTTCCGGGTGTCGCGCCCGCCGTCCCTGCGTTTCCGCTCCGGCGAATTCGTGATGATCGGCCTGATGGGCGATCCCCATCCCGAAACCGGCAAGCAGAAGCCGCTTTTGCGTGCCTATTCCATCGCCTCGCCCGCCTGGGATGACGAGTTGGAGTTCTACTCCATCAAGGTGCAGGACGGCCCGCTGACCTCCAGACTGCAACACATCAAGCCGGGCGAGCAGATCATCCTGCGCCCCAAGCCTGTGGGCACGCTGGTGCATGACGCGCTGCTGCCGGGCAAGCGCATCTGGTTTTTTGCCACCGGCACCGGGTTTGCGCCTTTCGCCTCCCTTCTGCGGGAGCCCGAAACCTATGAAAACTATGACGAAATCATAATGACCCATACCTGCCGCGATGTGGCGGATCTGGAATACGGACGCCAGTTGATCGAGAATTTGCGCAAGGACGAGATGATGCTGGAACTGCTGGGGCAGGAAAACCTCGACAAGATCCGCTATTATCCGACCACCACGCGTGAGCAGAGCCCGAAGATGGGCCGCATCACCACGCTGCTGGAAGACGGCACGTTGTTCCGGGATCTGGGAATTGATGGCATCCGCCCCGATACCGATCGCGCGATGATCTGCGGGTCCATGGGGCTGAACACCGATCTCAAGCGCATTCTGGAAGGGTTCGGGCTGGTCGAAGGGGCCAATTCAGACCCACAGCATTTCGTGGTCGAGAAAGCCTTCGTCGGCTGAACACGCGCTCCGCTGCGTGCAGACATTGAAAAAGCCGCGCCCCGATCCGGGACGCGGCTTTGTCTTTTTGCCGGTTCTGACCGGTTCAGAGGCCCATTGCCTCGCGGACCCGGTCAAGCGTCGCCTTCAGAAGGTCGGGATTGTCCTGCGCGGCCTTCAGGCCCTGGGTCAGCGTGGTCTTCTGCAACGCGCCCAGATCGGAAGCTTCAATCATCTCGCTGACCTTGTCGAAGTTGAAGCCATCAACCGTCAGCAGTTCTGACAACGCACTGGCTTCCGTGTCTGTTGCGGCTGCCGCGACTTCTTCCGTGCCTTCGGCGGCGGTTTCGGCGGCCTCATCAACCGCTTCAGCCGCATCGCTCCCATCGGTGGCTGTGTCTGTCGCCTCCGTTACGGCTTCGGTCGCGGTATCCGCTGCTTCGGTTGCGGCCTCGGCGGCCGTGTCAACTGCATCGCTTGCCGCTTCGGTGGCGGTTTCAGTGGCGTCAGCTGCGGCTTCGGTGGCGGTTTCAGTCGCGTCGGTTGCGGCTTCGGCGGCTGTGTCAACGGCGTCGGAGGCCGCGTCTGCAGCCGTATCGGCCGTATCAGTCACCGCATCCACAGCATCATTGACCGCTTCAGTCGCGGTATCCACCGCGTCACCTGCGGCTTCAGTTGCTGTGTCCACAGCGCCTTCAACAGCTTCTGCGGCGCTGTCGGCGGCTTCCGTTGCGGCGTCTACAGCGTCCTGCGTGGCTTCAACAGCTGTGTCCACGACACCTTCCGCCGTATCTGTGGCCGTGTCGGCAGCCTCACTGACCGCCTCTGCCACACCACTGGCGGCATCGGTTGTGGCATCCGCAGCGGTGCTGGCCGCCTCGGAGGCATCGGTCGCCAGTTCGGTCGCGGATTTGCCAGTGTACAGCATGTACCCTCCAATCGCCACGACCGCCGCAACAACAATCCAAATCAGATTTTTCATCGTCTTCCCCTTATTCCCAATCAACGGGTTTGAGACCCTTTTTCACGCCAACCGGCGGACAGGCCTTTACGTTGGTGGAAATGCGCTGCCCTTGGGTGTTCTTCAAGGGGAAATTCTGCCGATAGGCGGCATGCAGCCGCATTTAGGCGCTTGAAGAAACACACTTTGACGGCTAATTTGCAGCTTCAGATAACTGAAATGACCAAAGGACGATCATCATCGCTCGCAGACCCCACAACGCGCCGCCAACCCGGGATACCGGCCCGCGCGTCAACAGTGCCATTCGATCCAACGAAATTCGCCTTATTGGCGCAGACGGCGAAAACGTCGGTGTCGTGACACCGGACCGCGCCATGGACATGGCAGAAGAAGCCGGGCTTGATCTGGTTGAGATTTCTCCAAACGCCAATCCACCCGTGTGCAAGATCATGGACTTCGGCAAATTCAAGTACGAGACGCAAAAGCGCGAAGCCGAAGCGCGGAAAAAGCAGAAGATCATCGAGATCAAAGAGGTCAAGTTCCGGCCTAACACCGACACGAATGACTATGACGTCAAGATGCGCAACGTCTTCAAGTTTCTGGAGAACGGCGACAAGGTAAAGATCACCCTGCGTTTCCGGGGCCGGGAGATGGCCCACCAGAACCTGGGCCGCGAGTTGCTGGAACGGGTGGCCGAAGACACCAAGGAACATGGCAAGGTCGAGAACTTTCCCAAGATGGAAGGCCGCCAGATGGTCATGCTGATCGGACCCATGCCGAATAAGTAGATCCCGATGGTCTTCTCATCGCTCCCTCAAGGGGGAGCGACTGCCAGACCTCGGCATTGGCAAGCCAACGCCTTGGAAGGCCGCCAGATGGTCATGCTGATCGGACCCATGCCGAATAAGTAGATCCCGATGGTCTTCTCATCGCTCCCTCAAGGGGGAGCGACTGCCAAACCTCGGCATTGGCAAGCCAACGCCTTGGAAGGCCGCCAGATGGTCATGCTGATCGGACCCATGCCGAACAAGTAGATCCCGATGGTCTTCTCATCGCTCCCTCAAGGGGGAGCGACTGCCAGACCTCGGCATTGGCAAGCCAACGCCTTGGAAGGCCGCCAGATGGTCATGCTGATCGGACCCATGCCGAATAAGTAGATCCCGATGGTCTTCTCATCGCTCCCTCAAGGGGGAGCGACTGCCAGACCTCGGCATTGGCAAGCCAACGCCTTGGAAGGCCGCCAGATGGTCATGCTGATCGGACCCATGCCGAACAAGTAGATCCCGATGGTCTTCTCATCGCTCCCTCAAGGGGGAGCGACTGCCAAACCTCGGCATTGGCAAGCCAACGCCTTGGAAGGCCGCCAGATGGTCATGCTGATCGGACCTATGCCGAACAAATAGGCTCCGATATAGTGCCGATACGAAAAGCCCCCGTCGATCAACGGGGGCTTTGCTGTTTCAGGGCTGCCTACGATGGCGATCTACCGCAGCAGGCCGGTGATATTACGCACCACGGCGCGGCGGTTTGCCGGTTCGGCATCCTGCGTGGCCACCTTCAGCGCGCTTTCGCCATACCCCTGTGTCACCATGTTCTCCGCTGGCACCCGGAAATACTCCGTCAGGGCAAGGGCCACGGTTTCCGCGCGCCGGTCTGACAGGGCGAGGTTGTAGCTGGCACTGCCCACTGCGTCCGTATGCCCTTCGACTAGGATCACGGTGCGCGGGTCTTCGGTGACCAGATTGCGCAGGGTCGTGCCGATGCGCGCCAGCGACCGGGCCTGTTCGGGCCGGATCGCGGCTGAGCCGGTTTCGAACCGGACGGCATCCAGTTCAAGTTCGGGCACCAGCGCGCGCACTTCGCGAATTTCGCGCACCTGGCGGAGGGAAAAGGCCCTGTCGCGATCCAGATTGGCCTCGGCCTGCAACGCGGCGCGCAGGGCAGCCTCATCCGCGTTGCCAACGGCGGCACTGCGGGGTGTTGCAGCGGGCAGTTTTGACACTTCGACCGCCTCTTCTTCGACCAGATCATTGAAAAGCACGTATTCATTGCCCTGCGGGTCCACATTGATGCGGCGCAGGACCGACCCGTCGCGGCCCCGGATCGTCACGATCTTCGAGCCGTCGGGCCGGATGACGGTGCTGCGGCTCGACCCGTCCGAGAACGTCTCCGTGCGTACCTCATCGCCTGGACGGCGGATCAGGGCGTCATCGTCCTTCAACACCCGCAAGCCGCCATCGGGGTCTTCGACGACGACCCGGTCACCGGAATTGCTGACCACCTTGTCACCGTTCTTGAGGATCGACCCCACGACCACTGCGCCCAGGCCCAGCAGAAGGGTCTTTTCCAGCTTGCTAAGGCCGTCATCCTGCGGCGCAGGTGCTGTTGCCGTTGCGGCCGCAGTCCCTTCTCCGGTGACGGTCGTTTCGAATTCCTCATCCGACGCGCGCACTTCTTCCGTCGTCACTTCCTCGGTGACGACGTCGGCGTCACCCTCCCCGCTGTCGGCTGCTGCAGCGGCGGCAGCAATTGCTTCACGCTCGGCTTCGCGTTCGGCGCGGCGCTGTTCCTGACGGGCGGCCTTTTCTGCCGCAAGCTGCTCCGCGTCGGCAGTCTCTTCGGTCTCTGTGGCGTCGGTTGCCAGATCGGTGCTTTCGGTTTGATCTGTTTCGGCCTGCTCCGCCGCTGCTGCTTCCGCCTCAGCCTGTTCCGCCGCTGCTGCATCCGCCTCAGCCTGCTCCGCCGCTGCCACTTCCGCCTCAGCTTGCTCTGCCGCCGCCGCATCCGCCTCAGCCTGCTCTGCCGCTGCCGCTTCCGCCTCAGCTTGCTCTGCCGCCGCCGCATCCGCCTCAGCCTGCTCTGCCGCTGCCGCTTCCGCCTCAGCCTGCTCTGCCGCTGCCGCTTCCGCCTCAGCTTGCGCTGCCGCTGCTGCTTCTGCCTCAGCCTCCTCCGCTGCCGCCGCATCCGCCTCAGCCTGCTCCGCTGCCGCTTCCGCCTCAGCTTGCTCTGCCGCCGCCGCATCCGCCTCAGCCTGCTCTGCCGCTGCCGCTTCTGTCGCAGCCTGCTCCGCCGCTGCTGCTTCAGCTTGTTCCGCAGCGAGGGCTTCTTCGGCGAGGGTATCGCGCAACAGCGAAAGTCCGTCGGCGTTCTCAACCGTCTCGCCGTTCAGGGAACAGGGAAACACGGCCTCGCCCCCATCTGGTGCGCATTCGGGCGCTTGGGTTTGTGCGGTGATGGGTCCCGGGAGGGCGAGTGCCAGGCTCATCCCCAATGCCGTGGTGGAATGCAGAAACTTCTTCATCGGTACGTCCTTTCGACATGCGCGCGTCATCCGGCGCGCTTTCACGATAGAACGCATGTGGGAACCCGTGGTTCCGCTATTCAATAACAAGGCCGATTCACGGCCTGCCGCCACCGTCAACACTGGCGGCATTCCGCCGGGCCAACCAGACCGGCCTAGCGCGATTGCCGGGGTTGGGGGCGTGTAGGGATTTCCTTGAGCAGCCCGCCAACTCCCATCCCGGCAATGTCTGCTGCGGTCACCGGCAGTCCGCACAACACCCGCGACAATACCCAATCCGCACCATTCAGCGCCGGCGCGCGGGCGCAGCCGGGCAGACCGATGACCGGCACACCGGCCAATTCGCCAAGAAAAAGCAGGTTGCCGGGGTCCACGGGCATCCCGAAACGGTGCACCGCACCGCCAGCGGCGCGCAGGGCGGCCGGGGCCACATCGTCAATATCCGACGTGGCAGACCCGGTGAGGATCAGGATCACGTCAGAGGATGGCGCGGCCAGCGCTTCCGTCAGCGCGCTGCGCGTGTGCGGGACGATCAGGGTCTGTTCAAGCGTCACGTTCAACGACGCCAGTCGCGCATCAATGGCGGTGCGGCCCTTGTCACCGGGTCCCTTGGGGATGTCGGTCACGATCAGGGTCGCGGTTTTCAGCTTGGGCGACGCGAGCCCGATTGCGCCCCCTCCCGCCGCGGCGCAGGCCCTTTCCAGATGATCCCCCGCCACGGCGTAGGAGATCATCTTGATCGTCGCCACCATACCGCCGTCGCGCATCTGCTGAAACGGTGGCACGGTCGCGATGGTGATCATGGGATCGATGGCATTCACCGCTTCAAGCGCGGGGACGTTCAACACGACCACGCCCGGACCGTCCGCCAGCAGATTGACGCGCCCCGTGAACGGTTTGCTGAGCCGCAATCCCGATCCCGTCACCGCCTGCGCCAGCCTGAGCGCTGCGGTGTTTTCGTCAACATCGCCGTCTTCGAGCCTTGCGACGATCACTTCGGACAATCCGGCCGTTTTGAGCGTGGCAACGTCCTGCGCCGACAACACCCGGCCCTTGCGCAGCCGTCCGGTATCCGTGGCGACGGAATGGGCCAGAACAGCGCCCTGCGCGGCCTTCAGGGGGACCGGCCCGAACTTCATGGCTTGCGCAGGGTCTGGATGATCTGCGCAAGGATGGAGACCGCGATTTCCGCGGGCCCCGCTGCGCCGATATCAAGGCCGACCGGCCCGCAGATGCGGTCGATTTCCGCAGCGCTGAACCCGGCCTCTTCCAGCCGCGCCACCCGCGCGGCGTGGGTGCGCTTGCTGCCCAGGGCACCGATGTAGAACACATCAGAGCGCAGCGCGATTTCCAGTGCCGGGTCGTCCAGCTTGGGGTCATGGGTCAGCAACACCAGTGCGGTACGCGCATCAACCCCGATTTCCTTGAGCGCGTCATCGGGCCAGTCATTGATCACCCGCGCGCCCGGAAAACGGGCAGCCGCGCCGAAGGCTTCACGCGGGTCAACGACAAGCGGATCAAAGCCTGCGCCTTGTGCCATGCTGACCAGATGCTGGGCGATGTGCACGCCGCCCACCACGACAAGCCGCAGCGGCGGGTTGTGAATGGCCACGAAGGTTGCGCCGTCTTCGCTGACGCCGGATCGGTCAAGCCGGAACCGGTCCGCGTGACCGTCCCGCACCAGTTTGCGTACAGAGCCATCAAGGGCTACCTCATATGCGATCTGCTCCCGCTGTGCGCGGGCTGCAACCAGTTCCTTGAGCATCTCAACAGGCATGCCGCCCTTGCCTATTGGCTCAACCAGCACGCGGATGTTGCCGCCGCAAGCCAGCCCGACGGCAAAGGCGTCGCCATCGCTGACGCCGTATTCCAGCACCCGGGTGCCGCCCTTTTCGATGACTTCCTGCGCTTCCATGACCACGGCCCCTTCGACGCAGCCGCCCGATACGGACCCTTCCATCGCGCCATCCCCGGCCACGACAAGCTGTGCGCCCACCCGGCGGGGCGCGGAGCCCCAGGTTTCGATGACCGTGGCAAGGGCCGCGCCCTGCCCGTCCTCGACCCAGGCCAGCGCCTGTTCGGGTGCCTGATCGATCTGTTGCATGTCTTCGCCTCCTCCCACGCCGCCTGATCCAAGCCTATGCGCGGGGACGCAAAGCCTCAACACCCACGATGGTCTGCAATTGCTTGCACAGGGTACGGCGCATCACTACATCTGGGCCAGAAGATATCAACCAAGCGGAGCCTGCCATGCCCATGCAAGCCAGTGAGATCGAAGAGCTGATACGCGCGGCCTTTCCGGATGCCGAAATCACCGTGGAGGGCAACGATGGCGTGCACATGGCGGCCATGGTCGTCGACCCGTCCTTCAAGGGTATGAACCGGGTGCAGCAACAGCGCGCCGTCTATGCCGCGCTGAAGGGCAAGATGGATGGCAGCAATGGTGAATTGCACGCCTTGGCCCTGACCACACGGGCACCGGGTTAGGCTTATGTGGGGTTGGGTGATTGGTGCGGTAGTTGTTGCGGTGGCGGGCATTGCCTGGTCCCAGCATCGCGCGGGAGCGGGTGTCTATCGCCCCATGTCGTCACGCCAGCCCGCCCGCCCCGATCGCGCGAACCGTCCGCTGGGTACCGAAGCACTGGACCTTGATGCGGTGCGCCGCACCCAGCGCCGCAACGAGAGCCTTGAACGGGCGCATACAAGCTGGACCGGCCGCCGGGGAAAACTGACGGGTACTGAAAGCGCTGACACCGATATCGAACCATTGGCTGACGATGAAACCTATGCACGGCGCTACCACGCCGCATTTCAACGGAACAAGGACAAATCATGACCGACGCAACAACCCAGATCAAAGACGAGATCACCAAGAACGACGTGGTTCTTTTCATGAAAGGCACCAAGGAGATGCCGCAGTGCGGTTTCTCGTCGCGCGTGGCGGGTGTGCTGAACTACATGGGCGTCGATTTTTCCGACGTGAACGTGTTGGCGGATGAAGGCATCCGGCAGGGGATCAAGGAATTCTCCGACTGGCCCACAATCCCGCAGCTTTACGTAAAGGGTGAATTCGTCGGCGGCTGTGACATCATCACTGAAATGACCATTTCGGGTGAGCTGGACACGCTGCTGGAAGAAAACGGTGTCAGCTTTGACAAGGACGCCGCCGACAAGATCCGCGAAGCAAACGCCTGATCGCGCGGGCATCGCGCCCTTCAACGGAAGATCGACCTGCCGGGCCTGTTTTGCCCGGCATTGTCACGCGCCGCCCGGTCCGCGCCTGTCGAGCCGTCAGGTACAGGCCGTGGGCTTGTCCTGATCTTTCGGGACACCTCGACCGATCAACGCGGCAAGATGGGCCAGATGCTCAAGACACAGCGGTTTGTTGAGGAATTCGCGCACCGCGTCAAACTGCATGGCGCGGTCATAATCGCGTGGGTTCAGCGACGTGGTCAGCATGACGACAACCGGCGCGAAATCCGGTCCCACAGCTTCTGATGCGGCCTGCAGAAATTCGAACCCGTCCATGCGGGGCATGTTCACATCCAGCAAGATCAGATCGACCGGAGGATTGTCGGGATCGAGCAGGTAATCCAACGCGTCACGGGCCCAGAGGAAACCAATCACCTCGTCCACCATGTCGGAACGCTTCATGACCCGGCGGTACATCATCTGATCGATTTCGTTGTCGTCGATCATCATCAGACGTTTAATCCGAAGACCCGAATCCACGGTCTGTGCTGCTGGGATCAAAACGAAACGGCCTTGTGCAGCCTAAAAAGGTCAGGAGCATTGCCAGTGTGACATTCATGGGCAGTGCACCGAATGGGGATCAACTCCTTCCCGGTCCGGTCGAACAGGGCCTGCGGATCTCCAGCGGCAGTAAGCCACCGCCAAAGGAAGTCGCGCCTGCCGGAAAGCCACCTGAAGGTCTTAGCGAGTTCGTTCATGTCGCGCCCCTGTTCCGCACCCCCGGATCGGGGAGGCTGACACACCCATAGGACGAAGATGTTAAGGATTGGCTAAGCTGGGAGAGGCAGGCAAACCATTCAGGTATCGCCGCCTTCTTCGACCTGCGCGGCAAGTGCTTCGGCACGCGCAGCCAGTTCGGCCAATGTATCGGTGACCGACTGTGGCACCACGGGCACCTCGACGCGTTCGGGCTGAGGGCTGGCGTTGCGCAAACCGGCCAGTTCCGCCTCACGCTCTGCCAGTTGCGCGCGGACCTCGGCGATCCTGTCATCGACCGATGCGGCCTTGTCCGCCAGCAACAGGCCCGCCATCAGCAACATGCGCGATTCCGGCATCCGCCCGACTTGATCGGACAAGACCTGCGCTTCGTCATCCAGCATCTTGGCGGCGGAATGCAGATACCCTTCCTCGCCTTCCTGACAGGCGACTTCAAACTGGCGGCCGCCGATTGTGATCCGTACCTCTGGCATCAGGCCTCCTCCTCAGCGGCGTCTTGCACCAACGGGGTCAGTGCCGCCAGGATCGCGTCCGTCTCGGCGATGTCGCTGGCGCGGGCGGCGCGCAGCGCTTCAAGCTCTGCCAGCATGGCGGTGTTGATCAGATGCGGCTCCCCCACGCCTTCTTCGTTCGCCTCGCGCAGCGCCGTGCAGGCTTCGGCCAGTTGTTTGTTTGCCTGACGCAACCGCTGCAGTTCAAGATCAAGTGCTGCGATGCGGCCGCTGGTATCCTCCACCTGCGTGCGCAGGCCGGCCAGTTCCTCGTCCGCCTTGGTTTTCAGCGCATAGACACGTTCGCGCAGCTGTGCATTCGCGGTGCGTTCATCTTCCAACGCTTGCAAGGTGTCGGGATCGGGTGCGGGCGGTTTGTCCTTGGCGGCATCCACCCCCTTGGCGATACGGTCCATCGCGGCGGTGATGCGGCTTTGCAATTCGTCGATGTCACTCATGACCCGGTCTGATACTCCTGCGCGTCGCTCTGCTGGCCACGGATCGTGCGAATCGCCCGAAGCCTTTTCCTTACATAATCCTAAAGAACTGCCACCACAAATGCGCCCCCTTTTAGATCAGCACCTTGTGCGGCGAAGTTGATGCAGCAAGTCCCCGCCGATCGGCGGATCGGCTTGCACTTTGCCAATTGGCTGGTATGGACAGTCAAAACGCCCCTCCGGCACCGCTTTTTGGCAAAGGACATACCCCTTGGATCTGAACGTACTGCGCAAAAACCATCCCGATCACTGGGCCAAGGCCACAGCCATCCGCACGCTGACGCTGGACGCTGTCGCGGCGGCGAATTCCGGCCACTCGGGCATGCCGATGGGCATGGCGGACGTGGCGACGGTTCTGTTTGAACGTCACCTGAAGTTTGACGCGGCGAACCCGCTCTGGCCCGACCGCGACCGGTTCATCCTGTCCGCCGGGCATGGGTCCATGTTGATCTATTCCCTGCTGCATCTGGTCGGCGATACGCAGTTCCCGCTGGAAGAAATCAAGAATTTCCGCCAGTTGGGCGCGCGCACGGCGGGCCATCCGGAAAACTTCCTTGCCGATGCGATTGAAACGACCACTGGCCCGCTGGGTCAGGGCATTGCCAATTCGGTGGGTTTCGCCATGGCCGAGGAAATCCAGCGTGCGACCTACGGCAAGAAGATCGTGGATCACCACACCTATGTCATCGCGGGCGACGGGTGCCTGATGGAAGGCGTAAGCCAGGAGGCGATCACGCTCGCCGGTCGGCACAAGCTGAGCAAACTGATCGTGATGTGGGACAACAACGACATCACCATCGATGGCCCGGTGTCCCTGTCCGACCGCACCGATCAGGTGGCACGTTTTGCCGCCGCGGGCTGGCACACGATCGAGATTGACGGCCACAACCCGGATGAAATCGACGCGGCCCTGACCGAAGCCAAAGCCTCAGACCTGCCCACGATGATCGCCTGCAAGACCCATATTGCCCTTGGGCATGCCGCGCAGGACACCTCAAAGGGTCATGGGGCGCTGACCGATCCCGACCAGTTGCAGGCTGCCAAGGACGCTTATGGTTGGAAGACCGGCCCGTTTGAAATCCCGTCTGACATCAAGACCGCATGGGAGGAAATCGGCAAGCGTGGCACCGCAGAACGCCGCGCCTGGGAGGAACGGTTCGATGCGATGTCCCGCAATAAGCGGGAGACATTCAACCGCGCACTGGCCGGTGACCCACCGAAGAAGCTGACCGCGACCATCAAGGCGTTCAAAAAGCAGATGTCGGAGACAGCCCCGAAGCTGGCCACCCGTGCCAGTTCCGAAAAGGCGCTTGAGGTGCTGAACCCGATCCTGCCCGAAACCGTGGGGGGATCTGCAGACCTGACCGGGTCGAACAACACCAAGACGTCCGATCTGGGGGTGTTTGACGTGGACAACCGGGGCGGGCGGTACATCTATTGGGGCATTCGCGAACACGGGATGGCGGCCGCCATGAACGGGATGGCACTGCACGGTGGTGTGCGTCCCTATGGCGGCACCTTCATGTGCTTTACCGATTACGCGCGCCCTGCCATGCGTTTGGCCGCCTTGATGAAGATCCCCACGGTATTCGTGATGACGCACGATTCCATCGGCCTGGGCGAAGACGGCCCCACGCACCAGCCGGTCGAACATCTGGCGATCAGCCGCGCGACACCGAATACGCTGGTGTTCCGCCCCGCCGATACCATTGAAACGGCGGAAGCTTGGGAGATGGCACTTTCATCCACGGCAACACCTTCGGTTCTGTCGCTGACCCGTCAGGGCCTGCCGACCGTGCGGACGGAACACAAGAACACCAACCTCAGCTCCAAGGGCGCTTATGTCCTGGCGGATGCGGAGGGCAAGCGGCAGGTGATCCTGATCGCCACCGGATCCGAAGTGCATCTGGCCATGGCAGCGCGCGACATTCTGCAGGCGGACGGTATTGGCGTGCGGGTCGTGTCGATGCCCTGCATGGAGCTTTTCGCGGCACAGGACGATGCCTATCGCAAGCGCATCCTGCCCGGTGGCGCGGTGCGTGTCGGTGTCGAAGCAGGCGTGCGTCAGGGTTGGGACCGCTGGCTGCTGGGGGAACGCGGCAAGTTCGGCAAGGCGGATTTCGTCGGAATGGACAGCTTTGGTGCCTCTGCCCCGGCGGGTGAATTGTTCGAGAAATACGGCATAACCGCTGCCAACATCGCTGAAACGGCGCGCGCGCTGCTCTGAAAAACGGTGAGGACGGCTCTGCCCCGCCTCTGAAGGGAGGCGGGACTATCTCTCATATGGAAACAATGTTGCAGATTTGTTTCTGTTTCAGCATAGTCATGGGCGAATTTTCGCAAAACACCAAAATTCTCCAAGAAACGCGAAATTCACTATGGCATTGTGGGGCAGACACCCTAAGGTTGAATAAGCAGTATCTTTCCCGACTGGTGAGAAGGCCACAATGGTCCCTACGGGAGAGACGGAGGAGAAGACTATGTCCATCGGCTATCTGTTTGCAGGCATGATCAGCGCCATCATCTGTGCGACGCTCAGCCTTGTTCTAGGCGGTTCGGCGACGGTTGCATTCGCTGTCTACGTGATCACGGGGCAGCTTGTTCTGCTGGCCCTTTTGTCCTTGACGGTGATCCACGTCACGAAAGATCCTGATCACTTTCCTCGGTGAAAGATCCCACGCCAGATCGGCGTGACAACCTTTTCTCCCACGGGGATAAGCAGAAGTCCCAAAACCAGACCAAAGACCCCATCCATGGCGGCCTTTGCGAACCATTCCGTCGCACCTTCGATCGCGGGCGGCACCGCGTGGCCGATGGCGTATGCCCAGTCGTGGATCAGGTGGCCCAGCGTCGCAAATCCCATCTGCTCCAACCCGTGCACGATGATCGACCCGCCGACCCACAGCATCGCCGCCGTGCCGACCACGGTGAGCAGCTTGAGAAACCCCGGCATCCCGCGCACCACGGCACGCCCAACGGCGCGGGTCAGTCCAAGGCGGCCCTTGTCCGCCAGCGCGAGCCCCATGTCGTCCATCTTCACGATCAGCGCGACCGAGCCGTAGACGGCCACAGTGATCATCACGGCAACGGTGGCCAGTGTCGCGGCTTCCATCCAGAAGTTGCTGGTCGGGATCGCGGCCAGCGCGATGGTCATGATTTCGGCTGAAAGGATGAAATCGGTCTTGATCGCCCCCTGCGCCTTCATCTCTTCCAGGTGGGCGGGATCGTCGATGGTGACCTCCTTGCCCGGATGGTCCTCATGGCCGTGCGACATGCCCAGCACATGCGCCACTTTCTCCGCCCCTTCAAAGCATAGATAGGCACCACCCAGCATCAGCAGCGGCGGAATGGCCCAGGGTGCGAAATTGGACAACAGCAGCCCCGCAGGCAGCAGAAACACCAGCTTGTTGCGCAGCGATCCCTTGGTGATGCGCCAGATCACCGGCAATTCGCGGCTGGCCTCGAAGCCATGCACGTACTTCGGCGTGACGGCGGCATCGTCGATGACGGCCCCGGCCGCCTTTGTCCCTGCCTTGGCCGCCTGCCCGATTACATCATCCACCGACGCCGCCGCCACTTTGGCAATTGCTGCCACGTCATCCAACAATGCAATCAGCCCACTCATAACCCGTCCTTCTCCCTTTGGTGCAACAGCAGGTAGCATACCGGGCCGCGACCGCAAGCCGCAGCCTGCAGGGACCTTTACCGCTAACATGCAGGTTTATCGCTAACATGCGGATTTTGCGCAGTTTCCCCCCTTATCCTTTGTTTGCCCCCCCGCTATAGAGCGGCAAGACTGCCCGGCCCCGGCCCCATGGCCCTTGCCGCAACCCCCTGAGGACACCCCCATGACGATCAAAGTTGGCATCAATGGTTTCGGCCGCATCGGTCGCTGCACGCTCAGCCATATTGCGGCGTCTGCCCGCGAAGACATCGAGGTGGTCAAGATCAATGCGACAGGTCCGCTTGAGACTGCAGCCCACCTGCTGAAATACGACAGCGTGCATGGCCGGTTCCCCGGTGAGATTGCCATCGACGACGGTTATCTCAACCTTGGTCAGAACGATATTGAGGTCATGTCGACCTATAATCTTGAAGAACTGGACTGGACCGGCTGCGACGTGGTTCTGGAATGCACGGGCAAGTTCAACGATGGCAACAAGGCCGGCATGCATCTTGAACAAGGCGCAAAGCGGGTGTTGCTGTCTGCACCCGGCAAAAACATCGACCGCACAATCGTTTACGGCGTGAATCAGGACACCTTGCAGAAGTCCGACACGATGATTTCCAACGGCTCCTGCACGACCAATTGCCTGGCCCCGCTGGCCAAGGTCATGCACGACGCCGTCGGCATCGAAAGTGGCCTGATGACGACGATCCACAGCTATACGGGCGATCAGCCGACGCTGGACCGCCGCCACAGCGACCTTTACCGCGCCCGCGCCGCCGCAATGGCGCTGATCCCCACGTCCACCGGGGCGGCCAAGGCACTGGGGGAAGTCCTGCCCGCGCTCAAGGGCAAATTGGACGGGACCGCGATGCGGGTGCCCACCCCCAACGTCTCTGCCGTGGATCTGACCTTTCAGGCCAGCCGCAAGGTGACTGTGGAAGAAATCAACGCCGCCGCCAAGGCTGCCGCAGAAGGCGAAATGAAGCGGGTGCTGGGCTATGATCCGGAACAAAAGGTCAGCATCGACTTCAACCATACCGAGGAAAGCTGCATCTTCGCGCCGGATCAGACCATCGTGGTCGCTGACCGTACGGTGCGCGTGCTGGGCTGGTATGACAACGAATGGGCGTTTTCGGTGCGCATGGCGGATGTGGCCGTCGCAATGGGGCAGCTGGGCTGAACCTTGCGCCGCGCCCGGTGCCCTGTCATATCGGGGCAGCTTCCACCAAAGGGGACTGCCCCGTGACCAATCGCATTGCCATGTTCCTGATCGTGCTGATCTGTGCGGCGCTGGTCATTGACGTGATGCTTTACGGATCCGAACATCTGGTATTCCTGTTCCGAAAGATGCTGGAACTTCTGGAATGGCTTGCCTTCTGGCGCTGAAGAACACCCTCTAAAACATTGTATTGGTACTTTTTTTGCCGCTGCCTGAGGTTGACAGGCCCGCTTGGCGCGCTTTCTGTGGATCGATATTTGATCAAAAGGTGCGGCGCATGACCCTGAAGCTGGGCATCAATGGATTTGGGCGGATCGGGCGCATGGTGGTGCGCGCACTGGTAGAGCGGAACCTGAAAGGTGTGGAAGTGATCGCCATCAACGATCTTGCCCCGCCGCAGGCCATGGCGCATTTGCTTGAATTCGACAGCGTGCACGGGCGCTTTGCGGCCCCTGTCACGCTGGACGGCAACACGCTGGACGTTGGCCGTGGGCCAATCCGGCTCAGCGCGACGGCTGATCCTGCCCGGCTTGACTGGGCGGATGTGGATATCGCGCTGGAATGCACCGGGCATTTCACCAAGCCCACCGATGCCGCGCAGCATCTTGGCAATGGATCGGACAAGGTCCTGATCTCCGGTCCCGGCAAAGGTGACGTGAAAACAATTGTCTACGGGGTGAACCACCACCTGATCACAGCGGACGACCGGGTGATCAGCAATGCCTCCTGCACGACCAATTGTCTGGCGCCCGTCACCCATGTTCTGCAAGAGGCCTACGGGATCAAACGCGGGCATATGACGACGGTACACAGCTTTACCGGCACGCAACCCACCCATGACCGCGCGCAGGACGATCTTTACCGCGCGCGGGCCGCCACATTGTCGATGGTGCCCACGACAACCAGTGCGGCCAGCGCGCTGGACAAGGTGCTGCCGCATCTTGCGGGGTTGATCACCAGCACCTCCATCCGGGTGCCTGCGCCCAATGTATCCTGCGTTGATCTGGTGGTGGAGACTGAAAAAGCCGCCACCGAAGCGGAGGTCAACGCCGCCATGAAGACAGCCGCCGCAGGTGCGCTCAAGGGGGTGCTGAATGTCACCGACCGCCCGCTTGTCTCAACCGATCTCAACCACGATCCACACAGCGCGACCTTCGCCTGTGACCAGACCGCCATTCAGGGCGGTACGCTGATGCGGGTGCTGGCGTGGTATGACAACGAATGGGGCTTTGCGAACCGGATGCTGGACACGGCACAGGTGATGGCCGGGGCCGCGCCCTAGCTAGTCGAAGCGCGCGCGGACCTCTGCGTTTACCCGTGGTGTCACGAATTTCGACACATCCCCGCCCAGACGCGCGATTTCCTTGACCAGCTTGCTGGCAATCGCCTGATGCTGCGCTTCGGCCATCAGGAAGACCGTTTCAATCGAATCGTTGAGTTGCCGGTTCATGCCGACCATCTGGTATTCATATTCAAAATCCGCCACCGCGCGCAGGCCCCGGATGATCATCTGCGCGCCGACGTCCTGGGCGCAATCGATCAGCAGGTTCTCGAAGGGATGAGCGACGATCTCCACCCCGGTTTGGGCGCTGAGTTCGGTGCATTCGTGTTCGATCATCGTCACGCGTTCTTCAAGGCTGAAAAGCGGCCCCTTGTCGCGGTTGATCGCCACGCCAATCACGAGTTTATCCACCAGACGCGTCGCGCGGCGGATGATGTCCATGTGACCCAGCGTGATGGGATCAAAGGTACCGGGATAAAGTCCAACACGCATGGGGCTGTCCTGAGGTTCTATTTCGGTTTGCGGCGCAAGCAATCATGCCCTGCCCCAGCGCGCAAGCAATCGACGGGCCTAGTGGCCCATGATCATGCCTTCAAGCGCATCCTTTTCCATGGAAAGCTCTGCCAGTCGGGCCTTGACCACGTCGCCCAGCGAAATCAGCCCCACCATGGCACCGTCCTTGAGGACGGGCATGTGGCGGAATCGCCCGTCCGTCATCTTTTGCAGCACCACATCGGCGCGGTCGTCCTGCGCGCAGGTCACCAGTTCGGTCGTCATCAGCTTGTCGACCGTATCCGTCAGACATCCCGATCCGCGCAGGCCCAGTTCGCGCACGATGTCGCGTTCCGACAGGATCCCGTCGGGGCTTTTGCCGTCCTTGGAAATCACCAGCGTACCGATCCGCTTTTCCGACAAAATCTGTGCTGCTTCGGAGATCAGCAGCGTCGGCAGTGACGTGTGAACCTGATCAGATGCTTTCGATTTGAGAATTTGCGATACCAGCATGTCGTGTCCTTTCGCTCCCCCATGGGGTCCAGCGTCGGTGCAAGGGGCAATTCTGTCAAGCCTTTGCCTCAAGCCGGATAACTTCGGCGCGAATTGCTGCTGTCAGCATTTCGGCAAAGCGGCGCAGGCGCAGGTTTTGCTGATCGCCCTGGTGCCGGATCAGATAGAACGCCCGTTGCAGACGTACCAAACCCGGCAGGACCCGCCGGACCCCCGGAACGAAGGGCAGCGAAAAATCGTGCACCACCCCGATGCCCGCCCCCTGCCGCAACATCTGTGCCTGCACCGCAACCGAGTTGGAGCTGAGCGCGACCCGCCCCAGTCCCAGATCGGCAAGGTAATCCAGTTCACGGTCAAAGATCATGTCGGGGATGTAGCCGACAAGCCGATGGCCGTGCAGATCGGCGGTGCTTTCAATCGGGGGATGGGACGCAAGATAGCTGTCAGAGGCCGCCAGATGCAGGTGGTAATCGGTGATCTTCTGGACCAGCAATTGCCCGGCGGTCGGCGCGGACACCGCGATGGCCATGTCTGCCTCCCGGCGCGACAGGTTGAAGACGCGCGGCAGGGCAACCACCTGAATTTCCAGGTCAGGATGCGCCGCGCCGATTTCGGCGCAGACCTGCGGCAACAGGAAGTTGGCGCACCCATCCGGAGCGCCAATACGGATCAAACCGCTGAGCGTGTCGGTTGGTGCCACAACACCGGATACCGCCAGCCGCATCGCCTGCTCCGCCGTCTCCGCCCGCTCCAACAGTTGCGCGCCTGCGTCGGTCAGGGTGTAGCCCTGCGGGGATTTGACGAAAAGCACCGTGTCCAACGCGGCTTCCAGCCGCGCCACGCGGCGGCCCAGCGTCGCGGGATCCAGCAGCAGGACCTTGCCTGCGCCTGACAGGCTTTGTTCCCGCGCGACAGCCAGAAACAGCCGCAGGTCGTCCCAGTTCTGCATGTCAGCCTCCGCGATCTCATTTTGCAAAACTGCAAAACCATTTTGAAATCTTGCCTCTTTATCAGGACTTTTTGCAAGGCTATCGTGCCGCCAACCAAAGGGAGAGACCGATGCAAGAACTGACCCACTACATGAACGGTGCACACGTCAAAGGCACGTCCGGCCGCTTTGCCGACGTGATGAACCCCGCCACCGGCGAAGTGCAGGCGAAATGCCCTCTCGCCTCCACGGATGAAGTTAAAAAGGCGGTGGCCTTTGCACAGGCCGCGCAGCCTGCCTGGGCCGCGACCAACCCGCAGCGGCGCGCGCGGGTGATGATGAAGTTCGTCAGCCTTCTGAATGACAATATGGACAAGCTGGCCGAAGCGTTGAGCCGTGAGCACGGCAAGACCCTGCCCGATGCGGCGGGCGACGTGCAACGTGGTCTGGAAGTGGTTGAATACTGCATCGGTGCGCCAGAATTGCTGAAAGGGGAATACACTGATTCAGCGGGCCCCGGCATCGACATGTATTCCATGCGGCAGGCGCTGGGTGTCACCGCGGGCATCACGCCCTTCAACTTCCCCGCGATGATTCCGATGTGGATGTTCGCGCCCGCCATCGCGTGCGGCAACGCCTTTATCCTCAAACCGTCAGAGCGTGACCCTTCCGTGCCGCTGATGCTGGCGGAACTGATGGAAGAAGCGGGTCTTCCCAAGGGCATCCTGCAGGTTGTGAACGGGGACAAGGAAGCGGTAGACGCGATTTTGCACGATGAGGTGATCCAGTCGATTGGTTTTGTCGGCTCCACCCCGATTGCGGAATACATCTATGCCACGGGCTGTGCGAATGGCAAACGGGTGCAGTGTTTTGGCGGCGCCAAGAACCACATGATCATCATGCCCGACGCGGATATGGACCAGGCCGCCGACGCGCTGGTGGGTGCGGGGTATGGTGCGGCGGGCGAACGCTGCATGGCGATTTCGGTCGCGGTGCCCGTGGGCGATGAGACCGCCGACCGGCTGATCGAAAAGCTGGTGCCACGCATCGAGAGCCTCAAGGTCGGTCCTTACACGGCGGGCAATGACGTGGATTATGGTCCCGTCGTGACCGCTGCGGCGAAGGCGAACATCGAACGTCTGGTGCAGACTGGCATTGATCAGGGCGCGGAACTGGTGGTCGACGGGCGCGACTTCAAATTGCAGGGTTATGAGGACGGTTATTTCGTCGGGCCGCATCTGTTTGACCGCGCCACCAAGGACATGGACATCTACAAGCACGAGATTTTCGGCCCCGTGCTGACCTGCGTGCGTGCGCAAAACTATGAAGAGGCGATTGGGCTGGCCATGGACCACGAATACGGCAACGGCACCGCGATCTTTACCCGCGACGGCGATGCGGCGCGCGACTTTGCCAACCGGATCAACATCGGCATGGTTGGCGTCAACGTGCCGATCCCCGTGCCGCTGGCCTATCACACCTTCGGTGGCTGGAAGAAATCGGTCTTTGGCGACCTGAACCAGCATGGCCCGGATGCCTTCAAGTTCTACACCCGCACCAAGACAGTGACCGCGCGCTGGCCCTCTGGCATCAAGGAAGGCGGCGAATTCTCCATCCCCGTGATGGAATAGCCAACAGCGGCGAACACAGTCGGATCACGAAAAAAGGCAGCCGCAAAGGGCTGCCTTTTGCTTTTCAATGATGTGCAGGGCTTACCTGCGACGGCGACGTGCCACAACAAGACCTCCCAGACCCGCGATCAGCAACCAACCTGCGGCCGGCAGCGGCACCGCAGCCACAACCCGTGCGACGCCGAAATCGTCCAAGCGATTATTGCCCGAGGCGAGCGAGGAAAACTGCACCCGCGTCACATTGTCGAATGCCGTCCCAAGAAGGACACTGTAGCCATATTGCTTGCAGATCCCGTTATTTCTGCAATCGCTGGAATTGCCGGGCGTCGGCGCTTCGCCTTCCACATGGGTGACGATTGCATCGTCTTCGGCGAAGACTTCAGCAAACGTGCGGCCAAAGAAGAAATCGATCGTCTCTCCTTCAACATAGGTACCTGGACCACCAGTGAAGGCGGTAACGCTGACATAGTTGTCGCCGCTGTTGCCATTGCCCTGCGACGAGAACCAGAAACTGTCAAAGTTGAACACTTCGTTCATCGTCCGGGTCAGTGTCAGCAGGACGCCCTGACCGGATTCGTGGGTACAGTCACCCGCACGGCAATTGCCGCTGTTCATGTTCAAATCTTCGAGGATGTAGCCGTCAACGGTTGCGGTTGAACCGGCAGCCCTTGGATAGACACTTGGACCGCCTTCGAAATCAAGCGTCGTGGTCTCCAATACCGTTGCGGCAAATGCTGAGGATGCGCAAAGGGCAACCGCCCCAAAAAATGCGCCGAATTTCCATAACTTCATAACTATTCTTCCAGACTAATGGGCATGGCCCGTATGACATTGACCAGCATCGCACAGAAATTTTGACAATTCTCTCATTATGCCACCTTTCTGTCATATTCTCGCTTAACGGGAAAATATTACTAGAAATGACATCGCAAATCGCCCCTAACGTGTATGAGCCACCGCGCTGATACCGTAGAGCACCATTTGTCGCGATCCGAATCGCTCAATTCTTTGATGCACGACCGCGCCAATATCGAAGCAGGAACTTGCATTGACGCGCCAATCCTGCAATTAAACAAGCGTTCAATAACAACAGGTGGATGGCATGGATTTTGCACTGAGCGAAGAACAAACCGCCATTTTCGACATGGCCCATGCCTTTGGGCAAGAACAGATCGCGCCGCATGCACAGACCTGGGAGAAAGCGGGCACCATACCCAAGGACCTTTGGCCGCGTATCGCGGAATTGGGGTTCGGCGGGCTTTATGTATCCGAAGAAGGTGGGGGGTCCGGCCTGACCCGGCTGGATGCGACACTGGTGTTTGAGGCGCTGTCGATGGCCTGCCCATCGGTCGCGGCCTTCCTGTCGATCCACAACATGTGCGCCAAGATGTTGGACACCTTCGCGTCGGATGATCTGAAGGGCCGGATCATGGATGACGTCCTGTCGATGAAGACGGTCCTTGCCTATTGCCTGACCGAACCCGGCTCCGGCTCTGATGCGGCAGCGCTCAAGACCCGGGCGGAGCGCACGAACGAAGGCTACAGGCTGAACGGGACCAAGGCGTTTATCTCCGGTGGGGGATATTCGGACGCTTACATCTGCATGGTGCGCACGGCGGATGGCGGAGCCGCAGGTGTCTCAACCGTCTATGTGGAGGATGGCACGGCAGGTCTGTCGTTCGGCGCACCCGAGGACAAGATGGGCTGGCGCAGCCAGCCCACAGCGCAGGTGCAGTTCGACGACTGCAACATTCCTGCCGGTAATCTTGTGGGCGAAGAAGGAAATGGTTTCAAATACGCGATGATGGGGCTGGACGGCGGGCGGTTGAACATCGCGGCCTGTTCGCTGGGGGCCGCACAGACCGCCCTGACAGCAACGCTCAATTACATGGGCGAACGGCAGGCTTTCGGTAAATCCATCGACCAGTTCCAGGGGTTGCAATTCCGCCTTGCCGACATGGAGACAGAGCTGCAAGCCGCACGCACCTTCCTGCGTCAGGCCGCATGGAAGCTGGACACCGGCGCACCGGATGCGACCAAATTCTGCGCCATGGCCAAGAAGTTCGTGACAGAGACGGGCAGCAAGGTTGTCGATCAATGCCTGCAACTGCATGGCGGCTATGGTTATCTGGCCGATTACGGCATCGAGAAACTGGTGCGGGATCTGCGTATTCACCAGATCCTCGAAGGCACGAACGAGATCATGCGCGTCATCGTCTCCCGCGACATGCTGGCCAAACGATGAGCGATATATCCATCCGCATCACGGGGCGCGCGGGGCGGATCACCCTGACCCGTGCGCATGCGCTGAATGCGATGACGTACGAGATGTGTCTGGCGATTGAAACGGCCATCGACGCCTGGCGAGATGACGATGCTGTTGCGCTGGTGATCCTTGATGCCGAAGGTGACCGTGCCTTTTGTTCAGGCGGGGACATCGCGGAGCTTTACGAGACCGGCACGAACGGCAACTTTGCCTACGGGCAGAAATTCTGGGCCGATGAATACCGCTTGAACAACAAGATTTTCACCTACCCCAAGCCTGTCGTGTCGTTCCTGCAGGGGTTTACCATGGGCGGCGGTGTGGGCATCGGATGTCACGGCAGTCACCGCATTGTGGGTGAAAGCAGCCAGATTGCCATGCCGGAATGCGGCATCGGTTTGGTGCCGGATGTGGGCGGGTCGTTCATGTTGGCGCTGGCGCCGGGGCGGTTGGGGGAATACCTGGGCCTGACGGGCGCGCGCATGGGGCCGGATGATGCGATTTTCGCGGGCTTCGCCGACAGCTTCGTGCCTGAAACTGATTGGCCTGCCCTGATCGAGGCGCTTGAGACGTCGGGCGACGCCGACAAAGTAGCGGGTCAAGCCGCCCCGAAAGGCACCCTGCGCGACCTGCAACCGGAGATCGACACGCTGTTTTCCGGCGAAGCATTGGGCGATATACTGACGGATCTGCGCAATGCCGACAGCGCGTTTGCGTCGGACAGTCTCAAGAAACTCAGCCGCCCTTCTCCCCTGTCCATGGCCTGCACGGTGGAGATGCTCCACCGTTTGCGCGGGCCGTCGATCACACTGGAAAAGGCGCTCGACCTCGAATACCGCTTTACTTTCCGTGCGATGGAGCATGCGGATTTCCTTGAAGGGATCCGCGCGGCCATCATCGACAAGGACCGCACCCCGAAATGGCGGTTTGAAGACAATGACGTGCCCGTTGCGGCGGTGGCGCAGATGCTGCAACCCTTGGGTAAAGACGCCTTGAAATTGTAAGGAGAACGACATGACCGGCCTTAACATCGGATTCATCGGCCTGGGCAACATGGGCGCACCCATGGCTGCCAATCTGGCAAAGGCGGGCCATGCGGTACGCGGCTATGACGTGGCTGGCACTACGGCAGAGGGTGTCACCGTCGCGGAGGATATCGCGGGGGCCGTCACAGGCGCGGATGTGGTGATCACCATGCTGCCCAACGGCACAATCCTGCGCGATGTCGCGGCGGAGGCGATCGGGCACATGCGATCCGGGGCCACCTTCATCGACTGTTCGACGGTCGATGTGGAAAGCGCCCGCAACACGGCGGAAGCGGCTGAAAAGGCTGGATTGCTATGGGTCGATGCGCCCGTTTCCGGTGGGATCGGTGGCGCGGCAGGCGGCACGCTGACCTTCATGGCAGGCGGATCGGACGCGGCCTTTGCGGCTGCTGCGCCGCTGTTCGACATCATGGGCCAGAAAGCCGTGCATTGCGGCGAAGCCGGTGCCGGACAGGCCGCGAAGATCTGCAACAACATGATCCTGGGTGCGACGATGATTGCCACCTGCGAAGCCTTTGCGCTGGCGGACAAGCTGGGCCTTGACCGTCAGAAGATGTTCGACGTGGTCAGCACGTCATCGGGGTATTCGTGGTCTATGAACGCCTATTGCCCTGCCCCCGGTGTCGGCCCGACCTCTCCTGCGGATAACGATTACAAACCGGGGTTTGCAGCGGAATTGATGCTCAAGGACCTCTGGTTGAGCCAGCAGGCCGCCGCACTTGTCGATGCGGATACGCCGATGGGGGCGCTGGCGCAGAAGCTTTATGCGCAGTTCGTCGAGGACGAGGATGGACGCGGCAAGGATTTCAGCGCCATGTTGCCGCGATTTGAAGCACGCAGCCGCGAAGACTGACGTCGCAAACAGGCATTTCCGGCAGGATCGCAGGGGTAAGGTGACGGAAAGACCCACCCGGCGGAGGCGGCGATGGCCCTACCCTTTGAAAGATTTGCCGACGATCTGACTTATGGCGATTTGCCGCCGGACCTGCTGAGTGTATTGCGCCGTTCTTTCACAGACACCATAGGCGTCGCAGTCGTTGCTTCGACAACCGACATGGCAGATATCGCACGGCGCGGCGCTGTCGCGCTTTTTGGTGCCGGTGGCGCGGGGGCGGCACGGATCATCATGGACGGACGCGCTGTCAGCCCTGCAGGGGCCGCCATGGCAGGGGCTTTCACCATCGACGCCATCGACGCCCATGACACCACATCGCCGTGCAAGGGACATGTGGGATCGGCGGTTTTTCCCGCACTGTTGGCGATGACCGACGTGGCCGAGACACCGCTAAGCGGTGCGGCACTGGCCACCCATCTGGCGGTCGGCTACGAGATCAGCAGTCGGGCGGGCCTTGCACAACACGCCACCTGCGCCGATTACCACACCTCCGGTGCCTGGACTGCCGTCGGTGTCGCCGTGATGGCCGCGCGGATGCTGGGGTGTGACGCCGAAACCCTTCGACACGCAGCGGGCATCGGGGAATATCACGGCCCGCGCAGCCAGATGATGCGCTGCATCGATCACCCTACAATGGTGCGCGACGGCGTCGGCTGGGGCGCGCCATCAGGCGTAACGGCCGCCTATCTGGCGCGCGAAGGGTTTACGGGAGCGCCTGCGTTGACCTGCGAACAGGCGCCCGGTTTTTGGGAGGATCTGGGCACGGGGTGGCGCACGGTGGAGGATACCAGTTACAAACCCTATCCCTGCTGCCGATGGGCGCACCCGAGCATTGATGCAGTTGCGTATCTGACGACCACCCATGCGCTGAAGCCAGAAGACATTGAAAAGGTTGAAATTCGCACCTTCCACAATGCCACGCGCCTTGCAGGACACGCACCCCGGACGCCATGTGAATTCGCCTACGGCATCGCCTTTCCGGTCGCCACCATGATCGTGCGCGGGCAGATCGGTGTGCCGGAATTGACGCAGGACACGCTGACCGACCCCGCCATTCAGGCGATCAGCAACCGCATCACCCTGATTGACGACGCCCATCTGACCGAGATTTCCCAAGGCAAACGCTGGGCGCAGGTGACCATCGTGACGAAAGACGGGCGCAGGCTGGAAGACGCGCCGCGCACGCCGCGCGGGGACAACGATTTGCCCCTATCAGATGCGGAGATATCCGACAAATTTCACTTGTTCGCCGATCCGGTGCTGGGCGCGGCGCGCGCCACGGAACTGGAAGCGCTGAGCGGCCAGTTCGACACGCTGGATGCCGCAGGCGTCACCCGCCTGCTGGATCTGTGCTGTTCCGCCCGATGAGGGGACGGGACGGGTATTTGCAAAAGGATGAAGGGGGCGGGATTACTCCGCCGCCACCCGTGTTTGCTTGGAAAGCATCGGTTTGAGGTACTTGCCGGTATAGCTTTCAGGCACCTCTGCCACATCCTCGGGCGTGCCTTCCGCGACGATCATCCCGCCACCATCGCCCCCCTCGGGGCCGATGTCGATGATATGATCGGCGGTTTTCACCACATCGAGATTGTGTTCGATCACGATCACCGAATTGCCCTGATCAACCAGTTCATGCAGCACTTCCAACAGCTTGCGCACGTCTTCGAAGTGCAGGCCGGTGGTTGGCTCATCCAGAATGTAAAGCGTGCGCCCCGTAGATCGTTTGGACAGCTCCTTGGACAGCTTCACCCGCTGCGCTTCACCACCCGAAAGCGTCGTCGCCTGCTGCCCGACCTTGATATAACCCAGACCGACCCGCATCAGCGCATCCATCTTTTCCCGGATTGACGGGACGGCGGCAAAGAACGCCTGCGCATCTTCCACTGTCATATCAAGAACATCCGCGATGCTCTTGCCCTTGAACTTGATCTCCAGCGTTTCCCGGTTGTAGCGCGCGCCCTTGCAGGTCTCACATTCCACATAGACGTCCGGCAGGAAGTGCATCTCGATCTTGATCACGCCGTCGCCCTGACAGGCTTCGCAGCGCCCGCCCTTGACGTTGAAGCTGAACCGACCGGGCTTGTACCCGCGCGCCTTGGCTTCGGGCAGGCCCGCGAACCAGTCCCGGATCGGTGTGAAGGCCCCGGTGTAAGTCGCCGGGTTAGATCGTGGCGTGCGCCCGATGGGCCGCTGGTCAATGTCGATGACCTTGTCGAGGTGTTCGAGCCCCTTGATCGTCTCGCAGGGGGCCGGCGTCTGGCGCGCGCCGTTGAGGTTCATCGATGCGGTCTTGAACAACGTCTCGATCGTCAGGGTTGATTTGCCGCCGCCGGAGACGCCGGTGACACAGACGAACTTGCCCAACGGGAACTCCGCCGTGACATTGCGCAGGTTGTTGCCCGTGGCCTTGACCACTTTCAGCTTCTTGCGGTTTCCCTTGCGCCGGGTTGCCGGAACGGGGATTTCGCGCGTGCCTGTAAGGTACTGGCCCGTAATCGAATTCTTGTCAGCCGCAATCACGCTGGGCGCACCATGGCTGACCACCTGCCCGCCGTGCACGCCGGCACCGGGACCGATATCGAAGACATAATCCGCCTCGCGGATCGCTTCCTCGTCATGTTCGACGACGATCACGGTATTGCCCTGATCGCGCAGGTTCTTCAGCGTCTGCAACAGCCGGTCATTGTCCCGCTGATGCAAACCGATGGAGGGTTCATCAAGCACATAGAGCACACCCGTCAGGCCCGACCCGATCTGGCTGGCCAGCCGGATGCGCTGGCTTTCCCCGCCTGACAATGTGCCACTTGACCGCGACAGGGTCAGATACTCCAGACCGACGTTGTTCAGAAAACCAAGCCGTTCGCGGATTTCCTTGAGGATGGCGCGCGCAATCTCGTTCTTCTGGGACGTCAGGTGTTCGGGGACGGTCTTGCACCAGTCAAACGCCTCGCGGATGGACATCTGCACCACTTGGCCCACGTGGATGCCCGCGATCTTCACTGCCAGCGCTTCTTCGCGCAGGCGGAACCCTTCGCAGGTCCCGCAGGGGCGATTGTTTTGATAACGCTCGAATTCTTCGCGGATCCAATTGCTGTCCGTCTCCCGGTAGCGGCGTTCCATGTTGGGGATCACCCCTTCGAAAACCCGCGTCACCTCGTACACCCGCCCACCTTCGTCATAGCGAAACTTGATCTCTTCGCTGCCGGAGCCACGCAGAAACACCTGCTGCACCTTTTCGGGCAGGTCTTTCCACTTGGTCTGCTGGTTGAACTGGTAATGCTTGGCGATGGCTTCGATCGTCTGGCGAAAATAGGGGCTTTTGCCCTTGCGCCAGGGGGCCAACGCGCCGTCATAGATTTTCAGGTTCTGATCGGGCACGATCAGACGTTCGTCAAAGAACAACTCCCGACCCAGACCGTCACAATCGGGGCAGGCTCCGAAGGGCGCGTTGAAGGAAAACAGGCGCGGCTCGATCTCCGGAATGGTGAAGCCGCTGACGGGACAGGCAAATTTCTCCGAAAAGGTGAAACGGTCCGGGTCGCCTTCGCTGGGTGCGGTTTCAAGAATCGCGATCCCGTCGGCCAGATCAAGTGCTGTGCGCAGGCTGTCGGCCAGCCGTGTCTCCAACCCTTCACGGACCACAATCCGGTCCACAACCACATCGATGTCATGGCGGAACTTCTTGTCGAGCGTCGGCGGTTCGTCCAACTCGTAAAACTCGCCGTCCACCTTCACGCGCTGAAAACCCTGTTTGCGCAGTTCCAGGAATTCCTTGCGGTATTCGCCCTTTCGGTCGCGGATGATCGGCGCCAGCAGGTAGGCGCGCGTGCCTTCTTGCATGGTCATGATCCGGTCGACCATGTCCTGCACCTGCTGCGCCTCGATCGGTTTGCCGGTTGCGGGAGAATAGGGCGTGCCCACCCGCGCAAAAAGCAGGCGCATGTAGTCGTAGATTTCCGTTACTGTACCAACGGTCGAACGGGGGTTCTTTGACGTGGTTTTTTGTTCGATGGAAATGGCAGGCGACAGGCCGGAGATGTGATCGACCTCCGGTTTTTGCATCATGTCGAGGAATTGCCGCGCATAAGCGCTGAGCGATTCGACATAGCGGCGCTGTCCTTCGGCATAGATGGTGTCGAAAGCGAGCGAGGATTTGCCCGAGCCCGAAAGCCCGGTGATAACAACCAGTTGGTCGCGTGGAATATCCACATCGATGCTTTTGAGATTATGTTCCCGCGCGCCGCGGACTTCGATGTTCTTCAACTCAGCCATATCACACCCCTGTTCAAGGCTTGTAGATAGGCGTTTGCGACGGATTCTCCAACGAAAAAATGAGAACGTAACAGGAACGTGCCAACAAACGGTAAACCCCTAGCCGACCCGGCCCCGTCGCCGTGCCCCAAGCATCAGATGCACGGCCAGTCCCGCGACAAACGCAAGCCCCGCCAACAGCGGCAGCGCACCATAACCCATCCCCGCCAGCGCCGCCGCCATCACCGGCGTGCCACTGGTATTGCCGATGTTACCCATCTGCGCCATCGCCCCGTTGGCCTGCGCCTGTGCAGCGGGGCTGTCATTCAACTGGGCCACCGCCGCAAAACTGGCCCCCTGTATCAGCCCCATCGCCCCTGCCAGCGCCAGGCAGGCCACGGGCGCACCGGGGCTGATCCAAAGCCACGCCATGCACAGCACCGACAGGCCAAAGCCAAGTTCCACCACCTGCACCGCCGTAAAATACCGCAACAGCGCGACACCCGCCGTCATCGACACGGCGATGCTCATCAACGGCATGGCCCCCATGATCAGGCCCCGCACTTCCGGGGGCAGGTACGGCGGCAACACGGTAAGGATGGAGACAAAGCTGAACGTATAGAACAGCCAACCGGCGGCGGGCGCCGCAATCCGCGGGGAGTTGTAGATCGTGCCGTGATCGCGCAGGATCTGGCCAAGGGACAAAGGCGCCTGCGGCGCCGTCCCGGTCAACGCCTTCAACCGCGACCCAAGGTAAAGTGCGAACACTCCCATATAGATCCCATGCGCTGCAAAAAGCGCGGGCAGCCCGGCGTTCAGCGCCAGGGGCCGACCCAGCCAGGCCAACAGCGCGAACGCCACGCCAAAGAACGTCCCCCACAATGTCAGACAGAACGCGCGATGCTGCGGCGCGCTGAGCCGGGCAATCAACGTCGGCGCGGCAACGACGATTGCAAGGTGGGACGCCCCCTCTGCCACCCGCAAGGCCAGCATGCCCGCCAGGGGCGGCAACAAGGCCTGCGCAAGGGACACCGCCGCCCCCACCCAAAGCGCCCAGAGGATCGCGCGGCGGTACCCGATGCGCGCCACCACAAGGCCCGCAACGACACCAAGGATGATCCCCACAAAGCCGACAAGCGATACCACGAACCCCAGTGCCGCACCTGCATCCGGATAGGCACTGGGCAGCAGATCGAAGATGACGGATATCTTGCCATATTGCGCCGCAGCGCCCAGCCCTGCCCCCCAAAGCGCAAGGATCAGGCCCCAGGAAGTGGTCGGGCTCACGCGGTTTTCTGGGCCAGTGCCCAGGCGCAGATGGGCATCTCGGGATCGTTTTTCAGATCGTCAGTCTCTTCATCGTAGATAGGTGGCCAGGGCGTCTCCAGATTGCGGCGCGCGGCGTTCAGGTTGCCCCATTGCTCCGCGTGGATGGCATCTTCGTCAAAGCCGCCTTCTATCAATAGGTTCTTAAGCCCCCGCGCGCTCCAGCGCGAATTGTCCTGCGGGGCGGCGTGCAGCGGACAGAAGAACGGCACGGCGACCCAGAAATACCCGCCCTTGCGCAGCATCTGGTGGACATTGCGCGTCGCCGCATAGGGCCGGTCCAGATGCTCCCACACCTGATTGGCAAGGATCAGATCGAACTGGAGAACCTCACCGGTCTCCTTGTGCGTAAAAGGACCTGCGCAGACATCATATTTCGGAAAGCGGAACTGGGCGTAGGACTTGAAATTGAACCGCGTGCCCCACTTGCCGGACACCTCCGCCACGTCCAGCCTGCGGGGGCGCAACGCACGGATGATCCGGCGGCTGGAGGACTGCATGACAACGCGGTTGAGACTGACCATGGAAGGTGTATGGCAGCCCCGATCAAACCCGTCCAGAGGCGCTGCGACAGGACCAATGATGCGCCACCGCCCCCCGACGCCGGGTCAGGGATCGCGCAGCGACCGGGCTTGCCCGGCTTGTCCTTGACGCGGTGGTGGGGGGCATATCCTCAGTACAGGTCGTTCAGGACGCACTGCGCCCTGAACACCTTCTCAGCAGGCTCAATCTCCTGGCCTCACCACCGTACCAGACGACGACCCAAGGGGTTCAGGCCGCCACAGGCACGAGGAATGTCGTCGCGCGACAGCGCGTCCGCGCGGTCACAGCCTACATGTGGATCACACGATCATAAGCGTCCAGAACGCTCTCGTGCATCATTTCGCTCAGGGTGGGATGCGGGAAGACGGTGTTCATCAGGTCTTCTTCGGTGGTCTCCAACTGGCGACCCACGACATATCCCTGGATCAGTTCGGTCACTTCCGCCCCGATCATATGCGCGCCCAGCAACTCCCCCGTCTTGGCGTCAAAAATGGTCTTGATCATCCCGTTTTCCTCCCCCAGCGCGATGGCCTTGCCGTTGCCGATAAAGGGGAAGCGCCCGACCTTGATGTCGTAGCCCAATTCCTTGGCCTTGGCTTCGGTATAGCCCACCGACGCGACCTGCGGATGGCAATAGGTGCACCCGGCAATCGTTTCCGGCTTGACGGGATGTGCATGTTTGCCCGCAATCAGGTCGGCCACCATGACGCCTTCGTGCGACGCCTTGTGCGCCAGCCAAGGCGCGCCTGCGATGTCGCCAATCGCATAGAGCCCGTCCACGCCCGTGCGGCAGAATTCGTCGGTCACGACATGGGTGCGGTCGATCTTCACGCCTAGCGCTTCAAGGCCCAGATCCTCCACGTTGCCGACAATGCCCACGGCAGAGATCACCGTGTCGAAATCGTGCGTCTCAACCTCGCCGCCCACCTCGATATGGGCGGTGACCTTGTCCTTGGCCCGGTCAAGCTTCTTGACTATCGCCTTTTGCATGATCTTCATGCCCTGCTTTTCGAACGCCTTCTTGGCAAAGGCGCTGATTTCCGCGTCCTCCACGGGCAGCACGCGGTCCATCACTTCGACGACCGTCGTATCGGCGCCCAGGGTGTTGTAAAAGCTTGCAAATTCAATCCCGATGGCGCCGGAACCGATGACCAGCAGCTTCTTGGGCATATGGGCGGGCTCAAGTGCGTGCTTGTAGGTCCAGACCAGTTTGCCATCCGCCTCGAGGCCCGGCAATTCCCGGGCCCGCGCGCCGGTGGCCAGAATGATGTTCTTGGCTGTCAGGTCTTCGGTGCCCTTGTCGGTCTTGACGCTGACCTTGCCCTTGGCCGGGATGGTTGCCGCCCCCATGAAAACGGTCACCTTGTTCTTTTTCATCAAGTGCCCGATACCGCCAGACAATTGTCCCGCCACCTTGCGCGACCGCTTGACCACAGCGTCCAGATCGTAACCGATCCCATCCGCCTTCAGCCCGAATTCCTTGGCCCGCTCCATCAGGTGGAACACTTCGGAGGACCGCAGCATCGCCTTGGTGGGAATACAGCCCCAGTTCAGACAGATACCGCCCAGATGTTCGCGTTCGACAATGGCGACGTTCATGCCCAGTTGTGCTGCGCGGATCGCGGCCACATAGCCGCCGGGGCCTGCCCCAATGACAATCAGATCAAAGGATTTCGCCGCCATGATGAACCTCTCAGGCTGTGGGTTTCAAATATAGTTCACCGTTAAACTATATGCGGGAAACGCACAACCACGAGAATGTCGCGGGATCACCGCTGTTTCAGGCCGCCTGTTGGGACTGCAACGCACGTACGGTGCTGCCATAGCCACCTTGTTCCACATAGGCAATTTCAAGCTCCGTCGCAGGGCGTGACAGAGCCGCGTTGCGGTACGGAAATCGCCCGAATTGCCGGATCACTTCGCGATGCGCGCGCGCATGCAGCAGGTTCTGCTCCCGGCTTTCCGGCATCCGTTCGCACATCAGCCGCACGCAGCGGTCCTGATCACACAGGTTCTCCGAATGCATCAGCGGCATGTAGAAGAACTGTCGTGCCGGTTCATCTATCGCCATGTCCCAACCCCGTTCAATGGCCGATTTCGCGGCGGCAAGGGCGGCGCGGTCGGATGCAAAGGCACGGCCGTCCGCCCGGAACATGTTACGCGGGAACTGATCCATCAGGATGATATAGGCAAGCGCACCGGACGGATACGTCAACCAAAGCGAAAACTTGCCCGCGCAGGCCCCTTCCCAGGTTTCCATAAACTTTTCACGGATTTTTTCGTCCAGCGCGTCGCTGGTATCATACCAACCGGTCGGACCAACCTCGTCCAGCCAGAAAGCCAGAACTTCCTCCGAACCCACCATTACTCCACTCCTTCGGGCATACAGCCTCGATTACCATTACACTTCAACATGGTACGTCCATTTCCGCGCGCAAGTATACTCACGATTTGTATCAGTTCCGAAATTGTTAACGGTCATGGCTGGCCTCCTCTTCTTCCTGCTCTGTCTCGATGACGTATTCTTGCGCATATTCCACCGCCACGGCGGTGGCCGAAGGCAGGATCGCCACGTAGCTGCCCGTGTCTTCGACGGCGACGCTTTTGCGCTGTGTGGATCGGTAGGCTGCATAGACCGCAAGGGCGACAAACAGCACACCGGTAAACAGATAGAACCCCGCAGGCCCGATCGCTGTTCCCATGATCCAACCGGTGATGATCGGCCCCAGAATGGCCCCCAAGCCATTGATAAATATCAACCCTCCGGACGCCGCGGCCATGTCGTCATGCTCCAGAAAGTCGTTGGTGTGGGCAATCAGCAGCGAATAGAGCGGGTTTGACATCCCCCCTACCACGAAGGCCGATACCAGCAGCAAAGTGAATTCATGGCCCATGATCATGCCAAGCATTGATCCCCCCAACCCGATCAGGGACACCACGACAATCAACGCGCGCCGGTCCATCCGGTCCGATACCCAGCCGATGGGAAATTGCAGCACAACCGCCCCCACGAAAAAGGTCGCAACAAAGGTCGAAATCTGCGCAACACTCAGCCCTGCTTCGGCGCCGTAGACCGACGCCATGCCGAATTGCGCGGAAAAAACGCCTCCCAACAGGAACATGCCCACGCAACCAAGGGGTGAAAATCCGGCCAGTTCCCGAAGGCTCATCGGTTTGGTTGTGTCAAAAGCCGGTGTCGGGGTGATGGACAGCAGGATGGGCGTGACCGCGATGCTGACCAGCACCGACGGGATCACGAACAGGATGAAACCCGATGGGTCCGCCGTCAGCAGCAAGGCCTGCGCCAGAACGATGCCGAGCGTCTGCACGATCATGTAAAGCGACAGCGCCTGACCGCGATTGGAATTGTCCGCCGCGTTGTTCAGCCAGCTTTCCGCCGTCACGTAGACAGCCGAAAAACAAAACCCGATCAGCACCCTGCCCGCCGTCCAGACAAGGATGTTCGGAAACGTCGGATAAAGGATCATCACCGCCGATATCAGCGATGCAAGGGCGGCGAACACCCGCACGTGACCGACCCGCCGGATCATCCCCGGCGCCATGCGTGAGCCCCCCAGAAAACCCACGAAATAGGCCGACATCACGATCGACATCTCGAAGGTCGAAAAGTCTTCCAATGCGCCGCGAATACCCAGCAAGGTGCCCTGCATCCCGTTGCCGACCATTAGCAGGCACATCCCCAGCAACAGCGCCCATGCGCTCGTCAGCACCTGCATCATGGTTCAGTCTCCTTGCCGGTCTTGCCCCTCCCTGAACCCTTGAACGGGCCGGGTCACTCCAACGCGCGACATTCGGGGACGTTTTTCAGCCTTTTTTCAGCCCTGTGCCTGATCCTTGGGCAACAACAGCGACGAATCCCCATAGGAGAAGAAGCGGTAGCCCTGCGCAATTGCATGGGCATAGATCGCCCGGATGCGCGCGGGCCCCATTAACGCGGACACCAGCATCATCAACGTGGATTTTGGCAGGTGGAAGTTGGTCATCAAACCGTCCGCCACCTGAAATTCGAAACCCGGGGTGATGAAAATGTCCGTGTCCCCCTCCCATGCGCTGATCTGACCTGAGCGGCCAGCCGTCTCGATCAGCCGCAGGGCGGTGGTGCCGACGGGAATGATCCGCCCGCCCACGGCTTTGGTGGCGGCAATTTCGGCCGCGGCTTGTGCATCCACCCGGCCCCATTCGGCGTGCATCTTGTGCTGGCTGATGTCGTCCACCTTGACCGGCAGAAATGTCCCTGCGCCGACGTGCAGGGTGACATGGCTGAAGCAGACACCCCTCGCCCTCAGTGCATCCAGCAGGTCCATGTCGAAATGCAGCGATGCCGTCGGGGCGGCAACCGCCCCCGGCCTGCGCGCAAAGACAGTTTGATAGTCCGTCTGATCCTGTTCATCCGCCGGACGCTTGGCCGCGATGTAGGGGGGCAGCGGCATGGCCCCCGCCGCGTTCAGGGCGGCGTCGAAATCATCGCCCGTGCAATTGAAGCGCAGGCATGCCTGCCCGTCCAGTGCCCCCTCGAACACCGCGCTGAGCGCGTCCGAGAAGATCACGTTCTCCCCTTCCTTGAGCTTGCGTAGGGGCTTGACCAGTGCCGACCAGCTGCCATCGCTGCCCGGCTCCAGCAACGTGACCTCGATCTTCGCGCTGACGGGGCCCTGCGCGCTGTCGCGATGGCGCCGCCCGGTCAGGCGCGCGGGGATCACCTTGGTGTCGTTCAACACAAGGCGGTCGCCCGGGCGCAGCCAGCCCACCAGATCGGTGACGCGCTGATCGGTGATCCGGTCACCCTGCGCCACCAGCAGGCGCGCCGACGACCGCGGGACGGCAGGACGGGTGGCAATCAATGCCTCGGGCAGATCAAAGTCGAAATCAGACAGTTTCATACCGCCCGTTAGCGTCCCTCGAATCTTGGTTCAACCGGATTTTTCTGGACCGGTTCGGTCAGCACAGCACCCGGTTCGGGCGGCAATTGCGGGGCGGGGGCGCGGAAAATCTCTCTGAACATGCCCGGTGTCAATGCGGAAAGCGGGTTGACCGACACCGCCGGTGCGGCCACGGGCCCCCGCAGCGTGTAGTTGAACCCGATCAATCCCTCACCCCGCCGGGTCAGCACCGACCCGATCCCGTTAAGCAGATAGACGGGCGAAACCACCCCCTGCATGTCGATCACGCCCCGGTCCAGCGCGTAAATGCCGTCCATCGACAGCCCCAGCGAATTGCCGACGGCACTCGCCTGGGTCAGCGTCAACCGACTGGGTGTCAGGCGGAACGACGCCTCCACATCGTTGAAGAATATCCCGTCGCCGTTCAGTTCGTTGACCAGTCCAACGACAGAGATCGCGTTGATTAGGGCGGCAATGCCCGACGCGGCGCGCACGGTGACGTCGCCAATGCGCAGATCCCCGTCAAACGCCCCCTCATTGCCCTGCGGCAGCAGCGTCAGGGAAAGCGTGCCGCCTTCGATCTGGCGCAATAGCCCGGCAGAACGCAGAACGCCGCCTGCATCGTTCGATGTGAGCCGCACGGCGCTGCGCCCGTTTTGCGGCACCACCCGGCCGGTGACCGGTGTGCCGCCATTGAGCCGGGCCTGAAATTCGCCATCAAGTCCCCCTTGCGTGGCGAACAGCCCCTGCATGTTGGTCAGCGCAATGGTGTCGGTGATCTGCAACTTGTCCAGCGCCACACGCAGCGGCGGCCCTGCCGGAGCGTTCCCGCCGCCGCCCTGCCCGCCACTGTCCAGATCAGCGGTGCGCAGATCAAGGGTACCGCCAAGCAAGGCCACTTCGACCGGATTGCCCTGCCCGCGTCCGGTCAACTCCACCGCGGCGTCCAGCCATCCGCCAACCCGCAACTGATCAAACCGCACCCGGTCCAGCGCGCCGCCCGTCTTGAGCCGCACATCGCCACGGGCGCTCAGCCCCGCGCCTTCGATCTCCAGCCTGTCCACGCGTGGCGTGTCACCCAACCGGCCCGCCACTTCCAGCTTGCCACTGCGCGCCGCCGGTTTGCGCCAGCTGATCTGCGGGACCTGCACATCGACCCCCACCAGATCAGAGCTTAGCGTGAATTCGGGCACCTGCCCGCCGCCAACGTCCAGCGCCAACCGCCCCGTGCCCGCCCCGGTCACCGTTCCCGGCGGCAGGGTCACGCCAAATGTTTCCAGTGACTTCGGCGTCAGCGCCACATCACCGCGCAGCGCGCCCTGCGCCTGTTGGCCAAGCGGCTGTGTGAAGCTGCCGTCAAAAGCGACGTTATCGACCTCTGCGGCACCTTGAAGCGTAACGCTCTCGTTGTTGACCTCGATCCCCAGCCGCGCGGCCTCCAGCGTGCGATCCTTGATCAAGACATCCGACTGCACGTCATAAAGGTCACCTGTCACCTGAAAGCGGGTGCTGCCCGGCGGGCGGTCCTTTTTCAGCGGGAAGGCCACCGTGCCTTCAATCACGGCGGACCCATCGGCAAGCATCACCGGCAGTTTGGCCTTGTCCGCAACGCTGAGCGGGGGCGCATTGAGCAGCGACAACGCCCCGGTGATCGAAGATTGACTGCGCAGGCGCAACACCGCCGGAGCGCCCCCCTTTATGCGGGTGTCCGGAATGATGAAGGACGAGCCTGCCAGCGCCACCGTGCCACCCTCTGGGGGCGACACCTCGCCTTCGTCCAGCGCAACCACCATCCGCCCCTCCATGAGCGAGAACCGCCCCCGCGCCGACGTGACCGGCGGCATGAACTTGGCGGCCTTTACGGTGGTCTTGTCGAATTCAAAACCCAGATACGTGGTGGGCGGCGCATCCGGCCCCCGGCGCAGCGCCAGATCGACGTTGCTGATCTGCCCCGCCAGCAGGTTTTCATCAAGCCAGCGGCGTGTCTTGTCCGCAACGGAGACCGGCCAGAGGGCCATCAAACGCGCAGGCGCAAGGCCGTCCATATGTCCGTCAAGGGCGACCTGCCAGCCGTCTGGCGCGGCGCTTAGCCCGCCGCTGACTGTCAGGCTCCGGCCTTGATCGGTGACCTGCATGCGCCCAATGGTGACACGCAGCGGATCAAGCATCAGCCGAAAATCCAGATCGACGCCGGACAGGCTGACGGGGGCCTCATAGAAATCATTGGGATTGGCCGACAGTTCCGACACCTGCAATTGCGCCACCAGATCGCGCAGCGGCCCGCGATTGTCTGCGTCCAGCCCCAGCACCGCCGTCCCCTTCGCCCGTCCCGTGACCCAGGCGCTTTGCAGCGCAACCTCTTCAAACTGCAAAAGCTTTTCCCGCGGCGTGTAGGAGAATTCAGCAAGCGCGCCATCAAAGGGGATCGGGCGCACACCTGGTGTCGGCTGCACCACGCCCGCGCCGATCTCCAGCCGGGCGCTCAAGGGGGCAAAGCGGCCATCCTCATTCATGCCGCTTTTGACGGCACCGGAGATTGGCGCGCGCAACACGTCCAGAAAGGCAAACGCGGGGCTTTGCGTGGCAATGTCGCGCGCGTCGACACCATCGAAGCTGAGCCCGAAGTCTGCGGCTGTTTCCCCGATCTGACTTGCGTATTCCGCTTCCAGCGTCGCAACGCCCGTGCCACCGCTCAGCAAGGCCAGATCCGCCGTCAGGGCCAGATCATCGCCCCTGCGGGTCATCAGCAGACGACCCCCGTCGATGGTCCAGGCCTTGTCGGTCAACAGATCGTCGTATTGCAGCGTCAGCGCGCGCAATTCGATCGCTTCCAGCGCGCTCAGCGCATCGGTTTCAAGGACTGCATCAAACTGGCCGATCAGTTCCGGCAGGCTTGCCGCCTCTCGCACGGGGCTGCCCAGGTTCGCGCTGAGGCTGATCCGCCCATCCGCGCCCCGCCGCAACCGCGCCACCACGCCGGAAACGGCAATCGTCTGCGGCTGGATCTGGCGCGACAACAGCGGGCGAAGCGCAAAACTGGCCTTCAATTCATTGAACCGGACAATCTCGATGCCCTCCGGCGCGCGCACGCCGATGTTGCGCAATCTGATGCGCGGCACCCAACCGTCGTCAATCACCACCACCATTTCGTCGAACGCCACCCGGACCTGCGGCATGGCCTGCGCGATGCGCTCCTCCAGCCGCGCCTGTGCCCAGTCCGGCAAGCTGAAGGCGCGCCCCTTGGCATAATACACACCCCCTGCCCCGGCGGCCCCCAGCAGCAACACGCAGACCACCAGCCACAGCATCAGGCGCACCCAAAGGCGGCGACGTCGCTTTGCCGGGAAGGAAGGCTCGCTCATTTTCATCCAGGTGGTTGCACGGGCTTGGCCTTTGCCAAATCCGCCCTACTATGCCAGCGCAGACAATCACTTGCAAAGCCTGAAGAGAGAGTACGCCATGCCCGAGGTATCCGACCAAGCCCCCGATTTCACCCTGCCCGTCACAGGTGGCGGCACCGTGACGCTAAGCGCGCTGAGGGGCAGCCCCGTGGTGCTGTATTTCTATCCCCGTGATGACACGCCCGGATGCACCAAGGAAGCCATCGGGTTTACCGATCATATGCAGGGGTTCGAGGCGGTGAATACCAGGGTTTTCGGCATTTCGCGTGACACCATGGCCAAGCACGACAAGTTTACGGCCAAGCACAATCTTGGCGTACCGCTGCTGTCCGACGAAGACGGCAGCATGACCGAAGCCTATGGTGTCTGGGTTGAAAAAAGCATGTACGGCAAGAAAAGCATGGGGATTGAGCGCGCGACCTATCTGATTGACGCGGAAGGCAAGATCGCCCGCGTCTGGCGCAAGGTGAAGGTGCCGGGCCACGTGGAAGAGGTGCTTGAGGCGGCGCAAGCGCTGTGATGCCGCTGGCCCGGATGGCGGAGGCCGTCTTGCGCTGTGCGGACGGCCGGGAAAAGACCGCCCTGTCGCGCCGGTATGCGGCAGATTGGCAGGCCGCGCGGGAGGCGGGCGAGGTGCCGGAAATCGGCACGGCCGACCCACCGATGCACCCTGCGCGCCCTGCGCGGCCCGCATTGCTCAGCCCGCGTGACGTGCCGCACCGCAAGCCCGGCACACCCGAAGGCCGCATCGCCCTGCTGCACGCAGTGGCGCATATCGAACTGAACGCGGTGGACCTGCACTGGGACATCATCGCGCGGTTCACCGACACCAAGATGCCGATGGGTTTCTATGACGACTGGGTGAAGGCAGCCGATGAAGAATCCAAACATTTCAATCTGATGGCCGATTGCCTCGAAGAAGCTGGCAGTCATTACGGCGCATTGCCTGCGCACGTGGGCATGTGGCGCGCGGCGGAGGATACGGCCACCGACCTGATGGGCCGCCTTGCCGTGGTTCCGATGGTGCTGGAGGCGCGCGGGCTGGATGTGACGCCGGGCATGATCGAGGTGTTCAAGCGTGCCAAGGCGACAAACGCTGTGGCCGCGCTGGAGACCATTTATGCCGAGGAAGTCGCCCACGTGGCCTACGGCAGCAAATGGTTTCACTTTCTGTGCGGACGGTTCGACGAAGACCCCAAGGATCGCTTTCACGCGCTGGTGCGACACTATTTTCACGGGGCCTTGAAGCCGCCGTTCAACGAGGAAAAGCGCGCCGATGCGGGGATTCCACCGGATTTCTACTGGCCTCTTACGGCCGAAGGCGCACCGCCGCGATAGGTCCGGTGGCCATTTCAGATGAACCTTGGGTCCCAACCCTTTGGTTATCGGCGGATTTTCGCCAAAAAACGCTTTCTGGGCGTACAAGCGCCGCCCGACGGGTCAGAAGACTTGCCCCATGCGTGCCCCGTGTCTAATGACATCATGCGCGCGACCTGGGGTTTTGGGACGCCTGTTTGTGCGCGTCGGGACGGAACGAAGGAAGTATGAACGTGCGCACCAAGCTTGCCATCAAAGTGAACACCATTCTGGAATCCTTTTTCCCCGAACGCCGCGTCTTTCTGAAATCCGACACCGACACCCGTTTCATTCGCCTCCGCCCCGGCACGCAGCTGGTTGCATTTGCAGGCTCCGCCGCCTTGGTCGCCTGGGCCATCATCGCCACCGCCGTGATCCTGATGGACAGCATCGGATCGGGCAACTTCCGCGAACAGGCCAAGCGCGACCAGCGCACCTATCAGGCCCGGCTGAACGATCTGTCCTCCCAGCGCGACCGCCGCGCCGAAGAAGCGCTGGCCGCGCAGGAGCGTTTCAACGCCGCCCTCGCCCAGATTTCCGTCATGCAGTCCGATCTGCTGGCGTCGGAAACACGCCGTCGCGAGCTGGAGACCGGGATCGACGTTATCCAGGCGACCCTGCGCGATACGATGCACGACCGCGAAGCCGCCCGCACCCAACTGGCAGAACTGGAAGGCAGCATCGAGGAAGGGGGCGCGGGCGTCATTCAGACCGCAGCCAACAATACGCCCATTGATTTTCTGGCCAGCGCGCTGGAACGGACCGCCAAGGAACGCGATCAGGTCATCATCGACAGCCAGGATGCTTTGCTGAAGGCCGACGAGATGGAACAGAAGATCGCGCTGATGCAGGACCGCAACGATGCGATATTCCGCCAGTTGGAAGAAGCGATGACCGTATCGGTTGCGCCGCTGGACAAGATGTTCCGCGACGCGGGCATGCCCACCGACCGCATTCTTGAAACCGTGCGCCGTGGGTATTCCGGTCAGGGTGGCCCGCTTACGCCGCTGTCGTTCACATCGCGCGGCGAAGAACTGTCGGGTGATACCCTGCGCGCCAATCGTCTGCTGAACCAGATGGACCGCCTGAACCTGTACCGCATTGCTGCTGAGAAAGCGCCCTTCGCCAACCCGGTCAAGGCCAACTTCCGCTTCACCTCCCGCTTCGGCTATCGCCGCGATCCCAAGACTGGGGGCCGCCGCATGCATTCGGGTGTCGATTTTGCCGCAGGGTTGGGCACACCGCTTTATTCCACCGCAGATGGTGTGGTGATCCACGCAGGATGGCAATCAGGCTATGGACGGCTCGTCAAGATCCAGCACGAATTCGGGATCGAGACACGCTACGCCCACATGTCGCGCATTCGCGTTAAAGTTGGCCAAAGGGTCTCGCGCGGGCAGCGCATTGGTGATATGGGAGCATCTGGACGCGTCACTGGCGTTCACCTGCACTATGAAGTGCGCGTGGGCGGCAAGGCTGTTAACCCCATGATCTATATCAAGGCTGCAAACGATGTTTTCTAAGAGCAAAATCAACGACCCCGCCCCCGGCAAGGATGCCGACGCACCGCGCCCGGCGGCCCCGCAGGCCCCCGCCACTTCCAGCGCTCCGGCGCCGAAGGGAAGCGACTTCAAGGCCAGCGCCCCCAAGCCCAAGCCTCCCGCCTCCGTGCTGTCTGCGGACCTGCATGTGACGGGCAACATGAAAACGACTGGTGACATTCAGGTCGAAGGCACGGTTGAAGGCGACATCCGCGCGCACCTGCTGACAATCGGAGAGACCGCGACGATCAAGGGCGAGGTCATCGCCGATGACGTCGTGATCAACGGCCGCATTGTGGGCCGCGTGCGTGGTTTGAAGGTGCGCCTGACGTCCACTGCACGGGTTGAGGGTGACATCATCCACAAGACCATCGCGATCGAAAGCGGCGCGCATTTCGAAGGTTCCGTGCAGCGTCAGGATGATCCGCTTAATCCGGGTGCCAAGAACCCGCCGTCCCCAAAGGCGAACCCGGCGTCCTGAACGTCAGGGAGTTCGGTAGGAGAAATTGAAGCACCGCTGCGAGAGATCGCAGCGGTGTTTTTTCGTTGGGTGCGCGTTTGTTGTGCGCCTATGGGGCTGGATGGGCAGATTGGATGGTGCGCAATGAATGCGCACACTACGGTGTGTTCTTTCCATTTTCTCCCTGTCCTTTTTTTAACCACTGTTCTGAGCTTTGATAGCGATCAACGTCTGGTCCGAACCCAGACTGTTCGATGCTGCACCCTTTATGAGGGTCGGCTTTCTGTCTGGCATCCACAAGTCATCTCAAATAGCTTTTGCCAAGAACATGGAGACCAACGAGCATGAGTGATTGGAATTTTTTTCCATCAATAGAGACAGTTTTCTCTGATGAAGCGCGTGACTTCTTTATCCCTTTGGCAACCGTTAGTCTTGGATCGCTCTGTCCAGGTCATCAAGGCCCCGTTCATTTTTTGCGGCCCCGTATGTGCAACGGAGATAAAACAGCCAAACCACTTGATAGCACAATCTATCCGGATAATTGGTATGGCTTTCAGAGAGATCAAAGCGGCCGCTACCAAACGATTGTTCCTCTGGGCGGCAAACCGGATATGGAGCCCAGCGATCCGTACGAAACCGGCTATTGTGGGAATTCCCGGGATAGGTTTAGGAAAGGTGAAATTGGCCCAAATGATCTATTGAGATATTCCGATCTCTCGGGCCAGTGGCCCAACGCCAACTGGAACGATGGGCGAACCGCTTATGAACTCGTTGGGCGCGACCTTAAGTATATTGGTGAGATCGACACCGCCAATTTTTGTAAGGCTGGGGCGGCCGGTTCGGTATTATTGCTGGATGAAGAAAGTGATATTGTCATTCAGGTCTTTCATTGGACATAGGCGGTTCCGGTTTGCGGGGGTCTTGAAAAGCGGATCTTTTGATATGTTTCTTAAGAGCCCGCTTCATCCTGTGAACAGACTTCCATCAAAAGCAAACCACCACCCCTTTCCCCCCTCACTCCAACATCCACCGCCCCTCCGGCCAAAACGCATGAAACGCAAACGCGAACATTACGTCATGCGCCACGTCTCCGCCCTGCCCGTCGCGCACCCGGATTGACCCCACATCGCGGCCTTTGGCGATCTTCGCGCTGTCCAGTGCCGATGCCTGCCCCGCGGTCCATGAAATCACCAGGCCCGCCTCGGACACCTGACCCACTTTTGCCAATCGCGTCAAAGGCCATGCGCGGTCCCCCACGCGGACAACGCGCACCAGCGGTGATATCCCGTGGGGTGGCATCTCTCCGTTATACAGGAATGGACTGGAACTGCTGTCATAGCCGCGATAGGGATTGCGGCCGTAGTCGCGGTTGAAATCCGGCTCTGCCATCACCAGACCCTGCGGATTGCGCGCTTTGAACTCTGCCCAGCTTTCCATCCAACCCGGCAACTGCGTCAGTTGCACGCCATTCAGCCGCCCCACAATCCCGCGCCCTTCGGCCTGTTGCCACCAGCTTTGCGTCTCGCGGTCGTACATCACCATGTCGGAATGCCGCAGCTTGCCCGTCACGCCAAAGCGCAGCACCTGCCCCTTCACGCGCCTGTCAAAGCTCATCGCGGAATTGCACAGGGGGCAGAAGGTCACGGCGACGGGGACGCCGCCGATCTGGTCATTCACGATCTCGTGCCACATCAGATAGCGGATGGGATAGGCGCGCGGCTCCGCCCCCGACAGTTCAAGCGTGATCACCGGTTCGCGGTTCTCCAATCCACGCACAGCGGTCGCACGAACGAACGAAGGCGCATCCAGCGCCGGGATGCCATCCTTGGGGGGGCCGCCTGACATGATCTCCGACCACGAGCCCACGCTGGTGCGGGCAAAGTCCGTTTCGGGCCATTCCGATTTCCAGCGCGCCGGATCGGCCTGCGCCGTCAGGGTCCAGACAACAAGGGCGAAGGCGGCAACGAGAAGTTTCATCATGCCCCGCATTCTGCCACAAAAAAGGGCGCACTGGATAGCGCGCCCCACGATCTGTTGAACCGGTGGTGAGGTCAGTCGATCACGGTGACCGTCTGCATCACGTCGGGCTGACCCACGACCGCACCATTCGGCCCGGTGCCGCGCTTGATGGCATCGACGATATCCTGACCGCCGGTGACCTTGCCAACCACGGTATATTGACCGTTCAGGAAATACCCCTGATCGAACATGATGAAGAACTGGCTGTTGGCGCTGTCGGGGCTTTGCGCCCGCGCCATGCCCACCACGCCCTTGTCAAACGGCACATCGGAGAATTCCGCCTCGATATCCGGCATTTCGGACCCGCCGCGGCCTGCTTGCCGCATGTCGTCGCCCATCTTGCCGAACTGCACGTCGCCTGTCTGTGCCATGAAGCCGTCGATGACGCGGTGGAAAACGATGTTGTCATAGGCGCCCGCTTCTGCAAGCGCGGTGATCCGCGCCACGTGCTTGGGGGCCACGTCTTCAAGCAGGTCGATGGTCACGGTGCCGTTGGCTTCGCCCGCGACCTCAATCTGGATGCCCGTCGCCAGCGCGGGACCCGCGATCAGCGCGGCAAGAAGACCGCCAGTGTATGACAGACTACGCATCGGCGGCCACCTTGACGCTGATCATCCGGTCCGGCTCTGCTGGTGGCTCACCGCGCACAATCGCGTCGACATGCTCCATGCCGGAGGTGACCTGACCGTACACGGTGTATTGACCGTTCAGGAAATCGTTGTCCTTGAAGTTGATGAAGAACTGGCTGTTGGCTGAATCAGGGTTCGCGGAACGTGCCGCGCCAATCGACCCGCGCGCGTGCGGCACCTTGGAGAACTCCGCAGGCACATTGCCCATATCAGAACCGCCTGTACCCGCCATGCGGATGTTAAAACCATCTTCCATGTTGCCGTGTTCCACATCGCCAGTCTGGGCCATGAAGCCGTCAATCACCCGGTGAAAGCAGACGTTGTCGTATTTGCCGGCCCGCGCCAGTTCTTTCATGCGCGCGGTGTGCTGTGGCGCGACATCAGGCAACAGCTCAATTGTAACGGTGCCGCCTTTCAGTTCCATCAGGATGGTGTTTTCGGGGTCTTTGATCTCTGCCATGGTCTGCTCCTTGCAATTGCTTGGGCACTAGTTAGGCGGGATTGGCGCGATTGCCAAGCAGGTCCATTGACCCCAAGCGCCGTTCAGGCAAAAGACAGCACATCACAGATAAAGGAGCGCGGCGATGGGCTGGAAGACACTTGATGACTTGGATCTGGCGGGCAAGCGCGTTTTGGTGCGGGTGGACATCAACGTACCCATCGAAGATGGCCGCGTTACGGATACCACGCGCATTGACCGGATTGTGCCGACAGTGAAGGACATTCTGGTCAAGGGCGGCACACCGATCCTGCTGGCGCATTTCGGCAGACCCAAGGGCAGGCACGTGCCGGAGATGAGCCTGCGACAGGTGCTGCCTGCGCTGGAAGCGGCGCTTGGCAAGCCCGTCACCTTTGTGGAGGACATCGCGCAAGCATCACAGACCAACGGTATCCAGCTGCTGGAGAACCTGCGCTTCAATCCCGGTGAAGAGGCCAACGATCCGGCCTTCGCGGCCTCCCTCGCAGCCCTGGGGGACATCTATTGCAACGATGCCTTTTCCGCCGCCCATCGCGCGCATGCGTCAACGGAGGCGCTGGCGCGCCTGCTCCCGGCTTGCGCGGGCCGTCTGATGCAGGCGGAACTGGGCGCGCTGGAAGCGGCGCTGTCTTTGCCCGAACGCCCCGTCGGCGCGGTTGTGGGCGGCGCCAAGGTGTCCACAAAGATCGCCCTGTTGGAGAACCTCGTCAGTCGGCTGGACGTGCTGGTGATCGGTGGAGGCATGGCAAATACGTTTCTTGCTGCTGCGGGCGCGGAACTGGGCGCTTCCTTGCAGGAACCGGACTTTTACCAGACCGCCAAGGATATTCTGGCCCGCGCCAACGCGGCGGGGTGCCGCGTGATCCTGCCCGTTGACGGCTTGGTGGCACGCGAATTTGCGGCTGGTGCTGCGCATGAAGTTGTCCTGCTGAGGCCCGAGACGCGCCTTGACGACGATCAGATGGTCCTTGACGCCGGTCCCGACAGCATCAAACAGGTCGAACTGGCGTTTGCCGGGCTCAAGACCCTGATCTGGAACGGCCCGATGGGCGCGTTCGAGATCGCCCCGTTTGACACTGCGACCCAGGCCGCTGCCAAGGCCGCAGCCCGGCGCACCCGCGAAGGTACGCTGGTGTCGGTCGCCGGGGGCGGAGACACGGTTGCCGCGCTCAACGCCGCAGGCGTGGCCAGCGATTTCACCTATATCTCCACGGCGGGCGGCGCGTTTCTGGAGTGGATGGAAGGCAAGACGTTGCCGGGTGTGGCTGCTTTGATCCGGTAGCGGGTTGCGATGGGGCATGGCCCGACCTTGCCATCCGATCAGCCGCGCGTAAGCTGCACGGATGGCCGGGGATACTTCGCGGCCTTGAGAACTGGATCGCCGCCAGGCTTGGTGATCGCACCTGCGGAGCGGAAAGGAACAGACCATGTCAGAATGGACGTTGATCACCGGTGCATCCAAGGGGCTGGGGACCGAATTTGCCCGCCTTGCGGCACGCAACGGACGCAAGATGATACTGACCGCACGGTCGGGCGACATGCTTGAAAGCCTTGCTGATGAATTGCGCGGCGACGGGGCGGAGGTCGTCGTGATCCCCGCAGACCTGAGCACGCTTGAAGATGCGGACCGGATGTGGACGGAGGCGACCGATGGCAGGCAGGTGGATTTCCTGATTAACAACGCGGGTCTGGGCAGCCACGCGCCCTTTGCACAGGAAGACGCCTGGCAGCGGGAGCTTTCTTCCATCAGCGTGAACATGGTCACGCTGACGCAGTTGATGAAACGCGCAGTCCCGCACATGAAGGGGCATGGCCGGGGTCGCATCCTGAACGTCGCATCGGCTGCGGGATTTCTGCCGGGGCCGAATATGGCCGTGTATTCCGCGACCAAGGCCTATGTGCTGCATCTGTCAGAGGCGGTTGCGCATGAATTGCGCGGCAGCAATGTCACCGTCACCGCCTTCTGCCCCGGTGCGACGCAAACCAATTTCTTCTCGGACGGGAACATGCAGGGCGCGCGGCTCTTGAAGCTGACGCCGATTGCCAAGGCGGACAAGGTCGCCGCCGCCGGATGGCAAGCGGCGATCGGCGGGCGCACCGTGGCGGTGCCCGGCGCATTGAACGCGGTTTTCGCAAACCTGCCGCGTGTGCTGCCGCGGAGCGTGATCACCCGCGTATCGGGTATTTTTCTGGGAAAAGACTGATATCGGGGATTCACAGGGCGAATCACCTGTGCTAGTCTGAATTATCGTCCAAAAAGAGACGTTTGAGGCAGACCAGATGACCCAGACCAACCGTCCCGCTTTCGGCACCTTGCTGTTCTTCGCGATCGCTTTCGCGCTGAGCCTTTATTTCACCTTTGCCGCCGTGCAGGGGGATTTTGGCCTGTTTCGCCGCGCGGAGGTTGTCGCGGAAAGTCAGGATTTGCGGATGCTGCTTGCCGATGTGCGTGCCGATGTGGCGCGCATGGAAAACCTGACCAAGCGGATGTCGGACGATTATCTTGATCTTGACCTTCTGGATGAACAGGCCCGCAAGGTACTGGGCATGATCCGCAGCGACGAGATCGTCATTCGCTGATCGCCTGAGCCGCATTAGAAAGACCCTACCCAATCTGCTTCGAATCCTTTAAAGAGGATGATAGTTTAATGCTAAACTATTTGTGCCGCGCCTGCTGCACGACCGAAGGAGACGCACATGGCAGCCAAGAAAGCCACGCCGAAAAAACCCAATGTATCCGCAGATGAGCTGAAAGCGTATTACCGCGATATGCTGTTGATCCGGCGTTTTGAGGAAAAGGCCGGACAGCTTTACGGCATGGGACTGATCGGGGGCTTCTGCCACCTATATATCGGACAGGAAGCCGTGGTTGTCGGGCTCGAAGCCGCCGCCGAAGAAGGCGACAAGCGGATCACATCCTACCGCGATCATGGGCACATGTTGGCTTGCGGAATGGACCCCAACGGCGTGATGGCCGAATTGACGGGCCGCGAGGGCGGATATTCCAAGGGCAAGGGCGGCTCGATGCACATGTTCTCCAAGGAGAAGCATTTTTACGGCGGCCACGGCATTGTTGCCGCGCAGGTCCCGCTGGGCGCGGGCCTGGCCTTTGCGGACAAGTATCAGGAAAACGGGCGCGTCACGTTTACATACTTCGGCGATGGCGCGGCCAATCAGGGCCAGGTGTACGAGACGTTCAACATGGCGGCCCTGTGGAAACTGCCGTGCGTCTTCGTGATCGAAAACAATCAATACGCCATGGGCACATCGCAACAGCGCTCCACCTCCTCCGCGGAGATCTGGGAACGCGGCAAGGCGTTTGGCATCCCCGGTGAAGCGGTCGATGGCATGGACGTGCTGGCGGTCAAGGCCGCGGGCGAAACCGCCGTTGCGCACTGCCGCTCCGGCAAGGGGCCCTATATCCTTGAAATCAAGACCTACCGCTATCGCGGCCATTCGATGTCCGACCCGGCAAAATACCGCACCCGCGAAGAGGTCCAGAAGATGCGCGACGAACGTGATCCGATTGCAGCGGTACGCAGCATGCTACTGGACGGCAAACACGCCTCCGAAGACGATCTCAAGGCCATCGACAAGGAGATCAAGGAGATCGTAAACGACAGCGCCGAATTCGCCAAAGACAGCCCCGAGCCACACCTCGACGAGCTGTGGACAGATATCTACGCAAAGATGGAGGAGGCTTGAGCCATGGCAACTGAAATCCTCATGCCCGCCCTGAGCCCCACCATGGAAGAAGGTACGCTGGCCAAATGGCTGGTCAAGGAAGGCGACACGGTCGCGTCCGGTGACATCATGGCCGAGATCGAAACAGACAAGGCCACGATGGAGTTCGAAGCCGTTGACGAAGGTATCGTCGGCAAGATCCTTGTCGCCGAAGGCACGGAACGCGTCGCCGTCAACACGCCCATCGCCGTTCTTCTGGAAGAAGGCGAAAGCGCCGACGACATCGACACGGCAAAATCGGAACCCGCCTCGGCCCCGGTTCCGGCGGAAAAGGCGCAATCCTCCGAAGATGCGCCTGCGGCCGGCATGTCGCATCCGGAACCACAGGTCGACACATCCCCCGACTGGCCCGAAGGCACCACCCTCAAACAGCAGACCGTGCGCGAGGCCCTGCGCGACGGCATGGCCGAAGAAATGCGCCGCGATGATCGGGTTTTTGTCATGGGCGAGGAGGTTGCCGAGTACCAGGGTGCCTACAAGATCACCCAAGGCATGCTGGATGAATTCGGCGCCACGCGCGTGATCGACACGCCCATCACCGAACATGGCTTTGCCGGGATCGGCGTTGGGGCGGCCTTTGGTGGCCTGCGCCCCATCGTGGAGTTCATGACGTTCAACTTCGCCATGCAAGCGATTGACCACATTATCAATTCGGCTGCCAAGACCCTCTATATGTCCGGCGGTCAGATGGGTGCTCCGATGGTCTTCCGGGGTCCCAACGGGGCGGCAGCCCGCGTCGGCGCGCAGCACTCTCAGGATTACGCCGCATGGTACATGCAGATCCCAGGTCTGAAGGTCGCGATGCCCTATTCCGCCTCAGACTACAAAGGTCTGATGAAAACCGCGATCCGCGACCCGAACCCGGTGATCTTCCTTGAGAACGAGATCCTCTATGGTCGCACCTTCGATGTGCCCGATCTAGAGGACTACACCGTTCCGTTCGGCAAGGCCCGCATCTGGCGCGAGGGCAAGGATGTCACCATCGTCAGCTTTGGCATCGGAATGAGCTACGCGCTTGAAGCCGCTGAAAAACTGGCTGAAGACGGGATAAATGCGGAAGTCATCGACCTGCGCACCATCCGACCGATGGACACCGCGTCGATCCTCAAGTCCGTGCAGAAAACCAACCGTCTTGTCACGGTCGAGGAAGGCTGGCCGCAAGGCTCCGTCGGCAATTACATCTCCAGCGTGGTGATGCAGGAGGCGTTCGATTATCTCGATGCGCCGGTCATCAACTGCACCGGCAAGGACGTCCCCATGCCCTATGCCGCCAATCTGGAAAAACACGCGCTGGTGACCACCGATGAGGTCATCGCGGCGGTCAAAAAAGTCACCTACAAGTAAGGAGCGGTCACGATGCCCACAGAAATCCTCATGCCCGCCCTCTCCCCCACGATGGAGGAAGGCACGCTTGCCAAATGGCTGGTCAAGGAAGGTGATGAAGTCTCCTCCGGCGATGTCATGTGCGAGATCGAAACCGACAAGGCTACGATGGAGTTCGAAGCCGTGGACGAAGGTACCATCGGCAAGATCCTGATCGCCGAAGGGACCGAAGGGGTGAAGGTCAACACGGCCATTGCCGTGCTGCTGGAGGAAGGCGAAAGTGCCGATGATATCGGCGATGTGTCCGCGTCCCCCAAGGCCGATGCGTCCTCCAACGCCGCTCCCGCAGAGGCGTCGGACGCTACCGCGCCTGCCGCCGGACACGGACGCGGCGCCACCGATGCCACGCCGGCACCTGCCGCGCCACAGGGCGCGGATGGCAAGCGCATTTTCGCCTCCCCGCTGGCCCGCCGCATAGCCGCGGACAAGGGACTCGACCTGAGCCAGATCAAGGGCTCCGGACCCCATGGCCGCATCGTCAAGGCAGATGTCGAAGACGTGTCCCAGGCGGACGCCCCCAAAGAAGAAAGCCCGGCGGCTGCACCGGCCGCATCCACAGCGCCGGCCGCAGGACCATCCGCCAGCACCATTGCGAAGATGTACGAAGGCCGCGAATACGAGGAAGTCAGCCTCGACGGCATGCGCAAGACCATCGCCGCGCGCCTCACGGAAGCCAAGCAACAAGTCCCGCACTTCTACCTGCGCCGCGACATCCAACTCGACGCGCTACTGAAGTTCCGCAGTGAATTGAACAAGCAACTCGAAGCCCGCGGCGTGAAACTGAGCGTGAATGACTTCATCATCAAGGCCTGTGCGCTGGCATTGCAATCTGTCCCCGACGCCAATGCCGTCTGGGCAGGCGACCGCATCCTGAAACTCAAACCTTCAGACGTCGCAGTCGCGGTCGCCATCGAAGGCGGCCTCTTCACTCCGGTCCTGAAGGATTCGCACCAGAAATCCCTTTCCGCCCTGTCTGCAGAAATGAAGGACCTCGCCGCTCGCGCGCGGGACCGCAAACTCGCCCCCCACGAATATCAGGGAGGCAGCTTCGCCATTTCCAACCTGGGCATGTTCGGCATCGACAACTTCGACGCGGTCATCAACCCGCCCCATGGCGCGATCCTCGCCGTTGGCGCAGGCGTGAAGAAGCCCATCGTCGACACAGCGGGGGAGCTGGGCGTGGCAACGGTCATGTCCGTGACCCTCTCTGTTGATCACCGCGTCATCGACGGCGCATTGGGGGCGCAACTTCTTGCCGCCATCAAGGACAACCTCGAAAACCCCATGACCATGCTCGCCTAGAAACAGAGGCGCCCGGCTTCCCGCCGAACGCCCCTTCCAAATGGTTCAAAAACCTCGGGAGTATGAGGGTCCGAGGACCCTCATCCCGCCGCCCGCCGTGGCGGCGGTCGTTCTCAGCATGCGCAGAGGTCTACGAAGACTGCTCGTGCGGCCCAAACATGTGGTTCATCGACATGGACGGCTGGTCACAGCCCGCCTCCCCCACTATCCGCGCCGGAATGCCTGCAACCGTCTTGCAGGCCGGCACTTCTTCCAGAACCACTGATCCTGCGGCGATCCGGCTGCAATTGCCAACCTTGATATTGCCCAGCACCTTGGCACCCGCACCGATCAGCACGCCATTGCCAATCTTTGGGTGGCGATCCTCTTCTTCCTTGCCGGTCCCGCCCAGGGTGACTGAATGCAGCATCGACACATTGTCGCCGACCACGGCGGTTTCACCGATCACGATGGAATGAGCGTGGTCGATCATGATGCCCTTGCCCATGCGCGCAGCCGGGTGGATATCAACGCCGAAGATTTCGCTGACCCGCATCTGCACGAAATAGGCCAGATCGCGCTTCCCACGCATCCACAGGTGGTGCCCGACCCGGTAGGCCTGCACCGCCTGGTATCCCTTGAAGTACAGGATCGGCTGCAACAACCGATGGCACGCAGGATCACGCTCGTAAATTGCGCGCAGGTCCGCGCGCGCGGCTTCTACCAGACCGGGTTCGGCGGCATAGGCCTCTTCGACCATTTCGCGCACGACCATCATGGACATCTCATTCGATGACAGCTTGGCGGCAATCCGGTAAGACAACGCACGCTCGATCGAAGCATGATGCAGAATGCAGGCATGTACAAACCCACCAATCAGCGGTTCATCCTGAACTGCTTGCTGGGCTTCACGCTGAATCTGGTGCCATACCGGGTCCATTTCAGCGACGTTCTGACGGGCTTCGGCCATGATGCGTTCCTTCGCTGCCTCAAGGGTCTTGATGTCATGTAACATCATTAAGGCATATGCAAACCCGGGCCGCATCAAAATTATGGCACCTTTCTGTTAGTCAGGCTTGCATTTCCAGACCTGCAAATGCCTGTCCAGCGCTTGCAAAACCAGCGAAAAACAAGCTCTGTATGCAGGATCGTTGAACGAAGCCTCCGGAGCCAGAGGCCATTTGCGCGCCACGGCAAGCAAGGTGCCATTCCCCCAATCGGCATGCAGTCGCCCAAGCCGCCGTGCATATCTATCTGCCAAATCCGCCTGTTGCAGCATGTCCGCGCAGGCTGTCTCCCTGTCTGCTTCCGGCATGCCAAGCAACGCCCGCGTGGCAGTTGCAACATCAAGATAAAGAACCGACCGCATCAGGGGACCAGCGTGATCCGACGGGACAACCCCGGTCCGTAGCGCGCCGATATCTGTGCAACGTCCACGTCAAATGCTGCCGCAATCCCGTCTGCCGACTGGGCTGCGCCCGGATATGTCCATTCCGACGCGCCCACGATCTCTTCGCGTAACACCGTCGCACCTTGGCGCACCCTGACCAGATAGGACTCGCTGTCTTCCCCCAAAGGCACCTCAACCGTTTCCCAATCATCGCCCCCAATACGCGTGCGCCGAACCCAGTCCAGCCTGAATGCCCCATCCACCTGCCTGATACCGCGCAGGTGCGCCGGACTCAGTGGGCGCAAACCGTTACCATCAAACGCCTGTACGTCATGGCGATAGGACGGGTCGTCATATCCGCGATTTGCCGGGCCGATACGATAGTGCTGCGAGACGCGGCGCAGGTTCGGACTGAGGTTGATCTGCGGCGCTACGCCGTTCAGCAACACGAAAACGGATTGATCCGGCCAGACATCTGGCATTAGCCCATCGCTCCCGGCCTGCCCTCGTAGGCGGTTCGATAGCCAATAAGTCTTTTCCCCAACCAGTTCGGCCCGTGCAAACTGAAAGACCTCCCAGTTGCCAGGCGTCCCATCCCCAATCGCAGCTAGGTTCGCCCCAGACAGCAATGCGGCCTCATCCACGGATTCCAGTGCGCCCGATATCAGCCGCACCTGCAGGACGTCACCGCGATCAAACACACCGGGACTCGCGCGATGCAATTCGTTCTGCGTCCGTCCTATGGTTGCGCGTACCGGCAACACGGTGTTCAGGACATAATTGCTGTCCGCGGCAGAGTGATAAAGTGCCGCCGAACCGGGCCAAGGCTGGGCCGTCGCCGCAAGATAGGGCGCGTGCGGCACTTCATCACCCCGCAATAGCGGCAGATCAAGAAAGTGGGACTGCACCGGAATGGGCGCTGCAAACGGCCGCAAAACTGCACCTTCGTCGTCAAATTCCGCGGGCTTGTAGGCTTCAGGCTCGATTCGCACCGCGTCTATCAATTGCAGGTCGCTCAGTTCAACCCGGTCAATCCTGTAGCGCCCCGGGCCTTCGGCGCCCTCGCCGGGGAGTTCGATGACATCCCCTGCCCCGAGGCAAAGCTTGGATGGCGGCAAAGCCAGCCGCACAGTCTCCCGCGACACCCGCGCTTCGACCAGCCAACGTTCCGCGATTTGCCGTCCCTCGCTGCGGGTCAGCGCCATGTTCAACTCCGACCCCGACACCGCATGTGTTGCCTCATCAGCAAGCACAGCTTCTTCCGCAATCACATCGAAATTGCCATCCGCCTCGACAAAGCGCAGCCTGACCCGTCCCGACACTTCTGCCTCGGACTCCCTGCTCTGTTCGGTCGTACCATCCAGGTCACTGCTTTCCGCAAGACAAGCCGGATCAAGAATGATGGGTGCAACCCCGTCACGCATCCGGAATGTCAGGACCCCGTCCCGCTCGATCGCATCAAACCCATGGCGGATCATCAAGGGTTGCAGCGCCGCGCGTGCTTCAGTGACTTGCTCCACAGAATACCCCCGGACGAAACCATGAAGGCCATTCGTGTCGAAATGGGTCAGCCCGGCCCGCCTGCAAATCTCATCAACGACTGACGCAAGCGTCCGTGACGATGTCCGTCCGTTGATCCAGTGACCGCGCGCGTAATTTCCGCCGTCACTCCATAAACCGCGATTATTGGGAAAGAACGGATAGGGCCGCGTGTCCCACGCCCAAACGAACGCCCGCGTCATGTCCAGCATCGGCGCGTCATATTCCGGCGACACCGGATTATGCGCAGGGTCGCGCCAATAGGATGTCATCGCCGTCAGGTATTGCGCCTGTATCAATTCATCCCTTTCCCCATTGGAATAATGAGGCAGGCTGCTTTCGGAACTTTTAGCATCCAGGAACTTGTTCGGCTGATTGGTCCCCTTGTCCACCGACGCACAGCCATATTCATCCACCCAGGCCGCATCGAACTGCGGCCCCCGCAGACCTTCGGGATCATGTGCCGTATGAATGGTCGCAATTGCTCCGTTCGGCCACACCAGCCGCTTGCGCGTCGCCTCCCACGTGGGCAGGCGATCCTGCGGTGAACAGGCCAGAATGCCGCTGTCCCCAAATACCATTACCTCGCGCACCTGCTCGATGGTCTCCCCAACCAACGCCACACGGCGCGCCAAGCCCTGATCCAGCGGCCGCGCTCCTTCGACCATGCTGCGCACCCATTCCGCCCCTGCCCGTGTCTTGCCCGCGCCCCGTCCGCCCATCACGATCCACGTCCGCCAGTTTCCCTCCGGCGGCAACTGATGCGGCATCGCCCAGAACTCGAACAAAAAAGGGAGAGCCAGCAGCTCTCCCTGATCCAGCTCATCAAGAAATTGGTGCTGCATCTGAGCATCGGCGCAAGCGATCCAGCTTGCACCCGATTTCAGACCTTGCCCTGTCAAGATCGAGGGCATAATCCCCTCGCGCAATTCCAGCTTGTTTCTTTCTGCACTCATTGAGAAAAATCTCCGCCTTTGTACATTGTGTCACCAGTCCACGCACATCCGTCATGGGTCGGCTGATGTCCGTTTCTTTCATCGCGTCATCGACCTGAACACGCGCCGTCAGCGCTTCGATTTCACGCCTCAAACTGCGCACTGCAGCATAAAGGGCTGCCAGCAATTCGGTGCCCTCCGCGATTTCTTGCTCCTGGGTTATCGTCGTCATTCTGGCACATACCTTTCGAATGGATCCCCAACCGAGCAGACATGAAAAAACGGCCAACGGGAGGTGTCCCGTGGCCGTTCGCCCATCTCTTCTAGCGTGCCAAAAGATATACTTCGGATCGTTCGTTAAGTCAAGATGATTATTGTTAACAACACCTTACCGGACCGTACGTTGCCCGGCTCAATTCCCACCTGTCGACGCATTGCCCGCCGCTTCAGCGCCGCGCTCGGCCTCGATCTCACGCCAGCGTGCCACATTGCGGTTATGCTCTTCCAGCGTCACGGCAAACGCATGCCCACCGGTCCCGTCCGCCACAAAGAAGATATATTCGCTCTCGTCAGGCTGCGCGGCAGCCATCAGGCTCTCGCGGCCCGGATTTGCAATCGGTGTCGGCGGCAGCCCGTCGATCACATAGGTGTTCCAGGGTGTCTCCCGGCGCAATTCGGACCGCCGCAAACCGCGCCCCAGCACGCCCTTGCCTTCGGTAATCCCGTAGATCACCGTCGGGTCGGTCTGCAACCGCATCCCCTGGTTCAGGCGGTTGACGAACACGCTCGCCACCTGCCGCCGCTCTTCGGCCACGCCCGTTTCTTTTTCGATAATCGAAGCGAGGATCAGCAGGTCTTCCGGGCTTCCAACGGGCAGATCATCCGCCCGATTGGCCCAGGCTTCCGCCACAATCGCGTCCTGCGCGGTCCGCATCCGCTCAATCACCGCCGCCCGGTCATCTCCCGGACGAACCTCATAGCTGTCAGGCGCAAGCGCCCCTTCTGCTGGCAATTCCGCAACCGTGCCTTCCAGCACTTCCAGCGCATTCAACGCCTCGACCACCTGCCAACTTGTCACGCCCTCGGCAACGGCCACCCGAAACCGCGTATCCGCTTCGTCCCTCTTCTGCGTGTAGACCTGCGGCACCTCGTCCTCGCCGGGCACAAAGGTCGCCTGCTCCACGAAACGGTTTGTCGCCGGATCAAGCTCCCTCACCTGCGCTGAGATGCGGTTCACACCCACACGATAGACAATCTCGGTCCCGCAGGTACTGGCACCGCCACGGGTGACAATATCAACGATCTCCGCCATCGACGTGCCGGGTTCGACCAGAAAACTGCCCGCCTTCAAATCCTGGGTCTTTTCCTGATAATCCGCACCAATCCGCAGGATCGCCGGTGACCGAACCGCACCTTGGTCCGCCAGGTCCTCGCTCACCCGCCGCATGTTCGACCCGCGTTCCACCTGCAAACAGATCGCCTGTTCAAGCGGCCCCGTGGTCTCATACGCATTCTTGCCCCACAGGATCACCCCGCCCAGCAGGAACAACCCCACCAGCAGAAACGTCACCGCGTTAGAGGCAACGTGCCGCCACATCAGCTGACCTTCCCGAACAGGACGCTCGCATTGGTGCCCCCGAAACCGAAGGAATTCGACAGTGCCACATTGATCTCCCGCTCCACCTTTTTGTTGGCAGCCAGATCAACGGTCGTCTCGACTGCCGGATTGTCAAGGTTGATCGTCGGCGGGGCCACCTGATCGCGGATCGCCAGAATGGAAAAGATCGCCTCGATCGCCCCCGCAGCGCCCAGCAGATGCCCGGTGGCAGACTTGGTCGACGACATGGTCACCTTGCTTGCATGCTCTCCCATCATCCGCTCCACCGCGCCCAGTTCAATGGTATCGGCCATGGTCGATGTGCCATGGGCGTTGATGTAATCGATATCCTTGGGTTCCAGCCCTGCCCCACGCAGGGCGGCGCGCATGGACCGTTCGCCCCCTTCCCCGTTCTCCGACGGGGCCGTGATGTGGTAGGCGTCCCCCGACAGGCCATAGCCGATCACCTCGGCATAGATCTTTGCGCCGCGCGCCTTGGCATGTTCGTACTCCTCCAGCACCACAATGCCCGCTCCTTCGCCCATGACGAAACCGTCACGGTCCGCATCATAGGGGCGGCTGGCCTTCTGCGGGTCGTCCCCGCGCTTGGTGCTCAGCGCCTTGCAGGCATTGAACCCGGCGATCCCGATCTCGCAGATCGCCGCTTCCGCGCCTCCTGCGATCATCACATCCGCATCCCCATGCTGGATCAGACGGCTGGCATCCCCGATTGCATGCGCACCGGTCGAACAGGCGGTCACGACCGAATGGTTCGGTCCCCTGAACCCATAGCGGATCGATACCTGACCGGAGATCAGATTGATCAAAGCGCCCGGCACAAAAAACGGGCTGACCCGGCGCGGGCCCTTTTCCTTCATCATCACGGCGGTGTTGGCGATCGAATTAAGCCCCCCGATGCCGGAACCGATCAGCACACCTGTACGCTCCTGCCCCTCATCATCCGTCGGCATCCAGCCCGCATCCTCCACGGCCTGCTGCGCGGCTGCCATCCCAAACAGGATGAAGGTATCGACCTTGCGCTGTTCCTTCGGCTCCATGTACTTGCCCGCATCGAAGGTGCCGTTGCTGCCGTCGCCCAAAGGCACTTCACAGGCATACTGCGTGACCAGATTACTGGCATCGAAACCGCTGATCGGCCCTGCCCCGGACTGCCCGTCCAGAATGCGGCTCCAGCTTTCCTCGACCCCGTCCGCCAGAGGTGTCACCAACCCCATGCCCGTCACCACTACTCTGCGCATATGCCGACCCTGTCTGTTGTCTTCTGTGTTAAGTTGTCAGGCCTATACATGGTGCAGGCGCGCCTGTTCAAGAGCAGCAAAACCATGGTCCATTTCGAACCGGTCAGACCGGTGGCCCCTTGCGGGACATCAGCACCACGTCCGCACCATCCATGCGGGCCTCCCGCATCGCCACATATCCCAACTTTTCCGCGATTTTCAGCGAGGCGACGTTCCCGGGCGTGATGATGCAAACCGTGCGTCCCGCGATGATCCGATCAAACCAATCGTGGGCGGCCTGCGCGGCTTCCATCCCCAACCCTGCACCCTGCGCTTCGGGTGCCAGAACCCAGCCTGCTTCCGGGTAGGGATCGAAATCATCGCCCAAACCCCTGCTTCCAAAAAAGAAACCGACCTGCCCGTCCATCTGGGGCTGACGATGCACCTGCACCCCCCACTGCCCGAAGCCGCTGATCTGCCAATGCCCGGCATTGCGCAGAAACGAATCCCATGACTGGGATTTGGGCCGTGGATCACCGCTGATGTGGGCCACGACCTCGGGCGTGGCCCAAATCTGCGCAAAACGGCTGAAATCCTCCGCACGCATCGCGCGCAGGGTCAAACGGGGCGTGTTGATGGTCGGTACTGTTCGCGACATGGTTGGTGAATTGCCTTCACACTTGAATTGCTGCCTGCATCCCTTGTGCCGCAGCACCGCGCAGACCCACAACCCCCACTCGACGTTCTGAAACAAAAAACGGCATCAATCCGCTTTCGAATTGATGCCGCCTCATTCTTTCGTTCCCTTACAGCGCGCTGGCTGTCGGGGAGATGTCCGTTCAGGACGCTTCTTTGATGAACTTCACCGCGTCGCCGAAGGTCTGGATGTTCTCGGCCGCGTCATCAGGGATCTCGATCCCGAACTCTTCTTCGAACGCCATCACCAGCTCGACGGTGTCAAGACTGTCGGCACCCAGATCGTCGATGAACGACGCATTCTCGGCCACTTTGTCCTCTTCCACACCAAGGTGTTCCACAACGATCTTTTTCACGCGGTCTGCGACGTCGCTCATAATTCTTCCTCACGTTTTCGGGTCTGTGACCCTTCCTTTTTCCGCATACCCGGTGCCGGGCACTTGGCAGATAGCCCTGATACGGGGCGGTGATGTCGTTTGTGCACAGGCTTGTGGCACAAGTCGCGCGGCATGGTCAAACGCCGCAGGATCGATTCTGCGCCCCCTTTAGCACAGGATTTCAGGCGCGCAAACGGTAATGCAGCGCTGGCTACAACATGGCCATGCCACCGTTTACGTGCAAGGTCGTGCCCGTAAGATAGGCGGCTTCTTCACTTGAAAGGTACAGCACGGCGGCACCAATCTCGGCCGGTGTGCCCATGCGCCCGGTCGGAATTTGTTCCATGATTCCAGACTTTTGATCATCGGTCAGTTTGTCTGTCATAGCTGTCGCAATAAATCCCGGCGCGACTGCATTCACCGTAATCCCACGGCTGGCAACCTCAAAGGCAAGCGATTTGGACATGCCGACCATACCGGCTTTTGACGCGGCATAGTTGGCCTGTCCGGGATTTCCCGTGGCCCCCACAATACTTGAGATATTCACGATCCGGCCCCATCGCGCCTTCATCATCCCCCGCATCACCCCTTTGCAAAGCCGAAATGTCGCGCCGAGGTTTACGTCCAGCACGGTATCCCATTCCTCGTCCGACATGCGCATGAACAGGTTGTCGCGCGTGATGCCGGCATTGTTGACCAGAATATCGACCGATCCCATCGCCTCCGCCGCCTGCTTGGGCAGCGCCGTGACCGCTTCCATGTCGCTCAGGTTGCACGGCAGGACATGGGCCCGCTCCCCAAGTTCAGCCGCCAGCGCTTCAAGCGGCTCAACCCGGGTGCCCGACAGCCCGACCGCCGCACCTGCGGCATGCAGACTGCGCGCGATTTCCGCCCCGATACCGCCCGATGCCCCGGTCACCAGAGCATTTTTCCCTGTCAGATCAAACATATCCTGTCCTTTGTTCTTCTAATTCAACACAGCCTGCGTCAGCAGGCCGAAACGGGCGATTTCCGCCTCTGTCATCTCATGTATCCCGTCCGAAGGTGCGGCCTGCAAGGTAAACCAGTAAAACGCATCGCTGCCCAGCATCTCGCGGGTGTAGGCCGCGGTGGCCTGATGCTCCGGCGCATCCGGTGGATAGGACGTCGCCTCTCCAAACCCATCGGCCCAGGCATGTACGCCGATCACCGCGCCGCGTTCCATGGTGCGCGTGCGTCCGGCCAGAAACAGATCAACCGCGCCTGAATAAATCTCGCTCTGCGCTGTCAGGTGCGTGTTTAGCCCCCGGTCGCGCACCGCGTACCCCATCCGCAGGACCGCCTCGTCATCCAGTGATCCGGGCATATAGGTCTGAACAACCGTGGTGATCTGCGGATTGGCATCCAGAACCGCCAGAAAATTCGCAGGCGTGCGCGAGGTCACCTCTCCACTGATGAAAAGCTGTGCGCCCTGTACGTCAAGCGCTGTCCGGTCGACGGCATTATCTGCAATCGCGCACCCCAGCAGCAGCGCAGCCAGCAGCGCCAGAACTGCCCAAAGCCGCATCAGCCCGCGACCACCGCCGCCACATCGTCCGGTGTACCAACCGCCCGGCAGGTGCTTTCCTTGGCAATCCGCCGGATCATACCCGACAGCGCCTTGCCTGCACCGATTTCCCAGAACTCCGTCACGCCCTGCGCCGCCATCCACTCTACGGACGACCGCCAGCGCACCCGCCCGGTCACCTGCTCCACCAACAGATCCCGGATGCGATCCGCGTCCGATACGCCCTCGGCCAGAACATTGGCAACCAGCGGCACGGATGGATCACGCATGGTCACATCCGCCAGCGCCTGCGCCATCTCGTCTGCTGCGGGTTGCATCAATGCGCAATGAAACGGCGCTGACACGGGCAAGGGCAAGGCCCGCTTTGCGCCCGCTTCCTTGGCCAGCACGACCGCCCGCTCAATCGCGGCCTTGCTGCCCGATATGACGTTCTGCGTCGGATCGTTCTCATTGGCCAACTGGCACACCTCATCCCCCGCCGCGTCCTGCGCGACCTTTTCAACCGCTGCGGCATCCAGTCCCAGCACCGCCGCCATGGCGCCCTGACCCACAGGCACCGCCGCCTGCATCGCGCGTCCCCGCACCCGCAAAAGCCGCGCTGTATCGGCCAAGGACAACGCGCCCGCCGCACAAAGGGCGGCGTATTCGCCCAACGAATGCCCCGCCACGAACGCGGCCCGGTCCATGCCGACCCCTTCCGCCTTCAATGCGGCCAGCGCCGCCATCGAAGTTGCCATCAACGCAGGCTGGGCATTCTCCGTCAGCGTCAGCGTCTCGATTTCGCCGTCCCAGATCAACGTCGACAGCTTTTCACCCAGCGCGGCGTCCACCTCATCAAAGACCGCGCGTGCGGCCGGATAGGCCGCTGCCAGCGCCTGCCCCATACCGATGGTCTGTGCGCCCTGACCGGGAAAAACGAATGCAATGCTCATGGAAACCTCATCTTTTGTCTTTCACTGCCTTAGCGCCTGCATAAAGGCCAAACAAGGCCGCACATCCCCTCTGCACAGAACCCCATTGTCCTCAGCCGCCACACCGTTACCTATTACCGGAACCCATTGACGGAGCATGAGATGGCCCTGAGCAATACCGCAGAACGCTATGGCGGCGTTACAAAGACCTTTCACTGGCTCACCGCGCTGCTGATCCTGACACTGATCCCGCTGGGCTGGTACGCCAACCAACTGCCTTACGAGACGGAACCCGAACTTGCGCGCAAGGCGTGGCTCTTCTCGCTCCACAAGACACTCGGGGTTGCCGCCTTCTTCACCGCCACCCTGCGCATCTTGTGGGCGCTGAGCCAGACCAAGCCCGCCCTTCTCAACGCCGACAAACCGCTGGAAAGCCGCCTTGCCGAACTGGTGCACTGGATGCTTTACGGCGCGCTGGTGATCGTGCCGTTGTCAGGCTGGATCGGACACGCCGCCGCAGCAGGCTTCGCGCCGATCTGGTGGCCATTTGGCCAGAACCTGCCGCTGGTCCCCAAATCGGTCGAGGTCGAACACTTCGCCAGCGCCGTGCACTGGGTCGCCACCAAAGTGCTGATCGCCGCCCTTGTGCTGCACATCGCTGGCGCGCTGAAACACCATGTCGTCGACCGGGATGCGACGCTGTTGCGGATGCTGCCCGGCACACCGGGCCTTGGCCCGCTGCCGGAACATCGCCACCCGCGGTCTCCCGTCTTTGGCGCTGTTGGCCTGTGGGTGGCCGCACTGGCACTGGCCGCGGCCTTGAACACCGGCGAAAAGGACAACCTCGCAGCCGCAGCGGTCGCGCTTGAAGAAGTCGCGTCCGAATGGCAGGTCGAGGAGGGCAGTATCGAAATCACCGTCATCCAGTTCGGCAATCCGGTCACCGGCACCTTTGCCGACTGGACCGCCGCGATCACATTCGATGAAACCGTAACCGATGGCCCCTTCGGCGACGTCACAACAACCGTTTCCATTCCTTCACTGACCCTTGGATCGGTCACCGATCAGGCTATGGGTGCTGATTTCTTTGATGCGGCCAACCATCCGACCGCCACCTTCAGCGGCCAGATCAAGACCGGTCAGGACGGTTATCTGGCAGATGGCACCTTGCGCATCAAGGACAACGAAGTGCCCGTCGCTCTGCCGTTCTCGCTTGCCATTACTGGCGACCGGGCTGAAATGAACGGCAGCATCACGTTGAACCGGCTGGATTTCGGCGTGGGGAATAACATGCAAGATGAAGGCAGCCTGGCCTTCGCCGTGGATGTCGTGATCAAGCTGACGGCGACCCGCGGCGCAGCCGAACCCCAAAGCTGAAACAAAAAAACCGCCGTGGCATCAGCCCGGCGGTCTTAGTTGTCGCGATGCAAAGCCGGGTTACTCGGCCTTCATCGCCTCAAGGGAAATCATCACCTCGACTTCATCGCCAACCGCAGGCGCGAAGGCACCCAGGTTGAAGTCGGACCGCATCAGCGTTGTCGTCGCGTTGAAACCCATCCAAGGCTTGCCCGCCATCGGATGATCCCCGACCTTGTTCAGCGTGGCGTCCAGAACGACGGACTTGGTAACGTCGTTCATGCTCAGATCACCGGTGATCTTTGCAGTATCCTCGCCCGTCACCTCAATCGCGGTGGAGGTAAAGGTGACCAGGTCGCCTTCCTGCGCTCCAAAGAAATCGTCGGACATGAAATGGCCTGTGCGCTGTTCCCAACCGGTAAACATCGACATGACCGGCATCGACACATTCACGGAGGACGCGGCAGGATCGGCCTCGTCGAACATGATTTCGCCCTCAAACCCGGAGAACATCCCGTAGGTTGTTGAAAACCCCAAGTGATCATAGTTGAAAATCACTTGGCTGTGGCTGGAGTCCAGCACGAACTTCTCTGCTGCAGTTGCGGCAGTCGCGCCAAGACCGAAGGTCAGCGCGGTGGCAAACATGATGGATTTGAGGGGCGTGGTCGACGTCATGGCATTGCTCCGTAATTGATTACAATATCCAATATCTGATGCGATAGGGGCAGTAATCAATCACCGCAGCGCGAACAGACCCTGCGCATTGATGAACATTGCGTGAGCGAATAAATCCGGACTTCGAAGGGTTAAGTATGTTGAGATGCTGCGCCAAAGGCCGGGATATGCGATCAGGCCAGTTTTCCGCTGTCTTGCAGGCAAGCCCGCATCCGGGCAAAGGCCTGTGGGTCCGTCAACGTGGCTTCGGCCAGAAATGCACCGCTTGCATCCCACAGACGCACATGCGCGCCGACCAGTTCGGCATGCGCCAGATCGTCTATCGCACAGCGTTCGATGACCTGCGCTGCATCCTGACCGGACGCGCGCATCAGGCGCACTTCACGACGGATTGTGTCGATCTCGACAAAAGGGGCAGCTTTGGACGCGCCTGATTGCAGAAAACCGATCGCGGCAAAAGCCGCAATGATCGACAACAACAGCTTGAACAACACAGCATCGGTGCCGAAACCCGAACCCGGCGCCAGCCACAGTCCAAGCGCCGCAAGGATCAGCGCAACACCCACAAGCCGCTGCATCCCCCGCACCAGCCAGCGCCCTCCGTCCAGCATGCGCACAGGCAGTGCGGCGGTTGCATCGGCTTCGGTGAATGGCGCGGCGGTATTCATTGTCTCTTCTCGCTTGCTGGTGTTCTCGGGAAAAGACTGCGCCGCAAAGGCGACCAAATAAGGGCAGCTCCGCGTCGATGGTGCGGTGATATGATGCCGATCTGTCACCACAAGGCCGATCCGGGCCTTGGGGGGATTGCACCAGCAGCACTTTACCCCTAGTCCGTGCGCCATGGTCCGGCCACCAGCCGCTCGCGGGCGCAAGCCTTCGGTGAAGTGCCGAAAAGATACTCTGACCCTTTCATACGTTCCCACGTGACAGGTCAACGCGAGCCCCTCTTTACACCGTGGAACATCTGAAACGAGGAAAGAGATGTCCAAACCAAATACCTTCACCCATGGCCCGCTGGGCCTTATCTACGTCAAGACCGCTCTGCCCATCATCTTCGTGATGAGCATGAACGGCCTCCTGACCCTGGTCGATGCGATCTTTCTGGGCCGCTACGTAGGCCCGGCCGCGCTGGGGGCGGTCACGCTGATCTTCCCGCTCTACATGCTGATCGTGGCGCTGGCGACGCTGGTATCGAACGGCATGTCGAGCATTCTGGCCCGGCATCTGGGCGCCGGTGATCATGGTGCGGCCCGCGCCATCTTTGCGGGCGCGCATGGCATGGCGCTGTGTGTCAGTGCGATGCTGATCCTCGGCTATCTGCTGATCGGTGGTCCGCTGACGCTGGCACTTGCCTCGGGATCGGTCGAACTGGCCGCCATGGCGCAAACCTATCTGGCGATCACCGCGTTCATGTCACCGCTGGCATTCGTGCTGGCCGTGAACTCCGACGCGCTGCGCAACGAAGGGCGCGTCGGTTTCATGGCCGCGATGAGCCTGCTGGTGGCGCTATCCAACATCGGCTTCAACTATGTGCTGATTGCATGGCTGGATATGGGGGTCGCAGGGTCGGCCTATGGCACCGCGCTGGCGCAGTTGCTGGCGCTGTCCATCATCATGGGATACCGCCTGCGCGGTCGGGCGGAATTGCACCCCAGTGCTGTCTTGCAATCCTCGCTCTTCCATAAGTGGGGCCGCATCCTTGCGCTGGGTGCACCGCAAAGCCTGAATTTCATCGGCATCGCCCTTGGCACCACCGCCGTGATCGTGGCGCTGCAAATGTTGGATGTACCAGGCTATGAAACGACCATCTCGGCTTACGGCATGGTCACTCGGGTTCTGACCTTCGGGTTCCTTCCCCTGCTCGGCATGACCCACGCGGTGCAATCCATCGTCGGCAACAACTACGGCGCGCAAAGCTGGGCGCGGTCGGATCAAAGCCTGCGGATCGGGATCGCCATCGCCTTTGGCTATTGCGTGGTGGTGCAGGCGCTGCTGACGGCGTTCCCCGTGGTCATCGCGCGGTGGTTTGTGGAGGATCCCGCCGTGATCGATGCCTTTGCGCGCATCCTGCCGCTGACGGTGCTGATGCTCTGGCTTGCGGGTCCGATGATCATCATCGCCACCTACTTTCAGGCCATCGGCAACGCGTCGCGCGCGGCGATTCTGGGGCTGACCAAACCCTATGCTTTCGCGCTGCCGCTGACCTTCATCCTGCCGGTCTTCTGGGGCGAAACGGGCGTCTGGCTGGCGGGACCCGTGGCTGAGGTGCTGATGGCAGTGCTGACGGGTATCGTCCTGCTGCAAAGCGCGCGCGCCCTGAACCTGCGCCGCGGCCTGTTCACAGCGCCCGCAACCTGAAGCGATGGCGCGCGCGGCCCCTTGCCCCGCGCGCCAAACCGTGTATACGGCGACTTCCTTTGCAAGACATATGAACCGCGCAGTCTCTCGTGGTGGGGCCGCAAAGGTGTACCGCCCTGCCTATGAAATGCGCCTTGATATAAATAGGAGACCGCATGCCGCTGTATGAGCATGTAATGATCGCGCGTCAGGATTTGTCCAACACGCAAGCCGAGGGGCTGATCGAACACTTTGGTGCCGTCCTGTCAGATAACGGCGGGAAACTCGTGGATCACGAGTACTGGGGCGTCAAGACGATGGCCTACAAGATCAACAAGAACCGCAAGGGCCACTACGCCTTCCTGCGCTCGGATGCACCCGCACCGGCCGTTCAGGAAATGGAACGCCTGATGCGCCTGCATGACGACGTGATGCGCGTTCTGACCATCAAGGTCGACGATCACGCCGAACTGCCTTCCGTGCAGATGCAGAAACGCGACGAACGGCCTGACCGCCGTGAGCGTCGTTGATCTTTAGCTTGAAGAAAGGACACTAAACCATGGCTGCAAAACCATTTTTCCGCCGCCGCAAGGTCTGCCCCTTCTCGGGCGACAATGCACCCAAGATCGACTACAAGGACACCCGTCTGCTGCAACGCTACATTTCCGAGCGTGGCAAGATCGTTCCTTCCCGTATCACCGCAGTCTCTGCGAAAAAGCAGCGTGAACTGGCCCGTGCCATCAAACGCGCCCGCTTCCTCGCCCTGCTGCCCTACGCCGTCAAGTAAGGAGAAAGCACATGCAAGTCATCCTTCTGCAACGCGTGGCCAAACTGGGCCAGATGGGCGAAGTCGTGGACGTCAAACCCGGCTTTGCACGCAACTACCTGCTGCCGCAGGGCAAGGCGCTGTCGGCTTCCAAAGCCAACATCGAAGCTTTCGAAGGCCGCAAGGCCCAGCTTGAGGCGCAAAACCTTGAGACGAAGAAAGAAGCCGACAAGATGGCTGAGACCCTCAACGGTCAGCAGTTCATCGTGATTCGTTCGGCGTCCGACGCAGGCGCGCTTTATGGTTCCGTCACCACCCGTGACGCCGCTGATGCAGCGACCGAAGCGGGGTTCACCGTGGACCGCAAGCAGGTCGTTCTGACCGCTCCGATCAAGGAACTGGGCCTGCATGACGTGGCTGTGGTCCTGCACCCCGAGGTCGAAGCGACGATACACCTCAACGTCGCGCGTTCGCCCGAGGAAGCAGAGCTTCAGGCATCCGGCAAATCCATTCAGGAACTGGCCGCTGAAGAAGAAGCCGCTGCAGACTTCGAGATTGCCGAGCTGTTCGACGACATCGGCGCAGCCGCCTCCGAAGACGAAGACCTGGCCGAAGCCGTGGAAGAAGTCATCGAAGACGCCGCAGGCGACGACGAAGAGACGCCTGCCAGCTAACCCGCTGACATCAATAGAAAAAGATAAACGCCGCGCAGCAACCTGCGCGGCGTTTTCTGTTGGGCCAATGCCCTTCAAACCATTGCAAAGATCCGCGCTGGCCCACCTGTCCCACCTCGATGCTTGGGCGCACCGATGACCAGCGTGGCCCCCGCCGCCGGCACCTTGTCCAGATTGGCAAGATTTTCGATCCCGAACCGTCCCGTCGGCAGCCACGCGTAATGCGTTGCAAAATCGGCCGAAATGCCGTGATCCAGTGACAGCGTATCAACCGCGATGGATGCCGCTTCCGTCTGTTCCATCAACATCTGCACCGCCTCCACATGGAAGCCGGGGTAATGCTGCGCCGTACCGTCAAAACCACGGTAGGCATCGGTATCCACTTTCGCCGCCCAGCCGGAGTGCATCGCCACACAAGCTCCCGCCGGGATATCCCCGTTTGCCGCAATCCACGCCTTGAGATCATCCGGCGTAACCTGTGCATCCATGTCTTCTGCCGCCTTCGCCGCAATATCGACGACGCAAAGCGGCGCAATCAGTTGCGACACCGGGATTTCATCAACGGACGCGCCGTCTGCCGAAAAATGCAAGGGCGCGTCGATGTGGGTGCCTGTGTGTTCATTCACCGTATATTGCTGAAGGTTAAAGGAATGCTCCGCGAAATTGAAAAGCTGCTCGCGGGAGAACTGGCTTTCACCGAAATACGTGGGAAAATCCTCGTGCAGGGTGTGGGTCATATCCTCGACCGTGCCGTGACCGGCGGCCATGGCGGGCGTGGTCGCCGCCGTCGCACCCAAAGCCGCAACACCCGCAGCGGCGGAGCCTTTGAAAAAGCTGCGGCGCGACAACATCTTCTGTTTCACCGCATTCATCACGCAAATATCACACATCTTACTCTCCCCTTCACCATGTTGTTGAGGCTCTCGAGTGTGGCGGCAGCGCTGACGCAATGCAAAGAAAAACAGGCGCTCGCATGATCACGTTCTGCCCTCTGCGCAGACAAGCCGCGGTTAATCGCCGTCCCACCGCGCCTCTCTTGCCCTTGGCATCTGGCTGCCGCTACGGTTCCGAAAAAGTAAAAAGGCAACTCTCATGCACCGTCGCACGCTCCTTTTCACAGCATTCGCCGCCCTCGCCGCCTGCGGCCGCAGCCCCACCCCCATCGCGCCAAGCGAACCACCCTTCTATCCGAATGAAACACCCGCGCTGCGCGCCAGCATCAACCGCTGGGCAGATTTCTACGACGTGCCGCGCCCGCTGGTGCACCGTCTGGCCATCCGCGAAAGCACACATAACCCAAGCGCGCGCAACGGACCCTATTACGGCCTCCTGCAAATCCTGCCGCAAACGGCGCGCACCATGGGATTTCGCGGTCAACCGGAGGATTTGCTGAACGCCGACACCAACCTTGAATTTGCCGTCAAATACCTGCGCGGCGCATGGCTGCTGTCCGACGGCGACTACGACGCCGCGATCAGCTGGTATGCGCGCGGCTATTATTACGAAGCCAAGCGGCGGGGGATGCTGGTGGAGACGGGCCTGCGTTCGGGTTAGGCATGCAGACCCGCCGGGGCCTTCGTGACGATCGATGGGTTACCCATCCTTACACATCAGCAAAAACCATGCGTGCTCGACTGCTCCATTGGCAGGATTGCGGATTGCAACGGCCCTGCCCCAGATGCTCAGGTGACGGGGCAGATTGGCGGGCAATGCGATGGAATGGCATCTCTCAGAAGACATCATGACACGTGCAGGCAACGTCCGTGCGGGTCAAGCCGGACAAGGACCGCCAATGGTGCTGGCACACGGCTGGCCTTGGTCATCTTATGCGTGGCACAAGGTGATACCGGCACTGGCGCGCAGCCACCGGGTGTACTGGTATGACATGCCCGGCTACGGTAGGTCAGGCAAAAGCCCGCAGCAACGCACCTCCCTTGACGTGCAGGGAGAGGTTTTTGCGGACCTCTTGCACCACTGGAAACTCAATCAACCTACCGTTATCGCGCATGATTTCGGTGGCGCGTCAACATTGCGTGCGCACCTGCTGCACGGTGCGGACTTTCAGCGGCTGATCCTGATGAATGTCGTCGCCCTACGGCCCTGGGGTTCTGCCTTTTTTGACCATGTGGGCCGTCATGTCGCAGCATTTCAGGGGCTGCCGCCGCACATCCACGCGGCAATCGTCCGGGCCTATATCGAAGGGGCCTTTGTCACACCAATCGACGCAGATGACCTGCAGGCGTTGATCGATCCCTGGCTCACACCTGACGGCGCAGACAGCTTCTACCGTCAGTTCGACCAAGCTGACGAGGCCTACACCGCTGAGGTCGAACCCCTGTACGGCACCTTGCGATGCCCGGCGCACATCTTGTGGGGCCGGGATGATCCGTGGATCCCCTTGGCCCGTGGCAAGGCGCTGCATGCGGCAATCGGAGGGAAAACAACCTTTGCAGTGCTCCCCGATGTCGGGCACATGCCACAGATCGAAGACGCAGATGCTGTGCTCGAAGCGCTTAAGTCCCTGTTGCCCAAATGAAAAAGGCCCCGCGTCTCAGCAGGGCCTTTTCAGCAATTGGGTAGGTTGCTTATCCGTCGTCTTCAAGCGCTTCCACAGCCTTCTGCAGATCATCCTTGGAGACTTCCTTCTCCGTCACCTTGGCCTGCTCGGCGATGTGATCGACAACCTTGTCTTCAAAGATCGGTGCGCGCATCTGCTGCTGCATCTGCTGGTTTTGTTGCACGAATTCAAAGAACTGGCGTTCCTGACCGGGATACTGGCGGGCCTGGTTCATGATGGCTTGCGTCATCTCGGCGTCTGAAACCTCGATCTCTGCCTTCTGACCCATCTCTGCCAGCAACAAACCAAGACGCACGCGGCGTTCGGCCAGTGTTGTATGCTCCTTGGTCGGCTTGATCTCGGGGTGATCATGGCCTTCGACGTCGGGGTTTTCCTCGTGCCACAACTGGTGGGCGATCTGGCCCGCTTCGGCTTCGACCAGTGACGGCGGCAGGTCAAAGCTGACCAGTTTGTCCAGCGCATCCAGCAGGCCGCGCTTCATCACCGCGCGGGAAGCACCTGCGTATTCGGCTTCCAGACGCTCTGCAATCTGGGTTTTCAGCGCCGCAAGGTCCTCAGCACCGAACTTGGTCGCCAATTCATCGTCGATCTCCGCGGCGGTGGGTTCTTTCACCTCCTTGATCGTGCAATCGAACACGGCTTCTTTACCCTTGAGATGCTCGGCCTGGTAATCTTCGGGGAAGTTGACGGTCACGGCCTTTTCGTCGCCGGCCTTGACGCCCACTAGCTGCTCTTCAAAACCGGGAATGAAGGAGTTGGAGCCGAGCGTCAGCGGATAATCCTCGGCAGAGCCGCCTTCAAATGCTTCGCCGTCGACCTTGCCGACAAAATCCATCACGACCTGATCGCCGTCCTTGGCCTTGGAGCCTTTCTTGCGCGCCTTGAAGTTCTGCGCGCTTTCGGCCAAATTGCCCAGCGCTTCTTCAATGGCGGCATCGTCGGCCTTGACGACCATCTTCTCCAGCTTGATCTTGGACAGATCGACTTCGGGGATCTCCGGCAGTGCCTCATAGGTCATGGAAACCTCGACGTCGTCGCCTTCTTTCCATTCCTCGTTGGTCATCTTGACCTCTGGCTGCATCGCGGGACGGTCGCCGGATTTCTCGAAATGCTCGGCCATGGCACCGTCAATGCTTTCCTGCATCGCTTCGCCCATCACCCGCTGACCAAACTGCTTTTTCAGCAGCGCCATCGGCACCTTGCCTTTGCGAAAGCCCTTCATCTCGACTTCGGGCTGCGCTTCCGTCAGCTTTTCGTTGACCTTGGCGTCCAGTTCATCCGCCGTCACGGTGATGGCATAGCCACGTTTCAGACCTTCGTTCAGCGTCTCGTTGACCTGCATGTGTGCTCCATGGGATTGGGGCCCGCAGCCGTGCTGCGTGCGAAAAATTTCCGCCCTTCTATTGGGGCTGCCGATAAGGTGCAAGGGGGATCGGACCTGCATCCTGCGCAGGCGCCAGTGCGGGGCGCGTCACAACCTGAACCGCGCGCGACATCACATGCCCAGCGCTTCCTTGTACATCTCCAGCACCGCTTCTTCTTCGGCAATGTCATCGGGCTCCCGCTTGCGCAGTGCGATGACCTTGCGCAGGACCTTGGTGTCATAGCCGCGCGCCTTTGCCTCGGCCATCACCTCTTTCTGCTGATCGGCCAGGTCGCGCTTTTCCGCGTCCAGCCGCTCGATCCGTTCAACAAACTGGCGCAGTTCGTTGGCCGTCACGCGATAGGTCGCATCGCCTTCGGATTCGATAACGTCGGGATTGGTGCTGGTATCGCTCATGTGGTCCTCAATCGGGTTGGTTTCGGCCTGAGTAGCCCGCCCCCCGCCGACCCGCAAGCGGCTCTTGCCCTGAACCCTCCTTTGACATAGCTCTGCGCGGATGGACACGCCTGAGACATCTGTATTCGACATCATCATCTGGACGGGAGCGGCCCTGTCGTTGCTGGGGCTTGTTGGACTGATCTGGTGCATCGTGACCGTCAGCCGTGCAAAACGCCAAGACCTGTCCGATGAAGACATGCGCGCGGTCCTGAAAAAGGCATTGCCGCTGAACCTGGGTGCGCTGTTCCTGTCCGTCATCGGTCTGATGATGGTGATCATCGGCATCTTTCTGGCCTGATATATCGTTCCCGGCCAATGCGCCGGATCCGCTGGACAGACGCGCGGCGGCTGCGTAAACCAAATCATGGACATTCGCCAACTGACTTCCCGTTATTACGTCGCACCGCAGATCGCCTGCGAAGACATGGATGATCTGCGCGCGGCCGGGATCACCCTGATCCTGTGCAATCGCCCGGACATGGAAGTGCCACCCAGCCATCAGGCCGAAGCCATCCGCGCCGCAGCCGAAGCCGCCGGGCTCAAGTTCGCCGAACAACCGCTGACACATCAAAGCCTCGTGCCGGACGTCATCGCGACCAACAGGAAACTGGGTGCGGACACGGACGAGGTGGTGCTGGCCTATTGCGCGTCTGGCACACGGTCATGCATCGCCTGGGCCCTGGGCGAAGCCGGAGACCGGCCAGCCGATGAAATCATGCAGGCGGCGCGCGATGCGGGCTATGATCTGACCAACATTGCCCCGGTGCTGGACAAACCCTTCGCCTGAAACAATCGCGCAGGTCGCAAGTCGTGTTGGCCCCTGCTGTCGAATCCCTTGCGCCCGCCGCTAGCCTGCCTTGAGGTCTTCAAGGTTCGGCAAATCGGGAAGCGGGGCGAGGTCGTCAAGGTCCGACATATCCGGCAATTCCGGCAATTCCGGCAAGTCGTCCAGTTCCGGCAAATCAGGCAAGTCCGGCAGGTCCTGCCCTGCCCCATCATCCGAAAGATCCGGCAGATCAGGCAAGGCCGCTGTCAGGTCCCCCCTTTCCTCAAGCCCGGCACCAAATCCTGCCGCCGCCACGTCGGGTTCGGTCGCATGATCCCTGTCCATTGCCCCTGCAAATTTCGGCGTGCTGCCAGTCTGGATGGTTTCAATCGCGAGTTGGAGCGCACGCTGCCCCTGCACTTGTCCCAAGGTCCCGCGACCCAGACCCTTTCCCTCCGGCGTCAGCAGACGCGCGGCGGTGAAATCACGATCCTCCAGCGTCAGCACCTCGCCGACCTTCAGGTTGCTCAATGCGCTCAGCGTCAGACGGATGCGGGTCAAAGCCACGGGAAGGTCCACGGGCAATGCCATCACCGGATCGGACAGTGTGCGCGGCGCAGTTGGCGCGGTTGGCGCGTTGCCAGACGTACCGTTCTGCGCCATCTCCGTGCCCCCTGAAGGGCCACGGGCCTCCGCGCCTGCATCGGGCAGGCACAACATCAGTTCGCCCTGCCTCCGTCCCCCTTCGATATCGATGGTAAGGTAAAGGATGCGATAGGCCGGTGCTTCCAGTGCCATCAGCAGCAGCCGGGGTTCGGGGGTGCGTGCACCAAAAGTGAAACCGTGGATCAGCGCCTGATCCTCCGCACGCTCCGGCAAGGGGCTGGCCCGGGACAACAGCGCATCAAGGAAGGGTGCGCATATGGCGGCGTCAGTATCTGTCAGGCTGCGGTCGTCGCCCCCTTCCGGCACGGCCAGCACCTTGCCCATCGTCTGTTGCTGGATCAACGCGCCAACCAGCGCCTTGTCCATGACCGCCGCCGCACGCTGACGCTGCGGCCCTTCCAGCAGCATCAGCAGACCATCACCCTCAAACAGCCGGGCCAGACCATCGCCAGTGCAGCGCTCCGCGCGCATACCAATGACGGCAAAGGCCATGTCCAGAAGATCATCCGCCACTTTCGCGGCTGTCAGGCGCAAGGCTTTTGCCAGTGTCATCGCCCGGGCCTGATGTTCCTGTCGGCCTACATCCGCCTTGCGCACCAACGCGGACCGGCCGGCGGCAGCCGTCTGGTCGCCCGGCCTGTCGGCCGTCGATGCGGCGTCGCGGCTGGATGCGCCGCCCGCTGAGGTATTGTCCTGATCTTGACCCATGAACTCCGACTTGGCACTGGCGGTCCTGGTCAGGGGAATAAGCGCTCAGGGTTACCAAGGGATTTATGCGGCCTAGGAAACCCATGCGGAGGGACGTTCAGGTGCCACACCCCGCACCGCCTGCGCAGGCAGCGTCACCCGAAAGCCCGTGCCAGTTCCATTGTGCAGATATTCAATGCTTCCCCCAAGGCGCAGCATCACTTCACGACAGATGGCAAGGCCAAGGCCCACGCCTTCGCCCTCCTGACCGTCCACGCGGCTGAACTTTTCAAAGATTACCCCCCGCGCCTCGGGGCTGAGCCCCGTGCCGTTGTCCACGAAATCAATCGTCACGCCGCCTGACTGTTGTGCAACGGTGATCCGCAACTCCGGCGCATCGGCGCGGCAATACTTGTGGGCATTGGTGATCAGGTTGATGAACACCTGGACCAGCCGGTCAAGATCCGTATGCAACCCTATGTCCTCCTTCGCACCGTCCCGGACAACACTGATCGGATCCGCATGCGCGGCCAGCGCGGTGCTTTGCGCGCGGTCCAGAACGTCCCCCAGCAGGCCGGAGGCCGGATAAAGCGTGACCTGCCCGTTCTCCAGGACCGAAAGGTCAAGCAGATCATCCAGCAACCGGGTCAGGCGGATTGTCTCGCTGTGGATGATCGAGGCATAGCGGGACTTTTCTTCACCGCTCATGTTCGCCGCATCGCGCAGGATTTCGGAAAACGACCGAATGGAGGTCATGGGCGTGCGCAACTCGTGGCTGATTTGGCTGAGGAACGTGTCCTTCTGTAGCGACAATTGTGTCAGCTTGTCATTGGCCGACCGAAGCTGACCGGCGGTTGCCGCCAGTTCGCGGGATTTGGCTTCCAGTTGGCTGGAATATTCCAGCATCTGCGCGGATTCGTCGGCCACCGCCATCAGATCCTGCACCGACACGGACGTACCGCCGACAATCTGCGACACCATCGCATGGGCCGTGGCCGCCCCCACCGATGCCGCCAGTTCCCGCTCCAGCGCCTGAACAAACTCCGATGTTGGCTCCGGCAGGACCCCCGGCAAGCCCTGCATGCGGGCATGTTTGGCAAAGAACGCCTGCGCCTCCGTCCCCCCCAGGATACGCTGGGACATGATCATCAGATCCTCGCTGCCTGCCACGGTCGCCGTCCACCCGCGCGCGGGGCCCACGTGCTCCAGCACGTTAACGAACTGCGCGCCCTGAAGCCGTTCGATCGGGTCGGGAAACGTGACAAGAGAAACCAGGATGAAAGAAAGCGTATTGAGCCCGATGCTCCAGATTACCGCGTGCACTGTCGGGTCAAGGCCCGTGATCCCGAACAGAGCCTGTGGCCGCAACCAGCCGAGCCCCATGAGCCCCTGTTCAAAGGTCATGCGCGACAGGGCCACGCCTTCGCCAAAACTGGGCAACAGCATGGTAAAGACCCACAGGCCAAACCCCACACCCAACCCTGCCAGTGCACCCGCCCGCGTGCTGCCGCGCCAAAAGATGCCGCCCAGCAGGGCCGGCAGGAACTGCGCCACCCCTCCGAAAGAGATCAACCCGATCGCCGCCAAGGCACCGCTGCCGCCGGAGGCCCGGTAATATACAAACCCTAACCCGATGATCAGCAGCACCGACAAACGGCGCGCCCGGATCACCACCGCACGGACATCGCCCGATTGGACCGCACCGCTGGACCCGGCCTTGAGCCAGATGGGCATGACGATGTGGTTGCTGACCATGGTGCTCAGCGCCAGTGTGGCCACGATCACCATCGAGGTTGCCGATGAAAACCCGCCCAGAAACGCGAGCGTCGCAAGACCGCTCTGCCCCTGGCTGAGCGGCAGCGACAGCACGAACAAATCCGGGTTGGATCCCGGCGGCATCAGATCCAGCCCAAGAACGGCGATAGGCACGACGAACAGGCTGATCAGCACCAGGTACAGCGGAAACGCCCAAGAGGCGATCTGCAGATGCCGTTCCTCATCGTTCTCCACCACCATGACCTGAAACATCCGCGGCAGGCAGATGAAGGCCGCAGCAGAAACCATGGTCAGCGCGACCCAGCGCCCGCCCTCCACCTGCCAGCGTCCGATGGGTGAGGCATCGATGCGCGCAAGGGTTTCGCCCAGGCCGCCTGCCAGCCCCCAAACCACAAAAGACCCCACGGCGATCAGGGCAAAAAGCTTGACCACCGCTTCGATGGCGATGGCGATGACGACGCCGTGATGGCGTTCGTTGACGTTGAGGTTGCGGGTGCCGAACAAAAGCGTGAAAACCGCCAGCCCCGCCGCCACCCAGAACGCCGCCTGCCAGCTGTTGAACGCCCCGCCGCCCCCTTCGCTAAGCATCGGATCGGGGGCGGCAAAGATCTCCAGCGACAGGACCACCGACTGTAATTGCAGGGCGATGTAGGGGGTCACCCCGATCACCGACATGATCGTCACCACGACCGCAAGCGTATTGGATTTCCCGAACCGCGAAGAAATCAGGTCCGCAATCGACGTCACCCGCTGGCTGCGCCCGATGCGCACAAGACGGCGCAACACCCACCACCATCCGATCATCACCAACGACGGCCCCAGATAGATCGTCAGATATTCAAGCCCCGACCGCGCCGCGTATCCCACGGCGCCGTAGAACGTCCAGGCCGTGCAATAGATCGACAGCGACAGGGTATAAACCAAAGGAGAGCGCAACCAACGGCTTGCCTGTCCGCGCACCGCCGCACGTTCCGCAACGAAGGCCACCACAAAAAGAGCCACCACATAGGCAAGGCAGACGAAGATCAGCTGGTTGAGGGTCACCATCAGTTTGGCGGCATGCCGGTGCGGGATGTTCCCCGCCACAACAATCGCGCGACGAATGCCAGCAGCACCCAGACGGCAAAGAGGTAAAGAAGCGCGGCGGAGGTCGACACCCCCTGCCCCGCCGCCTCATCCGGCAGCGGCCAAAGAAGCGGCACCATCCACAGGATCAAACCCAGAAACGGCAGGATCCGGACACCGTCCCACAACCTGCGGCGACGATAGCTGTGCCGCTCCAGAAAGATGGGCCGGGGCACGGGATCAGGCCGCCCCGTCATTTTGCCGTCAACTCGCGCACCGCATCAAGCATTTCGGCATTTGAGAAAGGTTTGGTCATGAAGCGGCTGACCCCCGCCTTTTCCGCCGTCTCCCGGTCGCTGCGTTGACCTCGTGCGGTCAGCATCAGCACCGGCATGTCCGTCAATGCAGGATCCGCCCGCAGATCGTGCAGGATTTCAAAGCCGCTTTTGCCCGGCAACATCACGTCCAGCATCACCAGATCAGGTGTTGCATTACGGATCACTTCCACCGCGTTGGCGCCATTGGCCAGCGTTTCCACCCGCCATCCATCGTTAGACAACAGGAAACGGATCGCTTCGGCGATGTTCAATTCATCTTCCACAAGCACAACGTGCTTCATCTGGCGCGCCTCCCCTCGCTTGTGTTCCGCCGCTCTCTCTCCCTGAACGGGCGCAACACCACTTTACGATGCACCGGAACGCCCTTTGCTGTCAAAGCGGACGTGGCGCTCAGATACCAGCGCTGAGGATCGATGGTTCGCGCCGTGCGGCACAGGCCTCCTGCGCGCAGACACGGCAGGTCGACCCGACCATTTCTGCCGCCGCGCCGTCGGGCGCAGACGGCAAAAGCAACATCACCCCCTGCACAAGCGGGGCTGCATTGTAATCCGCAGGCGCAGGCAGTTCCGCCGTTGCAAAGCTGTAGAAACCCGCTTCGGAACGGCTCACCTGCCGGACCTTCCGCGCCACGACCGTACCCGGTTGCGACAGCGCACCGAACAGCGGCCAAAGCGGGCAGCAGGCCCCGTGACGCGGCACGGTGAAGCCTTCGACGGATTTGCGGAAAATAACCGTGCCAGCGCGGTCGCAAACGACTAGACCGGCACCAAGTTCAGGCAGCGCGGCCATGCGGCGCAGGACGCGTCCGACCGGTTGTCCGGTCTGCCGCGCAAGGGTCATCGGGTCGGTGCCATGCGCCGCGATCTCTTCGTGCAGGTGCGCGGTAGGCAAGGCCTGCGCATCTTTGGTGATCTGCTCCAGCACCCGAACGGCGATGAAACGGGCGGCTTGGCTGCGCAACTCGACGGCGGCGTCCACCATCTGCTCCAGCGCCTCCCGGCTCGGTGCTGCATGCTCCGTCGCTTCAAAGCGGAAATCATGGCGCGCAAGGAAGGCTTCCACCTCCTCCTGGGGGGAGCCTGCCGCGTCATCTGCATCCGCCTCCACGTTGAGATGCGCCAACAGGGCTTCCGCGCTTTGGGACAGGCGTCGGCTGTCCTCGTTTATATTGGCATGAAACCGGCTGCGCCATTCCGGTTGCAGCGTCTTGGTCTCCGCGAGGATGGCAGCGGTGGACCGGATCGAGGCCGCGGTCGTCAGCAATTCATGCATTGATGCGGCAAGATGCGGATCATGGGCCAGACGGTCGCTGAGCGCTTCGATCGTTTCCTCCAGTGTCGCCACCCTGCGGCACGTGCCCACCAGAACGTCAGCCCAGCCGGGAAACCGCCCGGCGAATTCTTCGACCTGTGCAGCCTCCGGCCCGGTCAGCCCGGCCTCCACCGCGGCTTCGCGCAGGGTTGCAATCAGCGCCGCCTCAGCCCCTTCGGTCAGTGCCTGCGCCTCGGTGCCCAGCCGCTGCGCGATGCTGAGCAACAGCTTGCCACCGATTCTGCGGCGGTTGTGTTCGATCAGATTGAGGTAGCTGGCAGAGATGCCGATGTCGCGGGCCAGATCGGCTTGCTTCAAACCCGCCATGACCCGGCGTTCGCGAATGCGGCTGCCTGTCAATGTCTCAACAGCCATGGCACACGCCCGGGTCATTATGACAGAAATTCAACATCTTTCTGCAACGCAGTATCATCAAATTTACAATCTCCATCCAACCTTTGAGAAGATATTTACAGAATTATCATTCAGATCAAAGGGCTTATTGAACCGTTTTCACATCCCACCCAAGATGGCTTTGCACAAGAGTGTCTGTTGCTTCGACCCAGGGAGGGATCGCTGCACAGCAAATCAAACGGGAGGACTTCATGTCATTTTCTAAGCTGACCCGCCGCGGTCTTATTCAGACAGGCGCAGTTGCAGGCGCGGGCCTTGCGCTGCCGACCTATCTGCGCGCCGACGGCCATTCAGGGTTTACCAATGCCCCAACCGGCGGCACCGTGACGCTGGGCTTCAACGTACCCCAGACCGGCCCCTACGCCGAAGAAGGCCTTGACGAACTGCGCGCGCAGGAACTTGCCGTTCAGCACCTCAACGGCGAAGGCGACGGCGGCATGTTGAACACCTTCAGCTCCAAGGCGCTGCAAGGCAACGGCATCCTGGGCAAGAAGGTCACCTTCGTAACCGGCGACACCCAGACCAAATCGGATGCCGCGCGCGCGTCTGCCAAGGCGATGATCGAAAAAGATGGCGCGATCATGATCAACGGCGGCTCGTCCTCAGGCGTGGCTGTTGCGGTTCAGGGTCTCTGCCAAGAAGCGGGCGTGATCTTCATGGCCGGTCTGACCCACTCTAACGACACGACCGGGAAAGATAAGAAAGCCAACGGCTTCCGCCACTTCTTTAACGCGTACATGTCGGCTGCCGCACTGGCGCCGGTGCTCAGCTCCGCCTATGGCGCTGACCGCAGAGCCTATCACCTGACGGCAGATTACACCTGGGGCTGGACGCAGCAGGAATCCATCGCTGCCGCCACCGAAGCGGTCGGTTGGGAAACCGTCAACAACGTGCTGACGCCGCTGGCATCGACCGATTTCTCTTCCTACATCGCGCCGGTGCTGAACTCCGGTGCGGACGTTCTGGTGCTGAACCACTACGGCGGCAACATGGTCAACTCGCTGACCAACGCGGTGCAGTTCGACCTGCTCAACAAGGAAGTAAACGGCAAGAAGTTCGAAATCGTCGTGCCGCTCTACTCCGAACTGATGGCGGCTGGTGCCGGTGCGAACGTGCAGGGCGTGATCGGATCCATGAACTGGAACTGGCAGCTGCAGGATGAAGGCTCCAAGGCGTTCACCAAATCCTTCGGTGAAAAGTATGGCCGTCCGCCATCCAATTCCGCACACACATGCTACGTTCAGACGCTGCTTTATGCAGATGCGGTTGAGCGTGCCGGCACCTTCAACCCCTGCGGTGTCGTGGAGGCTTTGGAAGGTTTTGAGTTTGACGGCATGGGCAATGGTCCGACACTTTACCGCGGTGACGACCACCAGTGCTTCAAAGACGTGCTTGTCATGAAGGGTAAAGAGAACCCAACGAACGAGTATGACACCCTTGAGATCGTTGAAGTGACCCCAACCGAGCAGGTCACCTACGCGCCAGATCACCCAATGTTCGCCGGTGGTGACCTGGGCACTTGCAACCCAGGTGCATAAGTAACTGATCTTTCTATGATAATTCCGGGCGCGTCACGCACGCGTCCGGAAGCAATTCACCGCCACGCTTGAAAGTGCAGCGTGACGGTCATGGTCTAAGGTGGGGACAATGGACGCAATCCTTCTTCAAATTCTCAACGGTCTCGACAAGGGCTCCGCTTATGCGTTGATCGCCCTAGGTCTGACCCTGATTTTCGGCACGCTGGGGGTTGTGAATTTCGCCCACGGGGCATTGTTCATGATTGGTGCTTTCTGCTCGGTCACGTTGCAGCGTATCCTGACCCTGTCGACTGAAACCATCCACGAGACGCAAAAAGACTTTCTGGGCAACCCGCTCAAGATCCAGACCCCTTATGTGGAAAACTGGTTCGGACCGGAAGTCGGATCCGCCATCATCGGTTGGTCGGTGCCGCTTGCGATCCTCTTTGCGATCCCTGTGATGCTGTTTATTGGCTACGCGATGGAACGCGGGCTGATCAAACACTTCTACAAGCGCCCCCACGCCGACCAGATTCTTGTTACATTTGGTCTGGCCATCGTGTTGCAGGAGATCATCAAGTATTTCTACGGCGCCAATCCGATCCCGACTCCTGCCCCCGACGCCTTCAAAGGCAGTATGGACATCGGCGCGCTGCTGGGTCTGGACGCGGTGTTGGCCTATCCCTACTGGCGGCTGGTGTACTTTGGTTTCTCGGCACTTATCATCGGTCTTGTCTTTGCCTTTCTGCAGTTCACGACCTTTGGCATGGTGGTGCGTGCGGGCATGGCAGACCGGGAAACCGTGGGCCTGCTGGGCATCGACATCGACCGCCGCTTTACCATCATGTTCGGCATCGCTGCTGCGGTGGCGGGGCTTGCGGGTGTGATGTACGCCCCAATCAACAGTCCGAATTACCACATGGGTATGGATTTCCTTGTCCTCAGCTTTGTGGTGGTGGTCGTCGGCGGCATGGGCTCCTTACCGGGAGCGGTGCTGGCGGGGTTTCTGCTTGGTATTCTGGAAAGCTTTGCATCCATGAACGAGGTAAAAGCCTACCTGCCGGGCATCGACCAGATCATCATCTATGTGGTCGCAATTATCATTTTGTTGACACGTCCGCGGGGCCTGATGGGCCGCAAGGGCGTGATGGAGGAGTAAGGACATGTTTGGACTTGGAAAACGCGATGCGACACTGCTGATCATCGTCGCCGCTCTGACGCTGTTTGCGCCCTTCATCTTGAACCCCTTCCCTGCCGGGTCAGGCTTGGCCCAGTTCAACGCGGGCTACCCGGACCTGATGCAGCGGTTCGTGATCTTCGGCATCTTTGCAATCGGCTTCAACATTCTCTTTGGCCTGACCGGCTACCTCTCCTTTGGCCATGCGGCCTTTCTGGGGATAGGATCATACGCTGTGGTATGGATGTACAAGCTGCTGGATTACAACATTATCTGGGGCTTGCCGTTGGCCGTGATCGTATCGGGTATCTTTGCGCTGGCGATCGGGTTCATTTCACTGCGCCGCTCAGGCATCTACTTTTCGATCCTGACACTGGCCTTCGCACAAATGATGTTCGCGATCAGCTACTCTGACCTTCTGGGCCGCTTTGCGGGCACCACGATCACAAACGGGGAAACAGGACTTCAGGTCTATACCTCTGACCCGCAGATCCTGATCAGCCCCGGCGAAACGGCACCCCATCTCTTTGGTCTGGTGGAAATGCGCTCCACCTTCACGCTGGATGCCGGGGCGTGGTCTTTTGACTTCAATGCGGGCTACTACCTGTGTGCGGTGATCATGTTGATGGCTTTCTACCTGGCGATCCGCATCTTTCGCTCGCCCTTTGGCATGATGCTGCGGGCGGTAAAGTCGAACCAGCAGCGGATGAACTATACCGGGCTGAACACCCGTCCCTATACGCTGGCGGCCTTTGTCATCTCAGGTATGTATGCCGGTTTGGCCGGTGGGCTGATGGCGGCCATGGACCCTCTTGCCGGCGCGGAGCGCATGCAGTGGACAGCGTCAGGCGAGGTCGTGCTGATGACCATCCTGGGGGGGGCCGGTACGCTGATCGGGCCGGTTCTGGGCGCGGGCTTTATCAAATACTTCGAGAACATCTTCTCCAAAATCAACGACAACGTGCTGCATAGCTGGTTCGCCTTCCTGCCAGACGGGATCGAGGACTTCGTCGTGACCATCGTGCACCCCTTCGTGGGCAAGGGCTGGCACCTGACGCTGGGTCTGATGTTCATGGCCGTGGTGATCTTCCTGCCCGGCGGCCTTGTCGAAGGCGGCCAGCGCATCGGCAGGCTGTTTGGACGCAACAAAACTTCGAACACGACGCCCGATGGCACCAAGACCCCTGCTGAATAAGGAGAAAGACCCATGGCTATTCTCGAAGTAAAGAACGTCGGCAAGCGGTTTGGAGGCCTCCAGGCGCTTGGTGACGTGAACCTCAGCGTGGCAGAAAATTCCTGTCACGCGATCATCGGGCCGAATGGCGCAGGCAAATCCACCTTGCTGAACTGCCTGGTGGGCAAGCTGATCCCGGACACTGGTTCAGTCATGTTTGACGGCCAGTCCGTGCTGGGGCGCAAACCCTACGAAATCAACCAGATGGGCATCTCCCGGGTGTTTCAGACACCCGAGATCTTCACCGATCTGACAGTGATGGAGAACATGCTGATCCCCTGTTTCGCCAAACGCGACGGTGCGTTCCGCATGCATGCCATCGAAGCCATCAGTAACGAGAAGGACATCATCGGCAAGGCAGAGCATATGCTTGAGGAAATGAACCTGATCGACAAGCGCGAGATGCACGCCGCCGCCATGTCACGCGGTGACAAGCGTCGGCTGGAGATCGCAATGTGTCTGGCACAAGATCCCCGCCTTCTTCTACTGGATGAACCCACGGCGGGCATGGCGCGGGCCGATACCAACAACACCATCGACCTGCTCAAGCAGATCAAGGAAGAGCGCGACATCACCATCGCCATCATCGAACACGACATGCACGTGGTCTTCTCTCTTGCCGAACGCATCACGGTGCTGGCGCAGGGCACACCGCTGGTGGAGGACACGCCGGACAACATCAAGGGGCACCCCAAGGTGCGCGAAGCCTATCTGGGCGAAACCCAGGACGCCGCCTGAGCGCCGCCTTTGACAAGGAACCAAAGAGATGAACACGCAAACACTTGATAAGAATGCCAATCATGCGGCAACAGCCCCGGCGTTCCTGTCCGTCTGGGACCTGCATGCCTATTACGGTGAAAGCTATATTGTGCAAGGCATCAGCTTTAATGTGCACGAAGGTGAAATCCTGGCCCTTCTGGGCCGCAATGGCGCGGGCAAGACCTCCACCCTGCGTGCCATCGCCCGTCTGGCAGAACCTGAGGCACGCCACGGTGAGATTTGGCTAGACCACAAGCCGTTGCACAAGATGGCGTCACACGAAGCCTCTCAAGCCGGTTTGGGCCTTGTCCCCGAAGACCGCCGGATCATTCCCGGCCTGACGGTTGAGGAGAACCTCAAGCTGGCACAGATCGCGCCACCCATCGGCTGGTCGCTGGAGCGGATTTATCAGCTGTTCCCCCGGCTTGGAGAACGCAAAAGCCAGGAAGGCACGACGCTTTCGGGTGGCGAACAGCAGATGCTTGCCATTGCGCGCGCACTGGCACGCGACATCAAGGTGTTGCTGCTGGATGAGCCTTACGAAGGACTGGCCCCGGTGATCGTGGATGAGATCGAAAAGACGCTTGGCATCATCAAGGATCAGGGGATCACGACCATTCTGGTGGAGCAAAATGCGGTACGCGCGCTACAGCTGGCAGACCGGGCGGTGATCCTGGATACGGGCGGAATCGTCTTTGACGGCACTGCTCAAGAGGTGCTTGAGAACGAAGCACTGCGGGCGGAATACCTCGCTATCTGATCAGGGTGGCGGGCGTTGTAACGGGTCACGCCCGCAACATGTATCGGACGCGCCCGTTTCCGATCACTCCGCAAGCAGCTTTCGCAGCTCTGTCTTCAGCACCTTGCCATAGTTGTTCTTCGGCAAGCTGTTTACGCGCAGATAGGCTTTGGGCCGCTTGAACCGCGCAATTTGCGCCAGACACAGCGCGTCCAGCGCCGCATCCGTGGCATCGCCCACAATGAAGGCGACCACTTCTTCGCCCCAGTCCGCATGCGGCCGCCCCACGACGGAAACTTCGCTGACGCTTGCGTGCTGCAACAAGACTTCCTCCACCTCGCGCGGATAGACATTGCTGCCGCCGGTGATGATCAGATCCTTGCTACGGTCGTGCAACGTCAGATACCCCGCCGCGTCCAGCGACCCCATGTCACCCGTGCGCAGCCATCCATCCTGCAACGCCTGCGCGGTGGCATCGCTGTTGTTCCAATATCCCGGCATCACAGGCGCGCCGCGCACCATGATCTCGCCCACCTGACCTGCATCAAGTGGCTGGCCTTCATCATCCGCGACCTGCACCTCGACAACCGCCTGTGCACGGCCCACGGAACCCAGCCGCACACGCCAGTCAGCATGATTGCGGTCGGCCACTTCAGCGCGCGACAGGGCAGTGATCGCCATGGGGCATTCTCCTTGCCCGTAGATCTGGACGAAGACCGGACCGAAGTGATCCACCGCCGCGCAGATGTCAGCCACATACATCGGCCCGCCGCCGTAGACGACGGTGCGCAGCCCCTCTCTGCCTGCGCCTGTTGCCACCGTATGATCGGTCAGCCGTTTCACCATGGTGGGGGCGGCGAACATGTGGACCCGGCCATGGCGGGCGGCAAGCGACAGTACTTCCGCAGGGTCAAAGCCGCCGCTTTGCGGGCAGACATGCCGCGCCCCTGCGCGCACATGCATGATATTGTACAATCCCGCGCCATGGCTCATCGGTGCGGCGTATAGGGCGGTATCTGCCGCACTGACCGCGTCCACATCGACTTCATAGCTCAGCGCCATTGCCATCAGCATGCCGTGGGTGATCATCACACCCTTGGGTCTGCCCGTGGTACCAGAAGTATAGAAGAGCCACGCCAGATCTTCGGGCGTGCGATGCACGATTCCATCAAAGGGGTCGGCTTGGAGGATCGCATCGAATTCCACGCCCGGTGCCGAAACGCTGGGGATGTCGGCCAGGGCGTCTGCCAATTCGGGCGATGCAAACGTCAACTTTGCGCCGGAATCGCTCAGGATATGCGCGACCTCGCGCGCGTGCAGCTTGGCGTTGATCGGGACCACCACAGCACCCGCCATCCACGCCCCGTAAAGCACGACCAGATACGCGGGATCGTTGCGCATGAAGATGCCCACGCGGTCCCCCGGCAGAATGCCCTGCACCTCAAGCCATCCTGCAACGGCCCTTGCCTGCGCCGCAAATGCCGCATATCGCGCCACCAATTCCGTCCCGGAATAAAGCGCGGGCGCGTCCGGCGATACCGCAGCGCGGCGTTCCAGCCATCGTGCCAGATTCAATGTCCTTCCCCCCTCATGCGCCCCCGCGCGTGGAATTCCCCGTACAACTCGCCGCTTTCCTTGCTATGCCCCATGACATATAAGCGAAAAAAACGTGCACCCGGACCCACCGGGGACGAGGAAACGTCGAGGAACCATGCCAAAGAATACCCATGACGCTGATGTGGCCTTTATCCGCGCTCTCGCGGAATTGCTCAATGAAAATGATCTGACCGAATTGCAGGTCAAACGCGACTACGCGGAAAGCGACAGCCTGAACGTGCGCGTCAGCCGAAAGCCACCGCAGCAGGTGGTGGCGGCACCCGCCCCGGCACATGTGGTGCCTGCCCCGGTGGCCAACCCCGCACCTGCCGCAGTTGCCAACCCCGGCGCCAGCGACAGCGGCGAAGACCCGGCCGCCCATCCCGGTGCCGTGACTTCGCCCATGGTCGGGACTGTCTACATGCAGGCCGAACCCGGTGCGCCTGCCTTCATCACCGTGGGTGCCAGCATCAGCGAAGGCGATACGCTGCTGATCGTTGAAGCGATGAAGACGATGAACCACATCCCCGCGCCCCGCGGCGGCACCGTCAAACGCATTCTTGTCGGGGACGGCGACGCCGTCGAATTCGGCGCACCCCTGGTGATCATCGAATAAGGGGCCGACCGATGTTCAAGAAAATCCTGGTCGCCAACCGAGGGGAAATCGCCCTGCGCGTGATCCGTGCGGCGCGCGAAATGGGCATTCAGTCCGTCGCGGTGCATTCCACCGCCGACAGTGATGCAATGCACGTGCGCATGGCCGACGAAAGCGTCTGCATCGGCCCACCCGCCTCCGCGCAGTCCTATCTGTCGGTGCCTGCCATCATCGCCGCGTGTGAGATCACCGGCGCGGAGGCGATCCATCCCGGTTACGGTTTCCTCAGCGAAAATGCCCAATTTGTTCAGGTCATCGAAGACCACGGCCTGACCTTCATCGGCCCCACCGCCGAACACATCCGCATCATGGGTGACAAGATCACTGCCAAGGACACCATGAAAAAACTCGGTGTGCCTTGCGTGCCCGGATCCGAAGGAGGTGTTGCCACGCTGGAAGAGGCGAAGGCGCTGGGGGACGAAATCGGTTATCCCGTGATCATCAAGGCCACGGCGGGCGGCGGCGGCAAGGGTATGAAAGTCGCGCAGAATGCTGCCGAGATGGCCAAGGCCTTTCAGACCGCGCGCGCCGAAGGCAAATCGAACTTCGGCAACGACGAAGTTTATATCGAGAAATATCTGACGACCCCCCGCCACATTGAAATCCAGGTATTTGGCGATGGCAAAGGGAAGGCGGTGCATCTGGGCGAACGCGACTGTTCCCTGCAGCGGCGGCACCAGAAGGTGTTCGAGGAAGCCCCGGGTCCCTCCATCACCGCCGAAGAACGCGCCCGCATCGGCAAGACCTGCGCGGATGCCATGGCCGACATCAATTACATCGGCGCGGGCACCATCGAATTCCTGTACGAGAACGGGGAATTCTATTTCATCGAGATGAACACACGCCTGCAGGTCGAACACCCGGTGACCGAAGCCATCTTCGGCGTCGATCTGGTACGCGAGCAGATCCGCGTTGCCGAAGGCCTGCCCATGTCCTTTGACCAGGACGCGCTGACCATCAATGGCCACGCGATCGAAGTGCGCATCAACGCCGAAAAACTACCCAGCTTTTCGCCCTGTCCGGGGAAGATCACCCAGTACCACACGCCCGGCGGACTTGGGGTGCGGATGGATTCCGCGCTTTATGACGGTTACAAAATCCCGCCCTATTACGACAGCCTGATCGGCAAACTGATCGTGCATGGCCGCGACCGGCCCGAAGCGCTGGCGCGTCTTGGCCGGGCGCTGGGGGAATTGATCGTGGACGGTGTCGATACCACGGTGCCGCTGTTTCATGCCCTGCTGGCGGAAGAGGCCGTGCAGCGCGGCGACTACAACATTCACTGGTTGGAACATTGGCTGGAAACCAACCTCGGCGACGCCTGAGCGCGATGCCCGAACTGACGCCGGAGATCCTGTTAAGAGGGTACGCAATCGGGATTTTCCCGATGGCGGAGCACCGCGATGACCCGGATGTGTTCTGGGTCGATCCGCAGCGCCGGGGCGTTCTGCCGCTGGATCGGTTTCATCTGTCCCGGTCCCTGGCCAAGGCCATGCGCCGCAGCGCCTTCACCCTTGCCGTCAACCGTGATTTCGAAGGTGTTGTCGCTGGCTGCGCGGAACGGTCCGAGACCTGGATCAATGACAAAATCGCAAACCTTTACAGTACCCTGCATGCGCACGGCCATGCACATTCAATGGAAGTCTGGGACGACGATATGCTGGTCGGCGGGGTTTACGGCGTTACGATGGGGGCTGCGTTCTTTGGGGAAAGCATGTTTTCGCGCCGGACCAATGCATCAAAGATGGCTCTGGCGGCCCTTGTGGATCGGCTGCGGCAAGCGGGATACACGCTGTTCGATACGCAGTTCCAAACCGACCACCTTGCGTCCCTCGGGGCGGTTGAAATCACCCGCAGCCAGTATCACGGCAGGCTCGAAAACGCCAAGGCGCGCAACGCGCAATTCATCGCGCCCCCCATTCCGACCCTTCAGGAGGTGGTGCAGCGGATGACCCAGACATCGTAACGCTGATGTTCAAGCGCCGACAAGGCGGGGCTGGACGCGATCATCCAACCGGAAAACAGCAATCCATCCTTGCCCGCCTCTGAAATCTCCAGCGCGGCATAGGCATTGCCTGACGGGTTTCCGGCCGGATAACGGCAGTCGCGCATTGCAATCTGCAAACGCCCCTCCTGCACCGCCTGACCGCGCCGGATCTCCAGATCCCGCGTGTCGCCCGATGTCTTGTCCAGCACACGCAGCACCGCACCGGACGCGCTTGCCACGTCCTGCGCGGCTGCGGCACCGGCGCAAAGACCGATGATGGAAAGGACGCAAACAAGCCAGCGCATCACTGTCGCCCCCTATTCCGGGCTCCAGGCTTCGTAGTCGTCGCGCGGCTTTGGCTTGACCTGACGCAAGGATCCCGCGGGGGCATAGGCCATTGCAGTGCCTGTCAGGTTCTCGATATGGGGCTTTTCCCATGATTTCCGCGCCAGCGGCTTTTCCGTCGGCGGCTCATCCCAGGTACGGTGCAGCCAGCCATGCCATTCCGGACTGACGCGGGATGCTTCCATTTCGCCGTTGAACATCACCCAGCGGCGGCTGTCATCCTTGTTGTGGTAATAGATGTTGCCTTGGTCATCCTCACCCACCTTGATGCCCTTGCGCCATGTAAAAAACTGGGTGTTGAGCGTGCCCCGCTCCCACCATGTCAGCGCCCGGAAAATTGTGTTGAGAATGCCCATGATCTCTCCGCCTGTGGTTGGGCGTGTTATGCACCATACGCACGTGCTGGTCCAGCGGGTGTTGCTTCAAAGACTCCCAATCGCCGATCCCCGCTTACACACTTGGCGTTAACGCCGTCTCGCGATACTATGCCGCAAACAGGGAGTATACCCGATGGCGAGCAGCACGACCAAATCCAAGGCCAAGACAGCCACCAAGCCAAAGACGGCGGCCAAGTCCAAAACAGCGGCAACGTCGAAAAAAGCGGCCACGCCGAAGACGGCGACCAAGTCGAAGACAGTGGCGAAATCACGGACGGCGACCAAGGGCAAGGCAGCCTCCGCGTCCAAGACGCCACCCCCTTCCAAGACCGAACCGGCAGCGGTCTGTCACGGGGTAAAGGTCCCCGACAGTCCGATGGTGACACCCGAGCGCGCCAACCGGATCAATCTGGCGCGGTATGAGGGACAGGAAATCGCCGGCGCGCTGGAAGTCGTGCAAGAGGGCGATCATGTGCTGGAACTGGGCGCGGGGCTTGGCATTGTCGGGGCCGTGGCCGCAAAGAACGGCAAGCCCGCGAAGGTCATGTCGTTTGAAGCCAATCCCAATCTGATCCCCCATATCAACGCGCTTTACAAGATGAACCGGCTGGGCAAGACGATCGAAGTCCGCAATGAGGTGCTGATCAGCGCGCCTGACGCCCCCGAAACGATGCCCTTCCACATCCGCAATTCCTATCTGGGCTCGTCCCTGATCGAGGCTGAAAACCGGCGCACCACCCGTGTGGACGTCAATGTTGCGAAATATGCCGACGTGCACAGGGATTTCAAACCCACTGTCCTGCTGATGGATATCGAAGGCGGGGAGCTTGATTTTCTGCGCCATGCCAATCTGGACGGCGTGCGCGCCATCGTGATCGAATTTCATCCCAACGCGTACGGCAAGGAAGGGATGCGCGAATGCAAATCCATTCTTGCACGTGCGGGATTTTCGCAGGTGCGGGGCCATTGCACCCGCCACATCTGGACCTGCACCTATGATCCGACCTTGCAGCCCCCCCACCCCGATGGCGGCTGGACCGAAAGCATCGAAACGGTCAAGAAAGCGGTTGTCGTGCCGCCGCTGGAAACGGGATTTGTACAGCGTGCGGGGCTGCTGGATGCGGATGGCAATTACCTTGCCAACGGCGCGCTGTGGCGCAATGGCCGTGCGCTGACCGTGACCCCAGATATGCCGGAGGGCAAACTGCCCGTCCGCAAGGGCACATGGCTCTGGGCTGGGGTGCTGTGGATGCACTTTGGCCACTTCCTTGTCGAAAGCACCTCGCGCCTGTGGGCGCTGAACCAGATCAAGGACAAGATCGACGGTATCCTCTACATTCCAAAGCGCCCCAGGAACGGCCCAGAAGTGCTTGATATGCATAAAGAGTTTGCACAACTGATGGGGTCGGACGTCCCTGTGGTCTGTGTCGACAAACCCGAACAAGTCGAACGGTTGATCATTCCGGGCCAAGGCGTCGGTCTGGGCAAGATAGTTTCAGGCACCCAGGCCTACCGCGACGCAATCAGCGCGCGGTTTGCCAAGGACGTCAAGGCGGACGGCCCCGACAGGCTTTATATCAGCCGCAGCAAGCTGCCCGCCGGGCGCGGCACGCTGGTGGGCGAAGCAGAGCTTGAGGAAAACCTGATCAAGCAAGGCTATACGATCTATCACCCGCAAAAGCACGATCTGCACAGCCAGATTGCCACCTACAAGGCCGCCAAGCAGGTTCTGGCCGCCGAAGGATCGGCGCTGCATCTGCTGGCCATGGTGGCTGGACCGAAGACCCAGATCGGCATCGTGGTGCGCCGCCCGTCGGGTGCCACCAATCAGCTGATCCGCCACGTGGAAAGTTTCTCCGGCACCTCCCCGACCGTCGTCACCGCCCTTGCGCGGTCGTGGAAACCGTCACAGGACGCAAAGCCGCGCATGTGGATGGGCGAACTGGATATGCCCGCGCTGGAAAAGGAACTGGCAGCGGCCGGTTTCGTCAAACCCGCCAAAACCACTTGGAAAGCGCTCAAAACCGCCGAGGTCAAGAAACGCCTCGGCAAGAACTTTGTCGAAGTCGAGGTGGAACCCGCCTAACCCGGAAGCAGGGCTGTCACCTCAATCTCGATCCGCATCTCCGGGCGCAGGAGGCCGCATTCGATCATCGTGGCGGCAGGTGGGTTATCCCCGAACGCCTTCACCAACAGCGGCGCGCAGAGATCAAATTCCGCGCGATCCGGCAGCATGTAGGTGACCCGCACCGCGTCTGCCATGCTGGCCCCTGCTTCAGACAAGGCCGCTTCGATGATCCCCAGCGCGGAACGGCACTGGGCCACCACATCGTCACCCTGCCCCACGGTGCCTGCCACATGCACAAACCCGCCTGCGACAACGGCCCGACAGTAGCCAATCTTCTTTTCGAATTCTCCGCCTGAGTGAATGCGCCGAATGCTCATCTGACAGGTCCCTCCACCATGAAAAAAGCGGGCCTGCGCAGGCCCGCTTTCAAATCGTGCTCATATCCCGACAATCAGCCCGCGGTTGCAGGCTCTTTCTCTTTCTCGGCGTGGATCATCAACGGCGCCGCGTCAGAGGTCACGGCCTCTTCATTCACGACCACTTCGCTGACCGAATCCAGCCCCGGCAAGTCGAACATCGTGTCGAGCAGGATATCTTCCAGGATGGACCGCAGTCCCCGCGCGCCTGTCTTGCGTTCGATGGCCCGCTTGGCGATCGCGCTCAGCGCATCATCGGTGAAGGTCAGTTGCGTATCTTCCAGCTCAAACAGGCGCTGGTATTGCTTGACCAGCGCGTTCTTGGGCTGGGTCAGGATGGTCACAAGCGCGTCTTCATCCAGATCCTCAAGCGTTGCCAGAACCGGCAGACGCCCCACGAATTCCGGGATCAAACCGAACTTCAGCAGGTCTTCGGGTTCCAGATCGGTAAATATCTCGCCCACCCCGCGTTCGTCGTTGTCGCGCACATCGGCACCAAAGCCCATGGCGGACCCCTTGCCGCGCGCCGCGATGATCTTGTCGAGGCCGGCAAAGGCCCCGCCGCAGATAAACAGGATGTTGGTGGTGTCCACCTGCAGGAATTCCTGCTGCGGATGCTTGCGCCCGCCCTGTGGCGGTACGGAGGCAACCGTACCTTCCATCAGCTTGAGCAGCGCCTGCTGCACACCTTCGCCCGACACGTCGCGGGTGATGGAGGGGTTTTCGGACTTCCGGGTGATCTTGTCGACCTCGTCGATATAGACGATGCCGCGCTGCGCACGTTCGACGTTGTATTCGGACGATTGCAGCAGCTTCAGGATGATGTTTTCCACATCCTCGCCCACGTACCCCGCTTCGGTCAGGGTGGTCGCATCGGCCATGGTAAACGGCACATCCAGAATACGCGCCAGCGTCTGCGCCAGCAGCGTCTTGCCGCAGCCGGTGGGACCGATCAGCAGGATGTTGGATTTCGCCAGTTCGATGTCCCCGCCCTTCTGGGCGTGGTTGAGGCGCTTGTAGTGATTGTGCACCGCCACCGACAGCACCCGCTTGGCCATCGCCTGTCCGATCACGTAATCGTCCAGCACGTCGCAGATGTCCTTTGGTGTCGGGACCCCATCCGTGGCTTTCAGGCCGGAGGCTTTCGTCTCCTCCCGGATGATGTCCATGCACAGTTCCACACATTCATCGCAGATGAACACGGTCGGGCCCGCAATCAGCTTACGCACCTCATGCTGGCTCTTGCCGCAGAAGCTGCAATAGAGGGTGTTTTTACTGTCACCACCAGAAGAATTCGCCATCTTAACCCTTTCAGGTTCGCACTTGAAAATATGCCCTGCGTGGCAGGGCAAGTTCCTGACCCATACCCTAGGCCAGCCCCTGCCCCGCTACAATCGCAAAATCGTCACAGGTCTGTTCCCTCATCAGCTGTCGCTTTTGCCTTTGGGGGCTGCGTCGGGGTCGTCTTCCTTGCCGCGATTCTCGACGATCTCGTCGATGTGGCCCCATTTCTTCGCTTCTTCCGGGGTCATCCACTTGTCACGATCCAGCGCTTTCTGGACTTCCTTGTAGGTATTGCCGGTGTGGCGCATGTAAAGCTGGTACATCCGTTCACGGGTGTTTTCGATGCTCTTGGCGCTGATCAGGATGTCTTCGGCCGTGCCCCGCGCACCGCCTGACGGCTGGTGCACCAGGAATTCCGCGTTGGGCAGGGAAAACCGCATGCCCTTTTCGCCGCCGATGGCAATGACCGACCCCATGGATGCCGCAAGGCCGCACACCAGTGTGGACACCTTCGGACGGATGTATTGCATGGTGTCATAGATGCTCATCCCCGCGACGACGCTGCCGCCGGGGCTGTTGATATACATGGAGATTTCCTTGGAAGGGTTTTCCGCCTCAAGATGGAGAAGCTGCGCCACGATCAGCGATGACATGCCGTCGTGGACCGGACCATTCACGAAAATAATCCGTTCCTTCAGCAGGCGCGAGAAAATGTCGTAGGCGCGTTCACCACGGCTGGTCTGTTCCACCACCATGGGGACGAGCGTGTTCATATAGGTGTCGATGGGATCGTTCATATTGCCTGCCTGTACCTGTCTTTTGCCGGACCATACCCGCAAAACCGTTACCGCAAGATTAGTCGCGCCATCCGGGGGGTTCAAGAGGCCCCCCGCACCTTGATGCGTGAACTTGATCTGCAAGCCGCATGGTCTACCTGCGCGGCATGGCTGATATCCTTGAACTTTTCCCGCCCACACGTGACGCCGCGAAATCCCGTCTTGACGCATTCGTACCACGGGCCGCTGCCGCTTATGCGCAGGGCCGAAACTTTGACCACGGCGCAGGGCAACACGACGCCGTGTCGACCCTGTCGCCCTACATCCGTGCCCGCCTGCTGGATGAACCACAGGTGGCACGGGCCGTGATCGCGAAACACCGCGCCCGCGACGCTGATAAATTTCTGAGCGAGGTGTTCTGGCGCACCTACTGGAAAGGCTGGATGGAACTGCGCCCCTCCGTCTGGCAGATGTACCGCTCCGATCTGACGCGCCTTCAAGACGAAGTGCAGACCCAGTCCGGGCTGCGCGCGCGCTGGGAAGACGCTTGTCTGGGCCAGACGGGCATTGCGCCGTTTGATGCCTGGGCGCATGAATTGGTGCAGACGGGGTATCTGCACAACCACGCGCGGATGTGGTTCGCGTCCATCTGGATTTTTACGCTGGGCTTGCCGTGGCAATTGGGCGCGGATTTCTTCCTGCGGCATCTGCTGGACGGGGATGCCGCCGTCAATACGCTCAGCTGGCGCTGGGTGGCGGGGATCCAGACGCAGGGCAAGACCTATCTAGCGACCGAAGGCAACATCGCCAAATTCACCAACGGCCGCTTTGCATCCGTTCCCGACCTTGCCGATCACGCGCCTGCCATTTCCTATCCGCCAAATCCGAGCGCGGGCATGCTGCCGCCCGCAGGCGCACTGCCCCGCGCCGCCCGTTTCGGCGTGATGTTGCACGGCGATGACACCGACCCCGCGCCCCTCATCAAAGGCGGTGCGCCCGCCGCCTGGGCCTATGCAGAAGCGACGTCGGGCCACAGCCCCTGGCAGATGGCGCCGCATGTCTCCGGTTTCCGGCAAGTGGCAGCGCGGGATCAGGCGGACGGTGCCGAGATGGCGATCCTGGAGGGCGCAGAAGCGATTGCGGGTTGGGCGACGTCCCACGCGCTGGAGCAGATCGTAGCACCCTATGCACCGGTCGGCCCCGTGCAGGACATGATTGCCGCCTACCGCGCGCGGCCCGATGCCCTGCCGGTCAGCCTGCACCGCCGCCCCTTCGAAGATCACGCATGGTCGCTGGCGACCAAGGGGTTCTTCCCGTTCCGCAAGCATATCCCTGACCTGATCAACCGCTTCGTGCGCGAGCAAGGCGCATTCAATCTGGTGTGAGCGCCGCGCGCTGGCTGAAATATCCTGCCATCACATCCGCAATCGCAGGACCAACCGCCCCGGTCGCACCGACGCCCCACTGCGCAACCTTGTAGGAGCCCTGCAAATCAAAAGGCGTGCCATCCGCATGTGTCACCGCCCCGATCCGCGCGCCTGTCTGCGCATCCGGATCAACGGCAAACCGGATCCCGCCCGCGCGCATCATCGCAGTTGCCGTGCGGCGCAGGGGGTCAGGATGAAAGACCGCCTCCGCAGCCGCTTCCAGAATTGCAACAACCTCTGACCCCGTCAGGTCCGTTGGGCTTGTCCGGGCAGGCGCGCCCCACAGAACCGATTCCAACGCGGCTTGGGTGATCGGCGCACCCGGAAGCACCGCGACCCCGTGCTGCGCCCCCAGCACCAAGGCAACATCTGCATCCAACCCGCGCAGAAGCGCGTCGCAAATCAAGTCATCCCAAGTGCTCCCCAGACGCCCTTGTCGGTACAACAGCTTGGTCGCTGTCCCAAGAACCGTCCCGTCCGGGCCCGGCATATCCGGCAGCGGTGCTGGCGCAATGATATCGGCAAAAACCGGGATCAGCCGATGGGCAATGCCCTGCAAGCGCCCGTCCTGCACGTCCAGATCAATCCGGGACACGAACCTTCCCTGCGTCCCTGTCGCCACCAGAAATGCATCCCCAATGCGCTCTGCCTCGGGAAAAGCGGGCGCATCCCCGGCGCAAAGCATCAGATCAATCCCCATTCCTTGCGCCGCAAGCACACGGTTCGCCGCAACCCCCAGCGCGGAGCGGCAAACGACAATCGCACCCTGCGCCCTGGCCGTTGCCAACTGATCCGGCAGGCGGTCGATGTCGGTCACTTCGATCACGGCAAGGGGTACGTCACCAACCTGTGCCCTGTGAACAGGCGCTGCCCGCTGAAGCGGCTTCAAAAGCGCGGCCCCTTGACCCGCGACAAGCGCCGCACCGGGCCGCTGGGCGCGGATGGCTTCGACAACCGTCGCGATATGCGCCAGTCCGCCCATCGGACCATAGACCATTGCATCCTCAGCGAAATGAGCGTGGGTCAGCGCATAATCCATCGGCTGACGGCCGCCCACGCCAAAGCGGATGCGCAGCAGTTCTCCGGTCTGGTTTTCGGGCAGATGGCGTTCGCTCCGGAGGGCGGTCTTGTCTTCGGCTGGCCGCATCAAATGCGGATGGACCTGACCGAAAAGATCCCCCAGATGAATCAGCGTGGCGGTGCCAACAGATTGGAAATCAAGCAGATATTGTTGGTCATAGCGATCCTGCCCCCGCCCGGTTGTCGGCAACACCGCAGCCAGCGCACCCGCACCGGCATGTGCCAACAGTGTCCTGCGAGAAAACATGGCCCAACCTTGCATCCCGTCGCGCCCTGATCAAGCCGCAGTCCGCTGCGATGAAATCCGCCATGCACGCCACTTCGGTGCGTTTTTCCTTGATTGGATCGCCTACGCTCACATCTTCACCCCATGACCGATCAGAACCGCCCTCCGATTGAAACGATCACCACAGCCACAGGGCTGAGGCGCTGGTATTGGACCAAGGCGGAGCTTGAAGCAGAATGCCGACGTCGCGGATTGAAGATCGCGGGCGCGAAATTCACTCAGCTGGAGCGGATCGCGCATTTTCTGGAAACGGGCGAACCTGCATTGCTCGGCGACCGCCCGTCGCGCCCGAAGTCTGCCTTTGACTGGCACTCAGCGCCGCTGACACCAGATACGGTGATCACCGACAGCTATCGCAACTCCCAGAACGTGCGGCGTTTCTTCAAGTCTCAGGTTGGCGATCAGTTCAAGTTCAACATCGCCTTCATGGCGTGGATCAAGGCCAATGTCGGCAAGACGCTGGCCGATGCCGTGACAGAGTACGAGCGTATGATGAACGAAGCGAACGCGCCCGGCGCGCAAAGCAAGATCGCGCATCACAACCAGTTCAACCAATACACCCGTGATTTTCTGGCCGATAACCCGGACATGGGTATGGATGACGTGCGCCATTTCTGGGCGCTCAAGCGGGCGCGACCCTCCGAAGATGGCCGCCACCGCTATGAACGGTCTGATCTGACGCTCAAGGGGTAAGGCAGTCCGCCATCGCCACAGCGATGCCGCGCAAGGTTGCGGCATAATGCTGTCCGCCCATCGTCTGCGCAGCCCCCATCGGGTCAAGCACACCGGGTTTGACCGCGTGCCCTTCGGTCACGGTATCAAGCAGATCGGCATTGAATTGCGGTTCGGCAAAAGCGCAAACCGCCCCGGTTTCGGCGATATGCGCGCGCAGTTCAGCGATGCGCGCGGCACCCGGCTTGGCGGCATCCCCTGCACTGATAGCAGCCGTCGCTTCCACCCCGAAGCGCGCTTCGAAATAGTGAAACGCATCGTGGAAAACGATAAAACTGCGTGATTTCACCGGCTCCAGCAGGGATTTCACTTCATCCTCCAGCGCGGCCAGTTCCGCTTTGCCTGCGGCGGCATTGCTGCGGTAAATGTCCGCATGCGCCGGATCAAGTGCGGCAAGTTCCGCTGCGATGACCTCCATCCATACGGCCCCGTTGCGCGGATCAAGCCAGACATGGGGATCAAGTGCATCGCCCGCGTGTTCTGCACCGTGATCATCGTCGTGCGCCTTCTCTGCATCATGCGCATGATCATCGTCTTGTGCATGCTCATCATCGTGCCCGTGTTCATCATCGTGCCCGTGTTCATCATCGTGCCCGTGGTCGTGATCATGTGCAGCGAAAGCGGCCCCTTCCCGGTATGGCATGACGATGCTGCCTTCGACCTCCATCAACGCCAGATGTCTGGCACCCGGCGACAGTGTCTCCACCGGTTCCGCAAGCCATGGCGTCAACGCGGGACCAATCCACACCACCAGCTGCGCCTGCGCCAGACTGCGTGCTTCCGAGGGGCGCAATGCATAACCGTGCGGCGACGCCGTAGGCGGCAGGATCAGGTCAGGCGTGCCGACCCCTTCCATGACCCGCGCAACCAGCGCCTGAACCGGCAGGATATCCGTCGCCACGCGGGGGGCATCCGCCTTTGCCTGCTGTACAATCCCCAATGCAAAAGCCAAAACAATCAAAGAACGCATCCGAAGTCTCCCTGTTGACGAATGGCGGCTTGCTATACTGAATGTTATAACATATCAATACCTCATGGAACAAAAACACCATGACGCGAACGAACCTGTCGGGTTCAGGCGTCACGACCACACCGCCTGCGTGCGCGACACGCTGCAGCGGGCCGAAGCCATTTGCCGGGAAAAAAAGCTCCGCCTGACCCCGGTGCGGCGGCGTGCGCTGGAAATCCTGCTGGCCGAACACCGTGCGCTGGGAGCCTATGACCTGCTGGCTGTGTTGGCAGACGAAGGGCTGGGCAACCAGCCGCCCGTCGCCTATCGTGCGCTGGATTTTCTGGTCAGCGCCGGATTTGCCCACAAGATCGAGGCACTGAATGCCTATATCGGCTGCACCCATCTGGGCGAAGGGCACAACCCCGTGTTTCTGATCTGTCGCGCCTGCAAGTCGGTCGCGGAAACCTGCACCGGTCCTGAACAGGGCCGCCTTGGTGCCGCAGCCCGTGCCGCCGGGTTTCGCATCGAACGCACCGTGCTGGAAGCCGAAGGCCTGTGCCCCGATTGTCAGGGCGTCCCGGCATGAGCCTGATCCAGACCCGAGACCTCAGCTTGAGCTATGGCCGCCAAATCGTGCTGCGCGATGTAAACTTCAACATCGACCGAGGGGAGATCGTCACCATTGTCGGCCCCAATGGGTCAGGCAAATCCAGCCTGCTGCGCGCCCTGATCGGAGCCCTGCGCCCTGCAGGCGGCACCGTTGTGCGCGCTAACGGGCTGAAAGTGGGCTACGTGCCACAAAAGCTGGCGATTGATTCGACCCTTCCGCTGACCGTGCGGCGCTTCTTGAACCTGCCGCGCAGGCAGAATCGGACGCAGGTCGCCTCAGCCCTTGCCCGCGCAGGTGTCGCCGATCTGGCGAACCGCCAGATGGCAGGGCTGTCGGGCGGACAGTTTCAGCGGGTGCTGTTGGCCCGCGCCCTGCTGGGGGAGCCGGACATCCTGATCCTGGATGAAGCCACCCAGGGGCTCGATCAGCCGGGGGCGGCATCCTTTTATCGCCAGATCGAAGAGGTGCGGCGCGATCTGGGTCTGGCCGTCGTGATGGTCAGCCACGACCTGCATGTGGTCATGGCCGCCTCGGACCGGGTTCTGTGTTTGAACGGTCATGTCTGTTGCGAAGGCGCGCCTGAGATCGTCGCCGATGCGCCCGAATATCGCGCGCTGTTCGGGACAGGAACGCAAGGGGCGCTGGCCCTTTACCGACATGATCACGACCACCACCATCATCACGATCATGATCATGTTCATGATCACGATGCCCCGGCAAAAGCGGAGGCCTGAGCATGCTGGATGATTTCGCCATCCGCGCGGCCCTTGCCGGTCTGGGGGTTGCCCTTGCCGCCGCACCGCTGGGATGTTTTGTCGTCTGGCGGCGCATGGCCTATTTCGGTGACGCGACCAGCCACGCGGCCCTTCTTGGCGTCGCCCTTGCGCTGGCAACGGAATTGCCGATCTTTGCGGGTGTGCTTGCGGTTGCCCTTGCCATGGCGCTGATTGTTGGCGGCCTGTCCGACAGACAGCTGAGCACCGACACCCTGCTGGGCGTTCTGGCCCATGCCGCCCTTGCCTTCGGTCTCGTCGCGGTATCGCTGCTGCCCGGACAGCGGGTCGATCTATCGGCCTACCTATTCGGTGAAATCCTTGCCGTCAGCGCAGGTGACCTTGCCGTGATCTGGATCGGTGCACTTGCGGCGGTGGCGCTGCTGGTGTGGCGCTGGCAGGCGCTGCTGACCGCAACGCTGAACCCTGATCTGGCCACCGCATCGGGTGGTCATCCACGGCGCGAGCAGCTGATCCTGACCCTCGCGCTGGCCCTGACGGTTGCCGTGGCGCTCAAGGTTGTCGGTGCGCTGCTGATTGCCGCCATGCTGATCGTCCCCGCGGCAAGCGCCCGCCCCTTTGCCCGCACGCCAGAGATGATGGCCGTGATCGCCGCCCTTTTCGGCGCAGTGGCGGCCTTCGGAGGGTTGGCTGTCTCCTTCAGCTACGACACGCCGACGGGGCCCAGCATCGTCAGCGTTGCCGCCCTGATCTTCATCGGCTCCAGCCTGCTGTCCCCGATGCTGCGCGCGCGCTGAAAGCGGCGCAGCCTGTCAGGTCACCCGCGATCGCACCTTGTACTGCGCGTCATCCCAAAGGTCGTTGTTCATCACATCCGCAATGATCCCCACGGCCTTGGACACGTCCGACGCATCGATATAAAGCGGCGTAAAGCCAAAGCGCATGATGTCCGGCGCGCGGAAATCCCCCACGACGCCCCGCGCGATCAGCGCCTGCATCGCGGCGTATCCATGTTCAAAGCGGAACGATACCTGACTGCCCCGGACCTGCGCATCACGCGGACTGGCCAGCGTCAACTGCGGTGCGGCGGCTTCGACTTCTTCAATGAACTGTTCCTGCAGGGCGATGGAAGCCGCGCGCAGGGCGTCCATGTCCACGTCTTCCCACAGCTTCATCGACTCCTCCAGCGCCGCGAGTTGCAACACGGGCGGCGTGCCCACGCGCATCCGCTCGATTCCCGCGCCGGGGGTGTAGTTGAGATCGAAATCGAAAGGCCGCGCATGGCCCAACCACCCCGCAAGGGCGGGTTCAACCGTATCGGCCAGATCGGGGCGCACGTAGATGAACGCAGGTCCACCCGGCCCGCTATTGAGGTATTTATAGGTACACCCCACCGCGAATTCGCAGTTCGACCCCGCCAGATCAACCGGCAGCGCGCCGGCCGAATGCGCCAGGTCCCAGACCATCACGGCACCCGCTGCATGGGCCATCTCCGTGATCGTCTTCATGTCGTGTTTGCGTCCGGTGCGGTAATCCACCTCCGTCAGCATCACCACCGCAATCTCCTCACCAATGGCATCCGCCACGTCCTCTGGTGCCACCGTGCGCAGCTCGTACCCCTGCCCAAGCAGCCCCACCAAGCCTTCCGCGATGTAAAGATCGCTCGGGAAATTGCCCGTGTCGCTCAGGATCACCCGCCGCTCCGGGCGCAACTTCACACCTGCGGCCAGCGCCTGATAAACCTTGATCGACAGGGTATCGCCCATCACGACTGACCCTTTGGGAGCACCAATCAACCGGCCCACTGAATCACCGACCTGTTCGGGCATGGCCATCCAGCCCGCCTTGTTCCACCCCCCGATCAACAATTGCGCCCATTCATCCGCAACCACCGACTGCATCCGCTGCGGCACGGTCTTGGGCATCGGCCCCAGCGAATTGCCATCCAGATACACCACGCCTTCGGGCAGGATGAACTGGTCTTTCTTGGATATCTCAGCCACTTACAGCGCTCCTCTGACGTGCCACAACTCCGGGAAAAGCTCCACTTCCAGCATCTTGCGCAGATAGGCAACCCCGCTGGTGCCGCCAGTGCCGCGTTTGAAGCCGATGATCCGTTCCACGGTCGTGACATGATTGAAACGCCAGCGGCGAAAATAATCCTCCAGATCGACCAGCTTTTCGGCCAGTTCATACAGCGCCCAATGGTCTTCGGGCGCCTCATACACTTTCTGCCACAAATCCTGCACCGCCGGATCCGCCTTCCAGCTGTCCGCGCCCGGTGGCCCGGCAAGCGATGCAATCCCAAGCGTGTCGCAAGCAATCGCAATGGCAACCTGATAAAGGCTCGGCTGTGCCAGTTCATCTTTCAACACATCATAGGCCTCGGGCTTGTGTTCATGCAGCTTCATCAACGCCCCGATGCGGTTGCCCAGCAGGTATTCCACCTGACGGTACTGGTGCGACTGGAAGCCGGACGAATTCCCCAATGCGGGGCGAAAGGCTGTGTATTCACTGGGCGTCATCGTCCTGAGCACATCCCACGCACTGTTCAACTGCTCAAAGATCCGCGCCACCCGCGTCAGCATCTTGAAGGCGGGTTGCAGGTTGCCATCCAGCATGACGCGGCGTGCCGCCTGAAGCTCATGGATCGCCAATCGCATCCAAAGCTCCGACGTCTGGTGCTGCACGATGAACAGCATCTCGTCATGCGCGGCGCTCAGCGGATGCTGCGACGACAGGATGGCGTCCAGCCCCAGATAATCGCCATAGGACATGTCGCGCGCGAAATCCATTTTCGCGCCCTTCGATGCCTGATCGAAATCGCTCATCCCTGTTCCCTCAGTGCGAAACGCTGGATCTTGCCGGTCTGGGTCTTGGGCAGTTCGCGGATAAACCGCACATCGCGGGGATATTTGTAGGGGGCGATGGTCGCTTTGACGTGATCCTGAAGCGTCTTGACCATCAGCGCGTCGCCCTCAAAACCCTCTGCCAGCACCACATGGGCCTGCACAATAGCCCCGCGCGCATCATCCGGGGCACCGACCACGCCACATTCGCTGACCGCCGGATGCGACAGCAGCGCCGCCTCCACCTCCGGGCCTGCGATGTTGTACCCCGAAGACACGATCATGTCGTCATTGCGCGCGGCGAAGTGCAGATATCCGTCTTCGTCCATGCTGAAACTGTCCCCGGTGATATTCCAGCCGTCCCTTACATAGGCCGCCTGCCGATCATCGGCGAGGTAGCGACACCCGGTTGGTCCGCGCACCGCCAGACGCCCCACATCGCCGCGCGGCACCTCCTTGCCTTCCTCGTCGATCACCTTTGCCTCGTAGCCCGTCACAGGCCGCCCGGTACAGGCCGCCCGGTGATCATCAAACCGGTTGGAAATGAAGATATGCAGCATCTCCGTCGCGCCGATCCCGTCCAGCATCGGCTTGCCGGTCTTCTCCTGCCAGTCGTGGTACACGGGGGCCGGCAGCGTCTCGCCCGCGCTGACAGCGGCGCGGAGCGAACTTAGATCCGCGCCCTCCTCCATCGCCTGCAGCATCGCGCGGTACGCGGTGGGCGCGGTAAAACACACCGTCGCTTTGAATTTCTCGATGATCTCGATCATGTTGGGCGGGCTTGCCGTTTCCAACAAGGTCGCCGCCGCGCCAAAGCGCAGGGGAAAGATCGCCAACCCCCCAAGGCCGAAAGTGAATGCCAGCGGGGGGGAGCCGACAAAGACGTCCTCCGGCGTGACGCCGAGCACTTCGCGGGCATAACCGTCTGCGATGATCAGCAGATCGCGATGAAAATGCATCGTCGCCTTCGGATCGCCCGTGGTGCCGGACGTGAACCCCAGCAACGCTACATCATCCTGCGCGGTATCCACGCTGTCGAAATGCACCGGTTTTTCAAGCGCCAGCCGGTCCAGTTCCGCATCATGGTTCGACGTCCCGTCAAACCCGACGACAGTCTTGAGAAACTTGGAAGCCTTGGCACAGGACGTCATTTCATCCATCAGCCGGGTGTCACACAGCGCATGTGTGATCTCTGCCTTGTCCACGATCGCGCGCAATTCGCCCGCGCGCAGCATCGGCATGGTATTCACCACCACCGCCCCCGCCTTGGTCGCCGCCAGCCAGCAGGCCACCATCGCGGGGTTGTTGGCCGACCGGATCAACACCCGGTTGCCGGGTTTCAGCCCCAGATCCCCCACCAGCGCCGCCGCCAGACGGTTGGTCCAGTCACTCAACTCCTTGTAGGTCCGCCTGCGCCCGTTGCCGATCAGGGCGGTGTGATCACCGAACCCTTTTTCAACCATCTTGTCAGTAAGTTCCACGCCAACATTCAACCGTTCAGGATAGTCAAATCCATCCAGCAGCAGATCAGGCCACTCCGCCTCCGGCGGCAGGTTGTCGCGGGAAAACGTGTCGGTATGGGCGCTGCGGTTCAGCATGGCTCAATCGTTGGCTTCGGGAGGCAGGAAATCGACATCGTGCGCGGCAGAGATGCGCACCGCTTCCTCGACATCGCTTAAATCGTGCAGCTGCTCAAACAGATCTTTCAGCTTGCCCATCGGCGACACCCAGAAAAGCGCGCGGCAGGGTTTGTCGGATTTGTTGAAATACCCATGCGGGATTCCCTTGGGCATGCGCACCACATCACCCGCGTAGGCCTTGCTCCAGACACCATCCAGTTTCAGGTCCAACTCCCCCTCCTGAACAAGAATGAACTCGTCCTGCGTGTGGTGAACATGCACGGGCACAGCGTCGCCGGGGTTGGAATTTGTCTCAAACGCGAAGGAGGTGTCGCAGACCACCTTGGGGAAATACCGCTGGCCCAGAATGTTCCACTCCACATCCTCGAACCCGTTACCGTTCTTCGTAATGCCCTTATCAAGATCTGCCATTTTAATGCTCCCTTTGGTTTGCGGGCGCTATGCGCCCAATGTTTGCCGGGCGATCACCACCCGCTGCACGTCCGATGCACCTTCATAAATCCGCAAGGCGCGTATCTCCCGGTACAGGCTTTCGACAATCTGTCCCTGACGCACCCCGTCGCCGCCGAACAACTGCACCGCCTTGTCGATCACCTGCTGCGCATGGTCGGTGGCAAAAAGCTTGGCCATCGCCGCTTCCCGCGTGACCCTTGGCGCACCACTGTCCTTGGCCCAGGCGGCGCGGTAAACCAGCAAGGCGCTGGCATCCACATCCAGCGCCATATCGGCGATATGCCCCTGCACCATCTGCAAATCCGCCAACGGCGCGCCCTGCACATGCCGCGCCTGTACCCGCGCGACCGCTTCATCCAGCGCGCGGCGCGCAAACCCCAACGCCGCCGCCGCCACGGTGGAGCGGAACACATCCAGCACCGACATCGCAATGGCGAAGCCACGCCCCGCCTCGCCGATCAAGGCTGATCCCGGCACCTTGACGCGGTCGAAATGCAACGTGGCCAACGGATGCGGCGCCATGACCTCCAACCGCTCCTCGACGTGCAGCCCCGGCGTATCCGCAGGCACCACGAAAGCCGACAGCCCCTTGGCTCCCGGCGCCTCCCCGGTGCGCGCAAAGACGGTATAGACATCCGCGATCCCGCCATTTGAAATCCAGGTCTTGCGGCCATCGAGGACAAATCCGTTGCCATCATTTTCCGCCATCATGGTGGAACTGGCCACGTCCGACCCCGACTGTGGCTCTGTCAGCGCAAAGGCCGAAATCGCCCGCCCCGCGCGCGTGCGCGGCAACCATTCGGCCTGCTGGTCTGCCGAACCAAAAAGCGATATCGCCCCGGTCCCCAGCCCCTGCATTGCAAAGGCAAAATCCGCCAAACCATCGTGCCGTGCCAAGGTTTCCCGGATCAGGCACAGCGACCGCACATCCAGCGTCTCCTCTCCCTCGGCCGCCGAATACTGCAACCATCCTCCCGCGCCCAACATCTCCACCAGCGTCCGACACGCGGCATCGGTATCGCGGTGATCAACCGACCCAAGATGCCGAGACGCCCACAGATCAAGCGCTTCGGCCAACTCCCGGTGCCGCTCTTCGAAAAACGGCCACTGCAAGAAACTCCGATCGCTCATCCGCGCTCCCCGCCCCTTCCAAATGGTTCAAAAAACCCTGCCAGAGGCTCCCGCACTCTCATCGCTCAATCCCCTTCGAAAACCGGGCGTTCCTTGGCCACGAACGCCTTGTACGCCCGCTCGAAATCGCCCGTTTGCATACATATGGCCTGCGCCTGTGCCTCGGCCTCAATCGCCTGCTCAATCGACATCGACCATTCCTGGGCCAGCATCGTCTTGGTCATCATATGCGCAAAATTCGGGCCAGCCTTGATCTGCTGCGCCAGCTTGAGCGCCGCGCCGTCCAAATCATCGGATGCAACCAGCCGGTTGAAAAAGCCCCACCGCTCGCCTTCCTCTGCCGACATCGACCGTCCCGTGTACAAAAGCTCCGCCGCGCGCGTCTGGCCGATGATGCGCGGCAGGATCGCGCAGGCACCCATATCGCAGCCCGCCAGCCCTACGCGCGTGAACAAAAACGCCGTCTTCGCCTCCGGTGTCGCCACCCGCAGGTCCGACGCCATGGCGATGATCGCCCCCGCACCCACACAGATACCATCCACCGCAGCAATCACCGGCTTGCCGCAGTTCACGATCGCCTTGACCAGATCCCCGGTCATCCGCGTGAATTGCAGCAACTCCTTCATGTTCATTCGGGTCAAAGGCCCAATGATATCATGCACATCCCCACCAGAGCTGAAGTTGCCCCCGTTGGAGGCAAAGATCACCACATCCACGTCATCGGCATAGACCAGATCGCGGAACCAGTCGCGCAATTCGGCATAGCTGTCGAACGTCAGCGGGTTCTTTCGGTCCGGGCGGTCCAGTCGAACGGTGGCGATCCGGTCGTCGATCTCACATAGGAAATGCTGCGTATCACTGCGCATCTGCGGTGTCCTTCACTTTTCTGCTCCCGGGGGACCGGGCGGCGGCATCGGCGAAAGCCTGCAGCCGCGCGGCCATGGTGCGGGCTTCCTCCGCGCTGACCCCGCCCAGCATATCATCAATCCACGCTTCATGGGCGGCTGCCTGCCCGGAAAATTCCTTCTGCCCCGCCGCCGTCAGCTTCAGCCGCGTCGCCCGGCGGTCTCCGGGCACGGCGATACGCTCCACCAGTCCTTCCTCGCTCAGCCGGTCGGCGATACCGGTGACATTGCCGTTCGACACCCGCAGCACGCCCGACAGCTCGCTCATCTTCAAGCCATCGGGGTTGCGCGACAGGGCCGACATGACGTCAAAACGCGGCAACGTCGTGGCGTGGTCCCGGCGCAGGTTGTCGCGCAATTCATGCTCGATCCCGCGCACCACCTTCAACAGACGCAGCCAAAGGCGCACACGGTCCTTTGCGGCGGTCATATCTCACCACCCGAGACGGACAGCGCGTGACCATTGACCATCGATGCCTCTGAAGATGCCAGAAACCGCACCGCCGCCACCACCTCGGCAGGCTCGATCATCCGTCGCATCGGGTTGCCCGACACGATCCGCGAAACCGCCTCCTCCTGCGAAATACCAAACCGCTTGGCCACGCCTTCAGCAGCGGCATCCCCCATCGGCGTGTCGACAAATCCCGGACAGACTGCGTTGCAGGTGATCCCGTCTCGCGCCACTTCCTGTGCCAGCGCCCGCACCAGCCCCAGCACCCCATGTTTCGCGGCCACATAGGCGCTGATATTAGGTCCGCCCTGCAGGCTGGCGGTAGACGCCATTGCAATCAGCCGCCCGCCCTTCTGCATGTTCTGCAACGCCGCGCGGAAGGTCAGGAATGTACCGGTAAGATTTACGTCGATGATGCTTTGCCACTGTTCCAGCGGCATATCACGCAGCTTCATCGGTGTGCCTGCACCCGCATTGGCGACCACCACGTCGAACGGGTCTTCAAACAGGGCCGCGACCTGCGCCTCCTCCGTCACATCACAGGCCACGCAGGTCATCCCGCGCCCGCCGTTCGTTTCCTCCAATGCCTCCATGCGCCGCCCCGATATCGTGACCGCATCCCCGTCATCCGCGAAAGCCTGCGCAATCGCGCGGCCGATGCCGGACCCGCCTCCCGTGACCAATATCCGTCTCATACCTGCTCCATCTCTGCGGCACGATCCGCCAGCCGCCACGCCTGATCCCGGCCCGCCTCGTAAGGCAGCGGCCATTTGGCATGACGATCACCGATCTCGGCCCCCGCGCGCAAGGTCCAATAGGGATCAGCCAGATGCGGACGTGCAAGGCATACAAGATCGGCCCGACCCGCCATCAGAATCGAATTGACGTGATCGGGCTCGTAAATGTTGCCCACCGCCATCGTCTTGATCCCGCCTTCGTTGCGGATGCGGTCCGAAAATGGCGTCTGGAACATCCGCCCGTAGACCGGCTGCGCCTCGGTCGAGGTCTGACCGGCGGACACGTCGATGATATCTGCCCCGGCCGCTTCGAACATCGCCGCGATCTGCACGGCCTCTTCCGGCGTCACCCCATCGTCGCCCGCCCAGTCGCTGGCCGAAATGCGCACCGACATCGGCTTGTTCGCAGGCCAGACCGCGCGCATGGCGTTGAACACCTCCAGCGGATAGCGCATCCGGTTCTCAAGGGTGCCGCCATATTCGTCGCCCCGCGTGTTCGACAGCGGAGAGATGAAGCTGGAGATGAAGTACCCATGCGCCGCGTGCAGTTCGATCATGTCAAAGCCCGCCCGGTCGGCCATTTCAGCAGCCGCGACAAACTCATCCCGGATGCGGTCCATATCGTCCCGCGTCGCTTCGCGCGGCATCGCATTCTCGTCGGACCAGGGTATCGCGGAGGCGGAAACGATCTCCCAGTTCCCCTTTTTCAACGGCTGGTCCATCCCTTCCCAGCCAAGCCGCGTGGACCCCTTGCGCCCCGCATGGCCGATCTGGCAGCAAATCTTCGCTTCCGTCTCCGCATGCACGAAATCCGTCAGCCGCTTCCAAGCCGCCTCGTGCTCCGGCGCATAAAGGCCCGGACACCCCGGCGTGATCCGCCCGTCAGCGGAGACGCATGTCATCTCCGTATAGACCAGCCCCGCACCGCCCTTGGCACGCTCGCCGTAGTGGATCAAATGCCAATCGGTCGGCGCGCCATCCACCGCCTTGTACTGCGCCATCGGAGAGACGACGACGCGGTTTTCCAACGCCATGTCCCGCAGCTTGAAGGGCGCGAACATCGGCGCACGCACCGGGCCATTTGCGCCAGCGCCCGCCTGCTCCATGAACCACTTCTCCGCCCCTTCCAGCCACTTCGCGTCCCGCTCGCGCAGGTTTTCGTGGCTGATCCGCTGGGACCTCGTGAGCATGGAATAGTTCAACTGCACCGGGTCAAGGTCCAGATACCGCTCCACATCCTCGAACCATTCCAGAGAGTTACGCGCCGCCGATTGCAGGCGCAGCACTTCCAGCCGCCGCGCGTCTTCATACTTTTCGAAAGCCGCCTCTACCGTCGGTTCGGCGCAGACATGATCAGCCAATGAAATCGCCGATTCCATCGCCAGCTTACTGCCCGACCCGATGGAGAAATGCGCCGTCGCCGCCGCATCCCCCATCAACACGATGTTTTCGTGGTGCCACTTTTCGCAAAGCACCCGCGGGAACCGGATCCAGGCGGAGCCTCGGATGTGGTTGGCATTGGTCATCAGCGCATGACCGTCCAGATGGTCCTTGAACACCTCTTCGCAGATCGCAATCGTCTCCTGTTGGGTGATGTCGCCAAAGCCGTAGTTGTCGAACGTCTGCTGGCTGCATTCCACGATGAAGGTCGCGGTGTCATCGTCAAACTGGTAGGCATGCACCCACAGCCACCCCTTGTCGGTCTTCTCGAAGATGAAGGTGAAGGCATCGTCGAACTTTTGATGTGTGCCGAGCCAGATGAACTGGCATCTGCGCACGTCGATGTCGGGCTTGAAGGTGTCCTGAAACTCCATCCGGGTTTTGGAATTCAAGCCATCACAGGCCACCACCAGATCATAGTCCTTCTGGTATGCGGCGGCCGATTTCACTTCTGTCTCGAACTGCACATCCACGCCCAGCTCAATCGCGCGGGCCTGCAGGATCATCAGCAGGCGCATCCGACCGATGCCACAGAACCCGTGGCCGGAACTGACGGTCTTGGTGCCTTTGTAGATCAGCGCCATATCGTCCCAATAGGCAAAGTGGCTGCGGATTTCCTTCGCTGACACGGGGTCGTTCGCTTCAAGATTGGCAAGCGTCTCATCCGACAGGACCACGCCCCAGCCGAAGGTATCATCGGGCCGGTTACGCTCCAGCACGGTGATGTCGGCATCGGGCTGGCGCAGCTTCATCGAAATGGCAAAATAAAGCCCCGCAGGCCCGCCGCCCAGACAGATCGCACGCATCTCAAAGCTCCCTTTCCAGATGATGATATCGAAAAGGTAGGGCGGTTGCGGATTTACTTCAAGCGGTAATATTTTAGATATAAACTAAATCGCCAAGCGCGGGTTGCGGACGGTCCCAGGCCCCGATCTGCCTTCTCCACCGCTACCTGATGCGCGCTTCGGAACTTGCGTCAAATACCATGACGCGGCGTGGCTCGAACCCGATGTCGACAGTATCGCCCTCACGTGCCCGTTCGTCCCCGCGCTCCTCGCAGATGATCCGCTCCCCGCTGAGCGTATCAAGGTGCAGGTAACTCACCCCGCCCAGCGCCTCGGACAGCTCCGCGATCAACTTGCCCTGCCCTGTGGACACTTCGATATGTTCGGGCCGGACCCCGATGATCACCTCTGTCCCTTCCGCAGGCAATGTCACCTCGGCCTCAACCGCGCGGGCCAGCGCGGGAACCTCGATCTGGCCGCCCTTCACGGTGCCGCGCAGGAAATTCATCGCAGGCGATCCGATGAACCCTGCCACGAACTTGTTGTCCGGGTCGCGGTACAACTCCAACGGCGCGCCCACCTGCTCGATGCGGCCCGCGCGCAGCACCACGATCTTGTCGGCCAGGGTCATCGCCTCGACCTGATCATGGGTGACGTAGATCATCGTCGCGCCGATTTCCTTGTGCAGGCGGGCGATTTCCACCCGCATCTCCACCCGCAATTCGGCGTCCAGATTGGACAACGGCTCATCAAACAGGAACACCTCCGGCCCGCGCACGATCGCCCGGCCAATCGCCACCCGCTGCCGCTGGCCACCCGACAGGTTCGCAGGCTTGCGTTTGAGGTAGTCGTCCAGCTTGAGAATGTCGGAGGCCATCCTGACCTTTTCGCGGATCTCCGCCTTCGGCACGCCGTTCATCTTCAGGCCAAAGCCCATGTTTTCCGCCACCGTCATATGCGGGTAAAGCGCATAGGTCTGGAACACCATTGCCACGCCGCGCTCTGACGGGTCGGCCCTGGTGACGTCCCGCGCCCCGATGGCGATGCTGCCTTCGGTTGTCTCCTCCAGCCCTGCGATCATCCGAAGCAAGGTGGACTTGCCACAGCCCGACGGCCCCACGAACACACAGAACTCCCCATCTTCGATGGTCAGGTCAATGCCGTGGATCACCTGCGTTTCGCCGTAGCGCTTGATCGTGTTCTCCAGCGTGACACCCGTCATATCGTCATGCTCCCCTTGTCATGTTCCGGTCTGTTGCATCGCGTCCTGTCCCGGAAAGCGCCAAGCCACCCCGTCATCCGCAATGTCCTGTGCCGTGGCTTTCAGATGCGGCACCAGGGCGTCCAGCCCTGCCATACCCGGTGTCTTCGTGGTGCCGGTGATCGACAATCCACCCAGCATCCGGCCGCCTTCCGTCAGGATGGGGACGGCGATGCAGATGATGCCGGGTTCATGCTCCTCGCGGTCATAGGCATGTCCGCGCACCGCAATCGCATCAAGCTCCGCCTTGAGCGCGTCGGGCGTGGCCAGCGTATGTGGCGTAAAAACGTGATAGCTTTGCTGGGTCAGCAGCCGCGCCTGTTCGGCCTCGGGCAGGAAGGCCAGCATCGCCTTGCCGACACCCGTGCAATAGGCCGGGCCGACCTTGCCCGCCTGGCTGAACATATCCACGGGCTGCGTGGCGTTACGCTTGTCGACATACAGAACCTGCCCGTTGTCCAACTGCGCCAAATGTACCGTCAGCCCGATCTGTCGGCTGAGCCGATCCAGATGATCACGCGCCAGCGGTGCAAGGCTCGACTGGCTCCAGGCCGCATGGGCAAGGCGCACCAGCCGCAGCCCCACGGCATAGGTTTGCTGTTCGGGATCGTATTCCAGCAAGCGTTGCCGAGTCAGCGTTTGCAGGAATCGGTATAGCGTCGCCTTGGGATAGGGGCTGACCGCCAGCAGCGCGGCAAAGCGGACGGGGCGGCCGAAACTGGCCACCTGATCAAGAACATCCATCGCTTTTCCCACCGTGCCGTCACCGGACATGTGGTTTCCTCCCTTTGAGCGGACCCGTGATCTGCGCCACGCAACCCGCTTGACAAGTCTGCCCGCCTGCGGTGTAGTTTTCAATATATAAAACATAGTTCCAAATAATGGAACCTGAACATCGTAGGGAGGATCACGATGACTTCACTGAAAACCACGCTCGCCGCGGCGCTGGCCGGGGCCACCATGCTGGCAGGGGCTGCCTTTGCCGATGGCCATGCCAAGCTGACGGGCGATTTGAAAATATTCTCGGACATGTCCAATCCCGCCCCCCGCGCGGTGATGGAAGGCATGGTCGAACGCTTTGGCGAAATGCACCCCGATCTGAACATCGAACTGACGGTGATCGACCGTGAAGCCTACAAGACGCAGATCCGCAACTTCCTGACCGCCGACGCGCCGGACGTTGCCAACTGGTACGCGGCCAACCGGATGCGTCCTTATGTTGATGCGGGCCTTTTTGAAGACATCTCCGACGTCTGGGACGACCAGATGACCGAAGAACTGGCCTCGACCAAGGGCGCGATGACGCTGGACGGCAAGCAGTGGGGCGTGCCCTACACGTACTACCAGTGGGGTGTCTATTACCGCAAAGACATCTACGAAGAACTGGGCTTGTCCGAGCCGCAGAACTGGGAAGAATTCAAGGCCAACTGCCAGGCGATAATCGACAGCGGGCGCAAGTGTTTCACCCTTGGTTCCAAGTTCCTGTGGACCGCTGCAGGCTGGTTCGACTATCTGAACATGCGCACCAACGGCTACCAGTTCCATGCGGACCTGACGGCGGGCAAGATCGAATGGACCGACGACCGCGTCAAACAGACTTTCGCCAACTGGCGCGAACTGCTGGACATGGGGGCCTTCATCGACGATCACACCGCCTATAGCTGGCAGGAAAGCCTGCCCTTCATGACGGGTGGTGATGCGGCGGCGATCCTTAAGGGCAACTTTGCCGTGGCCCCGCTGCGCGAAGCGGGTCTGGACGACAGCAAGCTCGACTTTCACCAGTTCCCGGCAATCAACCCGGATGTCGAACTGGCCGAAGACGCGCCGACGGACACGTTCCACATTCCTGCCAATGCAACCAACAAGGACAATGCAAAGGCGTTCCTGAAGTTCGTGGTTTCAGCCGAAAACCAGACCATGATCAACGCGGGCGATGCATTAGGTCAGTTGCCGGTGAACTCCAAATCCTCCGTGGATGACGACAAGTTCCTCAAGGAAGGCTTCGCGATGCTATCGTCCAACAGCCCCGGCGGCGTGGCACAGTTCTTTGACCGCGACGCGCCTGCCGAAATGGCCAAGGTCGCGATGGAAGGCTTCCAGGAGTTCATGGTCAAACCCGATGAGATTGACCGCATCCTCGGCAAGCTGGAGCGTGCACGCGGGCGTATCTACAAGTAAGCGATCCGGGCGCGCGAGGGTCTCGCGCGCCCTTTCGGTTTTCAACCGTTGACGATGGGCCAAGGCCCGTCTTTCGTCCCTTACCGGAAGCCACTGCACAATGACCCATGCCGTGATGCCCCAGACCGAGATCGAGCGCACCTTCTGGCAGCGCAACCAGCAGACGCTGGCGCCATGGCTGTTCCTTATGCCTGCGATCCTGTTCTTCGTGGTCTATGTCATCTACCCGGTGTTCCAGTCGTTCAACCTGTCCTTGTATGAATGGGACGGGCTGGGTCAGGCGGAATACGTCGGGCTGCGCAACTACGAGGACCTCTATTGGGAATACGTCGACCGCGACAGCTTTTATGTCTCGCTGAAAAACAATCTGATCTGGCTGGTGCTATACCTCGCCGCGATCCCCGCAGGCCTGTTCATCGCGCTGTTCCTGAACCAGACCGTGACCGGCATCCGCCTCTACAAGTCCCTTTTCTTCTTCCCCTTCGTGATCTCCCAAGTCGTGGTCGGCCTTGTGTTTACATGGTTCTATGACCCCGCCTTCGGCATCCTGAACGTGGTGCTGGGCTGGTTCGGCGCAGGCCCGGTGAACATCCTCGGCAGTGAAAGCACGGTGACCTATGGCATCATCCTTGCGGGCCTCTGGCCGCAGACGGCCTATTGCATGATCCTCTACCTCACGGGCCTGAACGCCGTGAACCCCGAACAGATCGAAGCGGGCCGTCTGGATGGCGCGAAAGGCTGGCGGATGCTCTGGCACGTGGTGCTGCCGCAACTCAAACCAGCAACCTTCATCGCCTTTGTCGTCACCATCATCGGCGCGCTGCGCAGCTTTGATCTGATCTCCGTCATGACCAGCGGCGGGCCGTTCGGATCGTCCAAGGTGCTGGCGTACTACATGTTCGAAGTCTCGCTGTCGGAATACGGCTTCCGCATGGGGTACGGTGCCGCCATCGCCGTGGTGCTTTTTGCAATCATGATGGTCTTCATCACCTATTTCCTGTGGTCGATGTACCGCGATGAGCGGCGGGGCTGACATGTCTGATCTGCGCACCCGTCTCTCCGCCATCTGCACCCCCCTCAAGGGGGCCGAGAAATCCGATCCTTGGGGCGGTGGTCACGACGCGTGGAAAGTGGGCGGCAAGATGTTCGCCTGCATCGGGTCGGTCAATCCGGGCGTGTCGCTGAAAACACCCGATGTCGAAACCGCGCAGATGCTGATTGATACCGGTGTCGGAACAAAGGCCCCCTATTTCCACCGCAGCTGGATCCACCTGCCCGATGACGTGGCGCAGGACGAGTTGGAGCACCGCGTGCGCGCCTCCTACGACTGTATCTGCGCCAAGCTGCCGAAAAAGACGCGGGAGGCCCTCTGATGTTCCCCACACCACTTGAAAAACGCCCGCCTTCGGCCCGTGTGACCTATCAGGCTTTTCTGCCACTGGCGCTGATCGCATGGCTGCTGCCCCTGCTGGCGGTGGCGATTTTCTCCATCAAGCCGGGCGCGGACTTCACCAACGCCAACTACTGGGGCGTGCCATCGTCGTTCAACTTCATTGAAAACTACGGGCAGGTTTTCCTGAACTCCGACATGCCCCGCTATCTGCTGAATTCCTTCCTGATCACCGTGCCCACGGTGGTGGGTGCCGTGGCGCTGTCGGCCATGGCGGGCTTTGCGCTGGGGATTTACAAGTTCAAGGCCAACATCTGGCTGTTCTTCATGTTCGTGGCGGGCAACTTTGTGCCGTTCCAGATCCTGATGGTCCCCGTGCGCGACCTGACGCTGGATCTGGGTCTTTATAACACCAAGACGGGCCTTGTTCTCTTTCACATCGCTTTCCAGACAGGCTTCTGCACGCTTTTCATGCGCAACTTCATCAAGGCCCTGCCCTATGAGTTGATCGAGGCCGCCCGCGTCGAAGGCATCTCGGAAATCCGCATCTTCTGGTATGTTGTCCTGCCCCTGATGAAACCGGCACTTGCCGCGCTGTCGGTGCTGATCTTCACTTTCATCTGGAACGATTATTTCTGGGCCGTGGTCTTGACCCAAGGCCCCGACAGCCAGCCGGTGACCGCAGGGATAACCGCCTTCAACTCCGAATTCCGCGCGATGTACCATATGATGAGCGCAGGCAGCATCGTCGCCGCGCTGCCCCCCGTGGCGATGTTTTTCCTCATGCAGAAACACTTCATCGCGGGCCTGACCCTTGGGGCTGTGAAGTGATCAGGACGTGGCGGTTGGATGATGCGCGGCAGACGCTGGCGCTGTCTTCGACGGACGGCAGGATGCCGCAAGTGATCTATTGGGGCCCGCCCCTGCCCGAGGGCGAAAACCTGGACGACGTCGCCGAGGCCTGCCAGATCGACGTGACCGGCGGGATGCTGGACGAAAACCCCGACCTGAGCCTGTGTCCCGAAGCCGCGCGCAGCTTTCCCGGCCAGCCCGGCCTGATCGTGCGCGATGCGGATGGCACACCGCTGTTGCCCAAGTTCACCCTGCGTGACGTCCAGACTGACGACGGCAGCCTGACGGTCATCTGCGAGGATACCGCCAACCGCCTGACCTACACCGCCGAGATCGCTCTTGACCCCGAAACCCACGTTATCGCCCTGACCGCGCGGCTGAACTCCGATCGCCCGCTGCACCTGCACTGGCTGGCTGCCCCCGTCCTGCCCGCCCCGCAAACGGCGGATGAGATGATCGACGTCGCGGGCCGCTGGTGCGGGGAATTCCAACTCAACCGCACGCCTTGGTCCCCCGGCATACGGTATCGCGAGAACCGCACGGGGCGCACCGGCCACGAACATTTCCCCGGTCTGATCGTCCCCTGTCGCGGGGCCATCAACGCCAGCGGTCAGGCCTATGCGTTTCACTACGGCTGGTCCGGCGGGCACCGCATGATCGCCGAGGAACTGCCCGATGGCCGGCGCCAGATCCAGTTCGGCCACGCCGCCCGGATGGAAACCGCCCCCGCGACCGAATTCGCAACTGCGCCACTCTATGCCGTCTATTCCTCCGATGGCCTCAACGGTTGCGCGGTGTCCTTCCAACGCCACCTGCGCGACCGGATCGTCACATGGACCAAGCCCGGCACCCCTCGCCCGGTGCATTACAACTGCTGGGAGGCCGTGTACTTCGACCACGACGTCCCCAAACTCAAAGACATCGCCAGCCGTGCGGCATCGCTGGGCGCAGAGCGTTTCGTGCTGGACGACGGCTGGTTCGGTCAGCGCGACGACGATACCTCGTCGCTGTCGGATTGGGAGGTCGACCCGCGCAAATACCCCGAAGGCCTCGGCCCGCTGATCGACCATGTGCACGCGGAAGGCATGAGCTTTGGCATCTGGTTCGAGCCGGAGATGATCAACCCAGACAGCAACCTCTACCGCGCGCACCCCGACTGGGCGCTGGGGGCCGAGGACCAGATCCTCGGTCGCCAGCAAAAGGCGCTGAACATGGCCCTGCCGGAAGTGCGCGATTTCCTCTATGACCGCATTGCCGCCCTCCTGCACGCGCATCCGATCGACTATATCAAATGGGACCACAACCGCGTACTGCCCATGCCCGATGCCACCCAAACCCGTGGCTCCTACGCCCTGCTCGACCGCCTGCGCGCCGACTTCCCACAGGTCGAAATCGAAAGCTGCGCAAGCGGTGGCGGGCGCATCGACTTCGGCATCCTCAGCCGCACCCAGCGCGTCTGGTTGTCCGACAGCAACGACGCGCTGGAGCGGTTGCTGATGCAGCACAACGCAGCCCTTTTCCTGCCCGCCGCCGTCACCGGCAGCCACGTCGGCCCGCGCACCTGCCACACCTCGGGCCGCATGCTGGACATCGAATTCCGCGCCTGGGTCGCCGCCCAGCGGCACATGGGGTTCGAGATGGACCCGCGCGAACTGGACGCGCGCGAGGAAGCCGTGCTGCGCGATGTAACAAGTTGGTGGAAAGACAACCGCGACTGGATGTACGCCGCCGATAACCTGCGCCTTGACGCCGCCGACCCCGCCGTCATCGCCGAACAGCAACTGGCCACCGACGGCAGCCGCTTCGTGGTCTTCGCAGGCAAGGCCCGCACCTCCACCCAGATCGCGCCGCGCCCCCTCACCCTCACTCGGCTTGACCCGCAGGCCCGCTACCGCATCACCCTGCGCAACCGGGGTTCCGCAAAGGCCCTTTCACGTGGCAAGCTGGCCTTGAAGGAACGCAGCCTCGACCTCACCGGCACCGCGCTGATGCACCAGGGCCTGACCCTGCCGTGGAGCTTTCCCGAAAGCATCTGGGTGCTGGAGGGCCAGCGCCTGTGACCGATATGGAGACAGATCAATGACCAAACGCCGCTCATCCCACTGGTACGGCAAGCTCGACAAGGACGGCTTCATTCACCGTTCCTGGATGAAAAACCAGGGCTTTCCCGATCACGCCTTCGACGGCCGTCCCGTCATCGGCATCTGCAACACGTGGTCCGAATTGACGCCGTGCAATTCCGGCCTGCGCGATCTGGCAGAAGGGGTAAAACGCGGCGTCTGGGAAGCGGGCGGTTTCCCGGTCGAATTCCCGGTGATGAGCCTTGGCGAAACGCAGATGAAACCCACCGCCATGCTGTTCCGCAACCTGCTGGCTATGGATGTGGAGGAATCCATCCGCGCCTACGGCATCGATGGCGTGGTGCTGCTGGGCGGGTGTGACAAAACCACGCCGGGGCAACTGATGGGCGCGGCATCGGTCGATCTGCCCGCCATCGTCGTCTCCTCCGGCCCGATGCTGAACGGCAAGTTCAAGGGGCAGGATATCGGATCGGGCACCGACGTCTGGAAATTCTCCGAAGCGGTGCGTGCGGGTGAGATGACATTGGCCGATTTCATGGGCGCGGAGAGCGGCATGTCCCGCTCCAAAGGGGTCTGCATGACCATGGGCACCGCGTCGACCATGGCGTCGATTGTCGAGGCGATGGGCATGGCCCTGCCCACCAATGCCGCCCTGCCGGCCGTCGATGCGCGCCGCATGGCGCTGGCGCATCTAACCGGCAAACGGATTGTCGAGATGGTAGAGGAAGACCTCAAACCCTCCGACATCCTGACCAAGGACGCCTTTATCAACGGCATCTTCGCCAATGCCGCCGTGGGCGGGTCCACCAACGCCGTGGTGCACCTGCTCGCACTCGCGGGCCGGGTGGGCGTCGACCTGACGCTCAAGGATTTCGAAATCGCCAGCGACGTGCCGCTGCTGGTCAACTGCATGCCCTCGGGCACATACCTGATGGAGGATTTCTGTTACGCGGGCGGCGTGCCCGCCGTGCTGTCCGAGATCAAGCACCTGCTACGCCCCGCAAAGACCGTGCTGGGCGGTGACATCGCCGCCTACCACGACGGCGCGGAAGTCTATAACCGCAAGGTGATCCACGCCTTCGACGCGCCAGTGAAACCCGCCGCCGGCTTACGTGTTCTGCGCGGCAACATCGCGCCCGATGGGGCCATCGTCAAACCCTCCGCCGCCACCGACGCGCTGCTGGAACACGAAGGCCCGGCGCATGTGTTTGAAAACATCGAAGACCTGAAGGCCAACATTGACCGCGAAGACCTGCCCGTGACACCTGACACGATCCTTGTGCTGAAAGGATGTGGTCCCAAGGGGTATCCGGGCATGCCCGAAGTCGGCAACATGCCGATCCCCGGGCGGCTGGTGAAGGAAGGCGTCCGCGACATGATCCGGGTGTCGGACGCGCGCATGTCCGGCACCGCTTATGGCACCGTCATCCTGCATGTCGCGCCTGAAGCGCAGGCGGGCGGGCCGCTGGCGCTGGTGCAGACGGGCGACCGCATCCGCGTCTCAGCCAGCGCGGGCACGCTCGATCTGTTGGTGGAGGACGCCGAACTGAACAGGCGCCGCGCCGCGTGGCAGGCGGATGCGCCCCATTACACGCGCGGCTATGCCAAGATGTACGTGGATCACGTCCTGCAAGCCAACGAAGGGGCCGATCTGGATTTCCTTGTCGGCAAGGACACCCGGCTCGTGACCCGCGAAAGCCATTGAGGAAAGAGAAATTTCTTTGAAAGAAATTTGCCGGAAATTTTGAAAATTTCCGATATCAAGGAGACACCCATGACCGCCACCTTCCACGACCTGAAAGGCAAATCCGTCTACATCACCGGCGGCGGCTCGGGCATCGGCGCGGCGATCACCGACGGTTTTCTGGCGCAGGGGGCAAAGGTCGCCTTCATCGGCCGGTCGGACGCCAGCGCCTTCGTGGCGGACATGGAAGCCAAGCATGACCACGCGCCGCTTTTCCTGCAAGGCGACATCACCGACACCGCGCAATTGCAGGCAACCATCGAACAGGCCGCACAGGCGCACGGTCCCATCGATATCCTTGTCAACAACGCCGCCAATGACAAACGCCACGGGCTGCAAGACCTGACCCCCGAAGACTGGGACACCCTGCAAGCCGTCAACCTCAAGGCCTACTTCTTCGCCGCCCAGGCCGTCGCCCCCGCCATGCAGGCAAGCAGCACGGGCTCCATCATCAACTTCTCCTCCATCAGCTACATGATGGGCAACGCAGGCTACCCGGCTTACGTCGCCGCCAACGGTGCCATCACCGCGATGAGCCGTGGCCTTGCCCGCGAACTTGGCCCCGATGGCATCCGCGTCAACGCGCTGGCACCCGGCTGGGTGCTGACCGAAAAGCAGCTTGAAAAGTGGGCCACGCCCGAAGGGCTGGCCGCCCACCTCGAACGGCAATGCCTCAAGACCCACCTCGTCCCGCAGGACATCGTGGATGCCGTTCTCTTCCTCGCCTCCGACACCAGCCGCATGATGACAGGCCAATGCCTTGTCGTGGATGGTGGCGTGGTCACGACGGGCTGATCATGTCCTCCGCACAAAAAGCCGATTGGATCGCCGTCGACTGGGGAACAAGCAACCTCCGGGTCTGGGCCATGAATGGGACCAATGTCCTTGCCCGCGCGCAGGCGGCGCAGGGCATGGGCGCGCTGACACGCGACCAATTCGGTCCGACGCTTGACGCGCTGATCGCTGACTGGGGTGTAGCCCCCGATACCCCCACCATCGCCTGCGGCATGGTCGGCGCGCGTCAGGGCTGGGCCGAAGCACCCTACCGCAGCCTGCCCTGCCCCCCACTGGGTGGCACGCTGATCCGCGTGCCGGACACGACGCGGCCCGTGCATATCATCCCCGGCCTCAAGCAGACCGCGATGCCCGACGTCATGCGGGGCGAGGAAACCCAGATCGCGGGGTTTCTTGCGCTCAACCCCGGTTGGGACGGCGTCATCTGCCTGCCGGGAACCCACACCAAATGGGCACATGTCTCCGCCGGGGAGGTGATCAGCTTTCAGACCTTCATGACCGGAGAACTTTTCGCCCTGTTGCAGGACCAATCAGTGCTGCGTCATTCCCTGCAAGGCGAAGGGATTGACGACGCCGCCTTCGACACCGCCCTTGCCGATACGCTGAGCCGCCCGGAGAAACTGGCAGCCAGCCTTTTCGCCATTCGCGCGGGCGATCTGTTGGAAGGCACCCCCGGCAGCACCAATCGCGCACGGCTGTCCGGCGCACTGATCGGCGCGGAACTTGCCGCCGCCAAACCCTATTGGCTGGGTCAGCAGATCGCGCTGATCGGGGCCAAGGCCCAGACCGATCTCTATGCCCGCGCCTTGCAATCGCAGGGCGCACCCGCCACCCTGACAGACGCCGAACGCATGACGCTCGCGGGGCTTACCGCCGCCTACCGCGCCCTGAAGGAGGAGCCATCATGACCCTGCCCCTGATCGCCATCCTGCGCGGCATTACCCCGGCAGAGGCCCCCGCCATCGCGGAGGCGCTGATCACTGCAGGGATCACCACCATCGAAGTGCCGCTGAATTCGCCCGATCCGCTGGACAGCATCGCCGCCATGGTGCGCGTTGCAGGGGGCCGCGCCACAATCGGGGCAGGCACGGTGTTGAACGTGGATGCCGTCAACGCCGTGGCGGATGCGGGCGGGCAATTGATCGTTTCGCCCAATGCGAACCCCGATGTGATCCGCGCGACCAAGGCCCGTGGCCTGCAAAGCTGGCCGGGCATCTTCACGCCTACGGAAGCCTTCGCGGCACTTGATGCGGGTGCTGACGGGCTGAAGCTGTTTCCCGGTGCCGTCGCGGGCCCCACGGGCCTTTCAGCGCTGCGCGCGGTGCTGCCATCGGGAACGCTTGTCTATGCCGTCGGCGGTGCCGATGCAGACAACTTCGAAGACTGGGTCGCCGCCAGCGCGGACGGCTTCGGCATCGGCTCCGCACTGTACAAGCCCGGCATGGGCGCAGAGGAGGTTCACGCCCACGCTGACAGGATCGTCGCCGCCTACAAGGCCGCCGTCCTGTGACCCTGTATGACCACCGCCCTTGCCGCCTGGGCGAAGGCCCGCTGTGGCTACCGGAACGACAGACGCTGATCTGGTTCGATATCCTGAACAGGCAGATGCTGGCGCGCACACATGGCCGCACGCAGGTCTGGCAGTTCGACCGCCACCATTCCGCCGCCGGCCGCGTGGATGAAGATACGCTGATCCTCGCGTCAGAAGACGCGCTCTGGCGGTTTGACCTCCAGAACGGCAGCCGGTCCAAGGTCTGCGCGCTGGAAGAAGGCAACCGTTATACGCGTTCCAATGACGGGCGCGCCGACCCGTGGGGGGGATTCTGGATTGGCACGATGGGCTTCAACGCCGAACGCGGTGCCGGGGCGATCTATCGCTACTACCGGGGGGAATGCCGCCAATTGGTGCCTGACATCTCCATCAGCAACGCGATCTGCTTTGCGCCGGACCGCAGTTGCGCCTATTACACCGACACGATGACACGCCGGATCATGCGCCTGCCCCTTGCTGCCGACACCGGATGGCCGGATGGCCCTCCGCAGGTTTTTGCGGATCTGCGCCCCGCCCAACTGAACCCCGATGGCGCGGTCACCGATGCCGCCGGTCACCTGTGGGTCGCCTGCTGGGGCGCGTCCTGCGTGATCTGCCTTGACGCGAAAGGCACCGAAGCACAGCGGCTTTCCCTGCCGGCCCAACAACCCACCTGCCCGGCTTTCGGCGGCCCCGACCTGACCGATCTTTTTGTCACCTCGGCCTTTGATGGCCTGACGGAGCCGAACACGAACCAGGGCGCGACCTTTTGCATCCCGAACGCAGGCCAGGGCCTTGCAGAGCCGCAGGTGATCCTGTGAAACGCACCCTCGGCGTCTGCTATTACCCCGAACACTGGCCCGAAGACATCTGGGCCGATGACGCCGCCGCCATGGTCGCGGCAGGCCTGACGTGGGTGCGCATCGGTGAATTCGCGTGGTCGCGTCTGGAACCGAAGCCGGGACACTTTGAATTCGACTGGCTTGACCGCGCCATTGCCACGCTCGCCGATGCAGGGCTCAAGATCATCCTTGGCACGCCCTCGGCCACACCGCCCCGCTGGATGCTGGACCGGTTCCCCGACATGCTCGCCCATGACGCGACTGGCCAGCCCCGAAAATTCGGCTCCCGCCGCCATTACTGCCACAGCCACGATGGATACCGCGACGCGGCGCGCGACATGGCCGCGATACTGGGGAAACGCTATGGCAGGGACCCGCATATTCATGCTTGGCAGATCGACAACGAATATGGCTGCCACGACACCGTGCGCAGCTATTCACCCGCCGCGCGGCATGCCTTCCGCGACTGGCTGGCGCAACAGTATCAAAGCATCGACGCGCTGAACCGGGCCTGGGGCAATGTCTTCTGGTCGATGGAATACGCCAGTTTCGACGACATCGACCTGCCGCACCAGACCGTGACGCAGGCCAACCCCGCGCATCAACTGGCCTTCCGCCGCTTTGCCTCCGATCAGGTGGTGCAATGGAATGCCGCACAGGTCGCCGCCCTGCGTCCGCTGACCGATGCGCCGCTTTTGCACAACTACATGGGCCGGGTGCTGGACTTCGATCACTTCGCCCTCGCCCGTGACCTCGATATCGCCTCATGGGACAGCTATCCGATCGGCTTTTTGTCCGACCGGCTGGAGGGCGACGCGGCCCACAAGCAAGACTACCTGCAACAGGGCGACCCGGACATGCAGGCCTTTCATCATGACCTCTACCGTGGGATGAACGATGGCCGCTGGTGGGTGATGGAACAACAGCCCGGCCCGGTGAACTGGGCGCCCTACAACCCTGCGCCCCGGCCCGGCATGGTGCGCCTGTGGACATGGGAAGCCTTCGCGCATGGGGCCGAAGTGGTCAGCTATTTCCGCTGGCGACAGGCCCCTTTTGCGCAGGAACAGATGCACGCAGGCCTCATGCGCCCCGACAACACCGCCGCCCCCGGTCTGGCGGAAGCCCGGCCGGTGGCGGATGAGATCGCGCAGATGCCGGATGTGGAGCAGGTCCGCGCCCCGGTCGCGCTGCTTTTCGACTATGCCTCCGCCTGGGCGTGGGAGGTGCTGCCGCAGGGGGCGGATTTCGATTATTTCCGCCTGATGTTCGAAACCTACCGCGCCCTGCGCAAACAAGGTCTGTCGATTGACATCCTGCCTGCCACCGCTACCGACCTTGCGGGTTACCGGTTGATCCTCGCGCCGGGCCTCGCCACGTTGCCCGACGGGCTGGCAGAGGTTTTGGCGGACAGCGGGGCAACCTGCCTGCTTGGCCCGCGCACAGGACTTGTGACCCATGACCTGTCGATCACACTGCCGTTCGGCCCGAACCTGCCGGGTCTTGATCTCACGGTCACGCAGGTGGAAAGCCTGCCGCCCGGCACCGCGCGTCCTGCAACCGTCGGGGGTGCTGTGCACCATTGGGCCGAAACACTGGAGGGCAGCGCACAGGCCAGCATGACCCTGACCGATGGCGCGCCCCTGTTGATGGGGAACGGGAGGCTGCATTATCTGGGCGGCTGGCCCGATCCGGACCTCTGGGCGCGGATCATCACGCTGCTGGCCAACAGGGCAAAGCTGCCCCTGTCCAACCTGCCGGACGGGCTGCGCCTGCGCGATACCGCCACACATCAATTCGGGTTTAACTATGGACTTGAACCTATTGACTGGAATGGAAAAACCATTCCACCCTCAGGCGTGAACTGGTGGCCCGCCAAAGGATGATCAGGGCGCAATGACCGTCAGGTTCGGCAGTTTGGCCACGTCTTCAATGTCCTGATCATATTGCACCGTCATCGCGTCAACCAGATCTTCGGTCCAGCCGGGCATGTCCAGCTCTTCCTCGATCTCTTCGTCCAGCGCGAATTTGTCCAGAAACGCTGCAATCACCCTGCGTTTCTGCACCTCGGACATGTCGGGATGGCTGGCAAGGTAGGCGCGAAAGCGTTGCATGCCCTCCTTGCTCATGATCGACATCAGCAAATCGAAACCGCCCGAGATCTTAATGCCGTCGTCAAGCCCCGCCATCTCCCGGATGATCTGCGACCAGATCAGCGGCATATCCTCGTTGCACCAGACGGTGATTGGCACGTGCGGCACGGCCTCCCTGATGGCGACCAGCGTTTCGGACCAACGAATGTCCATCGGTTGCCGCCCGCCCCAGAAAGCCGTCGGGTCATTATCGACCGCAACCCCGTGCAGGATGGGCAGGAACGTCGCCGGATTGCGCACCGCAAGGAAAATCTGCAAATCATCATCAGGAAAAAGCTGCGCCATGTGGGCCATCCGCGTGGGTGCCGCCGGATACAGCACCCCTTTCTGCATCGCCGTGCCCTGGGTGCGGAAAAAGTTCGGATCCGACAGGATCACCCGTTGTGCATCGCTGTCGCCCAGGATCACGTCCAGCAGAACCTCGCGCGCTTCCTCGGAGGCGGGCGCGCGGTGCATCGCGTTCAACGTGTCCCGGATCATCCCACGATAGCTGTCTGGATCCGGAACCGTTATGCCCTGCTTGTCAAAAGCCGCGCTATTGCCAAGAAGCGACTGAATGAGCCGCTCCTGCTCGGTGTAATGTGCACCAGTGTGCAAAACCAACTGCATCTTGTGTGAAGGTCCCTTAATTCACTGCGCCTGAATACCCTTTCACGCAAGCCATGTAAAACCGCAAAATAGGCAGGGCTGCGGCCCGGTCCGAAAGGTTCAAAAAATCCACATCGAAGCCCACCAGAACGCTTGCATCGCCGCGCGTGTTCTTCTAAAGAACGCCCAGCCTCGCGGCCCCGCGCCCCAGGCCCCAGACGCACCACGTGCGCTGGCCCCTATAGCTCAGCTGGTAGAGCAACTGATTTGTAATCAGTAGGTCCGCGGTTCGAGTCCGTGTGGGGGCACCATTTCTTCGTCAGATCAGCCTTCGTTCCTGATAATTCGGGCGCTCTTTCCTGCGTCGAGGACACGCACCGGAAAACGCGGACAGCAACCGTGATCGTCCTCGCGCTTCCAGCCCCGCTCAGACAAGGTCGAGTTTGGGCGTGTGCAAAAGCCGCGTTTGGCGCCAGAGGGCACTGAGCGGGCCTCTGAGGCGCATATGACGCATCTTCCTGCCATAACCGAAGTCGCCCGCCATACCGCCCGTGACACCGCAAAGCGCGGAACTACGGGGGCGACTATCCAAACGCGTCCAGCGCGTCGCCAGTCAGCCAATACGACAGACCGTCAGCGCCAAGGTCATAGTTGTCACCTTGATCCAGATACCGGTCCGCCATGTCTTGTTGTGACGTGTTATAGAGGCCCGACCCGATCTGTGCAGTGTCCAGCTCGATCAGACCGGTTGTCTCCATATCATTGAAAACATCATCGATCATAATCTTTTCAGCCTGTTCGGGAACAAACTTGAAGCTGTCAAAGGTCATGTCCCGGAATGCGATGGCACCCGGACCGCCCGATTCCTTCACCGTTAGATGGTCCAGCAGGTTGGAGCTGTCGAAGAACGGATCGGTGGGATCCAGCCCGCCAATCTCGTTGACCATGCCGAGGATCCTGACCTTGTCACCGGATCCGCTCTCGATGATCACATCGCTACCCTCAAGTATTAGATTCAGATCATCGCGCAAGCTACTATGAAATATAAGTAAATCATCATTATCAATATCAAAGTCGAGTACGATATTCGTCCCGAATTCCATGGCCGGCGTCCCGTCCAGGACATGGCCGAAGATGAAATCATCACCGCCGGAACCGCCTTTCAGGACGTTGTTGCCCCGATCCGCGAACAGCTGGTCCGATCCCACACCGCCATGCAGGAAGTCGTCGCCGTGTCCACCACGAAGCTTGTCGTCGCCGGTTCCGCCAAACAGCCCCCCGAAACCGTTCTCATGGCTCATGTCCGACAGGACGGGCTGATCGGGCCAGATCTCTGTCGGAACCATCTCTGCGGTCCAGCGGGCCCAGGTTCCCGCATCGAAATCGAATGCGGCGACACCGTCATTGTCTGCCTGCCCCATAAGGACATCGTTGCCGCCACCACCGCGCAGTTCGTCCGATCCGCGGTGCCCCAGCAGGTAATCGTCGCCGTCGCCCCCCAGGATCAGGTCAGCACCCCGGCCGCCGCCCAGCTTGTCGTGCCCATCACCGCCCAGGATGAGGTCGGAATTCAAACCTCCACGGATGTGATCGTCCCCGATCCCGCCGAACAGGATGTCATTGCCCTTCCCACCCCACAGGAGGTCGTTCCCGGTGCCGCCATACACAAGGTCATGGCCGAGGTCCCCTGACACGCTGTCGTTGCCGTCACCGCCTCTGAGGGTGTCGTCGCACCTGTTTCCGGCAATACGGTCATCACCGCCCCCGCCATAGACCAGATCAGCGCCGTTACCGCCGCTGATCCGATCGTCTGCGCTGTGGTGCCATGGGCTTTGTGCGACGCTGTCGCCCCAAATGGTGTCCGCGCCCCAGCCGCCCAGCAGCAGATCTGCACTGTCGCTGCCGACAAGCGCATCATCTCCCGATCCCCCAAGAAGGGTGTCTTCGCTGCTGCCGCCCAGAAGATAATCATTGCCACTGTTGCCCAGAAGCGTGTCTTGCCCGCGGGCCCCGCGAATGAAATCATCGCCGGTGCCACCAAAGACAAGGTCATCACCATCAGAGGCATAGATGGCGTCAGTGCCGTTCTGGCCCCAGACGATATCGTCCCCCGTGCCTGCGTCGATGTAATCCGCACCGGTGTTGCCCGCGATCCTGTCTGCGCCGTCGCCGCCGAAGATGAAGTCGTCGTCAGATCCACCGGATATGTCGTCCGCGCCATCCCCGCCAAAGATCAGGTCACTGCCGGCTTCACCAAACAGGACGTCGTCCCCGTCATGCCCGACAAGGGTGTCTTCCCCACTGCCCGCGAAAATGAACTCATCCGCTTCAAAAAGCGCTTCGAGACAATCGTCCCCTTCATTGCCAATCAGCAGGTCCGATCCTTCGCCACCCCGGAGCAGATCGTGACCCGCACCACCGGCAAGAACATCTGCGCCCTCGCCCCCAAACAGGGTGTCATTGCCATCGCCGCCAAGCAGGGCATCCTGACCTGCGCCGCCATCAAGGCCGTCATTGCCACCTTCGCCGCGCACAAGATCATCGCCTGCATTGCCGAAAAGCACATTGGCTTCGCCGTTGCCCTTGATGTGATCATTTCCGCCCGCACCCCGGGCCTTGGTGATCCCGTCGATGGTAAGCGTGATATTATCCGAACCCTGCGTTCCGATTTCGACGGCGCCGGGCACAGCATCATAGATCGCTTGAATATCAATATTCAAAAAGGGCACGCCCAACTCCTTGCGAAATTCAGGGCCCCACCATGAATCTCGACTGTGATCTGACGCGGAAATGAATTGCGCCAAGCGAAAAAACTACCAAAACGGCGGCTTATTAACAAACGGCGGTAGGATTGCATCGAATTATGGCAAAAAAATGCAAATTTATCTAAATAACTGCGCCAATCGTTGGTTCATTGTCTTCATTTGAGAACAAGTGAAATCAGCGAATCCAGCCCCTTGATGCTTTTTCCAAGGGCCTTCCATGGTATGCCGATGGCGGACCTGCGGTGCATTTCGCCGTGCCGATGGCGTTCCCGCTGCACCGCGTGACATTCAGCTTTCGCAAATGCAGCCGCAGGGCATGGGGTTATTTCAGCCCCCGCTCATCAACATGCGGTAACGCATCTGGTCGAAGATCACCGCGCAGATCAGCAGTGCGCCCAGCAGGACCATCTGCATGTAGGAACTGACCTGCGCGAGGTTCATGCCGTTCTGCACCAGCACAATGAAAAACGCCCCCAAAACCACGTTTTCCACCCGGCCAATCCCGCCGCGCAGGGAGACGCCCGCGATGACGCAGGCCGCAATGGATTCAAGGGCGATGGTCCCCCCCAGGTTCGCCTCTCCTGATTCAACGCGTGCGGTCAGCAACAGGCCCGTCAGCGATGCGATCAGCGCGCAAATGATATAGGCCGTCATCAGCGTCCGCTTGGTGTCGATGGCCGACAGATGCGCGGCCTTGATGTTGCCCCCGACCGCGTAAACCTGCGTGCCCAGCCGCGTACGCGACATGAACACCCACATCACCACGATGCAGATCAACGCCACGACCACCGGCACCGGCACGCCCCACCAGCGGCCAAAACCGAAGGTATCGCCGAAGGCAAAAGGCATGCCGCTGACCGGTACACCCCCTGTCAGGAACAACGCCAACCCCGCTCCGACGGAGGACACCCCCAGCGTCATGATGAAGGGCGACACCTCGAAATAGGCCACACCAAGGCCGTTCACCGCCCCGATCAGCAAGGCCGCCCCAAACCCCAGAAGCGCGCCAATCGCGATGGCCAGCCAGACCGCTTCGGGAAAAAGGCCGACCGCCCAGACCATGCCAAGCGCCGACACCACCGACGTCAGGGCAATTGCCGTGCCGACTGACAGGTCGAACCCGCCCGAGATCAGCACGATCATCTGCCCCATCGACACCAGAACCAGATAAACTGACTGTCGCGCCACATTGATAAGGTTCTGCATTGTCAGGAACTTATCGGACATAATTGTGAAAACGACCAGCGCGATGCCCAAAAAGAACGGCAGCACCCCCACACGCAGGAACAGACGCCGAATGAAACCAAAAACCGGATTGGATTGCGTTGCGTCACTCATGCGGTGGCTCCACTTTCGTCGAAGAAGTATTTCAGGACCGTGTCTTCGGTGATCTCATCACCGCTGAGCTCCGCCGTGATCCGGCCATGGGCAAAAACCAGCATCCGATGCGAGAGGTTCAAAACCTCCGGCAGGTCCGACGATATCAGAACAACCGCCTTGCCCGCCTCTGCCAATTCCTTGATCAGCAGGTAAAGGGCGGCCCGCGTGCCCATGTCCACCCCCACGGTCGGCTCATCGAAGATATATACATCAATGTCCTGCCCGAAGGCCTTGCCAAACAACACTTTTTGTTGATTTCCACCGGAAAGTTGCGACACCAGTTTTTGGCGATATCCGGGCGACAGTTCCACCCGGTCCGCGATGCTTGCCGTCTTGGCCCCGATGGCGCGCCAATTGACGAAACCCCGCAGTTTTTCGTCCAGCCGCGCCATCATCGGGTTCACGCCAAGGTTCGCGTTGCAGGATTTGGCCAGATCCAGCCCCTCGCTCTTGCGGTCCGGGGACAGGTAATAGACGCCCGCCTGAATGATATCGCGCGTGCGGGCGCGGGTGATATCATGGCCCGCCAGCGTCACGGTCCCGCCCTGACGCGGGTTCAATCCCATGATCGCGCGGAACAACCGCGACTTGCCCGATCCGACAAGCCCCGCCACGCCCAGCACTTCGCCCGCACGCACCTCAAAGCTGCAAGGCGCCGTGCCGGTGGTCCGCAGATCGGCCACCGCCATCCGCACCGTCCCGTTCTGCCGCGCGATACTGGGATAGATCTGGGAAATCTCGCGCCCGGCCATCATCTCAACCAGGGCGGCATCATCCGTCTCGCTCATCTTCACTGTACCAATCAACGCTCCGTCGCGCAGCACGGTGATCCGGTCGGCAATGCGCGCAAATTCCTGCATCCGGTGGGAGATATAGATGATCCCCACCCCTTTGGCCTTCAGCGTCTCGATAAAATCAAACAGGTGGTCGACTTCCCGGTCCGTCAGCGACGCGGTCGGCTCATCCAGAATGAGCACCTTCATGTCACCATGAAAGGCCTTGGTGATCTCCACCATCTGCTGCTGGGCGCGGCTCAGCGTTGCGGTGATGGCGGAGGGGTCAATCTCGAAATCCAGTTCCGCAAACATCTCGGCTGCACGGCGGCGCATGGCGCGATGATCGATGAACGGGCCGCGCCGTGGCTCCCACCCCAGAAAGATGTTCTGCGCCACCGTCAGCGTGGGGATCAGCGAAAATTCCTGAAAGACGGTGTAGATCCCTTTGTCCTGCGCATCCGCCACGGAGGCAAACTGCACCCTTTCGCCCGAAACCTCTATCGTGCCACCGCTGGGCGTATTGGCCCCGGCCAGCATCGAAATCAGCGTGGACTTGCCCGCACCATTCTCACCGAACAACACATGCACCTCGCCCGGGACAAGGTCGAAATCGACCGCATCCAGCGCCAGCACACCGGGGTATTGTTTGGAAAGACCGGTGGTCTTGATCAGGGGGGCTGTCATATCCTGCTCCGATACCGGGCCGGGAGGGGAATCCCCCCGGCCCGCTTGAGATCAATCGACGGAAAACACCGGCTTGTAGCCATCCGCAGGCAGGATATCGGTCTGCGGCACGTCGTTGATGTTGTCGGGGTCCACCACGAAGATCTTCGGGCCCACGTGCTTGACGTATTCCTTGCCTTCCAGAATACGCACAGCCTGATCCATCGCGATGCGGCCCTGAATGACCATGGAATCCGCAGGCGCGGCAAGGATGAAACCCCGCTTGATGCCCGTATAGACACCCGGCGTCATGTAAAACGCCAGAAGGTCGACCTCGCCTTGCAGGCCCCGCTCCCTGATAAGGCCCTGTGCGGCTTCGGCTGTCACCGCCGTACCCGCCAGGTACCGGACATCCGGGTTGGATTGCAGCACGTCTTCGACCAGTTTCAACTGCGCTTCCTTGCCGGTGTCGCCAAAGCGCGGCTCCAGCACTTCCACGGCCGATCCTTCGACCGCATCAAGGAAACCGGCATGCGCCGCTTCGACCCAGCCCGCACCGGCCGGGCCGGGGAACCAGCCGACTTTCACCGGATCACTGCCTGCGGGGTGCTTTTCAGCCAGGTATCTGCCGGTCTCCGCGCCCATAGTGCGGAAGGACACCAGCGATTTGGCGGCAATGTCTGTCGAAGACACGCCGTTGATCACGTCGATGACCGGAATGCCCTTGCCCGCAATCTCGCTGATGACGTTGTTCAAGCCATCATACGAAATCGCCCCGATCACCACCGCGTCGGCGCCACCGGCCACGCAATCCTCGATCTGGCTGATCTGGTTGGCCAGTTCGGTATAGCCGCCCGCCTCGACGTTGTTCATCTTCACGCCCAGACGCTTGGCCTCTTCCGCCACGCCATAATTCACGCCCAGCCAATAGGCATCCTTCATGTGCGGGAAGGACACGCAGATGTTCCACGCTTTTTCGGCCTTTTCCAGCGGCGTATAGGTCACCGCGTTGACACTGCCATCGGCGGCGAAGGCCGGCGTGACCTCTTCAGCCTCATAGGGGTACCAGGCATCGGCTGCGATGGCGCTTGCGGGAATCGCCGTTGCCAATGCAAGCGCTGTTGCTGTCTTCAGGACATAGTTCATCGTTCTGACCTCCTTGTCAGTTCTGTCAAAGAAACGCGGTTACCCGCGCGGGGTGAGCGGCCCTTAGTTGAGCGCGTCTCGAATTTTCTGCAGTCCGGCCTTGCGTTCATGTCGGGCCGCAAGCGCCTGTTCCATATCGACTTTCACGAAGTTGACCGGCGTGTTGGGCTGCAACTGCCCGATCAGGTCCATGTCGGCCGAGATGATCGCGCCAAGGGTGAAATACCCGCCACCCGACACCGCGTCGCGGTGCAGCACAATCGGTTCGGTGCCACCCGGCACCTGGATAGAGCCATAGGAATAACACCCGTCGACGATATTTGACGGATCAGCGCCCGCACCAAAGGGCGGCTCGCGGTCGACGAATTCAAGCGCGCGCCCCCCCTTGAAGCGGTATCCCATCCGGTCCGCCTCTGGTGCGACCATCCAGGTATCCTCAAAGAACCCCTTGCCCGCCGCTTCCGTCAGGCGGTTCCAGTACAGCCCCGGCAGCACCCGCAATTGCGCCGGATTGCCTGGCCCGCGCCGCAGGTCGCCAGGTACCGAACGACCCGCCTTGCCTGCACCACTTCCGATGGGGATCCTGTCCCCCTCCTGAAGCGGGCGCCCATCGACACCGCCCAGCGATCCAATCGGATAGGTGGACCGGCTGCCCAGATCGGGCGGCGTATCAATGCCGCCAGACACCGCGATGTAAATGCGCGCGCCTGTCTTGAGGAACCCAAAGCCCAGGGTTTGACCGGCCTTGACGTCAAACGACGTCCAGCCGTCCTGCGCCGCCCCGTCGACCATAATCGGCATGTCTGCACCACAAACGGCCACGGTCGCATCTTCGGTAAACTTGATCTCCGGCCCCATGAACACGGCTTCCAAGCCTGCGGCCCCTTCGTCGTTGCCCACCAGCAAGTTCGCCGCGCGCAGCGCATAGCGGTCCATGGCGCCACTGATCGGGATACCAAGGTGGAAATAACCGGGGCGGCCCAGATCCTGCACGGAGGTCGAAAGTCCGGGTTTGATGATTTCAAGCGGCATTGAGCGCCTCCATCAATTTGGCGTTGGTGCCTTCCATATCGGCGTTGAAGGCTTCCAGATCGAAATCCACTTCGGCAATGCGCGGGGCATAGGTGCCTGCCGCCACCGCCGCCTCGATCCGGTCGTATTCCGCACGGTCAATCGGTTTCCATTTGACGATGTCGCCAGGTTTAAAGAACACCATGAAGTCTCTGAGATAGCTGGTTTTCTGCTCCGGATCATAGATCGGCATCGGGGTTATCCCAAACATCTGGTACCCGCCTGCACCCCGCACCGAATAGATGCAGGAAAAACAACCGCCATAGCCCACGGTGTGCTTGGGCGTATCCGTCCGGGGGCGCAGGTATTTCGGCACCTCCAACTGCTTGTCCCGATCAACAAGCTGATAAAGAAACGGCAGCCCGGCCACGAAGCCCACCATCGACACGAACCACGGCTGCGAATGGTGCGCCTCGATAAACGCCTCAACGCTGTCATAGCCATTGATCCGCGCGGCATATTCCAGATCGGTGCCCGACGGATCCTGATGCCGCTCCCGAAAGCGCATCACGCAATCATGGGTCCACGGGTCCTGATAATACACGGGGATCTCGATGATCCGCGTGGTCATGCGCTTGTCCGCGCTTTCCGCCTTGTGCTCCAACTCCTGCACGCGCTTGAGCATGTCGTCGGGGTGGGTCACATCCGGGTCGAACTTAACCTGGAACGAGGCATTTGCGGGACAAATCTCGGTCACGCCGGGGATATTCGCATCGCGCACCGCGTTGGACATGGAGAGCGATTTGAAAAACGCGTCCAGCGACATCTCCTCATCCATCTCAACGTAGATGTGCTCATCCCCGCCAAAGGTATAACGTGTCTTCAAGATGCACCTCCTGTCTGTGTCAGATTGCCCGCTTCCAGCCATGGCTCCAGCCATTGTGTGTGGAAATCCCCGGCGCGTACGTCCGGATCATCAGCCAAGGCCAGATGCAGCGGAATTGTTGTTTTTAAACCCTTCAGATCAATGCCTTGCAAGGCGTTCTTCATCTTTTCGATTGCCTCTGCGCGCGTGGGTGCATGCACAATCACCTTGCCCAGAAGGGAATCGTAGAACGGCGGGACCTGATAGCCCTCGTAAAGGAAATGATCGAACCGGATGCCGTCCCCTTTGGGGATGGTCATCGCCTCAAGCTTGCCCGGCCAAGGCATGAACTGCATCGTCGGATCCTCGGCATTGATCCGAACCTCGATCGCATGGCCGTTCCGGACGATCTGGTCCTGCGTCATGCTCAGCTTCGCACCGCCGCAGACCTTGATCATCTCCTGCACAAGATCAACACCGGTGATCATCTCGGAGATCGGATGTTCCACCTGAATACGCGTGTTCATCTCGATAAAAAAGAACTCGCTACTCTTCGTGTCGTAGAGATACTCAAGCGTCCCTGCGCCGCGGTACTCAGTCGCCTTTGCCAACGCAACGGCCGATGCACACAGCGTCGCGCGGGTTTCTTCGTCCAGACAAGCGGCTCCCGCCTCTTCCCAGACCTTCTGACGGCGACGCTGCAGGGAACACTCCCGCTCGAAACAATGCACCGCGTCAGTACCATCACCCAGTATCTGCACTTCGATGTGCCGGGGCGAACGGATGGCCCGTTCCAGATACAATCCCCCATCCCCAAACGCCGCCGCCGCTTCCTGTTGGGCCTGCGGCGCCAGTTTGCGCAGTTCATCTTCGGTATCGGCCACGCGAATACCGCGGCCGCCGCCGCCTGCCGCGGCCTTGATCATCACCGGATAACCAACCTCGGCCGCCACGCGGGCTGCTTCGTCCACCGTCTCAACGCGCCCCTTGGATCCGGGCACAACCGGCACCCCCGCCGCTTCCGCCGCCTTGCGTGCCTCGACCTTGTCGCCCATCCGCTCAATCGTTGCCGCCGATGGCCCGACAAACGTCACGCCAGCCGCTTCCACCGCGCGCACGAACGCCGGGCTTTCGGACAGGAACCCATAACCGGGATGCACCGCATCCGCGCCCGTTTCAGCGATCGCCGCCATCAGCGCATCGATGTTGAGATAGCTGTCCTTGGCAGGGGCTGGCCCCACGCACACCGCCTCATCCGCCAGTTTCACCGCCAGCATATCCGCATCCGCCTCCGAATGCGCCTGAATGGTGGTGATGCCAAGGCCCTGCGCTGCGCGGATGATCCGCACTGCAATCTCGCCCCGGTTGGCAATGAAAAGGCGTTTGATCGCCATCAGCCCAATGTCGCCAAAACCTGGCCCGCGGTGACGGGTGATGCATCATCGACGCTATAGCCCGAAAAGCTGCCCGCGATTTCCGACTTCACTTCGATGAACGTCTTCATCACTTCCACCAGCCCGATCACATCGCCCACGGCAACCGCGTCGCCTGTGCCCTTGAACGGTGGCTCCTCCGGGGACGGCTTGTGATAAAACGTGCCGGGAAGGGGGGATTGAATGTCTGCCATATGCTCTAACCCTTTGCTTTAACTATTTTGTTCCAGAACCGTCTTGGCCGAGGCGATGGTGATTCCCGCCTCCGTCAGCCTCGTGCGGATGGCCTTGCCGATCTCCAGCGCGCCCGGTGTATCGGAATGAAAGCAGATCGATTCGAACCCGATCTGCATCTCGTCGCCTTCCACCGTGGTGACCATGCCCGTCTGACAGGCCTTCACGCATTTTTCGGCAATCGCACTGGGGTCGGGCCGCCCCACCTGCCGCGCAAAAACGATGGAGCCCGAATTGTCATAGTCGCGGTCGGCATAGAATTCCCGCACCACCGGCAGGCCCGATTGCTTGGCGATCCCGTAGGTGAGCGAGCTTTCCATGCAGAACAATATCGTGTCGCCGCAGGTCTTCAGCAGCATGTCCACGATCATCTGGCTCAATTCCTCATTCACCGCCGCTTCCATATAAAGCGCGCCGTGCGGCTTTACATGCTGCAAGCCGATGCCATGCCGCCGCCCGAATTCGCGGATCGCGCCGACCTGATAGACGATGTCGTTCACCAGTTCTTCCGAACTGGTCTTGATGTAGCGGCGACCAAAGCCCTGCAGATCATTGTATCCCGGATGCGCGCCCAGCCCGACGCCGTAGTCATGCGCAAGCTTCACGACCCGGTCCATGGAATTGGGATCGCCTGCATGAAAACCGGCGGCGATGTTGGCGGAACTGATCAAGGCCATGATTTCTTCATCGGGGGCTTCACCAAGCACCCATTGGCCAAAGCCTTCTCCCATGTCACAATTCAGGTCGATCAGCGCAGTCATCGGCGGCAGCTCCCATGTGTGGCGGTGCCCTAGCGTCACCAAAAAGGCGGAATATGTAAAATATTCATTTTTGATGGCCCATTATCGAATTATCAGAAACTGCGAAAATCTGTGGATACCGATTTGATCAATGAACACTGCGTTTTATGGACAGGCTACAACCTGAGCGTTATCTGATTTTCCTATATACGGCCCTCATTTTTCTGAATACCCTGCCTCCATGAACTTCCGTCACCTCAAGTTTTTCGTCGCCACCGCCGAATCCGGGCAGGTCAGCCGCGCGGCCAATGAACTGTCGATCTCCCAATCCGCCGTGACCTCCGCCATCAAGGAACTTGAGGCGGAACTGGGCGCGCCGCTTTTCATCCGATCCGCGCAAGGCATGGAGATGACCGAAGCCGGGCGCGATTTCCTCGCCTCCTCCCGCGAGATCCTTGAAAAGCTTGATGAAGCGCGGCGGGTTGCGCAAAGACAGTCCCCGGTCAAAGGCACCATTTCCATCGCGGCGACCTATACGGTGATCGGCTATTTCCTGCCCTATCACCTGAACCGCCTGAAACAGCTTTACCCGAACCTTGAGATAAGGCTGAGCGAACTAAACCGCGAAAGCATCGAAGAAGGGCTGCTGTCCAACCGCTTTGACCTTGCCGTGGTGCTGACTTCAAACCTCACCAATCCGGAGATCGAAACCCAGACCCTCCTGCGCTCCCCCCGGCGGCTGTGGGCGGCGAACGGGCACAAGTTCATCCGTCGCGGCAAGGCCACCTTCGAGGAGATTTCGCGCGAGGACTACATCATGCTGACCGTGGATGAGGCCGCGCATACCACCATGCGGTACTGGAGCCTGAACACCTATCAGCCGCATGTCACCCTGCGCACGTCCTCGGTCGAAGCGGTGCGGTCGATGGTCGCCAACGGGCAAGGCATCACCATCCTGTCCGACATGGTCTACCGTCCCTGGTCGCTGGAAGGCAAACGCATCGGCACGGCGGCCACCGATCAGGACATCCCGTCAATGGACGTCGGGCTTGCCTGGCGCAAGGGCGCGGACCTGCCGCAATCCGCGCTCAGCATCGCGGATTATTTCAGGCAGTCCTTCCTGTCAGCCGGCGCGGCCTGATCGCTTTTCCTGACCCTTCCCGGACATCGGAAGATTTCTGACTATTTTGATAAGAGATGTGGACATGTGCTGAAATTCTGATATCTGACTTAATCAGTAAGGAATTCATTCTTGGAGCATCCAATGACCAGATCACCCCGCATCACCCCCCTTATCCTCGCCACCGCCACGGCCCTCTCCGCAGGCGGCATGGCCATGGCCGAAGGGGAGTTGAACCTTTATTCCTCGCGCCACTACGACACCGATGAACGTCTTTATTCCGACTTCACGGATGCGACCGGCATCACCATCAACCGCATCGAAGGCAAAGCCGATGAGTTGATCGCGCGGATGCAGGCCGAAGGCGCCAATTCCCCCGCTGATATCCTGCTGACCGTCGACACATCGCGGCTGGAACGCGCCAAGAACGCAGGCGTGCTGCAATCCATCGACAGCGCCGTGCTGGAAGAAAAAATCCCCGCCAACCTGCAAGACAGCGATAACCAGTGGTTCGGCTTCTCCCAACGCGCGCGGATCATCTTTTATGCTAAAGACCGCGTAGCAAACCCACCGATGGACTACGTCTCCCTCGCCGATCCGGCCTACAAGGGCATGGTCTGCCACCGCTCGTCCTCCAACGTCTACAGCCAAACCTTGCTGGCCGCCGTCATCGAAAACCACGGCGTTGAAGCCGCAACCGCATGGGCGCAAGGCGTGGTCGACAACTTCGCACGCGACCCCGAAGGCGGCGACACCGATCAGTTGCGCGGCATCGTATCGGGCCAGTGCGATATTTCGGTGGCCAACACCTACTACTTCGCCCGCGCCTTGCGCAAAGACGTCAGCGGGTTGAGCGCGGACATCGACGGCATCGGCTGGGTCTTCCCCGCGCAAGACGCGGAAGGTGCGCATATGAACCTGTCAGGCGGCGGTGTGGCGGCGAATGCCCCGAACCTTGAGAACGCCATCGCGTTTTTGGAGTATCTGGCCTCCGACCAGGCGCAGCAGTACTTCTCCGCCGGCAATGATGAGTTTCCGGCTGTAGAGGGCGCTGCGCTGAGCGAAAGCGTGGCAAAGCTGGGTGAGTTCAAAGCGGACGCCGTGGATTTGTCGGCGGTTGCCAAAAACGTCCCCGAGGCGCAGAAGATCTTCAACCAGGTCGGCTGGAAATAACAACGTAGGGCGCGCATTTACTGCGCACCATCCACCCTCAACACGCCGACCAGCGGTGCGCAATAAATGCGCACCCTACCCCTCCAACAATGTCCCCGCCCGGAATCAAGGCCGCTTGCGGCCGCCGGGCATTGTGGATGGGGAAATGTCGGCTATGCGGGACGAAGCGGACTTCCCCCCTACCGCAAAGCCTCCGGCAAAAACAAAGCAATCTGCGGAAACGCAATCAGCGCCATCGCCATCGCCAGCATCATCAGACAATACGGCACCGATCCCAGCATCACTTCATTCAGATGCCCCGACTTCCGCGCCCCCTGCACCACATAGAGGTTCAACCCAACAGGCGGCGTGATCAACGCCATCTCAATGAGAACAATCATCAAAATCCCGAACCAGATCGGATCGTATCCCAGCTCCACCACAATCGGCACGATGATCGGGATCGTCACCACCATCAGCGAAAGGGTTTCAATAAAGAACCCCAGCACGATGTAGATCAGCACGATCACCATGATCATCCCCAGGGGCGACAACCCCAGCCCGGTCAGGAACGCATCCAACTCACGGCCCAAGCCCGCAGAGGCCAGCGTGAAGTTCAAAAACGACGCGCCAATCACGATCAGCATGATCATCGAGGTGACCTTCACCGTGCCCAAGATACTCTCCCCCAGCATCGACACCGACACACCGCCAAAAAACAGCGCGATCACCAGCGCACCGCCCACACCTACGGCAGCGGCCTCCGTCGGCGTGGCCCAGCCGTTGTAGATTGATCCGATGATGACGGTGAAAAGCAGAATGATCGGCAACAAATGCGCCAAGGCCCCGACCATCTCCTTGAGCGGAAACACCCGCCGCTCACCGCCCAAGTGAGGCCGCGCCATGCAGATCAGTGCCGTCATAATGATAAACGCCAAAGCCAGCCCCAGCCCCGGTATCAACCCGGCCAAAAACAACTGCGGAATGGAGGATTGCGTGAGGAACCCATAGACGATCAGGTTGATCGACGGCGGGATCATGATCCCCAACGTGCCACCCGCTGCAATAGCACCCGAGAACAGCTTCGGATCATACCCCAACCGCTCCGCCTGCGGCATCGCCACGGTCGCGACAGTCGCAGCCGTTGCCACAGAGGACCCGGAGGTCGCAGAAAACATCGTCGCCGTCGCCACATTGGCATGCACCAACCCACCCGGCAGCCACGACACCCATTTGTCCAACGCCGAATAGGTCCGCGCGGCCACACCGCTGCGCACCAATATCTCGCCCAACAAGACAAAAAACGGGATCGCCACCAGCGTCGCGGAATTGGACGACGACCAGACCATGTTGCCCAGCCCCTTGATCAACGGGAACGAGCTGAAGAACTGGTCAATCCCGAACCCCAACAGGAACAGCACGATGCCGACAGGGATCGACAGGCTCAACAGGCCCAGAAGGCCGACCGCAACATACCCGATCATATCGCGCTGTCCTGTTCGCCAAAGGCGCCAATCGCCTGTTCGGACTTGTCGAATTGCCCCCTCAGGATCAGGCTCAGCGCCGCGAGGCTCAGAAGGCAAGCCATCAACGCGAACCACACCCAGCCCAGAAACCACGGCCATTGTACCCAGACCAAAGGCGTCTCCAGCGGCGTGTTCGCGGTGGACCCGTTCTGGATCGACCGCGCCAGCACCGGCCAGCATTTCACCGCGATCAGCACGATCACCGCACTTGTCACCACCAGCGCGCCAATATCAAACAACGCCCTCCCCAGCGGCCCCGGCCTGCGCCGCACCAGATCAATGCGCACATGCCCCAGCTCCAGCATCGTATAAGCCATGCCCCAGGAGGTCGCGATGGCCATCACATAGCCCGAGATTTCATCCGTCCCGCCAAAGGACGCCCCCACCTGCCGCAGCAGGATATCGGCCAGCACAAAGGCCGCACAGGCAAACAGCAGCACCCCTACCAGATAGGCAACCACACGGTTGATGCCGCGCAACACGTCGATCAGCCTCTCAGCCATGGCGGGGTTCCTTTCAATGAAAATGCAGGGCGCGCGCCAACACCGCACGCGCCCCACGGGGGAGATTACTCGATGGTCACACCCACAGCCTTGCCGACCGTGTCGTTCCACCGCTGCGTCCATTCCGCACCCGCACGCTCAGCCCATTCGGGCAGCACTTCGGCCTGCAAAATCTCACTGGCCCGTGCGGTATCCGCATCGGTCGCCTCCACCAGAACCATGCCGCGCGCATCCCCTGCAGGGCAATCGCCGTTGCCGGTCAGGCAGGCGATGTCATTGACCAGCGCATCCTGCGCCGACGCCCAGGCCGGGTCTTCGAAATCCGCCTTGATCGACGACATGATCGTGCCCTGCATCTCCGCGCTCAGCCCGTTCCACTTGTCCATGTTCATCGCCGTGACCACGTGGTCCCAACCGCCCAGAGGGATCGGCAACAGGTGCGTGGACACTTCCCACCAACCCGCGGAATATCCCGAGCCTGCGCCGGTGACGGCACAATCCACAACACCCTTCTGCAGCGCACCCGGCACTTCAGAGAAGGACACGTTGATCCCCTCCGCACCCAACGCCTCCAGAAATTTCGCCGTCATCCGACCCGACGCGCGCACCTTCAGACCTTTCAGATCATCCAGCCCCGCAATCTCTGCATTGCAAAAAACGACCTGCGGCGGATAGGGCGCAATTGCCAGCACCTTGGCGTTGAAACGGTTGGCATAGATGTCATCGACCATCCCGCGCGCCGCATCGACCATCACCCGCGCCTCGTCCGCCGTCGCCGCCATCATCGGCACGTCCAGCCCTTCCAGCTCAGGCGCATCGGACACCGCATAATCCGCCACGGTCATCGCCACGTCATACACCCCCTGCCCCAGCAGCGGATAGATATCGCCAAGGCCCAGACCCATCTGGTTGTGCGTGGTCAGTTCCACCGTCACATCCGCCTTGCCCGGCAGCGTCTCGCTCCAGAACGGGGCCTCGTATTGCTTGTGAAGCGGCAGGCCGGACCACGATCCGACAACCGACAGGTTTTCCGCCGCAGCAGGTGCGACCATCGCAGTCGTAGCGCCCAGAGCCATGATAAGATTACGCATTTTGGTGTTCTCCTAGTTGGTGTTATCTTGAGTTGGATACCGGGACAGCACGTTGGTGTCCGATCTTTCACCGGCATCCGCGATCAGCATGCAGCCGGGTTTGTGGGTGATGCAAAGCGGCAATTGCGCTTGCAGCAATACATTTTGCGGGGTGACGCCGCAGGCCCAGAAAACGGGCACTTCATCCGCCCGAACCTCGACCGCTTCGCCCCAGTCAGGGGTGTTCAAATCGTCAATCCCCACCTCCGCCGGATCACCGATGGCCACCGGCGCGCCGTGGGCCTGCGGGAAGGCGGCGGAGATGCGCACGGCATCCTCCACGCGGGATTCGTGGATGGGCCGCATGGTGATCACCATCGTGCCGCCAAACGGCCCCGCAGGCGTCAGCGCCAGCGACGAGGAATACATCGGCACGGTCTTGTCCTCGTCGATGTGGCGCACGGGAATGCCCGCCTCCATCAGCGCGTTTTCGAAGGTAAAGGAACAGCCCAGCGCAACCGCCACCAGATCGTCGCGCCACAGCGCCCTGATATCGCTTACTTCCTCCGCCAGCGTCCCGTCGCGGTACACCCGGTACTGCGGTACGTCCGTGCGGATGTCGATGTCCGCGCCCAGCGTGCGCAGCATCGGATCGCCCGTGTCGCCCACGCCCACCACCGGGCAGGGCTTGGGATTGCGTTGACAGAACCGCATGAAATCCAGCGCGACATCCTCGGGAAGAATGGCCAAATTGCACTGCAGCTTGCCCGGTGCCAGCCCCGCCGTATGGCGCGCATAGCGTCCCGCCCTGATCTCCGCACGGACTTTCTCCGCGTTCTGACCGCGCAGGGCCGCATAGGGCGTTTCGTGATCCAGCATGTGCGCAGCCTCCCCAGACCGGGCAAAGGTCACATGTTCGCTGTTTCAGTTCAAATTATGATTTCGGATCAGTCGTGATAGATATTTGTTATCACCCCGACTGCGCCGCATCCCATTCCAACGCCACCTCCCGCGCCATCAGCGCGGCCTGTTCGGAGAGGGAATCGTAGGGCTCCGCCAGATAGGACGCGGTGAATTCCAGCGGGTTGGGCGTGAGACCGGGATCAAAGGCCTCGATCTGTCCCGCGGCGATCAGCGGTCCCGCCAGGGCGCGCGGATAAGGCCCCACCGCAACGCCCGCCGCGATCATCCGCAACGATGCCGACAACGAGGCAGAGGAAAACATCCGCACCCCCGGCCCCAACCGCCCGCGCAATGCGGCCATCAATTCCCGGTAGGGACGCGTGTTGGCCGAAAACGAGATCACCGGCACCCGCGCCAGATCAACCGCGCCTGCGCCTGCCGCCTTCACCCAGGTCAGCGGAAACTGCGGCAGCGCCACATTGCCGATGGTGAAATCCGAAACCGGCCCCATCAGGAACGCCACATCCAACTGCCGCCCCACCAACCCTTCCCGCAAGTCGCGGGAGATATCGACAGTCAGATCCACATCAATCTTCGGATAGGCCGCCGAAAAGACCCGCAGGAACTCCGGCAACCAGCTTTGCGCGATGGTCTCCGATGCGCCGATGCGAAACAGCCCTTCCATCTCGGCGGCGTTGCTGACGCGCCGCCGAATTTCCTCCTGCACGAACAGCATCTGTTCGGCATAACCCATCAGCGTCATGCCCTCCCGCGTCAGCTTCAAGGCGGTGTCACCCCGTTCGAACAGCGTCACCCGCATGGCGTCCTCCAGCGTGGCGATCCGGTTGGAGACGGCGGGTTGCGACAGGTTCAACTGCGCCGCGGCACGCCGAAAGCCCCCCAGCTTGGCCACCCAGAAAAACGTCTTGATCTGATCCAGCGTCACCTTGCATCCATCCCGCCTTGCAATCCATGCAGCTTACCGCTTTGGTAAGGCATTGCCAGCCTTCAAGGAATCCCAATGCACTTCGACACAGACACCGGCCCCCTCGATGCACCGATCAAGACGCTGATCATCGCCGGCTGGACCGGCCGGGACGCGGCAGCCGTGCGGCATCATATCAATGAACTGATGGCCATCGGCATCCCCGCGCCTTCGCGGACCCCCCTTTATTACCGTACTGGCGCAAATCTGTTGACGCAGGCCGATCAGATCGATGTGCTGGGCAAGGCCAGTTCCGGCGAAGCGGAACCGCTGGTGGTGCAGGCCGGTGGCAAACTGTGGCTGGGCCTTGGGTCCGATCATACGGATCGGGAGTTCGAAAAAACCTCCGTCGCCGCCTCCAAACAGATGTGCCCGAAACCCGTGGGGACGCAGCTGTGGTCCTGGTCCAGCGTCGCGGACCGCCTCGATGACCTGGTGCTGAGCGCAGAGATTTTCGAGAACGGTGCATGGGTCGGCTACCAGAAGGGCAAGCTGTCCAAGATCAGACCGCTGGAAAAACTGATCGAGGCGGCAGGCATGAAAGACGGCTTTGCGATGATGTGCGGCACCCTGCCCGCCATCGGCAGCGTGCGTCCTTCCGCCCAGTTCCGCGCGCGGCTTCATGATCCGGAAATGGACCGGGAAATCACCCTGTCCTATACCGCCAACCGCCTGCCGTTGATCATCTGACAGGGGCTGTTAACGTTGTCCCCGCGGGGACAGATTCACACTTTTCCGTTAAGATTTACCTGATGTTAAAACCCGTAGGGTGCGCATTCATTGCGCATCGCCCGTCCGGTTTGGGTGATCCTATCGGTGCGCAATGAATGCGCACCCTACGTTTTCAGACGATCCACGATACTCTGCGCCGTGATCGTCCCCACGGCCGCGCCGTCTTCCACCACTTCAAGCGAGGCGACCTTGTCCGTCAGCCGCGCGATGATATCCGCCACCGGCGTCTCCACAGCGACGGTGCCATCGGTGGCATACTTGTCCTGCGGCATCATCACATCACGCGCGGTCAGCACGCCAAGCGGGTTCATATTTGCCACGAAATCAGCGACATACTCCGATGCGGGGTTCGAAAAAATCTCCCGCGGCGTTCCCATCTGTACAATCCGCCCACCTTCCATAATCGCGATCCGCCCGCCCAGCTTGAATGCCTCATCCAGATCGTGACTGACGAAGATGATCGTGCGTTTGAGATCGCGCTGCAGGTCCAGCAGTTCGTCCTGAAGCCGTGAGCGAATGAGCGGGTCAAGTGCAGAGAACGGCTCATCCATCAGCAGGATCGGCGCTTCGGTAACAAAGGCCCGCGCAAGGCCCACGCGCTGCTGCATGCCGCCCGAAAGCTCCCCCACCTTGCGGTCGGCCCAGTCGGACAACCCCACCAAAGCAAGCTGTTTATCGGCCCGCGTTAACCTTTCGGTTTTGGGAATATTGGCGAATTCCAGCGCCATCGCCACGTTGTCACGCACTGTCCGCCAGGGCAGCAGGCCGAACTGCTGAAACACCATCGACACGCATTCGCGCCGGATCTGGCGCAGGTCAGCTGCGGAGCATCCCGGCGTCGTCGCAGACCACGTGCCATCGTTTACCGTCACCGACCCCCGCACCACGGGATTCAGCCCGTTGACCGCGCGCAAAAGCGTGGATTTGCCTGAGCCGGACAGCCCCATCAGCACAAGGATTTCCCCCGTCTCCACCTCCAGCGAACAATCATGCACGCCCAGGACCTGCCCGGTGGCTGCCTCCACCTCGGACCGGCTTTGACCGTCGTCCATAAGCGGCAAGGCCTTCCCCGGCTTGTCACCGAAGACAATGGAAACGTTATCGAATTTGACTGCCGTGCTCATTTCTCGCCCACCCGCAGCATCCGGTCGAGCATGATCGCCACGACCACGATGATCAGACCGCTTTCAAACCCCAGCCCGGTGTTCACCTGATTGAGCGCGCGCACCACCGGCACGCCCAGCCCGTCCGCGCCCACCAACGCCGCGATGACCACCATCGACAGCGACAACATGATCGTCTGGTTCAGCCCCGTCATGATCTGCGGCAGCGCGTAGGGCAGTTCGATCTTCCACAGGGTCTGGCGCGGAGTGGCGCCGAAGGCTTCCGCCGCCTCAGTCAGCGCGCGCGGGGTGGAGGCGATGCCAAGCTGCGTCAGCCGGATGGGTGCGGGCAGCACGAAAATTACGGTGGCGATCAGGCCCGGCACCATGCCGATGCCGAAAAAGACAATCGCGGGAATGAGATAGACGAAGGTCGGCAGCGTCTGCATCAAATCCAGCACCGGCCGCATGAAGCGGTACAGTCGCGGTCGGTGTGCGGCAGCAATGCCGATGGGCACACCCAGCCCCATGCAGACCACGCAGGCCGACAACACCAGCGTCAGGCTTTCGGTGGTTTCCTCCCAATAGTCCTGGTTGAGGATGAACACAAAGCCAATCACGACGAAGAACACTGTCTTCCAGTTGCGCTGGATCAGCCATGTCAGGGCGGCAAACAGCGCCACGATGATCAGCGGATGCGGTGTCTGCAAAAGCCACAGGATTGCGTCGATCAGCCATTCCATCCCCAGCGCCAGACCGTCAAAGAACCATGCCCCGTTGATCTGGAGGTAGTCGAAAGCCCCCTCGGCCCAGTCGTCGATGGGGATCTTGTTCTCTGTCAGCCAATTCATGGTGGGTCCTTCGTGCCGCAGCCTGCGGAAGTGGGTGCCGGGCGGCCCGCGTGTGAAAGGGCCGCCCGGCGTTTTGTCAAAGGGCGGATCAGCCGCCGATGGCGCCCATCACGGCCGCTTTCGCGTCACCACCGTCCTTGGTGGTCACACCGTCAAGCCAGCTTGCGGCCGTATCGGTATTGGCCGACAGCCATGCGCGCGCGGCATCATCGGGGTCTTCGCCGTCATCCAGGATCGCGCCCATGATCTCATTTTCCATGGCCAGCGTGAATTCCATGTTTTCCAATAGCTTGCCAACATTGGGACAGTCGCCAACATAGCCTGCGCGCGTGTTGGTATAGACTGTGGCACCACCCAGATCGGGACCGAAGAAATCATCGCCGCCTTCAAGGTAGGTCAGTTCGAAATTCGCATTCATCGGATGCGGTTCCCAGCCGAGGAACACGATCGGTTCGCCCTTGCGCGACAGACGCTGGACCTGCGCCAGCATCCCCTGTTCGGAGCTTTCCGCGACCTCGAACCCCGACAGGCCGAAGGCATTGTCGTCGATCATCGACTGGATCAGGCGGTTGCCGTCGTTACCCGGTTCAATCCCGTAGATCTTGCTGTCCAGCGCGTCGGCGTTTGCGGCAATCGCGTCAAAGGAGGTGATGCCCATGTCTGCAGCCGCCTTGTTGACCGCCAGCGTGTACTTGGCCCCTTGCAGGTTGGCGCGCACGGTGTCGACGGTGCCAGCCTCGCGGTAGGGGGCGATGTCGGCTTCCATCGTGGGCATCCAGTTGCCCAGGAACACGTCGATGTCGCCGGCGGCCATGGAGGTATAGGTGACCGGCACCGACAGGATCTTGATCTCCGTCTCATAGCCCAGCGCGTCCAGCACCACGGTCGCGGCGGCGGTGGTGGCGGTGATGTCCGTCCAGCCCACGTCGGAGAATGTGACCTTGTCGCAGTTGGCCATCGCGGCGGTGCCAACGCTGAGCGCGAGGGCGGTGGTTGTGAGCAGCTTTTTCATGATAGGTGTCTCCCTTTGGGATGCTTGATTTTCCGCAATTAAACAAAGGGCATTCGGCACGGCGATGCAACAGCTATTCCGGGGCGGGCCAACGTGCATCAGGGGTGCCGCGCGCCATTGTCCCCGCCGCCCGCTTGGGTCTAGGGTGCCGAAGAACCACGCGGAGTATCCCCCATGAACGGCGCGACAAGCCTTGTCAAAACCATGCTGGCCAGCGGTGTCGACACCGTGTTTGCCAATCCCGGCACGTCCGAGATGCATTTTGTAGCTGCACTGGATGCGCACCCCGACATGCGTTGTGTGTTGTGCCTGTTCGAAGGCGGCACCAGTGGCGCGGCGGACGGGTATTTCCGGATGAAGCGGGATGTGGCGGGGACATTGCTGCATCTGGCTCCCGGTTTCGGCAACGCCTTCGCCAACATTCACAACGCGCGCAAGGCGGGGTCGGGCATGGTGAACGTGATGGGGGATCACGCGATCCATCATCTGCAATACGAAAGCCCGCTGAAGGGCGACACGGTGGGGATCAGCCAGACGGTCAGCCATTGGACGCGGATGTCGCCAGATGCCACCAGCGTCGCCTCCGACGGTGCCGATGCGATCCGCGCCGCGCGCAGCCGCAACGGGCAGATTGCGACGCTGATCCTGCCTGCGGATACCGCATGGGACGCAGCGGAGGGGCCGATGACCGCCGCCGCACCCCCTGCCCTGCGCCAACCTGATGCGGCAGCGGTCGACGCGGCGGCACGGCAATTGCAACAACCCGGTGCGGCGCTGATGATCGGCGGGGTGGCCTTGTTCGGCGCGGCACGCGAGATCGCGGGGCGCATCGCGGCGCGCACGGGCTGTCGGCTTGTCTGCGATACGTTGCTGGCGCGGATCGCCAAGGGTGCGGGCACCGCTCAGATTGAGCAATTGGTCTATCCCGTGACCCCCAAGATCGCGCAACTGGCGGATGTCGCCTCGCTCACGCTGCTGGGGGCGGAACGGCCCGTGGCCTTCTTTGCCTATCCGGGCAAGCCCAGCCTGCCGGAGCCGCCGGGCTGTGCGGTCACGACGCTTTGCGCGCCGGAGGAGGACATCACATGGACCTTGAACGCGCTGGCGGAGGCGGTCGGCGCCGTCAACACAGAACCGGTGCGCACCACACTGAACCTGCCGGCGGTCCCGACGGGGGATCTGACGCTGGCCAAGGTGGGACAGACGCTGGCGGCGTTGCTGCCGGAGAATGCAATCGTGTGTAACGAGGCGATCACTTCTGGCCGGGAGGTGATGCCGCATACGCAGGCGTCACGTCCGCACGATGTGCTGGGGGGGACCGGGGGCGCGATTGGTCTGGGTCTGCCTATGGCCGTGGGGGCGGCGATGGCCTGCCCGGACCGCAAGGTCGTCGCGCTTATCGGCGATGGTACGGCGATGTATACGCTGCAATCGTTGTGGAGCATGGCGCGTGAGGGGTTGGACGTCACGGTGATCATCTTTGCCAATCGCGGCTATCAGATTCTGCGCGACGAATTGAAGAACGTGGGCGTGAACAGCTATGGCGCGAACGCGCAGGCGATGTTCGATGTGGAAGGGCCGGAACTGGATTGGGTGGCGCTGGCCAAGGGGCACGGGGTTCCCGGCACGCGGGTGACGGACGCGGATGGTTTCGCGCGTGTTTTGCGGGCGGGGATTGAAGGTGACGGTCCCTCCTTGATCGAAGTTGTTTGCGGGTGAGGGCGCGGCCATCGCGGCCTCGTTTTTTCGCGCTGCCGTTCTAGGTTCCCAGCCATGAAAAGATGCGCCGCCCTTCTGCTGGGTCTGACCCTTGCCCTGCCCGCCGCCGCCGATCCCCCGTTGCCTGATACGGCGACGCTTGAGGCGATGGCGGCGGCCGACGTGGTACTGATCGGAGAGACCCACGACAACGGGGCGCACCACGCCGGACAAGCGGCGTTGATCCGCGCGCTTGATCCTGCGGCGGTCGTGTTCGAGATGCTGAACCCCGAACAGGCAGCCATGGTTGAAGCCGATGAAGGTGACGTGTCAACGCTTGGCACGCGGATTGGCTGGGACCAGGCGGGCTGGCCGGATTTCGCGCTGTACCAGCCGATTTTCGAAGCCTTGGGCGATGCGAAGGTGGTGGGCATGGCCCTGCCCCGTGACACCGTGCGCGCGGCTTTTGCCGATGGGGCGGCGGCGGTCTTTGGCGCGGGCGCGGATGACTATGGCCTGACGGATCCCCTGCCCGACGCCGAACAGAAGGCGCGCGAACAGATGCAGTTTGACGCGCATTGCGAAGCGATGCCGCTTGAGATGATGCCCGGCATGGTTGAGGCACAGCGCCTGCGCGATGCGCATTTCGCGCGCGTCACCCTGCAGGCTCTGGCCGATCACGGCGCGCCCGTTGTGGTGATCCTGGGCAATGGGCATGTGCGCACCGACTGGGGCATGCCCGTGTACCTGGAACGCATCGCACCCGATGTGCGCCGTTTCGCGTTTGCTTTCGTGGAGGGGCCGCAGAACGGCACGGCCTTTGACGGTGCGATGACAACCCTGGTACCCCGGCGCGACGATCCCTGCGCCGCTTTTTCCAACTGAAGGACCGCGCGATGTATATTGCCATGAACCGCTTTCACGTCACCCCCGCCAATGCCGACGCCTTCGAGGCGCTGTGGCTGGGACGGGACAGCCACCTCAAGCAGATGGACGGTTTTGTCGAATTCCACATGCTGCGCGGGCCGGAGGTGGAGGGCGTGATCCTTTATGCGTCTCATACCGTCTGGCGGGATGAGGAGGCTTTTCGCGGCTGGACGCGGTCGGATGCCTTCCGCGCGGCGCACAAGGGGGCCGGTGCGACGGCAAAACTGCATGAAGGTGCACCGACCTTCGAAGGATTCACGACCATTCAGCATATCAGTTAATGCAGCAGGCCGGGCGCGCGTGCATTAGAAACGTGAAGATTTGGTTAAGACAGCCCTTCCGAAACGGTGGACTCATTGGGCGAAACACGCTCAGCTACGGCTCAGGCACCTGTGGGACGGGTCGCCGATTCTGTGGATAACGCCTTGGGGGGCTTTATTGTCTATGACTGAAACCGGCTATGTCACGTCTCATCCGATCCAGCACATTCAGAACCTTCTGCCTGAACAAGTGCCTGATTTCATTTCCAATCAACAACGCAACCGGGCCCTGACCGCCCTGATCAAACAGCTGAATGCGACGCTGTTGAGCGGGCAAGCGGAGCAGCGCGAAGGCGCGCGGATCGCGTTGGAGAAACTGGGCTTCATCGACGTCTGATCGCCGCGACGACCGATGCACCGACGTGGCGTAAGCCGCTGCTGGCGCGCCGCCATCATTGGCGCGACTGACCCGTGGATACGGCGCCTTGTTCTTGCCCAATTCCACCATTACGCGATCTGGTGTGTTTAGTGCATCAGCTGCAATGCGCCTCCTCCCCCCTATTTTTATGTGTGAAACCCTGAGCCTGTCGCGATTGCCGCGATTCACCCAGAAATTGAAGAATCCCTTATATCTGCCCTAAAATCCACAGAATCATTTGGCACATTCTGACCTTAATGAGCGCCCGGACAGTAAACTCGGTGGCAGGCAGAATGAGCGACGCAGATACACAAGACAATCCCAAGCGGAAGGTGCTTTCCTTCTCACGGGCGAGAAAACGGCAGACGATGATGCGGCTTGTGCTGTTTACGGCACTGGCGGCAATCATGGTCGTCGTGGCGCACAAGATCGAGAACCTGACCTATCAGAACTACGTGCGTGACGCGAAGCTGACGGCGACCGTGCGAATGATCGAAGTGCGCGAGCGGATGCAGTCGGAATTGTTTGACCGGATCATGGATCTGAACGACCTGTCGGCGCAGATCGGGCAGAAGCCCGACCTCAACCGGACAGAGTTCAACCTCAAGGCCGTTGATTACATCCTGAACAACCCCGAAGTGCGCAGCGTCGTGGCCGCCCCGAACCAGATCGCCACCATGGTGTTCCCCCGTTCCGAGGAAGAAGGCATCATGGGGACCGATTACCGCGTCAACAGCGCCTATTACCGCAAGCTTGAAGCGGCGCTGCGCGCGGATGAGGGTTTGATCAATGGCCCGGTCAATCTGGCCACGGGCGGGCGCGGGCTGATCCTGTCGCGGGCGGTCTATGACAACAGCAGCCCCGGTCCCGGTCATCCCTGGGGCATGATTTCAATCGTGCTGGATTACGACAAGCTGATGAACAAGGTCGGATTTCCGGAATTCGAGACCAAATTCAACATGTTGATCAGCGAAGTTGAAGCGGTCTGGCCCTATAGCCAGCAGGTGATGTTCGGCGACATCGCGGTGCTGGACCAGAACCCCATTCGCCTAAGCCTCAACCTGCCGTTCGGGCAATGGCAGTTGGCCGCGACGCCCGAAGGCGGCTGGCCGCGTCACCGGCCCAATCATCTGCCGCGGTGGTTCATGATCTATGCGGCGATGGGCATCAGCCTGCTGTCGCTGTGGTATGTGATGCGCCTGTTCGACACCCGCCGCCGGGCGGAACGTCAGTTGTCGGTGGGGATCGAGGCGCTGGACCACGGCTTTGTCATGTTTGACGCGGACCGTCGGCTGGTGGCCTTCAACAACAAGTACAAGCAGCTTGCGGGCGGGTCCGGCATGGTGCGGCTGGGCGCGCGGTACGAAGACATCGTCAAGGCGAACCTGCGCAAGAAGCTGATCCCGGATGCCATCGGCCGCGAGGAAGAATGGTACGAGGAATGGTCCAAGCGCCTGCATGACAAATCGTCTGACAAGGAGCAGATCCTTGCCGATGGCCGTCTGATCCGGGCCTACGACCGCCCGATGGATGATGGCAGCGTGGTGGGCCTGCGCATCGACATTACCGACCTGAAAAAGGCGCAGATGGCGGCGGAAGCGGCCAACAAGGCCAAGACCGATTTCATGGGTGTGCTCAGCCACGAGTTGCGCACGCCGCTGACGGTGATCCTGGGCCATGCCAAGTTGGCGCGCAACGTCCGCGCGATGCCGGTCTATCGCAAGCTGATCAGCGAGATCGAGGCGCACCCGGAGGCGCGCGACGACATCCTGCCCAAGCTGGATGCGATGAACAACCAGATCGCCACCATGATGGAATCGCTGGAACGGTCGGGCAACCACCTGTTCACGCTGATCAGCGAGATCCTTGATTTTGCCAAGGTGGATTCAGGTACGTTGTCGATGGACATGGTCGACACCGATGCCGCCCGCATCGCCCAGCCCGTGATCGACCAGATGCGCCCGATGGTGGAGGAAAAGGGTCTGACCCTATCCGCGCATGTCAACGAATTTGCGCTGGTGGCCGACGACAAGCGGATCCAGCAGGTGCTGATCAATCTCATCGGCAATGCGTCGAAATTCACCGACAAAGGCACGATCACCCTTGATATCAGCGAGACGGACGAAAACGTCCTGTTCCGCGTCAGCGATACCGGCATCGGTATTCCGGAAGAGCATCTGGGCCGCGTGTTCGAGGCGTTCCATCAGGTCGACAACAGTTCGGGCCGCAAATACGGCGGCACCGGTCTGGGGCTGGCGATTTCGCGCGATATCGCGCAGGCCCACGGCGGGGATCTGATTGCGACCAGCGCCCCCGGTCAGGGCAGTACCTTCATCCTGTCGCTCCCGCGTCCCGAGGCGGAGACGGAAGGCGACACGAAGGACACGCCGGTTCGGGCGATGGTTGCCTGAAACAGTTTGCGGCGGCCCTGTGAAACAGGCGTGGCACCCCGGCGGGCTTCGCGGTAATCCTGCGCCATGACTGACATATCTGCGCTTATCTTCGATCTGGATGGCACGCTGGTTCACAGCGCGCCCGACATTCACGCCGCCGTCAATATGGCACTGCGCAAGCTGGGGCGCGAGACGCTGGATCTGCCCACGATCATTTCGTTCATCGGCAACGGCATCGGGGTGCTGACCGATCTGTGTCTGAAGGCCACGGGAGGCACCGATTCTGAAACCCACAAGACCGCGCTGGCGCATGTGCTGGAGGCGTATCAGCGCGACATGACAACGCTGACACGGCCCTATCCGGGGGTGCGCGACGCGCTGGAAGATTTTCATGCGCGTGGCGTCCCGATGGCCATCTGCACCAACAAGCCTGCGCAGGCGGCAGTGGCACTTTGCGCGGCGCTTGATCTGGCGCGCTTTTTCGATGTGATCGCCGGGGCGGAGGACGGCCAGCCGCGCAAGCCCGACGCGGCACCGCTGCTGGATGTGATCACCAGGATGGGGGCCGCACCGCAGTCCGCGCTTTATGTCGGAGACAGCAAGGTGGATTACGACACCGCCGCCAACGCGGGCGTTGCATTCCGGCTTTTCAATGGCGGCTATCTGAACCATCCCCTGCCCGATCTGGGGGCAGCAGACCGGTTCGAACACTGGTCCGATCACGGAATTGCGGCGGGCTGATCCCATTCGGGGAGGCCGAAATAACTCCTTTATGTCATGGGGTCTTCACGCTAGCGTGCGGGCAAAGAAGTTCATAAGGGAGAGAGAAACATGACATTGAAATCCACACTTCTGAGCGGTGCCGCCTTTGCGCTGGCGCTGGCCTTTGCCGGGCCCGCCGCCGCACAGGATTGCCCCCGCGGTGATCTGGACGAACGGTTCTGCGACGTGGACGGCGACCTGATCGCGGACACCCCCACAGATCCGGCCGATCAGGTTGATCCGGACACGCTGATCTTTGCCTTTACGCCGGTGGAAGACCCTGCCGTCTACAAAGACGCATGGTCGGACTTCCTGACCCACCTGGAAGCCGAGACCGGCAAGTCGATCGTATTCTTCCCGGTGCAGAGCAACGCCGCACAGATCGAGGCGATGCGGTCAGGCCGGTTGCATATTGCGGGCTTCAACACCGGGTCCAACCCGCTGGCGGTGAACTGCGCGGGCTTCAACCCGTTCACCATCATGGCCTCCACCGATGGCAGTTTCGGCTATGAGATGGAGATCATTACGTACCCCGGCTCGGGCATTGAAAAGGTCGAGGACATCAAGGGGAAGCAAATGGCCTTCACCTCGCCCACCTCAAACTCGGGCTTCAAGGCACCCAGCGCCATCTTGAAGTCGGATTTCGACATGGTCCCGGAACGCGATTTTGAAGCAGTCTTTTCGGGCAAGCACGACAACTCGATCCTGGGCGTGGCCAACAAGGATTATCCGGCAGCCTCCATCGCCAATTCGGTCAAATTTCGCATGATCAGCCGCGATGTGATCGCCGAGGACGACTTGGTGACGATCTACACCTCGCAGACTTTCCCCACCACGGGCTATGGCACGGCGCATAATCTCAAACCAGAATTGAAGGAAAAGATCCGCAATGCGTTCTTCAACTTCGAGTGGGAAGGCACGTCGCTTCAGAAGGAATTCGAGAAATCCAACGAAGGTCAGTTTCTTGAGATGACCTACCAGGAGTACTGGGACGTGATCCGCAAGATCGATGCGGCCAACGGCGTTAGCTATAGCTGCGAATAAGTTGATCCGGGCGGGCTTTGAGCCCGCCCTTTCCAAACAGAAAAACGGGGCACGCAAGCCCTGCATTCAGGGGGACGGGCATGCTGCGGCTTGATAAGCTGGTAAAGACCTACAAGACCGGGGATCAGGCTCTCAAATCGGTGGCGATTGAGGTGCCCGAGGGGCAGGTGCTGGCCCTGATCGGCCCGTCTGGGGCGGGCAAATCCACGCTTATCCGCTGTATCAACCGGCTGGTCGAACCGACGTCGGGCGACGTGTATCTGGGCGATGTCGAATTGACCGGCTTGTCATCCGGCAGGTTGCGGCGCGAGCGGCGGCGCATTGGCATGATTTTTCAGGAATACGCACTAGTTGAGCGTTTGACCGTGATGGAGAACGTGTTGTCCGGGCGTCTGGGCTATGTCGGCTTCTGGCGCAGTTTCCTGCGGCGGTTTCCGCAATCGGATGTGGATGAGGCGTTTCGCCTGCTGGACCGGGTGGGGCTGGCGCATATGGCCGACAAGCGGGCGGATGAACTGTCTGGCGGACAGCGGCAGCGCGTCGGCATCTGCCGGGCGCTCATTCAGAACCCGGCGCTGTTGCTGGTGGATGAACCCACTGCATCGCTCGACCCCAAGACATCGCGCCAGATCATGCGGTTGATCTGCGAATTGTGCCGCGAACGCAAGCTGGCGGCGATCATCAACATTCACGATGTGGCGCTGGCACAGATGTTCGTGCAGCGGGTGATCGGCCTGCGCTTTGGCGCGGTGGTCTATGATGGGCCGCCCGACGGGCTGTCGCCCGAAAAGCTGACCGAAATCTACGGCGAGGAAGACTGGGAAGCGACCATCGAAAAGGTGGACGACGAGGATGAGGTCGCGGCACAATGAGCGACATCGCCTTCGATATACAGTCCCGCGTCGGCAAGCCGTGGCGCAAGCCCGCGTTTGTCAAACGTGCCTGGCTGCGCTGGGTGTTTATTCTGGGCTTTGTCGCCTATCTGATCGCAGCCTACATGACCATCGACGTCAATTGGGCGCGGGTCTATGAGGGGCTGGAGCGCGGCAAGCAGTTCATTCTTGCGTTCACCAGCCCGGATTTCACCTCAAGATCGGGTGATATCTATGACGGGATGCTGGAAAGCATCATCATGACCGTGGCGGCATCGGTCGTGGGCATCATCATTTCGATCCCCATCGCGCTGGGGGCCGCGCGCAACATCGCGCCCCTGCCCGTCTACCTGATCTGCCGGTCGATCATCGCCGTCAGCCGCGCCTTGCAGGAGATCATCGTGGCGATCCTGCTGGTGGCGATCTTTGGCTTTGGCCCGCTGGCCGGGTTTCTGACGCTGAGCTTTGCGACCATCGGTTTCCTGTCGAAGCTACTGGCCGAGGATATCGAGAGCATGGACCGCGTACAGGCCGAGGCGATCAAGGCTTCCGGCGCACGCTGGACGCAGTGGATCAACTACGGGGTGCAGCCGCAGGTCATGCCGCGCCTGATCGGCCTCAGCATCTACCGCGTCGACATCAATTTCCGCGAAAGCGCCATTCTGGGGTTGGTAGGCGCGGGCGGCATTGGCGCGACGCTGAACACAGCCTTTGACCGCTATGAATACGACACTGCGGCGGCGATCCTGATCCTGATCATCGTCATTGTCATGGCATTGGAATACCTGTCGGGCATCATCCGGGCGAGGGTTCAGTAATGCCGGTGCGGGATGACGGCAGCGTCAAGCTGTGGCAGCGGCGCACGGGGCGGGAAAGCCTGTTTCACTGGGTGCTGTGGCTGGTTGGCATCGCGATCTTTGCCTATTGCTGGCAGCGGATTTCGGAGACGACCACATGGTTCTTCGTCTGGGATGCGCCGCGCATCGCGGGGGATATCTGGACCCGCGCCACGCCGCCACGCTGGGAATACATCACGCAGTTGGGCAAGCCCATCTGGGACACGCTGAACATTGCCACGCTGGGCACGATATTCGCGCTCATCCTTGCCGTACCGGTGGCGTTTCTGGCGGCGCGCAATACCACGCCGTCGGCCTATGTCATCCGGCCCATTGCACTGCTGATCATCGTCTCGACCCGGTCGATCAATTCACTGATCTGGGCGCTGCTGCTGATTGCCATCATCGGGCCGGGTGTGTTCGCGGGCGTCATCGCCATTGCCATCCGGTCGATCGGCTTCTGCGCCAAGCTGCTTTACGAGGCGATCGAGGAGATCGACACCACGCAGGTCGAGGCGATCACCGCCACGGGTGCCTCGCGCTGGCAGGTGATGGCCTACGGCATCGTGCCGCAGATCCTGCCTGCGTTCGCGGGCATCGCCGTCTTCCGCTGGGACATCAACATTCGCGAAAGCACGGTTTTGGGGCTGGTGGGGGCTGGTGGCATCGGGTTGCAACTGTCGTCGTCGCTCAATGTGCTGGCGTGGCCGCAGGTGTCGCTGATCCTGCTGGTGATCCTGGCTGCTGTGGTGATCTCCGAATGGGTATCGGCCAAGGTGCGGGGCGCGATCATTTGAAAAAATCCATGACGATGCCGGAGGCTTTTGCCGCCTATGAAGCCGTGCGCGCGCGCCTGCCGGACGTCACGCGCGACGCGCCTTGCCGCGCCCTGCCCGATCTGGATGCGATTGCGGATGAGGTGGACACTTTTCTGCTGGATGCTTTCGGTGTGCTCAACATCGGAGAGACGGCGATTGACGGCGTGCCCAAACGGGTGGCGCGGTTGCAAAAGGCGGGCAAACGGGTGCTTGTCGTCTCCAATGCTGCGGGTTTTCCCCATGCGATGCTCCTGAAGAAATACGCGCGCCTTGGATATGATTTTGCGCCCGATGACGTGATCACCAGCCGCAAGGCCGTGCTGGCGGGGCTGGCCGCCGCGCCGGACCTGCATTGGGGGCTGATGGCCAACCCGGATTTTGGCCGTGTCGATCTGGACGGTCTGAATGTCAGCTTTCTGGAGGATGACCCGGCAGCCTATGAGGCCGCAGAGGGGTTCGTGCTGATGGGAAGTGCGGTCTGGACCGAAAGCCGTCAGGCGATGCTTGAAGCCGCGCTGCGCGCCCGCCCGCGTCCCGTCTATGTCGGCAACCCCGATATCGTCGCCCCGCGCGAGCAGGGTTTTTCGACCGAGCCGGGCAGCTTTGCACACCGTCTGGCCGATGCCACGGGCGTGGCGCCACAGTTCTACGGAAAGCCGTTCGGGAATATCTTTGATCTGGCCTTCGCCCATCTGGGCGGGATCGACCCCGCCCGCACCGTGATGGTGGGCGACAGTCTGCACACCGATATCCTTGGCGGTCAGGCGGCGGGGATCAAGACCGCGCTGATTGCAGACTACGGGTTCTTTGCGGGCCATGACGTCCAGCCGCGGATCGCGGCAAGCGGCATTGCGCCAGATTTCATCCTGAAGCGGCCGTGACCCCCACGGTTGATCATTGCAGCGGCACGGAAGGACGGAAGCAGTGGTGCCTGGTAGGCGCTGGCGGAGGCTCAGGGATTCGAACCCTGGGGACGCTCTCACGCCCGCCGGTTTTCAAGACCGGTGCATTCGACCACTCTGCCAAACCTCCGCAGCCCGTCTCTCCTAATCGGCTGATTGCGATTCGGCAAATGCCCTTTGCAGGGGGTTGGAACATCCAATTGTGAAGGGGAAATCTGCCGATCAGTGCAGGCTTGTCTTTTCAGGGCACCCGACACAGGCTATGGTGCCGTCAAGATCCTCGTCAGGGGACAAACAGGTGCGCTCGGCAGATGGCCATTGCCGGGCCGGGCCAGCAGGCAAGGACAGCGACAGATGAGCAGTATATCCACTCCCATGATGGACACGCGACGCGGACCCTTTGGGCGCAAAAAGCTGTTCGCACTTGGTGTTGCGGCCACGATCATTCTGGCGGGCTGCGATGACGCGGGCAACTTCAGCCTGTCGATGCCGGAGTTTGGCGGCGGTGGTGGCAGTGAAGCTGCCGCCGGTGTCCCTGCCGCTTCTGCCCAGACGGTGGAGCGGGACGTGGAAGCGCCCGAGGTCTTCAATGTCTCCGATCAGGGGTTGTGGGATGGCCGCCCGTCGCTGGGCGGTGTCTGGGTCGCGCATCCCGACGTGAGCGAGCCCGAGCGGGTGATCATCCGCAATGAGGCGAACGGCAAGTTCGTCATTGGCGCCCTTTTCCGGCGGGAACGGGATTTGCCCGGTCCGAAGTTGCAGATTTCCTCCGATGCTGCCGCGTCGCTGGATATTCTGGCGGGTGCGCCTGCGCCGCTTAACGTGACCGCGTTGCGCCGGGAGGAAGCGGAGGTGCCAACCACCGACGCCGCGCCCGAAGACATCACGGAGGTCGCAGGGGTTGCCGCACCCGCTGACGTGGCTGAAACGACGCTTGATCCTATCGCTTCCGCCGGTGCCGCGATTGATGCCGCAGCACCCACGACGACGGAAACCGCGGCCGCCGCACCTGCGCCAGCACCTGCGCCCGCACCCGTTGCGAAACCTTCCAACCTTGCCAAGCCCTTCATCCAGATCGGTATCTTCAGCGTCGAGGCGAATGCGAACCGCGCCGCCAAACAGATGCAAAGCGCCGGCATGGTGCCCACCGTCAAGAAATCCGAGATCAACGGCAAGCCGTTCTGGCGCGTGGTCGTAGGGCCGGCAAACACCAAGTCCGAATTGAACAGCATATTGAAAAACATCAAGGCCGAAGGCTTTTCGGACGCCTATGCGGTGTCCAACTGACCTGAGCCCTGCTGAAAAGGAGCCTGCCCCAGATGATGATGCGCCTGCTTTCTGCCAGCTTTGCGCTGATCCTGCTGACCCTGCCCGCCGCTGCGTTCGAAACCAAGGCGGGTGCGGCTTACGTGATTGACCAGACCACCGGCACGGTGTTGCTGGCCAAGGACCCCGATACGCCGCTGCCGCCCGCGTCGATGTCCAAGCTGATGACGCTTTACATGGCGTTCGAGGCGGTGGAGCGCGGCAAGGCCGCAGGCGGGCTTGATCTGGTCGAAGAACTGCCGGTGTCCAAGCACGCGATGTCCTATGGCGGGTCGACCATGTTTCTGGACACCACCGACCGGGTGTCGGTGGAGGACTTGTTGCGCGGCATCATCGTGCTCAGCGGCAACGACGCCTGCGCGGTGATTGCCGAAGCGCTCAGCCCCGATGGCACCGAATACGGTTTTGCCCGTATGATGACCCAGCGCGCGCAGCAGTTGGGCATGACCAATTCCACCTTCGCCAACTCCAACGGCTGGCCGCAGGCAGGCCATCTGATGTCCGTGCGGGACCTGGCCCTGATTGCCGACCGCATCATCACCGATTTTCCCCAGTTCTATCCGCTGTTTGCCGAAACCGAGTATCTGTTCGACGGACGCGCGCCGCAGAACAAGTCCAACCGCAATCCCCTGCTGCGTCTGGGCATCGGTGCCGACGGGCTCAAGACCGGGCACACGCAGGAAGCCGGATACGGGCTTGTCGGATCGGCCAAGCAGGGCGACCGTCGGGTGATCTTCGTCATTTCCGGACTGGAAAGCGCCTCTGCCCGCGCGCAGGAGGCCGAAGCCATCGTGAACTGGTCATTCCGTCAGTTCACCCAGCGGGAACTGGGCAAGGCCGGTAAACAACTGGCCGAAGCGCCTGTCGCGCTCGGGATGCAGCAGACCGTGGGGTTGGAGCTGGCCGAAGACCTGTCGGTGCTGGCCCCCGTGACCGGTGGCACGGGTATAAAGGGCGAGGTGATCTACAAGGGGCCGTTCCATGCACCCATCACCAAGGGAGAGACGCTGGCCGAACTGGTCATCGACCGTGATGACCTGCCGGAGGTGCGCGTGCCGCTGGTCGCGTCAGAAAGCATCGCGCCGGGTGGTTTCATGGTAAAGCTGACGGCGGCGGCCACACATCTTCTGGCGCGTCTGAACGCCGGTCCGCAGGACGCTTCGTGAGCGAAGGCGGCCTGTTCATCAGTTTTGAAGGCATTGACGGGTCCGGCAAGTCGACGCAGGCGCGGCTGTTGGCGGAGCATCTCCGCAAGACGGGCCGCGACGTGGTACTGACCCGGGAACCCGGCGGATCGCCGGGGGCCGAGGAAATCCGCGCATTGGTCCTGCAGGGCGACCCCGACCGCTGGTCGGCGGAGACAGAGATCCTGCTTTTCACCGCGGCGCGCCGCGATCATCTGGAACGCACCATCCGCCCCGCTTTGGCGGCGGGAAAGGTGGTGATCTGCGATCGGTTTGCCGACAGCACCCGCATGTATCAGGGCCTGTCGCGCGGCAATCTGCGCGCCACAGTGGATGCGCTGCATGATCTGATGATCGGGGTGGAGCCGGACCTGACCGTGCTGATTGACATGAACCCCAAGGACGGGTTGAGCCGGGCGTTGGGCCGCAACGGCGTGGAAGAACGGTTCGAGGAGTTTGGCGAAGAATTGCAGGAAGCCATGCGCGCGGGTTTTCTGGATCTTGCACGGGAATACGCCGACCGCTTTGTCGCGATCGACGGCGCGCGCGATGTGGATGCCGTTGCCGAGGACGTGATGGCCGCGGTCGCTGCGCGCTTGCCCTAGCGTTCTGGCCCTAGCGCCGCACCGGCACCTCATATCCCCGTTCTTCGGGTTCGTCGTCTACCAGTTCTGCCGGAAACCCCGGCGCGGTGATGCGGAGCCCGGTTGCCTCCTCCAGCCGTTCGATCATCCGGTCCGATTGCGCGCGTGCGCCATAACGCGCCTGTCCGTCGCTCAGCATCTCGATCATCTTGGGCGACAGTTCCAGCGGGACGCCGTGATCATCCGCAAGCTTCTGGAACAACCCCACGTCCTTTTGCACCAGATCAAGCGTGAAATTCACATCGCGCGATCCCGACAGGATCAACTGGCTTTCGGTCTCATGCACAAAGGAATTGCCGGAAGACGCGGCGATGGCCTCATACGTCACACCAAGGTCCATTCCGGATGCCTTCATCACCGTCAGCGCCTCGCACAGGGACAAAAGGTTCATCGTTGCCAGATAGTTGGTCATCACCTTTAATGTGGATGACGTGCCCACGTCCCCCACATGCAGGATGCGCCGCCCCATATGCGTCAGGATCGGCAATACCTTGTCGAACGTGGGCCGTGTGCACCCGGCATAGATGGAGATATTGCCCGTATCTGCCCGGTGGCACCCTCCGGACACCGGGCAATCCACCGCTTCGCCACCCGCCGCGATTACTGCCTGCGCGTGGGACTTGATCTGCTCCGCATCCGTCGTCGACATCTCCATCCAGATCTTGCCGGGCGCGACGTGGGGCAGCATTTCCGCCACCACCGCCGCACAGGCGCCGGGGCTTGGCAGGCAGGTGATCACCGCATCACAGGTCCGCATCAGGTCCGCCGCAGACGTGCCCGCCCGCGCACCGCGCGCTGCGAAATCAGCCACGAAACCGGCGTTCAGATCAAACACCGCCAGATCGACCTCGTTGCGCAGCAGCGATCCCGCCAGCTTGCCGCCCACATTGCCCAACCCGATGAACCCTATCTTCATGCCGCACTCCCTTGTCGCGTTTTGCCCATCAGCCCTGCCTGCAAGCGACCTGTCGCGCCCGATTGCGACCCTTTGACAAATCACGCCGCACACGGCCAACATGCCCCATGAACATCCGTAACGATCACACCCATCCCGATGACGCCGCCGCCGGGATAGAGGTCACGCCCGAGTTTGAACGCTTTACCCAGCGCAATGACATCTTCACCCGTGCCTTTTGGGATCCGGCGGTGCGCAGCCCGAAAACCGATGCGTTCTTTGCCTCCTACCGGATGGAAGCCGCGCCGCGCCGGGGCGATGGGTTTGGCCAGCGCGATTTTGCCCTGCGCAACGCAAGCTGGCTGATCAGCGATGTGATCACCAACCGCGGCGCAGAGGATGGCAAACGCGAGGGCTTTCAGGCCCCCATCGCCAATGACACCCCCGTCGCCCCCGAACAGGTCCCCGTCGATGACCCCGCCGCCATGAGCGCGGAGATCAAGCGCATTGCGCAGTTCTTCGGCGCTGATCTGTGTGGGATCACCGATCTGGATACCCGATGGCTTTATGAAAGCCGGGTCGATACCCGCGACATGTCCGCCGCGCCGAACGACCTGCCCCAAGGCCTGCGCCATGTTATCGTGCTGGGCCACGAGATGGAGGAAGATCTGGTCGCCACTTATCCGTCCGCCCTTGCCGGGGCCGCCACGGGCCGCGAATACAGCCATGAGGCCGCGGTGGTGATGCAACTTGCCGCCTATATCCGCAACCTCGGCTATGAAGCGACGGCTTCGATGAACGACACCGGGCTGGTGATCCCCTTTGCGGTCAAGGCCGGTCTGGGCGAATACGCCCGCAACCAGATGGTGATCACACCCGAATTCGGGCCCCGCCTGCGGTTCTCCAAGATCTTCACCAACCTGCCGCTGACCCACGATACGCCCGCGCCCAAAGGCGTGCGCGCCTTCTGCGACATCTGCACCAAATGCGCCGATGCCTGCCCGGTCAAGGCGCTGCCCTACGGCCCACCGGAAGTCACCAAGGGCAGCCCTTCGGCCATCAAGGGCGTGCGCAAATGGACCTCGGACGCCGCCAAATGCTTTGGCTTTTGGGCAAAGCTGTCGTCCGATTGTGCGATTTGCATGCGGGTCTGCCCGTTCAACCGTGATTTCCGCAAATGGCAGCACCGGGCGTGGCTGAAAATTGCCCTGTCGCGCTGGCGCAAAGTCGCCTTATGGCTGGACCGCAAACGCGGCGGCCGGGTGAAACCCGCCGCATGGTGGGCGCGCTAGTCCTGCGCATGGATGCACAGCACCCGTTCACGCGAACCCCTTGCCCACTGCCGCCCCCTGCCCCATCTCAGCGGTAACCGAACGAAAGAGAACGCCCATGTCCCTCAGACCCACGCTGGAAACCCGCCGCGCCACGCCCACCCTCGAAGGGGCCGGCGTCAAGCTCCACCGCGCCTTCGGCTTTCAGGACCCGAGCGAACTGGACCCCTTTCTGCTGTTCGATGATTTCCGCAACGACCGTCCCGAGGATTTCGAAAAAGGTTTCCCCTGGCACCCCCACCGGGGGATCGAGACGATCACCTATGTCCTCGAAGGCACCGTCGATCACGGCGACAGCCTGGGCAACACCGGCACATTGGGCGCGGGCGACGTGCAATGGATGACCGCAGGATCGGGCATCCTGCATCAGGAAATGCCCGCCGGAAACACCCGTGGCCAGATGCACGGGTTCCAACTGTGGGGCAACCTGCCTGCGGCCCAAAAGATGTGCGCGCCGCGCTATCAGGACGTGACCAGCGCGGATATCCCGGTGGTGACGGACGATGACGGCACCCGCGTGAAGGTGATCACCGGAGATTTCTGGGGCAAACGCGGCCCCGTCGATGGCATTGCCGCAGACCCGCAATACCTCGATATCTTCGTGCCCGCGGGCCTCAAGAAAACCTTCCGCATCGACACCTACCGCCGCGCCTTCGCCTATGTGTTCGAAGGGGCCGGTGCCTTTGCCGATGCCTCCGCCCCCACGGGCGTTCTGCTGGAAAAGGAAGTGGCGGGCGAAGAACTGAACATCCGCGATCTGTCGGGCGACCGCACGCTGATCCGCTTCGGCACCGGCGACGAAGTCACCGTGCAGGCAGGGCCCGATGGCGTGCGCTTTCTGCTGATCTCCGGCGCGCCGATCGAGGAACCCGTCGCCTGGCATGGCCCCATTGTGATGAACACCCAGGCCGAGCTGCAACAGGCCTTCGCAGATCTGCGCAACGGCCAGTTCATCAGACCCGCCCACTGAGCCAAACCGGTGATTCCCTTCGGGGTCAAGGATCGCGGCACGCGACCAATCTTTGATTGGCCTGTCCTTGAGGCCGGAGGGAATCGCCCCCACCCTCGAACAGGTGCCTTGAGGACACATGTGTCTCTCAAGCGCCTCTCAGCAAAACGGGTCTCTGCCAACCCGCACCAGCAAAGGACGTCGGGGCTCAGACCCGCCCCATGCACCTCGAAGGGGAATCGCGCTTCAGCGCGGCAATGTGCCAGCACCCACGGCGCTGCGCACCATGTCCCAATACTGCGCCACCACCTCGTCCAGCGACAACCGCCCGCCGATCCGGAACCAGGTGTTGACCCCCGTCAGCATCGCGATGATGGCAAGCGCCACGATTTTGCTGTCGGAAATCCGAAAGACGCCCGCCGCCTGACCCGCGCGCAGGATGCGCTCCAGCCGGTCCTCGTAGGTCCGCCGCAAGGCCTCGATCCGGGCAAAGTTCTCTGGCGTCAGGTTGCGCAATTCCATGTAGGCGATGAAAACCTCGTCAGGGCGGTCGGCGTGAAAGCGCAGGTGGAAGGCCACGAAATCCTCCAGATCGACCATCGGATCGCCTGCCCCGGCCGGCATTTGCGCCAGCAGCGCCTCCATATGGCTTTGCATCAGATCGAACAGCAGCGTCTGCTTGTCGGGGGTGTAGTTGTAAAGCGCCCCCGCCTGTACGCCGACTTCCGCTGCGATGGCGCGCATGGACACCGCCGCATAGCCGCTGCGCGCAAACAGTTTCAGCGCCGCGGCCCGCACCCTGGGGCCGGTGATGTCAGAATGGGATCCGGTTGTGCGTGCCATGTTTCCTGATTAATGAACAATCGTTCAAAAGCAAAGCCTGCTTGCGCGAATGCCATCGGTGGTGCAGGAAGGGGACATGCAGCGGTTGAGCCTGAGCGCCTTTTTGATCCTTGCCGTGGGGGCCTGCACCCAGTTTCCCGAACTGGACCGCACGGTCACGCCCGAGCTTGCCACCGCAGATTTCCCCGCCCTTGTCCCGCTGGACCCGATTTTGGCCAATGCACAGGTCGCACAAAGCGCGAACCGTCAGACCGAAGCGGTGCTGGAGGCGCGCGTGGCCAATCTGCGCGCCCGTGCGGCCCGGCTCAGGGGGTCGGTTCTGACAGGTCGTGAACGCCAGCGGCTGGCCGAAGGGTTGCGTTAAGCCAACGCACGCCCCGCCACATCCCTTTTGCACCCCAAGCCGCGTTGCGCCTGAGGGCCGAACCCGCTACATCGCGGCGTGACATCTGACAAAAGGAACCTGCCCATGACCCCGACACAGACTGGCCCCTTGCGCCTTGGAATTGCCGGTCTGGGCACGGTCGGTGTGGGCGTGGTGCGCATCATCCGCCAGCAGGCCGCACTGCTGACCGCGCGCACCGGCCGCGAGATCGTCATCACCGCCGTCTCCGCGCGCACCCGCGACCGCGACAGGGGCGTCAACCTGAGCCCTTACGCGTGGGAAGACGATCCGGTGGCGCTGGCCACGCGCGACGACGTGGATGTGTTCGTGGAACTGATGGGCGGTGAAGACGGGCCGGCCAAGAACGCCACCGAAGCCGCCCTTGCCGCAGGCAAGGCCGTGATCACCGCCAACAAGGCGATGCTGGCCATGCACGGTCAGGCGCTGGCGGAGGCTGCGGAAGCCAAGGGCCTGCCGCTGCGCTTCGAGGCGGCGGTCGCGGGCGGTATTCCGGTGATCAAGACCCTGATGGAGGGGCTTGCAGGCAATGAGATCACCCGCGTGATGGGGGTGATGAACGGGTCGTGCAACTACATCCTGACCCGGATGGAGAACGCAGGCGCCAGTTATCAGGAGATCTTTGCCGAAGCGGACGGTCTGGGCTATCTCGAAGCCGATCCGCAACTGGACGTGGGCGGCATTGATGCGGCACACAAGCTGGCGCTGATCAGCGCCATCGCCTTTGGCACGCGCGTGGATTTTGCCGGGATCGAACTGGAAGGCATCGAACATGTCACCATCGAGGATATTCGCGCCGCTGCCGACATGGGCTACAAGATCAAGCTGCTGGGCGTCACCCAGATGACCGGGCGCGGGCTGGAGCAGCGCATGCAGCCTTGCCTGGTGCCCGAAACATCGCCGCTGGGGCAGTTGGAGGGGGGCACCAACATGGTCGTCCTTGAAGGCGACGCGGTGGGTCAGATCGTGTTGCGCGGCGCAGGTGCGGGCGAAGGGCCAACGGCCAGTGCCGTGATGGCCGATGTCTGCGATATCGCGCGCGGGATCACCGGGCCGGTCTTTGGTCAGCCCGCCGAAACGCTGAAAACCGCCACATCTGCGCAATCGCAGATGCCTGCCCCCTATTATTTGCGCATGGCGCTGGTCGACAAACCCGGAGCACTTGCCAAGATTGCTGCCGTTCTGGGTGAGGCCGGTGTCAGCATCAACCGGATGCGCCAGTATGAACACGCCGACACATCGGCCCCGGTCTTGATCGTCACCCACAAGACCACGCAGGGTGCCTTGCAGGAGGCGCTGGCCGCCATGGACGGCACTGGTGTCATGGCAGGCGCGCCGGTCGCGCTCCGTATCGAAGAGGTCTGATCCCGGCCATGGACCTGACCGCGCCTGTCGACATCTATTGCGAACGGCTGGACGCGTCATTCTGGTCAGAGCCGCTGAACGCGGTGTCGAATGCGGCTTTCATCCTTGCCGCGCTCTGGGCTGCCTTTGAAGCCCGCCGGCGCAGGCTCCACTGGCCCTCGATCTGGCTGCTGATCGTGCTGGCGGCGCTCATTGGCGTCGGCTCCTTTCTGTTTCATACCTTTGCGACGGGCTGGTCCGCGCTGACCGATGTGCTGCCGATCTGGGGCTTCGTGCTGGCCTATGCCCTGATTTCCATCGCCCATCTGGGCGGCGTGGCACCCCGGCGTATCGCCTTCGTATTGGCGGCGCTGGTGGCCCTCGGTGTGCTTTTCTGGATCGCCCTGCCCGCGCCGGACCCGGCGCAGGCCCCTGTCCCCCGCGCGCCCGACCGCTTCAACGGGTCCGGGCAATACCTGCCTGCCGTCATCGCCATGGTGATCTGGAGTGTGATTGCCGTGGCGCGCCGCCATCCCGTGCGGTGGTGGTTCGTGGCGGCCACGGGGACATTTATGCTCTCGCTCAGCCTGCGGACCTATGACATAGCGCTCTGCGATGTCTGGCCCTATGGTACCCATGTCTTTTGGCACCTGCTGAACGGCACCATGATTGCCTTGCTGTTGCAGGCATTGATTAGAAATACGAACAAGGAAACGTCCCCATGACCGCCACCGCTGATTTTCAGGACCGTATGTTGTCGCTGGGCCTTGCCCGCGTGTCGGAGGCGGCCGCACTCGCCTCTGCCCGTCTGGTGGGTCACGGGGACGAGAAAGCCGCCGATCAGGTTGCGGTCAACGCCATGCGCGAACAGCTCAACATGCTGGATATCGCGGGCGTGGTGGTGATCGGTGAAGGAGAGCGCGATGAAGCGCCGATGCTGTTCATCGGCGAAGAGGTCGGCACCGGCAACGGCCCCGGTGTGGACATCGCACTTGATCCGCTTGAAGGCACCACGCTGACGGCCAAGGATATGCCCAACGCGTTGACGGTGATTGCCATGGGACCGCGCGGGTCGATGCTGCATGCGCCGGATGTGTATATGGACAAGCTGGCCATCGGGCCGGGGTTCAAGAAGGACGTGGTCACGCTTGAGATGTCACCGGGCGACCGCGTCAAGGCGCTGGCCAAGGCGCGCGGCTGCGCGCCGTCCGACATCACCGTCTGCATTCTGGAGCGCCCCCGCCACGAGGCGATGATTGCCGAAGTGCGCGCAACGGGGGCAGCCATCCGGCTGATCACCGATGGCGATGTGGCCGGTGTGATGCATTGCGCGGAGCCCGGCACCGGCATCGACATGTACATGGGCGAAGGGGGCGCACCCGAAGGGGTGCTGGCCGCGGCCGCGCTGAAATGCATGGGCGGGCAGATGTATGGCCGCCTGTTGTTTCGCAACGACGATGAAAAGGCCCGCGCCCGCAAGGCCGGGATCGAGGATCTGAACCGGGTCTATTCCCGTGACGAGATGGTGACGGAAGATGTGATCTTTGCAGCGACGGGCGTCACGGGCGGCACGTTGTTGCCCGGTGTACATCGCGAACCGGGCTGGATGACCACCGAGACACTGATCATGCGGTCCAAGACCGGGTCGGTCCGCCGGATCAATTATCGCACGCCGGTCCATTCCGGCTGACGGATGTGCGTGCGGCGCGGGCGGGACGCGCCGCGGGGGTTTTTTAAACCATTTGGAAGGGGCCGGTGGTGAGCTTTCTGGGGGTCGAGGCATCTGTGACCGGGCGGCGTTGGGTCGGGCCCAGTGTCGAGGTGGAGCGCGCCACGGAGGTTCTGGTCCAGCGCGCGGGCTTGCCGCAACCGGTGTGTCAGGTTCTGGCGCGGCGTGGCGTCGCCCCCGAGGAAGCGGCGGGGTTTCTGGCACCTGCCCTGCGCGACCTGTTGCCGGATCCCAGATCACTGAAGGATATGGAAGGGGCGGCGCGGCGGTTTCTGGTCGCGCTGAAGGCGCATCAGAAGATCGCGGTTTTTGCCGATTACGATGTGGATGGCGGGTCTTCTGCAGCACTGTTGCTGACGTGGTTGCGCGACATGGGGCACGGCGCGACGCTGTATGTGCCGGACCGCATTGACGAAGGGTACGGGCCCAATGACGCGGCGATGGCAGCGCTGGCGCGGGATCATGATCTGATCCTTTGCGTGGATTGTGGAACCCTGTCGCACAGTCCCATCGCCGCGGCGGTCGGGGCCGATGTGGTGGTGCTGGATCACCATTTGGGCGCGGAGACATTGCCGGACGCGCTGGCGGTGGTGAACCCCAATCGGCAGGACGAAGACGGCACGCTGGCGCATCTATGTGCGGCGGCGGTGGTGTTCCTGATGTTGGTGGAAGCGGGGCGGCAGTTGCGGGAGGCGGGCCGACAGGGGCCCGACCTGATGGCGCTGCTGGATCTGGTGGCGCTGGCCACTGTGGCGGATGTGGCCCCGCTGACGGGTGTGAACCGCGCCTTCGTGCGGCAGGGTCTGACGGTGATGGCGCGGCGCGCGCGTCCGGGCCTGACTGCGCTGGCTGACGTGGCGCGGCTGGAAACGGCGCCGACCGCCTATCATCTGGGGTACGTGCTGGGCCCGCGCATCAATGCGGGCGGGCGCATCGGGGAGGCCGATCTGGGCGCGCGGTTGCTGGCCACCGCCGATCCGCACGAGGCCGCCGCGCTGGCCGCGCGGCTTGATACGCTCAATACCGAACGCCGGGATATAGAAGCGGGTGTGCGCGCGGCGGCACTTGCGCAGGCCGAAGAACGCGGGTTTGACGCACCGCTGGCGTGGGCCAGCGGACCCGGCTGGCATCCCGGCGTGGTCGGCATCGTGGCCTCGCGGCTGAAAGAGGCGTCCAACCGGCCCTCAATCGTGATCGGGGTCGAAGACGGCATCGGCAAAGGCTCGGGCCGGTCGGTCAGCGGCATCGATCTGGGCGCGCCCATCCAGCGACTTGCTGCCGAAGGGTTGCTGATCAAGGGCGGGGGTCACAAGATGGCAGCGGGTCTGACGGTTGCAGAAGACAAGCTAGAGGAGGCCATGGCCCGATTGGGCGCGTTGCTGGAGAAGCAGGGCGCGCATCTGGCGGGGCTAGCGGACTTGCAGGTGACCGGATTGCTCATGCCCGGTGCCGCCAGCGTCGAGTTGACCGTGGAGATCGAACATGCAGGCCCTTTCGGTGCTGCTGCCCCTGCCCCGCGGTTTGTCTTTGCGGACATGCAGATCAGTTTTGCCAAACGTGTGGGGGAGAACCACCTCAAGATCACCTTTGGCGACGGGTTGGGCGCGCGGATGGATGCGATTGCCTTCGGCGCCTTTGACACGGCATTGGGTCCCGCGCTGGAGCAGCACGGCGGGGCGCGGTTTCATCTGGCCGGACGTCTGGACCTGAACGACTGGCAGGGCCGGAGACGGGTGCAGGTGCGATTGGAAGACGCGGCGGCTGTTTCCTGAGTGCTGCGCTTTTTGGGCACAGGGCGAAAATTTTCGCTTGCGCCCAAAGGTGCGATTGCCTAATGAACCGCACACCACCTGTGGCCCGTTCGTCTATCGGTTAGGACGCCAGGTTTTCAACCTGGAAAGAGGGGTTCGATTCCCCTACGGGCTGCCACTTCCCCCCTCATTGAAAATGTCGCTGACGCTGGTTCAGGCACGCCTTCGGAGTGTCCACGAACAGTATGCGGCGTCAGATTTCATTGTTTCCGCTGCGGGAACAATTATCCCCCTGATTTCGAAACAATCCCCTCGCGTTTCAGCCATTGGGAACGATGTCGAGGAAACAGATTGTTTCGTAGAAATAAGGCGAAATATGGCCGAAAAATGGTAACGTCGTGACACAAACCTCGACCTGCGGAAGGCGCATTAAAGGGCTTGAAGCTGAAATAGGGTTAAATTGTGACGAATTGATTGGTATAAGAGGGTCGTGGGTTTCGTTTGGGGGTCGCAGCCTTGGGTATTGTGCCAAGGCTGCGCGCTTCACGCGCAGCGTATGTGAGTGACCGGATCGAGAATTTCAAATCGATCCGGGGAGTTATATGTAAGTGACCCTTGGGGGGTTGTGATGAAAGATTTTCCAATGAACAGGCCCGGTTACGGGATGTTCGATTTGCCTATTCCAAGTGATACGCTGGAAAACGCAGTTGCTTATGAAGACCTGTCGGGGACGGGTCCGGAAGCGCGGGCCTTCGTGTGGGAAGCCGCCCGGGCCGAGCGGGAATCACCCTATAGGGCCTATCGCGGTGTTTTTAAACGAATATTGGATACCGCGCTGGTGCTGTTGAGCCTGCCGATTGCATTGCCGATGATCGGCCTGTGCGCGCTGGCGCTGTACCTAGAAGGGGGCGCGCCATTCTACACTCAGGCCCGTTTGGGTCGCCGGGGACGGCAGTTTTCGATCCTCAAGCTGCGCACGATGGTGCGGAACGCCGATGAGGTTCTGGAGAACACCCTCCAGGCGGATCCCGCGCTGCGCCGCGAATGGGACCATATGCAAAAGCTGCGTGACGATCCACGGGTGACCCGTGTCGGGCGCATCCTGCGCGCAACCTCGATGGATGAATTGCCGCAGCTTTTCAACGTATTGCGGGGTGACATGAGCATCGTTGGTCCGCGTCCGATGATGCCGGAACAATTGCCGATGTACGGCGACCCGGTTGCGTATTTCGCCTTGCGTCCCGGCATTACCGGCCTGTGGCAGGTGTCCGCGCGCAACAACGACAGCGGCTTTGCCTACCGCAACGATGTGGACAGCGTGTACAACTCCAAATTGGGCTTCTGGACCGATCTGAAGGTCCTCTGGCGGACTGTGGGCGTGGTCCTGCGCCGGACGGGCTGCTGAACCAAGAACCATAACGATACAGGCGACCCGTACCGCCAACACGTGAACCTGTAGCCAACCAAAGGGGGGCGCGATGAGAGATACGTATCAAAACGGCAGCCCCGCTGCTGCAGGAGATGGCGCACACCATCTCAAGTCCTTGATCCTGGGCCATAGCATTCGGCCCCGGCGCACGGTGCTGGAACGTGCCAAGCAGCGTGCGTTACAGCATGATGCGCCGAGTGCGGATGCGCAGGGTGTGCGGATCGACCTGAGAACACCGCGGTGGCAGGACCTGTCCCTGGCACTGCCGGGCAGCAAAAGCCGATCAGCGTCGGTGTTGCAGAAATCATTGGCCAGGGCAGACCGTGATCCCACCATCCGGCGCGCCTTTGACAAGTTGCGCACGCGTTTGCGCCAGACCGCGCAGGAACACAATTGGACCAGCATCGGCGTGATGGGCCCCACTTCTGGCTGCGGGTCGACCTTTGTGGCCGTGAACCTGGCGCTGAGCCTGTCGCGGGTGCCGGGGTCCCGCACGCTGCTGATGGACATGAACATGCGCAGCCCGGCGCTGGCCGATGCTTTTGACGTGGCCGTGGATGGGCCGATGGCCGATTTTCTGAGCGGACATACCCCGCTGGGCGCCCATCTGGTGCGCACCACCGAAACGCTTGCCCTTGGGCTGAATGACGAGGTTGAGGAAAACCCCGCAGAGATACTGCAAGACGGTGCGACCGCCCGCACGCTGGAGCGGATGCGCGCGGCCATTCGGCCGGAGATCGTGATCCATGACCTGCCCGGCATGCTGACCTATGATGACGCCACGGCGTTCCTGCCGCAGCTTGACGCGGTTCTGCTGGTGTCGGACGGGACGCAAACGCTGGGCCGCGAATTGAAGGAATGTGAACGGCTGATGCAGGGCCATGTGCCGCTTTTGGGGGTCATGCTGAACCGCGCGCGGGCCGATTCCATCACCCGCTATACCTGAGGTTTCGCCGCGGGATGTCACCGGGTTCCGGGGTTGCGCATCGCCGCATAATTGCCTGATTATCCTGTTCTAACCCTGCCCAGTCGTTCTACCCGCGCGGCTGGGCAACCTGTTTAAGAGAGACGTGAAAGATGGGCACGATTTATTCCCTGTCGGATTTCATCGACCTGCTGCGCCGCCGGGCGTGGTTGATCAGCATGGTCATCATGCTGGGGTGCCTCGCCTCCGTCTATGTCGCGCTTAACACCGCGCATCGCTATAGCGCTGCGGAAGTCATTCAGATCGAACAGCCCAAGGTCGATGATGATCTGGCACCCAGCACGGTTGCCGGATCCTCAGCGCGGCGGCTGCAATTGATCGAACAGCAGTTGATGGCCCGCGGCAGCCTTGAGGAGATCATCGAGAAATATGATCTCTATTCCGATAACGCTGACCTGCTGCTGTGGGAAAAGGTGAACCTGCTGCGCTTTGCGGTGTCTATCACCGGGGTTGCAGCGGCGCGCGAGGGCTTCAGCGACGATGGCACGATTTCGATCCTGACCATCAGCGCCGAGATGGCAACGCCCGAACTGGCGCAGGCAGTCACCCATGAGCTGGCCGACCGCACCCGCGCGTTGTCCCGTGACCGCCGGAAGAACCAGGCGCGCGAAACGCTGGAATTCTTCCAGCAACAGGAAGACAACCTGATCCGCGACATCGCGGAGCTTGAGGAAGAGCTGACGGCCTTTCGCAACGAAAACGATCTGTCGATCGAAGGCAGCCTTGAATTTCGCCGCGATGAAATCGCCAGCCTGAATGCTGCATTGCTGTCCATCGACCGGGAAGTCATCGGCGTGGAACTGGCGCTGAGCCGGATTGACAGGTCGGCCCGCGCCCCTACGGTGCGCCGCGAGCAGGCCGATCTGGAAACGGAACTGACCAGTCTGCAAACCCAACGCCGCTTGCTCGATGAACGCCGCAGCGAATTGGCGGCCAGCCTCAAGAACACGCCGGAAGTGGAACGGGCACTCGCCAACTACGACCGCAGGCTGACCCAGTTGCAAAGCCAGCTTGGTGCCGTTTCATCGCGGCGAAACGAGGCCGAAGTGGGCTTCAGCCTTGAATCCGCCTCTGGTGGGGAGCGTCTGATCACCCTCGAAGAAGCCCAGGTCCCCGATTTTCCCGTGACCACCAGCCGAAAACGTCTTGCCGCGATGGGTGGGGTCGCATCGGTGGCGCTGGCCTTGGTACTGGCGTTCCTGCTGGACCTGCGCCGCCCCATCATCCGCACCGCAGCACAGATGGAGCGGGAGACAGGTTTGCAGCCGATCGCCGCGGTGCCGCAAGCGCCTGGCACCAATGCCAAGCGCGACAAGGCGGTTGCACGCAAGCGCCGGCGTCTGGCGGGCAAGCGCGGGCGGGCGGCACGTCTGGCCCGCAAGGCGCAGACCAGCAAGGCCTGACGCTTCAGGATCCGGCAGCCGAACTGGCGGCCAGTTGCAGAAGGCGCGCCCAGTGCAACCAGACGGCCAGCGCCGTCACGGCGCATCCTGCGGCCATGAAGATCAGATCATGCCTGGGGTCCCAGACGCGGTGCGTACGCGCCAGCCAGATCAGCATCAGATGCGCCAGCCCCATCGCAAGGCCCAGCCCGATGATCCCGCCGATCAGCCCGAATTGCATAACGCCGACCAGCAGCAAGGACACCTGCAACCCTGAGCGGACCGCCGAATAAATGAAGAACCGCCGCGAATCCCCCGCCGCAAGCGCTGCCTGATCATAGGTCAGCCCCACCGCCTGCGGGATCATCGCCAGCGCGATCAGCACCAGAATGGCGCCCGACGCATAATACCGCGGGTCATAAAGCAGATCGACCACCCAGGGGCCCAGAAGTGCTGCAAGCGTCAGCAAGCCAATCACCCCCACCGACAACACATACCGCAGCCGCGCAATGCGCGCAGGGGAGGCCCCTTCGCGGTAGACCGGGATCATCACCCGCGCGGTCACCGCCAGCCCCAGCAGCAGCGGGAAACTGGCCAGAAAAAAGCCGATGTTATAGATGCCCAGCATCTCCAGCGTCAGGAATTTGCCCAAGACCGCACGGTCCCCCTGGCTTGCGAAGAAATGGCAGACCGTGGACAGGAATATCCATTTGCCGAAGGTGACAAGTTCGCGTGCAGCGGCCCCCTCCCAGCGGAACCGGTTGCGCACCCCCGGCAGGAAGGCCGATGTCAGCATCAGCTTCAGCGTCACCCCGATCACCCCGCCGATGGCCAGCGCCATCACGGAATTGAGCCACAGCGCCAGCGCAATCAGTATCCCGATCTCAATGACCTGGCTGATCAGGTCCAGCCCCGTCAGCCGCCCCATCAGCAGATGCCGGTGCGCTGTCTCGATCCGGGTGGGGTTGAACCCGGCCACGACCAGCGACAAGGCGGCGATGGGCAGATAGAGCGCCAGATCAGGCTGACCGTAGAACGCCGCCAGCGGATAGGCCAGCAGCGACGCCACCAGCCACAACAAGAACCCCCGGATCACTTGTATCGTCCAGGCGGTGTTCAGAAAATCGGGGTCATCGCCCCGTTTGCTTTGGGCGATGGACGGGGAAATGCCCACGTCCGAAAACAGCGTGAGCCCGACCACCACCACCGTGATCAGCGCCATCAGGCCGAAGGCTTCGGGAAACAGCAGCCGCGTCAGAATCAGGTTGGAGGCCAGCCGCAATGCCTGCGACGCCCCATAGCCCATCAGGATCCAGGAGGTTGATCGCAACACCCGGGCCATCAGCCCGCTGCCGCTAAAGAGGGTCTTGGCATGCGACAGCACGCGTTCCGCCTTGGTTCTGTCCGGACCCCGGGGGTGGGCCTGCAAACCCCATGTACCATCGGCATGTGCTAAGATAAACGGTTCTGTACGTGCCGCCGCAAGGATTTGACCCCGTGAAGATTGCCTATGTCCTCAACACCTATCCGCAGCCGTCGCAAAGCTTCATCCGGCGCGAGATCACAGCGTTGGAGGCACAAGGGCACGAGGTGATGCGGCTGGCGATGCGGGCGGGCGACGCGCCGCTGGTTGATCCGCTGGATCAGGGCGAAGCGGCGCGCACACAGTACATTCTGAAGGCGGGCGCAATGGGTCTGGCGCGGGCTTGTGCATGGGCGTTCGCGCAGGGGCCTGCGCGTTTCACAGCGGCCCTGCGACAGGCATGGGCCTTCGGGGCGGTTTCCGAAGTCGGGCGTCTTCGGCATCTGATCTATCTTGCCGAAGCCGCCGAGGTTGCAGCGCGGTGTCAGACCGCCGGGATCCGCCACACCCATGCACATTTCGGCACCAATGCCGCCACTGTGGCGATGCTGGCGCATACGCTGGGCGGGCCAAGGTTCAGCTTTACGGTGCACGGCCCGGAAGAATTTGACGCGCCCCGCGCCCTGTCCCTGCGCGACAAGATCGCCGCGTCCGCTTTCACCGTCGCCATCAGCAGCTATGGCCGCAGCCAGCTGTGCCGCTGGTCCGACAGCGCCGACTGGGAGCGGATCAAGGTTGTGCACTGCGGGGTGGAGCCCGCCCGTTTTGCCGATCCTGTCCCCCTGCCCGACGGCCCGCGCCGGGTGGTTGCCATTGGGCGGCTGGTCGAACAGAAGGGCCAGCTTGCCCTGATCGACGCGCTGGCGAAGACGCAATCCGACATGCATCTGACCCTGATCGGGGACGGAGAGATGCGCAGCCAGATCGACGCCGCCGTCGCACGGCATGCACTTCAGGACCGTGTAACCCTGACCGGATGGGTCGGTGAAGACCGCATCCGCGATGAACTGGCCCGCGCGCATGCGCTGGTCATGCCCTCCTTCGCCGAAGGGTTGCCGATGGTGGTGATGGAGGCCATGGCCGCCGCCCGCCCGGTGATCGCTACCCATGTCGCGGGCACGCCGGAACTGGTGCAGGACGGCGGGACCGGATGGCTGGTGCCAGCCGGTGATACGGATGCGCTGGCACAGGCCATGGACCGGATGGCACAATCCCCGCTGGCCGATCTGTCCGCCATGGGAGAGGCCGGTCGCGCACGGGTACTGGCGCGTCACGATGTGGCGCAAGAAGCGGAAAAGCTTGCCGGGTTCTTTGCCGCGCCCTGAAGCGTTACCGCCCGCGCACCCACCGATCACCATGGCGCTGCGCGGGCAGACGCACGGCCAGCCGCAGCGCCGCAAAGGCGGCAAAGGCCACGGGATCACGCAGGGCGCGTTTCCAGATCGGCACGGTGCGGTCGTGCACGTCGTCATTGCGCATCAGATCGGGGAACAGCTGCGCCACCTCAGCCACGCCGGCGTCCTGCCGTCGGCGCACGCGCACGAGGCGCGCGAACCCGTCGATCATCGGCCAGTCATAGGTCGCAGGCACACGGTGCCGTTCCGCAGGGGTGAAGTTCAGCCGGGCAAAGGTATCGTCCGAAATGATATCGGGCCAGTCGCCCCACCGCGCACGCCCCGCCCGGTTCATCGCGAAGACGCCAAAACCCGGCACACCGTGCACCATGAAGGGCGTCGTCAGCCAGAACCGCGTATAGGCACGGGTCATCGGGTCCGCCCCGACGGTAACATGGGGCACGCCGCTGGCGTAGGCCGGCGCATCGCCGGACAGGACATCCGCGATCTGCGCCACCAGCGGCGGGCTGACCACCACATCGGCATCCAGATACAAAAGGGCCGCGCCCTTGGCCACGGCCTCGCCTTCGTTCAGCGCGTTCAGTTTACCGCCCCGGGCAATGACCAGCACGTCCAGCGTCCAGCCCTTATCCGCGACCTGCGCCCGATACCCTTCCGCCACAGCAACAGTGTCGTCGCTGCACCCGTTGGCCATCACCACGATCTGAACACCGCCCGTCGGCACGGGTTCGGAGGCCAGCAGCGCCGCCATGCACGCGGGCAGATATGCTGCCTCCTCATGCGCGGGGATCAGTACGGACAGCACTGTCATCGAAAGGCCATCAGCGCGTCCCAGCGCGGGTTCTGGTCCCCCGGATGGCGCAGCGCACCCCAGGAACCCCATTTGGTCGGGGCATAGACGTCCAGATAGGCATTGAAAAGCTGGCCGCCTTGCGCCTTCCAGGCTGTCAGCAATGTCTCATAAAGCGCGCCCATCTCGGGGGTGTAGTTGAAATGCTGCAGAAACGCGGTCAGCGCCGTATCATCGACCATCGTCCCCAACCCCACCACATGACTGCCGCCTTCATACATGATGAGGTCAAGGCCGTACTTCTCTGCGATTGCGGCGTGATAGGGAAAGATGCGGTTGGTCAGGCTTGCGACCGTGTCGGTGGGATCACCCGTGACCCCGCCATCGCGCAATTCGCGGCCCGCAAGGGCGCTGGCGTGGTCGAACCGGTGCTGGGTGATATACGCCTCCGCCGCCTGACCGCTAAGCCCCTGTTCCGCGGCTGCAGTCTGCGCCTTCTCAAGACTGTCGGCGAGCCATTTTGCCACCATGGGTCGGCGCCCTTCACTGCCGAGGATACCGCCGAAATAACCGGTGATGGCATAGGCATCGAAGGCGTCATGCGGCGGTGTACCGCCTTCGGCCACCAGCAACGGCGCATCAAGAATGTCCTGTTCCAGCCCCAGCCACCCGGTCTGTGTGGCAATGACGTTGATCAGCCGCGCCTTTGCCTCCGCGCCAAAGACCTGTGTCCAGATGCGCGCGATTTCAGCGGCACGCAAGGCGGCAAACTGCACGTGGCTGTCCTTGCGCCCCCAGCGTGCAAGCGCCTGTTCATCGGCCCAGATGGCTTGCGTGAATTGCCAGTTCCACACCTCGTTCGAGAATTCGACATAGGCCGTCAGATCGGGGTCCAGCGTGTCGCGCACCAGCGTCGCGAAGGCGCGTGCGAAATCGTCGTCAGCCAGATGCGGCAGGGTGAACCAAGGGTCGGCCTGCAACGCGTTGGCCAGTTGTACCATCACTTCCACCGGGACGCCTCCGGCATAGGACATGTCGCCCGGTTCTGGGCGATCTTGCCACCGTGCAAGGGTGGAATCGTTTGTTGCCATCCAATCCATGAAGCGCAGCGCGTCGAACCCCTGCATCCGGGCCAGCCAGTCGGGGTTGAACACGGCACCGCCGTTGAAAGCAGCCTCATGTTCCTGCTTGACCACCGACAGCAGGCGCAGCGGGTCGGAGCGGTGCATGCGCTGAATGCGGATGTCCACGCCGCCTTCTCCGGGTGTGTAGTCAAACCGGACCGTCCCGGGGCCGTAGCGCACATTTGTGGCGCGGCCCGATACCTCCACCACGCCCTTGCCGCTGTAGCGCAGCACATAACGGCCTGCGACGGTCTGCGCCGCTTTGGGCAGATCGGTCAGGATCATCGTGCCAATGCTGCCCACGCTGGACGGCTTGGCAATGGGCAGGCCGCCGTCATCCAGAAAACCGCCCGCGCGCAGGGCAGTGTTTTCCATCCCGCCCCACTGGCCAGGCAGGTGGCCCACCCAAGGACGCGCGGTTTTCAGCACGTTGAGGAAAGGCTGTTGCACGCTCCAGTCCGCGACACCGGCAAGGCCGATGGCCATGGCGTTGGTGCCGGGTGTGGCAGATGTCGGCAAGGCAGACAGGTCAAGCGGCGGGGCGCGTGGGGCGGCAGGTGCGACGCTGGCTTTCTGCGCGGGCGCTTTGACGGCAGGTGCCGGGCCGCTGGCCTGATATTCAACGACCGCCGCCCAAGCGATGCGCTGCAAGTCCCGCGCCAGATCGGCCTCCGGCAGATCAAACGCCGCCCCGAAGCGGTCGGAGAAATCAGTTGGCAAGCCCAGCGGGTTCTGCCCGGTAATGACGGCATATTGCACCATCGCGACAAAATAGTGGCCCATGTGGCTGAGGTGGATGTCATCGGAAAAAAGCGGCGTGATGTCCGCAAGGCCTGGCACCCGGTCTGCCGCGATCTCATCATGCAGCAGCGCCATCGCCTGCCCTGCCGGGATCAGCGTGATCGAGGCGTCGGGATACGCGTTACCTGCCGCCACCGCCGCCACGATCCCTTCCCACACGGCCAGATCCGCCGCCAGACGGTCACGCCAGGGCACATCCGCGCCATCGTCGAATTCCACTTCCGCCCCGGTGCCGCTGCGCAGGCTGTGCCATGTCTCCTGCACATAGACCTGCACCCGCGGATTGGCCGCGGCAGCAAGGCCGAAGAACGCCTGCGCGTAGACCTCCGTGTCGGACCATGTGGTATGGTTCAAAAGCGGAACGGCTTCGGTCAGGATCAGGTGATCCACGCCGCCTGCGGGCAGAACGGCGCGCGCATCCACCCCTTCGGCGGTGTCGGAGTTGTCCCAATTGTACTTGAGCGGCGCACCGTTGATGATCTGCGCGCGCACCTCGCCCGCGCCGGTGCCTGCGCGCAGGGCCTCCTGCAGCATGTTGGGGCCATCCTTGCCAAACAGACTGTGGCCCACCATCAGCACCGAAAGCGTGAGCCCCGCAAGGTTCATGCCGCCACCCCGGTTTGGGGCAGCGCGGTCACCACGTCCCATACCACCCGCTGCATCAGCGCGGCGGCCGCCGGACCGGGGGCATCGGCAGCGGTGCCATCGGCACGGTTCAATGCATGCGGCAATCCTTCGGGGGAGCGATGATACAGCACGGCGTAGTGGGTCAATGCCACCAGATAGGCCCCCCTGTCGTTGAAGTGGATCGTATCGGGCGTGCCATCCTCGGCGGTGCCGAACAGGTCCTGCGCGGTTGTGATCCCGTCGACCCCCTCTGCGTCCTCAACCGCGCGTATGAAAGCCGCCATCACCTGTCCCGCCGGGATCAGATAGATCGGCGGCCCGTCCACCCCCAGCGCGGGATAAAGGATGCGCGTCAGCCATTGCGCCTGAAAATCCGCATCAATCCGGTCAAGCCAGCCCTTGGGATCATCGGTATGATGCCATGTCTCATAAAGGTAGAGGCGTGTATCAGGCCGCCCCGCCGCCGCCAGCGCCGCCCAGCGGGCCAGATAAGTGGCGCTGTCGAAATAGGCGATGGCGTCCGTAATCTCGACCATCTCGGTCAGGACCACGGCGTCATAGTCCCCCGATCCGATCGCGGTGCGCGCATCCCGGAAACGGGGATGATCATTGGAGGTCTCGAACCCGTTGATTTCCTGATCCGGCTCCCAATGATCCATCAGCGGTGTTCCCCAGCCCAACTGACTTTCGTAGCCATGGCCCGCCCCGGCAAGCTGCGCCAGCATCGCGGGCATGTCCTGCCCCACAAGGCTGTGACCCAGATGAAAGACACGCATCGGCCCGTCGGGCGCGGCAAGGGGGGTCCGGTAGAGGGTTTCAGCCCGTTTCAGACCTGCACGTGCATCGGCCCCGCGCATCCGCGCCCAGATCCCGCCGCCCAGCACGGCCAGACCCGCAAGGGCCAATCCTGAAAGGATGAAACGTCGTTTTGCCAAGGGCTGCACCATTCAAGAACCTGCGATCACAGACTGCCCAATCGTCACCCCGGTGACAAGGTGACCTTCCGCTTTGAGAAACCGACCCATGAGCATGTCTCCCTCTTCGAAAATGCCGGTGTCGGCGGTGAATGCCGCAGAAAACATGCCCATGGAGACGTCGACGAAAACATCGAAACGATGAAAGCCAAAGACCTCACGAGTGAGCGGATACTGCGCTTTGTAGGCGGCTTCCTTTGCGGAAAAAATGAGCTTTGCCCATGCCCCTTGCTCGGGTCCGGCAAACTGCGCAATCTCGGTTCCCGAACAGATCGTCGGGATCAGATCCTGCGCCAGCGGCGTGTCTTCCTCCACATCCAGCCCCAGCTGGGCACCGCTTTGACCCACCACAGCCAGACAGAGGGTCGACTTGTGGCTGATGCTGCCCTGCCAGCCCGCAGGCCAGATCGGCGCGCGGTCTTCGTCGGCAAGGATGGGTTGCGAATGCGAGACGCCTGTCAGATCCGCCATCGCCTGCCGCGCCATTGCGCGGCCTGCTGCGAACTCCTGCTGCCGCTTGGCGATGGCGCGGCCCAGATGAGCGGCCTCCTGCGGGTGCGGTCGGGGCTGGGGCGCGCGCGGATCGGTGCCGGCCACGGCCACCGGCGCGTCAAAAAGCGTTGCGACCGCCGCACAAAGTGTTGGCATCGCGTCAGGCACCTGTGCGGCTGCGGCGCATCTGGCGGCGTTTGGAGATCATCTCGGAGGCTGCGGGTGCCGGGGCGGTGGTGGCCTCGGGCGCGGGAACACTGCCCTTGTCCAGATGGCCCGCCAATGCGGCAAGGGTCGGGAAACGGAAGATGTCCGTGATCGACAGGCTGTCTGCGCCCAGTGCTGCACGGATGTCGCGATGGGCCTGCACCGCCAGCAGGGAATGCCCGCCCAGCGCAAAGAAGTTGTCCTCCCCCCGGATATCGCCGACGCCCAGCAGACCGGACCAGACCTGCGCGATGGTGGCTTGGGTGCCTGCCACCGGCGCGGCACCTGCGTCATCTGCAGGCGCTGCAGACCGCGTGGCGGGCGCAGGCAGTGCCTTGCGGTCGATTTTCTTGTTGGGTGTCAGCGGCATGGCATCGAGCCTGACAATCGCCGAAGGCACCATGATTTCCGGCAGATCGCGGGCCAGCGCCGCTTTCGCGGCCGCCACATCCACGGGTGCACTGGCAGTGACATATCCCACAAGCTGCGCACCGCCGGGGGCGTCACGGGCCACAACCACCGCTTCGCGGACCCCGTTCAGGGCGGCAAGTCTGGCTTCAATCTCGCCCAACTCGATACGATGGCCCCGGATCTTTACCTGTGCATCCGCGCGGCCCATGAAATGCAGGCGTCCCAGTGCGTCAAAGGCAACCAGATCGCCGGTGCCATAAAGCGTACCGGACCCGAAGGGGTTGTCGATGAACCGCTCCGCCGACATCTCCGGCCGCTGCCAGTAGCCTTGGGTGACACCCGCACCCCCGATCCACAACTCTCCTGCAACACCAATGGGTTGCACCGCCTTGTTCATGTCCAGAACATAAAGCTGCGTATTTGCAATCGCCGTCCCGATGGGGGCCGTGTTTCCCACGTCACCCTGCATCATCTGCGTGGTGGACCAGATTGTTGTTTCCGTCGGGCCGTACATGTTCTGAATGTCGCCGCCCAGACAATCGCGCAGCGCCGTGACCAACGCGCCGGGCAGCGCCTCGCCCCCGACCATCAGGTGTTTGACACGCCCAAGCGCCATCCGCGCTTCATCATTGGCGACCAGCATCTGCGCCATGGAAGGCGTGCATTGCAGATGCGTGACCCCATGGCGGATGATCTGTGCGGCCAGCGAATGATCATCCGCTGCCAGCCCCCCCGCCTTGTTGGTCAGCGCCAGCACTTCGGCAAGCGGTTTCAGCCCTTCCATGACGATCGAAGGATCAATGCCGTAATCAATCAGGCAGGCGACCTCATCCACGCCGATCCGTTTGAGCGCCTCGACCCGCGCCACGCCATCGGCCACCGTCCCGAACAGGCCGCTGTCGTTGAAATAGCGCTGGAAGGCGAATTCGAGGATCGCGTCCAGTTCTTCCTCGGACAGCCCTTCAAGGTCCAGATCGAAGGCGTTGGTTGTCCCTGCGGGGCGTTTGAACGCCGGGAACGCCCAGGCATATTGCTTGATCAGCGCGGCGGCGGCGCGCAGGTAGTCCTTCATCGGGCCGCGCGCGACCGCCTCGGCCTCATCCCGCGTGTCGGCCAGATAGCTGTGCAGCATCAGCGTCACGGTGAAATCCGCCGGGTTGTGGCCCGCATCGCGCAGGGCCTCGCGGTATATCTTGATCTTCTCCGCAACCTCGTCAATTGACTGGCCCAGCAGGTGTGTCAGCACGTTCGCGCCAATCTCCCCGGCCTCTTTCCACGTCTGGGGATTGCCGGCGGTTGTCACCCAGACGGGCAGGTCCTTTGACACCGGTCGTGGCTGCGTGACGACGCCGTGCATCTGGCCATCGGCGCGGGGGAATTCCACCGTCTCTCCCCGCCATAGGGCGCGCAGCTGTTCAATGGCCACATACATCGCCGGTTTGTTCTGTGGCGGCGTGTTTTCGGGGCGCAGCACGAAATCATCGGGCTGCCAGCCGCTGGCAATCGCAAGGCCCACGCGCCCATTCGTCAGGTTGTCGATGACGGCCCATTCCTCCGCGATACGCGCGGGATGGTGCAGCGGTGCCACGCAAGATCCTGCGCGCACGGCAAGGTTCTTGGTGACCGCAGCGACCGCCGCGCCGGTCACGGAGGGGTTCGGATAGGGCCCGCCAAAGGCATGAAAATGCCGCTCCGGCGTCCAGATCGCGTTGAACCCATGGGCATCGGCGAACTTTGCCCCTTCCAGCAGCAGTTCGTATTTCTTGGGGCCGACCCCGTCATCGTTGCCCCAATAGAACAGGTTGAAATCCATATGTTTGCCGCTGTCCACGATCGGCCCGTTCGACACCAAAGTGCGGCTTTCATCGCCTGCCAGCACCAGCTTGAAGCCCCGCGACAGGGTCCAGAACAGCTCCAGCACGGAGATGTCAAAGCTCAGGCTGGTCACCGCCAGCCAGACATCGCCGGTCTTGTGGTCAATCCGGTCATCCATGCCCGCAAAGAAATTCGCCACGTTGCCGTGGCTGACCATCACCCCCTTCGGCGTCCCGGTGGAGCCGGAGGTGTAGATCAGATAAGCCAGATCGTCGGGGCCGGAAACCGGGTCGGGATTGTCTTCCGGCGCGTCCGCTTGTTCCGAGCCGCCCAATTCAACCACCTGCGCCTGATGCGCAGGCAGGCTGCCGACCAACCCGCTTTGCGTCACGATGACGGGCGTCGCGCTGTCGGTGATGTAATGCGCAATGCGGTCTGCGGGATAAGCCGGGTCCAGCGGCACATAGGCGCCCCCCGCCTTCAGGATGCCCAGCGTCCCGATCAGCAGGTCAATGCCGCGCGCGGTGTAGAGCCCCACGGGCGTGCCCGCCACGACCCCCTTGGCGCGCAGCACATGCGCCAGCTGGTTGGCGCGCGCGTTCAAGGCGGCGTAGGTCAGGCTGTCGCCTTCGCACGCCAGCGCCTCCGCATCCGGCGTCGCAGCAACCTGCGCTTCAAACGCGGCGTGGATCGTGCCGCGGTCAAAGTCCCGTGCCGTTTCGTTCCATCCTGCCAGCAGCGCGGTTTCGCTGTCCGGCAAAGCCCAAAGCGCGCCGCACGTCCGGGCGTCCTGCGCCGCGAAGGCCGCGTTCAACCGCGCGGCAATCAACCCCGCGCTGGCGGCATTGATCCGGGCGTCGTGATGCAGAAATGCGCCCTTTTCGGTCAGGCAAACGGTCACTGCAGCTTCCCCCAGCGGCGCATCCGTCAGGCTGATCGCAACCTCTGGTGCCGCATGGTCGATTTCGGGATCACGCAGGGGCAAATCATGTGCGAAACCAGTGCTTTGTGCGGCAGTCTCAAGTTGCCCTGCGATGGAGGTACAAATCGCTTCAACGGCGGTATCTTCCGTCGCCTCAACGCCCAAGGGCAGCCAAGGCGCGGCAAAGCCTGCCCCATCATGGGTCAGGGCAACGCGCCCCCGTTCCATGCCAACCGCCCGCAGCAGGACAACCGCGGCCAGCGCAACGGCGGTGTCCCTGTGCGCGGGCGCCCCTTCCAGCGGGATGCGCCCGCTTTCAGTACCTGCCGACATCAGCGGACAGGGCAGCGGATCAAAACTGCGAAGGACCTGCCGCCACCGGGGTTCTTCCTTCGCATCGGGCAACGGTGGCTGTTCTGACATCAGGGTCATGCCGGGGGTCAGCACCGTTGTTGCATCAACGGGCATCCCTTCAAGATCGGTCAATCGCGACAACCGAACCGGGGTGCTGCCGGTGCCGACCGTCACACGTTCTGCCGTGACCTCACCCACCTGCCCGGCGTCCAGTGCCCCGTCGGCAGCGGCAATACCGCCTACGCGCAAAACCCGGCCACCTGCGCACAGCTTGGCCGTCGTCAACGGGTTCCAGTAGTCCCCGAAATCAAGCCCCCGCACGGTGGCGGACAGCACGTCCGCGCGGGCGGAAAAATCCAGAAACCCGCCCCCCTCAGGCCGATCATCGCGCGCAAAATACGCGCGTTGGCTCAGGTCCTGCGGCTGGCGCGTGACCGCACCGCTTTCCAACTGCGCAAGAACGTCGGCAAAGCTTTCCATCCCGGCGGCATAGCATTTGGAATTCAGGCTGAAGGCGGTTTCATCCGCCGCAATCTCGATCTCGCGGGTGGCGATCAGGTCGCCTTCGTCAACGCCGCCTTCGATCATGTGCCAGCTGATGCCGTGGGTGGCGTGGCCGCGCAGGATGGCCCAGGCAGGCGTGTTCAGCCCCGCCATCTGCGGCAACGGCCCGTCGTGAAAATTCACCGCACCTTTGCCTGCCAGCGCCAAAGCCGCCTCCGGCACCATGGCAAGGTTGGCAATGCTCAAAAACCAATCGGCCTGCGCGCCCGCAGTGATCAGCGCCTGCGGGGTCGGATGTACCGTCAGCCCCTGCCCTTCGGCCCAGCCTTGCACCGTCGCGTCGTTCGAAACGACAGCCGCAATGTCATGCCCCCCCGCCAGCAGCATGTCACCACAGGCAATCGTGAGCGATTCCTGCCCCATCAGCAGAACGGTCAGGGGGGCGGCATTGAAAGGCGCAGTCATGGTGTATCCTCCGATACGGAACGGCGTGACGTGAGGCCCAGACCATGGGCCAAAAGGTCACGTAGGAAATGCGCGGGATCATCCGGCGCACGGCCCTTCAACGCGCAGCGCAAGCGGTGGATCAAACCGCCCGTCACATGCGCCCCAAGGGCAGCCGCCGCGTAAAGGCGACCGTGGTTCTTCACGAAATAATGACGGCGCGACGCATACCAATAGGGCGGCATTCGTTGCCATTCCTTCATGCCCGTCGACACGGATCCGATGTGCACCACCCGCGCTTCAGGAACGTACCAGCCTTCCCAGCCCGCCCGCGCCGCGCGTTTGCACAGGTCCGTTTCCTCGAAATACAGGAAGAATGTCTCATCAAACAGGCCGACCTCGTCCAGCATCCTGGCCCGCATCAAGACGCTGGCCCCGGCCACCCAATCCATTCGGGTGGCTTGCGAGGGCAAAGGCGGGGCCACGATCGAGCTACGCAAGAGGCGCGAGAAGACCCCGGTGCGCGCAGCCCCTTCGAATTCACCGCTGATCGACGGGAAGCGAAAGGCGGTCACATGGGGCGCATCGTCTTCCCCGCGCACATGGCTGCCGGCAAAGCCCGCTTGGCCGTGGTCCTGAAGGTGCCGCAGCAGGGTGGGCAGGCATCCGGGATCGGGGAAGGCATCGGAATTCAGCAGATAGAAGAAGTCGGGCGCGCTGCCATCGCTCATCCGCATGCGCAGACCAATGTTGTTGCCCGCACCGAAACCGCCGTTCACCTGCGAACAGACAAGGCGCACCCGGCCCCCCTTGTCCCAGCCGCGCGCCGCAATCTGATCGGCCAGCACCGCCGCCGATCCGTCGCCGGAAGCATTGTCGATGATCACCATTTCCGCGCCCTGCGGCATGTCGGCCAGACCCGCTTCGGCGGCGCGCAAGGTCATCTGCGCGGTGCGGAAATTCAGCACGATCACCAGAATGCGGGGCGTGCGTGTCATTCCGCCGCCGCCGCAGGTTTCGTCCACGCCGCTGCGTCCCCGGTGCCAAGGGCTGCCGCGATCACTTCGCGCAACTCCTGCGCCAGGACCGTCACATTGGGGGCAAGCACCATGCTTTCGTGGTTGCCCGGCACTTCGATCACCTGCAAGTGCGGCGCATAACGGGTCCAGTCATTGTCGGGCAGGACATATTCCTTCTCCGCGCTGACCCATGCCCCGCCAGAGACCTTCCAGTGCCGGTCCAGCGGCGGGCGGAACAGCGTCAGCGGCCCGTCCCAGTCCGGCGTGCGGTAGCTGCCGACCGCCTTGAGGAACGCGCCCTGTATCTTGAGGTTGTTGAATTCCGCCCCCGGTGCGGCCTCCGCTGCGCGAATGGCATCGTGGAAGTTACCCGTTTGCCACGCCCGCCGCGCCCGCCACCATTCAATCAGGTATCCCGGACCCTTGGTCCGGAATTCTGCAATTTTGATCAACGCCTTGTCGCGCCTTGTTAAAGTCGGTCGAACAGGCAGGGGCGTGTCCAGAAGCGCCACCACGGCAACCTCATCCCCCGCCGCGTGCAATTGCTGCGCCATTTCATAGGCCGTCACGCCACCGCCCGAATACCCAGACAGCAAATAGGGGCCTTCGGGCTGCACGCGCTTGATCTCTGCCAGATAGTCCCGTGCGGCGGCAGACACATCCTCGTGCGGGGTGGCATCCCCGATCAGGCCGCGCGCCTGCACGCCGTAGACGGGCCTTTCAGCGCTGAAGGGCAAGGCCAGATGGCGCAGGTTCAACACGTTGCCGAACATGCCCGCCACAATGAACAGGGGTGCTGCCGCTTTCTGATCGCTCTGGTTCAATGGCACAAGGAATTCGAACGGTTCGGGGGCCACTCCCCCCTCCTCGGGCGCATCCCCGGTCTCTCCGGTCTGGGCGGCGATCAGGGCGGCGCACTTGGCAATCGTCGGGGCCTCGAACAGGACGGAAATCGGGAATTCGACCTTGAAGTCCCGCTTTACGCTGGCAAAAAGCCGCACTGCGATGAGCGAATGACCCCCGAGATCAAAGAAACTGTCTTCAACGCCGACCGGGTGCACGCCCAAAAGGTTTTCCCACAGCGCGGCAAGGCGTTCCTCAACCCCGTTGCGCGGCGCAACGAATGACCCGTCCAGATCGGGCCGTTCAAAGCTTTGCCCCGCCGACACCGCCGCCCCAATTGGCTGACCGGCATCCGCAATCAGGCCGTTGATCGGCAGGGAGGACACCATGACCTGTGGCAGGCCCAGTGCCAGCGCCCGGTTCAGCGCCTCTGGCCCTTCGTCGGCGCGTATGCCCTGGCTGACCAGATAGGCAAGCCGTTCTTCGGCTGGTGTCAGTGCTGCGGCGTCGGCCGCTGCATCGTTGAACCGCACTTCTGCTTCGGTCAGCGGTGCAATCGCGGCAAACCCGCTTTCAAGCCGCTTCATCGCGAAATCGCGCACCTCCACCAGCACAGTGCCATCCGCATCCGTCAGCGTGGCATCAAAGCGCGCGAACCCGTCACTGCTGTCGCCGGGCGACAGCCGCACCCAGGATCGCACATCGGCAGGCAACGGCGCGTAAACGCGGATCAGCCCGTAAGATACCGGCACCCACAGGTTTTTCGCCTCGTACCCCGGCACCAATCCGATGGCCCAGCCGGTGGCAAGGTCCATCAGGCCGGGGTGCAAAAGATGGCCCGCCGCCAGATCCTCCTGCGCCGCCTCCGGCAGCGTCAGGGTGGCCAGCCCCTCGGTGGTGCCAAGGCGCTGGTCGGCCAGCACGTGCCAGCGCGGCCCGAAATCAAGATGCGCCTCTTGCGGGGATTTGAGCCGCGCGGCGTCTGTCGATGTCTGAACCGGGCCGCAGCGGGCGGCGATGGCTTTCAGATCAAGCGGTGCGGGTCGGGTATCGGTCAGCGGTGTGATCAGAGCCTGTGCGTGCAGCTGCCAGCCCGCCACGCCGTTCAGGACGCAATCGCTGCGCATCTCCGCAGCGTATCCCGCGCCGTCCTTGCGCAACGTCACCTGCATCTGCCGTGCCGCGCCATCGGCCACGGGCATCGCGCGCAGGAAATAAAGGTCCTGAAGGTCAAAGCCCCCGGTCATGCCCTGGGTCTGCGCCGCTTCGGCCAGCGCTTCGATATAACCGGTACCCGGCATCACCGCTTGTCCGTCTTTGGTGCGGTGCTGGTCCAAAAGCCAGTCCTGCGTGGACAACGGCGCGGTAAACACCGTCTCTCCGCCTGTTTCGCCTGCGACGTCGCGCAGGGTCGGCGTACCGATTGCGCGCGGCGGCAGCACATCGCTGGCCCCGGCCCCAAGGGCCGCCGCCGCCATGCCAACGTCCGACCAGATGCCCCAGTTCACCGCGACGACCCGCGTCTTGCCGCCGCGCCGCGCCTGCGCGAAGGCATTGAGCCATGCGTTCGCGGCGACATAATCCACCTGCCCCGCACCGCGCGTCGCGGTGGAGGTAGAGGAAAACAGCACCAGCAGTTCGATCGCCCCATCGGGCAGCAGTTGATCCAGCACCCGCAGCCCCTGGACCTTTGGCGCAAGTACCGCTTCGATGCCCGCATCGATCTTGCCCAGCATCGGTGCATCGTCCAGCACACCGGCGGCGTGAATCACCCCGGTCAGCCCGCCGTCAAGCGCCTGCAAATCATCCACCACCCGGCGCATCTGCGCGAGGTTCGCCACATCGCCCTGCGCAATGCCGACCGATCCGCCGTTGGCTGCGGCCCGTTCTTCCAGCCGCATCACGGCCCCCAGACGGCGCGCCAGCCGGTCGGTTGTGCCCCGGGCGGCGATATAGGCGTCCCATTGGTCCCGCGGCGGCAGTGGATCACGGCTCAGCAGGATGACGTTGGCCCGGTGCCGCGCAATCAGGTCGGCGGCAAGCGTCTGGCCAATGCCGCCAAATCCACCCGTAATCAGATACCGCCCGTCCGCGCGGAAGGCCGCCGCGGATTCCTCCGGCAGCGGCAAGGAACGATAAGTCAATTCAAATCGCTTCTCCCCCCGGTGCGCCGCAATTGTGTTGGCGGGCCGCGCCAGCATTTCCTCCAGCAGCAGGTCGGTATGATCAACCGGCGCCGCCTCCGAATCCTTGGCCTTGAACCACCCGCTGTCAGGGGCCGCAGGTGTGACAGCTTCAAGATCCACCTGTGCGGCCGTTATGCCGGGCAGTTCACGGGCAACCACCCCCACCGGCCCCGCGATCAGTGCCTTTTCAGGATGGATCAGCCCCGTCCCGCCTGCTGCCGTCGCGCCGGTGGTGAACACGGACAGGTGCAGCGGCGCGTCCCTGCCCGCTTCGATCAGGGCCTGAGACAACCACGTCAGGCTCCAGAACCCCTGCTCCAGATTGCGGTCAAAACCGCTGCTGCCGGGGCGCGGTGCGGCGGCATCATCCGCGAGCCAGAAATGCGCGATGCGGTCGGGGAATGCCATGTCATCTGTGCCCAGCGCGGCGACAAGCTGGTCATAGCCCCCGCGTCCCTGTTCGGGTGCAAGGGTGAAGCGGTCCGGCCCGGTCTGGCCAAAGGCGTCGCCTGCAATCACCTCGACCACCCGGTGCCCCGCCGCGCGCAGGCGCGCCATCACGGGTGCCGCCAGCCCTGACGTATCTGCGAAGATCAGCCAATTGAGGGGGCTTTGCGCAAGGTCGGCCCCCACATCAAGGTCAATCTCCGCATAGCACGGCTTCCAGAAAGGCTGCGCGCCCCAATCGGTCATGTCGTCCTGACGGACCAGTGCGGGCGCGTCTGCCGCCGCCGCTTTTTGCGCGCCCGGCTCAATAAAATAGCGGCTGCGCTGGAAGGCATAGGTCGGCAGCACCACGCGATTGCGCCGCGCCTCCCCCCAGATCTGCGACCAGTCGGCTTCGACTCCGCAGGCCCAGAGCCGCCCGATCACGCCGATGAAATAGGCGTCATCGGCCATCGCATGCTCCGGATGCCGCAGGGTGGAGATCACCTGACCGGCGGCGACCCCGTCTGTCATCTGCGCCAGCGAACTCAGCGCGCGGCCCGGCCCCACTTCAAGAAACACACGTTTACGCGGTGCCGCCAGCGTCGCCATGCAGTCACCAAAGCGCACGGTGTTGCGCAACTGGCCCACCCAGTATTCAGGGTCCGTCGCCTCCGATGCGGTGATCATCTCTCCGCTGCGGTTGGACACGAAGGGCATTTGCGGCGCCTGCAGGTCTAGCGCGGTCAGAAACGTGCGATACCGGTCAAGGATCGGCGCCAGCATCCGACTGTGCGCGGCGATGTCGATCGCAACGCGCTGATGTTCGATCTCCGCCGTGTCCAACCGGGCGGCCATCGCGTCCAGCGCGTGTTGCGGGCCGGAGACGGCAATCAGTTCGGGTGCGTTGATGCTGGCGATGTCCAGATCATCGCCCAACAGCCGCTCAATTGCGCTGAGCGGTGCGGAAATGCTGAGCATGCCACCGGCAGGCACTTCGTCAAAGAGCCGCCCGCGCAGCAGCACCAGATCAATGAGGTTCTCGAACGTCATCACACCCGCCAGACAGGCGGCGACGTTTTCGCCCATGGAATGACCCACCATTGCAGCGGGTTTCACGCCCCACGACATCCACAGTTGCGCCAGCGCATATTCGACAATCGCAATCAGCGGCAGTTGCACGGATGGTTGTTTCAGCCGTTCGGTCGCGGCGTCTTGCGCCGCCGCTTCAGGCAGCCAGATCGCGCGAATGTCGTAATCAAGTTGTGGTTCAAGATGGCTGAGCCCCTTGTCCATCCATTCGGCAAAGACCGGTTCCGTCTCGTACAGATCGCGCGCCATGCCCGCGAACTGCGCCCCGCCGCCGGGGAACATGAAGACCACTTCGGGGTCGGTGCCCAGCGCCTCGTGGGTGAAGACGCGGCGGGTATCGCCCTGTTCCAGCAAGTCCGCCGCTTCCGCATGGGTTTCCGCCACCACGACGCGGCGCTTGTCGAACCCGTGCCGCCCGTTCTTGAGGGTAAAGGCGACGTCCGCAAGGGGCTGTTCCGGATGCGCGCGCAGGTGCGCGGCAAGGGCCGCGGCATTGCCATCGAGCGCGGCCTTGCTGTGGCCGGAGATGCAGAGCACATGAAAAGGCCAGTCGCTTTGTTCTGATGCTGCGCGGTCGGGGGCCTCTTCAAGGATCATGTGGGCATTGGTACCGCCCACGCCCAGCGCGTTCACCGCCGCCCGCCGCGGCGTTTTGCCCGCCGCCCAGTCATGCAGCGTCTCGTTCACGCGGAACGGGCTGCCTTCAAACGGGATGGCCGGGTTCGGCGCTTCATAGCCAAGCGAAGGCGGGATTTGTTTGTGGTGCAGCGCAAGGACTGCCTTGGCCAACCCGGCCACGCCCGCCGCCGTGTCCAGATGGCCGATGTTGGTCTTGACCGACCCGATGCGGCAGAAGTCGCTGTCCTGCGTGCTTTGACGGTAGGCTTCGGTCAGCGCCGCGACCTCGATCGGGTCCCCCAGATAAGTGCCCGTGCCGTGGCATTCGATCATCCCGATGGAGCGTGCGGGCACATCGGCATCTTGCAGCGCCCGCGCAATCGCCTGCGTCTGGCCATCCACCGACGGTGCCAGGTATCCCGCCTTGGCCGCCCCGTCATTGTTCACCGCGGAGCCCTTGATGACCCCCCAGATCGGATCGCCATCGGCCAGCGCATCGTCCAGCCTCCGCAAGGCAACCGCGCCCGCGCCCGACCCGAAGACCGTTCCTTGCGCCCGGTGATCAAACGCATGGCAATGACCGTCGGGCGACAGGATCTCGTTCTCCTTGAACAGATACCCGCGCCCCTGTGGCAATTCGATCGTCACCCCCCCCGCCAGCGCCATGTCGATCTCCCCCGCGCGCAGGGCGGCACAGGCATAGTGGATCGCCACCAGCGACGTCGAACAAGCCGTTTGCAGGCTGATCGACGGACCTTTCAGGTCGAACACATGGCTGACGCGGGTCGACAGGAAATCCTTGTCGTTGCCGGTATGCCGCAGCAGGAACATGCCCACGTCATCCACCAATTCAGGGTTGGAGCAGATGTTGAAATAGAAATAGCTGCCCATGCCGCAGCCCGCATAGACACCGATGGGCCCCGCCACGCTTTCGGGCGGGCGGCCTGCCTGCTCCATCGCTTCCCAGGCGGTTTCAAGGAACTTGCGGTGCTGCGGGTCGAGAATCGCGGCATCCTTGGGCGAGAAGCCAAAGAACTCCGCATCGAAGGTGTCGAAACCCTCCAGCACCGCAGCGGCGGGCACGTAATTCTTGCGGGCGATGTTTTCGGGGCTTTCACCAGCGGCCAGCAGTTCTTCATCCGACAGGCGGCGGATGCTTTCAACGCCCCCCTTCAGATTTGCCCAATAGGCATCCACGCTTTGCGCGCCTGGCAAATTGACGGCCATACCGACAATCGCGATATCCGCGCCGGCGCCCCGACGGTTTTCGATCCTATCCATTGTCCCCAAATCGGAGCGTACCGCTTAAAACACCCGGGTCCGCCCCTTCCACTCAAATGGCGTTACAACTTTATCCTATAAACAAGGCAATAACGCCAACAATGTGCCATTTCGAGATGTATTTCGCAAATGCCCGGTTTTTCTTTCTGTACTGTTGACCCAACGGAAGAAATTGCGGGTTTTTGTCCTGTTTATCCGCGATTCAGTACCCTGCAATCAAATGCATCTGCGCGCCCGCGTCCCCATGCTTCAGTCAGATCGGGCACGCGCGGCTGGCAGGTTTCAACCGGTGATGGATGCCCTAGACATCCGCCCGGCCCAGTACCGCACTGCGCAGATCGTGGCGCGGGGGGCGGGCATATCGGGGCATGCATCTTTCCGCATGTCCCAGCACCGCCCCGGCACAAAGCCAGGTCATCGGCGTCAGTGTCGCATTGATCAGCATGTCAATCATCGTCACCCCCAGGATCAGGCAAAGCGGCGCCACGTAGAGTGACAGCGGCACATCGCGATTCTTGCGAATGTAGACCGCCATCAGCGCAAGCGGCAGCGCAAGCAATCCGAATTCACAGACGTACCCCAGCCACCCGAAGGTCCCGAAGACGATGATCCAGCGGCCATCGGGAATGGACAGTATCATACCCGTCTCTGGGTTGCGGATAAGGCTACGGCCCCAGCCGCCCCATCCGAACCACGGCTTGTCTGCGGCCCGTTCCAGCAAGACTTCCTCGTTCGCGAACCTGAACCCCAGCGAATGCGCGCGTTCGGCCGAAATAGCCTGCGCCTGTTCGACCAGCGACCAGACCGGCACGACGCCAATGTTGCGCAACATGGGGTACACCACCGCAATGGTCCCGAACACCAACGCGAGGCGGATCATCATCCGATGTGAGGCAAGCAGGATTACCGGCGTCAGCGCCAACCCATAGATGATCGCCGCGGCGGATTTGCACAGCATCAGCAGCAGGAAGATATAAACCGCGAACCCATAAAGGCGCAGCTTCTCCGGCCGCGGCGTTGCCCGTGCCAGCGCCGTGGCGGCCATCAGCGCCGTGCACACGAACAGCGCCAGCCACAGCCCGTGAGGCAGGAAAACGATGGGCCGGAACCCCCCACCCCGCATGGTCTGCGAAAAGTCATGCTGGAAAAAGCCGTAGACCCATGTGTTGATCTGCGGGCTCAGCCGGATTTCGATCAGGGACGGGATTGAATAGATCAGTCCGCCCACCATCAGCGCCAACAGTATTTCCCGCAGCCCGTCTTCGGTCGACAGGAATTGACGCGCCAGCAGGAAGGGCACAAGGATCAGGATCTGCCCGATCAGGACAGATCCGATATCCCGCACCGTCTGTCCCGGCAGGGCATCGACCTGAAACACAATGGGATCCGCATTGCCCAGCACCTGAAAGATGATCGGATCGCCGTTGGTCAGCGTCGTGGGCACCGTGCACAGGATGAACCCCGCCACCAGCCATTGCGCCGCACGGGACGCGGGCCACAGATCGACCTTCTGCTTGAGCACCAGCGTAAGGATCAAAAGCACGCTCAGGTTCGGAATGGTGACCTTGTCCATCCCCGGCACCAGTGGCAGATCGAACGTCGCCAGCGGCGGCAGGATCAGATAGCCGCCCAGGATTGACCAGATCAGCGCGCGCTCCAGCTTGAGCCGTCTGAAAAGGAACAGACAGACAAGCGGCCAGAGGGCCAGCACCAGATATGCAAGTGCATTGGGCATCGTCAGACTTTCGCGCGCCTTTCGTCAGTTCGTGTTTTTATCATCTGGCTTCGCGCATGTCATCCCGGTAGATTGGTAGAGCAACCGTTTTCAAGCATATCAAGTCCTTTGTAAGTCATTAATATGAATACCTATTGTTCAATTTTCCCCTTGTTGATCTGCCCAGTGGCGGACCAGAATCCGGCGGGTCACTGAATGAAATTCGGAAAGGGCAGTTCCAGCATTGATGTAAATGTCGCCACGCGGGCGGCATTGTTTCACGAAGTGACGCAAAGGCTGGCGGCGCGCGACGGATTCGCACTGGCCACGTTGAACCTCGATCATCTGAGCAAATTGCCGGAAAACGCTGTCTTTGCCGAAGCCTACAAAGCCCATGATCTGGTGGTCGCGGACGGGCGGCCGATTGTCTGGATGTCCCAGATCGCGCATCAGCCGCTTGAACTGATGCCCGGTTCGGACATGATCGTGCCGCTTTGTGAACTGGCGGCCCGGTCGCATGTGTCGGTCGCCCTGATCGGCAGCAGCGATGAGGCCCTTTCGGGGGCCGCCGCGGCCCTGTGCCACAAGGTCAGCGGTCTGGAAGTCGCCTTTACCCATGCACCGCCTTACGGTTTCGAGCCCACCGGCGATGCAGCCGATGCGATCTTTGCCGATCTCGCGGCCAGCGGCGCGGGCTTGTGTTTTATCGCGCTCGGCGCGCCCAAGCAGGAGATTTTTGCCGCACGGGGGCGCACACAGGCCCCGGAGATTGGATTTGCGTCAATCGGGGCGGGGTTGGATTTTCTGTCGGGCCATCAGGTACGCGCCCCCAAAATCATGCGGATGCTGGCGCTGGAATGGCTGTGGCGCGCGGCGCAAAGCCCCCGGCGGATGATCCCGCGCTATGCCAAGTGCTTTGCCATCCTGCCGGGCCTCTTCGTGGAAGCGTTTCAACTGCGCAGGCAATAGCGGCGCTATTTGTATTCGATCAGTTCCGCCTGCCCGCGCCATCGCGCGATGTTGAAACGCACGACCCCCGCCGCTTCGGCGAATTTGCCCAATACGGTCAGCACGCCGTAAGCCCAGCCCCTGCGCAGCCCCAGCCGCAGCATCTGGGCAGGATAGGCCAGCAGCAGCACAAGGCCGGCAGGGCCGGTCAACGCGACGGCGACAAGGATCGCCAGCGGCAGGCCAATCCCCCAAAGCACCGCGCGGCGGGTCTCCCGGACCCATTGCCGCTCTGGCGGGCCGCCGTGCAGGGCCGACACCTCGGCAAAGGCATGCCCGGCCCGCTTGTTGCGTCGCCACCATTGATTGAAACGGTGCATGTCCGCGTCATGCCATGTCATTTCCGCATCCAGCCGCCACACCTGCCATCCGGCCTGCCGCAACCGCAGGCAAAGCTCCGGTTCTTCGCCGGCAATCAGTGTGTCGCGGTATCCGCCGACCGCGTGCAATGCCGCCATCCGCATCATCGCATCGCCACCACACGCCGCGGCCGCCCCCACGGGTGTATCCCATTCGGCATCGATCAGGGCATTATAGACCGATGCATGTGGTGCCCGTTCCCGCCTGCGGCCACAAACAACCGCGACGCGCGGGTCCGCATCCAGATGGGCGCGGGCGGCTTCGATCCAGCCGTCCCGCAACACGCAATCGCCATCCAGAAACTGGACATAGGTCACATCATCGCCCAGTGCTGCCACCCCGGCATTGCGTGCCCGCGCCGCGGTGAAGGGCCGCGTCATATCAAGGGCAATCACCTGTGCGCCGCAGTCCTTGGCGCGGGTGATGGAGCCGTCCGTCGATCCGCTGTCGATATAAACGACCCGGTCCACCTGCCCTTGCAACGCGTCCAGACAAGCCTGAAGCCGGACCCCTTCGTTGCGGCCAATCACAACCGCCGCAATGCTCATCCCGCACCTGCGCACGGTGCGGGATGGGGGATCACGACGCCTGCAGCCCGCGCGCCAAGGTCAAGCACGGGGCAAAAGGACCAGCGGCCCGGATCATGCAAGAGGCATCTCATGCGCGCCTGATACGACAGGGGCGCATCTGCGTCCATCCTCTTGCCCGGGTCTGGCGTATGCGTTCAGACCCGCGCGCCGCGCCCACCCGATTGACTTGCGATGCCGGATCTGGTGCGCAAGTCCTTGGTATAGATCGTCTGCTGTGCGCGACCGGCCCGTTTGGACGCGTAAAGCGCGATATCGGCATCATCCAGAACGCCTGCGACACTTGGCTTTTCGCCCTTCTCGATCCAGACGGTGCCGATGCTGGCGGAAACCTTGCAGGTCTGACCCTCGAACAGGATCGGTTCTTCGATGCGGTCGATGATGCGGCGGGCGATCTGGCGCAGAATATCCTCTGCCTTGACCTGCGGCAGAAGGATGGTGAATTCATCGCCCCCTTCGCGCACGACAACGTCACTGTCGCGGGTTTCCTCCAGCATCACCTGAGCGACCTTGCGCAGCACATGATCGCCCGCCGCATGACCGTAGGTGTCATTGACCGCCTTGAAGTAATCAAGGTCGATCCGCATCACAGCAAAGGGCGCGCGCCCCTCCACCAGCACGTCCAGCACCTGATCGAGCGCGCGGCGGTTCTTCAGCCCCGTCAGCGTGTCGGTGGTCGCCGCTTCCTCTGCCACCGTCTTGGCACCCTGCAAACGCAGGTTCAGCTTGCGCGACGCCTCCATCGCGGCGGTTTTCGCCTCGATCAGGTACAGCATCTCGATCGCGAGGTCGGTGGCGGCAAAATCGGCGTTGGTCAGGGCGAAATCCCGCACCCCGTCGACCACTGAAATGCCGAACGACAGATTGACGACCAATGTCCCCGCCACCGGGTCCATCGGCACCACAACCCCCTTCAGTGCCGTCCGTGGTGGGTGCCGCAGTGCCAGATGCAGCTTCATCCCCCCATCGGACAGAAGATCCGCCATGGCGGTGACACCCCGGGGCCGCTTGAGGCGAAATACGTCCAGAAAGGCACTGCCCCGCAGGTCGGAGGGGGCCATCATCTTGCACAGCGTCGGTCCTGCATGGGTGATGATGCCTGTGTCATCCACGATCAGATGCATCGGGCACAGCACATCCAGTACATCGGGCTCCGGTGCTTGCCTGCGGCCCTGCGGGGGCCGGATCGGAGGCGTCACGGGCGCATTCATTCCACTGACGCCCCCAGCGCAAAATGGCGCCCTTCGGCAAAGTCCGGTTCCACCAATTGGATGGTGATGGTTTCGCGGCCCCGGGCAAGGCCACAATGCTCCAACACGGCGAGCGTGCCATAGTCATCTGCCATCCCCCGCAGAACACCCAGCATCACATGGCCATATCCGCTGATCGGCGTTTCGCAGATCAGGTTGAACTGGCCGTCGTTGTGGGCGTGCAGCTCAAGCGATGGCAAGACAAGATCCGGCACTGCCAGCCGCACCCGATCCGGCAGATCGTCCAGCGAATGCAAAAAATCTTCAAAATCGACGCCGCCGAAGCGCAGCAGGCGGCGCACCCCTTCCAGCGTCGGATGAGAGACCAGATAGGTGCCAAAATCCTCAAGCAATTCGCCACGGGGTCGGGCCAGCACCTTGCACATCGCCACCAGCACCCGTGGCGTCAGCCGCTCCTTGTATTTCAGCATCCCCTCGAAATCGACGAAGTTCAGTTGCGCGGCAAGGGTCACGTCGATCCAGCACTGCCGACCGTAGCAATCGCATACGAAATTCTGAATGCTGCGATTGATCAAACCATGCATCGACTGCGTTCTCCCGACTGTCCCAACACAGGAATATTCCGAAGAAGTCTTAAAGAGTCGCTGATGCAGGCATTTGCCGAAAATTGTCCCGTTCGCCCGGGCGCAGGGGCGGATCAGAAATCAGTCGGTGCGCCCCCTTCGGCTTTGCGGCGTGCCACGAAATCCGCCAATTCGTCCCGGATCGCGTCATCCATCGCGGGCGGTTCGAAACTGGTCACGATTTCCTTGAACATGTGATGCGCACGCTCCGCTGTCCAGACGCCGCCTGCGACTTCCCAGCCCTCATAATTACGCCAGTCCGACAGAAACGGTTGATAGAACGCCGTGGTATAGCGTTCCTGCGTGTGCTCGATACCAAAGAAATGCCCCTGATTGCCGACAGATTTAATCGCATCCAAGGCAATCTCATCCGGTCCGGTCGCGCAAATGGCCGGGTCCATGTAACGTTGAATATGCTGAAGAACTTCGCAATCCATGACGAACTTCTCGGGCGAGGCGATCAGCCCGCCCTCCAGCCAACCCGCCGCATGATAGACCATGTTGGTGCCCGATTGCACGGCGGCCCAGAGCGAATTGGAGGTTTCCCACATCGCCTGCCCGTCCGGCACATTGGCGGCACACACACCCGAGGATCGCAGCGGCAGATTGTAAAACCGCGCCATCTGCCCGGTCATCTGCGTGGCGCGCATGTATTCCGGCGTCCCGAACGCAGGCGCGCCCGATTTCATGTCCACGTTGGAGGTAAACGTGCCAATCGCGCAGGGGCAACCCGGACGGATGATTTGCGCCAGCACCACGGCGATCAGTGCCTCGGCGATGCTTTGCGCCACCGCGCCCGCCATCGTCACCGGCGCCATCGCGCCCGCCAACGTAAACGGCGTGACCACCAACCCCTGCCCGCGCCGCGCCAGCCGCATCCAGCCGTCCAGCATCGGAATGTCGTGTTTCAGCGGCGAGGTGGAGTTGATGTTGGTGTACATATGCGGGCTGGCGTCGAATTCGTCATGGCTCAGCCCGCCCGCGATGCGGACCATCTCCATCACGTCCTCGACCCGTTCGGTGCCAAGGCTATAGGCGTGCATGACCTTGTCCGTCAGCGTCAGCTTGTCATACAGCACATCGAGGTGCCGCACGGAGGCATGTACGTCCACCGGCTCCACCGGGTAGCCGCCGGCGAAGTGGATGCAATTGAAATACTGCGTCAGCCGCAGCAGGTCGCGACACATCTCACGCGTGCCGGGCACCTTGCGGCCCAGGCCCAGATCCCAGTAATTGGGCGGCGAGGACACGTTGCCGAACACCAGGTTGCGTCCGCCGATGGTGATCTTGCGGTCCGGGTTGCGCGGGGTCAGCACAAACTCCGACGGGGCCTTGCCGATCCATTCCATGACAAAATCGCGGTCCATGCGGATGTTGTCACCGCTTGCCGTGCATCCCGCTTTCTTGAGGATACCGTAGGCTTCGGTGTTCAGGACCTCGATCCCGATTTCCTCAAGGATGCGCATCGCGCCGTCGTGGATCGCCTCGACCCCTTCCTCCGACAAGGGTTCGGTGGGCCGGTCAATGTTGACCGGCGGGTTCCATGGCATCTGTTCGATCACCGCCGCACCGCGCCGCGCGCGTGCCCCTGCGCGTCCGCCGCCACGTGTCTTTCGCGCTGCACCGTCTGCCATGATCAATCCCCTGCTGGTTCTTCAATCAGTAGGGCAGCGCCTTGGCAGTCAGGCCTTTCCGTTCACGACAGGTTGTGTCGCTTTTGATGTGCTGGTGGTCGGTGTGCCTATCTCTGTGCCGCCAGCCAGTCGGGCAGCCCGCCGATGTCAGGCAGAACCACATCGGCGTGGGGGATCAACTCCGCCGCTTCGGCCAGCCCGGTCAGAACGCCCACGCAGGCCATGCCCGCCGCACGCCCCGCGTGCAGGTCATGTTGGCTGTCGCCCACCATGACGCATTGATGCGGCGCAAGCCCCGTCTGTGCGGCAAAGGCCAGCAGCTGCCCCGGTGCGGGTTTGCCGCCATGGCCGCTGTCAAATCCGGCGATGAAATCGAAGAACGGGGTGATCCCCGCCTGATCCAGATGCGCCCGCGCGGGCATCTCCGCATCATTCGTCGCCACGCCAAGCCGGTATCCCGCGTGACCCAACCCGGTCAGCAGCGGGGCCAGCGGCACGGCAGGTTCCTGCGTGGCTTCGGCAGCTTCCTGATTGATCACGTCCAGCAAGGCCTGCGCCGTATACCCCGGCAGCTGGGGCATCATCGCCGCCACGATATCCCCGGGCGTAGCGGCAATGACCACGCTGTCGGGCGCAAACCGGCTGGTGACGTAGTCAAATCCAATGCTGCTGCCCAAGGCTGCGGCCGCCGCTTCGTCCCCTTCGCACAACCGGTCGAGGAACCTGCGCGCCCAGGCTTCCCACGTCGCGGCAAAATCGAACAGCGTGCCGTCCTTGTCGAAGATGACGCCCTGAAACCTGTTCATGTCCAATTCACCTGGGCACCTCCCGGCAAGGCCGCGCGCGCGGCCATGACGCTTTCGTAAGGCAAGGCGTGATCATCGCAGAACCCGATCACCCAGGCATCGTCCATCATCAGGAATTCCAGAACCGACCCCAAGAACACCGGATCACCCGCGCTGGCACGCAAATCGGCCTCGCTTGCGCCGCTGTTGCCCAAGAAAACAGGCATCAGATCATCATTGGCCGCCAGCCAGCCCAGTGCCTTGAGCGCCAGCGTCTCGGCGGATTCTTGCGTAAAATTCATGAGTTGGGCCCACTTTTAGAGGTGTTGGAAACGCTTTGTTAACCAATTCGCACAAGAACTGGGGCATGGAAACACAATACGCGCAGTGCACCCTTCAGGGTTATGATAGCCTCATCAGCTGCTCGGCCAAGCTTGCCGGACATTCCTGTTTCAGGATTAACATATTACCCCGATCCGCCCTGCGCCCCAGCGAAAGGCAGCTATCGTGCAGGGCACTATCCTGATTGTCGACGCCATTGCCACCAACCGCATTGTGCTCAAGGTCAAACTGGCCACCGCGTTTTATGACGTGCTGCAGGCGGGCAGCATGGCCGACGCGCTGGCGCAGGCCAAGCAGCGGACGCCCGACCTGATCCTCAGCGCGCTGGACCTGCCGGATGGGGGCGCCGGTGCGCTTTGCGCGGCGCTGCATGCCAACCCGCAAACCGATAACGTGCCGGTCATCGCGATTGCAGCCCATGCCGACAATCCCGCCCGGATGGCAGCCCTGAAGGAGGGCGTGCAGGACGTGCTGCGCAAACCGGTGGACGATACCCTGCTGCTGGGTCGGGTGCGCAGCGTGATCCGCGCCCACAATGCCGCCGCGGAATGGCAGGTCCGCGACGACACGACGCGCGCCCTTGGCCTTGGCCTTGCCGAAACCGAAGAACACTTTGCCCCGCGCGGCCATTGCATCATGGTCGGGCCGGATGCCGCGCACCTGCAGAAATGGGCCGCCCAATTGCGCCCGGTGCTGCGCGCGCGGCTGACCCTCGCCCCCACGGCCAGCGTGATGCGCACCGCCGCGCAGGAGGCCGAAGCGGATGTCTTTGTCCTGGCCCTGCCCGACGACACGGCCGCCGCCCTGGATCAGCTGCGCCTGATCGCCGAACTGCGCGCCCATGCCGCGACGCGCCATGCGGGTGTGCTTGTGTTGCAGACAAGCCCCGATCCCACACTGGGTGCGCAGGCGCTGGACCTTGGCGCGGATGATTTGATGAGCGAGGGGTTCGACGCCGCCGAACTGGCGCTGCGCTTTCGCGCGCTGTTGCGCAGCAAGCGGATGCAGGCGCAATTGCGCGCCTCTGTGCGCACCGGGCTGCAGGCAGCGGTGTTCGATTCGCTGACCGGACTGCACAACCGCCGCTATGCGATGCCGCACCTGAAACATCTGGCCGATCACGCCACCAGCACGGGACGCCCCTTTGCCGTCCTTGCCGCCGATCTGGACCATTTCAAACAGGTCAACGATTTCTACGGCCATGCCTCTGGCGATGCGGTGCTGGTCGAGGTGGCCGAACGCCTGCGCGCCTGCCTGCGCAGCACCGACATGATCTCCCGCATCGGGGGGGAGGAATTTCTGGTGGTGATGCCCGCCACCACCCTGAACGAAGCGCGCCGCGCGGCCATGCGGATTTGCGATGCGATTTCGTCGCGGCGGTTCGAGGTGCCCGGCAGCGCAGACCCCATCGCGGTGACCATCAGCATCGGCATGGCCTTTGCCGACCCCACCAAAAAGGCCGCGCGCGCGCTGGATCAGGAGGCCGAAACCGGGGAAAGCCTGCTGAACCGGGCAGACAAGGCGCTTTACGCGGCAAAAGGACAGGGCCGCAATCAGGTCACGTTGGGCCGCCCCGCCGCCTGAAGATCCAGATCCCAATGTGCAGGGTCTAACGGCGCGGGGCGCATCCCATGTGCCACCGCTTTGGCCGCCCCGGCTGACGGCAACCCGAGCAGAAAAGCGCCAAGTCAACATGCATTCTTTGCAACCTACCGTTGCATGCACTGCCTCAATACACTATCCCCGTTCCATGACACAGGACAAACCGCTGCTTGGCATAGCCCTGATGCTGGGATTCTGCATCGTCGCACCCATCGCGGATGCGGTGGCCAAACTGCTTGGTGATTCCGTTCCGCTGACGCAGGTGGTGCTGCTGCGGTTTGCCTTGCAGGCGGTTGTCCTGATCCCGATGGTTTGGATCACGGGGCGTATGTGGCGCATGAACAACCGGATCTTCTGGCTGACCTTACTGCGTACGGTGCTGCACATCCTTGGCATTGCCGCGATGTTCACGGCCCTGCGGTATCTGCCGCTTGCCGATGCGGTGGCGATTGTCTTCGTGATGCCGTTCTTCATGCTGCTTCTGGGCCGCTTCGTGCTGAACGAGGTCGTCGGCCCCCGCCGCCTCATGGCCTGCGTCATGGGCTTTGGCGGTACACTTCTGGTTGTACAGCCCAGTTTCACCGAAGTCGGCTGGCCCGCGTTGCTGCCGGTCTTCGTTGCCGCGAATTTCTCCGTTTTCATGCTGATCACCCGTCAGATCGCCAAGGAGACCGACCCGATCAGCTTGCAGGCGGTCAGCGGCGTGATGGCCGTGATCCTGATCACACCCCTGCTGTGCTGGGGTACACTGGCGGATGTGCCTGTCCTGGGAATGATCGCGCCTGATGCGCAGCAATGGGCGCTGCTGCTTGCGATTGGACTGCTGGGGACCGGGGCGCATCTGCTGATGACATGGTCGCTGCGCTATGCGCCCTCGGCCACATTGGCACCGATGCAATATCTGGAGATCCCCATCGCGGCGCTGTTGGGATTGGTGATCTTCAACGACCTGCCCAACGGGCTGGCCGCACTTGGCATGGCGATCACGATCGTCGCGGGCGTTTATATCATCCTGAGGGAGCGGGCCACCGCGCGGGCCCAGACCGCTGCAATTGCCGCGACACCTGCCGAATAAACCGGCGGGGCACCATCACCAGCATACCGGGTCCGTCCATGTCCAGCCTGACCGGCCCAAGGGCACGATTTGACGTGCCGACCCGCCCGCCGGGTGCAAACGCAATCCCGTCAATCGGCCATTCCAACCCCTGACTGACGCCGCGCACCGGCTGCATCGGAAAAAGGGAGACAATGTCTCCTGCTGCCAGATCCAAATTGATCTGCGGCGGTGCGTGAAAAATCACCTCCTCCGCGCCCAGCAGAACGCAGGGCTTATGCGCGTAAACCACCAGCATGTTCAGCGCCGCCAACTGGTGATCCATCCGCTTGCCGGTAAATCCTACCCCCACGATCAGCGGCGCACATATCCGCATGAGACATTTGGCAAAATCGGTGCTGTCCTGCTCCGCCACCCGGTGCAGACGATCCGCGTCCACGCGGGTTTCCAGGTCCGGCGGGGCGGAATCGAAATCCCCGATCACCGCCTCCGGCATCTGTCCCGCCTCCAGAACCAGCGACACGCCGCCGTCCGCCGCCACACAAAACGGAGCCAGCTTTAACGCTTCATGCAGATCCTCTAGGCTAGCCTCTCCCCCACCGACGAGTGTCACCGGGGCCGTCTGATCAACAATAAATGGAATCATTCCGCATTATTCGCTTTTTGGAAACAGGTCACAATCTCGCCTTGAAATGATACGCTGGCTGGCACAGATTCGTGCCGCTTTGGTCTTGGACATCGTGGTAAACGATAGGCTGCAAAACCGCAGAGGACGAGCATCCGATGATGAGTAACAACAAAATCTTAACGGTCTCCTATGGCACGTTCTCGTGCACGCTGGAAGGATTCGACGATTCCTTCGGCACCATGAAGGCCATCGCGGAGTATTTCCGCGATCTGGCGTCTGACGACCGTTACTTCGGTGCCGAACCACCACAACCCGATGCGGAGATGCTTGCCCGGATTGCCCAGAAAGAGATTTCGCGGCGGGTCGAGGCCCATGAACGTGACGGCAAGATCGTGCTGAGCGCGCTGGAAGATCAGCGCAGCACCACGCCGACCGATGATGTCGCACCGGTGGCCGCTGCTGCTGTCGCGACAGCGGCTGCCGCCACCCCAGCCGCCGCTGACCCCGCCCCTGCACCGGTTGAAGCACCTGCCCCAGCCGCTGAAATGCCGGTCGCCGAGACGCCCGTCGCCGAGGCTGCTGCCGTTGAATCGCCGCAGACAGAAACGCCTGTCGCGGCACCAAAGCCCGCCGCCTACGATGAGGACGGCGATATCGACATTGTCCCCGGCCAGCCTGACGCCGACGTCGAAGCCTTCTTTGCCGACAGCCCGTCCGCAGAAGTCGAAGACGACACGCTGGAAGACGACGAAGGCGAAGCCGCACCGCTGACGCTGGTGTCGTCAAACGAACCGGCCGATGCACCTGCCGCAGAAGACCAGCCCGCGATCGAAGCGGAAGATGTGGCACCGGCCGCACCGGCCACCGGGCCTGACAGCATTGCCGCCAAGCTTGAGCGCATCCGCGCCGTCGTTGCCAGCCAAAGCGATACCGATGATGATGAGGATTATCTTGAAGACGAACATGCCGATGTGACCGCTGACGAAGGCCACGATTCCGGTGTCGTGGTGCAGGCCCGTTCCGATATCGAAGATGCGCTTGAGGCGGATGATGCCGCTGAAAGCACGGCACAGGCTGACGTAGCGGAAGACAACGCCGAAGAAGACGAACTTTCCGCCATTCTCAGCCGCCTTGACGGTTCGGACAGTGCCGAGGATTCAACGGACGCTGATGTTGTCGCTGACGCACCCGAAGCCGCCGCTGAAGATGAAGATATCAGCAGTACGCTGGACAACCTGTTCGAGAATGACGAAGCCTCTTTTGAGTTCAAATCCGATGACGATGCGGAAGACGAAGTCGGGGGCGAAATAGATGACACAGTCGCCGACGAAGCAGATGAGGCACCGCGCGCTCGGGTGATCAAGGTCAAGCGTGCCGATCTCGAGGCTGCCATCCGGAAAGGCGCGCTTGAAGAATACGACCCCAAGACCGGCACCGGCCCCATGCCTGCATTGGACGAGGTTGCACCGGCCAGAACGCCCAGTTCTTCGCTGTCACCCGAAGATGAAGCGGACCTTGTGCGTGAACTGGCGGAGCTTGAAGCAGACATCAAGGGCGAAGACGGATCCGAAGATACCGCCGCCGATGAAGCGACAATGCCCGAAGCCGAAGATCTGGTTGCCGAAGACGTTGACAGCATGGACGAAGAACCTGCTGCTGCCGATGTGCTGGACGTTGATGCTGAAGCGGATACACCTACTGCGGACGACAGCGATGCCCCTGCGGCGGCCCGTGCGGCCCTGCCCCGCATTGACGAGGGCGAAGGCACCGATGTGAACCGCCTGCTGGCCGAAGCCGACAGCCAGATGGATGAACCCGAAAGCGCGACCCGCCGCGATGCCTTTGCCCATTTGCGGGCCGCTGTGGCCGCGCGCAAGGCGGATGGCACCATGGACGTCGACGACGACGCCAAGAAAGACGCCAACGCCTATCGCAGCGATCTGGCCGATGTGGTCCGTCCACGCCGCCCCGAAGCACCTGCCGAAGGCGCGCGCACCGCACGCCCGGACGAAAGTCGCCCCGCCCCCCTCAAGCTTGTCGCGGAGCAGCGCATTGATGTCGAACAGCCCCGCCCCGAGGGCCCCGTGCGCCCGCGCCGGGTCTCAGCCGTGGCTGATACAGGGTCCGCATCCGACGCTGATGAAAGCTTTGCCGATTATGCCGCTGATCTGGGTGCCAACAAGCTTCCGGAATTGCTGGAAGCCGCCGCATCCTACATGTCCTTTGTCGAGGGCCGCGAGGAATTCTCCCGTCCGCAATTGATGACCAAGGTCCGTCAGGCAGGCCCCAGTGGCGAATTCAGCCGCGAGGACGGCCTGCGCTCTTTCGGGCAATTGCTTCGTTCGGGCAAGATCGAAAAGATCAAGGGTGGCAGGTTCACAGTGTCCGAGGGTATCGGTTACCGCCCGGACGAACGCGCAGCGGGCTAAATCTCTGGAATAGTTCCACAAAAGGCGGCAGGAAACTGTCGCCTTTTGGCATTCTAAGCGTGGGCAAATCCATCCGTAGCCGCCCGGATGCGTGTGGTCATCGCCTTTGACAGGGCGGAATGATCGTTCCCGCCCAGCACATCCAATCGCGCCGCGGGCCAGCGTTTGGCCAACTCCCAAGGGGCGCGCAGCGGGCAGGACGGATCGAACCGGCTGTGGATCATCACCCCGGGCACATCGGCAATCCGGTCCATCCCTCGCGCAACCGCATCATCGCCGCGAAAGCAGAAGTTGCGAAAATAGTGCGTGCACAGCCGCGCAAACCCCACGCGGAATGCAGGGTCTGTCCAGTTGCCGCCCACACTTTCGAAATCGGTCTCGAAAATTGCCAGTTCCCAGGTGCACCAGGCATCCGCCGCCGCTTGTGCGCGCGCCGGGTCCGTCAATGCGTCACCATAGGCCGCAATCCGGGTCCAGACATCCTCCGCTTCCGGCACAAAGGCACAGAAGGCATCATGCGCTTCGGGAAAGAGGTTACCGACATCATCATAAAGCCAGGCCAGATCGCGCCGGGTGGTCGTGGCCACGCCCGCCAATACCAAGGCCCGGACATGACCCCTGTGGGTTTGCGCGTAAAGCAGACCTAAGGTGGATCCCCAGGAGCCCCCGAAAACCAGCCATTTGTCCACCTCAAGATGCGCCCGCAACACTTCGATATCGTTTATCAAATCGTCAGTGGTGTTATCTTGCAGCGCCGCCACGTCGGTGGCCGCCGCAGGTCTGCTGCGCCCGGCCCCGCGTTGGTCCATCAGCACAACCCGGTACCGGTCCAGATCAAACAGATCGTAATGCCCTTCCCGACACCCCGACCCCGGCCCGCCATGCAGCACCAGCGCAGCAAGCCCGTCTGGATTGCCTGCCATTTCCCAATAAACCTGATGCCTGCCGGAAACGGGCAAAGTCCCGTGATCCAGCAGCTTTACCATCACTCCTTGGCGTCAGGGTCCGCTTGCCCCACGCCCTTGAAGACCGCCTTCAGCGGAAACACCCAGATCACGCCAAGCCCCACGTAGACCGCCAGTTCGACCAGCACGGAAGGCCGGTCAAACAGCTGGGTCACCTGCAGCGCCACAATGATGTAAAGCGGCAGCGCCAACAGCAGCACCACCAGCGACCACCGCCTGCGGGCCTTGTAACTCAACGCCATGGAACCTCTCCTTTCAGTCAGAGAACGGGTCTTTCACCAATATCGTATCTTCCCGCTCCGGCGAGGTGGAAAGTAGCGCCACGGGGCAGTCAATCAACTCCTCCACCCGGCGCACGTATTTGATCGCCTCGGCCGGCAGATCCGCCCAGGACCGCGCGCCTTCGGTCGATTGCGACCAGCCGGGCATTTCCTCGTAAATCGGCGTGCAGCGGGCCTGCTGATCGGCGGCAATGGGCAGATAGTCCATCTGCGTTCCATCCAATTCGTACCCCACGCAGATTTTCAGTGTCTCGAACCCGTCCAGCACATCAAGCTTCGTCAGCGAAATGCCGGTCACGCCCGAGGTCACGCAGGTCTGCCGCACCAGGGCCGCATCGAACCACCCGCAACGCCGCTTGCGCCCTGTCGTCGTGCCAAATTCATGCCCCCGCTCACCCAGCCGCTGGCCATCGGCGTCCAGCAATTCCGTTGGGAACGGCCCCTCGCCCACCCGCGTCGTATAGGCCTTCACGATGCCCAGCACATAATCAATCGCCCCCGGCCCGATGCCCACGCCGGTGGCGGCCTGCCCGGCGATGACGTTGGACGACGTCACAAACGGATAGGTGCCGAAATCAATATCCAGCAGCGCGCCCTGCGCGCCTTCGAACAGGATGCGCTTGCCCGCCTTGCGTTTCTCATTCAGCACCTTCCAGACAGGAGCCGCAAACGGCAGGATCTCCGCCGCAATCTCACGCAGGGCCGTGACCAGTGCATCCCGGTCCACCGGTTCGATGCCGAGGCCCTTGCGCAGCGGATCGTGGTGCTGCAGCGCCCGGTCCACCCTTGCCTCCAGCGTCGCCTCATCCGCCAAATCCGCAACGCGGACCGACCGCCGCCCGACCTTGTCCTCATAGGCTGGCCCAATGCCCCGCCCGGTGGTGCCGATCTTGGTCCCCTTGCTGGCGGCTTCTTCACGCGCACGGTCCAATTCGCCATGGATGGGCAGGATCAGCGGGGTATTTTCCGCGATCATCAGCGTCTCGGGAGAGATTTCCACACCCTGCCCGCGCACCGTCTCGATCTCTTTCATCAGGTGCCACGGGTCAAGCACGACGCCATTGCCAATCACGCTCAACTTGCCGCCGCGCACTACGCCCGAGGGCAGCGCGTGCAGCTTGAACACTGCGCCATCTATCACCAGCGTATGGCCTGCGTTGTGCCCACCCTGAAAGCGCGCGATGACGTCCGCGCGTTCAGACAGCCAATCGACGATCTTGCCTTTCCCCTCATCTCCCCACTGGGCACCGACGACGACGACATTGGCCATGATTGCATTCCTCTTTGAGCAAACCCGCGCCCGTATAGCCGCAGGTGCGCCGGGGCGAAACTGCAAAAGGCGGGAAAATGGTGGATTACGGGCTGTTGGGGGGGCTGTAGGGCGTTGTTGGCCGTCGCAATTGTATCGATGCCCGTTTCGCAGCGCGCCTTTCCAAGCCGATGCAACCGGGACAAACACGCGGACGCGTGGGTCTGCTGGGGTGTACCCCGACCCATCAGATCAAGAAAATTGCCGCATTGACGCTGTTGCGCTAAGGTAAGACAGCCCTCGGAAGGAGCGATTGTATGCCGATCGCCGACAGCTTCATTGCGCGAACGGCGCTTGTGTTCAAGTTCAGCCGGGCCGCCCATTTTATTGCGCTGACAAAGCCCCGCGTCATGTCACTTGCTGTCTTCACCGCGCTCGTCGGGATGGCACTTGCCTCGGGGGAGCTGTCTTTTGGCAGAGCCGTCATTGCGATATCGGCGATTGCTGTAGGTGCGGGAAGCGCCGGGGCGCTAAACATGTGGCATGACGCCCCCCATGACGCAAAGATGGCGCGCACGTCGAAGCGGCCCTTGCCCTCCGGGGCGGTATCATCGACCGAAGCGCTTGCTTTCGGCCTTGTCCTCGCCGTGCTCTCCGTCGGTGTGCTTGCCATTTCCGCGAACCCGCTGGCGGCTGCCCTTCTGGCGACGACGATTATCTACTATAGTGTTTTCTATACGATGTGGCTCAAGTTCGTGACACCGCAGAACATCGTGATCGGTGGCGCGGCAGGTGCGTTCCCACCGGTGATCGGATGGACCGCGGTTTCGGGCACTCTGGATTGGGAACCGTGGCTGTTGTTCCTGATCATTTTCCTTTGGACGCCGCCGCACTTCTGGGCGCTTGCCCTGCTCAAATCCTCCGACTACGCGGCCGCCCGCATTCCGATGCTGCCCGTCGTCGCAGGTGAGGCCGCAACCAAGAGACATATTCTTGCCTACGCTGTCGTGCTCGCCCCTCTTGGTGCCGCACCGTGGCTGACAGGACTGACCGGGATGGCCTACGGCTTTCTTGCAATCGCCTTGGGCGCAGAGTTCTTGCGCCGCAGCTGGGTGTTGTTTCGCACACCGGTGGATGTGTCGCGCGCACCGGCAAAGGCGCTTTTTGGCTTCTCGATCGTCTATCTCTACGCCATTTTCATCGCCCTGCTGATCGACGCAGCAATCGGATGGGTGCTGGGGTCTGCAGGCGGTTGAACAGGGAACCGACAAGCCAATTCCGTTGAACCGATTAGCCCCCTTCAGGGTCCGGAGAACACCAGCATCCGGATGGAATGGGTGTAGTCGGATTCGAACATCATGATCGCAAGGAAGGCCAGCACGGCAACCGGCGGCAGCAGGATTGCATAGGTCAGCGCCAGTCGTTCCCATGCGATGTGCATGAAAACGGCCACGATCAGCCCCGCTTTCAAAAGCATGAAGACAATGATCAGGGTCCAGCGCAGCAGCCCCTGCAGGCCGACATAGTCGACGAAATAGGAGAAGGCGCTGAGAACGAACAGCAGACCCCAGACAAGGAAATAGAGCTTGAGTGGATGTTGCTGCCCCTCGACGTGGGCTGTGGATGGCTTGTGCGTCATCGTGTCCGACATGACCGTTCCTTACCAAAGATAGAAAAATGCAAAGATGAAGACCCAGACCAGATCAACGAAGTGCCAGTACAGCCCCATGATTTCGACCGCTTCGTAGTCTCCTGCATCCGACTTGAGCCATGTTCGTCCCGGTCGGTCGAATTCCCCCCGCCAGATCTTCGTCGCGATGATGATCAGGAACAGAACACCGAAGGAGACATGCGTGCCGTGAAACCCGGTGATCATGAAAAAGCTCGCGCCGAATTGTTCGGCCCCGAAGGGGTTGCCCCAGGGGCGCACACCTTCCTGGATCAACTTGGTCCACTCGAACGCCTGCATGCCGACAAAAGTCGCCCCCAGAAACGCCGTAAGGTACATCAGCCCCGCCGTGGCCTTGCGCGCGCGCGCATACCCGCAGCGCACCGCCATCGCCATCGTCCCGCTGGACGAGATCAGCACGAAGGTCATGATGGCAATCAGAAGCAGCGGCAGGTCGGCCCCGCCCACATGCAGTGAAAAGACTTCGCTGGTGTTGGGCCAATCGGTTTGGGTCGACATCCGGGCGGACATGTATCCAAGCAGGAAGATGCTGAAGACGAAGGTATCGCTCAGCAGGAATATCCACATCATCGCCTTGCCCCAGGAGACGCGTTTGAACGCGCGCTGGTCCGAACTCCAGTCGGTGACGAACCCGTCCAGGCCCTTGGTATTGTGCGGTTGTGCGGTGCTCTCAGCCATAATGATCCCTCACGTCAGAACGCTGCGACAGATGTCGAGCAGCTGGTTGGCCCAGCCCATGAACAACAAAAGCAAGCCGATCCATACGACCAGCAGGAAGTCCCAATAGGCCGCGCAAAGCCCCGTATTGAGTTTGATCTGGTCAGGATCGTGTTCCCGGCGTGCCATCAGGACACCCAGTGCCACGATGCCGCCCAGGATATGCAGGCTGTGCAGACCGCTGAGCATGTAAAAGAAACTCGCGGCGGGACCGGAGGTGAGGCCATTGCCCATCAGATGCAACTCTCGCCAGGCCGCAAGCTGCCCGATCACGAAGGCGACCGTCGCCAGCCCGGCAATGGCCGTATCCCGATGCAACCCGCGCCCTTCGCCCCGCCATGCCGCGCGCCGCAGGAACACGCTGGCAACGACCAATAGGGCCGTGTTGAACCAGACAATCGGCGGCAGCTTTAGCGAGGACCAGAATTCCAGGTCCATCCGCATAACGAAGGCGCTGCCGAACAATGCAAACAGCGATCCAATCACAACCAGAAAAACGCCCAGCCCCACACGCTGAACCGGGAACGGCGGTAAGCCTGCGGTTTCCACGACCGTTCCGGTTTCAAGCCAGGGTTTCGACATGATCCCTTCCCGCAGCAACCACCAGAACGCCAACGCGATCACCGTCACCAGAAAAGCGAGTATCACGGTCATGGGGACACCGGCCTTGGCATCCAGGGATCATCCTGGGCGATGAAATCCTCGGGCGCGCCGGGCACGCTGTAGTCATAGGCCCATCGATATACCAGCGGAAGCTCATCCCCCCAGTTCCCATGACGCGGCGGGGTGTGCGGTGTCCGCCATTCAAGCGACGCCGCACGCCAGGGATTGCTGCCTGCGTCCCGACCGTGCCGTGCGCTCCAGACCATGTTGAAAAGGAACATGATCTGCGCGGCACCGACGATGAAGGCGGCAATGCTGATGAATGCATTCAGCCCATCGACCGGCGCCGTGATGAAAGCAGGATCACCTATTTCAGGGTAGCGCCGCGGCACACCCACAAGGCCGACATAATGCATCGGGAAGAAGATCGCATAGGTGCCCACGAAGGTGACCCAGAAATGGATCTGGCCCATCGCTTCATTCATGAGTCGGCCCGTGATCAGGGGATACCAGTGATAGATGGCACCGAAAATGACCATCAGCGGCGCGACACCCATCACCATGTGAAAATGTGCGACAACGAACATCGTGTCGGACAGCGGCACATCGATCACAACGTTACCAAGGAAAAGCCCGGTCAGCCCGCCATTGACGAAAGTGACAACGAAACCAAGCGCAAAAAGCATTGGAAGGGTCAGGTGAATGTCACCCTGCCAAAGCGTCAGCAGCCAGTTATAGACCTTGATCGCCGTCGGAATCGCGATGATCAACGTGGTGGTGGCAAAGAAGAACCCGAAATAGGGGTGCATGCCCGACACGTACATGTGGTGCGCCCAGACGATGAAGGACAACGCGCCGATGATGACGATGGCCCAGACCATCATGCGGTAGCCAAAGACATTCTTGCGCGCATGCACGCTGATCAGGTCGGACACGATGCCGAAGGCGGGCAACGCGACGATGTAGACCTCCGGATGGCCGAAGAACCAGAACAGATGCTGGAACACGATCGGACTGCCGCCGCCATATGACAACTGCTCCCCCATTTCCACCAGCGTGGGCATGAAGAAACTTGTCCCCAGCAGCCGGTCGAACAGCATCATGATGCAAGCCACAAGAAGGGCTGGAAACGCCAGCAGCGCCATGACGGTCGCCGTGAAAATCCCCCAGACGGTCAGGGGCAGGCGCATCAACGTCATGCCCCGGGTGCGCGCCTGCAAGACCGTCACGACATAGTTCAACCCGCCCATGGTGAAGCCGATGATGAAAAGGATCAGTGACAACAGCATCAGAATGATGCCTGCCTCCTGCCCGCCCGGTGTCCCGCTCAGGATCGCCTGCGGCGGATAGAGCGTCCAACCCGCCCCGGTCGGCCCGCCCGGCACAAAGAAGCTGATGACAAGCACGACGACCGCGAGCAGGTATACCCAGAAACTCAGCATGTTGACGAACGGAAAGACCATGTCCCGAGCCCCGACCATCAGCGGGATCAGATAGTTGCCGAAGCCGCCCAGAAAGATCGCCGTCAGCAGATAGATGACCATGATCATTCCGTGCATGGTGATGAATTGGTAATAGGCTTCAGCCGAGAATGAAAACGTGTCCGGAAAGCCAAGTTGAAGTCGCATCAACCATGACAGGACCAGCGCCACGACACCGATCGCGATCGCTGTACCGGAATACTGGATGGCAATGTATTTGGCATCCTGAGAGAACACCCACCGCCCGATCCACGTTTGCGGATGGGGTGGATGAACGTCCGGCACTTCTGCAGGGGGGACCTGTTCATCGGGGCGATATGTGACGTCGGCCATTCATGCTCCTCTCAGCTGAACCGAGGCGGCGCGTATCCGCGGGCAAGGCTGCCGTGGCGTGCGACCTCAGGGGTCGACGCTGACCGTCCGCACATCCCGCGCCGCAAAGAACTCTTCAAAGGTCTGCTGTTCCTGCAGCCAGGCCTGATACTCAGGTTCCTCGTCAATCAGAACGTAGCCGCGCATGAAGCCGTGACCGACCCCGCACAGCTCTGCACACAGTATCTCGAACTCTCCGGTGCGCGTGGGCGTAAACCAGAAATAGGTCACCATGCCCGGCACCATGTCCATCTTTGCCCGAAACTCCGGGACGTAGAAATTATGCAGGACATCGACAGATCGCAGGACCATCTTCACCGGCTTTCCGATCGGAAGGTGCAGATCACCGGAATCGACGATGACATCGTCCTGCCCGAACCGGTCAAATGGATTGATCCCCAGCGGATTGTCCGGCCCCACCAGCGCCGCATCCGACGTCCCCAGACGCCCGTCCTCCCCGGGCAGACGGAACCCCCAGGACCATTGCTGCGCGAAGACCTCAACGTCGGTCGCATCCTCCGGAACGGTCACGAACTGATTCCAGACGATCAGCCCCGGGGCCAGCATCGCCGCCACCCCCAAACCGGTGACCACGGTCAGCCAGATCTCCAACCGCCGGTTTTCCGGATCGAACACGGCGACCCGTCCCGGCTTGTGACGGAACTTCCAGACACAATAGGCCATGAACAGGATGACGGCCGTGAAAACAAAGCCCGTAATCCAGAATGTGACGACGAGGGTTGCGTCGATATACCCCCAGTTAGATGCAATAGGGGTCCACCACCATGGACTAAGCAGGTGGAACAGGATGGATCCAAAAACAACAGCAACCAGAGCGACAACGACGAACATAACCCGCCTTTCCTCAGCCCAATCGATGCTTGGCGCGGCGGCATTCGCCTGCGACAAGTCACCGCACCATAACACAGATTTTCAATTTTTGGTAACTTGCTTACACAGCGCTGAAAAAAATGAATAAAAATCCCGTGCGAGGGGGATTCTCACCGCAATATCGGTGCGCCGCAGTCCTCTTTTCCGGATGAACTTCACCGATCCCCGCAGGGTGGTATTCTTGGGTATGACGCCCCTCAGGAAACCGCCCTTCGATACAGGTGCCATGTCGCATGCCCAAGGATCGGGAACGCAAAGATCAGCCCAAGGAACAGCGGAATCGTCCCGACGGCCAACAAGGTCGCCACGATCAGCCCCCAGACCGCCACGGTCACCGGGCTCTTTCTGGTCACCTCCAGCGATGTGGCGATGGCGACGGGCACGCCGACATGGCGGTGCAATGCCAGCGGTATCGATATCACTGTCATGGCAAGTGTCGCCGCGGCAAAAACAAACCCCACAACACATCCGACGATCAGCATCAGCCATCCCGGACCCGTCGTGAAGACGTCCCGCAAGAACCCTGTCACCGAGGTAGGTGTCTCTGGACCCAGTGTCAGCACAAAGATCAGGTAGGCCGTCAGCATCCAGGCGATAAACATCAGCACCAGACCCAGGCCAATGGTCAGCACCGCCCCAATGGCCGGTGACCCCATCACGCCAAGCGCCACGCGAAAACCTGCAGGCTCTCCCTTCTCCCGGCAACGGCTCATCTCGTAAAGGCCGACCGCGGCAATCGGGCCAAGCAGGGCAAAACCTGACATCAGCGGGAACAGCAGCGGCAGCAGTTCACGCTGAAAGGCGAAGGTCACAAGACAGATCCCGATAATGGGATAGAGAAGCACGATAAAAAGCACATCCGTGCGCAGCGCCGCGAAATCCTCTGCACCCTTGCGAAGCGCAATCTGCAGGTCTTCGATGGTCAGCTGCCTCACGGTCGCGTTCGCGTCTGCGTCCCCCCCGATTTCGTGCGCCGCATCCTTCGCATAATGCGAAGCATCGCCGACTGCGTGCATGACCCAGGACAAGGGGTTTCCGATTGTCTTGACTGGCTTCGCCATTGGCAGGCCTCCTCTCAGATGCAGGGAGGCGCCGACCGACCTTATCGTGCTCCGGTCGAACGCCGGTGATCTGCATGATACCATGTCGCGACGAATCGTCACACCTAAATCTCCGCGCTCCGTGTAGACCTGTTCAAGGCAAACGTCGCCCGATTGCCAGAAAACGTCCCTTTCCGGATCGAAAATCAGCCCAATTCAATGAAAATCCCCTGCCGTACTCTTCAAACCCCTTCACGACGGCGCAGCAGAAAAGCGGCCTTCGTGCCTGACATCCACCGGGGCCTTCCAAGGCCACCACCTGTTTCCCGCTATCTCTCACTATCTGCGGCGAAAAGCGAAAGTCGGGCAGGTGGAAGCGGTCAATCTCCCCGATCCTGAATTCACCGAACGTCGCCGCAGCCGTCCTTCGCTGGCCAGCCACGACGAAAAAGACTTCAGCAGAACCCGGCAAATGGTACCGACACGCGTTCCAGATCCTGCGCGTCGGGGCCAAAGCGACTGCTGCGACCTACGTCAGGGTTGTCTCGGCCCACCCCGAACAATAGTTTCGGCCGCAAATCATGAAGTCAGGAGACCGAGGTGATGGGAAGCTCAATACTCGTATTTGTGGGGATCATCGTCGGATCCTGTATCGTCGGCGGGGCTGTTTACTCGGGTCTTGTGAAGATCGCCGTGGCCATTCAAGGCACGGCCGCAACCGGCGCTTAGCCACCCAAACCGCCCCCCCCCCGCGCGCCATACGCCCACCCTCCCAACACCGGGCAGTGTCAGCCCCAAATGTACCTCCCGGCCGCATCCAACCGCGCCGCAGCATGGACATGCGCGGCCCGCACCGGATAAATGACCCAAAACAGGGAAAGAGCAGATGGGTTTCATCGTACGCTGGGTCTGCGCCTTCGGTCTGCTGGCGCTCACGTTCAATCCGACCCAATACAACTACATCAACTGGGTCGCGGATTACGGCGGCATGAATCTCTCCATCGCTGTCCTTTTGGGCCTGTTGCTGCTGATTGGATACATCATCTACCTGCGCGCCACCTTGCGCTCCATCGGTGCCTTCGGGATGCTGCTGGTGCTGGCGGTGGTGGCCGCAGGGCTCTGGGTGCTCTACGATCTGGGCGTGCTCAGGCTCGATAATTCAAGCTTCAACGTCTGGCTCGCGCTTGCTGCCCTCAGTCTCGTGCTGGGCGTCGGCCTCAGCTGGAGCCACGTGCGCCGCGCGCTGTCGGGACAATCCGACATGGATGACGTGGACGAATAGGAGATCCAAAATGCGCCAACCGCCCAAACCCCGGAACTTCGAACAATTCTATTTCGACAAGGTCGCCACCGGCGAAGGCTGCGGCTGCGCAGAACGCATCATCGACAATCACGAATTCGACCGCCTCGCAGGCACCCGCCGCCAGATCACGCCGTGGATCCCCCGCAAAGGCGCCCTCAAACGCTTCCTGCGCAAGGCAGGCCTCTTCACCCGAAAGTAAGCACCCGGCCTGCCCCAGCTACCCCTTCCAAATGGTTCAAAAAACCTGGGAGAGTTTGAGAGGGTAAAACCCTCTCATCAGCAAAAATAAAATCGAATGCAGCTTCGCTGCTCATTGCGGGCAGACCAGGGTCATCCGCCAGAACTGTTCACACGTCTTCCGCCAGATGCACGGGCGCGCCATGCGGCGTGCGCAGATATGCCGCCTCCCATGCGCCGCGCAGCCGCTCTACATCGCCCGCCTCTGCCATCCCTATCTCCGCCAGAACCCCCTCCAGCGTCTCCAGCCAGGCGGCAAAGTAATCCTCGCCGCCGTTCAATTCCCGATCCACACCGTGCCGCTTCAGCGTCGCACCAAAGCGTTCCGCCCAATCCCCCCAGGCAAAGTGCCCCGCCTCGTTCAGATGCACGGTCAATGCAAAGACCTGCGCGTGCCAGGGTGCTTCAAAGACAGGGTCGGGGCGGGTCACGCCCGCTCCAGATAGCTTTGCCACAGATCCAGGACCACTTCGTCGCCCGGATGCTCCTGATGCGCCCAAAGCTCCGACGCCGCGAACACCACCGCATAAAGCGGCTCGGGCGCTTCGCCCTGCCCGTGTGCGTTGCTGTCCGGCAGGATGTGCGTGCCGTGCAGGCGCAGGATCCGCCCCCGCGCCCCCGCCGCATAGGCGGGCAGGCGCGTGTGGCCGCCTGAAACAGTCGCGTTTTCCGGGCATCGGCGGGTGACAACCTCATCACCGGGCGCAAACATCACGTCGACATTGCTGGGCCGGTTCGCCGGACCGCCTGCCGCCAGTATACCCGCCACCTGCTCGGCCCGCATGGCACGATCGGCCAGCGGGCTGGGGGTGGGCGCCTCATCCCCGGATAACTCCCCTTCCGTCACGACGCCCTTCTCCACCAGCAGATTGGCCAGCCCCGCCAGCCATTTCTCATAGTAGGAAAACCGCGTGTAATCTTTCGGCGGCAGGCTCTCGCGCGCGTGGCGCGACATATCAAGGTTCCATTGCCCCAAAGGCCCGGTTGCGACCGTGATCGCCAGCGCCCGCGGATGCCAGTCCGCATGGAAGATCACCCCTTCTTCCTCCGGCACCACCGGGCCATCGCCGAACCGCCCGCCCATGTCGTGGACGCGGGTCACGCCTTGCCCGCCAATGCCGTGCCGATCATCGCATCCCGGCTGACCAGCGCCATCAAAGCCTCCTCATCCATCCCGTCCGTCCCTGCGGGCCGCTGCGGGATCACCAGGTACCGCACTTCCGCCGTGGAATCCCAGACCCGCACCGCCGTCGCGTCCGGCAACGTCACGCCAAACTCCGCCAGCACCTTGCGCGGCTCGCGCACGGCGCGGGCGCGATAGGCGTCGGATTTGTACCAGCCCGGCGGTATGCCCAGCAGCGACCAGGGGTAGCAACTGCACAGGGTACAGACGACCATGTTGTGCACCGCATCCGTGTTCTCCACCGCCACCATGTGTTCGCCCTGGCGGCCATAAAACCCCATGTCGGAGACCACGGCCGTGGCGTCCTCCATCAGTGCCGCGTGAAACGCCGGGTCACGCCACGCCCGCGCCACGACCCGCGCGCCGTTGCGGGGCCCGATGCGGTTTTCATAGGTGTCAATGATCTCATCCAGCGCCGCCGGGTCGATCAGCCCCTTGCGGGTCAGAAGCGTCTCAAGCGCCTTCACGCGCAGCGCGGGATCAGGGGGCAACAGGCTGTGCGGGTCGTCGTGGTCGTGGGCATCATGTGGCATGGGCCAAACTCTGCCCCAAGCCCCGGCGCTTGTCTATCGGCAACGCAGCTTGCCACGCGCGCCAATCCTCCCTTGCCCCACCCGCCAAAGACGCATAGATAGCCGCAAAGCCAACCATACGAGCACCCACCCATGGAAAACGTCCTGCTGATCATCCATCTTTTTCTGGCCATGGGCCTGATCCTGGCCGTGCTGCTTCAGCGCTCCGAAGGGGGTGGCCTTGGCATTGGTGGGGGTGCCGGCGGCACGTCGGGCCGCGCGCCCGCGACGGCGATGGGCAAGCTGACATGGCTTCTTGGCGCGGCCTTCATCGTGACGTCGATCTCGCTTACCATTATCGTGGCACGCAACACCGCAGGTGCCTCCGTCATCGACCGGCTCAGCGACGCACCCGTCACCGCACCGGCAAGCGACGACAGCACCGTGCCCTCCGGCGAAAGCCTGCTGCCCCCGAGCACCGACAGCAACGCACCGCTGGTTCCCGCAGGGGAATAAGCCAATACCCACAACACCTTGATGCAGGGCTGCGAAACGCAACATCATCTTGCGGTGCAGTCTTGCCATCCCCGCCCGAATCCTGATACCCTTTAATCCCGTGGGCAGCGTCGCGGCGCTGCGCTCTGGGCTGGGTGTTATCCAACCAATTCAACACTGACATCAGCCTCACCAAGGCACGGGGGTTCTTTTGCATGGCGCGTTATATCTTCATCACCGGCGGTGTGGTTTCCTCCCTCGGCAAAGGGCTTGCCTCTGCCGCGCTGGGTGCGCTGCTGCAAGCGCGCGGCTTTTCGGTGCGCCTGCGCAAGCTTGATCCCTATTTGAACGTCGATCCCGGCACCATGTCACCGTTTGAACACGGCGAGGTCTTTGTCACCGACGACGGCGCGGAAACCGACCTTGATCTGGGCCACTACGAACGTTTCACCGGGGTGCCCGCCCGCATGACCGACAGCGTTTCGTCCGGCCGCATCTATTCCACCGTGCTGGAGAAAGAGCGCCGCGGCGACTATCTGGGCAAAACCATTCAGGTCGTTCCCCATGTGACCAATGAAATCAAGGAGTTCCTGAAGGTCGGCGATGATGAGGTCGACTTCATGCTTTGCGAAATCGGCGGCACCGTGGGTGATATCGAAGGCCTGCCGTTCTTCGAAGCCATCCGCCAGTTCTCGCATGACAAGCCGCGCGGGCAGTGCATCTTCATGCACCTCACCCTGCTGCCCTACCTTGCCGCCTCGGGAGAGTTGAAAACCAAACCCACCCAGCACTCCGTCAAGGAACTGCAATCGATCGGCATCGCGCCCGACATCCTCGTCTGCCGCTCCGAACAGCCCATTCCCGAAAAGGAACGCGAGAAAATCGCGCTTTTCTGTAACGTCCGCAAGGAAGCGGTGGTTGCCGCCTATGACCTCAAGTCGATCTATGAAGCCCCACTCGCCTACCACGCCCAAGGCCTTGATCAGGCGGTGCTGGACGCCTTCGAAATCTCCCCTGCCCCACGCCCGGACCTGAGCGTCTGGCACGACGTCTATGACCGCATCCACAACCCCGAAGGCGAAGTGCGCGTTGCCATCGTCGGCAAATACACGCAGCTTGAAGACGCCTATAAATCCATCGCGGAGGCGCTGACCCACGGTGGCATGGCCAACCGCGTGAAAGTGCGCATCGAATGGGTCGACGCAGAGATTTTCGACAAGGCCGAAGACGTCGGTCCGCATCTGGAAGGCTACCACGCGATCCTGGTCCCCGGTGGCTTTGGCGAACGCGGCACCGAAGGCAAGATCAAGGCCGCCCAATACGCCCGTGAACACAAGGTCCCCTACCTTGGCATCTGTCTGGGGATGCAGATGGCCGTCATCGAAGCCGCGCGCAACGTCGCGGGCCTGAAGACCGCCGGGTCGGAGGAATTTGACCACGAGGCAGGCAAGAAGCGGTTCGAACCGGTTGTCTACCACCTCAAGGAATGGGTGCAGGGCAATCACAAGGTTGAACGCAAAGTCGGTGACGACAAGGGCGGTACCATGCGTCTGGGTGCCTATGACGCGACGCTGACGCCGGGCTCCCGCGTCGCCGACGCCTATGGCACCACGACCATCGACGAACGCCACCGCCACCGGTATGAGGTCGATATCGCCTACAAGGACCAGTTGGAAAAGGCAGGGCTGGTATTTTCCGGCATGTCACCTGATGGCAAGCTGCCAGAGATTGTCGAATGGCCAGATCACCCCTGGTTCATCGGTGTGCAGTTCCATCCAGAGCTGAAATCCAAACCCTTCGCCCCGCATCCGCTGTTCAAGGATTTCATCCGCGCGGCGAAGGAAATCTCACGACTGGTCTAAGACGCATCCGTCGCACAGCGGTAACGGACGACAATGCACCGGATCACTCCGATCGTTTGGAGCGCCTGTTGATCGGATATTGCGAAGCCTCGCCCTGAAAGGGCTGCACCAAAAGCCGGTCCAGCCAAAGGTCGCGGCGCGTGCGGAACTGTTTGACACCGATGGTCATGCGTTTGTGCCCTGCGCTGGGTTGGGCCAGATAGGTGCCCAGCACCCAATCCCACCACGGCAGGTTAAAGCCGAAATTGCTGTTGGTTTCCGAGGGTATGATCGAATGATGCACCCGGTGCATGTCCGGGGTCACCACAACCAGCCGCAGCAGTGCATCGACCCGGCCCGGCAACCGCAGGTTGGCGTGATTGAACAGCGAAGTGGCGTTCAACAGCACCTCGAAGATCAGCACCGCCAGCGCGGGCGGACCCAGCGCAAGAACAAGCAGCAACTTGATCGCCATGGAGATCAGGATTTCCAACGGGTGAAACCGCACCCCGGTGGTCACGTCGAATTCAAGATCGGCATGATGCACCCGGTGCAGCCGCCACAGGGCGGGCACCGCATGGAACAGCACATGTTGCAGGTAAATCGCCAGATCGAAGGCCAGAACCGCAAGAACCACGCCGACCCAGACCGGCAGGTCAATCTGGTTCAGCAGGCCCCATCCGTTGTCCTGCGCCACCACCGCAGCACCGACTGCAACAACCGGAAACACCAGTCGCACCAGAAACGCGTCCAGCACGACCAGCCCAAGATTGTTCGACCACCGCACCAGCCGCGGAATCTCCACCCGCCTGCGGGGGGCTGCGATTTCCCACAGGGCCATGACCAGCAGGACGCTGAAAAACGCGGCCATCCGGATTGTGGGTTCATGGGCGATGATCTTTTCCAAGGTACAATCCCCTGTGCGGGGATCAGACTAGCACAGATACCCGCCCACTGTCATGGACGCACAGGTTGGAGCAGTCGAAGAACGCGCTGTGAAACCCTAGAATTTCTCGCAGCCTGCGAATCCTTCGCTTTCCAGAAAATCCTGAAAATCCAATGCCCTCACCTCGGCGATCTCAAGCACAAGGTTCAGAGCTGCCGCTTCCACCCTGGATCGGTCATAGCGGTCTTCGCAAATGTATTGCGTCGACCAGTCGCTCCAGCGGACATCGAAAACCGTCTTCTGATTGCTCTGCCGGTAAAAGTATCCCCGAACATCTTCCTTGGCGACGACATACCTGCCGTTGATGACAATCATTTCCGCCTGCAACGCAGACCCAAGAAGACAGAACATCACAGCCAATACAGAACACTTGCGCTTCATTCCGGTTCCTTTTCATTTGTTGCAGGGCCATCGCGGTCGGACAGGTCGCCCGCCACCCTTGGTAAGATGCACAGATCAAAGCAGGCCAGCAAGCTGTTGGCATGCCCCCGCAACGGGCGGATATCCGCCCCTGTCGCAACTGGATTTCTGGTGGCTCCGGGTGAATGGCTTGTCGGGGCTCCGCCGACCATGGGCAGGCGTTCATCTGCCCGTTCTCGCCTCTCCGCCGCGACAACATCGTTTTCGGGTGAGGGCCGGATCGCGCCAAGCCCAAATGATCAGGTCACTCTGGAAACAAGGCCGTCAGTCGCGCATAGGCGGCTTTGGACCAGACCTCCTCAAAGACATAAAGACCCTCGAATTGCGGGATATCCTCGCGCAGCGGGACCCATGGCTGCTTGCTGGCCGTGAATATCTGCACGTCCGGCGGGCAAAGTTCCGGCTGATCAAGGGTTCCAACCCGGATGTATTTCAGCTTTCCCAGCCGAATGAGATAGCTGCTGCATACCGCCGTCCCGCATGCTGCGCACCTTGTGATGACCTGCCCTTTTCCGCTGGGCGTTGAAAGGGTGTGCTCTGTCGTCTCTCCTTGCAGGTGTACCTGATCCGCTTCGATGATCGCATTCAGGACATAAGCCGATCCGGTTTGCCGTTGGCATTCCCTGCAATGACAGCAATGCACGATCAATGGCGCGGCCGACAGCCGATAGGTCAACTGCCCACAGCCGCAGGCGCCGCGGTATTCTTGCGCGTTGTCAGACCCCAAAACCCCTACTCCACCAAATCGTAATGCTTGATCGTCCGATACTCGACCAGATCGGCCTCACTGGGGTCGATATGGGGCGATCTGTAATCATCACCCACAAAGGCCTTGAGCGACGCAAGATCCTTCCAGACCATGACAAAGCTGAACTCCCTGGGGCTGTCAGCGCGCGGCGCGCCCGGCAAGACCTGAACGATCCCGTCGGTGCTCTTCATCAGCGGGATAGCGGTATTGTGAAAGAAATCGGCGAATTCCTCCTCTTTCCCTTTTTTGGTCATGACCTGAAAAATCCGCATGATCATCTGTTCACCCTCCCGTTGGTTGGGTTTCTGTCCGGATGACTGCCTCGGGGTTCAGGCATAGCATATTTCCGCAGGGTTGTCGTCCGTCGGCGTGTCACAGAAGGTCCCCTTACCCGCATTAGGCGTTGCACAGCCGCATCCATCCGCTACACCCAAGCGCATGTTGAGCTACCAACACATCTATCACGCGGGCAATCTGGCGGACGTGCACAAGCACAGCCTGCTGGCGGTGATGCTTGATTACATGACGCGCAAGAACAAGCCGCTCAGCTATATCGAAACTCATGCGGGTCGTGCGCTTTACGATCTGGGCGCAACCGAGGCGGTCAAGACGCTTGAGGCCGCGCAAGGCATTGAAAGGGTGGCAGATTGGTTTGATGCGGATCACCCCTACGCCCGTGTTCTGTCCCAGACCCACACAGAGAACGGCGCGCGCAGCTATCCCGGCTCGCCACTTGTCGCCGCCCTGCTCCTGCGCCCCACTGACAGCCTGCATGTCGCCGAACTGCACCCACAGGAACATGCGGCCCTTGCGCTGGCGCTGTCGCCCTACCCGGTCAAATGCCACCACCGCGACGGGTTCGAGATGGCTTTTGCCCTGACCCCGCCCACCCCGCGCCGGGGGCTGATGTTGGTCGACCCCAGCTACGAGGTGAAGACGGACTACACCACCATTCCCCGCCACATCGCTAAGCTCTCGAAGGCATGGAATGTCGGTGTGATCGCGCTTTGGTACCCGATCCTGACCAGCGCCGCCCACACCCCCATGCTGCGCCTGCTCGGCGACGCACACCCGGACGCCCTGCGCCACGAAGTGCGCTTTCCCCCGGCACGTCCGGGGCATGGCATGGTCGGATCGGGCATGTTCGTCATCAACCCGCCATATGGTTTAGAAATGGCGGTCAAGCACCTGACAAAGCTATACAAAACTCTCTGAAAGGACCTCCCCCGATGGCCAAAGGATACTGGATTGCCCAGATGGATGTGCACGACGCGGCCGCCTATGATCATTACCGCGCCGCCAACGCGAAACCCTTCGCCGATTATGGGGCCAGGTTCCTTGTGCGCGGCGGTGACCAGACCAATGTCGAAGGGGGGTGGCGCAGCCGTACCGTGGTCATCGAATTCCCCAGCTATGCCGACGCCCGGGAATGCTACGAAAGCGAGGCCTATCAACAGGCCAAATCCATCCGCCTGCCCGTGTCGGACGCGGATTTCCTGATCATCGAAGGCTACGACGGCTAACCAAATCTTGCCAGAGGCGCCCGCCGCGTCTTAGGCTGGGCCATGAGCATTCTGCGCGCCCTTTGTCTGACCCTCTTGCCCACGGGTGTTCTGGCCTGTGGTGCCCCTGTCTGTCTGGTCGATCCGGACAGTCTGGCACTGACGCGCGTGATCACTTTCGACGACATCCACAGCGGCGCCGGACCGGGCCGCAACGTGGATGACATCCTGCCGCTGGATGGCGCGGTGTTTGGTGAACGCTTTGCCGGGCAATACGTGGCCGCCGCAGATACCCACGACCAGATCGATGGCACGGCCCTGTCCCCCCTGACCCTGATGCCGGGGGCCAAGGGCCAGAACCTGTCGGTCGTGCGGTTTTCCGGCAATGCGGTGATCAACGGCTACGGCGTGGCCGGTTACCCCAGACGGGAGGCACAGGGCGAAGGCGCCATTGCAGTGCTGTTCGACAATGACCAGTCTGATCTGTCGTTCCACCTGCGCGGCGGAGAAGCAGGCGTGGCCCTCGTCACCTTCCACCGCCGCGATGGCAGCGTCATCTATCGCGTGCCCATCGACCCCACCGGCGAATTCGCCGTGGGCTTTGCCCGTGCGGACGGCACGCGCGACATTGCGGGCTTCATCCTGACCAACACCGATCCGCAGGGTCTGGCGATGGACACTTTACGCTTTGGCAAACCCGCCGATCTCAGCTAGACCCTCGCCCATGTTCGAACGTCTCTTCCCCACCCGCAAACCCGATCCGAAACCCCTGCCCCAGCCTGATCCGCAATTGGCACTGGGCGCACTTCTGGTGCGCGTGGCCTTCGCCGACCGCACCTACCGCGCCGAGGAAGTAGGCCAGATCGACCGTATCCTTGCCCGGACCTTCGATCTGGGCCCGATAGAGGCCGCCAAGCTGCGCGCCACCTGCGAAGCGCTGGAGCGGCACGCGCCCGGCACGCCGGAATTCGCGGCGCTTCTGCGCGACGAGGTCGATTATGCCGACCGCAAGGCGCTGGGGGACGCGATGTGGTCCGTGGCCATTGCCGACGGGGACCGCCACGAAGACGAGGAAATCCAATTGGAAGCGATCGAAATCGCGCTGGGTCTGACCTCTGACGATATCGCGGCGGCGCGGGCGGCGGCGCTGAAGAAACTATAGATTTGGACAGCGCGTCACAAACGCCTATATCACCCTCATGTTTGGAGATTTCATCAAAAGGCTGACACAGCCTGACCCCGTCCCACTGCCCGATGCCGATGCGCGTCTGGCGATGGTTGCCCTGCTGGTGCGCGTTGCCCGGTCCGATCACGATTACGCCGCGTCCGAAGCGCGGCTGATCGACAGCATCGCCGCCGACCGCTACGGACTGAACGCGGCAGAGGCCGCCGACCTGCGCGCACAGGCCGAAGGGTTGGAGGCCGAAGCACCTGACACCGTGCGCTTTACCCGCGCGATCAAGGATGCGGTGCCCTATGACGAACGGCTGGCGGTGGTCGAGGCGCTGTGGAAGATCGTTCTTGCCGACGGCAGCCGCGCCAAGGAAGAGGACGCGCTTTTGCGTCTTGTCGCGAACCTGCTCGGCGTGACCGACACCGACAGCGCGATGGCCCGGCAAAGGGTGGACAAAGCCTGACTGCTTCCGCCGGGTCAGCCCTGCCTTGACCGACTGAATGTGCCCTTATCCATTGCAGTTGCTGCAAATTTGCGCCCATATACCGCATCGAATCGCAAAAAAATGGTGGATTGTGTCCAACACGACCCCGGTCATTCAGATCAAGGACCTTCACAAGGCCTACGGCTCATTGGAGGTGCTCAAGGGTGTGGATATCACCGCGCCGCGCGGGCATGTGGTATCGCTGATCGGGTCGTCCGGGTCGGGAAAATCGACCCTTTTGCGATGCTGCAACCTGCTTGAAGACAGCCAGCAGGGAGAGCTTCTGTTCAACGGCGAACCGGTGCGCTGGAAAGGGGCCGGTCACGCCCGCCGCCCGGCGGACGCCAAGCAGGTGCTGCGCATCCGCACCAACCTGTCGATGGTGTTCCAGCAGTTCAATCTGTGGGCGCACATGAGCATTCTGCAAAACGTGATGGAGGCCCCGTTGACCGTGCTGGGCCGTGACCGCGCGGAGGTGGAGAAAGCCGCACGCGGATATCTTGAGAAAGTCGGGATCGGCGACAAATGCGACGTCTACCCGGCGCAGCTTTCCGGTGGTCAGCAACAGCGCGCCGCAATTGCCCGCGCGCTCTGCATGGAACCGGAGGCGCTGCTGTTTGATGAGCCGACCTCGGCGCTCGATCCGGAGTTGGAGCAGGAAGTCGTCAAGGTCATCAAGGATCTGGCCACCGAAGGGCGGACCATGATGATCGTCACCCACGACATGAAGCTGGCCCATGATGTATCGGACCACGTGGTGTTCCTGCATCAGGGTCTCATCGAAGAAGAAGGCGCGCCGGAAACCCTTTTCGGCGCCCCGAAATCCGAACGCCTGCGCGGGTTCCTTTCAGCAACCCACGCAACGTAAAACCAATAAAAAACTCTATGGGAGAACATCAAATGAAAACAATTCTGACAACGACCGCAGCGCTCGCGCTGATGACCGGTGCTGCACTGGCCGACGGCCATGCCAAGACCATCCGTCTGGGCACCGAAGGCGCCTACCCTCCTTACAACTTCCTCAACGATGATGGCGAAGTGGCCGGTTTTGAGCGTGAAGTCGGCGATGAGTTGTGCGCGCGTGCCGAACTCACCTGCGAATGGGTCACGAACGAATGGGACAGCATCATCCCCAACCTCGTGTCCGGCAACTATGACGTGATCATCGCGGGCATGTCGATTACCGACGAACGTGACGAAGTCATTGATTTCTCAGCCCCCTACACGCAGCCTGATCCATCCGCCTTCGTTGGCATGGGCGACGTGGACATGTCCTCTGCCGTGATCGCGGCGCAATCCGGCACCATTCAGGCCAGCCACATCGCCTCCATGGACGGCGCGACGCTGGTGGAATTCGCCACGCCCGAAGAAACCATCGCGGCGGTAAAGAACGGCGAAGCGGATGCGGTTCTGGCCGACAAGGCGTTCCTTGAGCCCATCGCCGAAGCGGAACCCGATCTGTCCATCATCGGCGAAGACGTTCTGCTGGGTGGGGGTGTCGGCCTTGGCATCCGCGAAAGCGACGGGGAGTTGCGCGAGAAGTTCAACGCAGCCATCCAGTCCATGAAGGACGACGGCAGCCTGAACAAGCTGATCGAAAAGCACCTGCCGGGTTCGGCAACGTTCTGATCTGACCTGAGCGAAGGGGAAGGCGCAACGCCCTCCCCTTCATCCTTTTTCAAATACCCATTCCGCCACCTGCCAGAGGTGCCCCATTCTCCAGTCCTGCGCCAATCCAGAACAGCTTGAAGCGTTCCAGTGGTTCACCTGCTACCTGACCACGGGCAAGCACATGAACCTGTATTGGTCGGTGCTGACGGTGCTGACGCTGCTGGGCATCACCGCACCGCTGGCGCTGGCCTTTGGCTTTGCAGGGGCCTCCGCCGCCCGCGCGACGCTTGCGCCGCTGCGTTGGATCGGCAAGACCTACATCGCCATCGTGCGCGGTGTCCCGGACATCGCGTTTTTCCTGTTTTTCGTCATCGCGCTTGATCAGGCGATCGAATACCTGCGGCACCGCGCGCTTTGCCCCGACTGGTCCGAACCGGTGCGGCAGGGCAATGATTTCGTGGTCTGCCAGGCCGCCAAGATGCCGCTGGGCGAGGCCCCGCAATGGGTGCATGAAACTTATGGCTTTGCCATTGCGGTTGTCACCTTTGCCATCGTCTACGGTGCCTTTGCCGCCAATGTGCTGTTCGGTGCCATGCGCGCGGTGCCCCGCGCCCAGCTTGAGACCGCCGCCGCCTATGGCATGTCCACGCGCCAGACCTTCTGGCGGGTGCTGGTCCCGCAGATGTGGGTCTTCGCCCTGCCGGGCCTGTCGAACCTGTGGATGCTGCTGATCAAGGCCACACCCCTGCTGTTCCTGCTGGGGGTGGAGGACATCGTGTACTGGGCGCGCGAACTTGGCGGCTCCAAGACGCCACGCTTCACCGATTATCCCCATGGCGACTGGCGCATGTGGTACTTCCTTGCGTTGCTGGTGTTCTACCTGATGTTCACGCGCGTCTCCGAAGTGGTGCTGGACCGGCTGATGGCGCGCCTGACACGCGGTCAGGCGACCGCAGCAGGCGAAGCGCAAAGGAAAGCGGCATGAGCTGTACACCAACAGCAACCGGGGCCGAACGCGCATGGTGCCCATGCGCTGCCTCGGCCGCGTCGCTCCAAAAGGAGCGACGTGCATGAGCTGCTGGCAAACCATCCAGGACTACGGCCTGCGCGCCATCGGGATCGGTGAACGCCTGCTCCCGCGCGAGGATTTCACCCTGTGTGATCAGTTCACCCTGATCGGCTCCGGCATGATCTGGAACATATATTTCGGCACCGTTGCCCTGCTGGCGGGGTTCTTTCTGGCCACGTTGGTGGGTGTCGGCAAGGCCAGCACGAACCGCCTGATCCGCAAATCGGCAAGCTGGTTCATCTTTGTCTTCCGTGGCTCTCCGCTGTTCATCCAGTTCTTCTTTGGCTACTTCCTGTTCCTGACGCTGAAATCACAATACGCGTTCTTCGATCCCTTCACCGCCGCTTGGCTGGGCGCGCTGATCGTGCTGTTCCTGAATACCGCCGCCTACGCCGGAGAGATCTTTTACGGCGCGCTGCAATCCATCCCCAAAGGCGATACCGAAGCCGCTGACGCCTATGGGCTGACCGGCTGGTCGCGATTCCGCCGGGTGATCTGGCCAACGATGCTGCGGCTCGCCTGGCCTGCCTACACGAACGAGGCGATCTTTCTCTACCATTCCACCACACTGGTCTTTCTCAGCGGTTTTCCCGCTTGGCAACAACGCGGTGACGCGCTCTATTACGCCAGCTATTTTGCGGACAAGACCTTCAATCCGTTCGTCCCCTATCCGATCCTTGCAGGCTATTTTATCCTGCTGACACTGGCCGTGATCGGCTTTTTCGGCTTGGTGAACAGACGCCTCAACCGCCACCTGCCCGGCGAAGAGCGGCCAAAATTGCGCTTGCGTCCCAATCTGATCCGGTAGTATTCCTGAATTTGATCAAATTATTGCGCGCCCCTCGGGGCCGCCACTCGGCACAGGTGCAGCATGCAGAACTGGCTCCGCAAGAACCCCCACGTGCGCACCATCCGTGTCGCAGCGGCAGACCTGAACGGGCAACCCCGGGGCAAACGGGTTCCGGTGCGCTTTGCCGACAGGATCAGCATCGATGGCACGCGCTTTCCTTTTTCGGTGCTGAACCTCGATATCTGGGGCGAAGACATCGACAACAGCCCGCTGGTTCTGGCCAGTGGCGACCGGGACGGCATGCTGAAGCCGACCGAACGTGGCTTCATGCCGATCCCCTGGCTGGAGGCACCCGCCGCCCTGTTACCGATCTGGATGTTCCATGATGACGGCGCGCCCTATCTGGGCGACCCGCGCCATGCCCTGCGCCTTGTACTGGAGCGCTACAAGGCGCGCGGCCTGACCCCTGTTTGCGCGGTGGAGCTTGAGTTCTTCCTGATCGACGATTCAGGGCGCAAGCTGCAGGTGCCCCCCTCGCCCCGGTCCGGCAAACGCCGGGTTGCGGGCGAAATCCTCAGCATGCGGGCGCTGGACCAGTTCGATACCTTCTTCACCGATCTCTATGACGCCTGCGAAGAAATGGACATTCCCGCCGATACCGCCATCTCGGAGGCCGGTCTGGGCCAGTTCGAGATCAACATGATGCACGGCGACGATGCGCTGCGCGCGGCTGACGATGCGTGGCTGTTCAAGATGCTGGTCAAGGGCATGGCGCGGCGGCACGGTTTTGCCGCATCCTTCATGGCCAAGCCCTATCCCGATTACGCGGGATCGGGTCTGCACATGCATTTCTCGGTGCTTGACGGGGATGGCAACAACGTCTTTGACAACGGCGGGCCGGAAGGCACCGACATGATGCGTCACGCGGTTGCGGGCTGTTTGGCGGCAATGCCGGGATCAACGCTGATCTTTGCGCCTCACGCCAACAGCTACGAACGCATGGTGCCGGGCAACCACGCGCCCACCGGCGTCAGTTGGGCCTACGAAAACCGCACCTCCGCCCTGCGCATCCCGTCGGGCAGTCACAAGGCACGCCGGATCGAACACCGCGTCGCGGGCGGGGACGTAAACCCCTACCTGATGGTTGCCGCCGTGCTGGGTGCCGCCATGAACGGGATCGAGGACGCCATCGATCCCCCCGCCGCGATCACCGGCAACGCCTATGAGGCCAACCTGCCACAAGTGCCCGATACCTGGGCCGCGGCCATCGACGCCTTCGAACAGGATGCACAGATCGCGCGCATCTTCGATGCCGAGATCATCCGCAACCTTGTGCTGACCAAGCGGCAGGAACTGCGCGACATGGCTGACCTGACGCCAGAGGAACAGGCCGACATCTATCTCGACACGGTGTAGGCCCGCGATGGAGAACCCCATGAAAATCGGTATTCTGGTCACCGGCCACCCGCCTGAAGATCTTGCAGGCGGCGGCGGATATGACGCGTATTTCAAGCGCCTGCTGGGGGATCGGGAATTCCGGTATGAAAGCTGGGCCGTGGTTGACGGCATCTTCCCTTCCAGCGTGCAGGACGCCGATGGCTGGTTGATCACCGGGTCACGCCACGGCGCTTATGAAGACCATGACTGGATCCCCCCGCTGGAAGATTTCATCCGCGCCAGTTATGACGCCCGTCGCCCGATGATCGGCATCTGTTTCGGCCATCAGATCATCGCGCAGGCCATGGGCGGCAGGGTGGAGAAATTCGCCGGCGGCTGGTCCGTCGGGCGCGTGAGCTATGATCTGGGCGACAAGACCTATGCGATCAACGCCTGGCATCAGGATCAGGTGGTCGAAAAACCCGAGGGTGCCACGGTGATCGGCGCCTCCGACTTCTGCGCGCATGCAGCACTTGTCTATGACGACGTGTTCTGGACCCTCCAGCCGCATCCCGAATACCAATCCGACTTCATCGAAACGCTGATCGAGACGCGCGGCAAGGGGGTTGTCCCGGACGCGCTGCTGGACGCCGCCCGCGCCACGCTGGATGCCCCACTCGATTCCGCACAGATCGCAGAACAAATGACCGCCTTTTTCAAGAAAGAGAGGGCCTGATGGCCGACTGGATCAGCAAACTGCCCACGCCCGCACGGGATTACCTCGAAGGCCGTCGGCTGGATGAGGTCGAATGCATCATCGCAGACCTGCCGGGCATCGCGCGCGGCAAGGCGGTGCCTGCCAGCAAGTTTGCCCGTCAGGATTATTTCCACCTGCCCGACAGCATCTTCTATCAGACCATCACCGGCGACTGGGGCGAAGCGGCGGGCGATGATGGCTTCATCGAAAAGGACATGATCCTCAAGCCCGACATGGACACGGCAACCGCCGCCCCCTGGACCGGGGACTGGACCCTACAGGTCATCCATGACGCCTATGACCGCGACGACAACCCGGTGCCCTTCAGCCCGCGCAATGTGCTCAAACGGGTGGTGCAGCTTTATCGCGACAAGGGCTGGGAACCGGTGGTCGCACCGGAGATGGAGTTCTTTCTGGTCGCGCCCAATCTTGATCCGGGCCACGAGATCGAACCGATGATCGGCCGTTCCGGCCGCCCCGCCGCCGCGCGGCAGGCCTATTCGATGACGGCAGTGGACGAATTCGGTCCCGTGATCGACGACATCTATGATTTCGCCGAAGCACAGGGGTTCGAGATTGACGGCATCACCCAGGAAGGCGGCGCTGGTCAGTTGGAGATCAACCTCGCCCACGGCGATCCGGTGAAGCTGGCGGATGAGGTCTTCTATTTCAAACGCCTGATCCGCGAAGCCGCGATGCGCCACGATTGCTATGCCACCTTCATGGCCAAACCCATCGCGAATGAACCGGGATCGGCGATGCACATGCACCATTCGATCCTCGATACCAAAACCGGTGCGAACATCTTTTCCGGCAAGGGAGGCGCGGAAACAGACGCCTTTTATCACTTCATCGCCGGCCTGCAGACCCACATGCCCGCCGCCCTCGCGGTGTTTGCGCCTTATGTGAACAGCTACCGGCGGTACGTGAAGGACCACGCCGCCCCCATCAACCTCGAATGGGGCCGCGACAACCGCACGACGGGCATCCGCGTGCCCCTGTCCGGCCCCAAGGCGCGCCGGGTCGAAAACCGTCTGGCCGGGATGGATTGCAACCCCTATCTGGGCATCGCCGCCAGCCTTGCCTGCGGCTATCTGGGTCTGACCGACGGCAACATGCCCGCCGATGAATTCAAGGGCGATGCCTATGACGGCGATGGCGACATTCCCCGCGTTCTGGGTTCCGCGCTTGACCTTTTCGACGCAGCGACGGACCTGCATGGCGTGCTGGGGCCGGATTTCGCCCGCGTCTACAGCATCGTGAAACGCGCCGAATACGACGAATTCCTTCAGGTAATCTCCCCGTGGGAGCGGGAGCATCTTTTGATGAACGTCTGACACGCGGCGGGCGGCACCGCAGAGGTATTTGTGAAAGGATGAAATGGTGAACCTGCTATTTGCCAATGACCATCGCGGTGCCTACCCGGACAGTTGGTATGCGGCTACCGCCACGCCGATGGACAGGTTTGACCCGCTCAAGGGGGCGCACAAGGCCGACATCTGCGTCATCGGGGGCGGCTACACAGGGCTTTCGGCGGCACTGCATCTGGCGCAGGCGGGCCGCCGTGTGGTGCTGCTGGAAGCGCAGCGCGTGGGGTTTGGCGCGTCAGGTCGCAACGGCGGGCAATTGGGTAGCGGCCAGCGGGTGGAGCAGACCGCGCTGGAAAAAATGCTGGGCCGCGATCATGCACGTCTGTTGTGGACCATGGCCGAAGAGACCAAGGATCTGTGCAAGTCGCTGATCGCCGATCACGCTATCGATTGTCATCTCAAACCAGGCGTGGCCTGGACCGCGCGCGCGCAATCGGATGTGGATGACCTGCACCGCTATGCCGATCACCTGTCCGCAACCTATGGCTATGACCGGATCGAGGTGCTGGACCATGCGGGTCTGCAAGGTGTCTGCCCCTCGCCTGCCTATCGCGGCGGTATCCTTGATATGGGCGCGGCCCATCTGCATCCGCTGAACTTTGCCCTTGGGCTTGCGCGGGCGGCGGTGGCGGCGGGGGTGCAGATCTTCGAAGGTGCCGCCGTGCACAACATCGACAAGGGCGCGCCCGCCAAGGTCCAGACGGACGCCGGGCACGTGATGGCGGATCATGTTATCCTCGCCTGCAACGGCTATCTGGGCGGGCTGGAGCGCAAAGTCGCCACCCGCGTGATGCCCATAAACAACTTCATCGCGGCGACCGAGCCGTTGGGCGATGATGCCAATAAAGTCCTGCCCCGTGACGTGGCCGTGGCGGACGATCGTTTCGTGGTGAACTACTTCCGACTGTCGCATGACAAGCGGCTGCTGTTCGGCGGCGGAGAAAGCTATGGCTACCGGTTTCCGGCCGATATCGGCGCAAAGGTGCGCAAACCCATGGCAGAGGTTTTTCCCCACCTGCGGGACGTCAAGTTCGACTATGCGTGGGGCGGCACGCTGGCCATCACGATGAACCGCATGCCCCATCTTGCGCGCGTGGCGCCCAACATGCTGTCGGCGTCGGGCTATTCCGGGCACGGGGTGGGCAATGCGGTACACGCTGGCAAGCTGATGGCACTTGCGGTGCAAGGGGACGGCGACGGGTTTGATACCATGGCCCGCGTTCCCACACCGTCCTTCCCCGGCGGGGCCGCCCTGCGAAACCCGTTGCTGATCCTCGCGATGAGCTGGTACGCCACCCGCGACCGTCTGGGCATTTAACCCTCCATCCCAAGAATTCTCGTCTTGCGTGTAGGAATATCCTTGGTCCGCGCACGGAATCGATTTAATAAACCAAAAAACAGAATTTGGATTATGCAATATGACCCTTCCAGATCTGCAACAGGCCGAACCGATCCCCGCAACGGCCCGCGCCGAGATTGACGCGCTTCTGACGTCAGCGGACCTCTTTCGATATACCGCCGCCAAGGACGCGCCCGTGACCCTGCTGGAACAGGAATTCGCGGCGATGATGGGCAGCGCATATGCATTGGCCGTCTCAAGCTGTTCGGCGGCGCTGTTCCTCTCGCTCAAAGCGCTGGACCTGCCGGAGAACGCCAAAGTGTTGATCCCCGGCTTCACCTTCGCCGCCGTCCCTTCCGCGATCATCCACGCCGGATGCCAGCCGGTCCTGTGCGAGGTGGGCGCGGATTACCGCATCGACATGGCGGATTTTGCAGACCGGCTGCCGGGCGTTGACGCGGTCATTGTCAGCCACATGCGCGGACATACCTCGGACATGGATGCGATCATGGCGCTGTGCGATGCCGCCGGAACCCCGGTCATCGAAGACGCCGCGCATTCGCTCGGCACGCTCTGGCAAGGGCGCAGGATCGGCACGATTGGCAAGGTCGGCTGCTTTTCCTTCCAGTCCTACAAGATGATCAATGCGGGCGAAGGGGGTATCCTGATCACCGATGATCCGGACCTTGTCGCGCGGGCCGTCATCATGTCAGGCGCATACGAGCACAACTGGAAGAAACACGCCGTTCTGGAAGCGGCTTTTGCGCGGTGGCAGAACAAGGTGCCGCTTTACAATCTGCGCATGTCCAACCTTGCGGCGGCGGTCGTCCGACCGCAACTGCCCGAACTGCCGCGCAGGGTGGCCTCGGGGCTGCGCAATCACAATTACGTCGCTGCGCGGCTGCGGGAATCCGACTTTGTTGAGGTGCCCTGCCCGCTCAGAGGCGAAGTGCGCGCACCGGATTCGATACAGTTCAACCTGCCTGATCTGACCGACGCACAGGTCAGGGCATTCGCGGATTCCGCAACAGGCGCCGGGATCAAGGTGCAGGTTTTCGGCCAAAGCACCGACAACGCACGCGCCTTCTGGAATTGGGAATTCCTCAAGGATGTGCCGGACCTGCCCCGCACGCGGGCGATGCTGATGCGCGCCTGTGATGTGCGATTGCCGGTGCAGCTGACCAAGGACCAACTGGATGCGGTCTGCGAAGTTCTGCTAGGCGCGCTCGCGCAGGTTTCTGCAGCGCACGCCGCCTGATCCCGGCACGCACAACAACCCTGCAGACATAGATGCCTACTTGATCTTGGAAAGCTTCGCCTGAAGTTCCGCAAGCTGTTGCTTGATCGCGTCGAGGTCTTCGGTCTCTTCGGGTTCTTCCACTTCCGGCTCGGGATTTGGGGTGGTGCCGCTGCCCCATCGGCCTGTCATCGCTTTCAGAAACGCTTCTTGCTGCGCCTGCATCGCTTCCATGCCGGGCATCTTGCTCATCGGGTTCAGGGAGGACATGTTTTCCATCATCTTCGCCTGCCCGTCCCGCAGCATGTCGAACGACGCCTTGAGGAACTGCGGCACCACGGACACGTCACCGGACATGTAGCTGCGCACAAGGTCATTCAGCACTTCGACCGGCAGCACTGATTCACCACGGCTTTCATGTTCTGCAATGATCTGAAGCAGATACTGCCGGGTCAGGTCATCCCCCGATTTCAGATCGACGATCTGCACCTCGCGCCCATCGCGGATGAACCCGGCGATATCATCGAGGGTCACATAGTCACTGGTCTCCGTGTTGTAGAGCCGCCGCGAGGCGTACCGTTTGATCAACAAGGATTTTTGCGCATCGGCCACTTACTGCCCTCCCAACATGCGTGCTGCATGGCAGAATAAGGGAGGGAGGGACAAAAAGAAAGGGCAGGCTTTTGCAGCCTGCCCTTCCAAACGCCGCACCCCGAAAGGAAGTAGGCGGAAACATCCAACTGGTTACACCGCAGCGACCCGCAAGCCGCCACAACTCAAACCAGATTACTTCGCAGTGGCTTTCTTGGCCGCCGCCTGCACGTCGTCGGTGGCTTTCTTGACCGCAGCGGTTGCGTCCTGCTGCATGTCCTTGCCTGCCGCCATCATCAGCTCAACGGTGTCCATCTGGACCTTCTTGGCGATCTCGGCGAATGCGGCCATATGCTCTGCCGCGGACTCAGCGGAGGCGGATGCGAAATCTGTCATCGCTTTGGCGTAATCGGCCGGATCGGATTTTGCCTTGGACATCTCGGTCAGCTTGGCAACGGTTTCCTTGGTCCATTTGTTGGAAATCTCGGTGGATTTCTCAACTGCGTTCAATGCAACACCGGACAGCTTTTCGTTCAGCGTCGCGGTTGTCTTGAAAGCGTCTTCCATCGCGCCCGTGTCAACCGGGAAGGAACCCATGACGTCTTTGAACATTGCGGTCATATCAGGTGTCTTAGCCATTTTTCTGTCCTTTCAAAGCGGGGTGGGAGGTCCCCCGCAAGTGATGCGGTCGATGCCGCGTTCGTGTTTCTGGACAGAGCTATACGTGCCGCAGCGCAGCATTTCAAGCCTTTTTTCTGCAATGCAGCATTTTTCTTTGACCTAGGGGAAAGCTGCTTTCAAATCAGCCGTTTGCCTTCTTGGCAACATAGCTGCCCGGCGCGTCGCCAAGGGTTTTTCGCCCCCCCGCGCCCGGTTTGCGCGCCGCGATCTGCTTGCCGGAACGCTTTTTCAGCCAGCTTTCCCAACGCGGCCACCAGGACCCTTCATGGAAATCCGCATCCGCCAGCCAGTCGGTGTACTCAAGATCAAGGTCATCATTGGTGTAATGGCCGTACTTCTTCTTGCTGGGCGGGTTGACGATGCCCGCGATGTGACCGGACTGCGTCATGATGAAGGTCTTGTTCTTCGACCCCATCTGCTGCACCCCGCGATAGCTGTCCTTCCACGGGGCGATGTGATCAGTCTCGCAGGCGATGGCGCACAAGGGAATGTCGACGTCACCCAGTTCCAGATGGTGCCCCATCAGATCATATCCGCCATCGGCAAGCTGGTTGCCCTGGCACAGCCCACGCAGGTATTGCATCGCCATCTTTGCAGGCAGGTTCGCGCCGTCCCCGTTCCAGTAAAGCAAGTCGAACGCAGGCGGGGTTTCCCCCATCATGTAGCTTTTGACCGCAGGCCCATAGACCAGATCGTTCGAGCGCAGGAACGAAAACGTCCGCGCCATGATCACTGACGGCAGCATGCCCTTGTCTTTCGTCTCTGCCTCAATCCCATCAATGAAATCATCCGTCAGGAAAGGCTGGAATTCCCCCTGATCGGAGAAATCAGTGAGCGCGGTAAAGAACGTGGCCGACTTGATGGACGTATCGCCCCGCTGCTTGAGCAGCGACAACGTCAGCGACAGCGTCGTGCCCGCAATGCAATAGCCCACCGCGTTGATCTGCTTGACGCCGCAGATCTCCTTCACCTGATCGATGGCCGCCAGATACCCCTCCTGGACGTAGTCTTCCATGCCGACATCGCTGTAGGAAGAATCCGGATTGACCCAGGACACCATGAACAGGGTATAGCCCTGATCGACGATCCATTTCACCAATGAATTCTGTGCCTTGAGGTCCAGAATGTAGAACTTGTTGATCCACGGCGGGAAGATCAGCAGCGGTGTGCTGTGCACCTTTTCCGTGCTTGGCGCGTACTGGATCAGCTCGAACATGCGGTTGCGGAACACCACCTTGCCGGGTGTGGTGGCAATGTTGCCCCCCAGTTCGAAGGCGCTTTCGTCGGCCAGACGCACGATCAGTTCGCCATCATTCGCCTCCAGATCGGAAATCAGGTTCTCGATCCCGCGGATCAGGCTCTCGCCCTCGGTCTCGATCGCGCGTTCCAGTGCGTCGGGGTTGGTGGCCAGAAAGTTGGTCGGGCTCATCAGGTCGATGATCTGGCGATTGAAATAGGCAAGGCGCTGCTTCTCGTGCGGCTCCATGTCGGTGACGTCTTCAACGGCCTGCTGCAGCGCGGCGGCATTGATCAGGTATTGCTGTTTGACATAGTTGAAATAGGGGTGCGTGTCCCACAGCGGGTTGGCAAACCGGCGGTCCTTGGCGGCGTTGTCCTGCGTGGCGTCCAGCCCCCCTTTCGCCAAGGATTGCTGCACCTGCATGAACTGGGTCAGCGTCTTGGACCAATACCCCATCTGCCGCTCCATAAGCTTGGCAGGATTCTGCATCGCCTCGGCCATATAGGCCTGCGCCGCCTTGGCGAAAAGATCTTGATTTGGTCCATCAAGTGCGGGCTGATGGGTTTTCCGGTTCGCCATCACCTGCCCGAGACGTTCGGTAAGCTCTTCGATTTTCTTAAGATTATGGGTCATCCGTGTCATGGAAGCCTCGGTCGTAGCGTCAGCTTCCGTGGTTCTAGTTGTCATCTTAAGGTTTACCTCTTATCTTCGCAGCTGCAGCATTACGTCGTCCATACCGGGAGGGGAGCGACGGAGTACTCAGTATCGGGCCCACAGTAAGGAGACCTCCCCGTGCGCTATATGGTAACTTACGACCTGATGGAAACCATCAGAAACACAAATCAATGGATGGGCGCGTCAGCGCTCGCATTGGCATCTTACCCCGCTTTTTCGATGTTTCCAAACCCCGCCTTGGGCTGGATGGCGGCCTGGGGCGAAGTGACCGAACGCACGTTCTCCCGCATGGTGATGAAACCGGACTGGAATATTCCCCCTTTCGTGGGCAGCAACGGCACCGACCGGCTGGTAAGCATCGAAAAGGTGGTCGAACGCGACTTTGGCGATCTGGTCCACTTCCGGGTGCAGGGCCGCTCCGTTCCCAAGCGCAAAGTGATGCTGGTCGCGCCGATGTCGGGGCATTACGCCACGCTGCTGCGCTCCACCGTGATCAGTCTGCTGCCTGATTGTGACGTCTATATTACCGATTGGCACAACGCCCGCGACATCCCCGTCAGCGCAGGCAAGTTCGATATTGAGGATTACACCCTCTACCTCGTTGATTTCATGAAACACCTTGGCCCCGACACCCATGTCATCGCCGTATGCCAACCCGCGCCGCTGACGCTGGCCGCCACCGCCTATCTGGCCGAAGAAGATCCCAGCGCGCAGCCCAGCACCCTTACCCTGATCGGCGGGCCGATCGACCCCAGTGCGGCTCCCACCGAAGTCACCGACTTTGGCCATTCCGTCACCATGGGCCAATTGGAAGAATTCATGTGCCAGCGCGTCGGCTTCAAATACGCAGGCGTCGGGCGCAGGGTGTATCCGGGCCTTCTGCAACTGGCCTCCTTCATCTCCATGAACGGAGAAACGCACGCGAACGCGTTCCAGGACCAGATCACCCGCGTCGCGCAGGGTCTGGCGCATGAACACGACAAGCACAACAAGTTCTACGACGAATACCTCGCCGTGATGGACATGACTGCTGAATTCTACCTGTCCACCGTGGACCGCATCTTCAAGAACGGCGAAATCGCGTCGAATTCCTTCACCGTGAAGGGCAAGCATGTCGACATCGGCAAGATCACCAGCGTCGCGGTGAAGACAGTCGAAGGATCCAAGGACGATATTTCAGCCCCCGGTCAGTGCATTGCCGCCCTTGACCTGCTGACCGGCCTGCCGGACGACAAAAAAGCCAGCCATGTCGAAGACGGCGCGGGTCACTATGGCATCTTCGCCGGCAGAAGCTGGCGCAACAACATCCGCCCGCTGGTGCTGGATTTCATCGACGACAACGAAAAAGAAACTCCGCCGGGCTACCGCAAGAAGAAAGCGGCCAACAAGAACGCAGCGGCTTGACCGATGGCAGGCGTTGATCTTCCCTTCGCCTGCACCTGCAACACTTTGCTTGGCACGCTGCTGGGGGTTTCCGGTTCAAACGGGACGCGTGCGGCGTGTTTCTGTACCGATTGCCGCGCGGCCGAAGTCTATGCGGGCCAGCCTGATCCGGCTCCCGGCCCCGTACACCTTTATCAGACCACGCCGGACAAGGTCCGCTTTGACGCGGGCCTCGACCAGTTGGTGGTCTTTTCCTTTTCTCCCAAAGGCTTGCTGCGATGGCAGGCAAAGTGCTGCGGCGCGATCCTGTTCAATACGGTGCGGTCGCCCAAGGTGCCTTTTGCCTCCCTGCGCACCGACCGGCTGACCGACACCAGCGCGCTGGGGCCGGTCGTCGCCCAGGCCTTCGTGCGCAAACCCGACGGCACGCAGGGTCATCAGGGCGGCAGCAGGTTCGTGCTCGGCATGCTGACACGGGTGCTGCCCTGCCTGCTGTCAGGACGGTGGAAGCGCACGCCCTTCTTCGACGTGGCAACGGGCGCGCCCATCCGCGAGGTGCATATCGTCCCCAAGGCCGACCGCGCGGCCCTGCCCCTGCCCTAAGCTACCTCAGCACCAGCGGCATGCGCATCCAGTCGCGCAGCGCGGCGGTCACCTCGCCCGGTGTTTCCAGCGTCGGCAGGTGACCGGCCTCCTCGATCACGCGCAGTTCGGCACCGGGGATCAGTTCGGCCATGAAACTGTGCCGCTTGACCGGACACAGCGCGTCATGCGCGCCGCACAACACCAGCGTCGGTGCGCGGCACTTGCGCAAGGTGACCTGCTGATCGCGCCGCCGCTGCAACGCACGGGACTGGCGGATGAACACCTCCGGCCCCAGCACCTCTGCCATATCCATCACCAGCGCCATCACATCGGCCCGCTGCGGACCGGGGGCAAGGTAGTTCGGCTTCATCTCGTCCCGCATCACCTCGATCAACCGGCCCGAACGGACCTTGACGATCTGCGGCTCCCGGTTGGCCGCGACCACGGGTGTTTCCGCCAACGGATTGGTGTCCATCAACGCCAGACGGCTGACCCGGTCGGGCGCGCGACGCAGGATCTCCATCGCGACGATGCCGCCCATGCTCAGCCCCGCCAGCGCGAACCGCGCGGGCAATGCGCCCAACAGGTTCGACGCGATCTCCTCGATCCGTTCGCCGTGGCTGACCGGGGCGACCATGACCGGCATTTCCGACGACAGCTCCGCAATCTGGGGGCCAAAAAGGCGCGCGTCGCACATCATGCCGGGCAGCAACACAAGGGGTTCGATCATCCAGCCCTCCACGCGCGGGGTCCGGGGCATGGATGCCGCAGACGCAAAATCGCGCAACCTATAGCCGCGCCATCAAGGCGCTGCAACACGCCGCATCGGCAGATCAATGCCACACAGGGGCGGGAAATCCGCATAGCGTGCGCGACGCTGTTGCAAATCCTCCTCCGGCGCCGCGCCCGCGCGCAACAACATGCCCCGCGGTGCCATGTAGCTTGAGATCGTGCGCCGCGGGTCAGGCCGCCAGACAAGGTTGAAGGCCGCCAGCTTGGGGAAAAACCACATCTCCGAATAGGGCAGATGGTCATGCACCCACCACGCCAGATCACGCCAGTCGCGGCCCTTTTCATATTGATCAGCAAACCACGGGATGACGATGCTTGCCCCGGCGATGGCGTCCGCCCCCGCGCCCCGGTCCCAGATGTGACATTCCAGCGGGTGATCATTGCGCGCGCAGTTCAGCCGGTTGTCATTGCCGTAAGCGTTCAGCGCAGGCGACCGATAGCCTGAGCGCACCGCGACCCGGCCAAACGTTTCCTCCAGCGGGTCCATCAGGGCGGTGCAGAACGCACGGCCATTCTCGACCACCAGTTCAGGGTTTTCAGGCACGTTGGGGATGCCGTGATAGCCGGAAATCTCCGAATACATGAAGTCACGCATGAAAAAGTGCCGTGACAGGCGGATGCGCCCGAAAGTTTCAAGGCTCCACATGCTGCGGGGGCTGCGCATCAGCCGTACCCGTTCCAGCGAAACGCGCCATCGTCGCGCAAGGGAGAGAACGGATTGAACGCCACTTCCCAGATATGACCCTCCGGATCGGCGAAATACCCGTGATGCCCGCCCCAGAACACGTCCGACGCCGGTTTGAGCACCCTACCCCCCGCCGCCGCAACCTGCGCCAGAACACGTGCGACGTCCTCTTTCTCGTGCACGTTATAACCCAGCGTCGCCGCCCCGTGCCCCAGCACATCAGCACTCACGCCAATATCCTCGGCCAGCTTGTCCAGCGGATAAAGCCCCAGCGTCTGCCCGATCAGGTCATAGGCCACCACGCCGTCCTCCGTCTCCACCCGCCGCCAGCCAAGCGCGTCGTAGAACGCGGCCAGTGTCGGCACGTCGCTCGCTCCCAGCGTGATCAGAGAAATCCTTTGGTCCATCCTCGTCTCCTCAACTGCCTGCCAGAACCTCTTCCAGCGCTTGCGTGATCAGCTCCAGGCAGGGCTCATCCGAAAACCGGTGATCGGCGTCCTTGACCAGTGTCAACCGCATGTCCGGCCCGGTTGCATGTTCCAGCAGGCGCTGGGCCGTTTCCACACTGACGGCGGTATCTGCGGTGCCTTGCAGGAACCGCACCGGAAACGGTAAATGCAGGGGCGTGCGCAGGACCAGCTGGTCGCGCCCGTCCTCGATCATGCGTTTGGTGATGATGTAGGGCTCCATGTAGTCGGACGGCAGCGCCACTGATCCCTCGGTCTCAAGCTGCGCCTTCTGCGCGTCGGTGAAGGTCGCCCAATAGCCGTCTTCGGTAAAATCCGGTGCTGCGGCAATGGTGACCAGTCCGGCGATGCGCGCGGGTGCGGCGCGACACAAAAGCAGCGCCTGCCACCCTCCCATGGAGGACCCCACTGGCACGATCGGTCCTTTGGTCAGCGCCGCGACCGCAGCGGCCGTGTCCTCCGCCCAGTCCCCGATACAACCGTCGGTGAAGTCGCCCGACGACTCACCATGCCCGGAATAGTCGAATCGCAGGAATGCGCGGCCCTGCGCCCGCGCCCATTCCTCCAGAAAGACCGCCTTGGTGCCCATCATGTCGGACTTCAGACCGCCCAGAAAGACAATCCACGGCCCGCGCCCTTCGGTCCGGTGATAGGCGATCTTGCGCCCTGTTTTTGCTTGTAAAATAGACGCTTCTGCCATGTGCCCCCCTCGTTTGAAGGCGATCATGCGCGGGGATTTCTGGCGGAGCAAGGAGGATTTTATAGGTGACCACCTTGTCACGTGACTATTGAGTAACCTATAAGGAATACCATGGACATGATTTTCAAAGCCCTTGCCGATCCGGCCCGCCGCACCCTGCTGGACGCCCTGCGCCAGCGCGACGGGCAGACCCTGCAAGAGCTGACCGAATTGTTGGACATGACCCGATTTGGCGTGATGAAACATCTCGCCGTGCTGGAAGAGGCAGGCCTCGTCATTCCGCACAAGAAGGGGCGTTTCAAATACCACTATCTGAACGCCCTGCCCCTTCAACAGACGATTGACCGCTGGATTGAGCCGATGCGCGCAAAACCGGCGGCACGAGCGGTCCTCAATTTCAAACAAGACCTCGAAAGGAATACCACCGTGTCAAAACCAGATTTCATGATGCAGACCTTTATCCGCTGCACCCAGGACGCGCTTTGGGATGCGCTCAGCGATCCGGCCAGCATGGCCGCTTATCATTTCGCCTGTGACCGGGTTGACGGCCGCGCCAGCGCGGCAGGCGACAACGTCACCTTCATCCTCCCCGACGGCAGCAAGATGCTTGAACAGGAGATCATCCAGATCGATCCCAAATCGCGGATCGAGACGACCTTTCAGCCGCATTTCTTCGGCCCCGACGCCCCCGGTTCACGCATGGCCTACACGATTGAGCCGCAAGGCGACGTCTGCAAACTGACGATTGAACACTACGACCTGCCCTCCGGTCAGGAAGGTGTGGCCGAAGGCTGGGCACGGCTGGCTGCCTCTCTCAAGTCATGGCTCGAAACCGGGACCGGCTTGAAAGCCGCAATGTAACGCATTCACACAAAAGGAATTTACCGATGGAAACATTTCCCACAGAACTGGGCATCCTGACCTGCCTGATGATCCTCGCCGCGTCGCTCTGGATCCCCTATATCGTCGGGGTCAACACCGTGCCCGAAGGGTCCCTGCCCGCCGATGCGCCGGATGGCTTTATTCTGCCGGGCAATCCCACGCTGCACCGCCCCTGGGTGCAGCGCGCCTACCGCGCACACCTCAACCTGTTGGAACAGGGCATTCCCTTCGCTGTGCTCGTGTTGCTGGTGGACCGGATGGATGGCTTCACCGCGTTGACATTCTGGACCGCGATTGCCTTCTTCTGGCTGCGCGTGGCCCATGCGATCGGCTATATTACTGCCGGGGCGCGCTTCCCGCTGCGGCCACTGATCTTCACGGCCGGTTGGGTGTGTTGCCTGCTGATGGCCTTTGCGGTCTTTACCGCGCGCGGCATCGCATAACCCGGCTGCCGTCTTTCGCACCAACAAAAAAGCCCTGTCGCAGCACTGCGGCAGGGCCTTTCTTCATACCGGGGGATATGAAACGCGGCTCAGCCGCTGACGTAGGTGTTTTTCTTGGGGCGGTAGAAAATCTTCTGGTCGTGCAGACGACCCAGCAATTCCTCTCCCGTGCGCTGGTCCTGCTCCACCACGCGGATGGATTCCAGATCGGCGGGGGTGTCATCGCTCAGCGCGCGGCGCATCCGGCACAATTCCCGGCCCCGCGCACGCAGCGCTTCCTCGATCAGGTCGACGTCTGCAATGGACAGATCAAAACGGCGATTGAAGCTCGGCATCGGGTACTCCTCAGGATTTCGCTTGATCCGCAGGCGCTGCGGTTATGTCGAAAATAGACGCAGATGTGTCGCAGTCAACGTATATCTGGGTATACAATCGCCGCCAGCGCTAACATGTTGATCGATTGCCTAATTCTTGTGCATCCGCCGAACCCCGCTCAAGACGTAAACGGAACGCCAGCAGTCCCCTTGCCCCGCCTGTCATCTGGCGGTGCCCAGGTCTGCGCGTCCAGGATCAGCGCGGCAATCCCCTCCGCGCTCGCTTCCAACAGCGCCTCGCCCTTTTCAGCGGTGGATTTCTCCGGCGTGCCGGACACCCCATCCACGGTCGCATGTGCAAAGGGCCGCCAGCGGTAGGACGCCCGCCCCGCCTTCAGAAACCCCGGCCCCCCTTCCCCCGGTGTCCCGATCGCCGCAAGGTCCTGCGTGTCCACCAGATCGGCCTGACACGCCAGCATCATGGAGGTTTCCGCCTCTCCCGCGTGCTGAACCCCGTCCTGATCTTCCAGCAACGCTGCAATCTCCGGTCCCGCCTCAATGGCATAGGTCGTGGCCACGATCGTCGCCGCACAGTCGGGCGACAGTTCATCACACAACTGTTGCATCGCGATGATGTTGCCCCCGTGCGAATTCGACAGCAGGATCTTGCGAAACCCCAGCCGCGTGATCGACGCGATCAGGTCCGTCAGCACCGCGCGCAGCGTCGCCGCCGATACGGTCAACGTGCCACCAAAAGGCATGTGATGCTCCGACAACCCCGACCAGACAACCGGGGTGACCACCACGGGCCGCGTCGCCGCCACCTTGCGCGCGGCGCGCACTGCCACCTCATGACCCAACCGCGTGTCCGTCATCGTGGGCAGATGCGGCCCGTGCTGTTCAATCGACGCAATCGGCAGGATCACCACCGCATCCTGCCCCGCCAAAACGCGCAACTGATGCGCAGCCATCCGCTGCCATTCGATCTCTGCCATGTCTGGTCCTCCCTCAAGCTTTCCTGCCCCGACTAAGGCGCACACACGCCCACTTGGCAAGCGGACCCAATCGACACGCCATGCCCCCGAATGCGCCACAGCCCCTTGACGCAGACGCCCCGCCGCCGCAAAGAGACGTCACATAAACCCGCAACCGGGCGTCTCGTGGGCGCCAAACTGACGAGGAGCGCCGACATGGCCCCCAAAGATAGCAATATCTCCCTCACCCTTCCCGATGGCAACGCGCGCAGCTACCCCGCTGGCATCACTGCGGGCGACGTCGCCGCCGACATCTCCAAATCGCTCGGCAAGAAGGCCATCTCTGCCACCGTGAACGGCGCGCATTACGATCTGGCATGGCCCATCGACGCTGACGCAAACATCGCCATCCACACCATGGCTGACGAAGATCAGGCAAACGAACTGATCCGCCACGACTTTGCGCACATCATGGCCCGCGCGGTGCAGGAAATCTGGCCCGACACCAAGGTGACCATCGGACCCGTCATCAAGGACGGCTGGTACTATGACTTCGATCGCGCTGAACCCTTCACCCCCGAAGACCTCGGCCTGATCGAAAAGAAGATGAAGGAAATCATCAACAAGCGTGAACCCGTCACCACCGAGGTTTGGGACCGCGACCGCGCGATCAAGTTCTACGAGGCCAACAATGAACCCTACAAGGTCGAACTGATCAACGCCATTCCCGGCGATGAACCGCTGCGCATGTACTGGCACGGCCACTGGCAGGACCTGTGCCGGGGTCCGCACCTGCAACACACCGGACAGGTGCCGGGGGATGCGTTCAAGCTGATGTCCATCGCAGGCGCATATTGGCGCGGTGATTCAGACCGCGCGATGCTGCAACGCATCTACGGCGTGGCCTTCACCGGCAAGGAAAAGCTGCGCGCGCATCTCAACATGCTGGAAGAAGCCGCCAAGCGCGACCACCGCAAGCTGGGCCGCGAGATGAACCTGTTTCACATGCAGGAAGAAGCCCCCGGTCAGATCTTCTGGCACCCCAATGGCTGGAGCGTCTACACCTCCCTGCAGGACTACATGCGCCGCAAACAGCGCGCCGATGGCTACAAGGAGGTCAACACCCCCCAGGTCGTCGACCGAAAACTGTGGGAGGCATCGGGCCACTGGGACAAGTATCAGGAGCATATGTTCATCGTCGAGGTTGAGGAGGAACACGCCAAGGAAAAGGCGATCAACGCCCTGAAACCCATGAACTGCCCCTGCCACGTGCAGATCTTCAATCAGGGTCTGAAATCCTACCGCGACCTGCCCCTGCGTCTGGCGGAGTTCGGATCCTGCAGCCGCTATGAACCCTCCGGCGCGCTGCACGGCATCATGCGGGTGCGCGGGTTCACACAGGACGATGGCCATATCTTCTGCACCGAAGACCAGATCGAAGCGGAATGCGCCAAGTTCATCAATTATCTTGCCGGCGTCTATGCCGACCTTGGCTTCACCAATTTCGAAATCAAGTTCGCCACCCGTCCCGAGCAGCGTGTCGGATCGGACGAAAGCTGGGATCACGTGGAAGGCGCGCTGGAAGCGGCGATCAAGGCCACCGGACGCGATTTCACGCTGGAGCCGGGCGATGGCGCGTTCTATGGCCCCAAGCTCGACTTTTATCTAACCGATGCCATCGGTCGGGTCTGGCAGTGCGGTACCTTTCAGGTGGACCCGAACCTGCCCGAAAGGCTGGGCGCGACATACATCGGCGAGGACGGCGCGAAACACCGCCCCTACATGCTGCACCGCGCCTGCCTTGGCTCATTCGAGCGTTTCATCGGTATCCTGATCGAGGAACACGCAGGTAAACTGCCCTTCTGGCTCGCCCCGCGTCAGGTCGTCGTCGCCTCCATCACCTCGGAGGCGGATGAATATGTGGGCGAAGTGGTGGAGACGCTCAAAGCCGCAGGCGTGCGGGTCGAGGCCGACATGCGCAACGAAAAGATCAACTACAAGGTCCGCGAACATTCCGTCGGCAAGGTGCCCGTGATCCTTGCCGTAGGCGGGCGCGAGGTGGAAGAGAAAACCGTCTCCGTCCGGCGTCTGGGGGAAAAGCAGACCTCCGTGCAGTCCCTTGCTGATGTGGCCGCGGCACTCGGGGCCGAAGCAACACCGCCCGATCTGCGCTGATACATGGGCGGGGGCCTTCGGGGCCCCTGCCCAGCCCCCGCATGCGTTGTAACATTCCTCACGCTGGCCCCCTGTGCGGCGTGCCGCCGGACCGGCGTCTGTAACATTTCATCACGAAAATCGCGCACCAAGCGGCGAATTCCTACGGTTTTCGGCAGATTTTCTGACGGATGCGTGACACACTCGGCTGTGACTGGCGCAATCGACAACACGGTGCTTTATTCTTTCCACCACCAAGTGAATGCAGATCATCAAAGGAAGGTCATCATGTCCAACACAATGAAATCCATCGCCATTGCCGGTGCGGTCGCTGCCGCCATGACAGCAAGCACAACGACAACGGCCAATGCGGCTTCCAAGGAAAAGTGCTATGGCGTGTCGCTTGCAGGTGAAAATGACTGCGCTGCCGGCCCCGGCACAACCTGCGCAGGCACCTCCGTGACTGACTATCAGGGCAACGCATGGACCCTCGTGGACGCAGGCACCTGCGAAAGCATTGACCTGCCGACCATGGCTGACGGGTCGGAGCGTAAAGGCTCGCTCGAAGCGCTGGACCGCGACCTGCCGGCCTAAGCCTTTCGTCTCAGGCGGTTCTGCCGCCTGAGACATCCCCATGCAATACCGGAGCAATCCCATGCTCGACGCAGCCGCAACGTTCCGCGCCCTGCCCCACGCCGCAGGTGTGGGTTACAAACCCCAGCATTTCACCGACCTGCAACAGGACCCCGGCCCCGTCTCGTGGATCGAAGTACACGCGGAGAATTACATGGGCGATGGCGGCCGCCCGCTGGCGCAGCTTGCTGCCCTGTCGGAACGCTTTGCCATTTCAGTGCATGGCGTCGGCCTGTCCATCGGCGGTGAAGGACCGCTGGACCCCGATCATCTGGCGCGGTTGAAAAAGCTGTGCGACTGGATCAAACCGGCCAGCTTTTCCGAACACCTCGCCTGGTCCACCCACGGGTCGGAGTTCCTGAACGATCTTCTGCCGCTGCCCTATACACCCGAAACGCTGGCCCATGTTGCCGCGCATATCAATCAGGTGCAGGACGTGCTCGGGCGGCAAATGCTGCTGGAAAACCCCTCCAGCTACCTCGCCTTTGAAGAATCCAGCTTGTCTGAAACGGACTTTTTGGCGGAACTTACCCACGTGACTGGCTGCGGCCTCTTGCTGGATGTCAACAATGTCTTCATTTCAGCCACAAACCTGAACCTCAGTGCTCAGGCCTACATCGACGCCTACCCGACGGACCGTGTCGGAGAGCTCCACGTGGGCGGCCATGATGAAGACGCCGACGATCACGGCGCCCCCCTGCTGATCGACAGCCACGGCAAACCCGTGGTCGATCCGGTGTGGTCCTTGCTGGACTACACGCTGGCCCAAACCGGCCCCAAACCGGTGCTGGTCGAATGGGACACCGACGTGCCCGACTGGTCCGTGCTGCGCGCCGAAGCCCTGCGCGCCGACCGCGCTCTTGCGGCGATTGCCCCGGTTCAATGACCACCCAGACCGCCTTTCGCGCAGGCCTGCTGGATGCCATGGCCCCCGTCCCGGACGGATTGATCGGCCCGGATCAGGGGGCGGCAGGCAAGCGATACGACGTCTACCGCAACAATGTCACCCATTCCCTGATCGAGGCGATGCGCACCGCCTTCCCGCTGGTCCGCAAATTGATCGGGGCGCAGAATTTCGACAACATCGCCCCGCTTTACGTCCGCGCGCACCCGCCTGCTTCGCCTTTGATGATGTACTACGGCACGCAGTTTCCCGCGTTTCTGGAAGCGTTCGAACCGCTGGCCCACATCGGATACCTGCCCGATGCCGCCCGGCTTGATCTGGCCCTGCGCCGGTCCTATCACGCCGCCGATGCCGCGCCGTTTGACCCCGCCGTCCTGCAACATCTGGATGCTGACGCGCTGATGCACCGGACCTTCACCCTCGCGCCTGCCACGGTCGTGCTGCGTTCCGCCTGGCCCCTGTTCGACATCTGGCGGTTGAACAACGAAGATGGCGCGCCCAAACCGCGTGCGGTTGCGCAGGACATCCTGATCACCCGCCCGGAATTTGACCCCGCGCCCCATGCCCTGCCCCCCGGTGCCGCCGATTGGTTGGAGGCTCTGGCCGCAGGTCGGACACTGGGTCAGTCCCACGATGACGTGGTCGCTTCGCATCCCGCGTTCAATCTCGAAGCCAGCCTGACACTGGCCCTTACCACCCAGGCTTTTGCCCAAGACCCGACTAAGGAATTGAAATGACTGCACTTACCTCAACTTACACCGCGATGGCCGCCCGGTTGGAGCGGGCAGACTGGCTTCTGCCGACGCTTGCGCGTCTTGTCTTCGCGGGGGTTCTGCTGATCTATTTCCTGAACTCGGGCATGACCAAGTTGGGCGATGGGCTTGCGGGCCTCTGGACTCCCTCCGTGGGCGCCTACGCGCAGATCTTTCCCAAGGCGATCGAAGCGGCCGGGTACGATACCGAAGCGCTCAGCCTGTGGCAAAAGCTGGTGGTACTGGGCGGGACATGGGCAGAATTCATCCTGCCGGTACTGATCGTGGTTGGCCTGCTGACGCGTCTGGCCGCCCTTGGCATGATCGGTTTCGTCGTCGTGCAAAGCGTTACGGATGTGTATGGCCACGGCGCCACGGATGCCATCGGCGCATGGTTCGACCGCTTCGCCGATGCCGCCATCATGGACCAACGCGCGCTGTGGGTGCTGATGTTGCTGATCCTTGTTTTCAAAGGTGCAGGCCCGCTTTCGATTGATCGGGCGTTGAAACCCACCGCAGGCTAGGCTGGTCAGAGACGGGATTGCACCTCGGCTTCCACATCCTTGTTCCAGCCCAGAAAAAGCTGGTCCCCCACCGCGATCAGGGGCCGCTTCATCACCGATGGTGTGGCCTTGATCAGATCAAGCGGAGGCTGCTGCCGCGCCGTGTCGTCCAGCTGTCGCCAGGTGGTGGACCGGGTGTTGACCAGTGCGTCGCCAAACGTCGCATGGGCCTGCGCCAGCACCGCATCCGGCACGCCGTCAGCGCGGACATCCACCAGCGTTGCCCCCGGCAAGGCCTTGAGCGCCTTGCGGCACGTGTCGCAATTCTTCAAACCGTATATCTGCATACCACCCCTGCTTCATTTCAGCGCAGACCGCCGTTTTGGGCCCGTTATCACGAAAGATTTCGCGCATCTTTCTTGATTTTTCAACTCAATGAACAATCTTTTTCTTTGTGGGCCCGCGTGTTTTGGCGGCGCTGCACCCCGAACGATTGGGTCAAGTGGAACGACAAGAAGGACGCAGACTATGCCGACCGGCACCGTCAAATGGTTCAACACAACCAAGGGCTATGGTTTTATTGCCCCCGAAGAAGGTGGAAGTGATATTTTCGTACACATCTCCGCCGTTGAAAGGTCCGGTCTGACCGGGCTGGCTGACAACCAGAAGGTCAGTTTCGAATTGCAGGAAGGCCGAGATGGCCGCCAGATGGCGGCGGACATTACGCTGCTGTGAATTCGAAAGCCCCGGTTGCACGGATGCACCGGGGCCACATCCAACCAACGCGGACCGCAACAGGGATCAGTCGCAGCCCTTGTGACCTTCCTTGCAATGTGCGGTCGCGGAATAAGTGCGCGTCTTTTTCACGCGATGCCGCTTGACCGGATGCGCCATGGCCTGCGCATAGCTGATGTGCTGGTTCGGTGTACCGCAGCAAATGACGCCGGAGATGGTGACAGGCTGCAAGCCCGCGGGGCAGTAATTCGCACCGTGGTAGGGGTAGATCTTGGCATCCGCTGCGGCCATTTGCGGTGCCAACGCGCACAGGGCAAACCCCGCCGCGGTCAGTGCTGTTTTGAGACGCATGTTTCCCTCATCTTGTTGTTCTTGACTGCTTGATGCGCAAATCTTGCCCCAAGCCGACGGGACAAGTCCAGTTTTTTCTGGCTTCCCCCTGCCTGCGGGCGGCCCATGTCGCGGTGACGATGGCTGCGGCCGCTGGCCCTGACATCTGCGGGGGTGGGGACGCAGGAACGCGAAGGTCCGTCTTGTCCGTGATTGAGACCGGGTTACCCATGGGTAACCGTAAGAAATTGTTAATATTGATGAATTTTGTGTTTATGCACCGTGCGCTAGCCCCGGATACACTCCAGACAGCGGGCAATGGCGGGGTCGGCGGCAAGGCGCGCGGGCGCGATTTCTTCGCCACAGTCGGTGCAATAGCCGTATTCGCCGTCTTCCAACCGCTGGAGGGCGGCGTGGATTTTCTGCCGTTCGGCGGCGCGGCGGCGGGCTTGGGCCTGCGCCATGGCCTGGTTCTGGAGCGCGTCCATTCGGGTGAGCCGCCCGGTGGACTGCTGATCAAGGGTGACGGGTTTCTGGGAGGGGGCGGCGGCGGTGTCTTCGGCGTCGAGGGCTTTGAGCCGGGATTGGAGGATGTGGCGCGGGTCGGTCACGCCAGCCAGACAGATTGCGCGGCGTCATCCCAGCCCAAAGTCATGCGCGCGCCGTCGGTGATGATGGGGCGGGCCATGAGGGCGGGTTGATCCATCAACTGCGCCTCGGCCTCGGATTCGCGCATCCATGCGTTGAGGTTGCGGTAGATTTGCGATTTGCGGTCGATGATGTTGTCGCCGAATTCGGCGATCAGAGGGGCCCATTCGGCTTCCGACAGCGGCTCGGCGCGGACGTCTCGGAAGGTGGGCTTGTGGCCTGCGTCTTCGAGGGCCTTGAGCGCTTTTTTGCAGTCGGTGCAGGTGGGGAGGCCGTAGAGGATCATTTGGGGGGCTTTCGGAGTTGCGTTTGAATGATGAACCCATCGGTTTTAGTTTAAAGGATCTGCGAAGACACCCGCGGCTGCGTTCCAAACCACGGAGAAAATTTATCTTATGGTCGCGAGTGCGGCTTGAAGCATTGGGTGAATCCGAACTTTTGACGAAGAAGTAAGAACCGTCGGTGCGATTCTCCGATGTGTCTTATAGAACCACTGAAAGGGTTGTTGAGGGGAGGTGTTTACGCCTATCGCCCCAACCAAATGAAGGCGGACCATCAAAGACTGCACCAGTGTAAAGACGTGAATATCCGAACCCGAAGTCACAGAGTTGTCTACCAGCTGAAACAGCGGATCCTTCTCGTATCGCCTATCGGCGACTAGTTCTTCAAGCAAAGTGTCTGCAAACCTTGAAGTATTTAACTCTGACAATAGGAATGACTCGCGTCGCTCACGTAGAACTTTTAGGCAAGGTTCTATCGCAGGATAAACTGGCCTCCATTCATCTACCATTGCATCATACCGATTGGTTGAATATATCAACTCTGCCTTCAAAACATCTGATTTAGAAATCTCCGTTTTTTCGGCCCCTTGGGCGAAACAAAGATTCACAAAGGTAATGATATCGCGCGGGCGAAGCAAAGTGCGTTCAATTAGAAATGGGAAAGTCTTTACCTTATTAATAACTGGCGGCATTATGTCATCGAAAAAAACATTCTGCTTGGTGTACTTTCTCCGATAGAGAAAATTTATTCGATCGTTTACCAGAGTTCGTAGCTGTTCAGGCGTCCATGAGATGCGCGCGAAGTAGTCTTCATACTTTTCGCTCTGGAAGCCATCTTCCTTAGTTTCCTCGATAACCTTCTCCATCAAGTCAGCTCTCAGAGCAACAACTACCTTCAGGTTCCGAATTTTACGCATACTCTTTAGCGCTTCAATTAGCGATCGAATAAGAGAGAACTTCACATTGTCTCCAATCCAATTCTCATCAAGCTTATCAATAAGGACATAGTGTGAAGCTTGACCATTGCTGTCATACGCGGAGAGAAGCCTGATGACCTGTGCGAGTTCAGTTAGAAGATCTGCGTCCACAACAGACTTCACTCTTTGAACTAGCTGAGTCTTCTTTTCTTGCCCAAGCTTTCGGACGAAACCTGCATCCAGCGCGAATTTTTCAAGCTCAGTAGTAAAATTGGCTTCAATAGCCTTTTCCAAAGTCTCTGTGATCTCTTTGACCGTTTCGTCAACCGATATCCAGAATTTCCCCTCCCATTTTTCCAAATAGGCTAGCGCTCGCTTCTTTGCACCATCTCCTGAAAAAGCATCCTTCAAATTTCCAAACCATCTTTTTGAGGAATCCTCTGACTTGATTGCATATCGGAGCTTGATATACTCAACACATATTACATGCTTCCAAAGAGCTTGGAAGAAATGATCCATTGGAACACCAAGCTCAGTAAGAAACGAAATGACGTTGCTATTTGAAATATAATTGAGGGATAGTTCATCTAACTCAACGGAGTAAACTCTTTCCTCAAGCTTCTCTATCATTCGTAGTGCTGCAGTTTTCCCAATTCCCGTACTCCCAAGAATGATCATCTTCGGAGACTGTGGAGATCGTACTTCCGCGACTATTGGGTGGTCGAAAAAGCATTCAAATAGAAACTCATCATCTGCTTCAGCCGACAGTTGGCCAATCGACGCCCCATTTTGGATAATCGGATTCTTAGTCAACCAATAACCCCCTCAAACTCCCGCCATTCCCCCTTAGACATTCCAGAGGTCTCTTGCGTCACCTGCTCACCCTTCACCATCCGGCGGATACAATCAATAGCTGTAGCGCTCAGATTTTCTCCACCCAAACGATAGTCCTCAAACGCCCCATAGGCCGCAGGCACCCAGTCCGCCACGACCTTGCAGATCGCATCGGCATAGACCCGGATCTCATACTGCGCATGTTCATCCGCGCGCAGGCGCAGGAAGTGGAACAGGTTGTGCAGGTCCACCTTCCAGTACCACTGGGTATAGACGTTTGCGGGCAGGTTCATGCGGGCGAGTTCGCGGGCCAGGCCCTCCTGCCCGTCCTGAGAGATCATCGCCTCGTAGTTGTCGTAGGCGCGGTTGCTGTCGGTCTTGAGGATTTCCAGCACGCGGGCGGCTTCCTCGCCTTCGAGCGTCCCGCCCCGGCCCTGATTGTTGACCACAGATTGTGCGGCGACGTGTTCGGGTGCGGGGATGTAGAATTCGCGGTCGAGGATCGAGTAGCGGGCGGAGTATTCGTTGACGTTGGCGGTGCGGTGGCGGATCCACTGGCGGGCGACGAAGACGGGGAGTTTGACGTGGAGCTTGATCTCGCACATCTCGAACGGGGTCGAATGCCAGTGGCGCATCAGGTAGCGGATGAGGCCTGCGTCGTTCTGCACGCTTTTGGTGCCCTTGCCGTAGGACACGCGGGCGGCCTGGCAGATCGCGGCGTCGTCGCCCATGTAGTCGATGACGCGGATGAAGCCGTGATCGAGCACGTCGTAGGCCTTGTACAGATGCGCCTCCATCCCCGGCACGGTGGCGCGCAGGGTCGGTGTGGCCTCGGCGCGCAGGGCGTCGATTTCGGCTTGTTGCTCGGGGCTGAGGGGCATGGGGGCATCCTTCGTGATATGGGGCGGTGGAATTTTCAAAGGTGGTCGGCGTGAACCTGCCCAAAGCCGTCGGCAGATTCGTCTCTTACTATATATGCGCAGATGGCCATCAGGAACCGCCATATACGGTATTGTTTTTCGGCTGCACCTTTGCGGCAATTCGGCCAGAGGTGTCGCGGTGCGTTGACATTGGGGAGCAGCGATTTGAGGATGGCCGCAACGCATTTTTCGAGGGCAGAACATAGTGACACGTATTTGGATGGGCCTTGCGCTTGGGTGCGGGCTGGCAGCTTGTGGGGGCACGCCCCCTTTTGGTGGAGATGCGACGGACCCCGATCCCGAGCCGGGCGCAGATACCAGCGCCGGCAGCATTTTCATCGACGACGAGGATGCGTTCCTGCGCCTCAACAATATCGAATACGACAGCGCCACCGATACCCTGCGCCTGAACAACCTGCCGTTCGACGATGACAACAACGTCTATGCGCGCATTCCCGGCTCGGCCCTGGCGGGTGGGTTCGGGGCCTATGAGAGCCTTCAGGACGGCCCGGGCGAGGTTGAATACTTTGCCGTCTTCCGCCGGTCCGATTCCGGGCTCACGCAGGTGGCTTCGGCCAACACAACGCAGTACAGCGACTTCGGGTATGGCGGTGCAGGCGCACAGCGGATTGCGGGTGGCGTGCCGGTCTTGCCCAACGACGGGGCGATTTACGTCTTCACCGGCAACTATGCCGCGGTGCGCACGACAACCAACACCGCCGGACGGGACACGCCGAATTTCGTCACCGGCACGGCTCAGGTCACTGCGGATTTTGGTGATTTCGACGTGACGGGCGCCATCAACGGCCGGATCAGCAACCGTATTCTGTACGATGAGAACGGCGTTTCGCTGGGCGCACTCGACACGGTCATTGTCCTTGAAGACACCACGATTGACCGCGCCACCGGCATCATCGACGAGGCCGAAGCCTTTGAGATCGAAAACGCCACGGGGGATGAGGCGCGCCGCGGTGATTGGTCCGGCGTCGTCGCAGGACCCGGGGGCACAGAGGTGTCCGGATACATTATCGTGCAGGATGGCAGCGGCACCTCGGACGGCGAAGTTCGCGAAGTTGGTGGCTTCATCACGGACCGGTGATGCAAAGGCTCGCCCTCCTGCTGGCATTTGTGGTGGCACTGGCATCCGGTGCTGCCGCGCAACAGCAGGCTGACCTGACACCTCAGGAAGCGCGCATCATGGCCGCACGGTTGCTCACCACCGGGCAGCCGCAGGCCGCGTTGGACGTGACCTCGGTGCTGGTAAAGCGCGATCCGGACGATGGCCCCAGCCTGATTGTGCAGGCGCAGGCCCTGCGGACCCTCGGGCGCTATGGTCCGGCGCAGGAGGCTGCGCGCCGCGCCTGGGCGGTCAGCACGCATCCCCTTGATCGCTATGCCTCTGCCCTCGCGATGGCGCAGGCGCTGTCGTCGGACGGGCACAAGACGCGCGCGCAGTTCTGGTTGCGGCGGGCGGGAGACGTCGCGCCAAACCCACGGTTGAAGGCGCGCGCGGCAAGGGATTTTGCCTATTTGCGCAAGACGAACCCGTGGTCTGTGAACTTCTCCTTCGGGATCACCCCCAGCGACAACGTCAACAATGCGCCACGGGACAACACCGTCATTCTGGGCGGCTTGGTCTTTACCAACCCTTCCGCGGTGCCGATTTCCGGGTTCGAGATCCGGTCGGACGTGGAGTTGCGGTACAACTTCGCCGAAGAACCGAAAAAGCGCAATTTTGTCAGCCTGTTGTGGACCGAAAGTCATGTGGTCTTCAGCGACGATAACGTGCCTGTGGGCGTCGAGGCCTCCGAATTTTCCTATCGCAAGCTGGAGACGACGCTGGGGCGCGATTTCACGGCCGGGCCGGGCAAGCCGCGTCAGACCGTATCGGTCAGCCTAGGTCGCATCTGGTCGGGCGACAGCACGCTGGCGGATGAAATCCGGCTGGACTGGCGGCAACGCTATGCCCGCCCGGAGGGACGGCGTTTTGCCTGGGACGCATCGCTGGGGTATTCGGACCGCAAGGACAATGACATCCGTTCCGGCATCACCTCCACGCTGGGGGCGCAATGGAGCAGGCCGCTGGAGAACGGCGGGCGGCTGGGCTGGCAGACGGAAGTGGGGCGCACGGATACCGACAGCAGCGCGCTGACCCACACGCGGCTGAACCTTGGCGTGCAATATACCCACCCCAAACCGGTCATGGGGGCGATTGCACAAGTCGGGATGAGCGCGGAATTGCGCCGGTATGACGATCCGCTCTATGGTCCGGATGCGCGGCGCGATACCAAGGCAACGCTGTCCACGTCATTACTGTTTGTTGATTTTGACACCTATGGCTTTGCGCCTAAATTGACATTTGAAGCAAGCCGGACAGAATCGAATGTCTCGCGCTTTGAAACACAAAACCTGGGGCTGCAGATCGGATTTCAATCCCTGTTCTGAGCCGCCCCTTCCTGGCCGTAAAGGACCGATATCCCATGCCAATAAAATACCTGCACACGATGGTGCGTGTGAAAGACCTTGATGCCTCTATCGCATTCTACAAATTGCTGGGGCTGGTGGAGCGGCGCCGGATGGACCATGAAGGCGGCCGGTTCACGCTTGTGTTCCTGTGCCCGCCCGGCATGGACGATGGCCACGCGGATGTGGAACTGACGTATAACTGGGACGGTGACGACGGGTTGCCGTCCGACAGCCGCCACTTCGGGCATCTCGCCTATACGGTGGAGAATATCTATGACGCCTGCCAGCACCTGATGGACAACGGCGTGACCATCAACCGCCCGCCCCGCGACGGGCGGATGGCGTTCGTGCGCAGCCCCGACAACATCTCGGTCGAGCTTTTGCAGGAAGGTGACAGCCTGCCTGCAGCGGAGCCCTGGGCCAGCATGGAAAACACGGGCCATTGGTAAGCATCGCCGCCCTTGGTGCTGGTGTCGTGGCGGGGGCCTTGCTGGCGGGTGATGCGGCGGCGCAGTGCCGTCTGGCGCTGTTGCTGGGGTTGGATATTTCGTCTTCGGTGGACGCGGGCGAGGATGACCTGCAACGCGGCGGCATGGCCGCAGCCCTGCGCGCGCCCGAGGTGCAGGCGGCTTTTTTCGCGGCGGATCAACAGGTTGCCCTTGCCGCTTTTGAATGGTCCGGGCGCTATAATCAGGAGCTTTTGCTGGATTGGACCATGATCGAAGCCCCCGCTGATCTGGAGCGCGCGGCAGATGTGATTGCCGCCAGCCGCCGCAGCTACGGCGAATTTCCCACCGCGATGGGCGAAGCGCTGGCCTTTGGGGCGGAGCTGATGGCGCGGGCGCCCGCGTGTCTGGGCCAGACGATCGACATGGCAGGAGACGGGGAAAACAACGAGGGGCCAGGCCCCGCGATGGCCTATGCCCTGCCCGCCTTCGGGGCGATTACGGTGAACGGGTTGGTGGTTGCCAACGCGGCCGAATTTCAGACCGAAGACCGGCTGACGGCATATTACCGCGACAATGTCCTGCATGGGGCGGGGGCGTTCATGGTCGTGGCGGACGGGTTCGATGATTACCTGCGCGCGATGCGCAAGAAGCTGGAGCGCGAAGTACGTCCGCCCACGATCGGCGCGCTGGCCCCGGCGGAGCAGGCAGGATGAGGCGGCTGGCGGGCCTTGCGGTGGCTTTGGTGTGCGCCCTGCCCGCAGTGGCGGTGGCGGAGTGCCGTCTGGCGCTGGTGCTGGCGTTGGATGTCTCAAGCTCCGTCGATCCGCGCGAGGATACCTTGCAGCGCGGCGGCGTGGTGGCGGCGCTGACGTCACCCGAAGTGCAGGCGGCGTTCTTTGCCGCCGATCAACACGTGGCGCTGGCGATCTACGAATGGTCAGGGCGCTATCAGCATCAGTTGATCCTTGACTGGACCCTGATCAACAGCCCCGGTGCGCTGGTGCGGGCGGCGGAAACGGTGGCCAACAGCACGCGCAGCCATACGGAATTTCCGACCGCGATGGGTTTTGCCCTTGGCTATGGCGCGCGGCTGCTGGAACGTTCGCCCCCCTGTTTGCACAAGACGTTGGATATGGCGGGTGACGGGCAGAACAACGATGGGTTCGGGCCGCAGTCTGCCTACAAGGAATTTCCCTATGCCGATGTGACGGTGAACGGGCTGGTGGTGAATGCGGCTGATTTCGAAGGCGAAGTCGGGTTGCTGGCGTTCTACCAGGCGGAGGTGCTGCATGGACCCGGGGCCTTCATGGTCGTGGCCAACGGGTTCGAGGATTACGAGCGTGCCATGCGCCGCAAGCTGGAGCGGGAATTGTCGCCGCCCAGCATCGGGGCCTTGCCCGGTGGACAGGATGATGCGGGATGATACGGGCGGCGTGCCTTGCCCTGGCGATATGTGCGTCGGGCACTGCCGGGGCGGAATGCCGGCAGGCGCTGGCGCTGGGGCTGGATGTGTCGGGATCGGTGGATGCGCGGGAATATCGCCTGCAATTGGGCGGTCTGGCGCAGGCCCTGGATGACCCCGAAGTGCGGCGCAAGCTGTTGGCGATGCCCGAAGCGCCGGTGCGCATCATGGTCTTTGAATGGAGCGGGCCCGCCGATCAGGTTGTGCTGGTGCCGTGGTCGGAAGTGGACAGCCCCGGCGCGCTGAATGGCGTGATCGAGACCCTGCGCCAGACCACCCGCCGACAGGCCACCCCCGGCACGGCGCTGGGGCAGGCGATGCAGGTGGGGGCGCGTTTTCTGGCGCGGCAGGCCGATTGCTGGAAGCGGACGCTGGATCTGTCAGGCGACGGCAAATCGAACCTCGGCCCGCGCCCGCGAGAGGTGCGCGACGGGCTGGACGCAACGGGCATCACGATCAATGGTCTGGTCGTGGGGGTCGATGACCCCAACATCGGGGACATCCGGCAGTCTGAAATCAGCGCGCTGTCGGCGTATTACCGGGCGGAGGTGATCCTTGGCCCGGATGCCTTCGTGCAGACGGCCATCGGTTTTGCCGATTACGCCCGCGCGATGCGGCAAAAACTGTTGCGGGAGTTGGACGGGCTGGTGTTTTCGCAGGCAAGGGTCCCGCCCCTGCCCGCGCAGATCAACCGCTGATCAGTAGATATAGCGGATCTGGTCGGTCCAGTAGCGTTCGACCCGTTTGAGCGATGTGGTGATATCCGACACCCCGGTCGGGCCAAGAACGCCGGTATCTTCGAGGCCGTCCGCATGTCGGGCAAACAATGCGGCAACCACATCACGGATTTCGCGGCCCCGTTCGGTCAGGCGCACCCGCACCGAACGGCGGTCAACCTCGCACCGCTGGTGATGCATGTAGCCCATTTCGACCAGCTTCTTGAGGTTGTAGCTGACGTTGCTGCCTTGATAATAGCCACGGCTTTTCAATTCGCCGGCGGTGACCTCGTTATCGCCGATGTTGAAAAGCAAAAGCGCCTGTACCGCGTTGATTTCGAGCACGCCGACCCGTTCGAATTCATCCTTGATCACATCCAGCAGAAGACGGTGCAACCGCTCCACCAGTGATAGGGCTTCAAGGTAGCCATTCATGAACCCCTTGTCCGGCAGCGGCGCCGCGATCCGTTCCTGCACGCTCATTCTTGCTCTCCAAAACTGTTGACGGAGAGGACTTTGAACAAAAAACCAGAATATTTGGTTAAACCGTGCGGGCCGTTGAAATCTGGGCCTTTATCCGGTCGATCAGGGGGCTGTAGTGGGCAGGCGGGGCCACCTGTCCGGTGACCCATTGATAGAGATCGTGGTCATTTTCATTGAGCATCCGGTCATAGAGCGTCAGCCCGGCGTCATCCATGTCGGCAAGGTTGTGATCGGCAAAAGCCGACAGGATCAGGTCCATTTCCTTTATCCCGCGCCGCATGGAACGCATGGCGAGCCGCTTGACCCGATGCTCTGCCGGTTCAGGCATGGGCGGGTTCCTGCATGATCCGGCGCAGGCGTTTTTCCAGCCGCCCCATGGATTCGGCCTTTTCGTGCATTTCACTGCGCAAAAGCCGCATTTCCGCGAGGATGCCATTCAGTTCGGCGGGTTGTTCATCGCCCGCATCCGGCTCCGACAGGCCTTCGCCTTCGCCGTTGATCAGCCACATCATCGAAACATTCAGCAACCCTGCAAGCATCGACAGGCGGTTCGCGCGCGGCTCTGACAGGTCGTCTTCCCATGCGCGCAGGGTGGCCACGCGCACACCAAGGCGCTTGGCCAGACCGGCTTGTGTCATGTCGGCCTGTTCCCGTGCGGCGGCCAGTCGGTCACCAAATGTTGCCGCGTCAGGGCCGTACCAGTCTGTGTTGTCATTCATCTGAAGTCTCCTGAACCTGATCCCGCGGGATCAATGAAGCTTGAACGGTGCGAGGGTCACCCCTAGAAGGTCACATGCACCTTTTGCCAAATAGAGGCCACCATGGATTTTCTTTCTGCGACACTTGCACGCGTCAAACCGTCCCCGACGATCGCAGTCACCACCAAGGCAGCCGAATTGAAGGCCGCGGGCCGGGATGTGATCGGCCTTGGCGCAGGGGAGCCTGATTTTCCGACGCCCGAGAACATTCGGGCGGCAGGCATCGCAGCCATCAACGCTGGTAAGACAAAGTACACGGCCGTTGACGGAATTCCAGAGCTGAAGCAGGCCATCTGCGCGAAATTCAGCCGGGACAACGGTCTTTCCTACGAACCATCGCAGGTCACTGTGTCGGGTGGAGGTAAACAAGTCCTTTACAACGCGCTGATGGCGACGCTGAACGAAGGGGACGAGGTGGTCATCCCCGCGCCCTATTGGGTCAGCTATCCCGACATGGTGCTGCTGGCCGGCGGCACGCCCGTGATTGCGGAGGCGTCGATCCAGACAGGTTTCAAGCTGACGGCGGACCAGTTGGAAGCGGCCATCACCGACAAGACCAAATGGCTGATCTTCAATTCGCCGTCCAACCCCACGGGGGCCGGATATACGTGGGACGAATTGAAGGAACTGACGGAGGTGCTGATGCGCCATCCCCATGTCTGGGTGATGACGGATGACATGTACGAACACCTTGCCTATGACGATTTCAAGTTCTGCACGCCCGCGCAGGTGGAGCCGCGCCTTTATGACCGCACGCTGACCGTCAACGGTGTCTCCAAAGCCTATGCCATGACCGGCTGGCGTATCGGTTATGCCGCAGGGCCGGCGCATCTGATCAAGGCGATGCGCAAGGTGCAGTCGCAATCCACCTCCAACCCCTGTTCGATCAGCCAGTGGGCAGCCGTGGAGGCGCTGAACGGGACGCAGGATTTCCTGCCCGTGCACAATGAATTGTTCGTGCGCCGGCGGAACCTGGTGGTAAAGGCGCTCAATGCCATCGACGGAATCAGTTGCCTGACCCCGGAGGGCGCATTTTATGTCTATCCGTCGATTGCGGGGCTGATTGGCAAGACGTCGGCGGGAGGCATCAAGATCACCGATGATGAGACCTTTGCCACCGCCCTGCTGGAGGAGACCGGCGTTGCGGTAGTGTTCGGCGCGGCCTTTGGCCTGTCGCCGAATTTCCGCGTCAGCTATGCCACCTCCGACGAAGCGCTGACGGAAGCCTGCGCGCGGATCGCCACGTTTTGTGAAGGACTGACATGACTTCGGAACTGCCAGAATTCTATTTCCGGGTGAAGGACAACGGCGCCGCCGTCTTTCGCGTGGACACCGAAAACCGCCAGCGGCGGATCGAGATGGATCAGATCGCCGTCGTCAACATCCGCAACGGAGAGATCAAGCCCCATGGCGACCGGACGCTGTCGGAGGACGATCTGAGCCACATCCGTGACTGGATGGAAAACCGCCGCGACGTGCTGGCGCATCGCGACATCGACGATATCTACCGTGCGGTGGATCACATGAACCTGACGACCCAATGGGTGCAGTCCAGGGCCAGTGATGCACAGCTTGAAGCGGTGACCGACGCCTTGCTGCTGGCGATGCATGATTTGCGCAGCACGCTTGTGCGCAAGAAGGCCGACAGGCTGCTGAAGGACTAACAGCGAGCGAAACCGGACCTGCGTGTTTCCCCATGCTGAAGCTGTCCGCCAAATTCCGCCAATTCATTGAAAAAATAAAGCAAAAATCCGCGCACCCGGTCTAACCGTTTGGACGGGCGGGGTTTCTCTTGTTTTATGGTGCCTTCGGAGCGCCACAATCACGCGTTACCGCCGATTACGAAGGGCCTGCACGCCGGCCTTTGCATTTGGCGCGCCGCGCTGCGCGAACTGCCCTTCAGAACAACAAGCAAGAAACACAGCTGGAGGAATAATCCATGCCACAAGTCACACCACCCGGCCTGCAGGCCATTGCCGATCTTGTCCGTTCCGATCCGGGCCTGAAGGCCAATATCGGCCCCGCAGACATCGAAGGCGGTGCAGCGGCGGCGGAGCTTATGAACGGTGTCATCACCACGGCCATCACGGCACTGGGGGTTAACGCAGACAACAAGATCACGCCGGATGAATTGCGCAGCATCTCCGATTACATCCGCGCGGACACCGCGCTGTACGACACTTTCGTTGAAGGCCATGGCGATGACGAAGGCAACGAAGAGACGGGATTTCACCTCGCGCAGGGTGATGGCGGTGCCTATCAGTTTCAGGGGCGCAACTTCATCGATACGGTGGCTGACGCGATCTATCATGTCGGGTTCGAATACCGCGACGGGCGGTTTCGCAACGAGGATGGCAACGAGAACGAGGCAGTCGATGACGTTGCCGGGTGGCTCAACTACTTTTTGAACGGGGAAAACCGGGTCTACGGCACCGACGGCAGCGAAACACTGCATTCGGGGCAATATTCCTTTGACCTCGAGGAGGCCAATCACGAGATTTTCGAAGCGGGCGGCGGAGACGACAGCGTTTGGGCCGGGATCGGCAACGACACTGTCTTTGGGGGCGCAGGCAACGACGTGGCGGGCGGCGATCTGGGCAATGACGTGATGCACGGCGAGGGCGGCAATGATTCGCTTTGGGGCGATGAGGGCAACGACATACTGATGGGCGAGGACGGCAACGACAACCTGGGCGGCGGCACAGGCAACGACGAGGCCTATGGGGGCGTCGGTCTGGACACCATCTGGGGCGAGGAAGGGCAGGATCTGATCAAGGCCGGGAACGATGATGATGTCGCCGGGGGCGGCATCGGGCGCGATACAGTGCGCGGCCAGGACGGCGACGACCGCGTGCATGGCAACGAGGGGAATGACCTGGTCGATGGCGGCACGGGTGACGATTTCGTTTCCGGCGGCATGGGCGCCGATACGCTGCTGGGTGGGCTTGGCAATGACACCATTTACGGCGAAGACGGCAAGGACCTGATGAAGGGGCATGACGGGGCCGACCTGATGGGCGGCGGCAAGGGCGAAGACACCATGTCCGGCGGACAGGGGGATGACACGCTTTATGGCGAGGAAGGCCGGGACATGCTGAAGGCCGGTCAGGGCCGCGATACCGCCTCTGGCGGGGCGGGCGACGATACCGTTCTGGGCGGTTCGGGTGACGACAAGCTGATCGGCGGCACGGGGGCTGATCTGATCAAGGGACAGGCCGGCAACGATGAGCTGTTCGGCGAGGATGGCAAGGACGTCATGCAGGGCAACGCAGGCAATGACACGCTGACGGGCGGTGAAGGCGTCGACCGCATGATCGGCGGCACCGGCGCGGACCTGATGCTGGATTGGGAAGACACCGACGCCGCCGACATCTTCGTTTTCCACGCCGGGGACAGCGGTGTGGGTGAAGCCGCCCGCGACGAGGTGCGCGGCTTCGACAGCGGCATCGACCGGATCGATCTGAGCAGCTACGGCGGCTTGCGCTTCGAGGGGGACGGCAGTTTTGCCGGTGGCGGACAGGCGTCGGTGATGTTTGCCGACAACCTTGTGCAGATTGATGCCGATGGCAACGGCGCGGCAGATGCGGAGATCTTCCTGACCTGGGTCAACGAAGTCCAGCAGGGCGACTTCATCCTTTGAGCAAGACCGGAGCGTCGGGCCTGCCTTTGGTCCGGCGCCCGCGACCGGACCAGCGTCTCCTCCCCGGCGGCTGGTCCGGCATCGTCCTGCGGTCTACGCTATCCTTCAGCCACGGCGGTCTGCGGCTGTTGCACGTCAGACAGCGCCACGCGCCAGAACCGCCAGTTCAGCAGCAGCGCCGCCACACCCAGCCCGATGCCCAGCCCCGCCCAGACGCCGATCCCTTCGAGGCCCATCGGGAAACCCAGCAGGTATGAACAGGGCACGCCGATCACCCAATAACTGAAGGCCGCGATCAGCATCGGCACGCGGGTGTCCTGCATGCCCCGCAGCAGGCCAAGGGCGATGGCCTGCGCCCCGTCCACCAGTTGGAAAAGGCCCGCCATGATCAAAAGCCCGGCGCCCACCTTGAGGATATCCGCCCGCGCCGGTTCATCGCGCTGCATGAAGAGCGAGATGAGCGATTCCGGCCAGCCGATGAACCACGTGATGGTCAGCAGGGCAATGGTCACCGACATCACCGTCACCACCAGCGCACCGCGCCCCAGATGCGCCGGGTCACGCCGCCCCATGGCATTGCCCGCGCGGATGGTGGCGACATTGCTGAGGCCCAGATGCAGCATGAACGTGAGCGATGTCAGTTGCACCGCGATGCCGTGCGCCGCCAGGGGCACGGTGCCCAGCCAGCCCATCATCACCGCCGAAGCGGCGAAAAGGCCCACCTCGCTGAGGATGGTGAGGCCAATGGGCCAGCCGAGGTTGAAGACCCGCTTGAGCATGTGCCAATCGCTGCGCCACAGGCGAACAAACAGCTGATGTTGCGGGACCACGACAAGGATGTAGAGGACAACCGCAATGAGCGACACGATCTGGGTGCAGAGCGAGGCAATGGCCGCGCCCACCGCCCCCAGTTCCGGCGCGCCCCAGTTGCCGAAGATGAAGGCGTAATTCGCCAGCACGTTCACGACGGCCGCGATGATGGTGATCCAGAAGACGACCTGCGTCCGCTCAAGCGCCGCAAGGTAGGATTTGAGCACCATCACCAGCAGCGCGGGCAGGATGCCCCAGCCCGCAACAGCCAGATAGGCCCCGGCGGTCACCGCGACGGCTTCCCCCTGCCCCAGCAGGCGCAAGATGGGTTCGGACCAGATCATCAGCGGCAGGGTTGCGATGCCGAAGGCCAGCGACAGCCACAGTGCCATGCGCGTCGCGCGGCGGATGCTGACGTCATCCTCCTCCGCGGCAAAGCTGGCAACCATGGGCATGACCGCGGCGGCAAAGCCGGAGCCGAAGATGAAGAAGACGAAGAAATAGGTGCTGGCCAGCGTGACCGCCGCCAGAGCCTCAACCGAATACCAGCCCAGCATGACGGTATCGGTTACGCCGATGGCCACCTGCCCCAGATGCCCGCCAATCAGCGGCAGACCCAGCGTCAGGATGGCCCTGAAATGGCCGGGATATGTCATCTGGACGGTGGTCATGCACCACCCCTACGCCGGGGCGGTCGGCTTTGGAAGAGGCTGTTTCAGACGCGGGCCAAATGGGTATCCTTGAAGCCGCTGGCGTATTTCAACCCGTAGCCAATGGCGCGGTCGAGCCCGATATGCGCCATCCAGATCAGCCCCAGATGGATCATCAGCGGGCTTGCCGTCCAATACGCGAGGCCAAGCAGAGCCCACGGGATCAGGGTGCTGTGGGCAAGGTTGTAGCTGAGCGCGCCCGCCCGCTTGCCTGCCAGATACCCCAGCATCGCCAGATCGGGCACCAGGATCAGCAGGGCAAACATCAACCAGCTGCCGCCGGTCATGCCAAAGGCGATGAGGGCGCCAAGGCCAAGGGCCAGACCTTCGGCCTGAAGGGTATAGGCGATGGGATGGGTTGGATTGTGTGTCGTGTCGCGCATCAAAGCCTCCTGTTTGGGAGACAATATGGGTCATGCGGGTGCTGAACATAAGTGTTTAATCTTGTATACTCAGCTAACATGAACTGATGAGCAACCCTTCCCCCCAACATATTCCCGCATTTCACGCCGTGATGACCCACGGCAGCCTGTCGGCGGCCGCGCGCGCCCTGCGGCTGGCGCAACCCACCGTGCGCCGCCATATCGAAGCGCTTGAGGATGAACTGGGCACAGCGCTTTTTACCCGCGCGGTCAACGGGTTGACGCCAACGGCCAAGGCGCAGCAATTGCTTCCCATCGCCCGCGCCGTGTTGGATCAGACCGCCGCGCTGGGCCGGGCGGCGGCAGCCGATGCGGCAAGGCCCGTTGGGGTCGTGCGGCTGACGGCATCGCGGGTTGTCGCGACCCATGTCCTGCCGCCGCTGCTGGCACGCCTGCGGTCGGATGCGCCGGGATTGCGGTTCGAAATTGCGGCAACGGATGCGGCGGAAAATCTGAACCAGCGCGCGGCGGATATCGCGGTCCGCTTTACTGCACCGCGCCAGCAGGCGCTGGTGGCCGCAAAATTGCCTGATGTGGTGGTCGGGCTGTTTACCGCCCCCGGCGTTCATCGCCCGAGGACGCCAGAGGCCCTGCAGGAAGCGCCGTTCATCAGCGATGACCGCGAAGACCGGCTTCTGCCTGCGATGCTGGCCAGCGGCCTGCCGGTGCCGCGCAACATCGTGCTGCGCTGCGATGATCCACTGGCGCAGCTGGCGCATCTGCAGGCGGGGCTTGGTATCGGCCTGTGCCAGATAAAGCTGGCCGCGCGTCTGGGGCTGGAGCGGGTGTTGCCGGACATCGTCTATCCGATGCCCGCATGGCTCGTGGTGCATGAGGACCAGCGCCATCTGCCCCATATCGCGCCGGTTTTCGCGCATCTCAAGGCTCATCTGCCTGACCTTATGTAGCGCTTGCGCTGCTGCGCGCGGCGGGTCAGGTTGCGCGGCGGAGGACCCCATGACCGCGATGACATCTGAAACGATCCTGCTGGGCGGCAAGCCGTTCCATGTCCGCCGCTGGGGGGACGCACGCCTGCCTCGGTTGTTGTTGCTGCATGGCTTTCCGGAGTATGGCGGCGCGTGGGCAGACCTAGCCCCGCTGCTGGCCGAACGGTTTCATTGCATCGCACCTGACCAGCGGGGGTACGGCCAAAGCTGGGCACCGGCCGCGGTGTCGGAATATGCCGCCGGCAAGCTGGTGGGAGATATGGCGGCGCTGATTGGCGAGGGGCCGGTCACGGTTCTGGGCCACGACTGGGGCGCGGCGGTGGCTTACGGCCTGGCGATGTTTCATCCCGCATTGGTGGATCGGCTGATCATCATGAACGGCGTGCATCCCGTGCCGTTCCAACGGGCCTTGGCGGCAGGGGGCGCGCAGACGGCGGCATCACAATATATCCACGTGTTGCGGGCGGAAGGATCGGAAGCGCGGTTTGCGGCGGATGGATATGCCAAGCTGCTGTCGCTGTTTTCGGCGAACATGGATCTCAGTTGGCTCAGCGGTGCGACGCGGGCGGCCTATCTGACGGAATGGGCGCGCGAGGGGCGGCTGCGCGGCATGATCAACTGGTACCGCGCCTCTCCCTTGGTTTTGGCGCGACCGGGGGAGCCTGTGGCGGATGTACCCGAACTGCCCGTGAACCGTTTGCAGGTACGCTGTCCGCATCTGCTGGTCTGGGGGGCGGAGGACCGGGCGTTGCTGCCCGAGGCCACAGCGGGGTTGGAGGATTTTGTCGCTGATCTGACACGGGTGGAGATACCCGGCGCGGATCATTGGTTGCATCACCAGCAGCCTGAAAAGGTGGCAAAGGTGATCCTGGACTGGGTGGACGCGCGGGGTTGAACGCGGCTGTGGCGTGTGGGGCCGGCGTTGCACGACGGTATTTAAGGCCAAAAAGAGGGGCGGCGTGGGCGCATAAGCGTACCTGTTGCGTCTGGGCTTAGCGGTGGTTCCAGTCGTCGGGGTCGTCGTTGTTGCCGGGGCTGAGGCCGATGATGTCCCCATCGGTAGAGCAGCCAAGGCCAAGGACCGTGCGGTTGGCGTAGCAGAAATACGCCGTGACCTGGTTGATCTCCAGGATTTCGCCGTCGTCCCATCCGGCCATGCGCAGCGCCTCCACATCTGATTGTGCCATGTCGCCCGGTGTTTCGGTCAACCGCTGAGCATAGCGCATGGCGGCCTGCTGGCGTGCGTCGAGGGGCATGGCAGGGACGTCGCCCGAGGCGATGGCGGTGCGAAGGGCATCGCTGCGCGTGTCGTCCTTCAGCAGACGCTTCATTCCGGCGAAATGGTGTTCGACGCAGTAGGTGCAGGTGTTGAGGTGGGACACCCAGACGCCGATGGCTTCAAGAAACCATTTGGGAATGGTGTTGTCGCGGTGGTGCAGGACGTATTTGTAGACCGCCATATGCGCCTCCATCGTGTGGGGGCGCAGGGAGTGCATCATCATGATGTTGTCGACGTTGTTGTCCGGACCCGTCACGCGCTTGTATAGGTCGCGCAGTTTACCCGTGGCGGCGTCGAAGGGGATGGTTCTGATCCAGGCCATTGGGGCGTCCTTTGCATGGTTTGGTGCAGGGTGCGGCGCGGGTTGGCGGAGTGCAACCTTGAAGAATGCATATTTATGTGTATACTAAGATGTCTAATTTGGAGCCCACGCCATGACACGTATCTTTGCCAAGCACATCGCCACCATGACCGAAATGCGCGAGCCGCATAAGGTGTTGGAACGCTCCGGCGGGAAGCCGGTGGCGATCATGAAGAATTCAAAGTGTGTGGGGTATTTCGTGCCTGCCGAGGCGACGCTGCAGGAAGAGCCACGGGTTGCGACGCTGGATGAGGTGATGGAGGCGATTGAGAAGACCCGCGCCCAGACCCAGCCTGTACTTGATTACCTCAAATACAAATGACCTATCGCCTTTTGGACGTCGGCTTGGTGGATACTATCCACGACGCGGTACTGAACCCCGGTGAATTGCAGGGCATGGCTGGCGACAAGTCCTTGGATGGGGCTTTGGCGCGGGTCGATAACCGTCTCGTCTACGGGATGATCAATGACCCGTTTGACCTTGCTGCGGCGTATTGTGTGGCGGTGGCGACGGGTCATGTTTTCAATGACGCCAACAAACGCACGGCCTACAAGACGATGATCGTCTGCCTGTACATGAACGGGATCCGTATCGAACACGAAACCATCGAAGCGGGCGACCTTATTCGCGAAGTTGCGCAAAGGCGCATGGATGAGGAAGACCTTGCCGCGTGGCTGCGCCGGAAGGTTGCGGTTTGATTACTTGCGTGACCGGGTAAACACCATCTTCTGGTCGTGCAGGTCCGCCTTGTCGCCGATCCACGCGTAGATCAGCAGCGCGGGTTCGCGGTCCCCCACAGTGATGCGGTGCAGGTGATCGGGCGGGTTGAAGATCATCGAGCCGGGGACATAGACGCCTTGGTGGTTCTCCGACACCGCGCCGGACAAGCAGACATAGCTTTCCGTGATCCCCTTGTGGGCATGGGCGGGATAGGTGCAGCCGGGGGCAAAAAGCACGACGCCGAGGATGATCTCATCGCTCATCACTGGGCCGTGGGCGCCTGCAAGTTCGGCGTAGGCGAATGTGTTCTGAAGCCCCTTGGGCACTTTTTCATAGCCGTATTGCCAGCTGAGACAGGGGGCCACGGCATCCAGCGCGCGGGCGGCGGGGGCCAGAACACCCTGCCGCCCTTCGTCCAGCGCGCGGCGCAGATGGGCGGTGACGGGTTTTCCCGCAGGCGGCTGCACCCGCACCTCCCCGTTGCGCTTCAGCAGACGGCTGATGGCTTCGCGCACCTTGCGCTGGTGGCCACGGATGCGTTCGCTGCCGCCTGCAGGCAGGTAGCGGTAAAGTTCGTCACATTCCTGCAGCATGTAGCGCCAGTTGGGCAGGCTGCGCAGGGTCGGCACGTCGGGGGGCGGGGTCTGATCGGTCATCGGGGCCTCACTGGCGGTACAGGGCGCTAGATATGATATGCGGCGCAAAAGGAAAGCCCCTTTCGACCGATGATCTGCCCTTCCCCCACCCTGCCCGCTCTGGCATACTCCGCGCTTAACAAAAGCAACAATCACAGGCCCCGCATTCATGAATGATCTCCTGTCCGACGCGTCCTCAGAGCCGCAGAAATACGACGCGTCCTCCATCGAGGTGCTGGAGGGGCTGGAAGCCGTGCGCCTGCGCCCCGGCATGTACATCGGCGGCACGGATGAACGCGCGTTGCACCATATGGTGGCCGAAGTGCTGGACAATTCCATGGACGAAGCGGTGGCGGGGCATGCCAACCGGATCGAGGTGGAATTGCACGCCGATTATGCCATCACCATCCGTGACAACGGGCGTGGTATTCCGATTGATCCACACCCGAAGTTTCCGGACAAATCCGCGCTGGAGGTGATCCTGTGTACGCTGCACGCGGGGGGCAAGTTTTCGGGCAAGGCGTACCAGACCTCGGGCGGTCTGAACGGGGTTGGATCGTCGGTGGTGAACGCGCTGTCCGACAGCATGGTCGTTCAGGTCGCGCGGGACCGGCAGGTCTATGAGCAGCGGTTTTCGCGCGGGGTGCCTTTGGGCAAGCTGGAGAACGTCGGCGCAGCCCCAAACCGGCGCGGCACCACCGTGACCTTTCACGCGGACGAAGAGATTTTTGGCAGCCACCGGTTCCGGCCTGCGCTTTTGTACAAGTCGGTGAAGTCGAAGGCGTACCTGTTTTCAGGCGTTGAAATCCGCTGGAAATCGGAGATTGCCGATGCCGACACACCGCAGGAGGCGACGTTCCATTTCCCCGGCGGCCTGTCGGAGTACCTGACCGAGACCCTGAGCGGGGCCACGACCTATGCCGATGCGGCGTTTTCTGGCAGCGTGGATTTTCAGGAAAAGTTCGGCACCACCGGCAAGGTCGAATGGGCGATCAACTGGACGCCGTCGCGCGACGGGTTCATTCAGTCCTACTGCAACACCGTGCCCACGCCCGAAGGCGGCACGCATGTGGCCGGGTTCTGGGCGGCGATCCTGAAGGGGATCAAGGCCTATGGCGAGTTGTCGAACAACCGCAAGGCGGGGCAGATTACGCGGGAGGATTTGATGTCGGGCGGCTGTGCCTTGGTGTCGTGCTTTATCGCGGATCCGGCCTTTGTGGGGCAGACCAAGGATCGTCTTTCGACCGAGTCAGCACAGAAGATGACCGAAGGTGCTGTGCGCGACCACTTTGACAACTGGTTGGCGGCGGATACCAAATCCGCAGGCGCGATCCTAGATTTTCTGGTGCTGCGTGCGGAAGAGCGGATGCGCAGGCGGCAGGAGAAGGAAACGGCGCGCAAGTCCGCGACGAAGAAACTGCGCCTGCCCGGCAAGCTGACCGATTGCACGTCCAAGGACCGCGAAGGGACGGAGTTGTTCATCGTGGAGGGGGATTCCGCGGGCGGGTCCGGCAAGGGCGCGCGGGATCGCAAGACGCAGGCGCTGTTGCCGCTGAAGGGCAAGATTTTGAACGTGCTTGGGGCGGCGTCGGGCAAGCTGAACACCAACGCGGAGATCAGCGACCTGTGCGAGGCTTTGGGCGTGGGGATGGGGACCAAATTCAACCTCGACGACCTGCGCTATGACAAAATCATCATCATGACGGATGCGGATGTGGACGGGGCGCATATCGCGTCGTTGCTGATGACGTTCTTCTTTACCCAGATGCGGCCCTTGATTGACCACGGGCACCTGTATTTGGCGTGTCCGCCTTTGTACCGGCTGACGCAGGGGGCTCTACGACGCTACGTGGCGGACGATAAGGAGAAGGACTATTGGATGGAACGTGGTCTCGGTGCCAATTCGAGAGGCAAGATCGACCTGCAGCGCTTCAAGGGGCTGGGGGAGATGGATGCGAAGGATTTGAAAGAGACCACGATGGATCCTGCGACGCGGAAATTGATCCGGGTGACGGTGGATGAGGATACGCCGGGGGAGACCGGGGATCTGGTGGAGCGGCTGATGGGGAAGAAGCCGGAACTGCGGTTTGAGTACATTCAGGAGAACGCGCGGTTTGTGGAGGAGTTGGATGTTTGAGGTAGCGAACGGTTGGTCAATTCGTGTGAATAAGTCCAAGAGCAATGACCCACAGTCAATTGCCGTTTGCTTCGAAGAAAACCAGATTCTCTTTGAGTTCTATGGCGAAGAAGCAGGAAAAAGAGGTTCTGCGCCTCTGGCAAAGTGGGCACCCAACCACAATTGGCAGATAATGACGAGCGAGAAAAAATATCCGAAGAATTCGGCAAGACAAAATTGCTTTGAAGCCTTGGTTATGTTGCTGAGTTCACTCTACGACGGCGGTAACGTACCAGTTGGTATCGTTGATGCTGAGGGCGATATGTGGAGACTAGATAAGACCTGTGCAGAGTGGGCAGCAGAAACTGACCGGTTTTTGCGCGTTGCAGACAAAGACGGTCGTCATTTTTTGCGTCCTGTCTGATTAACTGATAATGCACACCCTAACACTCGTCCCGCCGAAAGCCCCTTCCCATGGGGGGAAGGAAGGGGCTATGCGCCTTCAGGCGCATGGGACAGAGGAACATCTGTGGCTTTGCCGGTGTCGGGGATATCGCCACACGACCAACCGTAGGGTGCGCATTCATTGCGCGCCGCTTCGCAACATAAAGACCGGGTTTGGTGCGCAGTGAATGCGCACCCTCACTCCTGCACCCCATTCAGATACGCCACCAAATCCACAATCGCCCGGCTCGTCATGATCGGCTGCCCCGTCTCCGCCTTCAGCGCCGTGTCATCCCCTTCGAAGAAATCCCCATAGACCGGCATGGGCGAGCCATGCGCCACCAGCGGGTCGCGCCCGTCGATGCGGGTCACCACGCGCACCACCGGGAACACGCCGTCGTACCGCGCCGTCAAGGTGCGCAGATTGGGCGGTTGCAGGGTCAGGATGGGGGCCATGGGGCCGTTGCCGCGCGCTTCGATCCCGTGGCAGGCGGCGCAGTGGGTCTGGTACAGCGCCTCGCCTTCCGCGGCGTCCTGGGCCTGTGCGCCAATGGGCAGGCAGGCGATGATCAGGGGGATGAGGTATTTCATGGCACTCTCCTTTGCTGGGCTGCAGGCAGAGTGCACAAGGATAGCAAGGCGCGCCCTGATCCAGATCAATACGGGCGCACCTTTCCGTGGGATTACATCATGTAGGTCAGCGCGGTCAGGCACCAGACGGTCATCAGGGCGGCAAATCCGAAGACGGTGGGGAAAATCACTCTCAACATATCGTTTCCTTTCCGGGCAGCGGTATCTTCGCTGCGGTGTGTGCCGCAGAAGCATCCTGCCCCTGCGATCTGGGAAAAAGATGGGGGCGATGGGCGTTCAGGAAAAGGAACCAATCGGTCACTAAAGCGCACGATGGTGTCAGCGCCTTGTAACACTGATACGCCACCGCAGCGGTCTCTTCGGAAACCAACGTCGCCCGTTCCGTGCTGGATCTGCGGATGGCCATTGCGAAAATCGGGCCAGATTGCCCCGGCCCGCGCCTTCACGCCACGGACAGGGTGACATGCGCGGGCGGCATTCCGGTCTATGCCCGGTGCGTGCTGACCGCCCTGCCCTCCGCCCGGACGGTGGCCCTTGCGACGGCGACATTCGCGCGCTGATTACCCCTTGCGCAAACGACCCGCGCGCGCCTTACTGCGGATATGATCCGTGCTCTTGTTCTCCTCCTGACCCTCCTTTTCGTCACCGGCTGTGGCCGCCCGTTGACCACCAGCGAACGCGCCTTTCTGGACACGCTGCACGGCACCGGTCTGGACGCCAATCAGATGCGGTTGCACAACGGTGCGCCCACGCGGTCGATCACGTTCAAACGCAAGCCACGGCCCCGCACCACCTGCCGCGAGTTGATCCTGCCGCCCCAGACCGATGACGTCGTGACCGCCAAACCCGCCGCCGTGGCCCTGTTCAATAGCGTCCTTTTCGACCGCGACTGGTATCTGGATGATTACATGCCCGCCTATCCCGAAAAGATCGGCCTTGTCGCCGCCATGCTGCTGGCGCATGAGGCGACGCATGTCTGGCAATGGCAGAACCGCAAACTGACGGGTTATTCCCCGCTGCTGGCCGCATCAGAGCACGGGTTTCAGCGCGACCCCTACCTTTTCGACATCGAAGGCGATCCGAAGTTCCTTGATTTCGGGTTTGAGCAGCAAGGCTCCATCGTGGAGGAATATGTCTGCTGTCGCGCACTGGCGCCGCAGGCGCCGCGCACCAAACGGCTGCATGATCTGATCGCGCAGGTCATGCCGGTGTCCGCGCTGCCGCAAACCCGGGTCCATGACGTGCGCCTGCCGTGGGACGGCGTCGAATTGCGCGGGATCTGCGGATGAGGATTTTCTGATGGCCCAATATGCCCTTGTGATGCTGCTGGCCGGGATCGGCATCCCGGTGCTGGCGGCGATGAATGCCGCGCTGGGGCGCACGATCGGGTCGCCCGCGGCGGCGGCAACGGTGCTGTTCGTGGTGGCCTTCGTGGCATGCCTGATCGTGGCCATGGTCACCGGGCCGCACCAATGGGCGCGGCTGGCCACGGCGCCCCGGCATCTTTTCATCGCGGGGCTGTTGGTAGGGTTCTATGTGCTCAGCATCACTTATATCGCGCCGCATTTCGGGTTGGGGAACGCGGTGTTCTTCGTCCTGCTGGGTCAGTTGATTTCAGCTGCGGCGATTGATCATTTCGGGTTGTTCGGCGCGCAGGTGTCGCCGTTGGGCCTGACGCGGGCGGGGGGCATCGGGCTGATGGCGGTGGGCGTCTGGCTGACGCAGCAGGTCTAGGGTCCGGGCGCTAGGTGTTTGCCAGCGCCTCGATCTGTGCCCAGACGGCATCTTCCACTTCAACCGGGTCGGATTTGGCCTTGCCCTGCCCCGGCATCCGCGCGCCATCGTCCTGCGCCACCGCGTCGCTCAACGCTGCCACCTTGGCGGTGAAATCGCCCGACGCGCTGGGATCGATGATCAGATAAAACTGCCCCAGGTCATGCGGCGGCCCGTCGGGCGCCTTCAGAGGTTTGACATCGCGTGACAACACGGACGACGTCAGCCCGGCGGCCAAAATCTCGGCCATGAGGCCAAAACCCCACCCCTTGTACCCGCCCGTGGAAATGAGCGAGCCCTTGATCGCAGCATCGGGATCGGTGGTGGGCTTGCCGTCGGCATCCAGCGCCCAGCCTTCGGGGATGGATTGCCCCGCTGCCTTGGCCATGGTGATCTTGCCAAGGGCCACTGTGGTGGTCGACTGATCGAATTGCATCGCAATGCCGCCTGCCCCGTCCGGGACGGAAAAGGCAATCGGGTTGGTGCCGATCACGCGGGTCTTGCCCCCAGGTGCCGCCACGATCGGGGAGGCATTGGTGAAGCCCAGACCGATGAACCCGGCGCGCGCGATCTGTTCGGTGAAATAGCCCAGCGAGGTGCAGGTATGCGCGTGACATACCGCCAGCGTCGCCACCCCCGATTGCCGTGCCGCATCCAGCGCGACGGGCAGCCCGTAGGCAAAGGCAGGTTGGGCAAAGCCAAACCCCGCATCCACCTGCACCACCGCAGGGCGCGGGGTATTCACGGCAGGCGTCACACCACCCTTCACCCGTCCGCTGCGCAACTGCTGGCAATAGCTTTCGACGTAATAAAGTCCGCAGATCTTGTTGCCGACCGATTCCGCCGCAGCGACCGCGCGGGCCACTTCGGCCGCAGGAAAGGCATCCGCCCCATGGGCCATCAACGCGGCCTGTGTGGTGTCGTGAATGGTCTTGAGGGATATTTGAGCCATGGCGGTCCTGTCCTTGCACCGAAATGGCGGGCCGTGGCGTACTTTGCAAAGCGCTGCGGGCTGCGTCAAGCGTCCATTACGCCGGATGCAATTGACCGGCTTCCATCCGCACCTGCCTGTCCATCCGGGCGGCCAGATCAAGGTTGTGGGTGGCGATGACCGCTGACAGCCCGGTGTCGCGGACCAGATCCATCAGCCGCGCAAAGACCTGGTCAGAGGTGGAGGGATCAAGGTTGCCCGTGGGTTCATCCGCCAGCAAAAGGCGCGGTGCATTGGCCAGCGCGCGGCAGAAGGCGACGCGCTGCTGTTCGCCCCCCGAGAGCGCCGCAGGACGGTGATCGGCGCGTGCGGCAATGCCGACCTTGTCCAGAAGATCGCGGGCGCGATCATCGGCCTGCCCGCGGGCGGTGCCGTTCGCCAACTGTGGCAGGACGATATTTTCAAGCGCCGTGAACTCCGGCAGCAGGTGGTGGAACTGATAGATGAAGCCGACGTCCCGACGGCGCACTGCGGTGCGGCGGCGGTCGCTTTGTCCGGTCATGTCGGTGCCTGCGATTTCCACCCGGCCCGCGTCCGGCGCATCCAGCAGCCCCGCGATATGCAGCAAGGTTGATTTGCCCGCCCCCGATGGGGCCACAAGCGCGACCACCTCGCCCGGTGCCACTGTCAGGTCGGCGCCCCGCAACACATTGACTTCATTGGGTGCACCGGGGTTGTAGACCTTGGTGATGCCTGAAAGCCGCAAGACCGGATCACTCATAACGCAGCGCCTCTACCGGGTTCATGCGCGCGGCACGGCGGGCGGGAAAAATGGTCACGATGAAGGACAGCCCCAGCGACAACGCCACCGCAGACAGCACATCACCCAGTTGCAGCTTGGCGGGCAGGAAATAGATGCCCCTGACGGAGGCATCCCAGGCCGTACCGCCCGACAGGTAGTTCACGAAGGCAAAGATCTGATCGACATAAAGCGCAAAGAGACATCCAAGGATCACCCCCAGCACCGTTCCAATGATGCCGGTGAACGCGCCGCAGATGAAGAACACCCGCAGCACCGATCCTTCGGTCAGCCCCATGGTGCGCAGAATGCCGATATCGCGGCCCTTGTTCTTGACCAGCATGATCAGCCCAGACACGATGTTCATCGCCGCGATCAGCACCAGCACGCTCATGATCACGAACATCACCCGGTCTTCGATATCAAGCGCGCTCAGGAACGATCCCGACGCATCGCGCCAGGACCACAGCTGCGCAGGCCCACCGACCGCCTCGATCAGCGGGGTGGTCAGGGTATCCACCGCTTCGGGGTCTTCGACCATCACTTCAAGTTCGTCCACGAACCCCTCGCGGTTAAAGAAGGATTGCGCTTCGGCCAGCGGAAGGTAGGCGCGCGTGCGGTCGATGTCATAGCGCCCGGCGGAGAAGATATAGACAACCTCGTACCCGTTCACGCGCGGGGACGTGCCGAAGGCGGTCTTTACCCCGTTGGGAGAGATCACGCGGATCGTGTCGCCCACGCCCACCCGCAGGGACCGCGCCACGCCGCTGCCGATGGCGATGCCTTCGTCGAACCGGTTGATATCGCCCATCGCGGTTTCCGGATCGGCGATGCGGGGAATGGTTTTGAGGTCCGCCGCTGCGATGCCATAAACCTCGATCCCGGCGTTTTCCTCACCCTTGTTCGCCATCACCTGCGACCGCACCAGCGGGGCCGCGCGCGTGACGCCGGGGACCGCGCGCACCTTCTCAGCCAGCGCTTCGTAATCCGCCATGCGGCGGTCCAGCTGGCCGTTGGGTTGCACCTCTCCGAGCGTGTAGACGGTGACATGGGCGTTTGCGCCCAGAATGGTGTCCACAAACTCCGCCCGGAAGCCGGAGCGGACCGACAGCGTCGCGATCAGCGCGAAGACCGCCAGCGTGATGCCGATCAGGCTGATCCAGGTCATCACGCTGACCCCGCCTTCGGCCCGGCGCGCACGCAGGTACCGCCAGGCGATCATCCATTCAAAAGGGGCAAAGGGCGCCGTGCGGGCGGAGGGTCTGGCCATGGGGGCTCCTTGGGATCGGGCGCAAAGTGGGGTCTGCGGCAGGTGGGGTCAAGCGGCCTTTGCGGCAACCTTGCGACGCCGCCGCAAAGGCCATGCCAGCAGGCGCAGGATCAGCCCGAACAGACCTGCCGCCACGACAAATCCCGCGCCCGCAAAGCTGAGCCCGGCAAAGGTCAACGGCAGTGCGGGTTGATATGCTTCAATCGTGGCCTGCGCGATCTGCGGGTCGGTCATACGGGCGGCGTGATAGGCGCGCATGAAAGGCCCTGTGCCCTGCAATGCCGCCAGATCGGCCCGCAGGCGGTCATGGCGGGCGAAGGTGGCCTGCATATCCCGTCGGCGGCGATCAAGAAAGGCGGTGCCCGTCATCTGGTCCAGCGCTGCCTCCCGGCTCAGCCCGACGGCAGCCGCAGAACCATCGAAATCCGCGACCACCTTTGCCAGCGCATCCACTGCGCCGCCGAGCCGCTGTGTATACTGCTGTGAATATTCAGGAAATTGCGACGATGCCGCCGCCCCGATCAGCCCCGCAGACAGGGTAAGCGCCCGCAGCATCATTGGAACACCGCCGCCGACAGCACGTTGTCCAGATTGATCATGTCATCCCAGGAAAGGCAGGCGTCGTAGTACGCGACGATGTTCCAGTCCTCCATCCACCGGACCGCATAGGTGCCCACGTTCAGCCGACCGGGAAAACACAAGGCACCAAAATGCCAGTAGTTCATGGAACCACGAAAAGCGCGTTGGGTCATGCCCACGCCATAGAACGCACCGCCGCCCATGTCCGCCTGCGGCCAGTCCTGCGGGGCGCTGCCGATCATGCCGTCCGGCCCGTAGGCCCAGTGCATCAGCCGCGCGTAGTCCTGCACCGGCATCATCCAGCCGCCCCAGCCTGCCATGCTGCCGGTGCGCGGCGAGGGCCTTGCATCCCCGACCCCGGCAGGTTTCAACACCGCATCATGACAGAACTCGGTATGGGGCTGCCCCGTCTCGGCGCTGATCATCGCGGCAAGCACGGCGTAGTTTTCGTTGTTATAGGTATAGCTGCCCAAGGTTCCGGTCTGGGCACTGCGCGTCAGCGCATGCTCAGCCGCCACAGCCGAACGATCCTTTTCCCGGTCCAGCCAACGCGGCATCGCGCCCTGGGTCTGATCAGGGGCAAGGCCCGCACTGTGGGTCATCAGGCCACCGACGGTCAGGTTGTCAGGCCCATAGCCCAGGACGGCACGGCTTGTCGTGTCCGCCGTCCAATCGCCCGCCGCGATCAGATGTGCAGCACAAAGGGCCGTTACCGCCTTGCTGAGACTGGCCAGCTCCACCGGGATGTCGGCGTTGATGCCTATGGCCACGTCGCGCTGGTGCGTGCCCTTGTTCCAGATCGTCAGCACGGCGTTTTCAACGCCAACCTCGCCGACCCAGCCTTCGAACGCCTCTTCAAGGCGATCGGGGACACCGGCAACGGCCGATTGCGCCGCGCACACCAATGCGACGACGAGACTTCGGATGTTCAAGGCACTGCTCCTGCCTGAGTGTTTTGCGGCAGTCTAGCAGAGTTGCACGCGCCGATCAAAAGGCGCGTACACCTTTCAGATCATCCCGGCGTAAATCTGCGTGAGCTTGACGACGGCGTCTTCGGGCGGCAGTTCCTCGCTTTCACCTGTGCGGCGGGAGGTCAATTCGACCACACCGTTTTTCAGGCCCCGTGGCCCTACGGTGATCCGCCATGGCAGGCCGATCAGGTCCATCGTGGCGAATTTCGCGCCTGCCCCCTCCTTGCGATCATCATATAGCGGCTCCATCCCGAGGGCGGAGATGCTGTCATAAAGCGCCTTGCAGGCTTCATCGGCTTCCGCGTCGCCCTGGCGCAGGTTAACGATACCGACGTGGAAGGGCGTGACCCCTTCGGGCCAGATGATGCCCTTGTCGTCATGGCTGGCTTCGATGATCGCGCCCAGCAGGCGGCTGACACCGATGCCGTGGCTGCCCATATGAACGGGCACGGGTTTGCCGTCCGACCCCTGCACGGTTGCGCCCAGAGGTTCGGAATACTTGGTGCCGAAGTAAAAGATCTGGCCCACTTCGATACCGCGCGCGGTGCGGCGGCGGTCTTCAGGCACTTCGTTGAACAATTCTGCGTCGTGGGTTTCATCGGTGCGGGCGTAAAGGTGGGTGAATTCCTCCATCACCGCGGCGCAGTCTTCGACGCTGTCATAGTCGATCTGACGGTCGCCGAAGGTCAGGTCGGTCACGGCGCTGTCGTAGAACACCTCGCTCTCGCCCGTTTCGGCCAGCACGAGGAATTCGTGCGTATCGTCCCCGCCGATGGGGCCGCTGTCAGCGCGCATCGGGATCGCCTGAAGCCCCATGCGTTCGTAAGTGCGCAGATAACTGACCAGGTGGCGGTTGTAGGCGTGCAGCGCGTCTTCCTTGGTCAGGTCGAAGTTGTAGCCGTCCTTCATCAGAAATTCGCGGCCCCGCATCACGCCGAAACGCGGGCGGATTTCATCGCGGAACTTCCACTGGATCTGGTACATGGTCAGCGGCAGGTCCTTGTAGCTGCTGACGTGGGCGCGGAAGATGTCGGTGATCAATTCCTCCGCCGTGGGCGTGAACAGCATGTCGCGCCCGCCCCGGTCCTTGATGCGCAGCATTTCCTCGCCGTAGGCATCATAGCGACCGCTTTCGCGCCACAGATCCGCCGACTGGATCGTGGGCATCTGCATGGCCAGATGACCCGCACGCGCCTGTTCCTGATGCACGATGTTTTCAATCTTGCGCAGCACCTTGAAGCCCAGCGGCAGCCACGAATAGATCCCCGCACTGGCTTGCTTGATCATGCCCGCGCGCAGCATCAGCCGGTGGCTGACGATCTGCGCCTCGGCAGGATTTTCCTTCAATACAGGCAAGAAATAGCGGCTGAGGCGCATGGCACTCTCCTTGAAAACGTTTGCGCCTGATTAGGGCAAAGGCCCGCGCGCCGCAACGGCAGAACCTTGGCAATCCAGATGGATCGGAAAAACTTTTGATCCAGTTGGGAAACCCCGCCGTATCTATCTCATATCAGGCGTGTGCAAAATGCACACAATGAAATTTGAAAGGACCTGGATATGAAGAACTTGCGCAAACTGACAGCCATCGCAGCCACGGCTTTGACACTTGGCACGGCCGCATCGGCCAACACGATCGTGGATATCGCCGCGGGCGACGAACGTTTCTCCACCCTGGTGGCGGCGGTGTCTGCGGCTGGTCTGGTCGAGACGCTGCAAGGCCCCGGGCCCTTCACGGTGTATGCCCCCGTCAATGACGCCTTCGCCGCCCTGCCCGAAGGCACCGTCGAGACACTGCTGAAGCCCGAGAACAAGGGCCAGCTGACCGACGTGCTGCTGTACCACGTCGACGACCGCAAGCTGACGGCAGAGATGATCCCCAATGGGTCCAACTACTTCAAGCCGGTTCTCGCCTCCGAGCGCCTGTGCATCACCAAGGGCGCGTCCGGCGTGACGATTGCGGATGGCACCGGTGATATGGCCACAGTGGTTGTGGCCAACATCATGGCCGACAACGGCGTGATCCATGTGGTCGACAAGGTCCTGCTGCCCGGCACGCGTCCCGCCTGCCACTAAGCACGTTACGATGAACACACGACCAAAGGCCCCCCGTACGGGGGGCCTTTGCGCTTGGTTGTGCACGCGTGGCTCGGTCCCGTTGAGAGTGCCAATCCGTGGTATGGTTGATGTGCGCTATGCGGGAAGAAAACGACATTTGCAGGTGTGGCTACTGCCCGTGCAGAGAACCTTCGGGGGTGCAGGATCTCACCGTCTTCACTATTCACCGACCTCACCGGCCGGTTTTCGGACTTCGCTCGGTGATAACCCGGTCCAACGGCGGAAACTTCGGAAGAAACTGTTCGGATCGCTATAAGCCAGCAGGTAAGAAATTTCTTCGTTCGCAAGGTTGCTTCTGGTCAGATACCGCAGCGCAAGATCTTTGCGGGTCGTATCGAGGATTTCCTGGAACGTCGTTTCTTCGTCGCGGAGGCGCCGCTGGAGAGTGCTGCGACTGACGCCCAATTCCTCGCACACCGTGACCACGTCAGCTTTGCCCAATGGCAGTTGTGTCAGGAGCGAGCTTGAGACCTTGGAGGACATGTTGCTCGTTCTGGCACGTGCGGCAAGCTGCCGTTCCAGGTCCTGTTCCATCGCGTCCCACAACCCTTGGGCCTCGGATAGGAATGGTGCCGTTGCATCGGCACGCGAGAAGCTCAGCGCGGCCTTTTCGCCGTATTTCGGCATCACGCCGAGATGGCGGGCGAGCCTTCGGCGCGCGTCTTCGGGAGCCTTGAGCGTGGCCGCCACCGGGATCATCGGTCGGGCAGTCATCAGCCGAGCTTTTTCGACAACGAACGCAAGGTAGAGCGCGAGCATGGAGGTGGGTAACGCCTGTCCGGGAGCACTGCTGTCGTATTCGACTGTCAGTTTCGCATCTTCGCCATAGACGTGCATCCGCGTCGGTCCAATCAGACGCTTGTAACGGGTGATCCGGCGCAAGCCCTGTTCGAGGTCGGGCGCGCAATCCAGCGCCAGAAAGACCGGAACGATCGGTCCACGCGCAATGGCGATGCCCAGCTGGATTGGCAAGTCCTCGTGCCCGGCCAAACGGACCATCGCGTCCCATGCGGCCACATATTGCGCGGCGGTCACGCCAAGCGCTGCCTGCTTGGGGTCCAGATCGCCGAGACCGGCCTGGCGGAGCATGTCTGCGGGGTCGATCCCAAGCATGCGGCAGGCGTTCAGCCCGAGCGCGAGCGGATATGTGCCCTGCACTGTCGTCTCCTCATCCGTTCTTGGTCTATTCGCATTTGATCGCGGCAAAACACCCCACTTGCAAGTTGTGCAAGTTGATTGGGGCAAAATGCAAGCGCTTGACCGCATTTGCATGTTTCGGCAGTACGCGGTCCGGCCTAGCTTGACCTCCAACGCAGCTAGGCAGGATCAGGACAGATGAAGTTTGAGACGACCAAAATCGACGGAATAAAGATCCGCTTTGCCGCCAGCCGGAATGAAAGTAAGCCGCAGCTCTTGCTGACCTCGCCGCAACCCATGAGCGTTCTGACCTACCGAAACTGGTGGGATCAACTCTCGAACAGCTTTGACGTGGTGGCAGTAGACCTGCCAAATCACGGCGGCTCCGATCCCGCGCGGCACGTGACGACCGTCAGCCAACACGCGGTTTTTCTGGGCAAGATCCTGGATCACTTCGGGCTGACGCACCCGCATGCGGTCGGCCCGGATATCGGCACCCCGACCCTGATGCGGTTCATGGCGGATAACCCCGGTCGGATCAAATCAGGCACCGTGGGCGATGCTGGCGTTGTCGGAAAGGTGGAGGGTTCGTTTCCACTTCGCACTCTTGTGTATTCGCGTCTTGCTCAGTGGGCGACCCTATCTGCCGGTGGTCCCATCGGTGGGCGCATCTACTGCGCCGCCGCGAACAACATCGGGTATCGCCTCAGCAAACCGTCGCGCGAGGCGAAAGCAGACTACCTTGCCGGGTCCACACGCTTTGCCAAGCTGCGCGGGCAAGTCGGTTTTTTGGGCAGCTATCCAAACGAAACACCGGCGCTTGAGCGCGATGTTACCCGGATCGAAACCCCCGTGCAGGTCCTTCATGGTGAGTTCGATACGTTTGTGTCCGTATCCAATTCGCAGCGGCTGGCCGATCTTTTGCCGAACAGCAGGTTCGCTGTCGTTCCCGGTGCCGCGCATTATGCGTGGGAGGACAACCCGTCAGACTACCTCGACAAGGTCCTGAGCTTTATCGAAGAGGTGGAAGCGACAGCTTAGCCTACAGCGTTGTCCTCAAATACTGGACCCACCAAAGCTTGGAGGAAATAGCGTGCCTCGGTTGTCCCGAACTTTCTATCTGCTCGCTGCCACGCTCTCCATGCCTCGCGTCCTCGCACACGAGTGGCTTGGGGCCCCGCAGATGTTGGGGCCGCTTGAAACATCCGCCCTCGCCCCTGATGTCGTGTGGATGCACAATTTCTCCTGGCACGTCGATACGGTCGCGGTCCTCGCAATGGTCGTCATGTTTTTCCTCGCTGCGCGTCATCGCGAGCATGTCGCGCTCGCGATCATCGCTTCGGCCATGAGCGCAGAATTTGCAGTTATCGGAATCGGCTTAGCAACCTTCGCCAATCCCGCGCTCTGGACCACGCCAGCGCCCTACGCGTGGGGGCCAATCGCCATTATTGGAGCCATCGGTGTGCTTCTACGTGAGGCACCTTATCAGTCAACGAGCAATCGCTAAGCGGCCAAGCAAAGGTTCACTGTCCATCGATTTCGATAGAGGCTGCAGCTTTTCTTATTGGCGGCTTCGGCCCTAAACCCGCCTTTCGCCTCATTCCATCCAAGCCCTATTCGCTTTCCCGCGCGGTCCTGTCATCATCCGGCCATGCAGCTCTCCGCCGTGACCCTGATCATCCCGGACTATGACCCGGCCATCGCGTTTTATTGCGGTGTCATGGGGTTCGACCTGACCGAGGATATTGATCAGGGGCACAAACGTTGGGTGCGGGTCACCCCGCCCGGGGGCGGTGCAGGGTTCATTCTGGCGCAGCCTGGCGACGACGCGCAGCGTGCGGCGATTGGCAATCAGGGGGCGGGGCGCGTGTGGCTGTTCTTGCAAACGGATGATTTCAAGCGTGATTACAAGACGCTGACGGCCAAGGGTGTGACGTTCGAGGAGGCACCCCGCGATGAAACCTACGGCACCGTTGCCGTTTTCCGCGACATTTTCGGCAACCGCTGGGACCTGATCGGCCCTTGATCGGCGCAAGATCGGCCCAAGATCGGCCCTGTACCATCCTGCCGCATTGCAACGGCCCGGGCTTTCGCTATTTTCCGCCGCATGCCCTATGAATGGACAACATCCCCCGAAGCCCCCCGGCAGCAGATGCGCCTGTGGCCGCATCAATCCCTGCCGCCGCGCGGGTTTGCCGCTTTCGTGCTGGCCACCTTCACGTTGATCCTGATCCCTACCTTCAGCCTGCTGGGCACTGTCCTGCTGTGGGGGATCCTGCCCTTTGCCCTGGCGGCGGTTGCCGGCATCTATTTCGCGCTGCAAAGCAACCATCGCGCCCGCCAGATCGAGGAAGTGCTGACGCTGGACGGTGACACTGCGCATCTGACCCACACCACCCCCAAGGGCGAGGTGAAGGAGTGGGATTGCAACCGGTATTGGACGCGCGTGACGAAATACGAGAAAGACGGCCCCGTGCCCCATTACGTCACGCTGAGCGGCCATGGCCGGGAGGTGGAGATCGGCGCATTCCTGAGCGAGGACGAGCGGATATCGCTTTACGATGATCTGGAGCGGAGCCTGCGCCGCGCCTGACGCGACATAAATGTCCCGGCGTATCTTTCTGATACAACGGCGCTAAATCAGCTCAGGCGGTCCTTCACCATCGGCCCGACCTTGCCGAAATCCATTTGGCCTGTGTACTGCGACTTCAGCGCGCCGATCACCTTGCCCATGTCGCGAATGGAATCGGCACCCATGTCGGTGATGGCCTTTTCCACCGCAGCCGCGGCTTCTTCTTCCGTCAGTTGGCGGGGCAGGAATTCCTCGATCACTTCGATCTCCGCGCGTTCGTGTTCGGCCAGATCAAGCCGGCCGCCTTCCTCATAGGCGCGGGCCGATTCAAGGCGCTGCTTGGCCATCTTGCCGAGGATCGCCAGCACTTCGTCTTCGGCAACGCCATCATCATTGCCCGTCGCGCGCGCGGCGATATCCTTGTCCTTGATCGCGGCGTTGATCAGCCGCAGGGTCGACAGCCGGTCGGCGGCTTTGTCTTTCATTGCCTGTTTCAAGGCTTCGGAAATGCGGGCGCGCAGTGTCATCGGGATCAGTCCTTGAGCGGGGTCATGTCAGGCGGGGACCATAGCGATACCGACCTCAAGGCGCAATGGCAACGGGGCACCTATAACGTACTGTTTTCAAATACAATCTGTTTTCCTCCCGCCCCTTGACCCGCCCTGCGCACGGCAGTAGGTTGCAGCCGTTTTACCCCATGCCCATTGCCGGAGGCTGCCTCATGACTGCGCCTGTCCCCTCTCACCCCACGGCCTGCCTTGCGCTGGCGGATGGGTCGCTTTTCTATGGCATGGGCTTTGGTGCCACCGGCCAGACAGAGGCGGAGTTGTGTTTCAACACGGCGATGACCGGGTATCAGGAAATCATGACCGATCCGTCCTATGCCGGGCAGATCGTGACCTTTACCTTTCCGCATGTCGGCAATGTCGGCACCAATCCCGATGACGATGAAACCGGCGATCCGGTCGCGGCGGGCATGGTGGTCAAGTGGATGCCCACCGATCCCTCCAACTGGCGCAACGCGCAGGCGCTGTCGGAATGGCTGGCTGCGCGCGGGCGCATTGCCATTGGCGGTGTGGACACCCGGCGCCTGACCCGCGCGATCCGGCATCAGGGCGCGCCGCATGTTGCACTGGCCCATGACCCGGAGGGGAATTTCGATATCGAAGCGCTGATCGCCGCTGCGCGCGGGTTTGCGGGGCTTGAGGGCATGGATCTGGCCAAGGACGTGACCTGCGCACAATCCTATCGCTGGGACGAGATGCGGTGGGCCTGGCCGGAGGGTTACGTTCAGCAGACCGCGCCGAAACACAAGGTCGTCGCTGTGGACTATGGTGCCAAGCGCAACATCCTGCGCTGTCTTGCCTCGGCGGGGTGCGAGGTCACGGTGTTGCCCGCTTCGGCCACCTATGACGATGTGATGGCGCATCGGCCCGACGGTGTTTTCCTGTCCAATGGTCCCGGTGATCCGGCGGCCACGGGGGAATATGCGGTGCCGATGATCAAGGACGTGCTGGACAAGACCGACCTGCCCGTTTTTGGCATCTGTCTGGGACACCAGATGCTGGCCCTTGCCCTTGGCGGCCAGACCATCAAGATGAGCCACGGCCACCACGGTGCCAACCATCCCGTCAAGGACAACGACACCGGCAAGGTGGAGATTACGTCGATGAACCACGGCTTTGCGGTTGATGGGCAATCCCTGCCCGAGGGCGTGGTGGAGACGCATGTGTCGCTGTTTGACGGATCAAACTGCGGCATACGGATGGAGGGGCGGCCGGTCTGGTCGGTGCAGCACCATCCCGAAGCCTCTCCGGGGCCGCAGGACAGCTATTACCTGTTCGAACGGTTTGCCGCCGCCATGGCGGAGCGGGACAAGACGCCCGCCTGAGGTGGACAGTGCGGGGGTTCACCACGCCTTAACCTTGGATTAACCAGTCTCGCGGATATTCACCTTACGTTAAGATGTAAGGCGCGAATGCAATGAGCACCCCCCGGCTGCACCTGTCCGACCCGCAAGCGGCCGTGGCCCCCCGGCGGCATCAGCCGATTGGCCGTCTGCTGGTGGATGATGGTGCGATCAGTGCATCTGATCTGATGCACGGGCTTGCGTTACAGCGTCATATGGATGCGCCCTTGGGTGAAATCCTGATCGCGGAGGGGTTGATTGCGCGCAGCGACATGCTGAACGCGTTGTCGCGCCAACATGGGGTGCAACGTGTCGATCTTGCGCTGGATCCGCCGGACAAGGCATTGCGAAGGCATTTGCCCGCCTCCCTTGCCCTGCAATTCAACGTGGTGCCCTGGCGGCTGGTCGGCGGCGCGCTGCTGGTCGCGACGGACAATCCGGTGCAGTTTCACCGGTTGCGGGCGTGCATGGCCAACAGCAGTCTGAAACTGCTGCCCGTTGTGGCCGATGCCACGGACATTCAGGCGCAGATCAGCCGTCTTTACGGTGACGAACTGGCCCGCAAGGCGGCAACACGTGTGCCTGCCCATGAAAGCTGCCGAGGGTGGGACGGGCAAAGCCTGCGCCGCCGGATCTGGGCCGGGGCATGTGTGGCGGGGCTGCTGGGCGCGCTGGTTCTCAGCCCGCTGTGGACGCTGACGGTGATGATCCTGTGGGCGGTGATGACCCTGATGATGAGCACGGCCCTGAAGGCCGCGGCCCTGCTGGCGATGCTGCGCGGCCGCAGACAGAACGCAGGTCCCGGTCCGGGTCATGCGCCGGACACCTTCCGCTTGCCCCGTGTTTCCATGCTGGTGCCACTGCTGCGGGAGCGGGAGATCGCGGGCGCGTTGATCCACCGTCTGTCGCAGCTGACCTACCCCAAGTCGCTGCTTGACGTGGTGCTGGTGCTGGAGGAAGGCGATACCGTCACACGCGAGACGCTGGCGCGCACCAAGCTGCCGCCGTGGATCACCGTAATCGAAGTGCCGCAAGCCAACCAGCTGACCACAAAACCCCGCGCGCTGAACTATGCGCTGGATTTTTGCCGTGGCAGCATCATCGGGGTGTGGGACGCCGAAGACGCGCCGGAACCCGATCAGATCGAACGCGTCGTGACCCGGTTTCAGCAAGCGCCCGCAAAGGTCGCGTGTCTGCAAGGGGTCTTGGATTATTACAACAGCCGCAGCAACTGGCTGTCGCGGTGTTTCACCATCGAATATGCAAGCTGGTGGCGGGTGATACTGCCCGGTATCGCGCGGCTGGGGCTGGTGATTCCGCTGGGCGGGACGACGTTGTTCTTTCGGGCGGAGGTGCTGCGACATCTGGGCGGCTGGGACGCGCACAACGTGACGGAGGACGCCGATCTGGGCGTGCGGCTGGCGCGCCATGGCTATGTGACGGAATTGCTGCCCACCGTGACGTATGAGGAGGCGAATTGCCGCGCGTGGCCGTGGGTGCGGCAGCGGTCGCGCTGGCTCAAGGGGTTTCTGGTGACGTGGTGCGTGCACATGCGGCGTCCCGGCGTGTTGCTGAAAGACCTTGGGCTGCTGCGGTTTCTGGGCGTGCAGACGATGCTGCTGGCGACGTTTTCCCAGTTCCTGTGCGCGCCGCTTCTATGGTCGTTCTGGCTGGCGCTGGCGGGCATGCCGCATCCCGTGGGGTTGACGCTGGGGTCCGGGGCTATGTGGGGTCTGGCGGTGTTTTTCCTGCTGTGCGAGACGCTGAACCTGCTGATTGCCGCCGTTGCGGTCGGCCGACCCGCCCACCGCCATCTGCTGGGCTGGGCGCTGAGCCTGCCTGTCTATTTTCCGCTGGGCACGCTGGCCGCTTTCAAGGCGGTGTCCGAATTCATCAGCAGCCCGTTCTACTGGGACAAGACCCAGCACGGACTGTCCGAGGCCGCGCAGGTGCCGCAAGCCACCTTGGAAGATGTGGCGCCAACCGCAAATGGTGTGATCCTGTCCGCCCCGGAACCTTCATGGGTCTCCGTGCGCAGCAACGCGGGCAGAGAAGCAAACGTGAATGAAATGCGCGGGCCTGAACCGCACCGGAAACGCGCGCTTTAGCCTTCTTTCTCAAGCCGTGCGGCTTCCTGCTTCAGGCGTGTGACGAAGGCCACCGAGATATGTCCGCGCAGCGCCTCGTCCGCGCCGTCCTCGTCGCGGGCCTCGATCATGCTGACGATGCGGTCATGTTCGGCCTGCGCGATCTCTCCGCGCCCCTCCGCCGCAAGCGACGTGGTCGCCATCAGCGCCATGGAGCGGTAGACGAGGTCAAGCTGCTGCACCAAATAGCGGTTGTGGGAGGCCAGATGCACCTGCTTGTGAAACCGCCTGTTGGCGCGCGCCAGCGCCTTGGGATCGTCGATCAGCGCGTCATCCGCCGTCACCATCTCGCGCAGGACGCGCACTTCTTCGGGGGTGGCGTGGCGGGCGGCAAGGCGGGCAGCCAACCCTTCGAGTTCGCCGCGCACTACGTAAAGCTCAGCGGTCTGGTTGTGATCCAGCGACGCCACGATCAGGCTGCGCCCGTCGCGCGCCAATAGCGACTGAGTCTCAAGCCGCTGCAACGCTTCGCGCACAGGCGTGCGGGAGACGCCGAACCGTTCTGCCAACTCGCTTTCCACCAGACGGTCGCCGGGGCGATAGCTGCCCTCGTCGATCGCTTCGAGGATCATGGTGTAGGCGTCGGTCGGACCGGGTTTGGGTGCAGGCATGGCGAAGTTCCTTTGTGTGGCGATACCTTAGCGCGCGTTGGGTGATGCGCAAGCCCGGCTGCGGTTGCACCGGTCGGCACTTCGGCCTAACTGTCAGCCATGCCGCGCGATGCTTTCTCTCACGTTGAAACCTGGGTCTTTGATCTGGACAACACGCTTTATCCGCCTTCCGCGCGGCTGTTTGATCTGATCGAGGTGCGGATGACCGCCTGGGTCATGGCTGAACTGGGCGTGGACCGGGCCGAAGCCGACAGGCTGCGCGTGGAATACTGGCGCACCCATGGCACCACGCTGGCCGGGCTGATGCGCGAGCATGACGTGGACCCGGCCCCCTATCTTGAAGACGTGCACGACATTTCGATGGACAGCCTTAGCCCCGATCCGGCGCTCGCGGCACGCATCACCGCCCTCCCCGGGCGCAAGGTCGTCTATACCAACGGCTGCGGCCCCTATGCCGAACGGGTGCTGGAAGCGCGCGGGTTAAGCGGACTTTTCGATGCGATCTATGGGGTGGAGCACGCTGATTTTCACCCCAAGCCGGACCGCGCGGCCTTTGACCGGGTGTTTGCCCGCGACGGGCTGACCCCGGCGCGCGCGGCAATGTTCGAGGATGATGCGCGTAACCTTGCAGAACCCCACGCCATGGGCATGCGCACGGTGCATGTGGCTCCGGCGCGACTGGATGCCGCGCATATCGAATACCACACGGACGATTTGACCGGTTTTCTTGATCGGCTGACGGCTTAGGTTAGGCGTATGACAGAGACATGCGATATCCTGATCTCCGGCGGCGGCATCGCCGGCATGACCGCTGCGGCGGCCTTTGGTACGGCGGGTTTCAACGTCATCTGTGTAGATCCTGCGCCGCCGATCACCGGCCGCGATGATGCAGGGGCTGACATGCGATCCACCGCGATGCTGCAGCCTGCGCGCAAGGTGTTGGAAGCGGCGGGTGTCTGGGACGGGTTGGCGGAACATGCCGCCCCCTTGCAGGTGATGCGGATCATTGATGCGGGCGGAGAGGTGGCCGAACCGCGCGTCGTGCGGGAGTTTGATGCGGCGGATATTTCCGAGCAGCCGTTTGGGTGGAACTTTCCCAACTGGCTGTTGCGGCGGGTGTTGGTGGCACGGTTGGATGCGCTGGATCGCGTGGATTTCCGGCCCGGCACCGGGACGACATCGCTGTTTACGCGTACCGGGTCCGCCAAGGTCGGCTTGACGGAAGGCGGGCCCGTGGTGGCCAAGCTGGTGATAGCCGCCGATGGGCGCGGCAGCCCGATGCGGCAGGCGGCGGGTATTGGCGTCTCGACCAGCCGATACGGGCAAAAGGCGCTGGCCTTTGCGGTGACGCATCCCATCCCGCATGACAATATCTCAACCGAAATTCACCGCACGGGGGGGCCGTTCACACTCGTGCCCCTGCCAGATCATGAGGGGATGCCCTGTTCTGCGGTGGTCTGGATGGACGATGGACCCAAGACGATGGCGCGGGCGGACGCGCCCGTTGAGGATTTCGAGGCAGAGATGTCGGAGCGGTCGTGTCATCAATTCGGGCCGCTCAAGCTGGTCACGCCGCGCAACGTCTGGCCGATCATCAGCCAGCAGGCGGAACGGTTATCGGGTCAGCGGATTGCGCTGATTGCCGAAGCGGCACACGTGTTGCCCCCCATTGGCGCGCAGGGGCTGAACATGTCGCTGGCGGATACGCAGACGTTGCTTGATCTGGCGGTAGCCCGGCCTGAGGGGTTGGGGGATGCCGTGATGCTCGATGCCTATCACAAGGCGCGGCACAACGACATTAACCTGCGGGTGCGCGGTATTGATCTGTTGAACCGGGCCAGTCAGGCCAGTGCACCGCTGGCGCGCGATGCGCGGGCGGCGGGGCTGAATGCGCTTTATGCGATGGCGCCGGTGCGCAAGATGTTGATGCAGATGGGGCTTGGGGTGCGTTAGCAGCCCATCAGGGAAATCGCGTGGTGCGCTGAGGTGCGTTAAAGCACCTCGTCCACCACCTTGCGCAGGCGGCCCACGGTGCTGTCCACGTCGTACAATTTGTCGAGACCAAAGAGGCCGAGGCGGAAGGTCGAAAACCCCTCCGGCTCATCCACTTGCAGCGGCACACCGGCGGCGATCTGCATGCCCTTGGCGGCGAAGGCCTTGCCGTTCTGCACATCGGGATCAGAGGTATAGCTGACCACGACCCCCGGCGCGCCATAGCCATCGGCAGCGACCGACGCCACGCCCTTGTCGCGCATCATCTGGCGCACGGCCTCGCCCAGTTTCCATTGCGCTTCCTTGAGCCGTTCGAACCCGAACTCCTGCGTCTCCAGCATGGTATCGCGGAAGGCGCGCAGCCCGTCGGTGGGCATGGTCGCGTGATATGCGTGGCCGCCGTCCTCATAAGCTTTCATGATCGCGCGCCACTTGGCCAGATCAATGGCGAAGCTGTCTGATTGGGTCTCTGCCAGACGCTCTTCGGCGCGGGTGGACATCATCACCAGACCCGCACAGGGCGTGCCGGACCAGCCTTTTTGCGGAGCGGAGATCAGCACATCGACGCCCAAGGCGCGCATGTTGACCCAGGCGCAGCCCGAGGCGATGCAATCGAGGACCATGAGCGCGCCAACGTCATGGGCGGCTTTGGCCATGTCTTTGATGTACTCATCGGGGAGGATCACGCCGGCAGAGGTTTCCACATGGGGGGCGAAGACCACGGCGGGGCGCTGTTCGCGGATGGTGCTGGTGACTTCCTCGATGGGCGCCGGCGCGAAGGGGCTGGCGGGCGTGTTTCCTTGCGCGCGGGCCTTCATCACGGTGACGTTGTTCGTCAGATCGCCGCTTTCGATAATCTGCGACCAGCGGTAGGAGAACCAGCCATTGCGCACGACCAGCACGTCGCGGTCGCGGGCGAACTGGCGGGCGACGGCTTCCATGCCATAGGTGCCGCCACCGGGGATCACCGCCACAGCGTCGGCGGCGTAGACATCCTTGAGCATGTCGGAAATGTCGCGCATGACCTGCTGGAAGCTCGCGCTCATGTGGTTGAGGGAGCGGTCGGTGAAGACGACGCTGAATTCATCAAGACCTGTGGGGTCGACGGTGTTGAGCAATGCCATTTGGGGTCCTCCGATATGCGTTGGTTGTGCATAGGAAAATGGGCGAGGGTTGGCAAAGTCTATCTTGGTATACTGTTTGGGGGGCTTGGCGTCGCAGTGGGGTAGGTCGGCCATAGATTCTTACATAGACAGCATTTCTAGAAGCAACTTTGGCCGTTTGGCGATCTGCAGATTTTGGCCAGTCTCATTATCTAAGCGACAGAATAAACTCTTTGTTCGTTACGGGCTCAAAAGTGAATTCGAACGGCTCACCAGAGTCTTTTTGTATGCATATGTCCCGCCCCATCAATCGAACACTATTCGATCCCACCTCAACACCCCTTGAAAAAGTCCGCCACTGCATTGAGGGGCCATCAATAGACGACACGTCCAGATATATCCCACCCTCAGGGGGTGAACACGAAAGATATGTGGCACAATCTGAATATGGATACGTCAGACATATCTCCACGTCTTTGGCAAACGAACCGCCGCTGCCATACCCTTTTTCAACCCATTCAGAGGGAAAAAACTCAATCATCACCTGACTGCGTTTGTTCAGCGCGTTGTAAACACTGAAAGCAGCAATGCCGAGGAGAGCTAACGCTCCAAAAAACAGTGTTTTCTTCTTTGGCATGGATATTCCAATTCAAGATGAGGCGGTTTCAACGTATGTGACCTAGGCACGAATTAGGTGCAGAGTACCAAGGAAAGTAAAGCGAGTGGAAAGCACGTTCACCACCTCAACACATGAGAACACTTGGGAAATTGTGCCGAGCAACACAATTGTGGGAATAATTCTCTCGGCTCTCTTTTTCTACTTTATGATCAGACACATGCTGCTTGGTCTGATGGTCATGGACATTTTTCTTGGTTGGTTGCGTAAGTTTCGCTGGTTTCCAAAGGAAGGAAAACGCCGCAAAGCGGTCGTCCATTGGATTATCGCGGCAGGCTTACTATCAGCATTTCTGGCCGTTGCTCGTATTGCGGGCTGGCTAGAGTTTGTCGCTCAGTAGATGAGATTACCTCAAAGCGGCCCCGCCAACCGCTCCTCGCTCAGCAGCACGTTCGCCTCCACCTCCCCTGCCCCCGGCAGTGTCATGATCCGCCGCCGCAGGACGCGTTCGAAATCCGGCAGGTCGCGGGCGACGACGCGGAGGCGGTAGTCGTAGAGGCCGAGAACGTGTTCGACGGTTTGCACTTCGGGGATGGCCGACACCGCGCGTTCGAAATCCTCCAGCGACACGCGACCTTTGGTGGCCAGTTTGATGCCGAGGAAGACGGTGACGCCAAACCCCAGTTTCTCTGCGTCCAGCCTGAGCCTGCGGCCCCGGATCACACCGGCCGCTTCCAGACGGCGGATTCGGCGCCATGTGGCGGGTTGCGACAGGCCAAAGCGGCGACCGAGGGCGCTGGCGGATTGGCTGGCGTCACGGCTGAGCGCGCGGAGGATGTCGCGGTCGATATCGTCGAGATCGGTCACAGCGGCAGCGCCTGTTGGGATTTGATCCGCGCAACCTGCATCAGCGCTTCGATATCGGCGATATGCGGCAGGGTCAGGATGCCTGCGCGGTAGATCTGCTGGTAATGCGCCATGTCGCGGGCGATGACGTTCAGGCGCACATCGACCCGGCCCAGGAAGGTCTGGATTTCCGTTACCTCGGGGATGGTGCGGGCCTGAGTGAGGAAGTCGTCAAAGGCGCTGCTTTGGGTCTTGTCGAGCGTGATGCGCAGGGACACCTCGACCGTATAGCCAAGTGCTGCCCAGTCGATCACCGCGCCCACACCTTTCAACACGCCGTCCTCCTGCATCTTTGCAATCCGCCGCGCGGCCTTGCCCGGCGTCATCCCGCAATGCTCCGCCAACTCCCCCGGACTGAGGGACGGGTCAGCCTGCCAATAGCGCAGCAAACGGCGATCCATATCATCAAGCATGATTTTTCCACAAACAGCGCAACTAGCGCATGATTATCTTCATCCTTTATCAAATACCCATATAACCACAATAGTATCTCGCTCCAAAGTCCCTATTGTGCGCTGCAATCCAACCACCAAAAAGGAAAAACCATGCGCGTTTACTATGACCGCGATTGCGACGTGAACCTGATCAAGGACAAGAAAGTGGCCATTCTGGGCTATGGCTCCCAAGGGCACGCCCACGCGCTGAACCTGCGCGATTCAGGCGCGAAGAACCTGTGTGTGGCCCTGCGCGAAGGCTCTGCCTCTGCCGCGAAGGCCGAGGGTGAGGGCCTGAAGGTCATGGGCATCGCTGAAGCCGCGGCCTGGGCCGATGTGATCATGTTCACCATGCCCGATGAATTGCAGGCAGAGACCTACAAGAAATACGTGCATGACAACATCCGCGAGGGTGCCGCGATTGCCTTTGCCCACGGGTTGAACGTGCATTTCGGCCTGATCGAGCCAAAAGAAGGCATCGACGTGATCATGATGGCGCCCAAGGGCCCCGGCCACACGGTGCGCGGTGAATACACCAAAGGCGGCGGCGTGCCGTGTTTGGTCGCCGTGGACAAGGACGCGTCCGGCAAGGCGCTGGAAATCGGTCTGTCCTATTGCTCCGCCATCGGGGGCGGGCGGTCCGGCATCATCGAGACCAACTTCCGCGAGGAATGCGAGACGGATCTGTTTGGTGAACAGGCGGTGCTGTGTGGTGGCTTGGTTGAGCTCATTCGCATGGGCTTCGAGACGCTGGTCGAAGCGGGTTATGCGCCCGAGATGGCCTATTTCGAGTGTCTGCACGAAGTGAAGCTGATCGTCGATCTGATCTACGAAGGTGGCATCGCGAACATGAACTACTCCATCTCCAACACGGCGGAATATGGTGAATATGTCTCTGGCCCGCGCATCCTGCCTTACGATGAAACGAAAGCGAAGATGAAGGCGGTTCTGACCGACATCCAGAACGGCAAGTTCGTGCGCGACTTCATGCAGGAAAACGCCGTCGGTCAGCCATCGTTCAAGGCGACGCGCCGGATCAACGACGAACACCAGATCGAAAAGGTCGGCGAAAAGTTGCGGGAAATGATGCCGTGGATTTCCGCAGGCAAGATGGTCGACAAGGCCAAGAACTGACCTGCCTGACACTTAAGAAAAGCCCGGACGCACACATTGGCATCCGGGCTTTTTCATTTGGGCAGATCAGACGTCCGCTGGTTTTCCAGTGGCGGATTTGTCCGCTGCCAGTGTGGATTTGGGCGCCTCTGCATCATCCATCCGCTTTTCCACCTTCCGCTTGGAAAGCTGCGCGATGATGATCCACGTGATCAAGGTCACAAAGGCAAGCGCGCCGACAAGATAGGTCCAGTCCATTGGTAATCTCCTGAATAATTCGGTTTCAGCAGATCAACGAACAGGCGTGGATGGTGGTTCCTTGCCCGATTGTCGCAGGCGTCCCGCAGGCCGCCACACGCAAGGGACGCCGCGGATCAATCCGGTTTTTTTGCCCGCACGGTATCGCGCTTGGTCTTGCCCTTGGTCTGCAAGACCCAAAGCAGGCCCACCAGTACGTTCATCAGTCCGATGACAACAATCCAGCTTTCCGTATCCATTCCTGTCTCCCTTGATATGTCCCTTCGGGCCTCATGACGCCCGGACTGAAAACAGGTAATCCGGCTGGTCGCCATCGCAAGCGCAGGAACGGCAAAGACTTTGGCGATCACAGTTTTTTTTATGCTTGCCGCTGCGGAGTTGTGCGGTCTAAGTGCGCCGATGACGGATGCCCCCCAGATCACCCTGAAAAGCTGGATCATGGTCAGCGTGCTGGCGTTTGTCTGGGGTGGTACGTTTCTGGTGACCGAAGTGGCGCTGACCGGGATCACGCCGTTCTGGCTTGCGGCCTCCCGGATCGGTTTCGCGGCGGTGGTGATGTGCACGGTCTGGGGTCTGCGGGGGTTCGCATTGTTCCACGCCCCCCCGTCCCCCGTTCAGTGGCTAACCCTGGTCATCATCGGCATCGGCAGTTCGGCCTTGCCCTTTTCGCTGCTGGCGTGGGGCCAGCAATATGTCACGGCGGGTTTTGCCGGGGTGTCCATGGCGTCCGTCGCGCTGATCGTGCTGCCGCTGGCGCATTTCTTCGTTCCGGGAGAGGGGATGAGCCTGCGCAAGGTGGTCGGGTTCATCATTGGCTTTGTCGGCGTTGTCATCCTGATCGGCACGCAGGCGTTCGACAGCACCGGCGGCACGCTTGAGACCCCCGGCCGATTGGCCTGCATGGGGGCTGCGGCATGCTATGCGATCTGTTCGATCCTGATGCGGCGCTTGCCTGCGGTGGATCCCATCGGGCTGGCGACCGTGCTGCTGATCATCGGAGCCGCGGTCGCAATCCCGCTGGCGCTGGTGCTGGAAGGCCGACCCCCGATGCCGGAGCCCTATATCCTTGGTGTTCTGGCGTTTCTGGGCCTTGTCCCTACCGCGGCGGCGGCCTTCCTGCGGGTGCTGGTGGTGCGCACGGCGGGGCCGGTTTTCATGTCGACGGTGAATTACATGGTGCCGCTGTGGTCGGTGCTGCTGGGCGCTTGGATCCTGTCAGAGCCGCTGCCACCCGCGCTGCTTTGGGCGATGGCGTTGATCCTGTCTGGCGTCGGGCTGAGCCAGTTTGGGGCGTTCGCCCGCATGTTCCGCGCGCGGCAAAAGGACGGGAATTCCTGACTTTTCGGTCGAAATGATCGGCCCCATACTGCGGCTGCGACCATATTCAGGAGACCGCAATGACATCAGATTTTTCAAAAGAAACCTACGAAGCATTCTTTTACGATCCAAATTACATCAAGATGCACGAATACGCCGTCAAATCAGGCATGCTGCGGGGCGAGACCAAGACCCTGCGCGCCGATCTGAGCCGCAAGATCGCGGATGGTGACGTGGTCGACGGGCTTGTCGCCCTGAGCCAGGCCAAGGATCCCGACGCGCGCACCAAACTGGTGCGGCAGTTGATGACCACATCGACCAACCCGCTGTTGGCTCCCGCGATGAGCAGCCTCATCAGGCAGTTGCGCCGGGCGGGTGTGTCCATCGCCAAGGTGGCCCCGATGATCGAGGCGCAGTTTGACGGCGCGATGGAGATCGAGGTGGATGGCAACATCGACAATACCAAGACTTATCCAGCCCTCATGGTGTTCTCCCAGCCGAAGGGTAAATCGGGTGTGAAGGTGTCCGTGTCGGGACTCACACCGGAGCAAGCAGCGGCAGCGGTCCCATATGAGGTCAGCGGTGGCGGCGGGGGTGGTGGAGAGGCACCTGCACCCGCTCCCTTGCCCGGCGGCGGCGGCGGTGGTGGCGGCGGTGGTGGCGGCGGCATCGTGATCACCGGCGACGGCGTTTCAACCGGTGGCGACGGCAGCGACGGTGACAGCGATGCGACGATCATCCGCGCGTTGCGCAAACTCTTTGGCGGTGGCGATGACCCGTTGCGGCAGGCCGGGATGATCAACGGTATTCTGGATGGCGCCCTTGCGGGTGGTGCAATTGGCGTGCTGTTGGGCGTTGGTATCGGCTATGTCGCCGCCGCAACCATCATTGCAGGCTATGTCGCCTTTGCGCCTGCAACGGTTACGACGACGCTTGTGGTGGGCACCGTGCTGGCCGCTACGGCAACGGGCGCGCTTGTCTTTGGAACCTTTGGCGCGGGTCTGGGTGGTTCGCTTGGTGCCGGTCAGGCGTCCGGCGTCATGCTCAATCCGGACGGCAAGGGCGATGTCGTCTTGGGCGGCTGGCCAAGCGGGCTGCCCCGGTTGCCTGGGATGCCTGACCTCGAAGTGTAAATCCCCGTGGTGGCCTGCGGTCAGGCCCCAACGGCGCCCTCGACGCTGGCCACCACATTATCTACGCAGCGTTCCATCAAACCCGCGTCTTCGTGTTCTGCCATGACGCGCACCAGCGGTTCAGTCCCGGACTTGCGAATGAGCAAGCGCCCACCGCCTGCAAGGTCGGCTTCGGCCTGCGCAATGGCGGCCTTGACGTGGGCGTTTTCCAAGGGCGCCTGACCGGCGGCAAAGCGCACGTTTTTCAAAAGCTGCGGCACCGGGTCGAACTGGTGCAGCAGTTCGGAGGACCGTTTGCCCGCGCGCACCATTTCAGCAAGGAACTGCAGGCCCGCCATCAGGCCATCGCCGGTGGTGGCGTGATCCGTCATCACGATATGGCCCGATTGTTCACCGCCGAGATTAAAGCCTCCAGCCCGCATCCGTTCCACCACGTAACGGTCACCGACGCCGGTGCGTTCCAGCCGGACACCGCGCGCTTCCAGAAATTGTTCCAGCCCAAGGTTGCTCATCACTGTGGCGACCAGCGCGTCGCCTTTCAGGCGCTGCTCCGCTGCCCAGCGGGCGGCCATCAGGGCCATGAATTGATCCCCGTCGCCGATCTTGCCCTGCTCATCAATCAAGATCACCCGGTCGGCGTCGCCGTCCAGACAGATGCCCACATCCGCCCCGTGCGCCACGACCGCTTCGGCGGCCGTTTGCGGATGGGTCGATCCGCAGCCTTCGTTGATGTTGTGGCCATTCGGGGCCACCCCCACCGGGATCACGGTTGCGCCCAGTTCCCAAAGCGCCATGGGGGCGACGTGATAGGCCGCGCCGTTGGCGCAATCGATCACAACTTTCAACCCGTCCAGCCGCATCTGGCGCGGGAAGGAGGATTTCACCCGTTCGATGTAGCGAAAGCGGCTGTCGTCGATGCGTTTGGCACGGCCAATTTCGGTGGCGGCGGTGGGTTCGACCCCGGATGTAACCAGCCCTTCGATCTCTGCCTCGACCTGATCGGACAGCTTGTAGCCATCCGGCCCAAAGAATTTGATGCCGTTGTCATAGGCCGGGTTGTGGCTGGCGGAGATCATCACGCCAAGGTCCGCGCGCATGGACCGCGTCAAGAGGCCAACCGCAGGCGTCGGCACAGGCCCGAGCAGCAGAACATTCATCCCCGTGCTGGTCAGCCCCGCCGTCAGGGCGTTTTCGAACATGTAGCCCGACAGCCGCGTGTCCTTGCCGATCACCACCCGGTGCACGCCCGCGGCATCGCGGCGGAAATACCGCCCGACCGCCGCGCCGATGCGCAGCGCCATTTCGGCGGTCATGGGGTGGATGTTTGCCGTGCCGCGCACGCCGTCAGTTCCAAAGAGCTTTGTCATGGGTGTCTTCCTGCCATGCTTGCCTGCCAGAGTGCAATCGCTTGCCGCGTTTCGGCGACATCATGCACACGCAACATCTGTACCCCTTGCGCAACCCCCGCAAGGGCCACGCCCACCGACCCCGCGACCCGCTGACCGGCCTGCGCAACGCCGCTGATCGTGCCGATGAAGCGCTTGCGCGAGGCCCCCAGAAGAAGGGGCGTGTCAAGGCTGTGGAAAAGGCTCAGCCGGGCTAGAAGCGCAAGGTTATGGAACTGCGTCTTGCCGAACCCGATGCCCGGGTCGGCGATAATCCGGGCGCGCGGTATGCCTGCGGCTTCCAGCGCCGCGATGCGCCCCGCCAGAAAGTCATACACGTCCAGCACGACGTCATCATAGGTCGGGTTTTGCTGCATCGTCGCCGGATCGCCCAACGCGTGCATGACGCAAACCGGCACTTCGGCCTTGGCAACCACCTCCACCATGTGGGGGTCATGGGTCAGTCCCGACACGTCGTTGACCATCCCGGCCCCCGCTGCCAGCGCCGCAACCGCCACCGCCGCCTTGCGCGTATCCACGGATATCAGCCCTTCATATCCCGCCGCACGGAGGCCTTCGATCACCGGAACGACCCGCGCGACTTCTTCGCACGCAGGGACCGTTTCGGCACCCGGCCGGGTGGATTCCCCGCCCACATCCAACAGGTCCGCCCCCGCTTCGGCCATCGCAAGACCCGCAGCCACGGCATCCGCTGCCGCCCTGTGCCGCCCGCCATCGGAAAAGCTGTCCGGCGTGGCGTTGAGAATGCCCATGATGCGCGGACGGTCCATGGACAGCCCCGCGATATCCGCGCGCGGGCCGGTCAGGCAGCTGCGTTCGGGGGCCGCCAGATCGGTGACGGGGACAATATCGGGGGGACCATCGCGGAGCATGATCTCCGCATGGGTGAACCAGCCGCTTGTCTGTGCCAAGGAAAGCGCACCGTCGGGGCGTGCCGGGCCATGCTGCACAAGCGGGCGGACATAGCGGTGCGGCGCCTTCACAACTTGGCTTGCCCTGCCGGGATGACCCGCAGGGGAACGGGCGCGTCGTGGGGTGGCTCTGCCCCAATCACCAACATCTCGCGGGCTTCGAAGGTGGCCGCGAACCACGCCGCAAGCGCGACCGCATCGCGCGGTTGCGCCGATGGCGTTTCCACCGAATCCAACACGATCTTTGAAGGTGCCCAGACGCAGGTCTGGCCATTCTTCATGGCCCAGTCCAGTTCCGTCCGCGTCTCCACCACGACGCAGCGGTCATCACGGGCGGCCAGAACCCATGCGTTCTGTTCTATTGCCAGCAGATCAATGCGGCGCTGCGCCATGTGGTGGGGCACCTGCGGTGCAGGCACGTCAGCGGCACCCACACACAGGATCAAGGGGCGGCCCGTGGCCTCCAACTGGTCCAGCCAACCCGGCAGATGGGCAGACGCGATGGCGCTTTGCCCCAGAAACACCAGTGCGGGCTGGGGTGTATCGCTTGTCGCTGCGGCCGGCGTGTTGTGCGCATCATGGGCGCGCACGATCTCCACGCCCAGCGCGCCCGGTCCGCGATCCAGCTTTTCGATGCGCACGAAGGCCTTCATCGCTTGTGGTTCCAGCAGGATGCGATCCGCGACGCGTTCGGCCAGTGTTTCCAGCAGGTTCAACCGTTCATCCGCCAATTCGGCGGCAATGGCTTCGGTCACGCGGTCATAGGACAGGATGCGGTCGACGTCGTCGTCGATCGGGCCGGTCAGTGGCTGCACCTCGACCACGACATTGAAGCAGATCCGCTGGGTGACGCCGCGTTCGGCCTGAAACGCGCCAATCTCGACCTCCACGATATGATCCCGCAGGGAAATGCGGTCAAGCGGCGTATCGCCCGCCATGGCCGCCGCCCGTTCGGAAGGGTGGGCAAAGGCGAGACGGGTTTCATCTGTCATGGCGTGGGTCTTTCTGCACGGTTCGGACGCGAGTTTACGCGGTCCAGCCTGCCTTAACAGGCTGCAAAACGGCAGACCAGTGTCGCCCTGCGGCGCGGCGCGCCTAGTTGGACGCCGTGCGCCACGTGTGGCGGTAGAAAAGATGCACCCCGATGCGTGCGGTCTTGGTATACACACGCGACCAGCGCGGACGCACTGCAGTTGTGTGATAGTGGGTCGCCCCATCGGTCAGCGCGGGGGCCTTGCCGGCCATGACGGCACGCGCCACCTTGCCCACACGGGTGAAAGCACCGGGTTCCGCGATGACTTCCTTGTAGCCATCGCAGGTGTAGGTGAACTGGCACTGGTATTTCTTGCCGGTGCCCTGATGGATGACACCGCACAGCGACGATGGGAAGCGCCCGCTTTTCACGCGGTTCATGATCACCTCGGCCACGGCGAACTGGCCCTTGACCGTCTCGCCCCGCGCCTCGAAATACAGCGCTTCGGCCAGACAACGCCATTGATCACCGCCTTGCGCACGCGGTTGTGCGTCCAGCCACGCCCGGGAGAATTGAACCCCAGCGGTCGATGCGGTGCGCGGTGCCGTCATAAGGTCACCCAGCCGTTTCGATCCAACCGAGTTTATCCCCTGTGTTTCGATCCGGGCCAGTTCCTCTGCCTTGTCGGAAGAGGCGGCTGCGAAGCCGGATGAAAATGAAAACACAGCCAAAGCGGCCGCAAAAACGGCAGATGTTGCAAAACGCATGAATAGCCCCAGAGCAGTTCCAGACAGCCTCACCGCCTAGCCAGATTGGCCGGAAACTGCAACCCGACGCCCGGATTTACGCTTTGCCGCGGATTTCAGCCAAATTTGTCACGTAATAACAAGGGGTCACATCCCCACCTTGTCCTTGATCGCCAATTGGGCCGCCGCCAGCCTTGCTACCGGGACGCGAAAAGGAGAGCAGGAAACGTAGTCAAAACCCACTTCGCGGCAGAATGCGATTGATTCGGGATTGCCGCCATGTTCCCCGCAGACCGACAAAGTCACGTTGGGCTGGGCCATTCTTCCGCGTGTCGCGCCCAGCTTTACCAACTCCCCCACACCTTCTGTATCCATCACGTGAAACGGGTCTTCGGCAAAGACGCCGCGCTGCACGTAGGCGGACATGAAACGGCCCGCGTCATCGCGCGACAGGCCATAGGTCATCTGCGTCAGATCGTTGGTGCCAAAGCTCAGAAAGGCGCAATAAGGGGCGATTTCGGCCGCGCGCAGGGCGGCGCGCGGGGTTTCCACCATCACGCCCAGCCGGAAGGAGAAATCCACACCGGTTTCATTGCGCACCGCGTTTGCGACCGCATCGACCGCGACCTTGACCAGTTCCACTTCGCGGCGGGTGCTGACCAGCGGGATCATCACTTCGGGCACCACCGGCGCGCCATCGCGGCTGACCTCCACGGTCGCCTCGAAGATCGCGCGGGCCTGCATGTCGTAGATCTCCGGCACGGTGACACCCAGACGCACACCGCGCATCCCCAACATGGGGTTGTATTCGCTCAGTTCCTCGATCCGCCGGGTGATGGCGGAAAGCGGCAGATCCAGCGCCTCGGCCAGTTCGCGCTGGCCGACCCTGTCATTGGGCAGGAATTCATGCAGCGGCGGATCGAAAAGCCGGATGCTGACCGGTTTGCCCTGCATGATGCGGAACAACTGCTTGAAATCGTCCCGCTGCATCGGCAGCAGACGTTCCAGCACGGCACGGCGATCCTCGCCGGAGGCGGCAAAGATCATCTCTCGCATGACAGTCATGCGGCCGGGCTCAAAGAACATGTGCTCGGTCCGGCACAACCCGATGCCCTGTGCGTTGAAATTATGCGCGGTCTGGGCGTCGGCGGGGGTGTCGGCATTGGCGCGGATGCCGATGTCGGCGGCGTCTTCGGCCCAGCCCATCAACCGTTGAAAGGTGTCATCCAGTGCTGCCTCTCGCATGGCGGGGGCGCCCGCCAGCACATCGCCGCTGGTGCCGTCGATCGTGATCTCGTCGCCTGCGCCGAATACGCGGCCGTCGGTGGCGGTGATGGTCCGTTTGCGCAGGTTGAATCGCAGGTTCGACGCGCCCACCACGCAAGGCAGCCCCATGCCCCGCCCGATGACCGCAGCGTGGCTGGTGATGCCGCCGCGTTCGGTCAGAACCGCATGGGCGGCCTGCATGCCGCGAATGTCTTCGGGGCTGGTTTCCCGGCGCACCAGGATGCAGGGTTCATTGCGCGAGGCACAGGCCTGCGCATCGGCAGCATTGAAGACGATCCGCCCGGTTGCGGCACCGGGGCTTGCGGCAATCCCGCCCCCGATGACGTCGCGCTTGGCCCCCGGTGCCACCTGGCGGTGCAAAAGCTCGCTCAGGGTGCGCGGCTCCACCCGCATCAGGGCTTCTTCGCGGGGGATGATCCCGTCATCGGCGAGTGCCACCGCGATGCGCACCGCCGCCTGCGACGACCGCGCAACACGCACACCATCCAGAATGTGCAGCGTGCCGTCTTCCAGCACGAACTCCACCTGCATTTCGGCGCGCAGCTTGGTGCGCATCAATTGGGCATGGGCGATCAGCTGTTCGAAAACCTCGGGTTCGATATCCTGCAGGGACGGGCCGCGCTTGTCGTTGGTCAGATACATCGCTGCATCCCCCTTGAGCGCTTCGCGTCCCTGGCTTTGGCTTTTGTAGCGCCCGGTGATCTGCGGCAGCCCGGTGTCGCTGCTGACCAGTTGCAAAACGCCAGACCCGCAGGTGCCGTGACCCACGCCGAATGCCATCTGCTGCACCACAAGGCCCAGACCCGCATCGGCAGGCGCGCCCTTGGCCTGTCGCAACAGCCGGGCGGAGGTGCCATTCCAGGCCCGCGACATGGACCGCAGCACCGCCGACAATTGTGCCGCACGGTCCTGGGGAAAGGCTTCTTCCGTCTCCGCCTCGTAGGCGTGCAGCGACTGGCCCAGCGCGCTGCGCCCATTGCCCGTGACATCATCGAAGATGTCCGGGTCCAGTCGCGCCACATGAACCGCGTAGGATTGCACGAAGCGGGTATAAAGCGCGGCGGCGGCTTCCTCTCCCATCGTTTTGCACAGGGCTTCGAAGCGGTGATCGTTGATGCCGATGTTCATCACCGCGCCCGGTCCGCCCCAATCGGGGTCCTCGCTGGAGGGGCGCACACACATCAGCGCGTCTTCGGGAAATTGTGCCACGACCTTTTCCACATCCGGCAGATGCCCCTCCCCGATCTTGTTGACCGCATCAAAAGACAACGCGACAGTGCGCGGCACCGGCAGGTCCAGCCGGGTCAGCCGCTGCAGGCACTTGGCGCGCCCGCCGTGGGTGTTGTTCGCAATGGGCGCGGTGGGGGTCACCAGCGTGGTATGTGGATTATTCTGCACTGCAGCACCTTTCACGTGTCGGTGCAGCATAGGGGGTCAATTTGATCTGACAAGTGCCGGGATGGGGCGATTTTGAGGCGGCACCCTACCCTTCGATTTTCGTCAGATCGGCCACGCTGGTGCAGATGCTCCGGATGCGGCTGAGCAGGTTGAGACGGTTGCGGCGCACGGTCTGGTTGTCGCTGTTGACCTGCACGGCGTCAAAGAAGGCGTCAATGGGCGCGCGCAGGGCGGCCATAGCGGTCATGGCGGTGGTGAAATCCTGTTTGTCCATCGCGGGGGTGATGGTTTTCTCCGCCTCATCAAGGGCTTTGAAAAGGGCCCTTTCTTCGTCGGTTTCAGCGAATTTCACGTCCGCGCCGTAGGAGTATTCGACGCCGTCCTTGGCTTCTTCCGCCGTCAGGATGTTGTTGGCGCGTTTGAAGCCCTGGATGAGGTTTTCGCCGTCGTCGGTGGCGAGGGTCTTGCTAAGGGCTTTGGCGCGTGTGACGAGGAGGGTGAGGTCATCGTTTTGGGGCATGGCGATGCAGGCATCGATGATGTCGTGGCGGATGTTTTGGTCGCGCAGGTAGGTTTTCAGGCGGTCGTGGAGGAACCGAACCAAGTCAGAGACGACTGCTGTTTTTACATCATACACCACTTCGCTTCCGTCAATTTCGATCAAAGCATCGAATTTTGCATCGCCTATTGCATTCCTCGCCGCGCTTTCGAGCCATTCGGATGGTTGAGGACCAAACCCTAAAACGAGTGTATCGCAAAGCGGTAGCGACACCTTATTTTCCACCAGAATCCGGATAACCCCCAGTGCTGCACGACGCAGGGCAAAAGGGTCTTTGCTGCCGGTGGGTTTTTCATCGATGGCCCAGAAGCCAGTGAGTTTGTCGATCTTCTCAGCCAGCGCCACGGCCACGGATAACGGCGCCGTAGGCACATCATCGGACGGCCCCAACGGCGCGTAGTGCTCTTTGGCGGCGGCAGCGACGGCATCGCTGTGGCCAGCTGCTTTCGCGTAGTAGCTGCCCATCAGGCCTTGAAGTTCGGGGAACTCGTAGACCATTTCGGAGGACAGATCAGCCTTGGCGAGCTTTGCCGCCTGCTCTGCCTCATCCGGATCGGCCCCGACAATGGGGGCCAATTCGCGGGCCAGTACGGCCATGCGGTCGATCAATTCGGCCTGCGTGCCCAACTTGTTGTGGAAGGTCACGTTCCCCAGGTTTTCGACCCACGCGGCCATGCCTTCGGCGGATGTGGCAACACGCAGATCGTTCTCCCAGAAGAACTTCGCATCGGCCAGACGGGCCGACAGGACCTTTTCGTTGCCCGCAAGGATCGTCGCGCCGTCGTCCGCGGTGGTGCGGTTGGCGACGGTGATGAACTTCTCGATGCGACCCGATTTGGGATTGCGCACAGAGAAGAACTTCTGGTGCTCCTTCATGGAGGTCTGCAGCACCTCTGGCGGCAGTTCGAGAAAGTCATCCGCAATCGTGCCCATCAGCACGACGGGCCATTCGACGAGGCCCGAGACTTCGGCCAGCAGGCCTGCGTCTTCGACCACTTCAAGGCCCGCGGCGAAGGCCATGTTGGTGGCGTCGTTCCAGATGGTTTCGGCCCGGTCTTCGGGGTTCAGAACGACAAAGGCGCGTTTGAGTTTCGCTTCATAGTCTTCAAAACCGGAGACGGTGATCGCCTCGGGCGCCAGGAACCGGTGGCCGTATGTGGTGTTGCCGGATGTGATACCGTCGACATCGAGCGGGACGGATTCCGCGCCGTCTTCGGTTGTGATCAGGCAAAGGATCGACTGCAGCGGGCGCACCCATTTCAGGCTGCCCGCGCCCCAGCGCATGGATTTGGGCCAGGGGAAGGTGCGAATGGTCTGTTCCAGCACCTCGGCCACGATGTCGGCAGCGGGACGGCCGGGTTTGTGGATCTGCGCGAACAGGATCTTGCCCTTCGGCGTGTCGCGTTCTTCCAACTGGTCGCGGGTCAGGCCTGCTCCGCGCAGGAAGCCTTCGATGGCTTTTTCGGGCGCATCGGCCTTGGGGCCCTTGCGTTCTTCGGTCACAGCGGGGCTTGCGGCGAGCATGCCTTCGATGGCCAGCGTCAACCGGCGTGGGGTCGAAAAGGCTCCGGCGTGGGCATAGGTCAGACCGGCCTCCACCAGACCGTCCGTCACCATCTTTTGCAGGTCCGCCGCCGCACGGCGTTGCATCCGGGCGGGGATTTCTTCGGAAAAGAGTTCGATCAACAGGTCGGGCACGGGGCATTCCTTGGGGTTGTGGTGCGTCCGGGATAGTCGGCGCGGCGGTCGGGGTCTAGGGGCGGTCTATACGGGAGGCCTCCGGCGGGGTTTTTTGAACCATTTGGAAGACCATGGAGGGGTTTTCAGTTTGTGGGCAATGGGGGGCATTCTTCGCCGACGATGGTGCCGTCATAGGCCTTTTCGCCGCAGTCGTTGAGTTCGTGCCAGACGTAGCCGCGGCCGTCTTCGGTGATGGCGACGATGCGGTCGACGCCGAAGTGGACGTTTTTGCCCCCCAGAAAGGTGAGCGCGGTGCCTGCGTCGATTTCCGCAGCGATGGCACTGGCGTCAAAGCAGTCGAACCAACCCGGCGCGTTGCGGGGGTCGGATGCGTCGGCCATGACGTAGGTTTCGGTGAGCATGGGCAAGCTGAGGTCGGTGGTGAAGCAGGCACGGAAGCGGATGGGGGAACTGTCCGCGTCGATGGCCTGCAGGGCGGTGGTGGCGATCTTCTCCGGTTGATCGTCGGTAAGGGAGACCAGCGTGATCGGTTCTTCGGTCACCTCACGGTAGAAGCCGTAGATTTGCAGGTAGTAGAGGCCTGCGCCTGCGATCACAGCCGACAGCATGATGATGATCCCTATGATTTTGCCGTTCATGGGTGGGTTACGCCGCGTCTTCGGACCAGCCGCCCGCGCGGGTCTGCACGAAGGCGTCCGCGCACATCTTGGCCAGTGCACGCACCCGGCCGATGTAGGCCTGGCGTTCGGTCACGGAAATCACGCCGCGCGCGTCCAGCAGGTTGAACATGTGGCTAGCTTTGATGCACTGGTCGTAGGCCGGGTGGGCCATGACGATGCGCTTGCCGGTTTTGGGGTCCTTGTAGGGGCGATCGAGGATGGCTTTGCAATGGGCTTCGGCCTCTTCGAACTGGCGCAGCAGAACGTCGGTATTGGCGGTGTCGAAGTTCCAGCGGGCGTATTCTTCTTCGGTTTGTTTGAAGACGTCGCCGTAGGTCAGCGGGATCGGTGCATCGGGATCGTTGAAGGGCATGTCCATCACGTGATCCACGCCGAGGACGTACATGGCGAGGCGTTCGAGGCCGTAGGTGAGTTCGCCCGAGACGGGGATGCAGTCGTGGCCGCCGACTTGTTGGAAATACGTGAACTGGCTGACTTCCATGCCGTCGCACCAGACTTCCCAACCAAGGCCCCATGCGCCCAGCGTCGGGCTTTCCCAGTCGTCTTCGACAAAGCGGATGTCGTGCAGGTCCATGTCGATGCCGATGGCTTGCAGGGAACCAAGGTAGAGGTCTTGCAGGTCCGGCGGGCTGGGTTTGATCAGCACCTGGTATTGGTAGTAGTGCTGCAAACGGTTGGGGTTTTCGCCATAGCGGCCATCGGTGGGGCGGCGGGACGGCTGGACATAGGCCGCAGCCCAAGGCTGTGTGCCCAGAGAGCGCAGGGTGGTCGCGGGGTGGAAGGTCCCTGCCCCCACTTCCATGTCATAGGGTTGCAGCACCGCGCAGCCCTGCGCGGCCCAGTAGTTCTGGAGGGCGAGGATGATGGCCTGAAAAGACCGGGGCGTGGACGTGGTTTCGGACATCGGACATACCTTTGACTGCGCGCGCCTTTCCTACGGGTGTGGCGTGCTTGGGTCAATTGCAGGTTTGTGACCATTTCGGGGCCGAATCCCATGGCCATCGCACCGCTTTCCTGATTATCTGCGGCGGATTTTACGTCACGAGAGTTTCCGCCCGATGCATCGCCTGATTTTCGCTTTTTTTATTGGCTTCATGATCCTTTCCGCCCCGATGGTCCTTCCCTCCGCCACGCAGGCCCAGAGCGAGGAGGTCGTCTGGGTCCAGATCGAAGCGCAACCGTCGCTGGCAGCGGCGACCGACCGGGCGCGCGCCTATGCCACACTGCTGGAAGACGTAAACGGGTTTTCGCTGGGCGGCGGCTGGTACGCGATTACCGTGGGACCATACACACGGGCGGACGCCCAGCAGGTGCTGCGCACCTATGTGCGCGAAGGACTGGTGCCGGGCGACAGCTTCATCCAGTTCTCGCGGCGTCTGGAGCAGCAGTTCTGGCCGATTGGGGCCAATATCCTGAACCGGGGCGCAATCGCCCTGCCCGAAACGGTAACCCCTGCCCCGCAGGTTGATGACACCCCCGTTCAACCAGCCCCCACAGAAGTGGCCCCCGTTGCAGAGGCACCGACACCCGAACCCGCCGATGAAACCCCGTCAGAAGCACGCCGCAGCGAGCGGACATTGACCGGGGAAGACCGGCGCGCCTTGCAGATCGCGCTGCAATGGGCAGGGTTTTACAACGCTGCGATTGATGGCGCTTTCGGGCGTGGCACCCGCAATTCGATGGCCGCGTGGCAGGAAGCCAACGGATATGAGGTCACGGGGGTTCTGACGACGCTGCAGCGGGCCGCATTGCTCAAACAGTACAACGCTGTGCTGGATGGATTGGGCCTGCAATTGGTCCGGGACGAAGCCGCGGGGATCGAGATGATCCTGCCGACCGCTGAAGTGGGTTTCGTGAAGTACGAGCCACCTTTCGCACAGTACAACACCACGGGCGACATCGGCGCGCGGGTCTTGCTGATCTCCCAGGCCGGGGATCAGGACACGCTGTTCGGGCTTTACGACATCATGCAGACGCTGGAAATCGTGCCGCTGGATGGGCCGCGCCAGCGCAACAACACGTCGTTTGAATTGATCGGTGAAAACGGCAAAATCATCAGCCAGACCCAGGTGTCGCTGGAAGGGGGGCAGATCAAGGGGTTCACGCTGATCTGGCCTGCGGGGGACGAAGAACGCCGCCGCCGGGTGATTGCGGAAATGTCCAAAAGCTTTACCCGCTTGCCCGGCGTGCTGGATGCGGCGGCGGGCGATACAGAAACGCAGTCGATCGACCTGGTGGCGGGCTTGCAAATCCGCCGCCCGAAGATCGCGCGCTCGGGCTTTTTCATCGACCGCTCAGGCGTGGTGGCGACCACGGCAGAGGCGGTCAACAGTTGCGACCGGGTGACCGTGGACGGGGATACCGAAGTGGAGGTGCTGGCAGCGGACGCGGGCAAGGGAATCGCGATCCTCAGGCCACGCAGCCCGCTGGCGCCGCTTGACGTCGCGCGCTTTGCGCTGGGGACGCCGCGTTTGCAGTCGGAGGTTTCGGTCGCGGGCTTTTCCTATGAGGGCGTGCTGAGCGCGGCCACCCTGACCTTCGGGACGCTGGCCGATGTGCGCGGGTTGCAGGGCGAGGAAGAGGTCAACCGTCTTGCGCTAAGCGCCCAACCGGGGGATGCGGGCGGACCCGTGTTCGATGCCAGCGGCAACGTCATGGGCATGCTGCTGTCGCCGCGTGCGGACGGGCCACAACTGCCCCGCGATGTCAGCTTTGCGCTGGACAGCGCCACGATCGCAGATGTGGCAACACAGGCCGGGATCACCCTGGCGGCGGCAGACAGCACCGGCACCATTGCGCCGCGTGATCTGACGCGGGCGGCGCAGGGGATGACGGTGCTGGTCAGTTGTTGGGAGTGAGCGCGTTGCGGAAATTTTGAAAATTTCCGTCCGTTTCTTCGGGAAAATGCCCCACCGGGGCATTCTCTTTTCTTTGAAACTCTTTGAAAGAAATTGACGCTAGGCGGTGAGGTTTGGCGTGATGTAGATCAGCGTGGGGCGATCCGCCTTGAACGCTGTTTTGACGTCTTCCTGCATCTGGGCAATTGTCCCCGGCGCGGTGGCACGTGCCCCAAAGGCTTCGGCCAGTTTCACGAAATCCGGGTTGCGGGCAATGACGGCATTCGGCGCGATCTGGGCGCGGGTCATGCTGTCCTCGATCTCTTTCAGCTTGCCGTTGTCCCACAGGATGATGGGGATCGGCAGGCCCAGCTCCACCGCCACACCCAACTCTGCCATGGTGTAGTGAAAGCCATAATCCCCGATGATCGCCATTGTCGGCTGACCGGGGCGCGCGACGGCACCGCCGATGGCGGCGGGTGTGGCGTAGCCCAGCGTGCCGAAACCGTAGGGGTGGTGCCAGTGGCCGGGGTGGTCCATGTCCCAGACCTCTTTGGCGACATAGGCGAATTGGGTCATGTCGGAGTAGATCATGGTGTCGGATGGGACGGCGGCGCGCAGGGCGTCGCAGAGGGGGACGATGCCGGGGCGTTCGGCGTCTGTCTCAGTGCGCCAGCGGGCGCGGGTTGTGGTGATCTGGTCCACGGTCCACGCGAAAGCGCCGGGCATGTCCCGCTCCTCTTTCAGCACACGAAAGACGGTATGGGCCGCAGCCTTGAAGCGATGCGTATTGCCGGCGCTGCCCGACAGAGCTTCTGGGTCGATATCGATCCGCACCAGTTTCGCCGCCTGTCCAAGCTGGTCGCGCCACAAATCGACCTCTGCCAGTTCGGTGCCGACAGCGATTACAAGATCAGCCTGGGCAAAGATCGTGGCACTGTCTGGCCGGGCCAGGTAGCTGCCGAACAGCCAAGGATAGCCTGGTGGTACGACCCCCCGCCCCGCATAGGTCGTGAACACGGGCACCGGGCAGATTTCAAGAAACGCACGAATGTCCGGTGCAGCGTCTCGCGCGCCGCCCCCGAAGACGAACAAGGGGCGTTTTGCGCGCCGGATCATATGCGAAATTACCGGTGCGAGCATCGCATCGATCTGTTCGACACCATCGCTGAGCCCCATGTCAGACCTGTTTTGCGGCGCAGCCGGTGCTTGCAATTGCGCAATCGGCACCTGGATGTGCTTGGGCCGCGCGCGCAGGGTGTGAAACTCCATGAAGGCGCGGTTGATGAGAGTATAGGCCGCCTCCGGCGTGCGCGCCTCCTCAGACCAATCACACACCGTCTCCGCCGCCGCCTGCTGGTCCTTCATCTGGTGCAATTGCCCGCGTGTCGCCGCCGTCTCATCCAGACACGAGGAAATCACCAGCATCGGCACGCTATCCGAATACGCCTGCCCCATCGGCGTCATGATGTTGCATAGCCCCGGCCCGGTGATCACGTAAGCCACGCCGACCTTGCCCGACGCCCGCGCGTAACCATCCGCCATAAACCCCGCACCCTGTTCGTGGCGCGCCAGCACGTGCGTGATGCCTGCCTCCTCGATCCCGCGATACATCTCCTGATTATGCACGCCCGGAATGCCAAAGATCACATCGACCCCGCGATCCTTGAGCATGTGGGAGATTTGCGCGCCCAAGGGACGCATCTGCCGATCAGCCATCAGGCCCTCCAGAAATTCACGGTGAAGAAGACGTAGACGACCAGCAGTTCAAGCCGCCCCAGCAGCATCGCGGTAGTTAGGATCCACTTGGCCGTGTCATTCAGGCTGCCGAAGTTGCCAGCGGGCCCGATGATATCACCCAGACCGGGGCCGATGTTGGCCAGTGCAGCACCCGCGCCCGAAACCGACGTCACGAAATCCAGCCCCGTCATCGACAGCGCGACCGCCACCAGCCCCAGTGTCACCACGAAGAACATGAAGAACGACATCACCGAGCTGAGCACATCATTGCCCACGGGCCGCCCGTCATAACGCGGCGTGAAGATCCCGTGCGGCGACCGGATACGGCGCAATTGGGCGCGAATGGATGCAAACAGAAGCTGATACCGGAAAATCTTGACCGAACAGGTGGTGGACCCCGCGCAGCCGCCAATCAATCCGATGAAGAAGAACAGCGCGACCGCGAATGCCCCCCACTGCATGTAGTCCACCGATGCATACCCCGTTCCCGAGATGATCGAGGTGATGTTGAAAAGCGCCTCGCGCAGGCTGCGTTCCCAAGGGTGGGCGGAGGTATTCTGCAAAAGCACGAAGATGATCAGCACCAGCACTGCGATGGTCGCCAGAAACCCGCGGATTTGCGGATCTTTATGCAGCGCCATCGTATTGCCGTTGACTAGTTGCACATAGCGCACGAAGGGCAGCGCCGCGAGGATCATGTAAAGCGTCGCCACGTATTCCTTGGGCCCCGAAAAGGTCGCAAAGGACGCATCGTAGTTGGAAAATCCACCAGTTGAGATTGTCGTCAGCGCATGCACCGTGGCGTCAAAGGCATTCATGCCGAGCGCAAGATAGCTGAGCACACAGGTGATCGTCAGCCACAGATAGATGACGGAAATCTGGCTGGCGATCTGACCCGCGCGCGGCAGGATTTTACCAAAGGTATCAAAGCCTTCTGATTTAAATATCTGCATGCCGCCTACTTTGAGCTCCGGCAGGAACACCATCGCCACGACGATGATGCCGATGCCGCCCAGCCATTGCAGCACGCCCCGCCACAGCAGCAGGCCCTTGGGCAGATCATCCAGCCCTGACAGCACCGTGGAACCCGTTGTCGTCAGGCCCGACGTCGCCTCGAACACCGCGTCGGTAAAGCTGGACCCGGTCTCCCCCAACATGAAGGGTATGGCACCAAATACCGGCAGCAAGGCCCAGACCCCGGTTGTCAGCAGGAATGTCTGTTGGATGGTCAACCCCTCGCGCACGCCGTTGGCGCAGGCCAGCGCGATCAGGCCACCGGCCATGATGGTGATTACGGCGGATTCGGCAAATACGGGCCAATGGCCGCGCCCCTCTGCGATGTCGACCAGCAGGGGCAGGATCATCGCAACGCCCAGCACGGCCACCAGCAGGCCAATCACATATCCAACCGGGCGCAAATCAATCATGGCTCAGCGTTGGCGCGGGGGCTCGGCAGTGTCAAGCGGACACCGGCGGACCGACGTGGCCCCCCGGTGTCGTTCTAATGGATCTAGTCAGAATGTCTGGCCAAAGACGCGTTCGACGATCCTGTCGCGGTCAATGTTCAGCGCAGCCAGTTCGGCATCTGTTTTTGCCTGCAACGCCTGAACCTGCCGCAATCGGCGGTTCCCGTCGCAGTTCTCCATCAGCGCCCTTCCGAAGGCGCCAAAACCGTGGCCGAGACGGTGCAGCAGGTGCCGGGTTGTCTCAAATCCCGCGGTGCGGGTTGCAGTAGCTTGATATCCCATTGGTTTTCCTTGAGGGTCATTTGCTTTCACCCCGCTAGATAGGACCCGCCGGGCCGGATCAGTACCGCCAAATCTGCATACCCGCGACCCACCGCATGCAGACCTGAAGACCGGGTGGTAATACGACAAAGGCCGGGCATCCCTGCCCGGCCTTGCCGTTCCGAGGAGAAATGGTGCGTTCAGCCGACGTGGAACAAGGTGCTGAACAGACGCGGATCAATGCTGGCCATCTCGAAGGTCGGACCTTCGGTCAGCATGGAAATCGCATCATGGCTGTGCAGGCTTTCCTGATGGCTGGCGATCACGCGGAAATCCTTGATCCGCGCTTCGGCCTGCAACTGTTCACAGAACAGGCGTGCCGCGTCTTCGACAAAGATCGGGTTGGCGGCGTTCAACTCCGCAAAAGCCTGTTCGTCCTCGCGTTTGACCATGACCTGCGTCTCCGTCGGCACGGCCCGGCGGCAGGCTTCGATCAGGTCCTCGAACCACAGGCAGTTGTGTTTGTCGTCCATGACCGCGGAAATCCGAGCGACCGAGCGTTGCGAATGTGGTGTCGCCAACTGCCCACGGGTGGCGCGGGCGTGCTCAGAGAGTTCCAGCGAACAGGGGCAGGTGCTGGAATACACATAGTCAAGGTGGATCATGCGCTGGCGCACCCCGGCCTTTTCCACCAGTTCGAGGGCCACATCGTAATACTGGTACCCCGACAGGCCCGACCGCAGGCTTTCGATTTTCATCGGAAAGGAAAACCGCATCTGTATACGCGCATCCATGCTTTCCAGATCAGCCTTGTAGTCATCCAGCGCCGCTTCGATCACGTCAAAGCTGAACGTCCGTTCCGCATGCTTGTAAAAGCTGCGCATGATGCGGGACATGTTGATGCCCTTCTTCTCCGCCTCCAGGCTGACGGAACCGGTGATCGACGTCTCAAGGCTGAGATCGCCGTTGTCGCGGGTGTGAAAGCGGATGGGCAGGCGGAAATTCGATATCCCGACATGTTGGATCTGTGCCTTGGCCCCCCGGATCAGGCTGGAGGGACCATTTTGCAGGTCCGGCAGCGTCGCCTTGTAGGTTTCGCCCACGGCGAAATCATCCGGGTACGTCCGTTTGAAATCCGGGTATGCGGCGTCCTGCGCCAGCAATCGCGTAACGGCCGGGTCCAACCCTTCAATCTCGGCCGCCGAAGCGCCGGCGGCCCATGCCTTGAGTGTGGCGAGGGCTTGTTCGGCCTCTGACCGCTCAGGTGCTTTTTCGACAGAAGTGATTGCATTCATGGGTTTGGCCCCCTTCTCCGGTGCGCAGGGTATATTTAGGGTATGCGTCCCGGATTACCAATTAAGATATGACATACCCCAAAAGTGCCATCCTAACCCCATGCAAATGCGACACATTCAGTGTGATAATGCCTGCATGAAATCCTCTTCCAGATCACCTGCGTCTTCCAGACCGACGGAAATGCGCACCAAACCGGGTGTAATCCCCAATGCATCCTTCTGATCCTGCGGCAGCCGCTGATGGGTGGTGAAGGCAGGCGGCGTCAGGATGGTCTTGGCATCCCCCAGATTGTTGGAGATGATTGCCACCTTGCAGGCATTGAGAAAGCGATAGGCCGCCTCCTTGCCGCCCGCCACCTCAATCGCCAGCATCGTGCCGCCATCGCCCATCTGGCGCAGGGCCAGATCATGCTGCGGATGGCTGGGCAGACCGGGATAGATGACGCGGCTCAGGTTTTCATGCCCCTCCAATGCGCGCGCCAGCCGCAGCGCCGTTGCCGATTGTTCCCGCACGCGCAGGCGCATCGTCTCCAGCCCCTTCAGCATGATCCAGGCGGTGAACGGGCTCATCGACCCGCCGGTGTGCTTCATATAAGGCTCGACCGTATTGCGGATCATCTCCCGCGTCCCAAGGATCACCCCACCCAGCGCGCGGCCTTGCCCGTCGATGTGCTTGGTGGTGGAATAGATCACGATATCAGCGCCTTGCGCGACGGCGTTGGAGTAGACCGGCGTGGCAAAGACATTGTCACACACCGCCACTGCGCCCTTGGCATGGGCCAGCGCGCAAACCGCTTCGATATCAACCAGTTCCAGCGCGGGGTTGGACAGGGATTCAAAGAACACCGCGCTGGTATCCGGACGGATCGCCGCCTCCCATTGGGCCAGGTCACTGCCATCGACAAAGGTCACCTCGACCCCGAAGCGCGGCAGGATTTCCTCCGCGATATACAGGCACGACCCGAAAAGCGCGCGCGAAGACACCACGTGATCGCCCGCTTTCAACAGCGACATCAGCGCACCATTGACCGCCGCCATGCCGGACGCGGTGGCAAAAGCGTCTTCGGTGCCTTCGAGTGCGGCGATGCGGTCCTCGAACATCTTGACGGTCGGATTGCCATAGCGGGCATAGATGAATTCATCATCGCCGCAGGCTTCAAACCGGGTCTCGGCCTGTTCGGCGGTGTCATAGACAAAGCCCTGCGTCATGAAGATCGCCTCGGACACCTCGCCATATTGGCTGCGCCGGGTGCCCGCATGCACCGCGCGGGTGCCTTTTTGCCAGTCTTTGCTCATTGTTCCATTCCAACGGCCCTGCCCCCGAGCCACAAAAAAAACCCCAAACGCGGTCAAGCGAAAGGGGGCTTTCATCCTGACCTTTTAGCAGATTGTTTAACGTGGCCCGCAATCCGGTAACAAATCACCACGCGACGGAGATACGCTTGGTGGGGGTTTTGGTCAAGGGGTTGGGGGCGTTGCCTTCTGCGTGTCGGACCGTATGCCAACAGATCGCGGACTGGTTCGTGCAAGAGTGCCGCTCAACAGAAGAAATCGAGCCGCTGGCGATGAATCTGCGTCATGGGCAAGATCAGTCCTTGATGCGGAACGCGGCGAAGGTCGGGTTTGAGCCCGAAATAACCGATGCTGCACTCTGCGCGAAGGACCGCTGTTACGATTGGGCGACATGCGGCGAATACCCGTTAGCAAGGTGTTCCTTGATGAAACCGCAGTTGCCAGCAACCGCCGACTTTGACCCACAGCGACGAGCGGCGTCCGACTTCGACTTCATCGCCGTATTTTACCTCACTCGTATAAGTCGCAAGGGCTACATCAGCAGCGATTAACTCCACTGAGTAGTCTGGTAGAGGTAATAATGCTTTGATTTCAGTATTTTGATCGGGATCGAATAGCATTTCCGCCCGCTCATATCTGCGCCCTGACCTGCCAAATTCCACGAAGTTCGAAGAAAATGTTTGATCCATTAGAACCGGATCGAAGCGTGTTTCGGCCCGCCAAAGCGCTTCTTCCAACGCCATTAAATCGGCTCTATCTTCTGATGTTAAAGTCACTAGACCTCTCATACTCGAATGTTGGCAACGCGAGGGTTTCAGATGAATGCGGACATATCAAGCCGAAGGTCAAACGGCAGCTTTGTCCGCAATCCGGTCTTTGGCCTGCTTCCAGGAGCACTGAAGCCTAACCGTCTCCGTAGGCCTTCCGCTCTGTAATCAATACGGGCCCCAATTTGATCCACCAGCACGGAATCAAGGGCGTAGCCCGCCGTGCATCGCCAGACCGCCCCACCGGGCTGGCGATTTGGCTGCCCCCTGCGCATCCATCTTTTGAAGCAATAACTTGGAACCATAAACTGCCCCGAACGCACGTTGGATCGCCACCCCGCGGTCTGGCAATGCACGTCTACCGTTTCGATAGAAAGCGGATGGCGACAAAGTCCGCGTTGCCGCCCTTGAACGCCTCCCAAGCGGGAGGCTGCATCCCCCCTTCACACCTCCAGCATACCTGTCACACTACCCCCGCAAGCAAGGAGACCGCCATGACCGCCCCCATCGACCTCTACTTCTGGCCCACCCCCAACGGATGGAAAATCTCCATCGCGCTGGAGGAAATGGGGCTGCCCTATGAAACCCACCTGATCGACATCGGCGCGGGGGATCAGTTTGCGCCGGATTTCCTGAAGATTGCGCCGAACAACCGCATGCCCGCGATCATCGACCCCGAGGGTCCGGATGGGGCGCCGATCTCGATCTTCGAATCGGGGGCGATCCTGCAATACCTGGCGCGCAAGACCGGTCGCTTTTACGGCGGAACCGAGCGTGAGCGCATCGCGGTGGAGGAATGGCTGATGTGGCAGATGGGCGGTCTTGGCCCGATGGCGGGTCAGGCGCATCATTTCCTGAAATACGCGCCGAACATGGATCCCCCGAATGACATTCCCTACGCCAAGGACCGCTACCGCAATGAGACCGCGCGGCTTTACGGCGTCCTTGACAGGCAGCTTGCGCAGGCGGAATTCGTGGCCGGAAACCACATCTCAATAGCGGATTTCGCGATTTGGGGATGGGCGTCGCTGTGGGAGGGCCAGCAGCAGACGCTGGAGGACAAACCGCACATGGCGCGCTGGCTGGACACGATGGGTGCGCGCCCCGGCGTGCAGCGCGGGCGGGCGCTGCATGCCGAAAAACGCGGGGACATTGCCAAGGACAAGGGTGCGCAAAACCAGCTTTTCAAACGAAAATAAGTCAAAACAGCAGCCAATTCTTTACGCACGCGCAATTTCAGCGCAGTGTTTGCAGACTAACAAGTTAACGCTTCGCATTAGGGGGCATTTTGGTTGACGTTCTTATGACACCTGAAACGCTGGTTTATCTGGCGGGTGTCTTCTACATACTCGGGTTGCTGATCATCAATCAGGTCATCCTTCGGCTTATGGTTTTGACCGGCACCGGCTTTTATTCGCTGTATTACGCCACCGTCGCCGATACCCCGCTTTGGGAGGCGATGTTTATTTCCATCCTGATCGGATGTGCCAACATCTATGGTCTGGCGGTCTTGCTGGCAGGCCGGTCGCGGCTGGCCATTCCGCGCAAACATGCGGACATCTTTGACCATTTCGGCGATATGAAACCGGGCGATTTTCGCACGCTGATGCGCCACGCGAACAGGTACTTCGTGGAAGAAGACAAGATCCTGACCCAGGAAGGGCTGCCGCTGGACCGGCTGTATTACGTGATTTCCGGTCAGACCTACATCAACAAGAAGGGCGATTGTTTCAATGTGCCCAAAGGGGTCTTTGTAGGTGAAGTCGCCTTTCTGACCGGCAGTCCCGCATCCGCCACGACAACGCTGGCGGCAGGCTCGGAGGTGCTGGAATGGACAAACAGCAACCTGACCGCCGCGTCAGAACGGTCGGTGCGGTTCAAACTGGCGCTGGAATCGGTGCTTTCCCTTGACCTGGCGCGCAAGGTGGCCCATTCGGTTGCCCCCAATTCCGCCGTCTGGCGACCGAACCTTGCCAACACCATTCGGCAAGAACCGTTGCCGGAGCCCGTCCCCGGGTCCAGAGCACCCAGAACCAACGCCCCCCCGAACTGAGCGCTATTTCTCTTCGTCGGCGAGGGTATATTTCTCAAGCGCGACGATCTGCGACCACAGGAACAGGAACATCAGGATCGGAAAGCCGAAAGTCTCGATCTTGACCCAGGCATCGGTGGACATGGTGCGCCAGACCACTTCGTTGCCCACCGCCAGCACCACAAAGAACACCGTCAACCGCCGGGTCAGCACCATCCAGCCCTGATCGGTCATCGGGATCATTTCAGACATCACATACGCCAGATAGCTGCACCCCCGCGCCAGTCCGATACCAAGGATCAGCGCGAAAAAGCCATAGACAATGGTGGTCTTCATCTTGAAGAACTTCTCATCGTTGAACCACGCGGTCAGCCCGCCGAAAAAGATCACCATGAAAGCCGTGAAGATCTGCAACCGGCTGAGTTGCCCGGTCAGCGCCCAGAGGATGCCCATGGCGATCAGCAGGATCGGCACGAAGATCAGCGTGGCCACGATAAAGCCGCTGTACTCCACCCCGCCCCAGGTGAAAACATCGTCGCGGATACGCAGGTAGATCACGAAGAACAGCAGCGGTGGACCCAGTTCAAGCACCTGCTTGAGGATCGGATTGATCGTTTTGGGCTCAGCCATGCAGGGACACTCCTTTATCCACCAACTTCAACTATCACAGCGCCCGCCGCGATCAATGCCATCAGGGCCAAACGTCGCGGCCCCACGGTCTCTTTCAGGAAAATCCAGCCGATCAGGGCGGCAAACACGGTCGAGGTTTCGCGCAGGACCGCCGCTTCGCCGACCTTATCAAGGCGCGTGGCCATCATGATCGCCCCGAAGCTGAGAAAGGCCACGATCCCGCCCACGAACCCCCGTGACATCAGGGGACCGATGGCGGGTGGATCGGCCATCGCGCGCCAGCGCGCGGCGGCGATAAACGGCATGACCAGCCCGTCGATCATGAAAAACCACGCCAGAAAGGTGAAAGGGTTCTGCGTCGCACGGATGCCGTAGGCGTCATAGGTGGTGTAAAGCGCCACAAAGAGCCCCGTAAGCACCGCAATGCCCAGTGCGGCGTGCAGCGTGTCCCGCTCCGCCGTCAGAAACACCATGTTGTAGATCGCCAGCCCAAAGATCCCTGCCAGCAAAACCGCGACGCCCAGCCATTGCACGCCCGTGAACCGTTCATCAAAGATCAGGTAGGCGCCGATCACCGCAAAAAGCGGCCCGGTCCCGCGCACCACCGGGTAGACCACCGTGTAGGCGCCTTTGGTGTATGCCCAGGCCTGCAGGCATTTGTAGACGATGTGGATCACGAAAGCGCCCGCAAAGATCACCCACATGTGCGGTTCGGGCCAGGGCACGACGAACAGCGCGAAAGGGGCCGCCATGACGCAATAGGCAAAATCGATCGCACCGCGTGTCAGCCACGGATCATGCCGCCCCTTCTGCAGCGCCCCGAAGACCGCGTGCAGGAACGCCGCCATCAGCGCCAGACCAAGAGCAACGCTATGCCCCGTCTCTGTCCCTTCGATGGAGATCAGCCAGTCGGTCACGATCGGTCAGGCGTCATCGGGGTGGACGTAGACAAAGCGGAAGGGCCAGAGATGTTCAAATATCAGAGGCTTGAACCCATATCTGCCGAGGATGCCACCCGACACCTCCAGCCGGTCATGCGCCGCGTCGAAACCGGTCACGATCATCTTGTCCGGCGCGGTCAGGGTCAGTGCCCGCCCGTTGCGGTCCATCACGCGGGACTTGGGATTGATCACATGTGCGCGTGCGGGTCGTCTGCGGATGGCATCCCACAGCCCCCGCCACCCCAGATGGCGCAGCACCCGGCCCATCAGCCCCGCATCGGAACGCCGGTTCAGGCGCAGCTTGCCCGAGCTCAGCGCCGTGCCGTCCTGATCTTCAAAGCTGAAATCCAAATGTGCCTGCATAACCTTCACAAAGCCCGTGCAGCGCCGCGCGTTCAGCCCCAGATATTCGCTGTTGTAGGCGACCACGTCGGGCGTATCGTTCCACAGATGCAGGCTGAGGACGCCCCAGTCAGCTTGCGTCGCAAGCGCACTCAGCGCTGCCGCGCGATCCTGCGGGACCGTGGCACCCGGCACCGGTGCGGCCAGCGCGGTGACGTGAAATTCCAGATGCGGGCCGTGGCTGGCTTCGGCAAAGTCGCAGACAAAGACCACAAGAACGCCCTGCCCGCCCTCGGTCAGCACCGGAAAGACATCCTGTCCGTCGAATGCAGCGGCCAGCGCACCGGCGCTGCAATGGCCCACGATGATCAATCCATGCCCGGCAGTCACGGTGTATGGCGTCGGCGCTGTCCCGGTGGACAACGTGACGGTTCCGGGTTGCGGGGCTTGCGCGAAAACCGGATGGCTGTCGTTGCTCACCTTTCGTGGCCCACCAGCGCGTCCGCGAATTCCTCGGGATCGAAGGGGGACAGATCGTCGATCTGTTCGCCCACGCCGATGGCATGGATGGGCAGGCCGAATTTGTCTGCCAGCGCCACCAGCACCCCGCCCTTGGCGGTGCCGTCCAGCTTGGTCATCACCAGCCCCGACACGTCCGAGATTTCCTGAAACACCTTCACCTGGTTCAGCGCGTTCTGCCCGGTCGTCGCGTCCAGCACCAAGAGCGTGTTGTGCGGCGCGGTTTCGTCCTTCTTGCGGATGACGCGGACGATCTTGGCCAGTTCCTCCATCAGGTCGCCCCGGTTCTGCAACCGGCCCGCGGTGTCGATCAGCAACAGGTCCGCGCCATCGGCCTGTGCCTGCGTCATCGCATTAAAGGCAAGGCTGGCCGGATCACTGCCTTGCGCGGCGGTCAGAACCGGCACGCCTGCGCGGTCACCCCAGACTTGCAATTGCTCCACTGCCGCCGCACGAAAGGTGTCGCCGGCAGCGATCACCACCTTCTTGCCCGCTGCGCGGAACTGGCTGGCCAGCTTGCCGATGGTGGTGGTCTTGCCCGATCCGTTCACGCCGACGACCAGCACCACCTGCGGCGTCTTGGGGAAAAGCGGCAGCGGGCGCGCTACGGGTTCCATGATGCGCGCGACTTCGTCGGCCATCAGCGTCTTGATTTCGGCCACCGACAGTTTCTTGCCCAAACGTCCCTCGGCCATGTTCGCGGTGACCCGCAGGGCCGTATCGACCCCCATGTCGGCGGTGATGAGCAGTTCTTCGAGCTGCTCCAGCATGTCATCGTCCAGCGTGCGGCGCACCACGGTCTTTGGGGCTGTGCGGCCCATCAGGCGGCCCAGCAGGCCGGGCTTCTTTTCGGGTTCTGACGTGTCTTCGTCTTCCGTCAGGGACGGTGCCACGGGCGTCAAAGTGGTGCGCAGGGGCGCGGGTGCTATCGGTTCCGGCACGCTCTGTGCCCGTGCGGCTTCTTCGGCGGCGCGCGCTGCCTGCGCCTGCGCAGCTTCTTCGGCGGCGTGGGCTGCCTGCGCCTGCGCGGCTTCTTCCGCCTCACGCTCTGCCTGCAAGCGTGCCGCCTCTGCCGCTTCACGTTCCGCTGTCAGCCGCGCCTGTTTTGCGGCCTCAGCCTGCGCGGCTTCTTCCGCTGCACGTCTTTCCGCCTCCTCCTGCGCCTTTTGTGCTGCGGCCACACGCGCCGCTTCATGCGCGGCGGCGATACGGTCGGCTTCGGCCTGCGCGGCGGCTTCGGCCTCTGCCGCAAGGCGGGCCTCTTCAGCGGCGCGGGCGGCGGCGGCTTCGGCCTCCTGTCGCGCGGCTTCATCTGCGGCGGCGGCGCGGGCGTCGGCTAGGCGGGCTTCCTGTGCGGCGGCTTCCTCTGCGGCGCGGCGGCGGGTGGCTTCGGCGGCGGCGGCTTCTTCTGCGGCGCGGCGGGCAGCTTCTTCTTCTGCTGCAACACGCGCGGCCTCGGCAGCGGCTTCTTCAGCCGCGGCAATGCGCGCAGCTTCCGCAGCCGCAGCTTCCTCTGCCGCAACACGCGCGGCTTCCACCGCTGCGGCTTCTTCCGCGGCGATGCGGGCGGCTTCTTCGGCTTTTGCCTGCGCGTCGCGCTCCGCCGCTTGCCGGGCCTCTTCCTCTGCCCCCAGACGCGCGGTTTCGGCTTCACGTTCCTGCGCCGCAATCCGCTCTGCCTCGGTATCCTCCGCGCTTGTGTCTACGACAACCGCTTCTTCCTCACCGCCATCGCTGACGATGGCCTCCAGCCCCTCATCGATCTTGGATGAGGATTTGAACAGCCGCTCTTTGAGCTTCTTGAAAAATGCCAAAGGGGGGTCTCCGCGCCAGTGAATTCAGGTCTTCAACCCGATGTATAAGCTGGCGCGGTCAGATGGAAGAGCGCGCGGGCGCTCAGATCTCATCCGCGAAATGCTTCATCACCATGCGGATGGGGTTCGGCGCTGCCTGACCCAGCCCGCAGATGGAGGCATCGACCATCGCAACCGACAGTTCCTCAAGCAGCGGCTGATCCCAATGATCCGCCTGCATCAGCTTCACGGCCTTCTCGCAGCCCACGCGGCAAGGCGTGCACTGGCCACAGCTTTCGTCCTCAAAGAACCGCAGCATGTTCAGCGCGGCAGCGCGGGCGCTGTCTGTCTCCGACAGGACCACCACGGCGGCAGACCCGATAAAGCTGCCATGCGGCTGGAGCGTGTCGAAATCCAGCGGAACATCGTCCATGGACGCAGGCAACAGGCCAGAGGACGGCCCGCCGGGTTGATATGCCTTGAACACATGGCCGTCGGCCATGCCGCCACAGGCGTCGATGATATCGGTGATGGTGGAGCCTGCAGGCAGCAGGTAGACACCCGGATTGGCAACGCGGCCCGACACGGAATAGCTGCGCAGTCCTTTGCGCCCATTCTTCTCGGTGCCGGACAAGACCTCCGGCCCTTCCCGACAGATCCGAGTAACCCAATGCAATGTCTCGATATTATGCACCAATGTCGGCTGACCAAAGACACCCACCTGCGCCACGAAGGGCGGGCGGTGGCGCGGCATCCCACGCTTGCCTTCGATGCTTTCGATCATTGCAGATTCTTCACCGCAGATGTAGGCACCCGCCCCGCGCCGCAGTTCGATGTAGCCCTTGTCGACCACACCCGCCGCTTCGAGTGCGGCAATTTCTTCGGCCAGAATATGCAGCACGGCAGGATATTCGTCGCGCATGTAGATGAAGCAGGTCTCCGCCTCCACCGCCCAGGCGGCGATCAACATGCCTTCGAGGAACAGGTGCGGCACGCGTTCAAGGTAATAGCGGTCCTTGAACGTGCCTGGCTCCCCCTCGTCACCATTGACGGCAAGGTAGCGTGGCCCCGGATTGGCGCGCACGAAACCCCACTTCTTGCCCGACGGGAACCCCGCCCCGCCCAACCCGCGCAGGCCGGAGGACAGGACCTTTTCCTGCACCTCTTCCCAGTTGCCATTCTCCCTCAGGTCCTTGAACGCGGCATAGCCGCCTTCGGCAGCGTAATCGGCAAAGGTCTGATAGTCAGGGATCACCGCATGGGTGTCGTTCGCTGCAATCGCCGCCTTCACCTTATCCACATCGGCGTGATCAATGTGCTTGTGGCCCAGCTCCAGCACGGGCGCGGTATCGCAGCGGCCCATGCAGGGCGCACGCAGCACGCGAACTTGCGCTGCGTCCAGCCCGTCTTCGAGCGCCTTTTTCAATTGCTGCGCACCGGCCAATTCGCACGACAGGCTGTCGCAAACGCGGATGGTCAGCGCGGGTGGCGGGGATTCGCCCTCTTTCACCACGTCGAAATGGGCATAGAAGGTCGCAACCTCGTAAACCTCGGCCATGGACATGCGCATTTCCTCGGCCAGCGCACGCAGGTGGGCGGCGGACAAACAGCCAAAGCAGTCCTGAATGAGATGCAGGAATTCGATCAGCAGGTCAGCACGGCGAGGCCGTTCGCCCAGCAGCGCTGTAACTTCGGACCACGCCTGATCTTCCAACTGGCGGCCCTTTGTGTGGTGGCGGCCCTTGCCCTTGCCGGATTTCCACACACCCTTGCCGGGTGCATTCCCACCTGATTTTGTCCGACCATCCAGCGCCATGTGCCGCTCCTTTGCGTCTGCGTGCCCCTACCTATCAAAACTAGCCCTGTTCAGCAGACAAAAAACGACAGATTATCCCCCCTTTGCGCGGGGACTGCGTCACGATGTGATCTTTGTCTTGCCCGATTTCGCCGATATGAAACTTGTGACCCGATAAGAGAACCTGCACATGCTGTGGTACGCTATCGCCAGCCTGACACCTGCCGCGCTTTTGGCGTTTGCCTGCCTGTGGGGCGGAGTGTTTCCGCCAGCCGCTGTGCTGTCGATCACGGTGGTGGTGTTTTTTGCCGACAAACTGACCCGGCAACTGCCCGTGTCCGAGGCGGACGGGCGCGCGGTCAGCCTGACGCTGGCGGCGGTGCATTTTCCCCTGCTCGCACTGGGCATCTGGGCGCTGGCGGCGGGCCCGCATCTGGGTGTGCTGGACAAGGTGCTGATTTTCACCGGGCTGGGGCTGTTTTTCGGCCAGATTTCAAACTCCAACGCGCATGAGTTGATCCACGCGCAGGCGCGCCCGCTGCGCCGTCTGGGGGCGCTGATCTATACCTCTGTGCTGCACGGGCACCATGTGTCGGGCCATCTGCGGGTGCACCATGTCCATGCCGCGACGGACGCCGATCCCAATTCGGCGCGGGCGGGCGAAGGGTTCTGGGCCTATTGCGCGCGGGCGGTGCGTGGTGAATTCATCGCGGGCCTTCGCGCGGAAAACGCGCAGCGGGCGCGGGCCGCGTCGCGCAGCGCACTCAGCCACCCCTACATCGGGTATGTGCTGGGCGGTCTGGGATTTCTGGCGTTGTCCTATGGCTTTGCGGGACTGAAGGGGGTGCTGATCCACATCGGCATCGCGGCCTATGCGCAGTTGCAACTGTTGCTGTCGGATTACGTGCAGCACTATGGCCTGCGGCGGCGGATGCAGCCCAATGGCAAACCCGAACCGGTCGGCCCGGCCCATAGCTGGAACGCTCCAAAATGGTATTCGGCGGCGATGATGCTGAATGCACCGCGCCATTCGGACCATCACATGCGCCCCGCAACGGCCTTTCCCGCGCTTGCGCTGGATGCGCGGACAATGCCGATGCTGCCCCATTCCCTGCCGGTGATGGCGGTTGTGGCCCTGATCCCGCCCCTGTGGCGCAGGGTCATGGACCAGCGTGTGGCGCGCTGGCAGAACCCCGCGTGAAGGTCACAAGCACGCTGGTCTCTGCCGCATGGGCGTGGCAGTCTTTGCGCATGTTGATGCGATCCCTTGTTTTCTGTGTGGCTCTTTTTTTCGGCCATGGCCTGCCCGCGCAGGCGCAGTCGACCATGACGGCAGAGCAATTCGACGCCTACACCCTTGGCAAGACGCTGTTTTATGGCCGAAACGGCAGTGCCTACGGGGTCGAGCTTTATCTGGAAAACCGCCGGGTGCGATGGTCCTTCCTGGATGGGCAGTGCAAGGACGGCATCTGGTATGAAGACAACGGATTGATCTGCTTTGTCTACGAAGACAACCCCGACCCCCAATGCTGGAGCTTTGAGCTGGGCGCCGGGGGTCTGATTGCCCGGTTTGAGAACAACCCCGAAACAACAGAGCTGTACGAGGCTCAGGACACGGATGAAGAGATGATCTGTCTGGGGCCGAAAATCGGCGTTTAGATTTGATTTGAGGTTTTTCGAGGCGAAAAACCACAAGCCTCCGGCGGGGTTTTTAGAACCATTTGGAAGACGGGCCGGGTGCCCTGCGTTAAAAGAGGGTGCCCTGATCGCTGTGGGTATCCTTGGCCTTAGTGGGTGTCGCAGCCTTGCCGCCAAGGCTCACCTTGCCATCGGCAAATTCGATCTCCAGCGCCTGTGCCTGCTTTGCGGCCTTGGCCCCGGTGACCACCGCACCGTCGCCCCGCACCACGGCGTATCCGCGCGCCAGCGTCGCCTTGTAGCTGAGCGTTTCGCGCAGGCGGTCAAGCGATGCGATGTGATCGCGCCAACCCTTGATCTGGCGGTTTCCCACGTCTGAAAAACGCATTGCAAGACGCTGAAAGTCCTGCGTTTTGCGGCGCTGGTCCTGCACCAGCGCATCGGGACGGAACGCCAGCGCACGGGTTTCGTACCTGTCCCTTTTTGCAGCCACACCGCGCGCCAGCGCGGGGCCAAGCCGGGCGGAGAGTTCCGACAGCCGTCGGCTGTCATTCTCCACCCGCCGCTGCAAGGTGGATGCACGCAATCCGCCCGAGACGTCTGCCAGCCGGACCCGGCGCCGCTGAACACCCGCGATCAGGGCGGGACCCAGTTGATCCGTTGCCCGGTCAAGCCGCTGGCGCGGCGTATCCAACAGGGCCTCCGCGCGCGGCAAGGCCCGTGCCATATCGCGCAGGCGCTGGCCGCGTGCGGTGATCCCCTGGCTGACAAGCTGGCTCATCCGGGCGGCTTGCCCTTCGACCCAGGCAACGAGTTCGTGGCGGACAGGCACGGCCAGTTCGGCCGCCGCCGTCGGCGTCGGCGCGCGTTTGTCAGAGGCGAAGTCGATCAGCGTCGTGTCCGTTTCATGCCCCACCGCCGAAATCAGCGGAATGTCGGAAGCTGCGGCGGCGCGCGCGACGATCTCTTCGTTGAAGCCCCACAGGTCTTCGACGGAACCGCCGCCACGTGCGACGATGATCAAGTCGGGGCGCGGCATTGCGCCCCCGGCGCTGAGCGCGTTGAACCCTTCGATGGCGCGGGCCACTTCGGGCGCGCAGGCCTGCCCCTGCACCGCCACCGGCCAGACCAGAACCTTGCGCGGGAAACGGTCGCGCAGGCGGTGCATGATGTCGCGGATCACCACCCCTTGCAGCGACGTCACGACGCCGATGATCTCTGGCAGGTAGGGCAAGGGTTTCTTGCGGGCCTCGTCGAACAGGCCTTCGGCCGCCAGCGCCTTCTTGCGTTTCTCCAGCAGGGCCATCAGGGCGCCTTCGCCCGCGATGGCCAGACGCTGTGCATTGAGGGCGAATTTGGACTGAAAGCCAGAGGCGGTCATCTTGCCTTCGGCCACGACTTCGGTGCCTTCTTCGGGGATCAGGCCAAGCTGCGGGATCTGGCCTTTCCAGGTCATGCACGACAACACCGAACGGTCATCCTTGAGATCGAAATAGAGATGCCCCGAACGGGCCTGCACCACCCGGCCCACTTCGCCCTTGACCCGGACCCAACCGAGTTCGGCTTCCACCAGTTTCTTCACCGTTCCGGCAATCTCGGAGACGGTGAATTCCGGCGTGTTGGAGCCGGGGGCAGGATCGTCGAGCAGGTCCATGGGGTGTCCTTGTGTCTGGCGTGCGCGCAGCTTAGAACGCGGGGCATCGAAGGCCAAGGGAGCGCGCGATGAACATCCTCATTTTGGGCAGCGGTGGGCGCGAACATGCCCTGGCCTGGGCCGTGATGCAGAACCCCAAGTGCGACCGTCTTGTGGTGGCACCGGGCAATGCAGGCATCGCGGCAATTGCCGATTGTGCCGATCTGGACATTCTCAACGGCATTGCGGTGGTCAATTTCTGCGAAGAGCGCAGCATCGATTTCGTGATCATCGGGCCCGAAGCGCCGCTGGCGGCGGGGGTGGCCGACGATCTGCGCGGCGCGGGGTTCAAGGTGTTCGGCCCCTCGGCGGCGGCAGCGCAATTGGAGGCGTCCAAGGCGTTCACCAAGGAGATCTGCGATGCGGCTGGCGCGCCCACGGCCGCCTATGGGCATTTCACCGATGCCGCTGCGGCGCGGGCGCATGTCGAAGCGCATGGCGCGCCGATCGTGATCAAGGCGGACGGGCTGGCCGCGGGCAAGGGCGTGATCATTGCCATGACGCAAGCCGAAGCGCTGGCGGCGGTGGATACGATGTTTGACGGTGCCTTTGGCGACGCTGGCGCGGAAGTGGTGATCGAGGAATTCATGGAAGGGGAAGAGGCGTCCTTTTTCGTGCTGTGTGACGGGGAGGACGTGCTGCCCATCGGCACGGCGCAGGACCACAAGCGCGTGGGCGATGGCGATACCGGACCCAACACGGGCGGCATGGGGGCGTATTCCCCCGCGCCGGTGCTCAGTGATGCAGTGGCAGCGCGCGCGCTGGATGAGATCGTGCGACCGACCATGGCCGAAATGGCGAAGCGCGGGACACCCTATCAGGGCGTGCTCTATGTCGGGTTGATGATCAAGGACGGTGCGCCCCGGCTGGTGGAATACAACGTGCGGTTTGGCGATCCGGAGTGCCAGGTGCTGATGATGCGGCTGGGGGCGCAGGCGTTTGACCTGATACAGGCCTGTGCGGAGGGGCGGCTGGCAGAGGCGCGGGTGAACTGGGCGGAGGATCATGCGCTTTGTGTGGTCATGGCCGCCAATGGCTATCCTGGCAGTTACGAGAAGGGCAGCGTGATCGGAGGGCTTGATGCCCTGCCCGAAGACAGCGCCAACATGGTGTTTCACGCAGGCACCGGGCAATCGGGGGGCGATATTATTGCGACCGGGGGTCGGGTGCTGAACGTCACGGCGCGCGGTGTGTCGTTGGCGGAGGCACAGGCCCGTGCCTATGACACGGTGGATCGGGTGGATTGGCCCGAAGGGTTCTGCCGCCGGGATATCGGCTGGCGTGCCTTGTGAGGGCATGCAGTTTCGCGCGCGGAACTTACCATTGTAATCAATATCTTAATCGTCCGTTAGGAGTTGAAGAGGTTGAAATTTCCTGAAGGAGGAAATTTCAAGGCCTGCGGCGGCGGTATTTTTGGCCAAAAAGAGAGAGGGCGCGGGTGCCTTGCAGACCCGGCGCGGATCATTGGCAGGCAAGCGCGCGGGCGAAGCTTTGGCGGTCTTTGTGCGGGCCGATGTCGGTCGCGGCAAAATCCGTACCGTCAAAGCGCACGGCCACCACGCGCGACCAATCACCCGTCGCCACGATCATTTCGGGCCTTCCCGCGCTGGTGCGCAGACCACCCGCAATATCGGTTTCGCCGATGCGGTGGTTGGTCAACCCGCCTGCTGCGCCTGCATGGCTGAGCTTGCCATCCCGGAACCGCCAGACCCGCAGGGTTTTGGCCAGATGAGGGCGGTCGATGTAGGCCACTTCGATCACCCCATCGCCGTCCATGTCTGCAGCACCAATGGGCGCGAGCCACCGGTTGCGCTGGCCGATGTGCGGGGTTTCGTCAAGCTTTCCGAGGGGGCCATAGACCGCAAGCGCGGCGCCCTGATCGACATCGGTTTCGACCACGACGACTTCGGGCGCGCCGTCGCCCGTCAAGTCCCACAGGCGCGGTGCGACGTCTTCGAACACATGGTCGGGGGGCAATTCGATGCGCAGGATCTGGCGCGCACCGTCCCGCGTCACGTCAATTTCAAGCGTGCCCCATTCGATCGCATCACCCAGGATGCCATGGGCGTAGCGGTCGGTCGGGTCGGCAAAGCGCGCGTCAGTGATGGTCTGCGCCGCTGCACCGCAGGTGCCCAGCGCCAGCCACACCAGCGCGGCGCGCGCCCGCATCAGATCTGCTTTTCAGGCATCTGCACCCGCAGGCCATCGAGCGCATCGGTGACCTTGATCTGGCAGGTCAGCCGCGACCGCGCCGGGTCGGGTTCGTAGGCGAAGTCGAGCATGTCTTCTTCCATGTCGTCTTTCGCGGGCAGCTTTTCCACCCAGGCCGAGTCCACGTAGACGTGACATGTAGAACAGGCACAGGCGCCGCCGCAGTCGGCTTCGATGCCGGGAATGTTGTTGTCGCGCGCGCCTTCCATGACCGTCAGGCCGTTGGCCACGTCCACCACGTGTTCGGTGCCGCTGTGTTCTACATAGGTGATCTTGGCCATCTGGGGCGCCCTTCTGTTAGTGATCTGTCAGGGGGCTATGTAACCCTGACCCTGCAGGTCTTCCAGCCTTTTTCGCGGCGGTGTCCTGCCGGGGCGCCGCGGGCGGGTGAAAGCGCGCTATGCACTCCCAGCCAAAGCCGCTAGTCTGCGCAAAAGAGCAGACCCATGAGGCATTGGGCCATGACAAAGGCACCCCCGTTTTCGATGCGCCGCAGCGCGGTGATGCTGGCCGCTTGCGCCGGGGTTCTGGCAGGGTGCGAGAGCGTCCCGCAAGCCGCTGATGCACCGGAGCCGGGTGTGCTGGCGGCGACGCGCAGTGGTCCGGAGGGTGCCGCGCCCGGGACCTGTTGGGGTCGCACCGTCAGCCCGGCGGTGGTGGAGCGGGTGCGCGAACAGGTGCAGGTCAGCCCGGCGGAGGTGAACCCGGATGGCACCATCGCCAAGCTGCCCGTATTTCGAAACGAAGTGCGCGAACAGATTGTCACGCCGCGCCGGGACAACTGGTTCGAGACCCCCTGCCCCGAAGTGCTGACGCCTGCGTTCAACGAAAGCCTGCAGCGGGCGTTGGCGGCGCGCGGTTACTACATCGGGCCCATCACCGGAGAGATGGACAGCGCCACCCGCGCCGCCGTGCAGCGCTTGCAGGCCACGCAAGGGTTGGAGTCCGGCGTACTGTCACTGGCGATGGCGCAGCAGTTGGGCCTGATTGTCGTGGATCTGCCGCCTGCAGCGACAGAATAGCGCATGAAAAAGGGCGCCCTGGAGGCGCCCTTGTTGCTTTGCACTAGGACTGCTGATTATTCAGGCAGTGTCAGCGCCACGAAACGCGGATCGCCTGCCCGGCGCACCAGCAGCAGCAGCGACTTGCGCCCGGCGTCCTTGGCCGCCTTCACACGACCTTCCAGATCGGAGATGCTGGCGACCTTCTGCTGGCCTGCTTCGGTGATGATGTCACCAACGCGCAGACCCTTCTCGAAGGCTTCGGAGGCTTCGTCGACCTCCGTCACGGCAAGACCCGACATGTCCGCATCCGCGCCAAGTTCCTCGCGGATGGCATCGGTCAGCGGGGTCAGCGTGAGGCCCATCATGGTCGCGGTTGCAGGCGCTTCCGGTTCATCCGGGGCGTTCTGCTGTGCTGCGGGGATCGCGCCATCGGCTTCTTCGCGGCGGCCGAGCACGACCTTGATGGTCTGGCTTTTGCCATCGCGTTGCACGGTCACGCGGACCGTCGCACCCACCGCGCTGTTGCCGACCTGGCGGACAAGACCGCGGGTGTCGGCCACATCGACGCCGTCGAAGGACAGGATCACGTCGCCGGTTTCAAGGCCTGCCTCTTTCGCGGGTCCTTCCGGCACATCGGTGATCAATGCGCCCTTGGCTTCTTCGAGGCCCAGACCTTCGGCGATATCCTCGGTGACGTCCTGGATGCGCACACCCAGCCATCCGCGCCGGGTTTCACCGAATTCCTTCAACTGATCCACCACGCGGGTCACCACGTTGGAGGCCATCGAAAAACCGATACCGATGGAGCCGCCGTTGGGCGACAGGATTGCGGTGTTCACGCCGATCACGTTACCGTCCATGTTGAACAGCGGACCGCCGGAGTTGCCCCGGTTGATCGCGGCATCGGTCTGGATATAGTCGTCATAGGTGCCCGACAGCGCCCGGTTGCGCGCCGAGACGATCCCGGCAGAGACAGAGAACCCCTGCCCCAGCGGGTTGCCCATGGCGATGACCCAGTCGCCCACGCGGGCGGTATTGCTGTCGCCGAAGGTGACGAAGGGCAATGGCTCGTCCGTTTCGACCTTCAGCAGCGCGATGTCGGTGTTGGGATCGGTGCCGATCACCTCTGCCTTGAGTTCCTCGCCGGAGAAGAATTCGATCGTGATCTCGTCCGCGCCGTCAATGACGTGGTTATTGGTCACAACAAAGCCGTCCTCGGAGATCACAAAACCCGAACCCAGTGCCGAAGAGCGGCGCGGGCGGTTGCCGTCGCCGTTGTTGCGGTCCTGGAATTCGCGGAAGAAATCCTCGAACGGGGAGCCTTCGGGCACCATACCCTGCGGGCCTGTGCGTCCTTCGACCATGGTGGATGTGGTGATGTTGACCACCGACGGGCTGATCTGTTCGGCCAGCGGTGCAAGGCTTTCGGGTTTCGCGAATGTCGCCATCGCCTGCAAGACCACGAAGGCCAGTGTCAGGATGGTCAGCGCGAGGGCCTGTCGTAATCGTGTAAATGCGGTTGAACGCGCAATGGGCTGTGCCATTGCCGGTTTGACCGGTGACTGCATGGGTCGTCTCCTGCTTTTCATCTTGGAGCTTTCGCTCGAAATTTTTCACACAGACTGCCTGTCGGCCGCGCCTGTCGCAACACCAAAGATGTGACCGTTCGGGGCGTTTTCAAGCGGGGCTGACGCTGGAAGCCCTTCACAAACGCGATACGAAAACCGGGCAAATTGCAACAATTGTGGTAAACCCGGCCTTCACAGACCGATCTGGAAGGCCAACCAGACCAGTATGAACCCCATCACCACAATCAATGCGCCGATCTGGCGCACGGCCTGTTGAGGCATCTGGCGCAGCATCTCCAGCATGCGTTCCAAAAGCGAAGGGGCCAGTGCGTACACCAGCCCCTCGAATATCATCACCAGCCCGAGGGCCAGAAGGATCAGGCTCACGGACGTTCGCCTTCTTCCGACCGGCGGCCCTGATCGGAGCGCAGGTAGTTGAAGAATTCCGAATCCGGTGACATCACCATGGTGGAGTTCTGACCTTTCAGAGCTTCTTCGTATGCCGTCAGGGAGCGGTAGAATTCGAAGAATTCCTGATTGCGCCCATAGGCGTTGGCGAAGATGCGGTTGCGTTCCGCGTCTGCCTCACCTTCGATGATGCGTGCGTCACGACGGGCCTCTGACAGGATTTCTTCGTAGGTACGATCGGCAAGGGCCGTCACACGCTGCGCGGCTTCCTGTCCGCGGGCCCGTTCGTCCGTCGCTTCCCGGTCCCGTTCGGCGATCATCCGTTGGAGGGTCGCGTCAAAGTTCTGCTCCGGCAGGTTGGTCTGGCGCAGGCGCACATCCACCACCTTTAGGCCCAGCGCCGCGGCACGGGCATCCGACCGTTCGCGGATCTGATCCATGAGCGCGGAACGCTCCGGCGACAGGATGGTGTTGGATGTCACACCCTGCGAACCCAGCACCGCGCGGATCTGCGATTCCAGAATACCGCTGAGATCGCTGCGGGCCTGACGTTCGCCGCCCACACCAATCGCCTGACGGTACTGCACGATGTTGTCGATCCGGTAGAGAACGAAGGCGTCAATCTCCAGTCGGCGGTCATCGGCAGGCGTGACTTCGATCAGTTCGGTTTCAAGCGAAAGGATACGATCCTCGAACCGGACCACTTCGTCCAGCAACGGCACCTTGAAGCCGATGCCCGGGTCCGTCACGGTCTGCTTGATCTGGCCAAAGCGCAGCACAAGAACCTTTTCACGTTCGTCCACGATAAAGATGGCTGACAGCATCGCGGCAATGGCGATCACCAGGATCGGGATCAGAAAACCTGTTTTCCGCATCAGTTCGACCCTCCGCTGCGTCGCAGTTCATTAAGCGGCAGGTAAGGCACGACGCCCTGTGCGCCCGCACCACCGGTGCCACCTTCAAGAATGATCTTGTCCACGTCGCCCAGCACCTTCTGCATGGTTTCAAGGTAAAGACGCTTGCGCGTCACTTCGGGGGCCTGCTCGTACTCGACCAGAACGGCCTCGAACCGGCTGGCCTCACCGATTGCGTCGTTCACGACGCGGGCACGGTAGCCTTCGGCAGCTTCCAGCAACTGCGCGCTTTCACCACGCGCCTCCGCCGTGCGGCGGTTGGCATAGGCGTCCGCCTGACGCTCTACCCGGTCGCGTTCCTGTTCAGCGGCTTGCACGTCGCGGAACGCATCCACAACGGACGCTTGGCTGGTGGTGCCATCGGCATTGGTCACCACAACCGTCTGGCTGGGCGGGTCCACCTTGTTCACGTTGACACGCAGCACGTTGATGCCGGTGTTCCGGTTATCGAGCGTGATCTGGATCAGTTCCTTGACCCGGTCCGCCACCGCCCCACGATCCCGGTTCAGGATCGGCGCCAGTTCGGATTGCGCAATCACTTCTCGCATGGCGGATTCGGAAATGGCCCGCACGGAAGCATCGGGATCGCGCAGGGAGAATTTGAAATCCTTGGCGTTCTTGATGTTCCAGACCACCTGGAAATCGATGTCGACGATGTTTTCATCTGTTGTCAGCATCAGACCGTCGTTGTCAGAATTGCCCCGCCCCACGCCGATCTCTTCGGTGCGGTTGGTGGTCACGTCAAACACTTCCGCCGTGACCACAGGCCAGGGGGCAAAGTTCAGACCCTCTGTCCCGATCTCGGAGAACTCGCCCAGGAAAAGCTCAATCGATTGCTGTTCGGGACGCACGGTGTAGAAACTCGCAAAGAGCCAGCCAATCACCGCGACCACAAGCGCAAGGCCCACGGTGCCGCGTGTCAGGATCGGACCGCCGCCGCCGCCCGCACCACCGTCACCGCTGCCGCGATTACGGCCCCCGCCGCCCATCAGGACGCGCAGTTGTTCCTGACCTTTTTTGACCAGTTCGTCGATTTCGGGGATCTGCGGCTTTTCACCGCCCGGACCACGCCCGCCGCCGCCGCCGTTGTTGCCGCCGCCTTTGTTGCGGTCATCGCCGCCACCGTTATTTCCTCCGCCCCCGCCCCAGGGGCCGCCTGTGTTGCCAGCCATATTTTCCTTCAATCCCTTCATGTGCCGTCTTGTACGGCTCGTCTTCTCTGAAATGTGCAGCATCAACCGAAAATCAAGCTGTTCGCATCGGATTCCGCATCGTAACGAGTTCTTCGGACATGGTCGGGTGGACCGCACATGTCATGTCGAATTGTTCCTTTGTCAGCTTGTTCTTCACCGCAATTCCGACCATCTGGATCAATTCACCCGCCGCAGGTGCGACGATGTGACAGCCCAGGACCACCCGTGTCTTCTTGGAAACGATGAGTTTCATCATCACCCGGTTGGACTTGCCCGCAAACGCCGTCTGCATCGGCCGGAACGAGGTGCAGTATACCTCAATATCCTCTTTTTCCCGTGCTTCTTCTTCGGTCATGCCCACCGTGCCCATTTCGGGCTGGGTGAAAATCGCCGAGGGGATCAGTTCGTGGTCCACCGGCGTCGGCTCTCCCGCGAAGACGGTCTGAACAAACGCCATGCCTTCGCGGATGGCAACAGGGGTCAGTGCAACCCGGCCGGTCACATCGCCGATGGCATGGATGGACGGCACGGCAGTCTGGGAATATTCGTTCACGACGATCCCGCCCCCGCGCCCCAATTCGACGCCCGCGTCTTCCAGCCCCATGTCCTTGGTTGACGGCGCGCGCCCGGTGGCAAACAGGACAATATCGAACACTTTCTCCGTGCCTGTCGTGGTCTTGACCCAAATCGGTCCGGATTGTCCTGCAACCGCACCGTCGGTATCCTTGCGCAGGACTTCGATGTCCTGATTGCTGGCGCCCATGGTCGCATCGGACCCTGTGGGTGTCGGTCCGCGGTTGGCGTCATCGGCCAACGCCATTTCCACGATGTTGCTGCCCACGTGCAGGTCGATGCCGTTTTCTCGCATGCTTTCCGCGATCAGGCCGCGGGCCTCATCGTCAAAGCCGCGCAGGATCTGCGCACCGCGATAATACTGGGTCACATCGACACCCAGGCCGTTGAAGATGCAGGCGAATTCACATGCGATATAGCCGCCGCCGATGATCAGGATCGATTTGGGCAGTTTATCCAGTTGAAAGATATCATCCGATACGATGCCCAGATCGGCATTGGGCAGGTCGGGGCGCACGGGCGCGCCGCCGGTAGCCACAAGGATATGGCGGGCGGTCTTTGTCTGCCCGTCGGACAATTCAACCGTGTGGGCGTCCTTGATCCGGGCGCGCTGATCGAAAGTCTCCACGTCGGCGCCCGACAGCAATTTGCGATAGACCCCCTCAAGCCGGTCGAGTTCATTGTTCATGCTGGTCTTGAAATTGTGCCAGTCGAACGGCCCGGACTTGTGATCCCATCCGTATTGCGCGGCTTCCTCGACCACACCGCAGTAGCTTGAGGCGAAAACCATCAGTTTCTTGGGTACACAGCCCCGGATCACGCATGTCCCGCCATAGCGGTCATCTTCGGCCAGCGCGACCTTGGCCCCATGTTCGCCTGCCGCCACACGCGCCGCACGCACGCCGCCCGATCCGCCGCCAATGACAAAGAGATCGTAATCGAATGTGTCGTCGGCCAAGGTCAGTCTCCTTCGTGGGGCGGGGTTGCGGGTCGTTATAGGTGTGCGAACAGGCAATGACCATATGGCGCAGGATGCCCCCGGCAAACCGGCACCGGGTCACGCGCGCGTCTGTTGAGAATCGCAGGGTTACTCGGTCAGATCGGCGAAGAGATTGTCGGATTCGACGAAATCGAGCCGTTCGGTGGCAACTGTGCCTTCGTTGATGTCGCGCACTTCGACCTTGCCATCGCCGTAGCCGATCACGACCGCATCGCAGATGTCGATGAACAGACCATTCTCCACCACGCCGGGCATCTGGTTCAGCACCAGCGCAAGCTGGCGGGCGTTGCCGATTCGATTGAGGTGCAGATCAAGGATGTGGTTGCCCTCATCCGTGACGAAGGGGCTGTCGCCGTTCATCCGCAAACTGGTGGAACGGCCCAACACGTCCATACTGATCAGCGTTTCCTCCACCAGCGCCTGCGTGGTCTGCCAGCCAAAGGGGATCACCTCGATCGGGAGGGGGAAGGCGCCCAGATGCTCAACCTCCTTGCCGACATCGGCAATCACCACCATCTGATCGCTGGCGGTCGCGACGATCTTTTCCTGCAAGAGCGCGCCGCCCCCGCCTTTTATCAGGTTGAGATCACCGTCGAATTCATCCGCACCGTCGATTGTCAGGTCCAGCCACTTGGCCTCATCGAGGCTGATCACCTCAATCCCGACTTCCCGCGCGAGGATCGCCGTGCGGGTGGAGGTCGGCACGCCGCGGATCTTCAAACCATCGTCGCGGACCATCTCACCAAGGCAGCGCACCAGCCATGCCGCGGTCGAGCCGGTTCCGAGCCCCACGCGCATGCCATCTTCGACATATTGTGCCGCCCGTTTTGCGGCCACGAATTTCGCTTTGTCGATGGGGGAAAGTTCTCCGGACATGGGGCAGCTCCAGTTGTCGGTTTCTCGCGTGGGTATAAGCCCATTCGCCCCGAGGTGCGAGAGGTGAGAGGCGGGTTTTTTGCCATTCAGCCGCCAGATGCTGCAACTGCGGTCGACGAGCGACAGATCACAGGTCCTTATCATGACAGCGCAGGTATCCCGGCGGACCCGGACGCGGCATCAGTTGGTCCCGGCCCGCGCCGGTGGATATCCGTCGCCGGATCGAGGAAAAGGCATCTCCGCATCCGGCCACCTTGCGCGGACATGGTAAACAAATCCTTTCCAACGCCCCTTTCATGAACCGATGGGTCGCTTTCCTTGCAGGCAATCGTGCGTGTCCCGCTTAGGGTCGCGCCACGACTTATGTGCTGCATTACGCGCCTGACAATGCGTCCCTGATCGTCCGGCTGGCGCTCGACCATCGTGGGCTGGATTACCAGACCGTTCTGGTCGACCGCAGGGCGCGCGCGCAGGAGCAGCCCGCCTTTCGCGCGATGAATCCCTCGGGGCAAATCCCTGTCCTTGAAACACCCCATGGCCCGATGTCGGAAACCGGGGCGATCCTGCTTTATCTTGCTGACACCCATGGTGAACTTGGGCCGGGGCCTACCTCCGCCTTGCGAGCGGGCTTTCTGAAATGGCTGTTTTTTGCCGCGAACACACTGCACCCCGCGCTGCGCATGATGTTCTATACCGACAAATACATTGCCGCGGGCCACCGGGATGCCCTGCGCAGGGGGCTTTCGCATCATCTGCAGGAAAACCTTGCCCTGATCGACGCACATGCCGCATCGCGCCCCGGTTATCTGGCGGATGATGCAGCCACCGTGCTTGACTTCTATCTGGCGGGCCTGCTGCGCTGGCCCGTGCTGTATCCCGAGGATCATGATCGGAGCTGGTTCGACCTGCACAGTTATCCCGCCCTTCTGCGCCTGTGTACGCAGATCGAAGCGCTGCCCGCCACCGCCCGCTTGCAAAGCGCCGAAGGTCTGGGCGATACCCCGTTTACCGCGCCCCTGCGTCCCACCCCACCAGAAGGCAGTGCCACCTGATGTTCCTTTCCGTCTTCGACATGTTCAAAGTAGGCATCGGCCCGTCGTCCTCGCATACGATGGGGCCGATGGTGGCGGCGGCGCGGTTTCTGGACCTGATGCGCGCCTCCCCTTTCCATTTCGCGGGCTTGCGGGCGTCGCTGCATGGCTCGCTTGCCTTTACGGGGGTGGGCCATGCGACGGACCGTGCCACGATCCTTGGGCTGGCGGGGTTCACGCCGGAAGACTATGACGCGGACCGGGCGGAGGCGACGTTGAAGGCCATCGACGAGACGCATCAGATCACCGTGGACGGCCTGCCGACGCTGGCGTTCAATCCCAAGGCCGATCTGATCTTCGACTATGACATGCGGTTGGAAGGCCATGCCAACGGCATGATGCTGATGGCGACGGACGCGCAGGGCGACGTGAACCTGCGTGAGACCTATTATTCCATCGGCGGTGGTTTTGTGATGACCGAGGCCGAACTGGCCGCAGGCAAGGACACCGAGGAAGGGTCGGCCATTCCATTCCCTTTCAAGTCTGCCGCAGAAATGCTTGAAATGGCGAGGCAATCCGGCAAGAGCATCGCCCAGATGAAGCGCGCGAACGAGGTCACGCGCAATGGCGAAATCCATCTGCGCGAAGGCACCAAACGGTTGTGGCAGGTGATGAACGACTGCATCAATCGTGGCCTTGAAGCCGATGGTATCCTGCCCGGCGGGTTGTCGGTCAAGCGCCGCGCCAAGGGCATTCGCGAAGCCTTGCTGGCGGAGCGCGGGCAGAACCTGTCCGCACCTCATACCATCAACGACTGGATGAGCGTCTATGCCATGGCCGTGAACGAGGAAAACGCGGCAGGCGGTCAGGTTGTCACCGCGCCCACCAATGGCGCGGCCGGCGTCATGCCCGCAACGCTGCGCTATTATCTTGATCACGTTCCCGGCGCATCGCAGGCCCATATCGAGGATTTCCTGCTGACTGCCGCCGCGATTGGCGGGCTGGTCAAGTTCAATGCCTCCATTTCCGGGGCTGAGGCAGGTTGTCAGGCGGAGGTGGGTTCAGCTGCCGCGATGTCGGCGGCGGGGCTCTGCGCCGTGATGGGCGGCACACCAGAACAGGTTGAAAACGCAGCCGAAATCGCGCTTGAGCACCACCTTGGCATGACCTGCGATCCGGTGAAGGGGCTGGTGCAGGTGCCGTGTATCGAACGCAATGGGCTGGGCGCGATCAAGGCGGTGTCGGCGGCTTCATTGGCCTTGCGCGGGGACGGCACCCATCTGGTGCCGCTGGACGCCTGTATCGAAACGATGCGCCAGACCGGCGAGGATATGGCCGAGAAGTACAAGGAAACCTCTCTTGGCGGGCTGGCCGTCAACGTGCCGAACTGCTGAACCCGGCATTTCCTTCCCCGTCCGAGTTGGGTAACACGGACCCCATGAGCGATGAGACGCCCCAACCCGACCGCCTTGAGGGCGCACCCCACCCGAGAGAGACGCTTCAACTGATCGGTCAGGACAGCGCCGAAGCCGCATTTCTGGAGGCGTTCAATACCGGCAAACTGCACCACGGCTGGTTGCTGAGCGGTCCGCGCGGTGTGGGCAAGGCGACGCTGGCATGGCGCATCGCGCGGTTTCTGCTGGCCACGCCGGACCCGGACGACGGCGGCATGTTCGCGCCGGAGCCTGCGCGCAGCTTGGATATATCGCCCGACCACCCGGTCGCCCGCCGGGTGGCGTCAGGCGGGGAGCCGGGGCTGAAATCCGTGACCCGCAGTGTGAACCCCGAAACCAAGCGTCTGCGGCAACAGATCGTTGTCGATGACATTCGCGCGCTCAACGGCTTTTTCCAGATGTCCTCCGCTGACGGGGGCCGCCGGGTGGTGATCATCGACGCGGCGGACGACATGAACGTCAACGCCGCCAACGCGCTGTTGAAGATGCTGGAAGAACCCCCTGCCCGCGCGACGCTTTTGTTGCTGAGCCATCAGCCTTCGGCGCTTTTGCCCACGATCCGGTCGCGGTGCCGGACGCTTCGGCTGAACACGCTGGGGCCGGACCAGATGCGCGCGGCGTTGGCGCAATCGGGGGTGGAGATCACCGCCGATGCCGACGCCCTTGCGGCCCTGTCGGGCGGCTCTGTCGGTGCGGCCTTGCGGCTGTCGCTGCTGGACGGGACGCGAATGTACGGCGAATTGCTGGGGCTGATGGACACGCTGCCCCTGATGGATCGCCCGCGCGCGCTGAAACTGGCTGAAGCGGCGGCACAGCGCGGGGCGGAGGAAAAGCGCGCGCTGCTTTTCAACCTGATTGACCTTTTCCTGTCGCGGCTGGCCCGCACCGGGGCAACCGGCGCGCCGCCCCTGCCGCGCGTCAGTCCCAAGGAACCCAGCCTGCTGACCCGGCTGTCGCCCGATGCGCGTCAAGGCCGCATCTGGGCCGATGTGCAGCAACGGGTCTCGGCACGGGCACAACATGGTCTGGCGGTCAACCTTGACCCTGCCGTACTGGTTCTAGATACCCTGCTCAGTATCAGTGAAAGCGCGCCCAGCAAGGCCCCCTCAGCATGACAGACACCACCCCACCTGCCATCACCGACAGCCACTGCCATCTCGACTTTCCTGATTTTGAAGGGAAATTGCCCGATGTGATTGCGCGCGCCGCAGAAGCCGGGGTGATACGGATGGTGACGATCTGCACCCGTTTGAGGAACGAACCCACCGTGCGCGCCATCGCCGAAGCCCATGCGCCGGTCTTCTATGCTGCGGGCACCCATCCAATGTCAGCAGCGGAGGAACCGCTGGCGACCGTTGAGGAGTTGATTGCCCTGGCGCAGCACCCGAAGATGGTCGGCATCGGCGAGACGGGGCTGGATTACCACTACACGAGCGAAAGTGCGGAAATCCAAAAGACGTCCCTGCGGGTGCACATTGCAGCGGCGCGGGAGACGGGGCTGCCGTTGATTATTCATGCGCGGGACGCAGACGAAGACATGGCAAGGATCTTGACCGAGGAGCATTGCGATGGCGCTTATTCCTGTGTGATGCACTGCTTTTCATCCTCGCCTGCGCTGGCGCGCGCGGCGTTGGATCTGGGGTTCTACCTGTCGATGTCGGGCATCACGGCCTTTCCCAAATCCGCCGACCTGCGCGATATCTTTGCCGCGGCACCACTGGACCGCATCCTTGTGGAAACCGACGCGCCCTACCTCGCCCCGCCGCCCCATCGCGGCAAGCGCAACGAGCCTGCGTTCACCGCGCATACTGCCGCCCGTGCGGCAGAGACTTTCGGCATCGACTACCCGACCTTCGCGGCACAGACCCAGTCCAACTTTGACCGGCTTTTCACCAAGGCCGCGCAGTTCGAGGCCGCCGCCTGATGGCCGAGATGCGCATCACCATTCTGGGCTGCGGGTCCTCGGGCGGCGTGCCGCGGCTGGGCGGGCAATGGGGCGCGTGTGATCCGAATGAACCGAAGAACCGCCGCCAGCGGTGTTCCATTCTGGTGGAACGGGTGACGCAGGATGGCACGACAACCGTGCTGGTCGACACGTCTCCCGACATGCGCAATCAACTGCTGGAGGCGGGTGTCGGACGGTTGGATGCGGTGATCTATACCCATGCCCACGCCGATCACGTGCACGGGCTGGACGATCTGCGGATGATCGTGATCAACATGCGCGCGCGCCTGCCGGTCTGGGCCGATGCGCCCACGAAGGCGGCGCTGCTGGAACGGTTCGGTTATGCGTTCATCCGCCCGGAAGGGTCGATGTATCCACCGATCCTTGATCTGCATGACATCACCGGTGATGTGACCATCGACGGCGCGGGCGGTGCGTTGACCTTCACGCCTTTTCTGGTGGGTCATGGGGGGATGGATGCCCTTGGGCTTCGCATGAACGACGTCGTCTATCTGCCTGATGTCATTGACATACCCGATGAGCATTGGGTGCACATGGAGGGGCTGGAATGCTGGATCGTGGACGCCCTGCGTCGTGACCCGCACCCCACCCACAGCCATCTTGAAAACACACTGGAGTGGATCGAGAAGATGGCCCCGAAGACTGCCGTGCTGACGAACATGCACAACGATCTTGATTACCAGACGCTTGTCGCTGAAACGCCCGATCACATTCAGCCCGCCTATGACGGCATGCAACTGAGCTTCCCGCTGGACTGATCCGCAACGCGCAAAGGCCGCGCCCATGCAAACCCTTCTTGATGTCATCCTGCCGGTCTTTTTGGTGATCGGCTTTGGCTATGTCGCGGTCTGGCGGGGGCTTTTCCCGGTGTCCGGCATCGATGGCGTCATGCGGTTCACGCAGAATTTCGCCATCCCCTGCCTGCTGTTTCAGGCGATTGCGCGGCTGGATCTGTCCGCCTCGTTCGATCCCGCGCTCCTCTTAAGCTTTTACGCAGGCGCGGCGATCTGTTTTGCGCTTGGGATGACCGGGGCGCGGCTGATCTTTCGCCGTGACTGGGAGGACTGCGTGGCCATCGGGTTCTGCTGCCTGTTCTCAAACTCCGTCCTGCTGGGGCTGCCGATTACCGAACGTGCCTATGGATCTGATGCGCTGACAGCGAATTATGCGATCATCGCCTTTCATTCCCCGTTTTGCTACGGGCTGGGCATCACGGTGATGGAGGTGGTGCGCAATCGCGGCCAATCGGTTGTCGCGCTGACGCGTTCCGTCACGCGTGCGATGTTCCGCAATGCGCTGGTGATCGGTATTCTGGCCGGGTTCATCGTCAACATCACCCGCCTGCCCATCCCTGGCGTGGTGGACGACGCGCTGTCCCTGATCGTCAGCGCCGCCCTGCCCGCCGCCCTTTTCGCGTTGGGGGGCGTGTTGATCCAGTACCGGCCCGAAGGCGATATGAAGACCATCGCCATGGTCTGTGTCATTGCCCTGCTGGTGCATCCGACGTTGGTCTGGATCTTCGGGTCTGCCTTGTCGCTGCCGCAGGATTTCTTTCGCTCAGCGGTGCTGACATCCGCGATGGCGCCAGGGTTCAACGCCTATATCTTTGCCAACATGTACGGCCGCGCGCGGCGGGTGGCTGCGACATCGGTGCTGGTGGCCACGGGAATTTCGGTGCTGTCGGCGTGGTTCTGGCTGTCGATGCTGGGCTGAGTTGGCACGCACGCAGCGCGCTCAAAGCTCTTGGAACCGGGGCTCTCAAGGCAGGATGGGTGGTGCGGTCGGAGAGACTCGAACTCTCACGGGTATTACCCCACAGCGACCTCAACGCTGCGCGTCTACCATTCCGCCACGACCGCAAGCCAGAGGCAGTAGCGCGGGTGTAGCCAAAGAGCGCGGGCTTGTGAAGAGGCAAAAGGCAACAAAAAGCCCCCGGCGCGCGCTGGCGTCGGGGGCTTCTAATATCAAACGATCGTGCGGGGTTATTCGCTGATCGAGAAGGTCGGCAATCCGCTGCCCGCAGTGGAGGCAGGCTGCGCCTGTGGCAGGGTGTTGCCGCCACCGCTGACGCGCTGCGCGGCCTGGCGGATGATCTCCGTGCGCTCCGGCTGGCCGGGGACGAAGACCGCGGCGGCACCGCTGTCTGCAGCGTTCAGGCCTGCTTCGTACCATGCGCTTGCCATATCCACACGCTTGGCCGGGCCGAAACCCTGGCTCAGGTGGTGGCCCATCAGTTCGCCATAGACGCCTTCACCCATCGCAAAGAGCAGGAGCGCGGAGCCCAGCGCCACATCCATGTTGTCGGTGCGGTAGCCCACGCCGAGGCAGATGCGCGCAGTGCCGGCAAGTTGCGCCGGTGACATGCCGGTGCCCAGGACGAAGGACGACACGTCCGCCACGACCGCATCGCGCGGCTTCAGTGACAATGATGCGACCTGATCCTTCATCGCGGGGCCGAAGCCTTCGCATTGCTGGGCGATCTGGTCGGGAGTGAAGCCCTGGATCTGGCTGACCAGTTCTTCGGATTTGGCGATGGCATAGGTCCGCGCAAGGCAGAACTGTTCATTCAAAGCCACGTTCGGGTCGCTCATGCTGGCCAGTGTGGTGAAACCGCCGTTGGTGTTGGTGATCAGCGATACCGTGTTGCAGTGCGACGCAAGGGAGGCCTGTGTGCCTGCACCCAGGAAATTGGGCAATGCGTTGGCTGCGGGTGCCACCGCTGCTGCAAGCCCGGCTGCACCGGCCAGCGGCGCGGTTGCCGCGGGTGCTGTGGCGGCAAGCGTGCCTTGCGCCTGTGGTGCGACGCCCTGCGGTGCCACCACGATGGTTGTCGACGGTGCCGTGGCGACAGTCTGTGTCGTCTGGCCGGCCATCTCCGCCCGGTAAGTCTTCAGCAGGCCGCGCGTGCCATCGATGTTGGAGGCAACAAGCTGCTGGGTGGCGTATCCGCCGGCTTGTGCGCGGTTGTAGCTGGAAATCAGCAGGTTCTGTTCAAAGGCCGACAACTGACCCGTGACCGGATAGCCGAGGTAGGCCTGATACTGTGACACGGCATTGCGGGTCCTGCGCCCCAATTGACCATCGACACTGCCTGCGTTGAAGCCGAAGTAGTTCAGGGACGCCTGAATGTTGCGGCCTTCCTGAGTGGAGGGCAGCTTTGATCGGTAGGTCTTGCGGGTGCTGCGTGTCGTCGTGCGCCGCTGCTTCTTGGCGTTCGCACCGACGATACCGCCGATGATCGCGCCGGCGATGAAGTCGCCCGCGTCCGCCTCGACCCGCTCTGCCGGGATTATTGCCAGTGAAGCGGCGAATACTGCCGCGGTCATACCCCTGAAAATCATGCTTTCGCTCCAAACTTAATGAATCATGGTGAATTGGGGCGCATCATACACCGATTTCCACGCAACCCAAAGAATTATGCCGAAATTTGGCGCTATTGATCTTGAAATGCGTCGTGAGGTTGCCAATCTTTAACAATTGTCCCTAAATTCCAGAGGAATAGGCCATGCCCGATGACATTGCAGGCGCTGCGCCCCGAACCTCATCCGACGTGACATCCATTCAGATCGACATCGTGTCGGACGTCATGTGCCCTTGGTGTATCGTTGGATATCGCCAGTTGGAGCAGGCGCTGGCCCATCTGGGTGTCGGGGCCTTCGTGCGCTGGCATCCGTTCGAATTGAACCCGGCGATGGGGGCCGAAGGGCAGAACCTTGCCGAGCACATTGCCGAGAAATATGGCAGCACGCCTGCGCAATCCGCCGCCAACCGCGCGCATCTGACGGAACTGGGCGCGACGTTGGGGATTGATTTCCGCTTCGGCGATGACAGCCGCATCGTGAACACCTTCGCGGCGCACCAGCTGCTGAGATGGGCGCAGGAACAGGGGCTGCAGCATCCGTTGAAGATGGCCTTGTTCAACGCGCATTTCACGGAAGGGCGGGATGTGTCGGACCCTGCCGTGCTTGTCGATGTGGCCGAAAGCGTAGGTCTGGACCGGATCGAGGCCCGCGAGGTGCTCGATTCAAGCAGCCACGCGGACCGGACCCGGCAGGAACAGGCATTCTGGACCTCGCGCGGGATCTCCGGCGTGCCTGCGATGGTGTTCGAACAGAAATATCTGGTGACCGGTGCACAGGGCGCGCAGACCTATGCCGAATTGATCCAGAAGGTCCTTGCGGAGCGAGAAGCAGCCTGATCCGGGCCCCCGCACCCTTGCCCTGCCCTGGCCCAGCTTCTACACCGCGCCCATGGTTGAATGGATCACATCCTATGGCTTGACCGACTTTCGCACCGCAGAGGCGTGGATGGAGGCGCGGGTCGCCGATATTGCGGCAGGCACCGCGTCCGAGTGTGTCTGGTTGGTGGAACATCCGCCGCTTTATACCGCCGGGACCTCTGCCCGTGCTGACGATTTGATTGCGCCCGACCGGTTTCCGGTGTTCGAGACAAAGCGCGGCGGGCAATACACCTATCACGGGCCGGGGCAGCGCGTGGCCTACACCCTGCTGGATGTCGGCCGACGCGGGCGCGATGTGCGCTGTTTCGTGCGCCAGTTGGAGGATTGGGTGATTGCCGCGCTGGATCAGTTCAACGTGCGCGGTGAGATCCGGCCGGGGCGTGTCGGCGTCTGGGTGCAACGGCCCGAAAAGCCGCCTCAAGCGGACGGCAGCGTGGCTGAGGACAAGATCGCCGCCATCGGCATCCGGCTGCGCAAGTGGATCAGCTTTCACGGTATCAGCATCAACGTGGAACCAGATCTGGAGCATTTCAGCGGCATCGTGCCCTGCGGCATCAATGACCACGGGGTCACGTCGCTGGTGGATCTGGGGCTGCCGGTGACGATGGATGATGTCGATCTGGCGCTGAAAGCCACGTTTGACGGCGCGTTTTCGGTGGCTCCCGCGCCCTGTGACTGACACGCCCCCGTTGCGGCACGGCCACCGACAACGATAGACTGCCACCCGAGACACCCGGACCGCCTTTTTCCCTTGAAGGGAGCCAATGATGCAAGATCCCACTGAACATACCGTCTGGCGGGATGATCCCCGTGTTGCCGAACTCAATCGTTGGATCACCAGCGCCGGGCTGAGCGGCCGACCGCATCTGGAGATGCTGGAAGCATACTGTCAGCGGCTGGTGTCGATAGGTGTCCCCCTGATGCGCGCAAATGTGACGGTGAACGCCTTGCATCCGGTCTATGGCAATCTGGGTTTCGACTGGCACGACCGGCAAGGGGCTGCGCGGCACGAGTATGGACATACCAGCGACGTAAACGAGAATTGGATCAAGAGCCCATTTTATTACATGCTGACCGAAGGCCTGGCCGAATATCGCGAGCGTCTTTGCGATGACGACACCCCCAGCCGCTTTCCCCTGCTGGCAGAATTGAAACCTTTGGGCGCATCAGACTACTTTGCCACCGCGACGCTTTTCGGGGATTGGAACAAAACCCAGCTGATCAGTCCGGACACGCAGTTGGAAGGTTCGATAATGTCCTGGATGTCGCATGGACCGGCGGGTTTTAGCGATCAGGACATCTCCCTGATCAGGACCACCTTCCCCGCCTTGGCGCTGGCGTTGCGCGCCAGCAGCAACCGGCAGACGGCGGTCGATCTTTTAGGCATTTACTTGGGCCGGGATGCGGGCCGTCGGGTGCTGTCGGGGGAGATTAAGCGCGGGTCGACGCAATGGATCGACGCGGTGATCTGCTATTTTGATCTGGCCGGATTCACCAACATGTCCCAGCAGGTTGCGGGCGAAGACCTGATCGCCATGCTGAATGACTACTTCGGTCTTGTCGTCAGCGGGATCGAGGCAGAGGGCGGTAACGTATTGAAATTCATGGGAGACGGGCTTCTGGCGATATTTGATCGTGCCGCTTTCGACGATGCACCGGACCGCGCCATCACCAGCGTGCGCGCCCTACAGGACGGGATTTCAGCGCTCAATTCCGAACGGGAAACCGCAGGCCAGCGCACGTTCGACTACACCATCGCGCTGCATGCGGGCCCGGTGCTTTACGGAAATATCGGCGCGGATGAACGGCTTGATTTCACCGTGATCGGGCCGGAGGTGAACCTTGCCGCGCGGATTGGCGGCATGCACAAATCATTGGGGCAACCGGTCATCATTTCCCAGACGGTGGCCCGCGATGTCACCCGGCAGGATTGCGAATTGATCTCGCTGGGGCGGTACATGCTGCGCGGCGTTGAAACCCCGCAGGAGCTGTTCACGATCTACGCAGGCGATCCCTGAAAGAGGGCGAATCCCCCGTTGTCGTCGATTGCGTGGCCACCCTGCCTGACGGCGATCGCAGTCGCAGCAGGGCGGCGTGCCTTTGCAAGCGCCCCTAAGCCATGGAAATAACGATTGCTTTGGCCCTAAATTTCCGCGCCTGCGACCATCACGACCATTGCCCCTTGCGACGTCCCGCTTTAGAACACCCGGACGAAAGCATCACGTGTTTGCCAACAGGCGTGATGTACCCAGAACAAGTATCAGGAGGCACCGCATGGCCGACGCAGCCATTCACGGGCACGAACATGAGGACGACCGTGGATTTTTCACACGGTGGTTCATGTCCACCAACCACAAAGACATCGGGATTCTCTACCTGATCGTCTCCGCTTTTGCCGGGTTCATCTCGGTTGCATTCACGGTCTACATGCGGCTTGAGCTGATGGAGCCGGGTGTGCAGTACATGTGCATGGAAGGCGCGCGGCTGATGGCCGACAGTGCAAGCACTTGTACCCCGAACGGGCATCTTTGGAACGTCCTGATCACCGGGCACGGTATTCTTATGATGTTCTTTGTTGTCATCCCCGCCCTCTTCGGTGGTTTTGGCAACTATTTCATGCCGTTGCAGATTGGCGCGCCGGATATGGCTTTCCCGCGGATGAACAACCTGTCGTTCTGGCTTTATGTGGCCGGTACAACGCTGGCTGTCTGTTCTGTCCTTGCCCCCGGCGGTAATGGTCAGGCCGGATCCGGCGTGGGCTGGGTTCTGTATCCGCCGCTTTCGGTGAAGGAAGGCGGCATGTCGATGGACCTTGCGATCTTCGCGGTCCACGTCTCGGGTGCCTCATCGATCCTTGGTGCGATCAACATGATCACCACCTTCCTGAACATGCGCGCGCCGGGCATGACCCTGTTCAAGGTGCCGCTGTTCAGCTGGTCGATCTTCGTGACAAGTTGGCTGATCCTGCTGTCCCTGCCGGTTCTGGCGGGTGCGATCACCATGCTGCTGATGGACCGGAATTTCGGCTTTGCCTTCTTCGACCCAGCAGGCGGCGGTGACCCGGTGCTCTACCAGCACATCCTGTGGTTCTTCGGCCACCCGGAAGTGTACATCATCATCCTGCCCGGCTTCGGTATCATCAGCCACGTCATCGCGACCTTCTCGCGCAAGCCGATCTTCGGCTACCTGCCGATGGTCTGGGCGATCATCGCGATTGGCGCTCTGGGCTTCGTCGTGTGGGCGCACCACATGTACACCGTGGGCATGACCCTGAACCAGCAGGCGTACTTCATGCTGGCCACCATGGTCATTGCGGTGCCGACAGGTGTGAAGGTGTTCAGCTGGATTGCAACGATGTGGGGCGGTTCGGTCGAGTTCAAGACGCCGATGCTCTGGGCGTTCGGCTTCCTGTTCCTGTTCACCGTGGGTGGTGTGACTGGCATCGTGCTGTCACAGGCCGCTGTGGACCGTTATTACCACGACACCTATTATGTGGTGGCGCACTTCCACTACGTGATGAGCCTTGGCGCGGTGTTTGCGATCTTCGCGGGGATCTACTTCTACTTCCCCAAGATGACCGGGCGCATGTATCCCGAATGGGCAGGCAAGCTGCACTTCTGGACCATGTTCATCGGGGCGAACCTGACGTTCTTCCCACAGCACTTCTTGGGCCGTCAGGGCATGCCACGCCGCTACATCGATTATCCGGAGGCCTTCGCCTACTGGAACGTCTGGTCAAGCTATGGCGCGTTCCTGTCCTTTGCGTCGTTCCTGTTCTTCTTCGGGGTGATGGCATACGCGCTGACACGTGGCGCGAAGGTCACCGCGAACAACCCGTGGAACGAATATGCCGACACGCTGGAATGGACACTGCCCTCCCCGCCGCCGGAGCATACCTTCGAGATCCTGCCAAAGCAGGAAGAATGGGACAAGCAGCCCGGCCACTGAGGTGGACACGTAAGCGACAACAAGAAGGCCCCAATGGCGATTGGGGCCTTTTTTCGTTCATGCGCCGGCGCGTTGACAGATTTGCAAAACGCGTGTGAGCATGCGGCATTCTTCAAATGAGGGTTCCGCCATGAAGTTTCATTTTCTGATTGCCGCCTTTGTCGTCTCTGCCTCGCCCGCGCTTGCGTTTGACTTCAGCTTCGACTGGTCCGGATTGAAATCGTGTACCAGCGGGCGCCCGAACGTCGTCGCCAATCCCGCTTTCAAGCTGACGGATGTGCCGCAAGGGACCAAATACCTGCGCTTCAAGCTGACGGACCGGGACGTGCCCAGCTACAATCACGGTGGCGGGGTCGTGGCCTATACCGGCCAGAAAGTGATCCAGCGCGGCGCCTTCCAGTACAAGAGCCCCTGCCCGCCCTCCGGCCGCCACACCTATGAATGGACGGCGACCGCGCAGACCAAGAAGAATGGCGGCGCGCTGGCCAGGGCCAAATCTGCACGCAAGTATCCATGATGCTGGGCTGACCCAACGTTGCAATTGCGTTTGGCGGTATCCTGCCGCTCAAATGAGGCACGTCTCACGCAACGAAAAGGCCGCTGCCATGACCCCGACCATAACCGCCCTTTATGCCGCCCTGATCACGTTGGTCTATTTCGTCCTGACGTGGCGGGTGATCACCTATCGCCGGGCGAACCAATTGTCGCTGGGGGACAGTGGTGACAAGAACCTGCTCAAGCGGATGCGCGCGCAGGCCAACTGCGCGGAGAATGCGCCGCTGGGGTTGATCCTGATCCTGCTGGTGGAATTGCAGGGCGCGCCCGCGATTGCGGTGCATGGTCTTGGGATGTTGTTGCTGGCGGGGCGGATTGTTCATCCGCTGGGGTTTGCCGTCACACCACAGAAGATCGTTCTGCGGCAGATCGGCATGCTGCTGACCTTTGCATGCCTTTTGCTGGCAGCATTCGGGTTGCTGGCGCATGCGGTGTTCTGAGGGACGGAAATCACCGGCCGTGGATGCGTATCCTGCAACCGCCGCGCAAAAAGGATTTCAGACCTCCGGTGGGGTTTTTTGAACCATTTGGAAGAGGGGCCTTGGCGCAGGACAGCGATGGTACGCGGCTAGCCCTGTGACGGGAACCACCGGCCCAGTGCGCGCCAGCCCAGCAGGCCCAGCACAGCCGCCCCCAGGGTTGCCACCGCGAAAGGGGTCATCAGTGCCAGATCACGCGGCAGCGGGCCATCTGCCAGCTTGACCACCACGCCCGACAGCAAAAGCCCCACGGGCATCATCCCCCAAGCCATCAGACGATAAAGACTGTTGACCCGGCCCAGCAGCGCATCCGGGATCATCCGCTGACGATAGGAGACGGAGACCGTATTCCACACCAGCCCGGTGTAGTTGAAGACCGCAAGGACCACCGCAAGCGCCACCGCGCCCGGTGCCAGCGCAATGGCGACAAAGGCGGGTGCGGTCAGGATCAGCATCCATTGCGCCGTGCGCATCGGCCCAAGCGTCATGATCACCCGTTCCCCGGTCCAGCCGCCCAGAATGCCGCCCAGCGCCCCAGCGGCGAGGATCAGACCATAGGTCTGGGCCCCCAGTGACAGGTTTTCCTGAACGTGCAGGATCAGCGCGATCATCACCATCTCGAACAGCAGGTTCCAGAAGCCGGTGATCCAGGCCAACGCCATCAGCAGCGGTTTGGCACGCAGGAACGCGACTGCCGCCCCCAGTTCGCTGCGCCAATTTCGCTGCACGGCCACGGGAGGCTTGAAAGGGCCGGACAGGGCCAGAAAAAGCACGACGGCAAGGCCGTAGGCAACCGCGTTGAGGGCAAAGGGCAATGGCACCGCCAACGCGATCAGGAAAGCCCCAACTGCCGGCCCCAGAAGCGCGTTGCCCACAAGTTCCACCGACCACAAACGGCCATTGGCCCGCTCCAACGCGTCATGCGGCACGATGGCGGGCAGCATGGTCTGTGCCGCATTGTCGCGAAACACTTCTGCCACCCCGACGGTTGCTGCCGCGGCCAGGACAAGCGCGTAGATGAAAGGTTCTGCCACACCCGTATCCGGTGGTGCCGTCAGCGGCGTCACCCACCACAGCGCCAGCGCCACCCCTGCAAAGGCAATACCCCGCAACAGATCCATCCACAGGATCAACACGCGGCGGTCCACCCGGTCGGTGATGATGCCTGCCGGAATGGCGCAGACGAACCACGGCAGGCGCAGTGCAACAGGGACAACGGCAATCAGCAAAGGATCCCGCGTCAGCAGGCTGGCCAGCCATGCCCAGGCCACTGTCGCCACGCCATCGGCGAGATTGGTCAGACCGCTGGCCGTGACGAACCGTAGGAATATTCTGCGCGACATGGTCGGCCCCCTTGCCCTGCGTGTGGATGCTGAAGCACGGTTGAGGTCAAGAGGACAATTGACGGGACACTTGCAATTTGTTTCGCAACCACAACGCAATCACCGATTTTTTTCGCGGCTTTGGGATTTTGCCCCTTGCAAGGTGAGGTTTGGGTGGGTATCTCCGCAGAACCCAAGGAAGCGGGCGTAGCTCAGGGGTAGAGCATAACCTTGCCAAGGTTAGGGTCGGGCGTTCGAATCGCCTCGCCCGCTCCAATTACTCACCTTACCCCGGTGAGCGCAGGACAAGGGTCGCCTTCGGGCGGCCCTTCCTTTTTTCACATGCCGTTCTCGGACCTTTCGTCAACCGCTTGTCGGGACGGCGCAAAGCGGCTAAGAACGAAGAAAGAACAGACGCCGGGAAATCTTTGCATCGGCGCAGATCAGGGGAACGGGCGGCGTGCTGACATCGGTTGAACTTTGTGCGGGTGCGGGCGGTCAGGCTTTGGGGCTTGAGCGTGCGGGCTTTGGCCATACCGCATTGGTCGAGATCGACAAGCACTGCTGCAATACCCTGCGCCACAACCGCCCTGCCTGGCAGGTTCTGGAAGAGGACATGCGGGTCTTCAAGCACCGGGCGGGCGATTTCGCGGGTATGGATCTGCTGGCCGGGGGCCTGCCCTGCCCGCCGTTTTCCGTTGCGGGCAAGCAGCTGGGCGAAGAGGACGAACGCAACCTGTTCAATGATGCCATTGATATCATCGACGTCACGCGTCCCCGCGCGGTGATGATCGAAAACGTGCGCGGGTTTCTGGATGCGGTATTCCACGACTACCGGGAGCGGCTGAAGACGCAACTGGACAAGCTGGGCTACCGCACGGATTGGCGGCTGCTGAATGCGTCTGATTATGGTGTGCCGCAGTTGCGCCCACGGGTGGTGATCGTTGCCGTTCAGAAGGAGCGCGCGGAATTCTTCGATTGGCCCGATCCCCTGCCCCACAACCCGCCCACCGTGGGCGAAACCCTGCGCGACCTAATGGCAGCGGGCGGGTGGCGCGGGGCCGATGACTGGGCCGACAAGGCGGATGAGATTGCACCCACGATCGTCGGCGGCTCCAAAAAGCATGGTGGCCCGGATCTGGGCCCGACACGCGCCCGCGCGGCCTGGGCCACACTGGGAGTGGAAGGACGCACGGTTGCTTATGAGCCTCCCGGCCCCTTTCACAATGACATGCCACGCCTGACGGTACCGATGGTCGCGCGTATCCAGGGCTTTCCGGATGAGTGGCATTTCACCGGGGCCAAGACCAATGCCTACCGGCAGGTCGGCAATGCCTTTCCACCGCCCGTGGCCGAAGCCGTAGGGCGACAGATCGGCCGGGCGCTGCGCAAGCGCAAGCTGCACGCCGTGGCGGGCTGAACGGCGCGGCGATGAAAAAGGCGCTGCCCTTCAGCCTGATTGCGCCGGACCACCCAGATCACGCCGTCTTGCAGCCTCTGGCGGATGAAGTGCTGCGCCGCGCTGGTGGAGAAGCAGCCCTTGCGGCCGACTTCCCGGCGATGCTGCGTACCTGCATTGACGATGTGGTCATGACGCCCAAGACCGGGCGGCGGGCCTATGAGGAACTTGAGAAGACCGAGAAGACCTACATCGGTACCCGCGTCGAGATCGAGCTGCGTGCGCTGCTTGATCTGCCGCGCGGTCGGCTGGACACGACCCTTCTGGGGCATGACGTCGATATCAAGCACACGATGGGCAACAACTGGATGATCCCCACCGAAGCAGTGGGTCACACGTGCCTGTTGGTGGCCGCAGATGAGGCGCGGGCTTGCTGCTATTTGGGCCTGATCGTGGCGCATGTGGCGCATTTGACACAAGGCCAGAACAAAGACGCGAAGCGAAGCATTTCGGCTGAGGGCTTTGCCCATATCCTGTGGCTGCTCAAGGAACATCCCTATCCGGCGAACTTCTGGCGCGGCCGGGACGAAGCGGTGGTTGGCCGCATTTTTGCAGGGGCTTCGGGGAATGCACGAATGGCAGCGCTGTTTCGGGAAGTTCGGGATGTTCCCATTGCCCGCGACGTGGTGCAGGCGGTCGCGCAACAGCACGATTTCATGCGCAGGATCCGTTCCGATAAGGGCCGGGGGACGCGCGATTTATTGGCGCGCGAAGGCATTTTGCTGCTGTCCGGTCAATACGACGCGCCATTGATCCGTGCGCTGGGGTTGCCTGTGTGTGGCGCTAGTGAGTTTATCTCTCACCGCACGGGATCTCACGCTGAAGTTGTATTGGCTTCGGAACACGGCATTGCAGTCGGTCCACTCTGAAAAGCGTTCACAAGAATCTCTTGGGCAAGCGGCTTTTTGCCGACAAAAGCTGCCGTTGGGGCAAGTTTCCGCTAATTTAGATGAGAAAATCCACCTTTTTAAACGAATGTGCCGATAATTTGTGTCGAAAAGCCATAATTTGGTCTTTTTCGGACCCTTAAGTGGTGTTCAAGCGGGCCGGAGTGACACGTTTGGAGTGTATGGCTCATTGATACTTGGAGAGAGACACCATGAGACTACTGGCAGTTGATGACGATCCGCTGATCCTCGACCTGTTGCCGGTCGTTTTCAAACAGGCGGATTTCCCCCAGATCACCGTTGCCGCGTCCGGGATGGATGCGCTCAATATCCTGCAGGACCCCGACGCGCAGTTCGACTGCCTGTTGCTGGACATCGAAATGCCCGGCATGACAGGTGTGGAACTTTGCAGCCGCATCCGCGCGCTGCCGCGCTATCGCGACACGCCCATCCTCATGCTGACCTCGGTCACCGACCGTGGCACCATCGAACGGGCCTTTGCGGCCGGGGCCAATGACTACATCAACAAGCCGTTTGATGTGAAAGAGATCACCACCCGCGTGCGGGTGGCCAAGCGGATGACCGAAACAGTCGGCACCGCGCCGCTGCTCAACCCTGCCGAACTGCCCAAGGATGGGCAAAGGGGTGTGCACCCCTTCGACATCGGCGATCCGGTCAGGCTGGCCAATACCGAACAGCTGATCCTGCCGTTCTCGCTGGGGAACTACCTGTCCCAGTTGTCGCGTCGGCGTCTTGATACGTGCAGCATCTTTGCGGTCCGGATCGAAAACATGGATGCGCTCTTTGCCGAATGCAACACGCGCGAACTCTCCCTCGCCCTTTCCGAAGTGGCCGAGGCGGTGACCGATGTGGTCGATTGCCCCAAGCTGTTGATGGCCTATGACGGCAACGGCACATTCCTGTGCATCACCCAGCAGGCACAAAATCTGGTCTGGCCCGAAATCGAGGACCGCGTTCATGCCCTGCTGAACGAAGGGGGTGCGATGTTCGGGGATGGCCTTCCGATGAACATCTGCGTGGCGATCGGCAACCCGATCCCTCCGAACGCCAGCCGCAACCAGCGGGTCAAGAAAACCTTCGACCGGGCCATCGGTCGCGCCTTGATGCGCGAAAAGACCAAGATGCGCCAACTGTCGTAGGTCGACGCCCTAGTTGATCGGAAACTGCTTGAGACACCGGCGCGCATTGCGCTGGTAGTCGTCCAGCGTTTCCGGCACATCGCGCCTTTCCCGCACGACCGCCAGCGCGCGCTGTTTTTCGGCGCGGGTGCCGCTGACATGGCGTTCCAGGATGGCGACGGTCGCAAAAAGCATCACATCACGTTCCAGCGGGCTGATCTGTTCAGCCTCGAACAGGAAAACCGCCGTGATCGACAGCAGGTTGGCACATCGCAGCGCCGCCGCTTCGCGTCCCTCATACGTCCGTTGCGCCAGCGCAGAACCCGCCAGGGCCAACACCACAGCGCCTGCAAGGCAGGCTTTGCGCATGTTCAGAAAACCTTGAAGGTCATGGTGGTCAGGGACCGTTCAATCCCCTCGATGTCCAGCAGGCGATCATTGATGAAAACGCCGACATCTTCGGTCTTGGGGATATAGAGCTTCATCAGCAGATCGTATTCACCGGACGTCGAATAGAGTTCAGAGTGGATTTCCCGCAGGGCGATCTCCTCTGCCACGCGGTATGTCGTGCCGGGACGGCAACGGATCTGGACAAAAACACACGTGCTCATGCTGGGGCCTCGTTTCCTGTTGAGGTCAGGCTGACATAAGGGGACAAGGGCCGCAATCCCTGATCGGCGCCTGCCTCTTGGCGTAACCTGCAGCGCTGCTATAAGGGCCGGAGTTTCCAAGGAGAAGACCCATGCGTCAGACCAACCTGACCCGCATCACCGCCGAAACGGATATCACCGTCGAGATCAATCTTGATGGCACAGGTGCCTTTGACAACGAGACCGGCGTCGGGTTCTTTGACCACATGCTGGACCAACTGGCGCGCCATGCCCTGATCGACATGAAAGTGCGCGCCAAGGGCGACCTGCACATCGACGACCACCACACGGTCGAAGACGTCGGCATCGCACTGGGTCAGGCGCTGGCGGAAGCCCTGGGGGACAAGCGCGGCATCCGCCGGTATGGCGCCTGTCTTCTGCCAATGGATGACGCATTGGTGCGTTGCGCGCTGGATCTGTCCGCACGGCCGTTTCTTGTCTGGAACGTCAACCTGCCCACAGACCGCATCGGCACCTTCGACACCGAACTGGTGCGCGAATTCTTTCAGGCGTTCAGCACCCATGGCGGCATTACGCTGCATTTGGACATGCTGCACGGTGTAAACAGCCACCACATCGCCGAGGCCTGTTTCAAATCTATGGCCCGCGCCCTGCGCGACGCGCTAGAGGTGGACCCGCGTAAGGCGGATGAGATCCCTTCGACCAAGGGCGCGCTCTGACGCGATGCTGACCGCGATCATCGACTACGAATCCGGCAATCTGCATTCGGCGCACAAGGCGTTTGAGCGGATGGCGCGCGAGACGGATGCGGGCGACGTTGTCGTCACGGCGGATGCCGATGTTGTCGCAAGTGCCGACCGCATCGTTTTACCGGGCGACGGGGCCTTTCCGGCTTGCATGGCCGCACTCCGGGGGAAAAGCGGCCTCTACGACGCCATGGTGGAAGCAGTGGAGGTCCGTGCCCGTCCCTTTCTGGGGATCTGCGTCGGGATGCAACTGATGGCCAGCACGGGCCGGGAGTATCGCGATACCCCCGGTCTGGGCTGGATCGGCGGAGACGTGACCCGCATCATCCCCGCCGATCCGGCACTGAAAGTGCCGCATATGGGTTGGAACGATCTGGTCATCGACCACCCCCATCCGGTGCTTGAGGGCGTAACGACAGGCGATCACGCCTATTTCGTACATTCCTATCACATGGTGGTGCAGGACGCAGCGCAGCGTCTGGCACATGTGGACTACGGCGGAGACGTGACCGCCATCATCGGTCGCGATACGATGATCGGCATGCAATTCCACCCTGAAAAAAGCCAGCACACCGGGCTGCGCCTTATCGCGAACTTCCTGAAATGGGTGCCTTGAAGGGAACTGGCCCGGCCGCCTAGCGAATGCGTATCCATGTCCGCGCCGCACAGCTTTCATCGTCGCAGGCCTGCAACCGCAACTCCCGGCCCACGACTTCGATCCGGGACTGGAGGTACCTGTTTGCCTTGGGTCCCCGGTATTCGCCGAAAAAGCTGCCATCCGGCTGCGGGCGCATCTCCCACAAGACCTTGTCACCGACCGCATTTGAAGGCGTATCATAGCCCTGCCTGTTCTTGGCCCGCTCCACCCGCCCGCACAGCGCGCGACCGCACCGCCGTGTGCGCACATGCAGGATAACGCCGGACGCGTCAGGCTCGGTCTCCCACAACCCGCGTGGCACCTCGACCGCCGCCTCGCCTTCCGCGAAGGCGAAGGTTGCGCTTGAAAGGCCGATGATGACGGCCAGAAGGCGCAGGACAGGGATCATGCAAACTCCTCAGGACTAGCGGTACTGCGCTGCCAGTCTAGAAAAAGCCCTAAGATGTTTCAATATTGGGGGCCGGGAACCCCGTTCCGCGCGCCCGCCCCTATTTGACGCGTGACCATTTTCCGCCACTACGGCAGATGCCCAGCACACAGCCCTTCACATCAAGCGCGTTACCGGACAGCACCAACTGACCGTTATAGGTCTTGTCCCGGTCCGGGGAATAGACCTTGCCGCCGCTGTACTGGCCACCGCCATCGTTGGTCATGTCCCAGATCAGCTTGCGCCCCTGGTTTTCGGATTTGAACGCCTTGCCAGCTGAATCGAAGGACCTGACCAGGGTGCCGCAGATGGCGCTGCCGCATTCGGTGATCTTGATCTGGCCGTAGTTGCCATTGTCATCCTTGATGGTCTGCCATGTGCCCACGATTGGGTCCGCCGCCCAGGCCGCGCCTGCCATGCCAAAACTCACCACGGCTGCCAAAAAAAGCGATTTCATGTCGTCTCCTCCCATTTTTGCGCAGTCTGGGCCAAGGACCCCCGTTCTGACAAGGCTGACCTCAGGTCGCGTTGCAAATCCCGCCGCCCCATGCAAAACCACGCGGGACACCACGAACAAGGACCCCCGCCGATGATCCTCTACCCTGCGATCGACCTCAAGGATGGACAGGCCGTTCGGCTGGTGCATGGCGACATGGACCGTTCCACCGTGTTCAATGACGATCCCGCCGCGCAGGCGCGGGCCTTTGTGGAAGCGGGATGCCAATGGCTGCACCTTGTTGATCTGAACGGCGCTTTCGCAGGCACCCCTGTCAATGCGGCCCCGGTCGAGGCGATCCTGAAATCCTGCAAGGTGCCTGCGCAACTCGGCGGTGGCATCCGCGATATGGCCACGATCGAAAGCTGGCTCGACAAGGGGTTGGCGCGTGTCATCCTCGGTACCGTGGCCGTGGAAAACCCCGATCTGGTTCGCCAGGCCGCCCGCGCCTTCCCCGGCCAGGTCGCCGTCGGCATCGACGCGCGCAATGGCCGCGTGGCGACCAAAGGCTGGGCGGAGGAAACAGACGTCATGGTTACCGACCTCGCCAAATCCTTCGAGGACGCAGGCGTGGCGGCGATCATCTACACCGACATCCTACGCGACGGCGCGATGGGTGGCCCGAACGTCACCGCGACTGCCGATCTGGCCCGCGCGGTATCGATCCCGGTGATTGCCTCCGGCGGGGTGTCGTCGCTGGACGACCTTACGGCCTTGATGGCGACAGGCGTGATCGAAGGTGCCATTACAGGACGTGCCCTTTATGACGGCGCAATTGATCTGAAAACCGCCCTCGAAGCACTCGCCCCCTGATCTTCCAAATGGTTCTAAATACCTCGGGAGGTCTGGAGGGCAGACGGCCCTCCAGCGACTTGCTCCAAAGAACATGCCCCGATAAGACTGCACCATGCTAAAAACCCGCATCATCCCCTGCCTCGACGTTGCTGACGGCCGTGTCGTCAAAGGCGTGAACTTCGTCGGCCTGCGCGATGCGGGCGATCCCGTCGATGCGGCCATCGCCTACGACGCCGCGGGCGCGGACGAGTTGTGCTTTCTCGACATCCACGCCACCCATGAAAACCGCGGCACCATGTTCGATCTGGTGCGCCGCACGGCCGAACACTGCTACATCCCGCTGACAGTGGGAGGCGGCGTGCGCACGGTTGCAGATGTGCGCGCCCTGCTGCTGGCCGGTGCCGACAAGGTCAGCTTCAATTCCGCTGCCGTGGCAAACCCCGACGTGATCGCGCAAGCTGCCGACCAGTTCGGCAGCCAATGCATCGTCTGCGCCATCGACGCCAAGACCACCCAGCCCGGCAGATGGGAGATCTTCACGCACGGCGGGCGCAAACCGACCGGCATCGACGCGGTGGCCTTCGCCCAGACCGTCACCGCGAAAGGCGCCGGAGAAATCCTGCTGACCTCGATGGACCGGGACGGCACAAGGGCGGGCTTCAACCTGCCGCTGACCCGCGCGATCTCCGACGCGGTCAGCGTTCCTGTCATCGCCTCCGGTGGGGTCGGGACCCTCGACCACCTTGTCGAAGGGGTGACCAAAGGGGGCGCGTCCGCTGTGCTGGCCGCCTCCATCTTCCACTTCGGCGCATTCACCATCGCACAGGCCAAACACCACATGGCCGCCGCGGGCATCCCGATGAGGCTGACATGACTCTCGATGATCTCTACGCGACCATCTCGGCTAGAAAATCCGCGGATCCGGCCACCAGCTGGACCGCACAACTGCTCTCAAAGGGACCCGAAAAATGCGCTGAGAAATTCGGCGAAGAAGCCATCGAAGCCATTGTCGAAGCGGTGAAGGGCGACCGTGCCGCACTGACCAATGAAGCCGCCGACGTTCTTTATCACCTGCTGGTGATGCTCGCGGCGCGCGACGTGCCGCTCAGTGACGTTCTGGACACCCTCGCAACACGTCAGGCGCAATCAGGCCTGTCCGAAAAGGCAAGCCGCTGACTGGCCTAAAACCCCCGCCCCTTCCAAATGGTTCAAGAAACCTGGGGTGTTTGAGGGGCAAAGCCCCTCAACAGAAAGAATAAAATCATGTCGCGCCTCTGGCGCGTCAATCCGGTCAAAGCTTGCTGGAAATCACGCCTGTCACAAACCCACCGCGCCGCAATTCTCCGAAAAGCCGCTGGTATTCGATCTTGGGACAGCGATTCTGGATCACGGTAATGCCGCGGTCCTCGGCCATGGAGGCAGCCTCTTCATGTTTGACACCGATCTGCATCCAGACGGTCTGCAACGCAGGCAATTCCGACAATGCTTCTTCCACGATTTCCGGCACGGCTTCGGAGTGGCGAAAGATGTCGACCATGTCCACGTCCTTGGGCACATCCGCCAGACTTGCCCGAATCTCCTGCCCGAAAAGCATTTCCCCCGCATGGCGCGGGTTGACCGGAATGACCGTATATCCCCGCAGCCCCAGGTAACGCGCCACGAAATAGCTGGCCCGCACCGGATTAAGGGAAACTCCGACCATGGCCACCTTGCGGGTCCGTTCCAGCACGTCTTTGAGAAAAGCGTCAGAATAAAACATGCCACACCTTAGCTTTGGCCCTGAAGGCGTAAAAGCCCACTTGCCAGCCCTGCAACAAAAAAGAACGCCCCAAGGCAAGGCCCGGGGCGTGTGAGTGCGGAACGAGGGACAGTCATGTCGGCAGCAGGCGTTCCAATCCCGCGCCGTACCGTTGAGATGGGGTGGCTGGGACCACCCCGCAATAGGATGTCGCATCATTGTGAACGAATTATGAATATTGCCCGGTCAGCGCTGCAATCAGTCTAAAATATCCTCGACGAGCTCAAAAACCTCCTCCGCCATGTCCCGCAGCCAGGATTTACGCCGCTTGACCTTCTTTGGTTTGCGCTTCTTGGCAACCTCGGCGCGACGCTCCGCCGGAAACCGGCGCACGCCGGGCTGGTGCGAGACGGCGTTGCGCCTGCGCTCCGATGCGTCAGATGCCTTGTCACGCCTGGGCAACATCTTGAGGTCATGCAAAGGCGCCCCGCAGCTTGCGCAGGCCAGTTCGTGTCGGCCGCGGTCCAGGGTCAAGGCTGCCTTGCTGCCGCAGTGACAGCAGGTGGCGATTTTGGTCGGATAGCCCATGGATGCTCCTGATCAGTGCTTCAGGGTTGCATATAGGGCGATTGCAGCAGCATTTGAGACGTTGAGCGAGCCAAAGGCGCCCGCAGCATCAATCCGCACCAGGGCATCCACCGTTTCGCGGGTCTTTTCGCGCAGCCCGGGCCCTTCGGCCCCCAGCACAAGCGCCACCGGACGGTCCTGCTTGCCCGCAACGGCAGCTTCGATCGTCTGGTCCCCTTCCCCGTCCAGCCCCAGCACCAGATACCCCATGTCCTGCAAGGCCCGGATCGCATCGGCAAGGTTGCGCACCCGCAGGTAGGGCTGGCGTTCCAGCGCGCCGCTGGCGGTTTTGGCCAAGGCACCGGTTTCCGGCGCGGAATGATGCCGTGTTCCGATCACGGCCACGGCCCCCAGCACCTCCGCGGAACGCAGGATCGCGCCCACGTTATGCGGGTCGGTCACCCGGTCAAGCAGGATCACACGGGGGGCTTCGGCCCCGATGCAGACATCTTCAAGACGCCCCCAGTCAAGCGGCCTGACCTCCAGAACTGCGCCCTGATGAACCGACCCCGGATCAAGCGGCGGACGGAATTTCCGGGGGTCCTCGACCTCGGGGACCATGCCGGATGCAACGATCGCCGCTTCCAGCTTGGCCTGCGCATTGGGTGTCACCAAAAGGCGCAGTTTCTGGCGTGCCGGGTTCAACAGCGCATCACGCACCGCATGCAGCCCGAAAAGCCACAGCGTTTCTCGTGCTTCGGCTTTCTTGCCCTGTTCCTTGGCCACAACCCATTTCGGCTTTTTCATACGCCCGTTCCTCATCGCTGCCGTCGGTCTAGCGATTGCCGGAGGGCAAGCCAAGGCGCAGGCCGGGATTAGGGTGAAACAAGCAATGTCACCACGCCAAAGCCGATCAAGGTCATCAGAATGCAAATCATGATCGCCACACCATTGATGGTTCGTGCCGTCTGCGCCCCTTCTGGTGTGTCGTGATCAAACTGCACCTGCATCCGCGCCATGCGCGAGGTGTCGGGCTGACCGGTGCAGCACGCCTGCACGATCTTCATCGCGTCCTTGCAGGGGTTAAGGAACAGCAGCGCCAGAACCGTGCTGACACGCAGCCGGTCCAGTGTCTCTATCAACGTCAGACGGGTTTTTTCGCCCTCGCGCTCAAGCCAGTATTCCGATTTGACCAGATCAGCAGTCCAAAGCGGATATGCATCTCCATTCAGATAGGACATGCGGAGATAGTTCTGAGGATCTACTTCCTCCAATTGCACTTCAAGAGGTGGCAACGTCTGTCCTGCAGCCTCCCCGTCAAAGACCAGATCGACACGGTCCCTCCGGCTGTCGACGGCTTTGATATCCTGCACATCCTTCAGGAAATACGGCGTGCCCGGTTGTGGAAAAACCCAGCGCCAAACTTCATTCGGGGGGGCATCAATGATGGCGCTGCCGCGGATTTCATAGGTGCAGGGCCAGCTCTTGAACCGGGACGGCAACCAGCTCCAGACCACGCAGATCAGGGGCAAGACCATCCAATTGGACATCCAACTCAAGCCCGGAATGGCTTGCAGCAACAGGCCCATGAGCCCCATTGCAAGGCCGCCAAGCACCGCCAGAAACAGCAGCCCGACGGTAGCAGCCAGTGCGATTGCGAACATTCGCCGGAACGTCATCTGATGATCCTTACTCAGAATTTGGGACTTGGTTAGCGAAAGAAGACGTCAAAACTTTGGCACCTCGACCCGCGCTACTTTTGAGGTTGACGCACCCCAGACCGCCGGGTAATCAGCGCCGCAGTGGGCGACAGGCCGCAAGGTGTGGCAGGGGACTGTAACTCCCTCGCGGAGACGCACGCCTGGTTCGATTCCAGGGTCGCCCACCATCTCCCCGCTCCGCCGACTGCGCCGTCTTTTGCGACGAAACTCTTTTTAGCAACGACTCAAAAAGACGCATCAACTTCCTCCCGCGCGGGCATGTCTGGCTTGCATCCCGCGCAAGACGGGCGCGCCCTACTCCGCCATCTGGCGGTCGACCTCGCGTTCCTCGTTGATCATCGCCTGCAATTGGCGGCGAAAGCGCAATTGCCCACCGTCGATGGGCAGGTCGATGTGGGGGCTGGTCTTTTCGCTCATGCCCTTTTGGACTTCGTTCAGGACAGCGCGGTCTTCCTCAAACGCGTGCTGCACGTCCTCGGTCATCAGTTGCGACAAAGCGGCGTCATCAGGGCGGATGTTGCGCAGCTGAAACCAATAGTAGCGGGTTGTGCCTTCGGTCGTCGGCGTCATGAAATTGTAGCTGTCCATGATGAAGACATCCGGGTGCAGCGGTCCGTCCGGCCCGCCCGTTCCCGCAGGGGTGAAGACCGCACGCACAAGCGCATGGGAGGGATAGCGCACCTCATAGTGTTGCAACCGGTCGCAGTTGCCTTCAAAGGCCACGACCTTCTTGTAGAATGGTGCCGGTTCCACATCCATCATCCAGCGATGCACGATCACCCCATCATCAGTCTTGGTCACCCGCAGCGGGGTATCGCGCGTGGCGCTCTGGCCGAAGCTGCTTTCGTGCACCCATGCCACATGGGTCGGGTCCAGCAGATTGTCACACATCAGCAGGTAATTGCAGTCCAGTTCCATCGCTGAACCCCGGTTGATGCCCCAGGACGGGTCATCAAAATGCTCGATCTCGAAAATCTCGGACGGGTCAGCCAGTGCCGGGTTGCCCATCCATATCCAGACCAATCCATATTTCTCCACCATCGGATAGGCATGAACGCGGGCGTTGGAGGGGATGCGCCCCGCGCCGGGGGCCCAGACGCATTGCCCTGCGCAATCAAAGGTCAGCCCGTGATAGCCGCATTCAACCGTATCACCCCGGATGCGCCCCTTGGAGAGGGGCAGTTTGCGATGGGGGCAGGCATCTTCCAACCCGACAAAGCTGCCGTCCTCGGCACGGAAGACGCAAATCTTCTGGCCCAGCACGACGATCTGTTGCAGATCGCGCGTGATTTCGTGGTCCCACGCTGCGACGTACCACGCGTTTTTCAGAAACATATTCGGATACCTGTCTTGATGGTTAAGGGATCAGCACGTTGGCGCGTTCAAATTCGGCCATATCCATGCTCAGATCATCATACACGATCTGGATGGTGATCTTTTGCACCCCACCCAGTTTCAGTGTCAGCGCCGGGATGCCATCGTCTTCCAATATCGCGTTGGGCGTGGTGTATTTCATGTGGCAAGGCGGCAGTGGCCAGTTCTGCATCGGTTCATCATTGATGGAGATCGCCATCGCCGCCAATCCGCAGCGCCACCCCCAAAGATGTGTCACATAGAGCCAGTCCTTGCCGTCATATTCGCGCACGGCAACCCAGCTGCCCCGTGTCGCGTCAAGGATCGGCCGGACCTCTGTCGCGGTTGTGAATTTGCCGCTGGGCGTTTGCGGTTCGGCCTGGAGCCCGGCGGGCACCACCGCCATGTTGAATAGGTTGGGCGCAGACACCTGCGCCGGGGTCGGGGCGGGTGCCGGGGTTGCGGCGGGCTTGCCTTCGATCACGACGTTTTCGCCGATCACAACGCTGCCTTGTCCGATCGTGACCGTCGCCGTCCCGTCGTCCTGAGGCAAAATAACCGTAGCGGCAGGCGGATCGGCTACGGCCGCCACGTCCGGCGCCTCCCCCGCACTGCCATTCGCCCCTGCGGCAATCATGGCAAAAAAGAAATCCAACATGTCACATCCCCCGACCTTCGCAAAAATGCTGTCTTTTGCCCCCAAGCCCTTCGCCTTATAGTGGTGAAAAAAACCAAGGGCTGTTCGAGTATGGCACGCAAGTCGCGCGCATCGCAAACATTCAACGTCGTCGTCGTGGGACAGCATGGACGCCTTGCCTATGAGGCGTTGATCTTTGCCGCTTCGTTGCGAGCGAAAAGCCCCGACTTCGCCGGGCGCCTGTTGGTGGCAGAGCCGCAGCCGGGGCCGCTGTGGGACAAGGACCCCACCATCCGCAGTGCAGATGTGTGCGCCGCACTGGAGGACCTTGGCGCGCAGATCATCCCCTTTGAGACCAAGCACTTCGGCAGCGCCTACCCCTATGGCAACAAGATCGAGATGCTGCGCGCCCTGCCAGAGGGAGAACCCTTTGTCTTTTTCGATACCGATACGCTGATCACCGGCGATCTGATGCAGGTGCCGTTCGACTTTGACCGCCCCAGTGCGTCCCTGCGCCGCGAAGGCACATGGCCGGTGCCGCAGGTCTATGGCCCCGGCTACACCGGTCTGTGGAAGTCGCTATATGACAAGTTCGGCCTTGATTTTGAAAGCAGTCTCGATCCCGGCCAGCCCGATGAATACTGGCGGCGGTATCTGTATTTCAACGCCGGGTATTTCTTTTACAAATGCCCCCGCGTCTTTGGCCAGTTGTTCGAGGAATACACGCTGGCCATCCGCGACGACCCTCCGATTGAGCTGTGCTGCCAGTCGTTTGATCCCTGGCTGGATCAGGTCGCATTGCCGCTGGTGATCCACGCGCTTGGCGGCGGGCGCGATACGCTCCCGGATGGGCTGCTCGATGGCAGTGTTTCCTGCCACTACCGCCTTCTGCCGCTGCTCTATGCCCGCGAAAGCGATCTGGCGGTTCAGACGCTGGAAGAGATCACCGCCCCCAACAAGCTGAAGAAGGTGCTGAAGGGCTATGACGCTATCAAGCGTATGATCTATCAGGGCCGGGGCCAGAAGGTGCGTGCGCTCTTTGATCAGGAACACCTGCCGCGCAAGGAACAGGCCATTCGCAACCGGATCAAGTCGAACGGGTTTTGGATGCGGTGAGGATGGTGTGTCGGATCGAACGCGAACGGGGGTGAACGCACACCTGCTCTGACCTGAGACAGACCGGGCGTTTGTAAGGAGATCGGTGGATGGCCGGTTTGCAAACAACCCAGCCTTGTGCGGGTGCAGCTATTGCGCAGGCAGAATTCCTTGTAACCTTTGGCAGGCTTTGCGTTGCGTCGTCAAACCAGCCATTGGAATTCGTCATGTGATGCCTGTTTCCATCTGTCCTTTCGCTGCAGTTGCGTACAACACTCAAGACGCAGACGGAGCGGGCTTGAGTTGAAGAGGTTCTAGCTCAAACTGAAACCCTTAGCGGAATTGGCCGCATTCCTTCATCTACCAACGCAGCATCAGATGCTGTTTAATTCCTCCAACAATGGTAGGTTCAAGTCAGTCAAATTGGATAAGAACTTATGGAACGACGCCTCGCTGCGATCCTCGCTGTTGACGTAGTAGGTTATAGCCGCCTTATGGGGGCCAATGAAGTTGCCACATTGAAGGCCCTGAGCGAAATTCGCATTGGGTTGATCGAAGGCACTATCAGCGCCGGAGGCGGACGCATCGTTAAGCTGATGGGCGATGGCATACTTGCTGAGTTTGCCAGCGTCGTTGCCGCCTTGGAATCCGCGCTCGAAATCCAGCAGGAAATGGCACAGCGCAACGTCGATGTTCCTGAAGATCGGCAGATCTGCTTTCGCATGGGCGTGAATATTGGCGATGTTCTGTTCGAGGATGGCGATGTCTTCGGCGACGGCGTCAATATTGCTGCGCGGATTGAGGCATTGGCACGTCCCGGCTGTGTTGCAGTCTCAGGTGTCGTACGCGACCAGGTAGGCAACCGGCTTAAAGCTACATTCGAGGCTGCCGGTGAACAAGTGCTGAAAAATATCGAGGGCGCGGTACCGGTCTTTCATGTCCATTCTAAAGCCGCCGACAAGCAACCGTTGAGTGCCGAGGCCGTCAGCCGCCCGTCCATTGCCGTTCTTCCTTTTGCCAACATGAGCGGCGACCCTGAGCAGGAATATTTCGCCGACGGGATCACCGAAGACCTGATTACCGACCTTTCCAAGCTTTCCGGTCTTTTCGTCGTCAGCCGAAACTCTAGCTTTGTCTACAATGATCGGCCTTCCAACATGCAGAAGGTTGCCCGCGACCTCGGCGTGCGTAACCTCCTTGAAGGCAGTGTGCGCAAGGCAGGAAACCGTGTCCGCATTACCGCCCAGCTGATTGACGGTGTCACCGCGGGCCACCTCTGGGCCGACCGATACGACCGCGACATTTCAGACATCTTCACCCTGCAGGACGAGATTACCAAAACGATCGTCGACCAGCTCCAGGTCCGGCTTCTCGAAACCGAAACTGCCAGCAGTGCGCCCACCGGAAACGCCGAAGCCTACAATCTGTATCTAAAGGGTCGTCAATTATTCCACATGCGGACCAGGAAATACCTTGAAGAGGCGCGAATGCTGTTTCTAGAGGCGCTGCAACACGACGCGGATTACGCCCGCGCCTACGTGGGCATGTCCGAATGTGAAGCTCGGTTGAACGACTGGTTTGGCTCGAAATACGCGCCCGAAGACATTATTGCCATGGCCCGGCGCGCCATCGACCTGGATCCCAACCTTGCGGAGGCGCATGCTGGCCTTGGGCTGGCCTTGCATATAGCTGGACAGAACGATGCCGCAGTTGTGGCTTATCGAAAGGCTCTGGCGCTCGACCCGCTCTGCTATGATGCGCACCACAATTTCGCACGGTACTGTCGGGGCCAACTGGATCCTGAACGCAGCGCGTACCACTTCATAAGGGCGCTCGAAATCAGACCGGATGACTACCGCTCTCCTCTGCTGCTCATTGCGGACCTCGAAGAACTCGACCGCGTTGAAGAACGCGAGCGTTACCTCGAATTGGGGATCAAGCGTGCGGATGAGGCGGTGCTGCTTTACCCAGGCTATCGCGATCCGCTTGAACTGTCGGCGTGTGTTCTCGCTGGCGTTGGCAGGTTTGAGGAAGCCCGCGCGAGGTTGGATCGCGCCGATGCAATGGACCCGGACGGTCGCACCAACAACGGCTACAATATTGCGTGCACATTTGCCCTTCTTGGAGAGACCGAGCGCGCGTTAACCTGGCTCGAAGAGATCTATCCGGGTCTCGGTCAAGTTCAACGAGATTGGATGCGAAACGACCCCGATTTGACCTCGCTGCGCAACCACCCACGATTCAAAAAGATGATACGTGCGCGTGGAAAAAGGGAACATAAGCTGCGCTCTGTTAAAGACCGGTTTGTCCCGCGAAATAATTGACGGCATTCAAAGGTTTCCTGCAAGGCGAATGAATGGCCGATTTTTTCTTGCGCAGCGGAACAGGAATTTGCAATTCTTCGGCGAATTCTGTGCTGCGACCGCACGCAGCGAGAAATCGACACTTCCGCAATGGCCTCAAACCCGCCATTCCTCACATGCCAGCCAAATCTCTGTTTCCCCGCTGCGGTCCGCATAACACCAAAAGACACTCCAACAGACGCAAACCCCACAATCCCACCGCATCCGGGACAGCCTCCCACCCCTGCCCCGTTTCCAAGGATGGTGTCCTCTTATCTGCCTGCGTGCTTGTCTCCCCACGCACCATCCCCTAACGATACGGCCAAACACCAACCGGAGATGACCCATGACAGACGGCCCCACTTACGGCTTTGACACGCTTCAGATACATGCAGGCGCCCGCCCCGACCCGGCCACAGGCGCCCGCCAGACGCCGATCTACCAGACGACCGCCTATGTCTTCCGCGATGCGGACCATGCGGCGGCGCTGTTCAACCTTCAGGAGGTCGGGTTCATCTATTCGCGCCTGACCAATCCGACGGTCGCGGTATTGCAGGAGCGCATTGCGACGCTTGAAGGCGGCGTGGGTGCGGTGTGTTGTTCATCCGGGCACGCGGCGCAGATCATGGCGCTTTTCCCGATCATGGGCCCCGGCAAGAACATCATCGCTTCGACCCGTCTTTATGGCGGCACGGTCACGCAGTTCAGCCACACGATCAAACGGTTCGGCTGGGAATGCAAATTCGTCGATTTCGATGATCTGGACGCGGTACGCGCAGCAGTGGATGACAACACGCGTGCGATCTTTGGAGAGGCGATTGCCAACCCCGGTGGCTACATCATGGATGTGCGCGCCGTGGCGGATATCGCCGATGAAGCGGGCGTGCCGCTGATCATCGACAATACCTCCGCCACGCCGTACCTGTGCCGCCCGATCGAACATGGCGCGACGTTGGTGGTGCATTCCACCACCAAGTACCTGACCGGCAACGGCACTGTCACCGGTGGCTGCGTGGTGGATTCAGGGACATTTGACTGGTCCGCGAGTGACAAGTTTCCATCGCTCAGCCAGCCGGAGCCTGCCTACCACGGCCTGAAGTTCCACGAGACCTTCGGCAATCTGGCATACACCTTCCATGGCATCGCCATCGGGTTACGCGATCTGGGCATGACCATGAACCCGCAAGCCGCGCATTATACGCTGATGGGGACCGAAACCCTGTCCCTGCGGATGGACCGGCACGTGGAAAACGCCCGCAAAGTGGCGGAATGGCTGGAGAAAGACGACCGCATCGACCACGTGACCTATGCCGGGCTGAAATCCTCCCCCTATTTCAAACGCGTGAAAACCGTGTGTCCCAAGGGGGCGGGCGCGTTGTTCACCGTGGCGGTCAAGGGCGGCTATGATGCCTGTATCAAGCTGGTCAACGCGCTGGAGATCTTCAGCCATGTGGCCAACCTTGGCGATACGCGGTCGCTTATCATCCATTCGGCCTCCACCACCCACCGCCAATTGTCGGCAGAGCAGCAGGAAGCAGCGGGGGCTGCCCCCAATGTCGTGCGGATCTCCATTGGTACGGAAGACGCGGATGATCTGATTGCCGATCTGGATCAGGCCCTGAGCAAGGCGGCAAGCTGAACCTCTCTGGCGCCGCCTTTCAATCGGGCGGCGTCAATCCACCGCTGATATGGCGAAAACCATCGTCACCCGCGCAGTGATATCCACCTCCCCCGGTGCGATGGCGCTTTCCATGCTGGCGCGGGCGTCTGCCATGCCCATGTGCATCGGTCCGGCGCCCGCTGCCCCGTCCGAAAGCTGCAGGACCGGCCCAAGGTTGAGACCGCCCGCTTCTGCCAGAACCCGTGCACGCATCATCGCGTCGGCCACAGCGGCCTTGCGGGCTTGCTCCATCGCGGCGCTGTCGTCCTGAAGACCGAACGACAACCCATTGAAATCATTTGCCCCCGTGGCAATCACCGCATCAAGAACCGTGCCAAGCGTGTCGAGATCGCGTACGGTAACGGTGATCCCATTGCCCGCTTCATACCCGGTGATCTGTCGGCCATCTTCCAGCCGCGCCTCGTTGTAGATCGGGTTCAGGTAGAACCGGCTGGTCTGTTGATCCTCCGCCGCGATTCCCTGCATCTTAAGCGCGTCAAGCACGCCGGTGATGGATTGGCCCATGGCATCCATCGCGTCCTGCGCGGTTTTCGCGCGCTCGCGCACGCCCAGGTTGATCTTTGCCATGTCCGGCGCAACTGAGATACGCCCCTCTCCCTGAACGAAGACACCTTGCGCGACGTCTTCGGCATGTGCGGCGGGCGCAAGCGCCAGCCACAGCGCTGCCATCCAATACCTCGTTTTCATGGGATAGTCCTTTCCAGAGCAGTTGCTTTCGTCCTTTACCTGACCTTAGCAGGCCTTGCTGTACAGGTCCGAATTTGCCGCCAACCCTTTTCATGGGCAAACTCCCGCGCTATTCTTGGTGGATATCCGGGGCGCGCTCGTCCCCACATAAAGCATGTGCTAAAGCGTGACCATGAAACCGAATTTTGCCCTTTCCCTGTCCTTCGAAGGCATCCGGCTGTTGCACCGTGCCGCAGGGGGGTGGCGTGAGGTCGGCGAAGTTGCGCTGGATGCGCCGGACATGGCGGACGCACTGGCAGTGCTGCGCAAGACGGCCACGGCGCTTGAGCCCGGCGGGCTGCGTTCCAAGCTGTTGCTGCCGAATGACCAGATCAAATATCTGCTGATCGACACACCCGGGATGGACGTCGACGCCCGCCGTGATGCCGCCGCGAAAGCATTGGACGGGGCCACGCCTTACGCGGTGGAGGATCTGGCATTCGACATCAGCCAGGACGGCGACCGCACCCACATCGCGGCCGTTGCCCGCGAAACACTGGCAGAGGCCGAAGCCTTCGCGGTGGAGCATCGGTTCCACCCGGTCAGTTTCGCCGCCGTGCCCGGCACGCATCCCTATCTGGGGGAGCCGTTTTTCGGGCAGGCCGAAGCGGCTGCCGAGTTGCTTGAAGAAGGCGAGACGATAGAGCCGGACGGCATCGCCGTCGTGGTGATCGGCGATGTTTCTGCGCCTGAAGAACCCGCCGCGCCCGAGCCGTCACAGGATGACTTGGCAGCAGAGGAGGTCCCCGCAGATCAGGCAGACCCGCCAGACACCTCGGCACCACCTCAGGCAGAGTCGGAGGGCAAATCGGCGCCCATTGTGGCTGAAGCAAAGCCTGAGCCCGAACCCGCGCCGGAAGCAACTGAATCGAAACCAGAAAAATCGCCTGCACCCGTCGCCTTCAGCCCACCGCCCGTGCCGGAGCCTGCAGAATCAAAGGCTGCGCCATCCGACCTCAGGGATGACGCAGCCGAGCTTTCGCCTGCCGACATGAAACCGGATGCAGAGGCCGACGTAGAAAAACGGGCTGAACCGGTTGCGCCCGAGGCACCGCGTGACGCGGATGATGCACCGCCTCCTGCGGCAGCGATGCCGCCGCTTGTGGCGAAGGCTTTGGGCAAGGCACCGACGCTGCCTGATGCGGTTTCCGCCGTCACGTCTGACGCGAAGACCAGCGGTACCAATGATCCCGTCGCGCCGCCCGTTGATCCCCCTGCGGCGCCTGTTGCCGCGCGCGCGGCCGGTTTTGCGAGCCGCCGAAGCGGTGCAGGCCCCGATGGTACAGCGACATCCGACACCCTTCGCGCCAGCCGCGACCTGCCTGCCAATGTAGCCGCTGCTGAACTGCCGATTGATCCCGACAGTTCCTCCCTGACAGTTGACCCCTTGCCAGATGATGTGCCGCCTGCACCCCGCGGCGGGTTCCTGAGCCGCCGCCGCGCTGCGGCAAGGAACCAAGCGACCCCCAGCCCAGCCGCCGCTGCCGCCGCACCCGCACTTGCCGCGCAGATCGACACGCCCGGTTCTGAAGAAGAGCGCATGACGATCTTCGGTGCGCGCAAGACCGAAGTCGGTGGCAAGCCGCGTTTCCTGGGTCTGGTCCTGACAGCCGTCCTTCTTGTATTCCTCGCCGGGGTTGCGGCATGGGCGTCCGTCTTTTTGGATGACGGCTTGAACCTGTCGCGCCTGTTCGGCAATCGAGAGCCAGAGATCACCGCCTCTGCCCCGCAGGAAGCCCCGGTGGAGCTACCCGCCCCGATCATTGCAGACACACCAGTTGCGGAAGACATTCAAACCGCGGCCCTCGATCCCGACCTGAGCGCGACAGATGAAGCGGTTCTTGATGCGCTGCGCCGCCCCGACCCCCTGCCCCCCCGCGAATTGACGGAGGAAGAGGTCGAGGCGAAATATGCGGCCACGGGCATCTATCCACGCGCCCCGGTCGTGCCACCCGAACCAGCCGGGCTGGTAAACATCGACGATCTATACCTGACCAGCATCGACCCCATCAGCACCGCCAATGATGCGGTGGCCTTACCGCCCCTGGCAGAGGTCCGACCCGACAAGGCACCGGAAGATGTGCCGTCTCCTGCTGCTGCGGGCACGGTTTTCACACTGGACGAACGCGGTCTTGTGGTCCCGTCGCCAGAGGGCGCGATGAGCCCGGATGGCTTTCTTGTCTATGCAGGCAAGCCTCCCCTCGTGCCGCCGGAACCTCCGACCAGGTTCCAGAGTGTGCCGCAGGTGACGCAGCCAAGACCCGAATTGGCCGGTTTCCGCCCCAGACCGCGCCCCACCAACCTTGTGGAGAGCAATGAGCGCGCGCAGCTTGGCGGTTTGTCAAAGTCCGAACTGGCCGAATACCGCCCGCGGTTGCGCCCCCAATCCGTGCAGGAACAGGTCGCCGCCGCCTCTGCCGCCGCCGTCACGGCCGTGGACACGGAAGAGGCCGTAGCGGCCGCCCTTGCCTCCACCGCCGTTCTGGAAGCCGACCCGTTCGCGGATGCCACCCGCTTTGCCGTGCAGGCGTCCATCCGGCCGGACACGCGCCCGCGCAACTTTGCGCGGACTGTTGAACAGGCGCGGCGCAGCGCGCCTGAAGTGACACAGGTCGCCAGTGCCGCAGCCGTGGCGCCGCGTACCGTTGCCCCCAAGATCCCGTCCAGCGCCTCCGTCTCTCGCAGTGCAACGGTCAAGAACGCCATCAACCTGCGCAAGGTCAACCTGATCGGCGTCTATGGCAAACCATCGAGCCGCCGCGCGCTGGTGCGGCTGGGCAACGGGCGCTACAAGAAAGTAGTCGTAGGGGACCGGATCGACGGCGGACGGGTTTCGGCCATTGGCGATTCAGAACTGCGCTATACCAAGGGTGGGCGTAACGTGATCCTGAAGATGCCCAAAAGCTGACGGCGCGGCCGGCAGATCGGCACGCCGATCTATGAGAGACGCTGTCTCTCACACTCTCTGCGGGATTTAGGGCCAAAAAGAGAAGACCCTCAGGATGCTTCTGACAGATCCCCACTGTCAATTTGCTCCTGTTCGATGCTTTCAAAGAGGGCCTTGAAGTTGCCTTCGCCAAATCCGTCATCCCCTTTGCGCTGGATGAACTCAAAGAAGATCGGACCGATCACGGTCTTTGAGAAAATCTGCAGCAGGATGCGGGTTTCTCCGCCGTCCACCACACCTTCGCCATCGATCAGGATGCCATGTTTCTGCATGCGATCAAGGGGTTCCGCATGGTTCTTCACGCGGGTCTGGCTTTGCGCATAATACGTCTTGGGCGGACCGGGCATGAATTTCAGGCCGTTGTCCGCAATTGCATCTGTTGCGTCGTAGATGTTGCGCGCGCCCACCGCGATATGCTGGATGCCTTCGCCCTTATACTTTTTCAAATAGGCGACGATTTGGCCCTTGTCGTCGCGGTCTTCGTTGATCGGAATGCGGATGCGGCCGCAGGGCGACGTCAGCGCACGGCTGGTCAGGCCAGTGTATTTGCCGGAGATGTCAAAAAACCGGATTTCACGAAAATTGAACAGATCCCCGTAGAACCGGAACCAGACGTCCATGTTGCCCTTGAAGACGTTGTGAGTCAGATGGTCGAGGTAGTAGAACCCGACGCCTTCCGGCTTGGAGGGCGCGATCCAGTCATATTCCCAGTTGTAGGGCGATGTGTCGTAGTACTGATCCACGAAATAGATCAGCGACCCGCCGATCCCCTTGATCGCAGGCACGTCGAGCACCTTGCCGGTGCCGGTGTATTCCTCCGCCCCTCGTGCCACCGCATGTGCCAGCGCCTGTGCGGCATCCACCACGCGCCATCCCATCGAAGGGGCGCAGGGGCCGTGTTCGGCCACGAAACCGGCGGCAAAGCTGTCCGGATCGGCGTTCAGCACATAGGTGATATCGCCCTGTTGCCAGAGTTCGATCCGTTGCGTCTTGTGATTGGCCACATGGGCATACCCCATCCGCGCAAACAGATCGCGCAATTCCTGCGGGTTCTCGGATGCGAATTCCACGAATTCGAAACCATCCGTCCCGGCAGGGTTTTCGGGTGAGATGCGTGATTTCGGGGCGTCGTGCGGGAAAGGACCCATGGGGTTCTCCTGTGGCTTGATCGGGGGATGCAGAAATATACGATATCTTGCTTGCGCCGAGTGCGCATAATTACATCCATCTATGGTATTCTTTGCGCAATTCCCGCATAATTACGTTGGATAAACAAGAAAGGCCGCACCGTGTTGGATGATATTGATTTGCGCCTTCTGTCCGCGCTGCAACGTGACGCCCAATTGACGGCGCAGGATCTGGGACAGTTGCTGCACCTCTCCCCATCGCAGGCGGGACGACGCAGACAACGGCTGGAAAGCGCGGGCTATATCCGAGGATACACCACCCGCGTCGATGCGATCCGGTTGGGATTGAACGTTCAGGGCTTTGTTCAGGTGCATCTGGGCACCCATGGGCCGGAGAATGCGCGCAGTTTTTCGCAACTGCTGGACAGGACACCGGAAATCGTGAGCGCATGGACGCTTACAGGGGATGCAGATTATTTGCTGCGGGTCTATTGTGAAGACCTGCCCGGCTTGAATCGCCTCATCCACGAGGTGCTGCTGCCCCACCCTGCGGTTGCCCGCGTGCAAAGCCAGATCGTCATGGATCAACCCAAACGCGACAGCCCGCTGCCGACCTGACCGCGCCTGCGGGCGTCATTTGAAAGGACCGATATGGAAGGTTTCCTGTTTCAGGCCACGATCTACCTTGCGGCGGCGGTGATCGCGGTACCCATCGCATCCCGATTGGGATTGGGGTCGGTGCTGGGCTATCTGGCGGCGGGCATCCTGATCGGCCCGCTGCTGGGGCTTGTCGGCGCGGAGACCAAGGATGTCCAGCATTTCGCCGAATTCGGCGTGGTGATGATGCTGTTCCTGATCGGGCTGGAATTGGAACCCCGTGCCCTGTGGGACATGCGGCATCGCTTGCTGGGGCTGGGCGGATTGCAGGTCGGATTCTCCACCGCGGCGCTGATGGGGATTGCGATGGCCTACGATCAACCCTGGAACGTGGCGCTGGCCATTGGCCTGACGCTGGCGCTGTCTTCCACGGCGATCGTGCTGCAGACCTTGTCCGAAAAGAACCTGATGCAGACCAGCGGGGGGCGGTCGGTATTTTCGGTGCTGCTGACGCAGGATATCGCGGTGATCCCGATCCTCGCCTTCCTGCCGCTGCTTGCCATCAATGTCGGCAGTGCGGTTTTGCCGGACGGCTCCATCACCGTGGACCCCGACAAGGTAGCCGACGCGCTTGAAGACGATCATCACAGTGCCGGTGCGGCGGACGCCGCGTTCAATTTCGTGCAAAGCCTGCCGGGCTGGGGGGTGACACTGCTGACCATCGGGGCCGTGGCCGCGATCATCTTCGTCGGCATCTTTTTCACCCGCCCGGTGTTTCGCTTCATCCATGCCGCCAAGCTGCGCGAGATGTATACCGCGCTGGCGTTGCTGATTGTCGTCGGTATCTCTTTTTTGATGATACTTGTCGGTCTGTCACCGGCACTGGGCGCCTTTCTGGCCGGGGTGGTGCTGGCCAGTTCGGAATTCCGGCACGAGCTGGAAACGGACCTTGAGCCCTTCAAGGGCCTGCTTTTGGGGTTGTTCTTCATTACCGTGGGTGCGGGCATCAATTTCGAATTGCTGTTTGGCGATCCAGTGATCCTTCTGGGGATGGCCCTGTTGGTGATCATCGTGAAGGGTTTGATCCTGTTTGTGCTGGCCAAGTTGTTCAAGCTTCATGGGCGCGATCAGTGGCTGTTTGCGCTTAGCTTGGCGCAGGCCGGAGAGTTCGGTTTCGTTCTGGTCAGCTTTTCGCTGGCAACAGGTGTCATGCCGGCGAACGTGGCAGAAACACTTCTGCTGGTGATTGCCCTGTCGATGCTGATCACGCCGTTGTTGTTCATCCTTTATGATCGCATCAGCAAACGCATGGAGGACGTCGCGCCAATCGTCCCGGATGAGATCGACGAACAGGGCCCGGTGATCATCGCTGGGATCGGGCGATTTGGGCAGATCGTGAATCGGTTTGTGCAGGCCAGCGGGTTTCAGACCGTGGTGTTGGATCACAACCCCAAGGCCATCGCCGTGATGCGCCGTTTCGGCTTCAAGGCGTTTCTGGGGGACCCCACACGCCCCGACATCCTGCGCAAGGCGGGATTGAAGGACGCGCGGGTACTGGTCGTGGCGCTGGACGATCCCGCCGCAGCACGCAAATTGATCGCCTATGCGCGCAAGGAACGCCCCGACCTGCACATCGTCAGTCGCGCGCACGACCGCACGGAGGTCTATCGTCAGTACCAGGCTGGATCTGACGACATCGTTCGGGAGATGTTTGACAGCTCGCTCCGGGCGGGGCGCTATGTGTTGGAGAACATGGGGCTTTCGGATTACGAAGCTGCCGAAGCGTCCCGGATCTTCTATGCTCATGACCGGGTAACGGTAAAGGAACTGGCGGCACTTTGGCGGCCCGGAGTGGAGCCGGGCGGCAACAAGGAATACGTTGCGCGCGCCAAGGAATTGCAGAAGGACCTGGAGACCGCGTTCCTTAACCGGGTCGATGAGGACGATCAGAAACGCGCCTGACGTTGTTTATCCTATCCGTCGCTGACGCCTGCCTGCGCGAAGGTCGCCATGCCCGCGTGACATGCCATCGCCGCCTTGAGCACGGATATCGCCAGCGCCGCGCCGGACGCCTCCCCAAGGCGCAGCCCAAGTGTCAGAAGCGGTTCCTTGTCCAGCGCTTGCAACAGACGTGCATGGCCGCCCTCGGCACTCAGATGGCCGGCCACGGCATGATCCATGGCGCCTTTTACTGTGTGGGCGAGGCACAACGCAGCCGCACAACAGATGAAACCATCGAGGATCACCGGGATACGCAGGCTGCGCGCGCGCACCATCGCCCCGGCCATCGCTGCAATCTCCCGGCCCCCCAGACACCGCAGGATGTCCAGACCGTCCCCGGCCTTCGCATGAAGCGCGACCCCTTCAGCGACAACGTCTGTTTTGATTTTCAGACCTTCATCGTCAACGCCCGTACCCCGGCCCGTCCATTCCGCAGCCTCCCCACCCAGCAGGGCGCAGGCCAAGGCGGCGGCCGACGTGGTATTGGCGATGCCCATCTCTCCGACCACAAGCAGATCGGCCTGTGGGTCAACCACCTGCCATCCGGCGTTCAACGCCTCAAGAAACGCAGCCTCATCCATTGCGGGAGCTTTGGTGAAATCCCGGGTTGGTGTGTTCAGCGCCAGCGGGACCACGTCAAGCGTGGCACTGGCGCAGTCTGCCAACTGGTTGATTGCCGCCCCCCCGTGCTGAAAGTTCAGCACCATCTGTTCGGTGACTTCCGCCGGAAAAGCGGAGACACCCCGCGCAGCGACCCCGTGATTGCCCGCAAATACGATAATCTGCGGCTGGGTGATCTTTGCCAGGTCCCCCCCACGCCAACTGCGGTACCACAGCGCGAGGTCCTCAAGCCTGCCAAGCGCACCCGGTGGTTTGGTCAATTGTCCGTTGTGGTCCGCCGCTGCGGCAAGGTCTGCCGCGCTGGGGCCGGGTTGGGCAGTCATCTGCGCACGAAATTCGGCAAGGGTGGAAAAGGCTTGGGTCATCGGGCAGGCTCTGATTGCGATTGAATTGGCCCCCTGTCTAGCCGTAGCCTTGGCAGGCCGAAAGGGGCAGAAGGGCAGATTGATGACCGATAGCGACAATGACCCGAACGGGCCGCAAGGCTGGCGGGATTTTCGGCCCCGTGACGTGCATCTGGCGTTTGCCCTGCTGACCCGCCTTCCCCTGCCACCGATCCATTTCGACCCTGCGGAAAAGCGGCCCGCCGCCCATGGGGCATGGGCCTATCCGTTGGTCGGCCTTGCGGTGGGCGGGTTCGTTTTGGCGGTGGCGATGCTGTTGGGGGAGCTTGGGGCCTCTGCCCCGGTTGCGGCAGGCCTTGCATTGGTGGCGGGCGCACTGGTCACCGGCGCGATGCACGAAGACGGGCTGGCCGATTGCGCCGATGGGTTTTGGGGCGGCTGGACAGTGGAGCGGCGACTTGAGATCATGAAGGACAGCCAGATCGGCACCTATGGTGTGCTGGCGCTGATCCTCGTGCTTGGTTCGCGGTGGGCCCTGCTTGCGCAACTGATCAGCGAAGGGGCGCTGGCCGCGGCGGTCCTTGCCGCCGCTGTATCCTCCCGCGCGGTGATGGTTTGGGTGATGGCGGCCCTGCCTGCGGCCCGCACAGATGGCTTGTCACGGCAGACCGGACAGCCCCCGATGCCGTCGGTTCTGGCCGCTTTGGGCATCGGCGTCGTTGTCACGGCACTGACCGTGGGTCATGCGCTTTTCCTGATCGCGGCACTGGCGGGGCTGACGGGCTTTGGCCTGATCCGGCTGGCGCGGGCAAAAATCGGCGGCCAGACCGGTGATGTGCTGGGCGGTACGCAACAGGTGATCGAGGTCGTCATTCTGATCGGTGTCACCCTGACCCTTTGATCTGAAACGAAAAAGGCCGCGCTCCGAAGAGCACGACCTGTCTTTTTCGCATGGGTGTTGACCTCAAGCGGCGACGCGGCTTTCCAGCACATCACCGACCTGCTTGGCGGCGGCCAGTTCATCACCGCCCCCGACCGCAGCAACTTCGCGTGTCAGACGTTCCAGTGCCGCCTCGTACAGCTGGCGCTCGGAATAGCTTTGTTCGCGCTGATCATCAGTGCGGTGCAGGTCGCGTACGACTTCGGCGATTGCAATCAAATCGCCGGAGTTGATCTTCTGCTCGTACTCCTGCGCACGGCGCGACCACATCGCGCGTTTGACCTTCGCCTTGCCTTTTAGCGTCTTCATCGCGTGGCTGATTACGTCCGGGCTGCTCAGCGCCCGCATCCCAATCTCTGTCGCCTTGTGGGTAGGGACCCTTAGCGTCATCTTGTCCTTCTCGAATGCAATCACAAAGAGCTCCAGCGTGATGCCGGCGACTTCCTGCTCCTCGACCGAGATGATCTGACCAACGCCATGGGCGGGATAGACAACAAACTCATTCGGACGGAAGTCCAGCTTTTTCGATTTACTCATGTTCGGCTCCTGAGGCGCGGGAATCCCGCAGTTAAATGGCGATGAACAGACGTCAAAAACGCCGTCGGGCGGTGGCAGCAACCACGTCCGAAAGCGCGTATTCCGAGGATTTGTGCGTCGTCCCGAGCAGTCGGGAAGCGACAATTGCCTGTCCGTCAGTTTCGTCGGTCTGTTTCAACTTTGTAATACCATACCACAAAATCGGCCGGTCCGAAAGGCGGCCCCGAGGGAACGCACCCGAAATGCGGATGTTTCAATACTGTAAGGGACTTTTCGGTGCCGCGGAGCGAACCAATTGCCGAATCAGCCCCCCTCGCCGGGGGCTTCGGAAAAGTATTTCTCGAGCTTGCCCTCTTCCCCGTCGCGGTCATCCGCGTCGGGCAGCGGATCTTTCTTGGTGATGATCACCGGCCACAGTTCTGAATACTTGCGATTGAATTCGACCCATTTCTCCGCATCCGGTTCAGTGTCCGGTCGGATGGCGTCGGCGGGGCATTCGGGTTCGCATACACCGCAGTCAATGCATTCGTCGGGGTGAATGACCAGCATGTTCTCCCCTTCATAGAAGCAATCGACTGGGCAGACCTCGACGCAGTCGGTATATTTGCATGCAATGCAGCTGTCGTTCACGATATAGGTCATGCGGTGATTTTCGTCCGTTTTGTTTGCATGCTAGCTAAATCAGGCAGGGCCATCATTCAAGATGGCGCGCCTTAGAAAGATCAAGCTGACGACGGTCCCGCTTGGTCGGACGGCCTTTTCCTTCAAATGCCGGATTTTCAGGGCTTTTTTCCTCGCTCCGCGGCTCTGGAGGGGACAGATCGGTATAGAGCGCCTGTGCTTCCGGTGCGGGACCGCGCCGGGTGCCCAGGGCATCGACCTGTATGACCCGCACATGATCCCCCTGCGCGAAGGTCAGCACGTCGCCGGGGCTGATCGTTGCCGCGCGTTTTGTGGTCAGGTCGCCGTTGATGCGCAGACTGCCAGCCGTCACGCGGGACGCTGCGAGCGACCGCGTCTTGAAAAACCGCGCGTGCCATAGCCATTTATCCACACGCAGCTTTTCTGTCTTTTCAGACACTTATTTCCCGTCCTTCAACCCCATGAGCGCAGCTGCGAAGGGGTTATCAGGGTCGATCTGCTTTTCCTTGCGCGGGGGCTTTGCGGAGAAGTTCTGCGCCTTGTTGCCACGCTGTCCCTTGTCGGCGCGCTGGCCGCCCTTGCGCCCCTTGGGCTTGCCCTTGGCCGGGGGGCGATCCGTGCCGCCACGCCGGTTCTGGGTGTTCGCGCGGGCGTGTCCGCCCCATGTGAATGAATAAAAAACTTCCATCTCGGGTGCGTCAATTTGCGCATCGGGGGCGGTGCCCACCGGCACCTCGCCAGCCGCCGTTTGCGGCACTTCCGGTGTCTCCGCCTCAGGGGTCACGGGTGTTTCAGCCACCGGTGCTGTCCCCTGATCCTCAATCGCGTCTGCGACGGGTGGGACGTCTGCGGGCGCTTCGGCTTCTGGCGGCTCTGTCACCGCACCTTCCGGCGCCGCGTTCGCGGTGTCCATGACGGGCGTATCCTCCGCAGGCGTTTCTGCCCCCGGCACGACGTCGGACACCGGTTTGACCTTGACCCGCTCGCCCTTCTCGGCGGCGTAACCCAAGCCCTGCATCAGCTCCGCAAATTGCTCCAGCGTCATACCGGTGATTGACAGCATGTCTGCCTTGGCCTCGAACCCGCTCCGGGAATCCTCGGTCCGCAGCATGTCCGCCAAACGCTCCAACATATCGATGCGAATGGCGCGAGTGCCGGCATTACGGTAGCCCGACATCGTGTCGGCCCCTTCTGGCGCTGCGGCATCAACGGGAATGGTTACCAGTCCAGGTGGAGGCGATTCAGGGAATGTTTCCAGTTGCTTGGACAGGGACCATAGAACAAGCCGCAGTCGTGTGGGTGCCGGTTTCAACACCAACGGCATGAAGATGGTGAACTGACCGAACCTTACCCCATGTTTGCGCAGCGTTGCGCGCGCGTCCTGGTCAAGTGCCTTGACGTCCCGCGCCACGGCTGCGCGTGGCAGGATGCCAAAAGCCTCGACCAGCTGGAAGGCAAAGCCGCGCGCCAAGCCGGTCAGCGTTTCGTCCTTTGAGAGCGTCAGCAGCGGCTCGAACAATGCAGCAACCTTTCGGTCGATGAAATGCTGCAGGCGCCGCTGCACCTTCTGTGCAACCTCCGGGCCTGCAACATCGTCCACGAATACCTCGACCTGCGGACGCAGCGCGTCAGGGCCCGCAATCAGTTTGCCTACGGCGGAGGCGCCCCACATCAGGCCGCCCTGCTCGGTGAAATCAATCTCCGTATCGGGCGCATTGTAGAAACGATCGGCACGCAGATGAAATTGCGGGGCGAGCGCCTGCAACGCGGCGGTCTTGATCGTTTTCTCCTCAGCACCGCCAGCACCCTTGTCTGCGCGGAAACGGAATCCGTCCAGCTTGCCTACAAATTCGCCTTCGACGGTCACTTCACCGGTATCATTCACTTCGGCCACCATGGCCTCCTTCTGTCCTAGCCGCCGCAGCAAAACGGATGTGCGCCGGTCTACAAATCTTTGGGTCAGCCGCGCGTGCAGCGCATCCGACAATCGATCTTCTACGATACGGGTCGCCCCGCGCCAATGGCTTTCATCACGCGTCCACCCTTTGCGTTGGGCGACATAGGTCCATGTGCGAATGAACGCCAATCGTTTGGACAACGCATCAATGTCCCCATCGGTTCGGTCGATGCGCTTTATTTGTCGTGCAAGCCAGTCTTCGCGGATCTCTCCATGCTGGTGCAGATCGTTGAAAATCGTCTCCAGAAGTCCGGCATGTTCCGCGTGGCTTATCCCGCGAAAATCCGGGATCCGGCAGACATCCCACAACAATCGCACTGACGGTCCATCGCTGCACCGCGCCAGAACCTCGTCCACCTGGCCCAGCGTTTTGAGGGCGCGCAGATCGTCAGCTTCGCGCGCCCGGACCAGACGTTCATCCTCGGGCTTGGCTTCCAGCGTTGCAATCAACCGGTCGATGGAGCCGAATTGCAGCGCATGATTGCGCCAGTTGATCTTGTTCTGCGGGGTGAACTGGTGGTCCATGATGGCCCGCGCCACACCGTCATCAAGCGCGGGCGCATCGCCAGTCACGCCGAACGTACCGCTTTTCACCCCCCGCCCCGCGCGCCCGGCGATCTGGGCCAGTTCGTTCGGCGCAAGCGGACGCATCCGCCGACCATCAAACTTCGATAGCGCCGAGAAGGCAACGTGGTCCACATCAAGGTTGAGCCCCATTCCGATGGCATCGGTGGCCACCAGGAAATCGACCTCTCCTGATTGGTACATCTCGACCTGCGCATTGCGGGTTCGCGGTGAAAGTGCGCCCATCACCACCGCCGCACCACCCTTTTGGCGGCGGATCAGTTCTGCGATTGCATATACATTCTCAACTGAAAAACCAACGATTGCGCTACGAGGACGCATCCTGCTTATCTTTTTCTGACCTGAGTGGGTCAATTCGGACATACGTTCGCGACGGATGAAATCGACCTTCGGCACCAGCGCAGATATCGTGCCGCGCATGGTATCAGAACCAAGGAACAGCGTCTCGTGCTGGCCGCGGGCGCGCAGCAGACGGTCGGTGAAGACATGACCCCGCTCCGGGTCGGCGCAAAGCTGGATTTCATCAATCGCAACGCAATCGGCACCCATCCCTTCGGGCATCGCCTCAACCGTGCAAACCCAGTATTGCGTGCGCGGCGGAACGATCCGTTCTTCTCCGGTCACCAGCGCCACCACCGACGGGCCGCGCAGCGCGACAATCCTGTCATAAACTTCGCGGGCCAGCAGGCGCAGCGGCAGGCCGATTACGCCAGTGCGGTAGGCCAGCATCCTTTCAATGGCATAGGTCGTCTTGCCGGTATTGGTCGGGCCCAGAACGGCCACGACCCTTGAACTGCCTGACACATTAATCCCCGATCAGATTTCCCGCCCGATCCCGTCACGCTTGAGCCGCTTGAGCGCGGTCTGGGCATTTTCGTGATGGGGATGGATTTCCAGGACCTTCCGGTACAGTTCAGCCGCACGGCGCAGATCGCCGAATTCCTGCATCAGCACAGCCAGGCCAAAAATGGCATCATAATGCTGCGGGTTCAGCGCCAACGTGCGCTGCAGATCATCCAGCGCGGGCCCATACAGATCACGCCTGAAATAGGCCTCCGCCCGGGCGTGGAACCCTTCGGCGAAATCTGGCGCATGATCGGTCAAAGCTGTGAAATGTTCGATGGCGAGCCGGAAATCACCCTCCGACAAGGCTTCCCGTCCCCGGGTCAGCAACATATCCATCGCCGCAGACCCTGACCGCGACCATTCGCGTTCGATGTCGCGGGCAATGCGCGGCGCGTCTACCGGCCCGGCCGCGCGCAGGTCTTCCAGCAATTCAGCCGTGCGATCCTGTGCCACGGCCATGCCGGACAGCAACACAACGAAGCCAAGTGCCGTAAAGTGACGTTTGAGGTTGACGGTAAGGACGGGCATAACAAATGTGAATGTAACAGGCTGCCGCCGCAATTCCACCCGTGACAGCAGCATTTCACCAAAAAGGAACCACGATGAGTGATATTGTAAACGAAGCCGTCACCGCGCTGAATGCAAAGCTGGCCGGAGCGGACTTCGATGGGACAGCCAAGTTCGATATTGCGGGCGAAGGCTGTGTGATGATGGACAACACGGGCGCGCGCGCGGCTGACGAAGAAGCTGATGTGACGTTGTCGGCAGATGTCGAGACGTTCAAGGGCATCATGGAAGGGGACACCAACCCAACGGCGGCGTTCATGTCCGGCAAACTGGCGGTCGATGGTGACATGGGCATGGCGATGAAGCTGGCTGCCGTTCTGGGTTGATGGACCTCACGCCGGCCCCATTTTTCACGGATGTGCATCCTGGTCCCGAAGGGGGTGCGGCCCATTGGGCCGTGACCTCTGACGGAAAACGGATCAGGGTCGGCGCCTGGCCGCTTGCGGGGGCAAAAGGCACGGTGCTGCTTTTCCCCGGACGGACCGAATATATCGAGAAATACGGCGTGGTTGCCCACGATCTGGCCAAGCGGGGTCTTGCCACGTTTGCGATCGACTGGCGCGGTCAGGGCTTGGCCGACCGGCTGCTGCCCGACCCGCTTGTGGGTCACGTGGACACGTTTCAGGACTATCAGAAGGATGTGGCCGCCATGATGCGCGCCGCCCGCGCGCTTGGTCTGCCCAGGCCTTTTTTCCTGCTCGCCCACTCAATGGGGGGCTGCATCGGGTTGCGCGCCGTGATGGAAGGCTTGCCCGTGCAATCGGCTGCCTTTACCGGGCCGATGTGGGGCATCTACATCAAACCCCATCTGCGCTTCGTCGCGGGTGCATTGGCAAATCTGATGCCGAAATTCGGCAAGGGTCACATGCTGCCGCCCGGCTCTACTACGGAACCCTATGTGCGAGCGGCACCTTTCGAGGACAACATGCTGACCACTGACGCACAGATGTATGACATGATGCGCGATCAGCTTGCCGCGCATCCCGAACTTGCGCTTGGTGGTCCCAGCTATGTCTGGCTGCGGGAGGCTTTTGCGGAAACAGAACACCTTGCCGGGCGCGCGGCGCCCAACCTGCCCGCGGTGGCATGGCTTGGGTCCAACGAACGCATCGTTTCCACACCGCCAATCCACGCCCGCATGGAAAGCTGGAAGGGCGGTCGGCTTGAGATCATCCCCGGCGCAGAGCACGAAGTCCTGATGGAGAGCGAAGCGCTGCGGAACCCAATACTGGACGGCATTCAGAAAGTGTTCCTGGCAACTGTGACCGCCTGAGCTGCCGCCTGCCCCCTGTGCAAGCCGCAACTTGCCGCTACATTTGCTGACATGACCAAGGAACCGGTACTCAGCTTTACCGAAAAAGGCATCTATTGTGCCGCAGGGGATTTCCATATCGATCCCTGGCGCCCCGTGGCCCGTGCGCTGATCACCCATGGCCACGCCGATCATGCGCGCTGGGGCATGGGCAGCTATCTGGCGACCCATGCTGCGTTGCCGGTCATGCGTCACCGCCTGGGTGCGATCAACGCCGAAGGCATTGAATTCGGGGAGGTTCGCCAGATTGGCGATGCCCGCGTATCGTTCCATCCTGCCGGACATGTGCCTGGCTCCGCGCAGATCCGGGTCGAGGTTGACGGGGAGGTTTGGGTCGCATCGGGTGATTACAAGGTGATCGATGACGGGCTAAGCGAAGCGTTCGAACCGCTGAAGTGCCATCATTTCATTACCGAAAGCACCTTCGGCCTGCCGGTATTCCGGTGGGCTGACCAGAAAGATGTCGCGGCGGAGCTGAATGGTTGGTGGGCGCGCTGTGCAGCGCAAGGCAAAACCGCTTTTCTGGGGGCCTACGCCCTTGGCAAAGCGCAGCGTCTGATGACGATGCTGGACGCCGACATTGGTCCGATCCTGACCCATACCGCGGTGGAGAACACCAACAAGGTGTTGCGCGATCAAGGGCTTGCGTTGCCTCAAACGGTGCTTGCGAATGCAGAATTGAACCCCAAGGATCATCCCGGTGCCCTGGTCATCGCGCCCCCGTCCGCCCTGGGCAGCAAATGGGCCAAGAAGTTCGGCGCGCAGGAAAGCGCCTTTGCCTCCGGCTGGATGGCGCTGCGCGGAGTGCGCAGGCGGCGGGCCGGCGACAGGGGGTTTGTCATCTCCGATCATGCTGACTGGCGCGGGCTGCTTTGGGCGATCCGCGAAACAGGGGCCGAGAACATCTATGTCACGCATGGATATACGGATGTTTTCACCCGGTATCTGAACGACGCAGGCTGGAACGCGCAGGTGGTGCCGACGCAGTTCGAAGGCGAAAACCTCGATGCCAGCACCGAGGAGGCGGAAGCGACGCCATGAACCGTTTTGCCGCCCTTTTTAACGCCATCGACCAGAGCACCAAGACCACCATCAAAGTCGCTGCCCTTGCGGATTACTTCAGCGAGGCGAGCGACATGGACCGGCTTTGGACCGTTGCGCTGTTTTCCGGCCGTCGGCCCAAGCGCGCGGTAACGACGACGCGCCTGCGCGAATGGGCGGCGGAGGCGGCGGATATTCCGCTTTGGCTGTTTGAGGACAGCTATGCGGTCGTTGGTGATCTGGCAGAGACAATTGCATTGGTGCTGCCTCCGAACCGGACTGAAGATAACTCTGATCTTACGCATTGGATCAATGCGTTACGCGGCCTTGCTGATGTGGACGAAATGGCGCGCAAGGCATTTGTCGCGGATGCGTGGAAACGGCTCGGCGGCACCGAAAGGTTTGTCTTCAACAAGCTGATCACCGGTGGATTTCGCATGGGTGTAAGCCAGAAACTGATGACCCGCGCCCTGAGCTGCGCGACCGGCAAGCCGGAGCCGGAACTGGCCCATCGTCTGATGGGCAACTGGCACCCCGATGATGTCACCTGGCACCAGTTGATCGAAGCCGAAGACGCCTCTGCCGATGCCTCCCGCCCCTATCCCTTTTACCTCGCTTACGCGCTAGAAGACGGGCCGGAGGTCTTGGGCGACCCCGCAGACTGGCGGGCGGAATGGAAATGGGACGGCATCCGGGGTCAGTTGATCCTGCGCGATGGTGCCTATTTCGTCTGGTCGCGCGGCGAGGAATTGATGACCGATCGATTCCCCGAACTGGCCCGTGCCATTGATCACATTCCGCCCGGCACGGTGCTGGATGGCGAATTGCTGGTCTGGCCGTCAGATCAAGACAAACCGTCCAGTTTCAACGCATTACAGGCGCGGATCGGACGCAAGACCGTGCCGAAGAAACTGTTGGCAGAAGCGCCCGTGGTCCTGCACGCCTATGACATGCTCGAATGGCAGGGCGCAGACCTGCGCGAAACCCCATTTGCTGAGCGCCGCGCGCTGTTGGAAGCTGCCTGCACCGATCTGCCGTCCGACGCGCCCGTGCGGCTTTCCCCGCAGCATCAGTTCCACCAGTGGGACACCCTTGCGGCCCTGCGCAGCACCGCGCGGGAGGAGAATGCCGAAGGATTGATGCTCAAACGCGCCGACAGCCCCTACCTTGCCGGGCGCAAGAAGGGCGATTGGTGGAAATGGAAGCTTGATCCTCTGACCATCGACGCGGTGATGATATATGCGCAATCAGGCTCCGGCAGGCGGGCGAACCTGTTTACCGATTTTACCTTCGCGGTATGGAAAGGGAATGAACTGGTGCCCTTCACCAAGGCCTATTCCGGCCTGACAGATGCCGAATTCCGCCAGATCACGGCCTGGGTGCGCAAGAACACGCTCCAACGCTTTGGTCCGGTGCGGCAGGTCACGCCCCACCACGTGTTCGAAATCGCCTTCGAAGGCATCCAAGCGTCATCGCGGCACAAATCCGGCGTTGCCCTGCGATTTCCGCGCATGTCGCGCTGGCGACAGGACAAACCACTGGCCGAGGCGAACACGCTTGATGATCTGAACGAAATGCTGCGCATCTATGGCTGAGCGCCGCTTGTCCCCTGCCCCCTGGCGGCATAGGTATGTGCAAATCGAAATGAGGTTTCAATGATGTTCCAACTGCCCTTCCCCGTCAAAGACGCCAATGCGCCCAGCGGCGACAAGAACCTTGGCGACCTGCCCGAATGGGACCTGAGCGACCTTTATACCGGCGAAGACGCCCCGGAACTGAAACGTGATCTGGACTGGCTGGAGCAGGCCTGTGCCAGCTTTGCCTCCGACTATGAGGGCAAACTGGCCGATCTTGATGCCACCGGGTTCCTTGAATGCGTTCTGCGCAACGAAAAGATCAACCAGGTTGCCGGTCGCATCATGTCGTTTGCCGGGCTGCGGTATTATCAGCTGACCACAGATGCGGGCCGGGCGAAGTTCATGTCCGACATGCAAGAGAAGATCACCAACTTCACCACGCCGCTGGTATTTTTCACGCTTGAGATCAACCGCTTGGAAGACAACCATCTGGACGATCTCTTTGCCCAGAATCCCGATCTGGCGCGCTACAAACCCGTGTTTGACCGCATCCGCGCGATGAAGCCGCATCAGCTGTCCGATGAGCTGGAAAAGTTCCTGCATGATCTGGGCGTCGTGGGCGACGCATGGGAACGGATGTTTGACGAAACGATCGCCGGTCTCACCTTCGACGTCGCGGGGGAAACGCGCAACATCGAAGGCACGCTGAACCTGCTGACCGATCCCGATCGCGACCTGCGCGAAGCCGCCGCACGGGAGTTGGCAGAGGTTTTCGGCAGCAACGTCAAGACCTTCGCCCGTGTGCACAACACGCAGGCCAAGGAAAAGGAGATCATTGACCGCTGGCGCGGGATGCCCTCTGCACAGCATGGGCGCCACCTTTCCAACCAGGTGGAACCGGAGGTAGTGGAGGCGTTGCGCGATGCCGTGGTCAATGCCTATCCCAAGCTGAGCCACCGTTATTACGAACTCAAGCGCAAGTGGCTGGGTGTGGACAAGATGCAGGTCTGGGACCGCAACGCGCCCCTGCCGATGGAAGATCCGCGCATCGTCAACTGGACGCAGGCCGAAAAGATGGTGATGGACGCCTATAACGCATTTGATCCACGTATGGGGGAATTGGCGCAGCCGTTCTTCAACAAAGGATGGATTGATGCGGCCGTGAAACCTGGCAAGGCACCCGGTGCATTTGCCCATCCCACAGTGACCAACGTGCATCCCTACGTGATGCTGAACTACCTTGGAAAACCGCGTGATGTCATGACGTTGGCCCATGAATTGGGGCACGGTGTGCACCAGGTTCTGGCCGCCGGTCAGGGCGAGATGCTGTCGTCCACCCCGCTGACGCTGGCGGAAACGGCCAGTGTGTTTGGCGAAATGCTGACCTTCCGCAGGATGCTGGATGGGGCCAAGACCGACACCGAACGCAAGGTACTACTGGCGGGCAAGGTGGAGGACATGATCAACACCGTGGTGCGTCAGATCGCGTTTTACGACTTCGAATGCAAACTCCATGCCGCCCGCCGGGGGGGCGAATTGACCCCCGACAACATCAACGCGCTATGGATGTCCGTACAAGCCGAAAGCCTTGGGCCAGCGTTCGAATTCATGGACGGCTATGAAACCTTCTGGTCCTATGTGCCGCACTTCGTGCATTCGCCCTTTTATGTATACGCCTATGCGTTTGGCGATGGCCTGGTGAATGCGCTTTACGCGGTCTACGCCGATGGGGAAGAAGGCTTTGAGGAAAAGTATTTCGACATGCTCAAGGCGGGTGGATCGAAGCATCACAAGGAACTGCTCGCCCCGTTCGGGTTGGACGCCAGCGATCCGGCATTCTGGGACAAGGGGCTCAGCATGATCTCCGGCTTCATTGATGAGCTTGAGGCGATGGAAGACTGATCCCGAGAAAGGAAGCCCCATGGCCAATGACGTTGAAAACCGCAGCAAAAATATGGTGCTGGGTGCCCTGGTGGCGGATGCTGCGACCATGGGGTTGCACTGGATTTACGATCAGGATCATATTCGCAAGATGGTGCCCGACGCGCCTGAATTCACACCGCCACGGGCAGAGAATTATGACGGCGTGCCCGCCTATTTCGCCCATCCTGACCGCAATGTCGGTCAGCAATCGCAATATGGCGAACAGTTGATCGTCATGCAGCGGGCGTTGGCGCAAAACGACGGTGTGTTCGATCTGCGGACCTACATTACCGCCTTTTGTGCACATTTCGGCTATGGCGGGACCTATGTGGGCTATATCGACCATGCCACACGAGGCAGTCTTGATAACTACGGTCAGGCAGAAGATGACAAGCTGGCCGAGACGCGGGGGGCAGTCGATGTGCAAATGCCAGCCATCGCAAAGCTGCCCGGTCTGATCCCCGCGCTTTGGGCGCACAAGATCAGCGGTGACGCCTTTGACGCCACGGTAGACGACGCGGTCCGCGCCACCAGCGACCATCCTGAGGCCCGCGCCTATGGCAGGATCTGCGCGCATATGTTGGCGGCGGCGCTTTATGCGGATGACATCAAGGATGTGATCGACGCTGGCCGCGCCGTTGCCGAAGGAGAGGCCCTGTCCCGGCTTAATGAGGCTCTGGCGATGACGGATCAGGACACGAACGCAGCCACCAAGCACTTCGGCATGGCGTGTGACCTCAGCTATGGCGTGCCCAGCGTGACGCACAACCTGTCCAAAACCCCATCGTTCCGCATGGCGGTGCGCAACAACATCTACGCCGGTGGCGACAATTGCGGACGTGCGATGTTGTTGGGGGCTATTCTTGGTGCGTTGCACGGCCTTGGTGGGGAAAACGGCATTCCCCCCGAATGGCTCGACAAGCTGGCGGTCACCGACGTTTACTTCAACTGACTGTCCTTTGAGCCCCGACGGTTGATCCCGCCCCGCGCCTTGAACTGCGCGTCGCGCTCCGCCACGCAATCAATGCACAGCTTCACCCCCGGCAGTGCCTCGCGCCGTGCCTGGGGGATGGGTTCCTCGCATTCGGCGCAGTGGGTCAGGCTTTCCCCAACAGGCGCGCGCCGTGATTTCAGGCGCGCCAGTTCGTCGTTGATCGATGCTTCGATCTGTTCCGAGACCGCACCGTCCTTCGCCCATCCTCCGGCCATATCCCCATCCTCCAATGAAAAAGCCTGCCCGATCATGCGGGCAGGCCCTGTTTTTCGTCAAGCCAAACTGATCAGGCAGAGGCCAGCATCCCTTTTTCCTTTGCCAGTTCGCGCATCCGTTTCTGGAGCTTTTCAAACGCCCGCACTTCGATCTGGCGAATGCGTTCGCGGCTGACGTCGTATTGGCTGGACAGGTCTTCCAACGTGATCGTCTCATCGCTCAGTCGGCGCTGGGTCAGGATATCCTTTTCCCGATCATTCAACACGTCCAGCGCTTCCGCCAGCATTTCGCGGCGGGTCTCAAGCTCATCCCGTTCGGCATAATCGCCGGCCTGATCGGCGTCTTCATCTTCCAGCCAGTCCTGCCACTGCATCGTGCCTTCGCCGTCCGATCCCACCTGCGCATTGAGCGAGGCATCGCCCCCCGACATGCGCCGGTTCATGGATATGACCTCCGCTTCGGTCACACCCAACTGGGTGGCAATGGTCTTGACGTTCTCAGGCCGCAGATCACCTTCTTCCAATGCACCGATCTTGTTCTTGGCCTTGCGCAGGTTGAAAAACAGCTTTTTCTGACCGGACGTCGTGCCAAGCTTCACCAGCGACCACGAGCGCAGGATATATTCCTGAATGCTCGCCCGGATCCACCACATCGCATAGGTCGCAAGGCGAAAGCCCTTCTCGGGGTCAAACCGCTTGACCGCCTGCATGAGGCCAACATTCGCTTCGGAAATCACCTCGGCCTGCGGCAGACCATAGCCGCGATAGCCCATGGCGATCTTCGCAGCCAGACGCAGGTGCGACGTTACCATCTTGTGCGCGGCTTCGGTGTCCTGCTCCTCCACCCAGCGCTTGGCGAGCATATATTCCTCTTCCGGCTCAAGCAGCGGAAACTTGCGGATTTCCTGCATATACCGGTTCAACCCCCCCTTCCGGGGTGGGTGCCGGCAGATTTGCGTAATTTGCCATGTCCATGTCCTTCCCTGAATGCCCTATGTTTAGAGCCTTAACATTCATATGGGGTCGATATCGGCCCGGTTCAAGGCGGACCGTATGTTTTGTCCAGTATTGCGCCAAGTTGCCTGAAATAAAAGTAAATGCCCCGTGCGCTCACAGACCCGTGCGCCGGTTGAAACAGCTTTCAGGGCGCTTCGGGAAGCATATCCAGCAACTGTTGCATGTCTTCCGGCAATGGGGCTTCAAATCGCATCTGCTGCTCTGAAACCGGGTGGGTAAATCCCAGAACCGCAGCATGCAGCGCCTGCCTTGGAAAAGCGCGCACCGCCTCCGCTGCTACATCCGGCAAAGCGTCTCGGGGCAACTTGCGCTTGCCGCCATAGGTCTGGTCGCCCACCAAAGCATGGCCTGCATGGGCCATGTGCACTCGGATCTGGTGGGTGCGGCCCGTTTCTAGCCAGCATTCCATCAAGGCCAGTACCGGTGGCGTGCCGAAACGACTCACACGACGGGCCCGCGTTACCGCATGCCGCCCGCCCTGAAACAGTACCGCCTGTCGCTGGCGATCGGTGCGGTGTCGGGCCAGTTGCGTTGTCAGCTTCAGGATATTGCCCGGCTCGAAAGACGCACCCTTGATCCCCCGCAGACGGGGATCGCTGCCATCGGGCACGCCATAGACCAGCGCCTTGTAATACCGTTCCACCGAATGCCGCTCGAACTGGGCGGCCAACCCGTGATGGGCCACGTCCGTTTTCGCCACCACCAGCAGGCCGCTGGTATCCTTGTCTATCCGGTGCACGATACCGGGCCGTTTGACCCCGCCCACGCCGGACAGGTCATCCCCGCAATGGAACAGAAGTGCATTGACCAACGTCCCCGACGGGGTGCCGGGCGCAGGATGCACCACCATGCCGACAGGTTTGTTGATGACAATCAAATCGTCGTCCTCAAACACCACATCAAGGGGGATATCCTCCGCCCCGATGTGGCTTTCGGCCGAGGCTTCCACGGTTATGGCCACGTGATCGCCTTCAGCAATCTTGTGGCGCACATCCTCGATCACCGCATCGTTGACCGTGACGGCCCCCTGCGCAATCAGCTTTGCCAACCGTGACCGTGACAACTGCGCCGCCTCTGGCACATCGCGGGCCAGCGCCTTATCAAGGCGGGGCGGTGGTGCCTCTGCCAGCGTGAAAGTGATGGTACGGTGCGACATGGATGATCCGATTGAGCCTGTAAATCTGCGGTTCCTGCGCCGTTTGGTGACGGTGCTGACGACCGTGATGATTTGCGGCGTTCTAGTCGTTGTCGGACTGCTTGTCACCCGGCTTCAACGCAGCCCGCCTCCCCTGCCCGACCAGATCACCTTGCCCGATGGCGCAGCGGCCAGGGCCTTTACCCAGGCGGATGACTGGTTTGCCGTGGTCACGGACACCGATGAAATCCTGATTTATGACCGCCTCACAGGTGCGTTGAAACAGACGATCAAGATCGACTGACCTCGCCCCTCTTTTTGGCCATAAATCCCGCTGCACAGGTCCTTCCGCACACGCAACGCCTGCCAGCAACGCGCAACCCGGTCAGACGAAAAAAGGGGTGGTACCACCTCCTGGTCTCGAACCAGGGACCTCTTGATCCACAATCAAGCGCTCTAACCAACTGAGCTAAGGCGGCACGAGATCGGATTTATCGCCCCGACTGAAAGATTGCAAGACCCCGATCCGCAGCTAAAGCGTGATCCGCCAGGTCTGCTCCACATTGGTTCTGCCGAAGGACTGTACCGTGCGGCTTTCCCCCAACGTCCAGCCCGTCCTCGCATAAAGCGCACCCGCCGCACTGTGGGATTCGTGGGTCCAGAGCTGCATTGCCCGATATCCCGCGTCCCGAGCGAAGGCCATGTTGTGGGCCAGCATCCGCTTGCCCAGCCCCGTACCGCGCGCCTCCGGCACCAGCAAGAACAGGCGCAGCTTGGCCGTGGTATGATCCAGTCCGACACAAAAGATCGAGCCGAGCCGGACGCCACCGCGCCACGCGATCCAGCCCGCTTCGCGCACCGGATCGTGGTTGGACAGAAAGTCATCAGCGATCTGCGCGACCAGCACGCCGAATGTCGCGTCAAACCCTTCTTCGCGGGCATAATGATCGCTGTGCTGGGCGACAAGCCAGTCACGGTCGTCGGGCCCAAAGCGTTTGAGGTCAATCCCTTCCATGCGCCATGGTGCGCTGCGCTTGCTTGCCTTTCAAGCCCTGCCGCGCTAGCGGTATCGGTACGAAACGGAGGCTTCCATGGGCATCAACAGCGAACGTGACATTACTGCCAACCTGCAGATCGGCCCGACCGATGCCGGTATGGTGCGCCTTTTCGTCGAGGCCGATGGCATTGAGGTCCCGATGGACTTCACCCCTGAAGAGGCCCTTGAAATCGCTGAAGAAATTACGGCAGCGGCCAATCGTGTCGGTGGCACGAAACGCTAATCCAGCGGCTTATGCATGTCCGGATCGCGCAGCAGATGCAGTCGGCGCGCGGCATGAACGGCAAACTTCTGCACCAGCACCTTGCGCCGCGCAGGCGCCAGCCGTGTCTCCGGGCCCATGCGGATGATCTCCCCCTCATACGCATCCGCGATGATCAAACCGCTGTCATCGGGCAGCAGTTCGGTCGGAAAATCCGCATCCACTGCCCAGAAAAACCGGTCGGCCCATTCCAGATACCCCTGCCACTTGGCGTCCGAGGTGAAATCGGCCCGGCTGGATTTGCATTCCACGATCCAGACTTCACCCTTGGGTCCCAGCGCCATGACATCCACGCGCAGGCCGCGCGCGGGCACCAATTCTTCCACACAGGCGAAGCCGTGACTGGCCAGATGACGACAGACACCACGCGCCAACAGTTGTCCCGGTTGCGGGTCGCGGATCTGTGCGGTGAGGTCGATGTGGGCCATTCCCAACCATATGAACATTTCATGAACATTGGCAAGTCTTGCGACCGGAATTGGCAATCCGATGTGCAACACCCTATTTCAAAACAACGATTGCAGCAGGGAAGATTACCATGACAGACGAGACAACCGCCCGTGGTGTCCGCCACGCGCGCGAATTGGAAGGCCACCTGAGCTGGCTTGATACGTTCTCCGGCACGGCGTTGGGGGTGCTTGCCACCGCATCAGGCATCTATACCTATCTTGGTGTCTCATCGCTGCTGGATGAAAACGGGGCGATGTCCGCCTTCGCGGCGATTGCCTATTCGGTTGCGGTGTCGGTGGGCATCTTTGTGTTCTGGTCCTACATGATGCGCCTGTTTCCCGCCGTGCGCACCGCGCGGGCGCGCACCGGATTACTGGGCGCAATGGCGCTTGGATCGGTGGCGATCGTGGCCATGTCCAGCTGGCTGAACGCGGCTGCCCTTGCCGGGTCCGCTGCAGTCGAACAGCATCTGGCGAAAACCGTGCAGGACTATCAGGGCGCGCTGGAACAGGCCCATGAAATAGCCTTGTCCGCGCAGGGCCTTGAACGTGACGTGGCGCGGGTGCGCCAAAGCTTTGAAGATCTCAGCGAACAGGAGGCCACCGGCAATCTGTCAGGGCTTGCCGGACGCGGTGCCGTTTTCCGCGTGTTGCGTCAGAAATCCGAAGAACTGGCCGGTTTGGAGGCGCAGATTGCCACGCAAAGCCCGCTGGTCCAAAGCGCTTTCACAGAAGGCAACCAGATCCTGAGCCGGATGCGCGCGCTGACCGTGGAACCCGGCCCGGTTGAGGCGCGGTCGGTCGAATTCTCCGAACAGGCGGTGCGCCTTGCAGGGCTGATTGCACAACTGCGTCAATTGTCAGTGGCCCCGTTGGTTGAACGTGCCGCACAGGATCTTGCCGCCTCGGTCGTCCTGCCGGAACTCGATGGCAACAGTGCCGAAAACCGCACCGCACAGGGGGCCACGATCACCTCCGTGCTTGAAGTGCTGGCACAGCGCGCCGCCACCCTGGAACGCGCCGCACAGACGGTCATGGCGCTGCCCGCACCTGCCGACACGACCTATACGCCGATTTCAAGCGCAGACGCCGTCATCCTTTATGCCCGCAATTTCGTGCCGTCCTGGGCCGGTGCCATCGCCATTGACCTGCTGCCCGCCGTGTTGGTGTTCATCCTTGCCATCACCCAAAGCGCGATCAGGTCGGGCCGCGAGGGTGCTGTGGTCGAAGACACGCTGACATTGGCAGAATTGCGCGCCGCCCTCCACGCCATGCGCGACATGGAGACGCTGGCGGCCGCGCTATCAGACGATTCATCGCCTCCGGCGGAGAAACCCAGCCCCGTCACGCCGCTGAAATCCACATGACCGAGACATCCGTCCCACCCCCCAAGAACCCGATTGCAAGGGTGCTGACCGGCATCCTTATCTTCCAGCTGGGTCTGGGGCTCATGCTGTTCTGGGGGGATTTGCGTGACGGGCTGCGCCTGCCCGGCTTCGGGCCGCGCGCGCCCGCCCTGACCGAACCGATCCGTCCCGGGGATCAAACCCGCCGGTACCGCCCTGACCGCGCCCCGGCACCGGGGCAGCCGATGCCCAGCACACCGCTGCCGGATCGATTGACCCTGACGGTACTGGACGCAGGTGCAGTGCTGATCGAAGGTGCCATCGGCGAAGGTGACGCAGAGCGGATGATGAAACAACTCGATGCGCTTGCGCCGGAGGCAAACCGCATCATCCTCAATTCACCGGGCGGTGTCGTTCAAGACGCTTTGGTGCTGGGCCGTGACCTGCGCGCACGGGCGGTCGCGACAGCGATGCGCACAGGCGACATATGTTATTCGGCCTGCCCCTACCTGCTGGCTGCGGGCATCACGCGCGACATTCCTGATGGGGCATCGGTCGGCGTTCACCAGCACTATTTCGGCGAAAGCACCCTGCTGCCTGCCTTTGTCGCGGTCGAGGACATCCAGCGCGGACAGGGGCAGGTCATGGTCTATCTTGACCGCATGGGAATCGACCCGCTTGTGATGCAGCACGCGCTGGTGACACCGCCAGATGAAATCTATGTTCTTTTGCAGGAAGAATTACGAAAATACGGATTTATCACAACATCTGAATAGGTTGCAGTTCTTTCTTGATGTTTGAACTACATACTTGACGCAATACCATATGGTATCACATAATATGATACCCTTTAGTATCACAATCAGGCCCATGACCGATCTCAGCCAAAACACCTTCCGCGCCCTCGCCGACCCGACCCGCCGTGATATCCTCAGGATGCTTAGTGCGCAGGAGATGACAATCGCCGATGTCTCCGCCCGGTTCGACATGACCCGCGCGGCCGTGAAAAAGCACCTGACCGTACTCAGCGATGGTGGGCTGATCACCGTCGAGACACGCGGGCGGACCCGTGTGAACCGCCTTGACCCCTCAGGATTTGCACCGGTGCTCAGCTGGCTCGAATTCTTCGACCAATTCTGGGACGACCGCCTGTCGACCCTCAAGAAAACCATTGAAAAGGACACGCCATGACTGCCGATACCACGCTGCGCAAATCCATTCTGCTGGCCGCCCCGCGCGAAACAGTCTGGGCGTATCTGACCCAGCCGGACAAGCTGGCCACCTGGTTTCATGCCCCCAAGACACCGCTGGCCGATGGAGAGCCCCTTGAGATGTTCGGAACGGACAGCGGCGATCTGCTGATCTGGGGCAAGGTGATCGCGGCCCGTGCGCCCGAATACCTTGAATATACCTTTACGATCAAACCCATGGGTGATGCCGTAAGCGTTGTCCGCTGGCGTCTCGAAAGCCTGGAAAGCGGCACGCGACTGTCGCTGGAACACGAAGGGCTGCCACAGGGGGCGGAGGCGTTCGGCCTGCTGCTGGCGCTGGACAAAGGCTGGGACGCACATCTGGGCGACATGCGCGCGGATATCGCAGGGTGACAATTCGGCACGCGGCGTTAGTTCTCGCATCTGCCCCATTGCCGAGCCTGCCCTGCCCCCCTACATAAGAGGGTGTGGCGGGTTCTGCCCTGTTCGTGAGACGTTACATTCCAGTGGCCTTAAGCAAATCCGAGGGAGCTGGCTCTGTCCGGGCCCTGGTCCGGTTACCTGGCGCCCACCTGTATATACAGGTCCTCGGGAATAAGAACCGACCGGCATGTGCGGTCCCGTCACACCATTCCCGAAATCAGCGCCTTACACCGCGCATCAGCGCAGGGCGCGGCCACGGGGGGCGTTCGCCTCCTGCCGGATCGGCAGTAGAGCTTCAGGGGTGCCGCCACGGGGGCCGTCATCCTCTTCCTCATCCGCCAGCAGCATCACGGCGACGGCCATCTGCGCCCCGGCAAAGACGATCCCGTTCAGGACCCAGAAAACCACCAGTGCCATTAGGCCAATGTCAGACGTGCTGATCAGGTGCCACAGGTTTACCACGTTGTAATACAGCAGTCCCGCGATGAAGACCGCGGAAATTCCGAAACCGATAAGGCAGTGCTTGATGTAGAAGCGGACGATTGTTGGCATGGTGTATCCTCCTGCCGCATAACTATAGCACGGCGGGCAGGCCGATCAAACTGCCTCAAAACGCCTCGGGCCGCGCTTCGCGTGCCATGTGGTCCAGCACGGCATTCACGAAACTGGGTTCCTTTCCTTCCGGAAAGAACGCCCGCGCAACGTCCACATATTCGCTGATGGCAACTTTGGGAGGCACGGCGTCATCGCGAAACTCTGCCCCGGCGGCGCGAAAAAGTGCGCGCAGCGTCGGATCAATCCGGGCGATGGGCCATTTGGCAACCAGTGCCCGATCCGTCATTTGGTCGATCGATGCCTGATAATTCACAGCCGTTTCAAGAAGCTGCGCGAAGTGGGCCACATCCCCATCCAGCATTTCCTCGCCGTCATATGCCGCGCCGAACCGATGGTCGAGGAATTCGCGCCGCACCTGATCGACCGTCTGCGATGAATGCTCCATCTGGAACAGCGCCTGCACGGCATATAGCCGTGCGGCGGATTTCATCTTGCGCTTCTGGTTGCCGGACAGGCCCGGCGCGGACGTGGTCATGTGATCGTGTTTCCGTCTGCGTCACCGGCCATCAGCGTGTCTTCGCCGTAGGGCTTGAAGCCGATGCCCTTGCTTGTTCCGGCCCACTTACGGGCGAGCGCGATCAGATGCAAGGCGGCGACTGCGGCACCGCCGCCCTTGTTCTGACCCTGCGGGTCGGCGCGCACGTCGGCCTGCGTTTTGTTCTCCACTGTCAGGATGCCGTTACCGATGCACAGACCCTGCAAGCCCAACAACTGCAGCGCGCGGGAGCTGTCGTTGCAAACGGTTTCGTAATGCGTCGTCTCGCCCCGGATCACGCAACCCAGCGCCACGTAGCCGTCAAAATTGCTGCGCCGGTCCGAGATGCCGATGGCCGTGGGAATTTCCAGCGCGCCGGGCATTTCAACCACGTCGTAGGTTACCCCCGCTGCATCAAGCTCCGCCTTTGCACCGGTCAGTAGCCCCTCTGCGATATCCGCGTAATAGGGTGATATCACGATCAGCACCTTGACGGGTTTATCAAACGCCGGGCGTGGCAGGATCGTGTGGTCTTCGGCAGATGCCATGAACTACTCCGTCGTGATGGGCCGCGTGGCCACGATTTCCAGCTTGTAGGCATCCAGGCCCAGATACCGCGTGTCGGGGTTGTCGGTCAGCAAGATCAGCTTGTGCAACCCCAGGGACGACAGGATCTGAGCGCCCAACCCGGTATTCTTGACAGTGCGCGGGCCTTCATCGTCTTCCTCGTCCAGCCGGAGTTTGGGAAAGGGGTCGCGGAAAAGCACCACCGCGCCGCGCCCTTCATCAGCGATGATCTGCATGGCACGGGGCAATTCATCCGCCGGGCTGGGCCCAAGGCCAAGGATATCTTCCAACGCATTGATGGCATGGGTTCGCACCAGCACGGGCGCATCGGTTGTGATGTTACCCTTGCTGAGGACGACATGGTCGGTGCCGGTGATCTGATCGGCGAAAATACGCATCTGCCAGTCGCCGCCATAGGCTGAAGTCACGGCGCGACTGTCGCGTTCCACCAGAAGATTGTCATGCCGCTGGCGGTATTTGATCAGATCACTGATCGTGCCGATCTTCATTTCATGCTGTTTTGCGAATGCAACCAGGTCCGGCAACCGCGCCATGGTGCCGTCGTCTTTCATGATCTCGCAAATCACACCGGAAGGATGCAGCCCGGCAAGACGGCTGATGTCGACCGCCGCTTCGGTATGGCCTGCGCGCACCAGCACACCCCCATCGCGTGCGCGCAGCGGAAAGACATGTCCGGGCGTCGCAATATCCGCCGCACCCGCCTGTTCGCTGATGGCCACGCCCACGGTCAGCGCCCGGTCGGCGGCTGAAATGCCGGTGCTCACGCCTTCACGCGCTTCGATGCTCACGGTAAAGGCGGTCTCGTGCCGGGAGGAGTTGTTGACCGCCATCATTGGCAGGCCTAGGTGATCGACCCGGTCAGACGTCAGGGGCAGGCAAATCAATCCGCGCCCATGCGTCGCCATGAAATTGATCGCCGCCGCATCCGCGAACTGCGCGGGGATCACCAGATCGCCCTCGTTCTCGCGGTCCTCGTGATCGACAAGGATGAACATGCGGCCCTGCCGCGCATCCTCTATGATGTCCTCAATCGGAGAGATCGCTTGCGCAAGACCGGCTTCGACCGGTCCGGGTTGTTCAAAGTTCATGGCAGTGTCCCCTTTGCCGCTGGCTCCGACATAGCCCAAGGGCGCGGCCTTTGCCAGCACACGGCCCCTGTTACATCACGTCGCAAAGCGGGCGGTCAGCACATCTCTGCCAGCCGCGCGACATAGCGGGCCAGCGTGTCGATCTCCAGGTTGACCCGGTCGCCCTTGGCCACATCCCCCCACGTGGTGACCTCCTTGGTGTGCGGGATGAAGTTGATGCCAAAATCACAGCCGTCGACTTCGTTCACCGTCAGGGACGTCCCGTTGAGCGCAATCGACCCCTTGGGCGCGATGAACCGCGCCAGCGCATCCGGCGCGCGCAGCGTCACACGGGTGCTGTCCCCTTCTTCGGTCAAGCCGACCACCTCGGCCACGCCATCCACATGTCCCGATACGATGTGCCCGCCCAATTCGTCACCGACCTTCAGCGCCCGTTCAAGGTTGACCCGCTTTCCTACGGACCAATCGCTCAGGTTGGTCTTGGCGACCGTCTCCGCGCTGATCTGCACTTCGTACCAGTCAGGCCCCAGATCCACGACCGTCAGGCAGACGCCGTCGCTGGCAATCGAAGCGCCCATGTCAATGCCGCTCGTATCATAGCCGGTCTGGATACGCGCCCGGAGATCGCCTTCCTGCTCCAGTGCGGCAATCCGCCCGACGTCGGTGATGATCCCCGTAAACATGCCCCAAGGCTCCTTCTTGCTGGCTCAGAAATGGACCTAGCTGCGGAACCACGCCGAGACAAGAGCACGACGCGCCTCATTCTTGCCTACATTTTATGATGCACCTTACGGTCGGAACGTGCATCAAGGACCCGAGATGACCAGCACCGCCCCGGAAAATCGCGTCTTTGTTTTCCTGCAAGGACCCCATGGACCCTTCTTTCACCGTCTTGGCCGGATGCTGGCGCGTGCCGGGACCAAGGTCTGGCGTGTGGGGTTCAATGCGGGCGACCGGGCCTTCTGGTTCCAGCCTTCAACCTACATCCCCTATCGCGGCACGACGGCTGAATGGCCCGAAACCTTTGCGAGGTTGATTGCGGACAAGGGCGCGACAGACATCGTCCTTTACGGGGACACCCGACCGATCCACGCCCAGGCGATTGCAGCGGCCCGCGCGCGCGGCCTCCAGGTGCACGTGTTCGAGGAAGGATACATGCGCCCCTATTGGGTGACCTATGAGCGGGGCGGCTCCAACGGCAATTCAAGGCTGATGGACATGAGCATCGCACAGATGCAGGCCGCGCTGGCCAACTCCGACATGGAAGCACCCCTGCCACCCGGCCATTGGGGCGACATGCGCCAGCACATCTTCTACGGCGCGCTCTACCATTGGTTCGTGATGTTCAGAAACGGTGACTATCGCAATTTCCGGCCCCACCGCAGTCTACCGGTGACCAAGGAATTCCAGCTTTATATCAAGCGCCTGCTGCTGATGCCACTGCTGGCGGCGGACCGACTGCTGTCGACCCTGCGCATCCGCATGAGCGGTTTTCCCTATCATCTGGCACTGCTTCAGCTTGAACATGACAGCGCATTTCAAATGCACTCACCCTTCGAGACGATGACAGCGTTTCTGGAAACCGTTATCAAGGGTTTTGCCGAAGGCGCGCCGCGCCATCACCACCTGGTCATCAAAGCACATCCGCTGGAAGATGGTCGCGTTCCGCTGCGCCGCGCGCTGCGGCGGATGGCCCGCGCACATGGGGTGGGCGACCGCGTGCATTACGTGCGTGGGGGCAAACTGGCGCAGCTATTGAACGATGCCCGCACCGCCGTCACCGTCAATTCCACTGCAGGCCAGCAGGTGTTGTGGCGCGGTATCCCGCTCAAGGTCTTTGGCCGGGCCGTCTATGCCAAGCCCGAATTCGTCTCTGATCAGCCGCTTGCCACCTTCTTTGCAACCCCGTCCCGGCCGGACAACCGCGCCTACAAGGATTTCCGCCGCTATCTGCTTGAAACATCGCAGATACCCGGGGGTTTCTATGCTGCGCGGGGACGCCGCCAGTTGATGCGGCAAGTGGTCGACATGATGCTTAGCCCAGACGATCCCTATCAAGCGCTGGAACGCGGCACCGCGGCCCCAAGGCAACAGTTGACCGTCGTTCACTGACCCCAACCCCCTGCCCAACTGGATTTTTTTCAAATCCTGCGATAGCTTTTGGCAAAATACGCCGGGAAAACACCGGCGCACCCGAGGCAGAGTTACATAGGTCGAGGAGACCGGGCAGTGAAATCCATTCTTACACGGTGGGCGCGCCCCACCGCCGTCCTTGCGGCTGTGGCCGTTGTCGCGTCTTGCGGCTTACCGCATGTCGGACCGAACAAGCGTCAGATCTACGCAGGCTCCGTCCAGAAAGAGGGCGACGCCTTCGTGATAAGCGTCAATGACCGCGTCACCCGCGCCACCGCTGTCGTTCCCGCGCTTGGCTTTTCCGACGGGTTCAAGAACGCCGCGCGGCTGGGGTCTGACACGATCCGCCCCGGCGACGTGCTCGGCATTACCGTCTATGAGAACGTCGATGATCCGTTGCTGGGTGTCGAAGGCGCGCCCGCGACCCTGCTGAGCGAAGTGCAGGTAGATGGCTCCGGCTTCATCTTCATCCCCTATGCGGGGCGCATCAAGGCGGCGGGGAACACACCGGACGCAATCCGCCGCATCATCACCAACAAGCTGGGCGAACAGACCCCCGATCCACAGGTGGAGGTGCGCCGCGCTGCCGGTGACGGCTCCACCGTGTCGCTGGTGGGCGCGGTTGGCGCACAGGGTGTCTATGCCATCGAACGACCCACACGTACGCTGGGTGCGATGCTGGCCCGCGCAGGGGGCGTCACGATCGAGCCCGAGATTGCACAAGTTACCGTCATTCGCGGCTCTCATCGCGGCAAGATCTGGTTTCAGGACCTGTATGACCATCCCGAACTCGATATCGCGCTGCGCGCGGGCGACCGTATCCTGATCGAGGAAGACAGCCGGTCTTTCACCGCCCTCGGGGCGACAGGCGGACAGGCACAGGTCCCGTTTGAATCACAAAACCTTTCCGCCCTCGAAGGCATCGCACAGGTGGGCGGTCTGAACCCGTCTACCGCCGACCCGACCGGCGTGTTCATCCTGCGTAACGAAGCCCCGGAGATTGCGGCACAGGTACTGGGCCGCACGGACCTGCAAGGCGCACAGCGCATGGTCTACGTGCTGGATCTGACCAAGCCCAACGGCATGTTTATGGCGCGTGATTTCGTGATCCGCGACGGCGATACCCTTTATGTCACAGAGGCCCCCTTCACCCAGTGGACCCGGGTTATCTCTGCCATTACGGGAACCGCCGGTTCTGCCGCCAGCCTGACGTCGCTGACCGGCAGCGAATAACCCCGCATGGCGTCCGGGCCTGATACATCTGATCCACAAGCCGCCGGTTCTGAAAGGAACCGGCGGCTTTTTGTCTATAACGGCGGTTTCCTGACCCAAACCCGCATCCGTCGCATCCTGGCCCTGGCCGGATATTCCGTACACGTAGGCCTGCCCGGCGACGGCGACGCGGTGGCGGTCTGGGGCAATTCACCGACCGCCCACCGGGGCGAAGGTGTCGCCGAAAGACACGCAGCACCCGTGGTGCGGGTCGAAGACGCCTTCTTGCGTTCCTTGCATCCCGGCCGTGAGGGGGAGCCGCCGCTGGGCTTGCTGATCGACAATCGCGGCGTGCATTTCGATCCCACAGCGCCTTCCGACCTTGAAGTGCTGCTGGCCACACACCCGCTGGACGACAGCGCCTTGCTGGCGCGCGCGCGCGGTGCCATGGCCCGCATCGCAGAAGCCCAGTTGAGCAAATACACCGCATTCGATACGGCCACCCCCGCCCCCGCGCCCGGCTACGTGCTGGTGATCGACCAGACGAAGGGCGATGCCGCCGTCACCGCCTCTGGTGCTGATCGCGGGCGCTTTCTGGAAATGCTGGTGTTCGCGCAGGAAGAACATCCCGGCTGTCCGGTCATCATCAAATCACACCCCGAAACGGCGCAAGGCTACAGGCCGGGATACTTTGGCCCCGAGGATACGAATGACCGCATCACGCTTCTGGACGCCCCCGTCAGCCCGCAAGCGCTGTTCGAAGGGGCTGTGGGTGTCTACACCGTGTCCTCCCAGATGGGATTCGAGGCGATCTTCGCAGGCCACAAACCCCGCGTCTTCGGCCAGCCCTTCTATGCAGGTTGGGGCCTGACTGCCGACGAATTCCCGGTCCAGCGCCGCCAGCGGACCCTCACGCGCGCGCAACTCTTTGCCGCGGCGATGATCCTTTATCCCAAGTGGTACGACCCTTACCGCGATATTCTTTGTCCGCTGGAAGACACCCTTGAGGCCTTAGCCGCCATGACACGCACATGGCGGGAGGACCACAAGGGCTGGGTTGCATCGCAGATGCGTCTGTGGAAGCGCAAACCGTTGCAACAGTTCTTTGGCAGCGTCACACCGGTCGTGTTTCAGGACGCACCGGATCAGGAGACAGACAAACCCCGCATGGTCTGGGCGGGCAAGGCAACGGAGGCACACAAGGGGGCCACCCGCATAGAAGACGGCTTCCTGCGTTCTCGAGGTCTTGGCGCCCGGCTGATCCCGCCGCTGTCCTTGGTCGCGGATGATCTGGGCATCTACTATGACCCCAGCCGCCCCAGCCGGTTGGAGCAATTGATCACCGCCCGTGCGCAACTGCGCCCCGACCAGCACGACCGTGCCGAACGCCTGATCGAACGTATCCGTGCGGCAGGGCTCAGCAAATACAATCTGGCGGCTGACGTACCGGACCTTTCGGCGCTGCCGGGCGGCCCGCGCGTCCTTGTCCCCGGTCAGGTGGAGGATGACGCTTCCATCCGCACCGGCACGGACCGGATCACCACCAACGCGGCCCTTCTGGCAGAAGCCCGCGCCGCCAACCCTGACGCGGTCCTGATCTACAAACCGCACCCTGATGTTGAAGCCGGTCTGCGCGATGGCGGCACTGCATCCCCGCAAGCAGATCTGATCCTTGAAAACGCCGATCCGGTCGCGCTTCTGGATCATGTTGATGCAGTCTGGACGATGACATCATTGCTGGGGTTCGAGGCGCTTTTGCGCGGCATCCCCGTCACGACGCTGGGGGCGCCATTCTATGCGGGCTGGGGATTGACCGATGACCGGGGCGATGTGCCACCCCGCCGCAGGGCGGAACCCACGCTTGCAGGTCTGGTCCACGCCACATTGATCGACTATCCGCGCTACCGCGATCCGCTGACCGGACTGCCGTGCCCGGTCGAAATCATCGTGGAACGCCTGGCGCAGGGGGACATCCCCCAACCCGGCCGTGGCAACCGCCTGCTGTCGAAGCTACAGGGTCTTTTCGCCTCTCAAGCGCACCTCTGGCGCAGGCCCTAGGTGCGCGCCCAAATATGCAGGGTGTCAGGACCGATCCGTCGGGTTGATTGCAGAACATAGCGGGGCGCGTCCCGCAGATGCGACAAGCCCATCGCCCCAATCCCCGGCAGACCTTCGGCCCCGATGATCACCCCTGCGGTAAAGCCCACCAATTGGTCAACCTGATCCGCTTCGATCAGCGATGCCGCAAGCGCGCCGCCGCCTTCACAGAAAACGCGTGTCAGGCCGTGGCGGCCCAGTTGCTGCATCACATCGACCGGGTCCAATTGCCCGCCCTTTGCCTCGCACGGTAACAACGTCGCACCAAGATCATGCCAGGTGCGCGACAATTCAGCATCCGCGTCGCGACCATGGCACAGGATCAGCGGCACCTCGGACGCCGTGCGCGCCAATTGCCCCATCAGGGGCAGATCCAGCCGCCGCGATACGACGACGCGTACGGGCTGATACGCCAAGCCAAGGTCGCGCACTGTCAGGCTGGGGTCATCCTTGCGCGCGGTGCCGCCGCCCACCATCACCGCATCATGGCGCGCGCGCATGGCGTGCACAGCGCGACGCGCATCCGGTCCGGTGATCCACTGGCTTTCCCCGGTCCCCGTTGCAATCCGCCCATCGAATGAACTTGCCAGCTTCAGCGTCAGCATCGGCCGCCCCAGCGTTGTCCGCGTCAGAAACCCCGCATGATCCGCCTGCGCCTCTGGCGCGCATTCCCCGACATCGACTGCAACGCCCGCCGTGCGCAGCATCGCCAGCCCTTCGCCGTCCACGCGCGGGTCACTGTCTGCAATCGCCACCACGACCCGGGCCACGCCTGCGTCGATCAAGGCCTGCGCACAGGGCGGTGTCTGTCCATGGTGGGCACAGGGTTCCAATGTGACAAATGCGGTGCCCCCCCGCGCCGCTTCACCGGCCTGTGCCAGCGCCTGCGTCTCTGCATGGGGTCTTCCGCCGGGTTGGGTCCAGCCGCGCCCGATGATCCGTCCATCCGCCACGATCACGCAGCCTACCGCCGGGTTGGGCCAGCAGCGCCCCTGCCCCCTGCGCCCCAGACTGAGGGCCAGAGACATGAAGCGCGCGTCGCTCACTCTTCTTCTGTGGACCCTTCCGGGCGCAATTCCTGAACGAACTTGTCAAAGTCGTCTGCAGCCTGGAAGTTCTTGTAAACGCTGGCAAAGCGTACATAGGCCACGGTATCGATCCGCGCCAGCGCTTCCATCACGATCTCACCGATCTGTTTGGAGTTGATGTCCGTCTCGCCCATGCTTTCCAGCCGCCGCACAATGCCGCTGATCATCTGATCAATACGCTCGGGATCAATGGGGCGTTTCTGCATGGAAATACGGATGGAACGTTCGAGCTTGTCGCGGTCGAAATCTTCGCGCTTGCCGGAAGATTTGATCACCACCAGATCGCGCAACTGCACCCTTTCGTAAGTGGTAAACCGCCCACCGCAAGCCGGACAGAAGCGACGGCGCCGGATGGACACGTGATCCTCTGCCGGGCGGCTGTCTTTCACCTGGGTGTCAATATTTCCGCAAAACGGGCAGCGCATCGGCAGTCCCCTTCTTCTTTCATCCGCCTCAGTAGGGGCGCAACCCGCCCTCGTTACCAACCGTATAGGGCTTTAGCCAAGTTTTGGGTAGAGGGGAATTGCGGCACTACATCTTGGGGTTCACACCTGTTGCAAAGGCCCCACGCAGCGGTGTCAATCGGCAGCGAAATGTGCCGCGATCTGACGGGTGTGGGGTGCGGTACGATGCTCGAACAGATAGATGCCCTGCCACGGTCCCAACATCATGCTGCCCTGTGAAACCGGAATGGAAAGCGTCATGGGCAGCATCGCGGCCTTGATGTGGGCGGGCATGTCGTCCGGCCCTTCCAGCGTGTGGCGCAGATACCCCATGGACGGGTCATCGGCGTCCGGGACCAGCCGGTCGAAGAAGGCAGACAGATCAGCCTGCACATCCGGGTCGGCATTCTCCTGTATCAACAGGGAGGCAGAGGTGTGTCGCAGAAAAAGGGTCAAGAGGCCATTCTGGTCAGCTTCAAGCCAGTGCGCGACTTCATCCGTCACCTCATAGAGGCCCGGACCATCCGTGCGGATCTTGAATACGCATTGCATGACGCACAGATTGCCGCCCTGCCTGCCAGCGTCAAGACTGCCGTGCTACTTCGTGGCGCGGGTGAATGCATCGCGGCAGAACCGCCGCGCCTGCGCGGATTTCAGCACGTCTCCCGGCCGTTCCACTGACACACTGATCCGGCCCTGAGATGTTGGCAGACCTGAATTGCTGGTCGAAAACACAACACCATTGCGCCCCGGCACAGTGCCGCTGGGACCCCGCGCCCGTTTAAGGTAGATCGGCGTGGTTTCCGATAGTCCTGACCGTCGCTCAACAAATGTGGCAGCACCGCACCAGAAATCGGCGGCGCCCATGCTGCGCGTCTCGACGACCTCAAAATCCGTACTGTTGAGACGGTTGATGACCATTGCGTCTTCTTCACCAGCGGTTCCGGCCTGCGCCGTCAACGGCAACGCTGTGAGCGCGCATGCAATAAAGATCCTCCGCATCAGCGGCCACTCAGCAGCTTGTGGTCCGCACAGAACCCCTGCGCGTGATCAACCGAAAGATTGGCGCCCGCAGTGCGGATCGACGCCCCAAGGATAGTCACACGTGACGGCGTAAGCCCCGCAGGATCAAGCGAAAAAACGACCGGCGTGCGCGATCCACGCGGCTGCGGTTGCGCCACATACAGACGTTGCGTTCCCCCCGCACCCAGCACATCGCGGGCATAATCCGCCGCAGCGCACCACATGCCGCGTGCCCAGAACCCGTTTCCGGAAGCTACGGCAAATCCGCCTGCAACCGGGGTGACATTGACGCCGTTTTCGGCACGGAACGTCTGTGCGGACACCGGCGCCGCCAGCGCCAGCCCAAGACCCACAAAACCTAAGTATCGCAACATATCAGCTTCCTTTCCTGCGAAGAAAAATATCATCGGGTTCAATACGGTTGTCGCCACAAAACTGAATGGCATGCGCGAGGCTGAGGCCCTGACCCACCGTTCGGGTACTCAGCGTGTAGGACGTGCTGGGCGGCTGCGACAACCGGCGGTCGTCGGCGGTGAAGACGATACCCTTGCGGCCTGCAACCGTTACCGATGGCCCGCGCGGCGTCTTGATGTAAATGCGGTGCGTGCCGGGCAATCCCAGCCGCTTCAGTCCAAAATCGGCCGCCGCGCACCAAATGCCGCGCGGCCCCTCCCCGCGTGCCTCGATCACTTCGAAATCAGCAGCGTTGAGGGGAACGACCTTCAGATAATTCTCAGCTGTGAAAAGTTGCGCGGTTGCCGTGGTGCCGAAAAGGGCCAACGCCAAAGCGGCGGCGTATGCAAAACGTCGCATGTTGAAAAACTCCCTACCCACAGGAGGAATATGTCCCCACCACAAAAGATAGGGTGCAAGCAAGACAGTTCAAAATCACAGATTCGTCACAGGCCTATCGATCAGGGCGATGCATATGAAAAACGCGGACATCGATGCCCGCGTTTTCAAAGACCAAAAATCGGTACGATCTACTGATCGAGGAAGGAGCGCAGCTTGCGTGACCGGCTGGGGTGCTTCAGCTTGCGCAACGCCTTTGCTTCGATCTGACGGATGCGTTCGCGTGTCACGCTGAACTGCTGGCCGACTTCCTCAAGCGTGTGGTCGGTGTTCATCCCGATGCCAAAGCGCATGCGCAGCACGCGTTCCTCGCGCGGGGTGAGCGATGCAAGGACCCGTGTCGTGGTTTCCTTGAGGTTTTCCTGAATGGCGCTGTCCAACGGCAGCACGGCATTCTTGTCCTCGATGAAATCACCAAGCTGGCTGTCTTCCTCGTCGCCAATGGGTGTCTCAAGGCTGATCGGTTCCTTGGCGATCTTCATCACCTTGCGAACCTTCTCCAAAGGCATCTGGAGCTTCTCTGCCAGTTCCTCCGGCGTGGGTTCCCGACCGATTTCGTGCAGCATCTGACGGCCCGTGCGCACAAGCTTGTTGATCGTTTCGATCATGTGCACCGGAATGCGGATCGTGCGCGCCTGATCGGCGATGGAACGGGTAATCGCCTGACGGATCCACCACGTCGCATAGGTGGAGAATTTGTAGCCGCGACGGTACTCGAACTTGTCGACCGCCTTCATCAGGCCGATGTTACCTTCCTGAATAAGATCAAGGAATTGCAGGCCGCGGTTCGTGTACTTCTTGGCAATGGAAATCACGAGGCGCAGGTTGGCTTCGACCATCTCCTTCTTGGCCTGACGGGCTTCCTTTTCGCCCTTCTGGACCTGCTGCACGATGCGGCGGAATTCGGAGATATCAAGGCCAACATATTGGCCGACTTGCGCCATGTCCGCGCGCAGTTCTTCCACCTTGTCGGTGGAGCGTTCGATGAACATCTGCCAGCCACGACCGGATTTTTCCGCCATCCGTTCCATCCAGCCGGGATCGAGTTCGTAGCCCCGGTAGGCGTCGACAAATTCCTTGCGATTAATGCGCGCCTGATCGGCCAGTTTCACCATCGCTGAATCGATCTGCATGATCCGGCGGTTGATCCCGTAAAGCTGGTCAATCAACGCTTCGATACGGTTGTTGTGCAGGTGCAATTCGTTGACCAGCAAAACAATTTCCGACCGGAGCTTCTGATAGGTGGCTTCCTGCTTGTCGGAAAAGGTGCCGTCTTCGTTCAGCGTGGCAGAGATACGGCTGTCCTGCATCTCGCTCAGCTTGGCGTAATCGTCGGCAATCAGGTCAAGCGCTTCAAGCACCTGGGGTTTTAGCGCGGCTTCCATCGCTGCAAGCGACATGTTCGCCTGATCGTCTTCGTCGTCGTCATCGTCGGTTGCGATCGGATTGCCGTCCGCGTCGAGTTCCTGCTTGGATTCCTCGGACTTCTCTTCAACAACGCCACCTGCGGGGACCACGGGTGTGGTTTCCTCATCCTCGCCCATCTGGTTTCCGAAGGTGGCTTCCAGATCAATAACGTCGCGCAACAGGATGTCTTCGCTCAACAATTCGTCGCGCCAGATGGTGATCGCCTGGAAGGTCAGCGGGCTTTCACACAGCCCCGCGATCATCGTGTTGCGGCCGGCCTCTATGCGCTTGGCGATGGCGATTTCGCCCTCGCGGCTCAGCAATTCGACGCTGCCCATCTCGCGCAGGTACATGCGAACGGGATCGTCGGTACGGTCCAGCTTCTCCGTCCCGCCAGACGAAAGGGCGACTTCCTTGGCGCTGTCGGTGGTCGCAATCTCGGTGGAGCCCTTGGCCTCCTCCTCTTCGGCGTCCTCATCTTCGATGATGTTGATGCCCATTTCCGACAGCATCGACATGACATCTTCGATCTGTTCAGAGGAAACCTGATCCGGCGGCAAAACCGTGTTCAGTTGGTCGTAAGTGATATAGCCCTTTTCACGCGCTTCCGCGATCATCTTCTTGACCGCAGTCTGGCTCATGTCCAGCGAATGTGCGCCATCTGCATCGTCACGCTTGGTGTCTTCGTTGGTATCTTTCGCGGCCATGTGTCCCTCCAGGCGTAAAACGAATCACTCGCACTGATTCGGCTTGCGGCGAATCATGCGGGGTTTGAGATGATTCTTAAACCCATCCCCCTTACTTTTCCTAAACTTCGGGTCAAAAGGTCACGTCAACCTTTGTCGCGTCCGTTCGTCTTTTCAAACTTGATATTCCCAAGCAGCGAATCAAGTGCGCTGCGTTCGTCCCTGCTGATCCGCGCGCCGTTGTCGCCGACGTCGTATTCAGCAGTATCTTCCTGTGCGGCCCGCGCGGCTCGATCCGCGGCTCGCGCCGCTTCGCTCAACCGCCAGGTTACGGCTTCATCGGCTGTCTCGCCGATGTCTTCAACTGCTTCAGCGATCTCTTCGCTCAGGCCCCGCGCGGCTTCCAGCTTCGCCAATTCCTCGGCAACGGTCATCGCTGCCATTTCGGTGTTACCGGGTCGACGCACACAGGGCACGATGGCGACATGGCGCTGAGACGTCAGAATTTCAAGAGCATCGGCGCCCAGCGTCGCGGAAATTCTCTCTTGCAATACTGACTCGCCCTGCGCGGCATGACGCAACAGCAGATCACGCAAGCGCGCGTGGGTCGCATCCGCGCAACGCATGGCCTCCAACCCGCTTTCGAAATCCTCAACGATGGCTGGACAGGTTGCGAAGGCTGCCAGAATAACGGCCTCGCGCAGGTGTTCGGTGCTGCCCGCACCGGTCGCAACCACCAGCACTGACGCTTTCGTCGATGGCATCGGCGCTTGCGGCGGTGCCTGCCACCGCGCGCCGACCTCCCGCATGCCGCCTGCCCGCTTGGTCGCAGGCCGGGCGCGGAACAATTGCCAGCGCAGGTCCTTGATCGCCTGTCCATAATGGCTGCGGATCGACGGGTCCTTGATCAGCATGATCTTTTCGCGCAGCGCCTTGTCCAGCGCTGCCTTGCGCTCCGGGCTGTCAAAGACGCGTCCTTCGGTCTCCCGCTGCCACATCAACTGCACCATCGGCACCGCGTTATCCAACAGCTTTTGCAAGGCTTCCGGACCTGCCGCCTTGAGCAGATCATCAGGATCCTGCCCCTCCGGCATCATCGCGAAACGCAAGGACTGCCCCGCCTCAAGCAATGGCAGAGCCAGATCAATCAGCCGCATCGCCGCGCGCTGGCCTGCGGTATCGCCATCCAGCGTGATGATCGGCTCGGGCGCAATACGCCACAGCATCTGCAACTGGTTTTCCGTGATTGCCGTGCCAAGCGGTGCGACCGCCGCCTCAAAGCCTGCGCCATGCAAGGCAATCACATCCATGTACCCTTCGGCTACCAGCAAGGGCTGCCCCTTGCCCGCCGCGGTGCGTGCATCGCGTACATTGTAAAGACTGCGACCCTTGTCAAAAAGCTCAGTCTCGGGAGAGTTGAGGTATTTCGCTTTGTCAGCAGGGTCCATCGCGCGCCCGCCAAAGGCAATTGCGCGCCCCCGTGCATCGCGGATGGGGAACATGATGCGCCCCCGGAAGGTGTCATACGGCTTGCCGCCCTTGGTTGAAGGCTTGGCCAGCCCCGCGCCGAGGATCAGTTCATCCGCGATGTCCTTGCCCTTAAGCGCATCCCACAATCCCTGCCAGCTGTCTGGGGCAAATCCGATCTCCCACCGCTCCAGCGCGGACTTGTCCAGCCCGCGCCGTTCCAGATAGGCCCGCGCTTCTGCCGCGCCCGAGGTTTGCAACTGCAAGCGGAACCACCGCACAGCCAGTTCCATAACCTCCGCCAGTTGCGTGCGTTTGTCCGCCTTCTGCTGCGCCTGTGGGTCACGCTCCGGCATGGGCATGCCTGCTTCGCGCGCCAGAATCTCCACCGCCTCCATGAAGCCGACATTCTCTGTCTCCCGCACGAAGGATATGGCATCGCCCTTGGCATGGCAGCCAAAGCAATAGTAAAAGCCCTTACGGTCATCTACATGAAAAGACGCGGATTTTTCTTGATGAAAGGGGCACGGCGCCCACATGTCACCCTTGCCCTGATTGGACTTGCGCGCGTCCCACACGACCTTGCGCCCGACCACCTGTGAAAGGCTCGACCGGGTGCGCAATTCGTCCAGAAATCCGGGTGGCAAGCTCATGCCCCGTTATATTGGTCCGTACCGGTCAGAGTCCAGTAGAGCACCCTTTCGCATCAGCAATAATTCCGCGCAGTTCTTGTCATCGGGCGATGCCGACGGCCGCCCGCCGACCAGACAGCAGGACGCGGCCCTTGTCCGATGCGCGATGAACACGGTAGAATTGCCCTGTTTGATTGCCTCGGTTTTTCGGCCGCTCAGCGGTTTGCACCCCGCAGCGCAAAGGGATTTCGTTTTTGTGCGGCAGCGTTTGCTGTCCTGGCTGGTGCCCACTGCAACATGTAATGAACGCGGCGCGTTGCGCTGCAACAGGACCAACAGGGGAACATTGCCATCAGCGGACAAGCCCGAAGAAAGCTCGTGACATTCCTGTTGCTCGTGTCGGCGTTCCTGCCGCTGGCAGCGCTTTACGGGCTGCTTTTCATCCCGGATATGACGACTGAACTGGCCTGGCTTGTCATGCTGGACGGCCTGATCGGGGGCATCATCCTCTGGGGATCGGTGATCTATCTCTGGCCAAGCCAGATCTTTTCGCCTTTGCGGCGTCTGGCCTTTCCGGGTCGCATTCTGGCGCTGATAGCCCTTGTGGTTGTTTGCATTCCGCTGACGGCCTCCATCACGGCGTCCCTTTATGCGCGCAAGGTCGTGATCGCGTTGGATTACGGAAATGGCTGGTCCCTTTTCCTCTATATCTCGGCGATGACCGCGCTGTCGCTGATCATCGTGCAAGTGGCACAGGTCATTGGCCCCCGTGTGCTCGCCAGCATGCTTGTCGGACGCTACCACACCCCCAAGGAGGAACGCCGCATATTCCTGTTCGTCGATCTGGTGGGATCAACGGCATTGACCAAGCAACTTGGCGACCTGGGATTTCAACGGTTTCTGACCCGCTTCTTCTTTGACATCGGGCGGCCTATTTCAGATCATTTCGGCGAAATCCATGCCTATGTCGGGGATGAGGTTATCGTTACCTGGCCCTTTAAAACGGGTGCAAAGAATGCCCGCTGTGTGCGGTGCTTCTTTGCGATCAAGCATGTGCTGGACCGCAATGGACCGATTTACGAAAAACGCTTCGGTGTCAAACCGCAAATCAGGGCGGGCCTTCACGGCGGAGAGGTCATCATCAGCGAGTGTGGCGATACCAAGAAGTCGATTGTCTACTTCGGTGATACGGTCAACACCGCCGCCCGGCTTGAAGGCGAAGCCAAGCGTCTGTCCCGCAGCCTGGTGGCCTCTGACGACGTTCTCGCAGCGCTGGACCTACCAGCCGACTACGGCGTTGAATTCGTGGAAGATGTCATCCTGCGCGGCCACGACAGCCCCACCCGGATTGCGTCGATAACAGCCACGCCGACACCGGTCTGAACCGGACCTGTGGCCTGCCACCGACGCGGCGGTATCGCCTAATTCGACATGGACTTCTGCAGCTTCAGGATCTGGTCATAGTTTTCAAGGCATTGGGTCTGCGCCACTTCGCCAAGGTCCACTTTGCGCAGATCACGTTTCTTGAGGCCATAGATATGTGAACCGATGGCCGGAACCGTTTCGAGTACTTCAGTGGACAGATCGGGGTTTTCGGCCTTCACAAATTCAACCAACTTGTTCTTGCGCACCCCTTCAAGCCGCGCCTGCTGTACCGCACCCATGACCTGACCCTGAACAGCGCAATCGCGCTCTTTCTGGGACTGCGCATGTGCCGCACCTGCACCCAACACGAGCGCCGCCGCTGCGCCGTAGACCGCTGTTTTCATCATACCGATTGCTCCCTGTACCTCTGGCTGGCCGCTTACCCGCGCGCCGTCACGCTTTCCATAGCGCGTTTGAGATCGTGAACCAAGGTGGTGGCCATGGAGCGGAATACAAGGATCTCGAAAGCATCCGCTCCTATCCGCGTGATCGACGCGTTCATATGAACCAACATCGTGCGCGCCGTATGTCCACGTTTGAACGCTGCCGGGGACAGGTCAACCGGCACCAGGCGTGCCAGTACGTCTTCGACACCTGCACCTTGCAAATGCACCACAGCCCAGCCATCCGTCACGTCCACGACCGCCCCGTGCTTTGTCAGCGTGGCGTCCGGTAACGGTCCCATCAACAGCACCTCGCGATGCCCAAACCAGATGCAGCGCGCCTGCGCCTTGCCGCTGCTCCTGTTCGGCGCAGGCCACGCCAGCCCATGCCCCTTCTCCAGGGCCTTTGCCATCGCGGCCGCATCAAAGGGACTGATCGACGTCAGCGCTCCCGGCAGATGCTCTTCCACCGTGAAGCGGCCAATGCTCAGCGGCAAAAGCCCCGCGCAAGCGCTTGTCTCGTTCAAATCAACCACGCAACCGTTCCCCCTCTGGGTCCACGAACACCGGTGAACAGATCTCAACCGCCGTTTCTATCTTGCGCAAGGCATCAACCAGCCGGATCACCTCACCCATCCGCGCGGGTCCACCTTTGACAAAGCCCAACCCGATATCGCACCCCATGGAAGGCGAATAGCCAACCGAAGTCACATAGCCCTGATGGTTCACCCGCGTCGGCTCAGCGTCTGCGTCGTACAAATGTGCCCCCGCCGTCAGCTTGCCACTCTCCGCGGGCTTGAGCCCCACCAATTGCGCGCGGGTGTCTTCCACCAGTCCGGGCCGGGCCGCCATGGTCTGCCCGATGCAGTCCTTCTTGGCCGAGACCATCCGCGCCATGCCGATGTCAAAGGCCGTGACACGCCCATGTATCTCTGCATGCGTGATGAAGCCTTTCTCAATCCGCAGAACATTGAGCGCTTCCATACCGTAAGCGCCTCCGCCCAGCGCATCGGCCTTCTTCACCAAAAGGTCGAACAGGCTTGCACCATAACGGGCGGGCACCGCCACTTCGTACCCCTGCTCACCCGAGAAAGAGATGCGGAAGAGCCGCCCCTTTACGCCCTGCACACCCACAGCACCACAGGACATGAACGGCCACGTTTCATTGTCGATGGGCTGATCCAGAATATCATTCAGCAGTTCCCGTGCGCGTGGCCCTGCCACGGCATACTGCGCCCAGTGTTCCGTGACGGAGGTAAAGGCGACTTGCCACTCCGGGTGCAGCACCTGACAGACGAATTCCAGATGCCGCATCACCTGTCCTGCCGCAGCGGTAGTGGTGGTCATCAGATAATGCCGATCCCCCAACCTCGCACAGGTGCCATCGTCCATCACATGTCCGTCTTCGCGCAGCATCAGACCATAGCGGACCTTGCCGACCTTCAGCGTGGAGAACGTGTTGGAATAGACAAAATCCAGCAGCTTCGCCGCGTCCGGCCCCTGAATGTCGATCTTGCCCAGGGTCGACACATCGCAAATGCCCACCGCCTGCCGAACATACCCGATCTCCCTGTCGCACGAGTGCCGCCACGTGCTTTCGTGCGGTTTGGGGAAATAGCTGGGCCTGTACCACATCCCCGCTTCGATCATCGGGGCGCCCATCGCCACTGACTGCTTGTGCGAAGTCGCAAAGCGCTGTGGGGCAAAGCCAACGCCCTGCGCGCCCGCGCCGATCGCCGCGATGCTGACGGGGACAAAGGGGGGCCGATAGGTCGTCGTGCCCGTCTCCGGGATCGCACGACCCGTGGCGTCTGCCAGGATCGCCAAAGCGCCCATGTTCGATGACTTGCCCTGATCTGTCGCCATGCCTTGCGTGGTATACCGCTTCATGTGCTCAACGGACTGGAAATTCTCGACCGCTGCCTGTTTGACGTCCTTCACAGTCACGTCGTTCTGGAAATCGAGCCACGCGCGCCCCTTCCCCGCCACAGCCCACAAAGGCTCCAGCGCATAGGCCGCATCGTCTGCCTTGGGCACCTCGATCGTGGCAACCCGCTTGCCCAAAACCTTCAATGCCTCTTTTGCGGCGCGCAACCCGTCCTCAAGACAGGCGGCGGTCGAAAATTCCCCGTTGCACGCCCCCGCCGGGATCAGATCCGGCACCGCACCGGGAGTGGGTACAAAGCTTTGCACATCCGCATTCCAGGTAGGTCGCCCATTCATATGGCAGGTCAGATGCACCGTCGGGTTCCAACCGCCCGAAATAGCAAGACAATCGGTCTGAATGGCTTCCTCGCCGAATGCCGTGCGCACCGTGATGCTTTCCAAGGCGCTGCGGCCGCTGGCATTGCAGACCTGCGCCCCCGTGTAGACGGGGAAATCAACGCCTTCGACCGTGACCCCTTCGCGGCTGTCGATCAGCGCCGCGATATGCACGCCGGCCGCCGCCAGATCGCGGGCCGTGCGGTGCGCGTCATCGTTGTTGCCAAAGACGGTCACATGCTTGCCCGGACACACGCCCCAGCGGTTCAAAAACGCCCGCACCGCGCTCGCCATCATGATGCCGGGCCGGTCGTTGTTCTGAAAGGCAATGGGCCTTTCAAGTGCACCTGCCGCCAGCACAGCCTGCCGCGCGGTGATGCGCCAGAAACATTCCACCGGCGCGCCGGAAGGCGCCTGCGCGTCCAGCCGCTCCAACGCGCCATAGACGTTGCCATCATAAACCCCGGTCACCGTGGTGCGCGGCATGATGCGCACGTTGTCCATCTGGCGCAGCTTTTCCGCCAGCTGTGCCGCCCAGACATGTCCTGCCTCGTGGCCAACCGCCTCCGTCTCCGCATTGAGCCGTCCGCCGGGCAGGGCATCCTCATCCGCAACAATCACTTCAACTCCGGACTGCGCCGCCGCCCAGGCCGCCATCAAACCCGAAGGCCCCGCGCCCACGACCAGCAGATCGCAAAAGGCGAAAGCCTTGTCGTAGGTCTGTGTATTGCTCTTGCCCGACAGCGCGCCCAAACCCGCCGCTTTGCGGATCACCGGCTCATAGACCCATTCCCAGAAGGACTTGGGCCACATGAAGGTCTTGTAATAGAACCCTGCGCCCAGAAAGGGTGCAGCCAGGTCGTTGACCGCCATCACGTCGAAACTCAAGGACGGCCAAGCGTTCTGAGAGCGGCACACCAACCCGTCGTAGATTTCCTGTTGTGTGGCGCGGACATTGGGAACCTGCGCTGCACCCTTGCCCACGGTGATCAGCGCGTTCGGCTCCTCGCTCCCCGCTGTCAGCACACCACGGGGACGGTGATACTTGAACGACCGCCCCATCAACACCTGACCCTTGGCCAGCAGGGCGGAGGCAACCGTGTCTCCCACGAACCCCTTTACCGGCACGCCGTCGAACGTGAAAGTCACCGGCTGGCTGCGGTCCACAAGCCCCTTGCCTGAAATCCTCATGCGCGTGACCCCTTGTCATCCGCCGCCAGCACAACGCCCGAGATCACGTGACTTACGGTATTGCGTGTCACGACAAGCCACGCACCACAGCCCCCTTCGTGCTGCCACAACTCCCGCGTCTCTCCCGCCGGATTATCGCGCAAATGCAGATAATCGTCCCACGCGGCCTCCCCTGCATCAGGGGCCGGACGCGCCAGCGCTGCACCCTGATAGTAGAACTCGCGCCGATCCCGTACACCGCAATGCGGACAGTCGATCCTCATCGCCCCAACCCCCTAGTGCAAATTATGCTGCGCACCGGTGCCCTCCTCATCCATCAACCCGGCACCCGTGCGGAACCGGTCCAGCCGGAAGGCCGCCGCGGTGTCGTGTGGCGTGCCCGTGGCCATCAGGTGCGAGAACGCAAACCCCGACGCCGGTACCGCCTTGAACCCGCCGTAGCACCATCCGCAATTCACAAAGAGCCCCTCTGTCTCTGTCTTGTCGATAATCGGCGATCCATCCGGCGTCATATCCATGATCCCGCCCCATGACCGCAGCACTCGCGCCTTGCCAATCATCGGCATCAGGGTCATGCCCGCCTCCATCACGTGTTCCTTCATCGGCAAGTTGCCGCGTTGGGCATAGGAGGCATAGAAATCCAGATCACCGCCGAACACCAACCCGCCCTTGTCCGACTGACTGATATAGAAATGGCCCATACCGAAACTGATCACGTGGTCAATGACGGGCTTCAGCCCCTCTGTCACAAAGGCCTGCAGGACATGGCTTTCCACCGGCAGGCGCATCCCGGCCATCGCCGCCACCTGGCTTGACCGGCCTGCCACAACCATGCCTACCTTCTTTGCCCGGATTGCCCCGCGCGTGGTCTGTACGCCGGTGACCTTGCCGCCTTCGATGTCGATCCCCGTGACCTCGCACTGCTGGATAAGGTCGACCCCCAACTGATCCGCCCCCCGCGCAAAGCCCCACGCCACCGCATCATGCCGCGCGCTGCCCCCGCGCGGGTGCAGCAAGCCGCCGTAAATCGGAAAACGTATGTTCTCGAAATCCAGGTACGGCAACAGCCGACGCACCCCGTCGGTGTCCAACAACTCTGCATCGTCGCCTTGGGCGATCATTGCATTGCCACGGCGCACAAAGGCATCCCGCTGTCCATCGGAGTGAAAAAGATTAATCAGCCCCCTTTGGGACATCATCACGTTGTAGTTCAGTTCTTCCTCCAACCCCTCCCATAGCTTGAGAGAGTGGGAATAGAACTGCGAATTGCCTTCAAGGAAGTAATTGGCCCTTACGATCGTCGTGTTCCGCCCGATGTTCCCGCCGCCAAGATACCCTTTTTCCAGCACTGCGATATTCCGCATCCCGTGGTTCTTCGCAAGGTAATAGGCCGTCGACAACCCATGCCCCCCGCCGCCGATGATGATCGCGTCATATTCGGACTTAGGATCTGGCGTGCGCCAGTGGCCGGTCCAGCCCTTGTTGCCAGACAGCCCCTCTCGCAGGATGCGCAGACCCGAAAACCGCATGATTTGTCCCTTCTTCGTTGGCCCGACTGTAGCCAGCTTGATGGCAGTATCAATGCACCATCCGCCACAGGCTGACCCGTTCGCGTCAATGGAAGGATGGGGAGCGACGTTGAAGATGCCATCGATACCGTACGCCTGCGCCCGGACGGAATGTGTGCTGAGCAACAGCTTCGCGGCCTCCCCCATGATATTTCTGCGTATTGGTCAGGCTACCCAAACATTTAAACCCATCCTCGTGGCGATCTTGCACCGCCAATACGCTGCAGGACGGACGGAACTGACAGGGATCAATCCGTCGAAAGGCACAAGCGCTAGCCTGTCGAAAGGACATCCCGATAGCATGACGTTGAGGAGGGAAGGCAGATGCTCAATAACGCCATCAATTCGACATCGCCAAGAAGGGCTGCGATGGTGGTCGGGATCGCGTTTCTGACTTCCGTTCTTGTCGTTACATTGGTTGATGATTTCCTGCTGCCGAATTTCGTTGTGCCCGGAGACACCTCGGCATTGGCGCGGGATATCGAGGCCAACCCGGAAACCTTTCTGTTTGCCGCAATCGGTTACCTGACCGTACTCGTGCTCGACTCCATTATTGCCGTCGCCCTTTATGTTGTGCTCAAGCCTGCCAGCCGGAGACGTGCGGCACTGATGAGCGCGCTTCGGCTGCTCTATGCAGCGGTTTTGACGATTGGGGTGCTTGCTCTGCTTTTTCAGATGGTTGACGCGTACGGTTATGCCCAAATCAAGCTTTTGGGCTACATCTTCTTCGCGTCCCATATCCTTGTGCTCGGTTATTCGGTCATTTTGTCCGGCTACATCCCGAAAGCCCTTGGGGTATGGTTGATTGTTGCGGCCTTTACCTATGCTGTTTTCGTTGTCGACATCCAATTGCCTGCAGCATTGTCACTGCTGACAATGCTGATGATGGCCGGTGCGGAACTCGCGTTGAGCGTCTGGCTCATGGTGAAAAGGAAGAACCTGCCTGAGAGAAGTTTTCGAGATACCGATTAACGGTATGAAACGCCTTGCAGCAACGAAGGCTTAAATGTTGCTGCATCTTGACCTGAAACCAGCACCCGCTGAACTTGGCAGAGCCTTGCAGACTTATCCAGTAGAACAGGAGCCTGCAAAAAGCCGCATGCTCAGAGTCGAGCGCTATTCGGGGCCATACGGTGTCTCTGCAAAACAACGTCGTTGAGGTCCACTTGCCAAACCGCACCAAAATCCCGCATTGGGCTCACCGAGCCAACCAAACCATCAAGCTCTTGATCAAGCCCAACCTGCTTGATGCTGAAATATGCGTAGATGTTCGCCGCAAAGAACGCAGCGATGCCATCGCTACAGGTAAGGCTTGAACTGATCGGCAGGCCGCGTCGCACTCTCCAGAGCTGTTGTGCCAATGTCCAATAGAGCTTTTTCAACCATAAATTTCCCAAGACTATAGCCTGCCCATGCTCGGAAACGCCCCGCCCCAAAAAACCATTCTGGATGATTATACGTTGCGTTTTCAAACTCCGTTCGAGAGACCTTTCGCAGGTCGGCAAGCTCAGTTTCGTTCAGAACGCTTTCCCATGGTTCCGGCGGACAATCCATCATCTCGTGTACAAAGATCTGCGCCAGCCCTTCTGACGCAAGCGCTTCGCCGAGGGTGAAGCCATATCCCGGGCCGTCCCAACGCAGAACATGATGGAATTCATGGAAGGCCGTCCGCAGAACCGCATGATAGAGCTGTTCTTCATTCAGTCTGGCATTGATGTCGATATCAATGTCGATGCGGCCCGGCGTAAATGATGACCCACCTACCTCAAGTCCTTCGGGCATTGCACGATCCGCGGCGCGTACAACAATATCCACGGAGGTCGGCGGGTGCACTTCCTCGCATTTTGCCTGTGCCGCCTGCAGGCCTTCTGCCACGGTAGACGCAAAGGGGGTCAGGCGCTTGCGTGCATTGCAAAGGTGGACAGTCCAGCTACTCATCACGCTCACGTACCACGTTTCGCGAAGCGCGGAAATCGCCACCTTGTGTACAGGCGGATTCTCGAACGCCCGACCTATTGCGGATCTTTGCGTACCAGCGTTTTGACTGGCGCCTTGACCGGCAATCAGGACTTCCGCATCCCTCGCCCGCTTCACCTTCCCGTCACTCCGCCAAAAAAACACTTCCCAAAGCCGCCCACCTCGCGTCCACTCCCGCGTATGACGTTCCGCCCTACACTCTGGCTCTGTGCCGCCCTGTCACTCGCCCAACTCTCCTGCACCCCAGCTGCAATCCGCGCGCCCGTACCTGCCCCGCCGGAAACGCCAACCGGCAAGGCCGAAATCCTCTTGCTGGGCGACAGCCAGATCTCCTTTGGCGCGGGCGGCGCATACCTCCAGTTCCTCCAAACCCTTGGCCGGTCCTGTCCCGGCGTGCCTGCGCGCTTTGCCACCGCAAAGGCACAAGCCATCGGTGTGCGTTCAACGGCACTCCACCATTGGACCGCCAGCAGCGCGCCGGACCGCGACCCGATCTGCGAGATCGACAAGACCTACGGCGTCAACGCGGGCAGTTATGGGGTCACGTCGCCCGGCCTTACCTACGTCCAGATCGGAGCAGCCGATTACCCGTTCTGCTCGTCCCGATCGACACCGCTTGAATCTGCGGTGACCCATATCGATCCTGACCTGATCATCCTTGCGTTTCTCGGCAACGCGACGGACCGCTGGCAAAGCGCACGGACCGCCCGTGCCGACTGGCAAGCCGCCGACGCCCAGTTGCCACAGGACATCCCCTGCATGGTGATGACCACGATCCCGGCCTTTGAACCTGCTGAAAATCGCCGCCGCCAAAGCGCGCAAGAAAATCTGCGCGCCGCCGTGCTGGCTACAGACCGGTGCGGCTTTGTCCCCGGGCTTACGCCCGCCACCCTGAAAGCCATCGAGGCACGAAAGGACAACTTCCGCACCGATGCCACGGGCCGGGTCACCGACGCCACACATCCCACCGCGGCCTCTGCCGCGCGGTACATCCAAATCAATCAACCCCTCCTTTGCGCCGGCCTGCGTGCCGCCCTTGCTGACTGAATACTTGCCATGCGCCTGATTGCTCTTCTCTTCTCCGTCCTGCTGAGCGCCCCGGCGCAGGCAGAAGATTTCGTCTCGCCCGACATCGTGATCCTGGGGGACAGCCAGATCCCTTTCGGTTCCGGCCCGGTGTTTCTGGAGTTCTTCGAGAACATCAAGGCGCACTGCCCGCCGACGCCACAACAGCAACGTGACCTCAAGAAACTGGGTGACATGACAGTCGCGGTGATTGGCGTCCGCTCCACCTCCCTGCATTCATGGACGGCGCGCAAGGGGGGCGGCAAAGGGTCGATCTGCAATGTAGACAAGAAGTGGAAGGCCAATGCAGGTGCCTTCGGGTTCATCAACCGCAGCAGCCACAAATACGTCCAGATCGGGCGCGGTAAGCCCTATCAGTTCTGCAAGCCCGGAAAGTCCGCTTTCGAGGCGATGTTCGCGCCGGGGTATTACCAGCCGCGCCTTCTACTGATGTCCTTTCTTGGAAATGCCACCAAACGCTGGGGCGAAAGTCCTGAAAAGGCGCTGGATGATGTGCGCAAGACGATGGCGCAAATCCCTGAAGGTACGCCCTGCATCTTCATGACCACCGCCCCCGCGTACTCCGAAAAGATCGTCAAGCGCCGCCTCAAGGCGCAGGCCAGCATCAAATGGGCGTTCGAGGAAGCCAATGCCGCCTGCACCTTTATCGAAGGGGCCACACCCGCAACCGTGGCCGCCAATCAGGGCAACAAACATTACTTCCGGCTGAACAAATCCGGTCGGGTCAAGGACCCCTTTCATCCGAACGAAAAAGCCGCCAAAAACTTCTTTGCCATTGAAATGGATACAATCTGTACCGCCATCTATGATGAGATCGGTGATGCGCTGGCCGACCCTAGCTGAGCGCGGCCGCCGTCACCGCCTGCATCGCTGAAATGTACGGCCCCGGTCCGTGACTGACCCGCGAGACGCCTGCCTGCGCATAATCCTCAACCGACACCGCATTGCCCATGCGCATCACGTTGAGCGGCAAATCCTGATCCGACGCGAGGCGCGCAATCAGATCGAGATCAGCAAGGCCCGGCACAAACAACCCATCCGCGCCTGCGTCGCGGTATGCCGCGGCCCGCTCCATCGCCTGCCCCATCAACTTCACCGCCGGAGGAGCGCCTTTTCCCTGAAAGAACAGATCGGTGCGCGCATTGATGAACAGATCAACACCGGCAGCATCCGCCGCGGCGCGCAAGGCTTTCACTCGCGCGGCATGGGCGGTGACGGGATGCAATCCGCTGCCGCCCACCACACGATCCTCCACGTTGATCCCGATCACCCCCGTCCGCAGCAGGCGGGTCAGGTTTTGCGCCATCGCGTCGGGTTAAACTGCATAACCTCCCTCGAAATCCACACTCACGGGCAGATCCACCGTATGCACGATCTGACCGGCAATGCGCAGCAGGTCTTCCAGCGGCAGGGCCTCTCCATCGTGGAAGCCTTGCGCGGCTGACATCGACCAACTGCCCGTTGCAATCGCCGATGCACCCGCGTCCGCCACCGCTTTGGCCGACCCCGCATCCCAGACGTTCCACAACACCAGCGGATCGCCTTTGACATGCAGCGCCCGAAACGCCCTTGTTTTGTCCTCGTTCATGCGTTCTTTTCATCCTTCTTCCGGGCAAATTCCCGCTCCAACTCAATCAAGGCCTGCTTGCGCCACAGCCCGCCGCCATAACCCGTCAACGTTCCATCAGCGCCCAGCACACGATGGCACGGGATGGCGATGGCAATCGGGTTGGCCCCGTTGGCACGCGCCACCGCCCGCGTCGCGGTCGGACGCCCCATATCCGCGGCCAGCCCGGAGTAGCTGCGCGTCTCTCCCGCCGGGATCGCCTGTAATGCAATCCAGACCTTCTGGGCAAAGGGCGGCCCCAGCGGTGCAAGGGCTGTCTCGAAAGTGGCGTCCTGCCCCGCCATGAAGGCCGTCAACTCCCGCTCGATCTGATCGGTCGGCGCGAACCGCCCGAACCCCAGCGACCCCTTGGCGTGATCGTACAGACGCCGCACCTCGCCCGGCAGCGCGCGGCGCTCGGTGAACTCCAGCAGATGCACAGCGTGTGCCGAACTCACGACGACCATCGGCCCCAGTGCGGTTTCGATCAAATCGGCGCGCAACAGGGCATCCTTTGCAAACCGCCCCGGCGCCAGCCCCAGCCATTTGCCGAATGCAGCCCGAAACGCCGCTGCCGAGGAAAAACCCGCGTCCAATTGTGCCTGAATCACCTTTGCACCGGCAGGCAGCGCCGCCGCCCCCAGCCGCAAACGCCCCTGCCGGGCCATCTCCAGAAAACTCATGCCGAAGTGGCGCTGAAACGCGCGCCGCACGGTGGAGGGGTCATAGCCTTCGGCGCGCAGCCGCGCTTCGGACCATTTCGCCTCCGGTGACGCCTTCAATTCAGTCAGTAATTGCCCGACCACAGGATCACCCTGCACTTCCGGCCCCATGGGATGGCAGCGTTTGCAGGCGCGAAAGCCTGCACGCAAGGCCTCTGCCACGGACCCCACGAAAACACAGTTGACCTGTTTGGGTTTGCGCGCGGGACAGGTCAGGCGGCAGAACACCCCGGTGGACGTTACCCCGACATAGGCGCGCCCCTCCCACGCGGCATCGCGGGTGATCAGCGCGCGATAAAGCGTATCGGTATCGGGCAAAGCATCTTTCATGGCCCCAGCTTACGCCCCGCACCACGCCCTGTCCGCCTGCAATCAGGCGTCTATTGCGAAAAACACCAACCCCACCACCCGCGCACTGGCATCAAGCAAGGTCCGGTTCTAAGGTATACCAACTTCAAGGAGACGCCCTGACCCATGGACCGAAAGCTCACCGCCATTCTTGCGGCCGACGTGGTGGGCTACAGCCGGATGATGGGCGCGGATGAGGCCGCCACGATTGCGGTGCTGCAAGACCTCCGGGCGGAAGTGTTCGGGCCCATCCTGACCACGCACCACGGCAGCATCATCAAAAGCATGGGCGATGGATGGCTGGTGGCGTTCAGCAGTGCGGTGGCGGCCGTGAATGCCGCGATGCAGATACAGGACCGTCTGCGGGGCCACGACCGGATCAGCCTGCGAATTGGCGTCCACATCGGCGACATCGCCCGCGATGACTATGACGTTTACGGCGACGGAATCAACATCGCCGCCCGGCTGGAGGCGCTGGCCCCGGCGGGCGGCATCCTGATCTCCGATCCGGTGCATGCCAGCCTTGATGGCACATTGTCCCCATCGTTCGAGGCCGCAGGTACGCAGAGGCTCAAGAACATCGCACGGCCCGTGGTGACCTGGGTGCGCGCGCCGCATGGCGGCACGGCGCGACCTGCCCAAACCCCAGCCGCGCAACCACACTCCGCCCTGCCGTCCCTGACCATCCAACCCACCGCCAACAGCGATCCACGGGCCGAAGTCCTTGATATTGCCGATGCGCTGACGGCGGATCTGAACAGCTATTTCGGCAGCATCAATTGGCTGGAAACCCAGATCAGCAGCGCGGATAACGCCAGCGGCTATACCCTGCGCCCCACCCTGCGCGCGCGCGGCGACCGTCTGCGGCTGGAAACCCGGTTGCACGACCCGGACGGGGCAACCATCTGGACGCATAAATCCGACAGCACGCTGGATGATGCCTTTGACTGGCAGGACGCCGTCGTCAGCGCCATCGCGGATCATTGCATCGGCATGATCCTGCAGGCAGAGACGACACGCATCGCCGCCATTCCCGATGATAAGTTGACGGCGGAGCAATGCATGCTGATGGGCATCATGACGTGGCGCGATTTTTCGCTGGACAGCTTTGTCAGGTCCGCTGCGTTTCATGATCGGGCGATCCGCGCAAAACCGGATATGGCGGATGCCTATGCGGAGGGACTGATGGTGCTGATGGCCGCGCGTACGATGACCAGCAACCCCAACATGGCGCCCTACCTCGCCAAGATGTCCGCCTGGGTCGAAGCGGGTCGCCCGATAGCTGCGGGTAACGCGAGCCTGATCGTCAGCATAGCCATCGCAACATATATGCAGGACCTGCGCGCGATCCCCCTCAAGGACGCCGTGGCACAAGCCCTGCGGATGGCGCCCTTTGACGCGCGCATTCTGTGCCACTGCGGCTGGGCCAACCTCTGGTGCGGCCAAACACAGGATGCGTTTGAATGCTTCCGCAAATCCATGGAATTTGGCCGCCTCGGCCCCTTCTTTATCGCGTCGGTGGGGGGCGCTGCCTCAGCCTCGCATCAGTTGGGGCGGGATAAAGAAGCCTTGTCTTATGTGGAACAAGGGTTGGCCCTTTCAGACGTCTTTCCCACCTTTTTCAGCGTCAAAGCCTCGGCTCTGGCGCATCTGGATCGATTGGAAGAAGCCAAAACAGTCTTGCGCCATTACCGCATGCTTGAACCGGACCGGACGATCAAACTGTGGAAAGCCACCAACAACTACGGCGGTTCGGAGGCCGGTAAGCGCTATTTCGACGGACTGCGCATGGCTGGCCTGCCAGAGGAGTGAGCCGCACCTGTCAGTGATAAAAGTCGCAAAGATACCCCGTGTGCGCCCAGCCATACACCGGCAGTTCCTTCACCGGCTGAGAGATGCCGTTCTGCGTCACCGTGCGGTAGCCATCCACGATGCGCACCCAACTGCCGTATTGCTCCCGGATATCTACGGTCAGAATTGCCAGCCGGTTGAAGGCCCGCACCTTGGCATAGGAACTGTCCGGCCCGCTGCGCACGGTCAGAAAACCATCCGGCCCGTTGACGTTGCAGACCATGGCATCCAACAGGGCAACGGTACTGTATTGCCAATTCTCGCGCGCAAGGCCAGCCAGTTCCACTTCACCGTATACCGCGTATTCGGCCCGCGTGGTCTGTGGCAGCAGCAGCACCGCCGCCACTGCGCCGACCAGACCGGACCGCCAGCGGGTCACAAACCCTTGGCGCGGTAGCTTGCCGCGACCTTCTCAATCGCCACCAGATAGGCTGCCGTGCGCAGATCGACGTTGTCATCGCGCCCGTGCCAGACAGTGGCCATAGACTGGTAAGCCGATTGCATCGTGTCATCGAGGCCAGAGCGCACCAGTTCCAGCTCTCCTGCCCCGCGCAGATACTTCTCCTTGAAATTCGGGCTCAATTGCCAGCCGATGCCGCTGTCGGCACTCAACCGTTCCAGCTCATCCACGACCAGTTGGTGGCGCGTTTCCTCCTGACGGCGTTGCATGCGGCCGAAACGAATGTGGCTGAGGTTTTTGACCCACTCAAAATAGGACACGGTAACGCCGCCCGCATTGGCGTACATGTCGGGAATGATCACCACACCCTTGTCGCGCAGGATCTCATCTGCCCCGGCCGTCACCGGCCCGTTCGCCGCCTCGATGATCAACTGCGCCTTGACGCCTGCCGCATTACCCTTGTGAATGACCCCTTCAAGCGCCGCGGGGATCAATATATCGCAATCTGCTTCCAGCAGCTTGGCACCGTCCGTTTCATGCGTCCCGTTCGGATAGGTCGCCACACCGTCATGCTTGCTGATCCATTCCCGCACACCCTCGACGTCCAGACCCTTCTCATCGTAAATCCCGCCGTCACGCTCAATGATGCCGATGATCTTGCAGCCGTCTTCTTCCGACAGGAACTTGGCGGCGTGAAAGCCCACGTTCCCAAGGCCCTGTACGATAACCCGCTTGCCGTCGAGCCCGGACTTGAACCCGGCCTTCTTCATCCCTTCCTTGTCCCGGAAGAAAGCGTGAAGCGCATATTGCACGCCGCGCCCGGTGGCTTCTGTGCGTCCCTGAATGCCGCCAGCGTGCGTGGGTTTGCCTGTCACGCAGGCCACGCCATTGATGTCTGTAGTGTTCATGCGCTTGTACTGGTCCGCGATCCAGGCCATCTCGCGCTCTCCCGTGCCCATATCAGGGGCCGGTACGTTTTGCGCGGGGTTGATCATGTCGCGTTTGATCAGCTCGTAGGCAAAGCGGCGCGTGATCATTTCAAGTTCGTTTTCATCATATTCGCGCGGATCCACGCATAACCCACCCTTCGAGCCGCCGAATGGCGCCTCGACCAGCGCGCATTTGTAGGTCATCAGCGCCGCAAGCGCTTCAACCTCGTCCTGATTAACCGCCATTGAGAAGCGGATGCCGCCCTTGACCGGTTCCATGTGTTCCGAATGGACGCTGCGATATCCGGTGAAGGTCTGGATCTGTCCGCGCAAACGGACACCGAAACGTACAGTATAGGTGGCGTTGCAGACCCGTATCTTTTCTTCCAGTCCCGGTGGGAGGTCCATCAGGGCCACGGCGCGGTTAAACATGATATCGACGCTGTCGCGGAAACTTGGCTCGTTGGCTGGGCCCATGTGGGTTTCTCCTTGCATTCGGAATTCTGGATTTCTCCAGCCTCCAGCCTAACGCGCGTCCTGCCATCGCGCGACTTATATTTGCATATTTATTGAGCGTTCCTGAAACATAGCGACCCCGTCCACCGACCTGTGGCCTGAGCGGGTTTCCCACCCCTTACGGGCAAAACTCCGCCGACACCATTTTTTGTGCGAGAATCCGCCGGCCAAATATGGCCTGACGCGCCTCAGTTTAAGGTTAACCCTCACATGCGAATTTTCCGCAATTTGGGCGAAAACAGACCGAATGTGCCCAGCACGGAAACAGCCGCCGCGAAAGTGCCGGATTATTGCCAACAAAGCGTATAAAACTCGTTCTTTTGCCAATACTTTGCCCCATTTCAGCCATCTTCTCCCGGCAAAAGCGAAGAAGGAATTTCCGGGCTTTGGACATGGGGGTGTCATGAGTCGGAGCATGAAAGGTAAACAGTATGGAACACAAACGACGCGATATACACGCGCTCTGCGAAAGACTTGTTTCCGCTGAGCGGCGTTTTGCCGATGATGAGGACGGGATGGTCACGATCTTCGCGTGTTTCATGATCGCCATCATGGTGCTTGTGGGGGGCATCGGTGTTGACATGATGCGCCACGAAATGGAGCGCACTCAATTGCAGGCCACCGCCGACCGCGCGGTGCTTGCTGCTGCCGATCTGGATCAGACACTCGATCCCGAAACAGTGGTGCGGGACTACTTCGACAAATCCGGCATGGGCGACTACGTGTCGTCGGTGAACGTGGATGAAGGTCTGAACTTCCGCACGGTCTCCGTGGACGCGACCAATACGGTCAGCACCCAGTTCATGGATCTGCTCGGCGTACCCACCCTCAACGTGCCGGCCTTTGCCGAAGCGGAAGAGAAGGTGAACAAGGTCGAGATTTCCCTTGTGCTCGACATCTCAGGGTCCATGGGGCGGAACAGCCGCATCCAGAACCTGCGTCCGGCCGCCAAGGAGTTTGTGAACACTGTTCTCAAGGATGAAAGCGAAGATCTGATCTCTCTTTCCATCGTGCCTTACTCTGCGCATGTGAATGCGGGTCCCGAAATCTTCAACCGCATGAATGTGGATGTGGATCACAGCTATTCGCACTGCATCGAGTTCGACGACGCCCATTTCGACACCACGGGCATCGACTGGAACAACACATATGACCAGATGCAGCACTTCGCGCGCTGGAACCCGGGTTACAACGACATGGACGAAACCGTCTGCCCGCGTTTCTCGTACGAGCGGATCACGGCGTTGAGCCAGAACCGCACTGCGTTGAACAATCAGATCGACAACCTGAAGCCACGTGCGAACACATCGATCTTCCTGGGCATGAAGTGGGCCGCCACATTGCTGGACCCCTCCTTCAACCAGATCGCTGCTGACATGGCAGACAACAACCTGATCGATGACGTCTTTTCTGATCGCCCTGCGGCTTTCACCGATCCGGAGACCTTCAAGACGGTCATCCTGATGACAGACGGTCAGAACGTCGCGACCCAGCGTATCCAGAACTGGTACTACAACTCCAACAGTGAGATCTATCACTGGAGCCGGTACAACGCAGGCTGGTACGTCGACAACTACGTCAGCTGGCGTTACCGCGACAACTTCTTCTACGAGAAGTACTCCGCATCCAAAGGCGACACCCTGCTTTATGCAGTCTGTGACGCGGCCAAGGCACAGAATATCGTGATCTGGTCCATCGGCTTTGAGGTAACGGACCACGGTGCTGACGTCATGCGCAACTGCGCCTCTTCGCCCAGCCACTTCTTCCGGGTTGAAGGTATCGAAATCACTGAAGCGTTCAAAGCCATTGCGCGCCAGATTAACCAGTTGAGGTTGACGCTATGAGAAAGTTTTTTGCAAACCGCCTTCGGCTTTTCCGCCGGGACGAGAATGGCGCAGCCCTGATGCTGGAATTCGTGATCTTCGTCCCGCTCCTCTTTACCTCCTTCCTGATGGCGGTCGAGATGAGTGTCTACACCATGCGCAGCATGATGCTGGACCGGGGAACCGACATCGCCGTCCGTGCGATCCGCCTGAACACCGGCACACCGCAGATCACCCATGAATGGGTCAAGGACACGATCTGTCGCAACGCCGGCTGGCTGGAAGAATGCGACGAACAGCTGAAGCTTGAGATGGTCACCGTTGACCCCCGCAACTTCGCTGCCCTGGATCAGACACCCGATTGTGTCGACGTGACACAAGACCCTGATCCGGTTCGTGGCTTCGCCCTTGGTCAGCAGCATGAAATGATGCTCATGCGTGCCTGCGTCCGCTTCAAGCCCGTGTTCCCGACCTCCGGTCTGGGCCGTGCATTTGACAAGGATGTCGAAGGCCGCGCCAAGATGATCTCTGTCACCGCCTTCGTACAGGAGCCAACCTGATGAAACAGCTCATGATCAAAAACCGGCTGCGTGCCGCCCTGCGGTGTGATTTCCTCCGCCGCGAGGACGGGACCATCGCGATCGAAGCCATGATCATCATGCCTATGATGTTCTGGACCTTCCTGGCCCTCTTCTCGATCTTCGATACCTATCGGATGTACGGGATCCACCAGAAGGCATCGTATACCATCGCTGACGCGGTCTCGAGGGAGACACTGCCGATCGACAATGAGTATATCGATGGTGTGCACGACATGTTCGAATACCTGGCCTCAAGCCAGGGCAAGACCAACATGCGCATCAGCCAGGTGAAGTATGACGCCGACGGCGACCGGTTCTACAAGGATTGGTCCGTCACACGCGGCGACATCGCGGCACTCGACAGCGAAGCTGTTGCGAACTGGCAAGACCGCCTGCCCAACATGGTTAACGAAGAGCGGGTCATCATCGTGGAAACGGTGACCGACTTTGATCCGCCTTTCAACACCGGGCTGGAACAGCGTGAGATCGTGAACTTCGTCTTCACCCGTCCACGTTACGCACCGCGCGTGTGCTACTACAACTGCAATTGATCCAGTTCAGGATCAGCGCGGCAGCACCGCCGACGCACTGAAAAACAAAAGCCCGCAGGTTCACGCCTGCGGGCTTTTTCTATCCAACGTTTTCTTCACTAGTCTGACGGGCTTTCCCGCTCCGCCATCATCGCGGCCAGAATATCCGACATGAACTTGGTCTGATTGCCCGGTGTCATCCCACCAATTCCGATCCGCCGCCCCATGCGCCACCACAAACCGGGCCGCCACATGCGTCCCTCGCCTGTCCCGGCGCGCAGCTTCAGCAAGAAACCGTTTGAGGGCTTGAATGCAAAAAAGCCCCGATCCATGCCTTCGATATCATCAATCGCTGCAATCACCGTGCCGTCCCCATCGCGCAGGCCCTTGGGTGTCAGCTCTACCCTGCTCGCCGTCGCGCGGCGCATCGCGTCCGCCATCCACAAGGCCGCCGCCCCGACCCCGATCAGGAACATCTGCCAGATCAGTTCGGGGGGGCGCACAAAGGCAATATAGATCAACAAAAAGCCCAGAACAGCGAGTGACACCAACCCCAGGAGCCGCCGTCCGGCAGAGGCACGCACCGTGGCAAGCACCTCGTTTTCATCTTCAAACTGGATCATGTACGCCCCTCATGCCGCTGCCGGGGCATAGCGTGCAGGATCATGCGGGGCAAGCGCCCAGGATCAGCGCTCCTTTCGCGGGGTCCGCCGCAACCGCTGTTCCAGCCTGTCTGCGTATGCCGCGCGTTGCGTATTGTTCATCTCGGTGAGATGGCGCAGCCAGGCTGCCTGGATGGTCCGCTGGGCCACTGCCACGGTTTCAGCCTGCGCGTTCAACAGCTTTTCGGGGCGGGATGGATCGAAAGGCTGCGCACGCAGCGCCTCAATCATCTCCTCATAGGCGGCCCTTCTGTCCGCGCGACTGGGCCATTGCCCCTGTTGCCGCAGCGCCCGAAAAAGCTTGCGCTGTGTCGCGCGTGGCAACTCGCGCACATAAGGCGCCCCAAATCCACGCATCTCAGATCGGTCGATATCACCGCCGCGCACGGGGCCACCGGGCCTTAGGATCGCACCACCAACGGCCCCGATGATCAGCAGGTTCAGCGCAAGCGACACACCGAGCAGCCAGCGCCAGCGCCGCGAAGGGCCGCTTGGTCCAACAGGTTCACTCATCCTCGAAACCCTCCTCAATTCCGGCAATCCAGTCATCGGCATAAAGATCGGCAAGAACCAGCGTCGATGTGCCGCCCGTCGCCGTGGATACCAATGCCCCGCCCACATCTGGCAGGATCTCAGGCGCTGCCAGACCCATCCAGAAGCCGACAAACGTGGCCGCGATCAGACCACCCACACCGGGGCCGCCGCCCAACAGTGCTATCCAGCGTTTCGCGCGCGCGGCTACCCCACGTTGCGGCGGCATCTGCGCACGTGCATCCGCCGCGACCCGCGCCATCAACGCATCCGGCACCTGCGGAGGTGCGGCGCGCGCAGCCACGAAGAGCGCCTCAAGCGATTGATCTTGCGTCTCTTTATCCGTCATCTTCAAACCCCAGTGCAGCCTTTTGGCCACTCAATGCGGCCGTCAAACCGCGTTTGCCCCTTGCCGTCAAACTCTCCACCGCTTCGATACCCACACCCAGAATTTCCGCGATCTCCGTGTTGGAAAGCCCCTCTAGATGTCGCAATACCACGGCTTGCCGCTGCCGTTCCGGCAATGTGGCCAACGCCGCCTGCAAGGCGTCAACGCGCGCGGCATCCTGCATCAGACCTTGCGCCGACCTGCCCGGATCGACAGGCTCTGCAATCGCATCCAGATCAACCGAAGCGCCTTTGCGCAGCAGATCCGAACACAGGTTGGCGACCACCCGGTAGGCCCAGGTGCTGACCTTTGCCTCTCCGGCACGCCACCGTGGCGCGATCTTCCACAAGCGCAACATCGCCTCCTGTGCGACGTCCTGCGCTGCCGCTTCATTACCGAGCACGCGCAACGCGTGGGAATAAAGGCGCGGGGTCAGATCTGCCGTCAGCAACCGTGCGGCCACTACATCCCCCGCGGCATAGCGGGCCAACAAGGCCGCATCCGCATCCCGGTCCGCCTGATGTGAAGGACGCGCATCCATTGCGTTACCTTTGTCCGGTCAGGCCCGCAAAGCAAGCAGGCCCGACCCGTTCGATCATTTGTTACGACGCATGCCATCGCGCAACTTGGCAAATTCATCTGCACTCAGCGTGCCGTTGCCATCCGCATCCAGACGCTTGATCACCTCTGCCGGATCCCGCCGTGCGGTGACTTCGGCCAAATCAAGTTTGCCGTCGGCATTGGTATCCAGCCGCTGCATCATGCGCGCACCTCGACGGTCCTTGCGCGCCTCACCGATCGCCTGCAATTCCGCCGCATCAAGCGCGCCGTTGCCGTCCGTATCATAGCGTTCCAGCATCTGTTTGGCCCGCTGCGCCCCGTCTTGCCCGGCTTTACCTGCGCGGCTGGCGCGCATTTCCTCGGGTGTCAAAAAGCCATCATCATCCGTGTCCGCACGGTTAAACCGCGCAGTGGCAAAGGCACGCAATTCCGCTTCGGTCACGGCACCATCGCTGTCGGCATCCATCGCCTCGAAGGCTGCAGCAGGGTCCATGCCGCGTGCGTCTGCAGCGATGCCGCCTAGTACGATAAGCCCGCTCAGGGCGAGCAGATGCAAGGTCTTGTTCCGTGTCATATCCTAGATCTCCGTTTCCAGTTCAGATCAGCACGCCCTGTTTTTCCGGGCCGCCATACCCTTCAAACGGACCATCTGCTGCTTTCCGTCGCAGATTTCTTCAGATTCCCCCCGGAATTTCGCGACATCGCGCCGCAACCGGTAACGGCCCTCTTGGAAAGATGCCTGCGATGACGCATATCGGCAGTGCGGAAGGAACGCATCATGACGCAGAATACATCCCAGCCAGATACCGTCGGCACCGATGACGCCCCTTCAGGTGAACGGGCCCGCTGGCCAGCTATTGTCCGCGGCTGGCGCGGCAAATGCCCCAATTGCGGCTCTGGTCCCTTGCTCAAGAGCTATCTCAAGGTCAATCACGATTGTGCCGTCTGCCGTCAGGAGTTCTTTCACCACCGCGCGGACGACGGTCCTGCTTACCTCACAATTCTGATCGTCGGCCACCTGATGGCCCCCCTGTTGCATCTCGTGTTTGTCACATGGCGACCAGAACCGCTGACGCTGTTCACGATATTTGCGGTTGGCTGCGTCGGTCTGTCGCTTTACCTTCTGCCCAGATTGAAGGGGGCCATGATCGGCTTCCAATGGGCACGGGAGATGGGCGGCTTTGGCCGCGCAGGCTGATCGTGCGGAACGACGAAAGGCCGCCGCTTGGCGCAGATCGATAAAAGCAAGGTCCGAAACGCCGCCACCGTCATCGTGCTGCGCGACCGTTTCACCACGCCGCGCATTCTGATGGGCCAGCGCGGCGCGAAAGCTGCCTTCATGCCCAACAAGTTCGTCTTTCCAGGTGGGGCGGTCGATGCTGCAGATGCGCAGGTGCCGCTTGCCGCACCGCTGTCGCCCCTTTGTGCCGACCGGTTGAGCGAGGAAGCCGATCCCGTCCTCGCCCATGCAATCACCGTCGCTGCCATTCGCGAACTCTGGGAAGAAACCGGCCAGATCCTCGGTGCGCCCGGCGACTGGACCGCGCCGCCTCCGCCCGACTGGACGGATTTCGCCGCAACCGGCCACCTGCCTGATGCAGGTGCGCTGCAGTTCGTGTTCCGCGCGCTCACGCCGCCGGGCCGACCCCGGCGTTTCGATGCGCGGTTTTTCCTTGTAGACGCGGATGCGCTGACTTCGGATGCGGATGACTTTTCTGCCGCGTCCGATGAACTGTCGCATCTGCAGTGGATACCGCTGTCCGAGATCCGCACCTTCGACATGCCCTTCATCACGCAGGTGGTCCTGGCCGAGATCGAAGCCCGCGCCCATGATCTGGCGCCTCCCACCTCCGTGCCGTACTTCCGCAACAATGACGAAGAGAGCCTGTTCCTGCGCCTTTATGGCCGCCCCATGGAAGACTAGATCACCGCGACCAACATCAGGATGGACACCACCAGCACGGCCATGCCGAGCCACTCTCGTCCAGAAATTTTCTCTTTGAAAAACATGGTACTGGCAGCAATGCTGAGGATCAACTCCACCTGCCCGAGCGCCTTGACGTAGGCGGCGTTCTGCAAGGTGAAGGCGATGAACCAGCACAACGATCCTCCCATCGACGTCAAACCGATCCAGACCGCCACCCGCCGCGCGCCCCATACGGCGGCGATCTGACCCGGTTCGCGCAGCACCAGCCAGACCACCATGATTGCCGTCTGCATCGCCACCACACACGCCAGCGTGACGGATGCCCGCATCAGAGGATCATCACTGACCACATCAAGCGACGCCGCCCGGTAGGTCACCGCCGAAAAGGCGAACAACACACCCGAGGCGATACCCAGTCCGGCTGCCCGGTTGGCCAGATGGGCCAGCTTGATCCCTCCGGCCCCCGTGCCACCGGATAGCAAAAGCAGCGCCACGACCCCCAGACCAATCGCCACCAATGCCAGCGGCGTCACGCCCTCGCCAAGGACGATCCATCCGACCAACGCCGTCTGTATCACCTCGGTCTTCTTGAAGGTGATCCCAACGGCAAAATTTCTTTCCTTGAACAACAAGACCACACAGACCGTGGCGAGGATCTGGGCGGTCGCCCCAATCAAGCCGAAAGCCCAGAACTGCGGTCCGATCTGCGGCAGCCCTCCGCCGCCTGCAGCCACATAGCCAAGCACCAACAGCCAGATGAACGGCAGCGAATAAAGGAACCGCGAAAACGTCGCCCCCGCCGCACTGAGCGTTGCGGTGGCCAATACCTTCTGCAACATGAAACGCACCGTCTGAAACGCTGCCGCCGCAAGCGTCACCGGTATCCAAAGTTCCACTGATCCGTCCCCCGTCTAAGGCATTGGGATTGCCGATCCCGCGCCTTCGGTTACCTCGCCCCGATCGCCCGCCCCAACCCGTCAGGTACCGGCAACCTCGCATGGCCTTGTGCAAACCGCACCAGATTTGCCTCGACCTCGGCGCTTGGTACGCTGGGCTTGCGGGTCTCCAGACTCACATGCAACAAGAAGTGCTCTCCCGTTGCCAACAACCGATCATCCTCCCTCATCTCATGCCACAGGTGCATTTTCTTGCCTGCACCCAGAATGACCTGCGTCGTGATCTCGATCACCGCCCCGGCATGCGCCTCATCAAGGTGCCGAATGTGTGTCTCTGCGGTGAAGTAACTGCCGCCGGAAGAAATATAGGCCGCATCGCAGCCGATCAGTTCCATGAAGCGGTCCGTCGCATCCGCAAAGGCGTGCAGATAGCGGCTCTCGGTCATGTGTCCGTTGTAGTCAGTCCAATCGAGCGGCACCGTCCGCCGTGCCGTCAGCACGGGCTGCTCCGCTGATACGTCAGCCGCGACCGCCCCCATCGGGCCGCCTGCCTTCAATGCCTGCTCCTGCGCAGCAATCAATGCACCGGCGCCCCAGTTCTGCGCCTTCAAGGCCCGCATCATTGCCACGAGGTTGTTGTCGCGGATCCGCTCCAACTCCCGGATCGAGTGATGCCCGGATTGCGCATCCGACTGCACGGCGATCAGATCGACCAATTCGTCGGTGAATTCCGGCACATCCATCAGCTTGGTCCAGGGCCATTTCAGCGCAGGCCCGAACTGCGCCATGAAATGCTTCATCCCCGCTTCGCCACCAGCCACGCGGTAGGTCTCGAACAGACCCATCTGCGCCCAGCGGATGCCAAAGCCAAAGCGGATGGCGTCGTCGATCTCTTCGGTGGTGGCGATCCCGTCCTTCACCAGCCAAAGCGCTTCGCGCCAGACCGCTTCCAGAAAACGATCCGCCACGTGGGCATCGATTTCTTTCTTCAGATGCAGCGGATGCATCCCCAGCGAAGAAAGCGTCGCCTTGGCGCGCTCAATGAACGCGGTCTCCCCCGCGTCTCCGGGCACCAGTTCCACCAACGGCAGCAGGTACACCGGGTTGAACGGATGGGCGACCATGATCTGGCTGGGTCGGGCCGCACCCTGCTGCAATTGCGACGGTTTGAAGCCTGAAGTTGAGGAGCCAATGACCGCTTTGCTGTCACAAGCCGCCTGCACTTCAGCAAAGGTCGCGTGCTTGATGTCGAGCCGCTCCGGCACGCTTTCCTGTATCCAACCTGCCCCGTCGACAGCCTCCGCGATGCTGTCATGGAAGCTCAAAGCGCCCTCACCCGGCAAAGCGACGTCGGTCAACCCCGGCAAAGATCGCCGCGCATTTCCCAGGACCTCGCCGATCTTACGCTCCGCCTCCGGATCCGGGTCAAAGATGCGCACGTCCCACCCGTTCAGCAAAAACCGCGCAGCCCAACCACCGCCAATGACCCCGCCCCCGATGATCGCCGCTGTCCTGCCCATTACTCAGCCTTCCGCATCTGGCTGACATCCCAGCCATTGAAATCCAAAATCTCCGTGGCGGCCCTGATCCGGTCTGCGCTACCCGGTCGCGCCCGGTCAATCACGGCCGCCCAAGTGCCTGCAGCATCTCCAACGGCTGCTGTGCGAAACCCGTCATCGACCCACATCACCACCAGCGTCTGCCCGCCACCGCGTTCGCGCAGCACGCCGGGGGCCGTTACGTCAAAACCGGTCTGGCCATCCCCAGCGACCCGGACATAGGCGTCATCCGTTGCCACCACGTAGGTTGACGCATCCGCGCATGCCCCGATGCAGGCCAGCGTTTGCCAATCCCCGGCGAAACGCACCTTGTCGAACCGCGTCGTCCCCGCGAGGATCGCGTCGGGGTTGCGCAAGTCAGTCTTCTGTTCGGACAACGGTGCCGCACAGGCACCCAAGAGCAGCGCAGTGGAAACAGCCAGGAACGCGCGCCTCACGCCGCTGCCTGCAATTTCAGTCCAAGCTTTTCGCGTACCTCCGCCGGCCCGATGACCCGCGCGCCCATGTTTTCGATGATCGTGCCTGCCCGTTCCACCAACTGCCAGTTTTCCGCCAGCACGCCTTTCTCCAGCCAAAGGTTGTCCTCCAACCCCACGCGCACATTGCCGCCCGCCAAGACACTTGCCGCCACATATGCCATCTGATTGCGCCCCAGCCCAAAGGCGGAGAAGGTCCAATCCTGCGGCACATTGTTGACCATCGCCATGAAAGTATTGAGGTCATCCGGAGCGCCCCAGGGCACGCCCATGCACAGCTGCACCAGCGCAGGCGCATCAAGCACTCCATCCGCAACCAGTTGTTTTGCGTACCACAAATGGCCGGTATCGAATGCCTCGATCTCCGGCTTCACGCCCAGCTTGGTCATCATCGCACCCATGGCCGTCAACATGCCGGGTGTGTTGGTCATGACGTAGTCGGCTTCGGCAAAATTCATGGTTCCACAATCCAGCGTACAGATTTCGGGCAGGCATTCCGCGATATGTGCCACGCGTTCCGTTGCGCCCACCATGTCCGTGCCGTCCCGCGTGGGGAACGGGCTATCCACGTCCCCAAAGACGATATCGCCTCCCATGCCTGCCGTCAGGTTCAGCACCACATCAACTTCAGAATCCCTGATCCGATCAGTCACTTCGCGGTAAAGCTTCACGTCACGGCTTGGCACGCCCGTCTCAGGATCCCGCACATGGCAATGCACCACCGCTGCACCTGCCTTGGCCGCTGCAATCGCGCTTTGTGCGATCTGCTGAGGGGAGCGGGGTACATGTGGGCTTCGGTCCTGCGTGCTTCCGGAGCCGGTAACGGCGCAGGTGATAAAAACGTCTTTGTTCATTGAAAGTGGCAAGGGTCGGCCTCCGTGGCGGGGATTCTCGGCCAGACCATGCGACAGCGATCAGCCGATGACCATGCTGAAAACGACGCCTTCCGCGCTCAGTCGCGCCGCTACATCACCTTGAGGCGCTGACGCAGATATTTGGCTGCTGACCTGTAGTGGCTTGGGCCTGTCGCCTCAGCCCAGCGCCCCGGCGTCCATTTGTTGTGGGCACCCTGCATCGGGCCGCCATACAAATCCGCTTCCGATGCGTTTTGCATGAAGGCAAGCAAAAGGGCGTGGTTTTGGTCGAGCGTCGCAATCGCCCCGGGCCAATCGATGTCCATCTGCCGGGTGCGCAGATCCGCATTGTAGCGTTTGAGGTCGTTCCACTTGTACCCAAGTGCAGGGAAATACACCGTCTTGCCGGCTTTTCCATCCCTGTACCACCCCAGGAAAAGCGTGATCCAATGGGCGCGATGGGCAATCACATCCTTGATCGATGTGTCGTCTTCGTCCTTTGCCAACGCCTGACGCGGCGCAACATCGGCCATTACCTTTCGAAGCTTCGCATATTCCTTTTCGGTGATTGCGATCAGGTCTGCCTTGGTGGTCGCTGCCATGGAAAATCTCCTTTGCAGCGCCAGAATATCGGACCCGGCGTTCGCTGGGATTGACCCGGATCAAACGAGTGCAACGATTTTCAGCAATTGGAATGCGGCTCGAACGCACTGCCCCTTCAATATGGCATCGGATGTGTGCGATTGATCTCATCCAGCGCTGTCATCACTTCGTCGCTGAGCGTGACATCAGCAGCAGCCAGCGCCACTTCAAGCTGCGCCATCGACGTGGCCCCGAAGATCACAGATCCCATGAAAGGCCGCACCCGCGCCCAGGCCAGCGCCATATGCACCGGATCCAGCCCATGATCCCGCGCCAGTTTCAGATAGGCGTCTACCGCATCGAATGCACGTGCGGTCCTGCGCCCACCCATCTCTGGCACCAACGACATACGGGAGCCTTCGGGCACTGCACCATCTTGGTACTTGCCGGTCAGCAACCCCGCGGCGAGAGGCGAAAACGACAGCATATCAACCTCTTCATTGATACACGCTTCCGCCACGTCGGTATCCGCCATGCGACACATCAAGGAATATTCATTCTGAACCGAAACGGGCCTTGGTCCGCCCGTGCGCCGCGCGACCTCCGACCATTGGGCTAGCCCCCAGGCGCTCTCATTGCTCAGGCCAAAGGCGCGGATGGTGCCGCGTTTCACCTGATCTTGAAGCGCACCCATAGCATCTTCCATGTGGGAAATATTCTCTGCTCGGTCCTGCCCGGAGGGGTCATAGGTCCAGTTCTGCCTGAACATGTAACTGCCGCGATTGGGCCAGTGGAACTGATACAAATCAATGTAATCGGTCTTCAGCCTGCGCAAGGATCCTTCAATCGCGGCAGCGATGGTCTTGGAACTGATCGGTGCCCCGTCGCGGACATGTGCCATGCCCGCGCCCGAATGCTTGGTGGCCAGCACAACGTCGTCGCGCCGCATGTCCCGCTCAAACCACAGGCCGATGATCCGCTCCGTCCGGCCTGTTGTCTCCGCGCTGACGGGGTTGACGGGATACATTTCAGCGGTGTCGATGAAATTGATGCCCGCATCAAGTGCGCGGTCAATCTGTGCATGCCCTTCGTCGGTGGTGTTCTGCGTACCCCACGTCATCGACCCCAGGCACAGATCCGTCACCTCGATATCGCTGCTGCCAAGTTTCCTGCGCTTCATCTTCGATCCTCTTGCCTGTGTCTGCGCGCACCCTAGCCTGCGGGCGGACGACTGCAAGGGCGTATGATTGCGCCGCTTTCCACAAAAAAACTGTAAACAAACCCGTCAGACAGGGAAAAAACGACGCGCTGCGTCGGGAACGCAAGGGGCGGCGCGTCCAATTCTCCGTATCACCGGAGCATGCGCATGTTGATTTCCTTTGCGGCCCTCTTTTTGTCCATCATCCTGCTTCAGTTGTCCTCAGGTGGTGTCGGACCGTTGGATGTCCTGTCCGGCAGCACGCTGGGATTCTCCCGACAGGAAATCGGCCTTCTGGGATCAGCGCATTTTCTGGGGTTCTTCGTCGGGTGCTGGTGGGCCCCGCGCCTGATGGGATCGGTGGGTCACAGCCGGGCCTTTGCCGCATTTACCGCGACCGGGGCCATCGGCCTGCTGGCGCATATGTTGGTGCTGGATGCCTACGCCTGGGCGGTGATGCGCATGGCCTCGGGCCTGTGTGTGGCGGGCTGCTACACGGTGATCGAAGCCTGGTTGCAGGCCAAGGTCACCAATGAAACGCGGGGCCGCGCGATGGGGGTCTACCGCGTCGTGGACATGACCGGATCCTTGGGCGCGCAGATGTTGGTTGGTGTGCTGGCACCAGCGTCTTACGTGTCATACAACCTCCTGGCGATCCTGTGCTGTGCTGCGCTGCTGCCCGTCGTGCTTAGCACCGTGCAACAACCCGATACCCCAAGCCAGCCGCGTTTGCGCCCGCGTTTGGCCTTCGAACGCTCCCCGCTTGCGGCAGCGGGCGTGGTGGTGGCCGCACTGTCGAGCGCGTCATTTCGGATGGTGGGGCCGATCTACGGACAAGAAGTAGGGCTGAGCGCACCGCAAATCGCCTGGTTCCTGTCAGCATTTGTGCTGGGCGGCGCGGTGGCGCAATTCCCGGTGGGATGGCTGGCAGACAAGTTCGACCGGCGATGGGTGCTGATCTGGCTGTCGGTGGCAGCAATGGGCAGTTGCACCGTCACGGTCTATGCAACAGGACTTAGTCCGACGGGCATCTACCTTTTGGCCGGGCTTTTCGGCCTGACCACCTTTCCGATCTATTCCGTCGCTGCCGCACATGCACATGATTTTGCAAGTTCCAGCGAACGGGTGGAGCTTTCCGCCGCTTTGATGTTCTGGTTCGCGGCGGGCGCGATCCTTGCGCCATACGTGGCTTCCGTCCTGATTGAGAATTACGGCCCTGCGGCCTTGTTCACCATGGTCTCCGCAGGGCATCTGCTGCTTGTGGTCTTTGGCCTCATCCGTATGCGCGCGCGGCCCACGCGGGACAAGCGCACAGCCTATGTCTATGCCCCGCGCACGTCCTTCCTGATCGGACGCCTGCTGCGCAAGGAACGGGAGGCATCGCCGACCAAAACCCCCAAGGGGCAACCCGTGTCCGGGGCTGATTGATCCCCGCGCGCGCAGGGGCTATGCAGGCCCGAACGCAGCAAGGACACGCCCATGGCCCGCCACCTGATCACCTCCGCAATTCCCTATATCAACGGGGTCAAGCATCTGGGTAACCTGGTGGGCAGCCAACTGCCTGCGGACCTCTATGCCCGCTATTTGCGTTCCCGTGGGCATGAGGTGCTGTTCCTGTGTGCCACCGATGAACACGGCACGCCCGCCGAACTGGCCGCCGCCAAGGCGGGCAAACCGGTTGCTGAATACTGTGCCGAATTGCACGCCATTCAGGCTGACATTGCCAAAGGCTTCGGCCTGTCCTTTGACCATTTCGGGCGCTCCTCCAGCCCCCAGAACCACAAGTTGACCCAGCACTTTGCAGGTGTGCTGGCCGATCAGGGTTTGATCGAGGAGGTGGAGCAAAGCCAGATCTATTCCGAAACCGATGGCCGCTTCCTGCCCGACCGCTATGTCGAGGGCACCTGCCCCAACTGCGGGTTCGAGGACGCGCGCGGCGACCAATGCGACAACTGCACAAAGCAGCTCGATCCCGAGGACCTGATCAACCCCCGTTCCACCGTGTCAGGCGCCACCGATCTTGAAATGCGCCCGACCAAACATCTGATGCTACGCCAAAGCGCGATGAGGGATCAGCTGGATGCATGGATCACATCCAAGACCGACTGGCCCGTACTGACGACCTCCATCGCCAGGAAGTGGCTGCACGATGGCGACGGATTGCAGGATCGGGGGATCACCCGTGACCTGAAATGGGGCGTGCCGGTCAAACGCGGCGACGCGGATTGGCCCGGCATGGAAGGCAAGGTGTTCTATGTCTGGTTCGACGCACCCATCGAATACATTGCCTGCGCGCAGGAATGGGTCGATGCGGGCAAGGGCGACGATTGGGAACGCTGGTGGCGCACCGACAAGGGCGCGGATGACGTCCGCTACACCCAGTTCATGGGAAAGGATAACGTGCCATTTCACACGCTCAGCTTTCCGTCAACGATCATGGGGTCAGGCGAGCCTTGGAAGCTGGTGGATTACATCAAGTCTTTCAATTTCCTCAATTATGATGGTGGACAGTTCTCCACCTCGCGCGGGCGCGGGGTGTTCATGGATCAGGCGCTGGAGATCCTGCCCAGTGATTACTGGCGCTGGTGGCTGTTGTCCCATGCGCCGGAAAACGCCGATGCGGAGTTCACCTGGGAAAACTTCCAGGCCTCCATCAACAAGGACCTGGCGGATGTTCTGGGCAACTTCGTCAGCCGGATCACGAAATTCTGCCGTTCCAAATTCGGGGAGGCGGTGCCGGAGCCGGGAACATACGGTGCGCCGGAGAAGGCTTTGATCGCCGATCTGACCGCCCGTGTCGCGCGCTACGGCGCGGCGATGGATGCCATCGAAGTCCGCAAGGCGGCGCAGGAGTTGCGCGCGATCTGGGCGGCAGGCAACGAATACCTCCAAGCCGAAGCGCCATGGTCCACCTTCAAGACCAACCCCGATAAAGCCGCGGCACAGGTTCGGCTGGCGTTGAACCTGATCCCGCTTTATGCGCGGCTGTCGGCGCCCTTTATCCCCGACGCCGCCGCCAGCATGCTGGCGGCCATGCAGGTTGAAAACGCAGGCTGGCCCAATGATGTGCCTGCGTCACTGGCGCAGCTGGCACCGGGCCACTCTTTCGAGGTGCCGGAGGTTCTCTTTGCCAAGATCACCGATGAACAGCGGGAAGAATGGGCCACCCGTTTTGCCGGCGCGCGCGACTGACATCATGTGATAGATGAGCAGCGGCGGCGATGGCGGGCACTAGAATTCCTCCCATCCGTCGGGGTCCAGTTCGGGTGCCATGTCGACCGCGGCATTGCCCTGCATCGCTGCGGGCGCCACTTGCGGCCCGGGATTGGCGGGTTTCGCCGCGAGGGTCGGCGCAGGCGGCGCCTGGATGCCTTGACCCTTCATGCGGAACCGCGACACTGCACTGACAAGGGAATCCGTTTCCGTGCGCAGCGCATGGCTTGCTGCGGTAGTTTCTTCGAACATCGCTGCATTTTGTTGGGTCACATGGTCAAGTTCGTTCACGGCTGTGTTGATCTCTGCAAGACCGCTGGATTGCTCTCGCGCCGACGCCGCGATGGTCGCGATCCGGTCGGAGATGTCCGAGACCGACGACACGATGGAGCCGAGGGCCGAACCTGTTCGGTCCACAAGATCCACCCCCTGCCGCACCTGATCCCCGCTGGAGGTGATCAGCGTGTTGATTTCCCGCGCGGCATCCGAGGACCGCTGCGCCAGCGCGCGCACTTCGGTTGCAACCACTGCGAACCCGCGACCGGCCTCGCCCGCGCGCGCCGCTTCAACTCCGGCATTCAGTGCAAGTAGATTGGTCTGAAAGGCGATATCGTCAATCACGCTGGTGATCTTTGATATCTCTTGCGAGGAATTCTTGATCCCGTCCATGGCCGCGACGGCCTGCCGGGCCACTTCCCCGCCCTGTTCGGCGTTCTTTTGCGCTTCCGCCGACATCTTGGAGGCGTCATCGGCCCCTTCGGCGGCGGATTTTACAGAAACCGTCAGTTCATCCAGTGCCGCCGCCGTTTCCTCGAGCGTTGCGGCCTGCTTTTCCGTCCGACGCGACAGATCGTCGGCGGCGGTGGTGATCTCGCTCGTCTCATTGCGGATGGAGTCGGCGTTGTGCATCACACCACCTATGGTCTGTTTCAGCGCCCCGACGGCCGCATTGAAATCCAGGCGCAAACGGTCGTATTCGCCGGGAACGGCTTCGGAAATCTCCGATTCCAGATCGCCGTCTGCCAGTTGTTGCAACGCTGTCCCCAACAGTTCAACAACACGCCCCTGTTCATCCGCGGCCCGCGCACTTTCCCGAAGCGCCTTTTGCCGTTCCGCGTCCTGGGCGGTGACATCCACCCCCAGAAAGACCACGCTTTGCGCTTCACCCCTGGCATTGCTGACAACTGAAAAACTACCTTCCAGCGTAAACACCTTGTCCGCCCGGGTGCTGTAGGCTTGGAACCGCCCGGGGCCTATGGCCCCGTCAAACGCCTTGCGTGCAAAAACAGCGCCATCTGCATCGCCCTCGAGATTACCCGCGAACATGCGGGCCATGGTACACCGGCGGGCCTCCTCTTCAGTGCCATTGATCAGCTTGAGGAAGTTCGAATTGCTGGTGGAAAGGTTCCCCGCGCGGTCGTATTCAATCATCAGTTGACTGGCATTGATCGCCTCAAGGATCGTGGCATTGTGCTCTGCCCGGCTACGGTCGGCCCATTCGACCACGCAGCCAAAGACTGTCCCATCTGCTGCCACCGATGGATTGAGGCGAATTCGCAGCGTGCGCCCTGCCACTGTTGTCTTGACCTCGAGAGGTGTCGGCCTCTGGCCCGGACTGCCGTCAATCTGCGACAAGGAGTTCCGGAGCGGACCAAAATCGCCAAGCTTCGCGCCGATGACTGTGTGGGACGTGATGCCCGGCCAGATCTCTGCCAGACCTGCGTCAACATTTTGCAGGATTTCGTGACAGGCAGGGTTGCAGAATGTCACCTTCAATTGTTCATCGGTCACCATCAGTCCGGCAGCCGTCCCGTCAAATGCAGCCCCCTTGAACATCGCCGCATGTTGCGCGACCTGCGCCTGTGACAGGGTTTTGCGAAAGGCGTCCAACCGTCTGGCCATGCTGCCGATTTCATCCCGTCTTCCAACCTGCGGCACGTCAATATCGTAGTGTTCCTCGGCCACTTCCGACATGGCCTGTTCAAGCTGGGCCAGCGGGCGCGACATGCCGCCCCGCAAATAGAGTGCAACAGCGCCAAGTGCCGCCACCAGAACGCCCAACGCCACAAGCAATGTCGTCCGCTGCGATTGCGCCAGCTTTGCCAGTTGATGGTCTTCCGTCCACCCCGTAACGATTGCACCAACCGTCTTGCCCTCCTGACCAAAGCGAACAGGTTCGGCACGTAGAAGGCCACCGGGGGAAGAGACCGGCACATCTTTGTCCTTTGCCTGCCGAGCCAGCCCCTGCATCGTCCTCTTGACGTCTGATTGCGCAAGTGTCTCCGACGCATACAGAACCGCCCCATTGGCATCCACGACGAGGGCGCCCAATGCGTCCTGTCCCGCCGCGTTGATCACATCTGTTACGACACCACTGAGTCCTTCGGCATTGCCGAACTGCACTTCGCCGCCGATCTGCATCGCGATCAAACCGGTAACCTCGTCCGCGCGGGTCTTCATTTTGTCAATGACTGTCCGCTCCATCGCGGCGGTGCTGCGCGTCACGATCACCGCGACCACCAAGATCGTGCAAAGCGCCACCATGAACGCGCATTTGAAAAACAGGCTGCGCAGCGGGTGCACCCGGCGGCGGGCAGGGAAAGATGAAGTCATCGGCAAATCCTCAAGCGTGCAGTCAAGCGCCCGCTATGGCGCTGCCGCACCCTAGGGCCACAGGTCTTACAACCAGATTAACACTGCCAAGTCTTCAAGCGCCCTTTCAGTCCATTGATATAATTACTAAAATCAGCGCTGTGCTGTTTCGACCTGAATATGCGCGCCAGTACAGGTCTGGTCGGCCGCTTGGCGCACGACCTGCGCAACCTCACACAATTCCTGCGTCATTGGATTCGTACGGCGCCAGACCATTCCGATTGTTCTTCCCGGTACGGTGCCCTCGAACGGGGCGCAGACCACATCGGCCATGCGCGTCTCAAGCGGCACGGCCATCTGCGGCAGGATCGTCACCCCAAGACCTGCACCCACCATCTGCACCAAGGTCGACAACGAACTGCCATCCAGATCGTCGCGGGCAAATCCTGCCGGACGGTTGCAGAACGACAAGGCCTGATCGCGCAGACAGTGCCCTTCTTCGAGCAGCAACATGTTGCGCAGATCAGTCACCTTCGGCACGGGAAGCGCCGCATCGGTCGCAGGGCGCACAAGGACAAATTCCTCCGAAAACAACACCGTTTCGGACAGCGACGGCTCCTCAATCGGCAAGGCGACCAAAGCCGCATCAAGGCGCCCCTGCAACAGCTCCTCGACCAGCCGCGCGGTCTGGCTTTCGCGCAGCCGCAATTCGAGATCGGGAAATTCTGCGGACAATCTTGGCACAAGACCAGGCAACAGATACGGCGCGACGGTCGGGATCACCCCCAGCCGAAAGCGTCCCGCCAGCCGTTCGCGCGCCGCGGCCGCGAAAGCACCCAGATCGTCCGCCTGTCGCAAAAGCGCACGCACGCGGGTTGCGAAATCCTCTCCAAAAGCCGTCAGTCGCACCTGACGGGCGGCGCGCTCAAACAGGGCCTTACCGGTCTGCTGTTCAAGTTCCTTTATCTGTACCGAAAGGGCCGGTTGGGAAATCGCGCACATCTCCGCTGCACGGCCGAAATGCTGCTGCTGGGCCAACGCCTCAAAATAGCGCAACTGTTTCAAAGTGAAGTTTGCCATAAGGACAGATTATTACAACGATCAGAACAATCAACTACACCTTATCGCACCCGGTTGATATAATCTGACAGGAATCCCCCCTTACCCAGACAGGAGCAGATCATGGACGGCAATGATTATGAAAGCGGTGGCGGATGCCCCGTCATGCACACCAGCGCCAAGAACACCACGTTCAACGTAAGATCCAACAAGGATTGGTGGCCAAACCAGCTGAACCTGAAGATCCTGCACCAGAACACCCCGCTGTCGGATCCGATGCAGCAGGATTTCAACTATGCGGAGGCTTTCAAGGCGCTTGATCTGGATGCCGTCAAGAAGGACCTCGCAGACCTGATGACGGAGTCGCAGGACTGGTGGCCCGCGGACTATGGCCACTATGGACCGATGTTCGTACGCATGGCGTGGCATGCGGCAGGTACCTACCGCACGGCGGACGGGCGCGGTGGCGCATCATCTGGCTCGCAACGATTTGCGCCGCTCAATTCCTGGCCCGACAACGGCAACCTTGACAAGGCGCGCCGCCTGCTTTGGCCGATCAAGCAGAAGTACGGTGCGGCGCTGTCCTGGGCGGATTTGTTTGTGCTGACAGGCAACGTCGCGATGGAGACGATGGGCTTTGAATGCTTCGGATTCGCGGGCGGACGCGAAGACATCTGGGAACCCGAAGAGGACATTTACTGGGGAACGGAAACCGAATGGCTGGCTACGTCCGACAAACCCGGCAGCCGCTACACCGGTGAACGTGAGCTTGAGAACCCTCTGGCCGCCGTTCAGATGGGTCTGATCTATGTCAATCCCGAAGGCCCGGACGGCAACCCCGACCCGCAGGCGTCGGCCCATGATATCCGCGAGACATTCGCGCGCATGGCAATGAACGATGAAGAAACCGTGGCGCTGACCGCAGGTGGTCACACCTTTGGCAAGGCGCACGGCGCGGGCGATCCGTCACTTGTGGGTGCGGAACCCGAAGGGGCGTCCATCGAAGAGATGGGCCTGGGCTGGAAGAACGGTTTCGAAAGCGGCATCGGCGTGCACGCCACGACCTCCGGCATCGAAGGCGCCTGGACCCCAACACCCACGACTTGGGACATGTCCTATTTCGAGACGCTGCTGGGCAACGAATGGGAACTGACAAAAAGCCCCGCAGGCGCGCATCAGTGGAAACCGAAGGGTGACGCGATGGCGGATGCCGTGCCGGATGCGCACGATCCCAGCCGCAGGCACGCACCAATGATGACGACCGCCGACATGGCAATGAAGGTGGACCCGTCTTATCGCAAGATATCAGAGCGTTACGCGGCTGACCCTGCCCTTTTCGCAGATGCCTATGCCCGTGCATGGTTCAAGCTGACCCACCGCGACATGGGACCCAAGGCGCGTTATCTGGGCAAGGAAGTTCCCGCAGAAGACCTGATCTGGCAGGATCCGATCCCGGCTGTCGATCATCCGTTGGTGGATGATGCGGATGTGGCGGCACTGAAAAAGCAGATCCTCGCATCCGGGCTTTCCATCGCCGATCTGGTGTCGGTGGCCTGGGCCTCTGCCTCTACCTTCAGGGGCTCGGACAAGCGTGGCGGTGCCAATGGTGCGCGTATTCGCCTGGCCCCGCAAAAGGATTGGGAGGTCAACGAACCTGCCCGTCTGGCGCGCGTGCTGGAGACGCTGGAAGGCGTGCAATCCGCCTTCAACGACAACGCATCGGGTGGCAAGAAAGTCTCCATCGCCGATTTGATCGTGCTGGGCGGGTCGGCCGCTGTGGAGGCGGCAGCAAAAGCTGGTGGTCACGACATCACCGTGCCGTTCACGCCAGGCCGGATGGATACCAGCCAGGAACAGACCGATTCGGAAAGCTTTGAAGTGCTTGAGCCGCAGGCCGACGGGTTCCGCAACTACCTGCGTGCGGAATTCGCAGTGCCGACCGAAAAGCTGCTGGTGGACCGTGCACAACTGCTGACCCTGACCGCGCCGGAAATGACCGTGCTGGTGGGTGGCCTTCGGGTGCTGGGGGCGAACTACGCTGACACCAATCACGGTGTCTTCACTGACCGTCCCGGCGTGCTGAGCAATGACTTCTTCACCACGATCCTCGACATGACCTGCACATGGTCCGCCGTCGACGATCAGAAGCAGGTCTTTGAAGCCCGTGACCGCCACAGTGGCGACGTTGTGCGCACCGGAACGCGCTGTGATCTGATCTTCGGGTCCAACTCGCAGCTGCGGGCCTTGGCCGAAGTCTATGGCAGCGCCGATGCGGGCGACACGTTCGTCACGGACTTCGTCACCGCCTGGACAAAGGTCATGGACGCGGATCGCTTCGAACTGGCCTGATCAGGGTTAACTTGCACCGATCAAGCCGCCCCTGCCGAAAAGCGGGGGCGGTTTCTTCTTGGGCCAGCCGCTATCCGAAAACCGTCTTTACGGCCCGTGCTGTCGCCGCGACGACCGTGTCGACGTTTTCGCGTGTCAGGCACAAGGGTGGCGCGAAACCAAGGATGTCCGACTGCGGCATCGCCCGTGCGATCACCTTGTCCTGCGCAAGAAGTGTCGCGGAAACCTCCGGCCCGATCTTGTCGGTGGCATCGAAAAACACACGGTCAGCCTTGTTCTTCACGAACTCCACCGCGCAAAGCATCCCTTCGCCCCGAACGTCTCCGACGTTGGGATGATCGCCCACAGCTTCCCGCATGCTGCGGGTCAGATAGGCGCCGACGTCTCCGGCGTTCGCAACCAGATCAAGCTCATCAATCAGCTTGAGGTTGGCCACCCCGGCTGCCGCCCCGATGGGATGCGCGGAATAGGTCCAACCATGGCCGATGGGACCGTTTTCATCCGTCCCCTGCTCCAGAACCTTCCAGACCTTGTCACTGACTATGGACCCGGACAGCGGCGCATAGGCAGATGTCAGGCCCTTGGCGATGGTGATCACGTCCGCCTCCAACCCATAATGATCGGAGCCGAACATCGTCCCCAGCCGACCAAATCCGGTGACCACTTCATCCGCGATCAGAAGGATGTCATGCTTTTTCAGCACGGCCTGGATTGCGGGCCAATAGCCTACGGGCGGTGGCACGATGCCACCCGTTCCCAGCATCGGTTCCGCGATGAAAGCCGCAATCGTGTCCGCGCCTTCCTTTGCAATCATGGCTTCGAGCGCGGAAACGCAATGGGCGACGAACTGTTCTTCGGTCTGATCCAAATCCTTGCGGCGATAGTAATACGGTGCCTCTGTATGCAGGATGTTTGCCAGCGGGATACCGAATTTGCGATGGAACAGGTCCAACCCGGTCAGCGATCCGGTCACCAGACCGGAGCCGTGATATCCACGCCATCGACTGATAATCTTTTTCTTTTCAGGGCGCTGCAGGACGTTGTTGTAGTACCAGACAAGTTTCACGTTGGTTTCATTCGCATCTGATCCCCCCAACCCGAAATAGACCTTCGACATGTTCGCAGGTGCGCGATCAAGGATCATTCTGGACAGCGTGATGCTCGCCTCTGTGCCGTGGCCCGCGTAGGAATGGTAATAGGCCAGCTCACGTGCTTGCACGGCGATGGCGTCGGCGATTTCCGTCCGTCCATAGCCGACGTTCACGCAGTAAAGGCCCGCGAAGGCATCCAGCAACCGTGTGCCGTCGCGGTCTTCAATGTGCACACCACTTGCCGTTTTGATGACCCGGTTGGGGCTTTCTCCGCGGGCGTGCTGGGCCAGATGCGTTGACGGATGAAAGAAGTTTTCGCGATCCCATTGGTCGAGTTGGTCGTTTCTCAGCATCCTGTCTCTCCTTGTGCATCAGCTGCGTGACTACAGCCCTTTATTGGTTCACTTCGATCCCGATCACCGCCACACAATCCCCCGATTTGATCAGGCCCGGGAAATGACGGCTGATCAGAATGCCGGAGATGTTCGCCCTGTATTCAAGCGGCGGAACCCCGGTTCGGTCAACCGGCCAGACACGCGCGACAACTTCGCCTTCGGAAACCTCGTCACCCAGATCTATCATCGGCTCGAAAAGCCCGTCATGCTCTGCAAATATAAAGCAATTGTCATCAGGCATGTCGATGGTGATTGTGGGGCCTGTTTGCATCTCACCCTTCAGGACGCCGGCGTGGATCAGCACGTTGCGGACCCCCTTTCGGGCTGTCCCTATGGACTTGGCCGTGGCCGTCCCGCCGCCACCGAGTTCGGTCGAGACAAAGGTCTTGCCCATGTCTTCCGCTGCCGTGTCGTACATGCCGACGCTGTCGATCTCCCGCAGCATGACCGAATAAGGCGCGTTGAAAGCCTCCATCGCCGCAACGCAGGCCGCCTGATGGGCCTTGTCCGGCAACACATGCGCCGCAGCGAAAGGCACGAAATCAAGCGTTTTGCCCCCTGAATGAAAATCCAGCACCACATCTGCCAGCGGCAGCAACACACGTTGAAAATAGTCGGCGATCTTTTCGGTCGGGGTCCCATCGGGACGCCCCGGAAAGCTGCGGTTCAGGTTGCCCTTGTCGATGGGAGAGGTGCGGCTCCCGGCGCGGAACGCGGGATAGTTGAACGAGGGCACAATGATCATACGGCCGTTGATGTCGTCCGGCGACAAGGTGACTGCCAATTCCTGAAGGGCAATCGGTCCTTCGTATTCATCGCCGTGGTTGCCCCCCGTCAAAAGCGCTGTGGGACCATCGCCGTTCTTGACGACCGCAAGGGGGATCATGATCGACCCCCAGGCGCTGTCGTCCCGACTGTATGGCAGCCGGAGAAATCCGTGGTGTATCCCGTCCCTGTCCAAGGGGATCGTCGGTACAACGGGTGAAGGCGTCATTGCATCAATCCTTCACCAACATCTTGCGCGGCACATCCGCGAGGCATTCAGGACCATCCTTGCCAATGCGGATACTCTCGGTGATCTCGAAACCCCAATCCTCCATCCACAGACCCGTCATGAAATGAAATGTCATGTTTTCTTGCAGGATACTGGTATCACCGGGGCGCAGGGACATCGTGCGTTCGCCCCAGTCCGGTGGATAGCTGACACCGATGGGATAGCCGGTGCGGTTGTCCTTGGTGATGCCGTATTTCTTCAGAACATCGAAAAAGGCGACCGCGATATCTTCGCAGGTGTTTCCGACCCGCGCCTTGTCCAGACCCGCCTCCATGCCCTCAAGCACCGCCTTTTCGGCATCAAGGAAGGTCTGCGTGGGCTTGCCCAGAAAAACGGTGCGCGACAGGGGGCAGTGATACCGTTTCACGACGCCTGCAATTTCGAAAAACGTACCCTCCCCGGCTTTCATCGGCGCATCGTCCCATGTCAGGTGCGGCGCCGACGCATCGGCACCGGACGGCAGCAGCGGCACGATGGCGGGATAATCGCCCCCGGCCCCGATTTGCGGATCATAGCGCAGGGCGGCATCATAAATCTCTGCCACCAGATCGCATTTACGCATCCCCGGCTCCACCTTCTCGAAGATCCGCTCATGCATCCTGCCGACAATCCGGCCCGCCTGGCGCATCAGCTTCAATTCCGCCTCCGACTTCACCGCCCGTTGCCAGTTCACCAGCGCTGTCGCGTCGGTCAACGTCGCATTGGGCAGGTTCTGTTTCAGGGAGGCGAAAGCAGCGGCGGTGAACCAGTAATTGTCCATCTCCACACCGATCACGCCCTTGGCGTGGCTACGGTCGACAAGCTGTGCCGCCAGAAAATCCATCGGATGCCGTTCGGTCGACTGCACGTAGTGGTCTGGGTATCCGATGATGTTCCCCGGATCCATGAAGCAGGTGCGATACGCCCCATTGGCGTCCTGCCCGCGTCCATACCAGATCGGCTCCCCTTCCAATGGCAGCACGACACATTGGTGCACATAGAAGGACCATCCGTCGTATCCTGTAAGCCAGTTCATGTTGGATGGGTCAGACACGATCAGAAGGTCGATCCCGCGCGTTTGCATTGCCCTGCGGGTCTTGTCGATGCGGTCTTCGAACTCAACGCGCGAGAAATGGAGAGTGGGTGCAGGCATGGGCGGCTCCGGACAGGGCAAGCTGACAAGGCCATCTTGCGTCACGAAATCCTAAATGGCCACCAGTCGCTTTGCCTGAACCCTAAATCACCCATGCGAACGACGCCGACATGCAGGGACCAAGGTCCGCTCATTTCCGGCCCGGTCTTGCGCCTCATGTCGGGGCAAGTGCAGGTTCTGCAAGCACCGGCTTTCGCACACACAAACGCAACAACGGCGGCACCGTGAGCAGCGTCAGAAAGGCAGACATCGACAATCCACCCACCACCACCGCGCCAAGCCCACGATAAAGCTCCGACCCTTCACCGGGAAAGATGATCAACGGTAACATGCCCATCACACTGGTCAGCGTCGACATGAAAATCGGCCTGATGCGGTTACGCGTCGCCTCTTCAATCGCAGCGACAGGCTCCATTTCGTCAACGCGCAGATGATACAGTGTCTGGTGCACAATCAGGATGGCGTTGTTCACCACGATCCCGACGAGAATGATGAACCCCAGCAAGGTCAACATATCCAGCGGCTGGGTCTGGAACGTATTGAGCAGCGCAAGCCCGCCGACCCCACCTGCCGCCGCGACGGGGACGGCAATCAGGATCACCAGCGGCAGGACAAAGCTTTCGAACAGGATCGCCATCACCAGAAAGACAATGATCAGCGCTACGACAAGATTGATCTGAATGGCCGACCACGTCTGGGTCAACTGATCCGCCGTCCCCGATACGCTGAGCCTGATGTCCTCCGGCACGCCTTGCTCCTGCAGCACAGCGACGACTTCGCGCTCCAGCAGTTCAACGGCGGCTTCCAGCGGCAGCGCATCTGATGGCCGGACCTCCAGCGTGACGGTGCGCAAACGGTCGCGGTGGCGGATTTCGGTGGGGCCCGCTGTCAGGATCACGTCCGCCAGCGCCGAAACAGGGACGATCTGCCCGCCCGGTGTCACAACCGGATAACTGCCCACGTCCTGCGTGCGCGTGGCGACGCTGACGGATGGATCGCCTTTCAAAACCAGATCAACGCGTTCGGCACCAACGGTGATCTCGGCCACCCGCAGCCCATCATTGAAAGCATCCACCGTCGCGGCAAGGCCCGAGCTGTCCAACCCGGCATCCGCAAGCCGCAGACGGTCCGGCACCAGCCGCACCTCGGGCGCACCAAGCTCCAGCCCCGGAATGGGGCGAAACTGGTGCCCTTCCGTGCGCGGCAGTAAGCCCGAGACTATCCCGGCGGCGCGACCGGCCACAGCGAGGATCTCGTTCAGGTCCTGACCCGATATGTTCAGCTCAATCGCACGCCCCCCGCCAACGCCACGGCCAAACAGCGACGGCTGTGTCATGAAACCGAAGGTGCCAGGTTCGGCAAAGATCGGGCGGCTCAGCACAGGGATCAGCTCCCCCGCGCGCTGGCCATCCTGCGCGGCCGCACCGACGAAGGAGTTGCCCGGCGTCGCCACAAAGAAGAAATTGGCAATTGTGGGTGTGCCATCTTCTGTTTCGGTCGCAGGTGCCGCTTCCCAAAGGGGCTCTGCCACCGCTTCGATCCGCTGGGCGATGGTCTGCGTGGTCTCAAGGTTGTACCCTGGCGGCGGGATGATCAGGCCAAAGACAAGGTTCCGATTGCCTTCGGGCAGGTATTCCAGCCGTGGCAGGAAGGTGTAGCTGGCAATGCCCGCCCCGCCAGCAATCAGCCCGACCATCAAAAGCCCGATCGCGCGGTAGCGCACCGTCAGCCGAACGTAAGCCATGACAAGCGCGCGAAACCCTCCGGCCAGATGGTCGATCCCAAAAAGGCGCACAGGTTTTTGGTCCTTCGCTGTCAGCAGCCTGCTGGCCAGCGCCGGGATTACCGTGACTGCAACCACCAGCGACAACAGGACGGAGACGGATATCGCCACCGCGATGTCGCGGAAAAGCTGACCGGCCTCCAGCTGCATGATCAGGATCGGCACAAACACCAGAACCGTTGTCAGAGCGGAGACAAGGATCGCACCCCAGACCTGCTGCGCGCCAAGATAGGCGGCCTCGCGTCGGCTCTTGCCCTCTTCCCGCAGCCTGTAGATGTTCTCAAGCACCACAATCGCAGCGTCCACGATCATGCCCACTGCAAAGGCAATCCCCGCCAGCGAAATCACATTGAGCGTCCGACCGGTGATCGCCATCACCACAAAGGTCGCCACGATGGACACCGGGATCGCGAGCGAGACAACCAGCGTCGCCCGCAGGGACCTGAGAAACAGCATCAGGATCAGTGCCGCCAGCGCCCCGCCAATCCAGATGTTCTGCGTAACAAGGGAAATCGCCCCGTCGATATAGATCGTCTCGTCATAGACCTGCTGCATCTCAAGGCCCTGCGCCGCAACCGGGCCTGCGCGCAACTCCGACAGGACCAGACGCAATTCCTCCATCACGGAAATCACATTGGCACCGGATTCGCGCACGACATTGAAAGCCAGCCCCGGCTGCCCCTTGAACCGCAAACGCGATGTCGGCTCCTTGTAGGCAAAGGCCACGTCAGCAACATCCGCCACCCGCACCCGTCCTGTCCCGCCCGACGTGGCCGCCGACCGAAGAACGACAGCGCGAATGGCGTCCTCGGTGTTCAGATTGCCCTCGGTCCGCACCACATAGCGGCGTTTGCCTTCGTCCACATCACCCGCCGAGATCGAGATGTTTTCGGCCCGCAGGATGCGCACGACTTCCGGCACAGTCAGGCCAAATCGGGACAACCGCCGCGGGTCCACGATGATCTGAAGTTCACGGGTCACGCCACCGAAGACATTGACCGCCGACACCCCTTCGATCCGCTCCACCCTGTCCTTGATGATATCTTCGACAAAGTCACCGTAGGTTGGCATATCACGGTTATTTCCCTCTGCCGCCGTCAGCAGCACCCACGCGATGGGACTGTCATCCGACCCGGAGGTATTGAGCGAAGGCTCATTCGCCTCCGCCGGATAGCTGCCGACGCGATCAAGCCGGTTGGACACCAAAAGCAGCGACTGGCTCATATCCGTGCCAACGGCGAATTCCAGCGTGACCTCGGCCTGCCCCGTGCGCGAGCGGGATGTCATGATCTCAAGCCCTTCAAGCCCCCGCAGCGCTTCCTCCTGCGGGTTGACGATTTCCCGCTCGATCTCCGATGGTGCCGCGCCGGGCCAGACGGTTTCAATCACCACGATCGGTTTGCGCACATCCGGCGCAAGCTGGATGGGGATGCGCGAGAGCGCGATCAGCCCGAACAGCACCGCCATCAGGACCGTAGCGACAACCGCGATGGGACGGTCAATGGCGAAGCGGATAATATCCATCAATCCGCGTCCATTGGACTGGCTGCAACGGGCTGTCCGGGCCGCAGCCGTTCGTTGCCCCGGATCACCGCCAGATCACCCGGTGCCAACCCCGACAGCACCTCGTACCGGTCACCCACGGCAACGCCCAACTGCACGGTTCGCGGCTGCGCCATGTCATCTTCAACGACAAAGACCGTCCAGCCATTTGCCGATTGCACAAGCGCGTCCTTGGGCACTGACAAGACCTCGCGCGCACCTCCGATGGGGATCTGCAGCGTCAGCGAAGCTCCCGCAGCCACGTCCGCAACATTGCCCAGATCAGGTGCCACGAAACGCACAGCGCGGGTGCGGGTGGCAGGGTCTTCAATGGGCAGAATGGCCCGCACCCGCGCTGTCAGGTTCGTCCCGGACGAAGTGACGGCCTGCACTTCCTGACCTGCAGCAAGCGCCCCGACATACTGGCCGGGAATGCGGGCTTCGATCTCGAAGCTTTCCGTGTCGATCATGCGCAGAACCGGTGTTCCCGCCTGAATGAAAGCACCCGGAATGGTCTGCACCGCGATCACGACACCGGCAAACGGCGCGCGTATCTCACTCCGCCTGAGCCGATATCGACTTTCATCAAGCCGCGTCTGACTGATTGTCTCACGGGCCTTCGCCGCCACCAATTCCGAGCGCGCTTCAAGCACATCGGCCTGCACCTCGTCAAACCGGCCTTCGCTGAAGGAGGTTGAACCGCGTAATCCCTCCGTGCGGGCAAAGACGGTTTCCGCCCGGTCCAGCCGCGCCTGTGCCGTTTCGATCCGGGCTGCGGCCTCTTCCAGCTCCGCTTTGGATTGCGACACGAGGATGGTCAAAAGCTCTTGATTAAGCTCAACCAGAAGATCGTCCTTATCAACCTGCGCCCCGGCAAGGACATGAACTTTTTCAACATTGCCCGCAACCCGGCTCGCAATCGTTCCGTCGCGCGCGGTGACCACATCGGCAAAGACCGGAACCGTTTCGGTAAGCGCGCGCATCTCCACTTCCTGCACCCCGACTGACGACGGACCGCCCTGCGCCAGGACGAGGTTGGAGGACATCAGCAGAACCGACGCCGCGAAAATGAGGAATGCGCGCATATCAATGACCTGTTTGGACTGACTGCGACCTAGGCCATTCTGGCGGTTTTCAAGGTGTACAAGTACCCATCTGGTGCCAGGAACGAACACATCCGCGTCAGGGGGGCAGCGCAAACACCGGCACGTCAGGCGATACAATGAAACCGGTGAACCAAACTTGCCAGATGCAGTATGCGCAGGATCCCGGCCGGCTCAATCTGGCATGGTATGCCGCCGGTCGGACTGGGACTTCGTCCGACATTGCCGACACGGTGTCATTGATCAGCTTCCGGTTGTCACCATCGCCCCGATCGTAAAGGTCGTGCAGGAAAGTCTGGGGGTAAGATAGGGTGCAGCGCTACGAAGATTCCCAAACCCAGCAGCGCGGGTCGCGGTAAAGGCTCAGGCTTTTCGCGCGGCTTTCTGCCGCCTCCAACAGCGCATCAAAGCTGGTCGTCAGATAAGCCCGCATCTGATCCATCTTGCGCAGGTTTGCGGTTGACGGTCCTAGCAACAGTTCCAGCAGGACGATGTCGACGCTGCAGAAGCCCATTGGGTTGTTCTCGAACCAGGCGCTGTAATCCTTGTTTCGCAGGTCTTCCGCCAATAGGGACACGATCTGGGTGGCATCAACATCGGACGCCCGCAGGATGGATTGCAAAAGCTCTTCCGACAGGATGGAGCGGGCAACACCATGGGGCATATCGCTATAGGAACTCGCAAGGACAAATTCCCGATGGCCCGGACCGGGCAGGCTGACCGACATACCCCGCGCCCACTCCGGAAAAATCGCAGCCGGATCGGGGGGTCTGCTGCCGACAATGCCTTCCATGAGGTCCAGCAACGCCGCCTGATCAGGCCGCGCGCCCTGCAACACGTAAAAGGTCGTGATGTCCTCAGGACAGGCGGCAAGGTCATCAACGAGGATCTGCCTCCAGCCCAACTCGAATGCGTCCGACAGATCGGCGATAAGGGTGCTCGCCCATGTCCGGGTGGCGTGGTTTTCCTGAATGCAAAACGTCTCGGACCCCTGTCTGACCCTCAGGATCGGATTGCTGATCTGTTCTGTCACTTTGGTTGCAAAAGCTGCCTCGAAAACCCTCTGCGTCTGGGCTTCTATATCATCTTTGGCCAAAAGGGCCCGGGCAGAGACGGCAAAGGCGCCGCAAAGGGCTATGCCAATTGCAATCAGCTTACAGTGTTGTGACAGCATGAACCTATCCCAGGCGTGAAAGCGGAAAGGGCACGATGCACCCTTTCCGAAGGTTTCAATCAATAGTGCGCGTCTTAGGCACCCAGGTAATTCCCCCGTGCAGCCACCGATATTGCCGCTTGGCCTATCCGGCCGCCCGTTTGCCGCGCCATTGACCTCTTGCAGGCATTGCATCAGCGCACTGCGCCCAAGCCAAATCAGCGGCTGTATCCGTAGGTCCAAATGAAACCATCGGATCGGTATCGCCGGGACACCACGCATCCTCCACCAATGCCAGTATCCGACGCACCATATCCGGCATCGGACCGTTAAGGTCCGACCAATCCGAGAACCCGGGCAAAGACTTGTTTTGGGTATACTCCACCAATGCCGATGTCGTCGCCTCACCCAGCAAAATCCTTGAACCCGAAGGAAACATGCCCCAGCGTCACCGAACTATTTATGGTTGAACGCTATCCAAGCACCGCCTCAAGTCAAGGCAATCGGATTGGGTCCGCCGGAATGAGCGGGCTGAGGCTGAAACAAGTGGGCCGGATGAACGGTTCCCCGCTCAAGCAATTGTTTTCAAACACCTTACTGGGTCACTCCCAATGTCCTGCACCACGGCATGAATGTCTTGCGTGAACCCCGGCACACAAACCCTCTCTGCGTGCAAGGCACACCCATCCGGAAACGCTCAAAGCCGCACCTTTGACCACGATGCTATCAAGAAAAGGCCCCCGCGCGCGACAGCCGCGATGCACTACCCAAGCGGCGCACCGGTCTGAGGTTTGGCAGATCTCCGCGGGTTCAAACGCGTGATCAGCGGCACAATCGCGACGATCAGCAATGCCGCGACAAGGAATGGCGCACCCGGGAAATAGACGCCTTGTTCGTTTACGAACCGCTCAAATACCCCGGTCAGGGCAAGGGGTGCTGCGACCGCTGCAATCGACGACAGGGATGCGATCACCCCCTGCACCAGACCTTGCTGGTCTTCGCCGACCCGGTTCGCTGCAAAAGCTGTCATCAACGGCGGTGCCATGTCCGACAACGCGGCAATTGGCAGGACCACCGCCACAGCCCAGACAGCGGTCGAAAACCCGAACCCGACCAGTCCGATCACGCCTGCGATGGTCGCAATGATCAGGGTCCGGTAGTCACCAAGCCGCTTGGTCAGCTGTGGCAAAAGCCCGGCCTGCACGATTGCAATCAGGATACCGTAGGCAGACAGGGTCAGCCCGATGATGAACCCATCCCATCCAAACACTTCACGGCCCCAAAAGGCCCAAAGCGTCGGATAGACCATGTTGGCAAATTCGAACACGAAGATACACAGAAGCGGAATCGCAAGCCCCGGAATGGCAAACGCGCGCGCAATGGACCCGAATGGGTTCAGGTCGCGCCGACCAAAGGGGCGACGATTTTCCGGCTTCAGGGATTCCGGCAGGATCAGGATCCCGAACAGCACGTTGAGCGCCGACAGCGCCGCCGCAATCCAGAAAGGGGCCGTGATATGCCACCCTGACGCCACGCCGCCCAAGGCCGGCCCGAATACGAACCCGATCCCGAAGGCCGCCCCGATCATCCCAAAGGCCGCACCCCGCTCCTCCGGCCTGGCAATGTCAGAGATATAGGCCGTGGCGGTGATATATGTGGCCCCCGCCATCCCCGCGATGACCCGCCCGACAAGCAACACCCAATACGTCTGCGCCAACGCCATGATAACATAGTCAATGGCCAGCGTGACCAGCGCCGCAATCAGGATCGGTCTGCGGCCGAACGCATCCGAAAGGCTGCCCACGATGGGACCGAACAGAAACATCGCTGCGGCATAGGCCGACATCATGACCCCACCCCAGAACGCCCCCTCCGCCGTGCTGCCAGCACCCACACGGTCCATCAGATCAGGCATGATGGGAAACACGATCCCCACGCCAATGGCATCAATCATCAGGGTCGCAAGAATGAAAAGAAAAGGACCGGAACGCTTCATGTCTTCACCCGACACCTGAACAGCACCGTTTACAAGCCGCAATCGTGACGTGTCACTTTGCCAGAACCGGAGTGACAAGATTATCCGCACCTGCCGCAACCATCGGGGGAGGCATAGGTTTCCCTATGGCGCGTCCAAACCTGCCTGCACGCCTTGCCCGGGCATCAAAGACCGCCGGTGCTTGGCGGCTGACCGTCATGCTCGGAAATTTGCGCACACGATGATGAGTAAGGAATGTGGTGCCCGGGGGCGGCATAACCTGTTGTTTTTATTATAGTATTTTACAGGTCGGTGGGACTTTTATCTTTCACCATGTTTATTGGATTTTTCCGGATATGTGTCCCACTTTTTCGAAGGGAGTTTTGACGCAAACGTCTTCGATCAGGACAGCCTGATTTTCCAGAATGCGACAGTCACAAACGGCGTCGGCCCAGCCGACCGCTATGCGTTCGGATGCTCCATCAGCCAATCCGAAACGTGCTGCAAAGTCGGAACCAACGCTTCGCGCGCAAGTTCGCACTCCCACACGACAAGGACCCGCCAACCTGCCGACTGCAGCTGATCGATGTTCCGCCGATCTCGCGCGGTGTTCTCGGCGAACTTGTTCTGCCAGAAGTCCTCGCGCGTCGCGGGGGTAGTTGCCTTCGGGCATCCCGGGTGACGGTGCCAGAAGCAGCCGTGAACGAAGACGGCAGCTCTATACTTGGAAAACACGAGGTCAGGACGACCCGGAAGACCCTTCTGGTGCAGCCGATATCGGAATCCGCGCGCATGCAGAGCACGCCGCAGCAAGAGCTCCGGCTTCGTGTCCTTTCCACGGATGCTGCGCATCATCCGCGATCGGGTTTCGGCATCGACGATGTCCACCATCTCATCTCCTTGCCATGTCTGCGAAAACCTGGGAAGAGGAGAGGCAGGAGAATTGATGTGTCGAAGCCCGTTCAAATCGTTGATCTGTTTTCAGGCCCGGGAGGCCTCGGAGAAGGATTCTCTTCCTGCAGAAGGAGCGATGGGTCACGCGCCTATGCAATCGCCGTTTCGATCGAAAAGGATCCTGCTGCGCATAAGACACTGAGACTTCGTGCATTCTTGCGCCAATTCGATGAATACCCACAGGAATACTATTCATGGATTGCCGGGAAGCACGAATGCCCGGATTGGAAAGAACTGCACCCTCGGCAATGGAAAGCTGCCGAAAACGAGGCTCTATGCGCAGAGCTCGGGAAACCGGAGGCTGCGTCGCTACTCTCCGAGAGGATTTCTGCGACAAGGCGATTGGCCGGTGATCGCACTCTTCTGATTGGCGGCCCTCCCTGCCAAGCCTACTCCCTTGCCGGCCGATCTAGAAACGCCGGCATCAAGGACTACAGACCGAAGAATGACGACCGGCATTTCCTCTACCGCGAGTATTGTCGAGTTCTGAGAGAGATGAGCCCCGCGGTGTTCGTGATGGAGAACGTCAAGGGCATGCTGTCCTCATCCGTCGAAGGCTTGGCCATCTTCGATCAGGTCATATCTGATCTCGAACATGCTGGCCCGGGTTACAAGCTTATCGCTTTGTCGGCCAACATCCAGCCGGGCGATCATACGGAACCCAAGGATTTCGTCATTCGCGCGGAAGCTCATGGCGTACCACAGGCGCGGCACAGGGTTATCATCGTCGGCATCAGGTCGGATATCGCCGGAGACTTCGTTCCGAAACTTCACCAGCAAAACGCCTTGGTTCCAGTCAGGGACATGATGACAGGCCTGCCGAGGCTACGAAGCGGGTTGAGCAGACGCGATGAAGAGCACGCTTGGTACGACGCGGTGGTCGACGCGATGGAGTCTGTGGGCAAGATCGTCCGGGATTATCCGGGCGAAAACTTTGGCAGCTTTCTGAACGAGCAGGATCGGGTCGAGGAACGACTTTTAGCGACTTCGCAGTTGGGTCGCGCGAGCAACGCAAGAAAACCTCTTTCGAGGAAGCTGCAGCCGGGACTCGCTGCGTTTCTGAACGACCCGAAGCTCATCGGCGTCTCGGGTCACGAAACCCGAGGGCATATGCCATCCGATCTTGCGCGCTACCTCTACGCCGCGTGTTTCGCGAAGGCCGAGGGGCTTAGCCCGCGCGCGCACCAGTTTCCGGACATCCTGGCGCCAAACCACAAGAACTGGAAAACGGGCAAGTTCAATGACAGGTTCCGCGTTCAGATCGGCAATGCCCCGGCTTCAACGGTAACGAGCCACATCTCGAAGGACGGGCACTACTTCATTCACCCTGACCCGACGCAGTGCCGCAGTCTTACGGTGCGCGAGGCCGCGCGGCTGCAGACGTTCCCCGACAACTACCACTTCATGGGCAATCGCACCGAACAGTTTGTGCAGGTTGGGAATGCCGTGCCTCCATTTCTTGCGAGGCAGATTGCCGATACCCTACTCCCTGTATTCGAAAGCCTTTGAGCGTTAGCTCGTCAGTTCAAGGCTCGCGTGCGAGAAGCCTTCATCCTGAAGCTTCTTGAGCGCGCTCATAGCGATCGCGCATTGCTTGTCCGACGGCATCTTGTTTGGGATCGCGGCGCAGGTTTCCAGAACACCATTTTCCCGCGGGGACAGAAGCCCCCGTTCCCGTGCCCAATTTCGTGCTTCTGTCCAGAACTTGGCTCCCAGCCTGTGCACCTCGAGTTCCGCCTCGACGCTAGTCTCGACAGCCTTGTCCGCACGGGCCTCTCTCGCCCGTTCGTTGGCAAGGTCCGGCGAAATCAGAGCGCGATCGAATTCCTCAGGATAGCTCAACTCCCGATCTTCCAGTCCCTTCCAGCAGGCCTGCTTCTTGGCCCATTCGCTGAAATTGCGCACACCCTCCGGCGGGTGCGTGATCACGTCCTGAGCTTCGGCTGCGGCTACCAACAACGCAGTCTTCAAGTCGGGCGAGACATCCTGATATCTCCAGACGGCGTCCAGATCGACAACCATCTCACGTTCCTCTGCATCATGAACAAGCTTGGCGATCGCGTAGGTCACGATGTTGGCACGGTAGCCGCCTTCGTACCATTCCGCGCCAGAGACCAGTTTTTCGGTGGCCCGGAAAATGATGGTCTTTGCGATCATGCGCCTGAACCAGAGCTCGTCGAAAGCCGCGCCTTCTGTCCCCCACCGCTTGCCGATATGCTTGGCGAATTCCGCAAAGTTTTTCTGCGCGCCGAGGCTCACGATATGCGGCAGGCAGGCCCAAGTGTTCTCGAACTTGGCCAGGTCGGTCTTCGTGAGGAACTGGGAACGCGGAAACTCGGCATCGAACCTCTTGCGCTCCGCAATGGTCTTTCGCCCTCGTTCGTCGGCATATTGTCCCCTCGCGCGTTCATAGAACCATTTGGTGTCCCGATACCCGTCTTCTCCCCGCGCCAAAACCTTGCGAGACAGTTCTTCCGTCCGGATGTGGAAGGGATGGTTGGCGAAGAAGTCCGCTGCGTTCACCTTGTTCTGGCTGTTCGCGTATTCCGAGATGCGCGGGACCACGAGTTCGGATTGTTCGCGCGGAACGATGGTCAGCTTCATTTGGACGTGAACACGTTCCAACTGCTCGGCGAAGGCCTTACGTGCGGCGTGCAGTGAAGCCGTCGTTTGACCGCCATTGACGATCTGCAGATTGTCAGCCCGCACCAGCTGGAGCCCGATATCGGTCTGTTCCATCTCGATCGCGTCGGCCGTCGCACTCAGGCCGTTGTTGTAGGAAAAGAACATGTGCGGCTCATCGCGGATCGTGTTGCGAATGCCTTGGTTCACCTTGCCGCGCGCCTGAAGAAAGCTTCTCACGTTGGCCTCGAGCAGGCGAGGTCCCCATTTGTCATAGATGGCCGCCAGCTGCTTTCCGGGAATGACCGCAAGGTAGCTTTCGAGCGCACTATCGCTTCCGGAAGCCGCAAGAAGGGGAACGTTTCCGCCGAAATCCCTGTCGAAATCGATGATCAGGTTCGCCCGCGCCTGCCCCTGCTCCATGTATTGCTTCAGACGCTTCAGGTCCCAAACACTGAGGGTGACAGGTCTGCCATCAAGATCCTTCACGTTTGCCGCATCGGCACGGGCGCGAAAGTCGGCGTTGGTCACGATGATGAGTTTGACCTTCTCGACATCCTTCCAGGTCGTGGCGATGAGATCGGCCACGCCGAACCCGGCACTTGTCTCTTCCAATTGCTCTCGGAAATCGGTCTTCAGGCTTGAAACAACGAACCTGTAGAGCCGCTGCAGGAGGCGCTGAATCTGATCCTTGTTCTGAACACGCACCTCGTCGGAAAGCTCGAAGTCGCACAACACGAGGCTCAGGACGCCATCGCCATCTCTTGGGTCGCCGCCGTAACCGTCGATCCGCATGGGGTTGCTGGCGCCACCGCCCTCGAAGTAAGCCCTATTGGCTCCGTCCAACTCCCCGGCTTCGGTAAGCAGATCGCCCACCTTCTCGAAAAACGCCTCAACTGTCACAAGTCCAAGCACATCGGCATCGCCTTGGATATCAGCGATGAGTTCATGATGAAATTCTTCGAGATCACTCATGCTCAAGCCCCTTCCGGATCACGTCGATCAGATCACCTTCCAGTTTGAACGGCTCGCAGGCATCGAGAGCGATCGAATACCTGACGTTCTCTACGCCTGGTGCAAGTGGCGCGGAAATCCGCGGGAAACCCTCATTAACCTCATAATCGGTCGCAGCGCCGAGAAGCCACCGCCTGTCGTCGTAACTGTTCTCGGGATCATATCCTGTCGAATAGAGCGTCTCCTCCCACGCTTCGAACGCCGCGCCGTCTTCTTCGAACATCTCGGCCGTCATTCTCACGTGATCATGCAGGCTCTGACCTTCCGGCAGGACGGCCGACGCCACATTAACCACACGCAGGCAAAGGCGGCTTCCTTCGACATCAGCAAGTTGGTCTTCCGAAGAAATGGCCACGAACGGCTTTGCCGCCACCCGCCTTGCCTTCACCTCGACACAGCTTCCGATGAGCTCGAAATCCTTGGCGGAACCGGTCGGTCCGGTCCACGTCTCGATTGCAGTGTCAGGTCCGAAAGCCGAAACAAGGTCCCGAAGGAAGGCCAACTCGCCGACAAGCCCCCGCTGCTCTTCAACGGATAAACCATTGGTCTTTCCGCCACGCAGAAGGTGATACCAGCGCCGCGTGCGTTGAAGCGCTCTCGAGAGCGCTTCGTCGCGATCCGCGCCGGCTTCCCCAGCCTCGACCACATCCCGGCAAAGGGTCTCGAAGATCTCGACCTGACTTCTTTCCTTGAGGCCGAGAACGAATGCCGATCCACCCGAAACAGGGCGGAAGGAGGCAGCAAGGTTCTTCAACTTCGGTAGACGTGGCAGTGGTTGCGGCAGGCCGGTCAACCTCAACATCAGGCCCGGCATGCCCGCTTCCAGCACCACCCAGAAGAAATCGAAACGGCCCGCGACATCGACCCGCTTTGCTTCGTCCAAGTCGAGTCTTTCCCATGGATCACGAGGCTTCAAGGGCAGCCTCCTGATCATCGTCCTCGTCTTCTTCCCCGAAGAGCTCTCTGAGTTTCACAGTGTTTACAATGAACTCTTCGCCATCATCCTCATAGTTGGACTCAGGCAGGCTTATCCCCCAAGCCACTACGGGATCTGACGGAATCAGCGCGACTTCCTTCTTGGTCTCTTCTCCTTTCGGTGCTCTGCCTTTCACAAAATGCAGAATGAAAAGACCTAGATTCCTTTCTTTCCGGTAGATCGAGTCAGGATAGTTCACTCGCTCAACTTCAGATTTTCCCTCTTTCGCTCGATACCTTGCTTCCGCAGCTTGAGCCTTCGGTGCGTCGACCCCAGCCTTTTCAATACCACGAGACGCAACTCTCATTTTCTTTCCGCTGAAGGACATGAACTCATGCTTCAGGTCATGAAGGTCGACAGAACGGTTTGCCGGAACAATGCTGGTTCCAAGTATATCTTCTGATATTCCCTTTTCCAGACTTGGAATAAGCACATCCCATGTTTTCAACTGGTCGCTTTTTCTCGCACGGATATAGCTCCGGATAGGTCGGGGGTCCGTAGTCACACTGCGATCCTCATTGCGCCAGCCCGCAAAAAATTCATCTACATAGTCCACCGGAACGCCTCTTATGAGTCTGCCCCATTGGGTTTTCTCTTCAGAAAAAGCCCCAGCGTTTATTTTCGAGACTAGCGATTTCGCGAGTTCAAGATTAGCGGCGAGATCGTTCGGTTGGATACTAACTTTCGCTGTTTCCACAAACTTATTGGATAGGCCAATCCGCATAGTAACCTTCTGGCCGGACCCCAACTTATTTCGAGCAGTCACCAGCAAAGAGGCGGGATGGCTCCGCACCGCAAGACCAAACATTCGCGGCGTCGCCTTGGCCTTTTCCATGGTGCGCAACTCATCATGCAATTCTTCGGCAGCGTTGGCGATGAACGCGTACCAATCGATTGCTTCACCGGGCATCCAGATACGGCAAAGGTCCTCGTAGCCGCCCCGATACCCGAACCAGCGCCCCATCTGCATGAGCGTGTCGTACATCATGGTGTTGCGCAGGAACCAAGTAACCGTGAGGCCCTCCAGCGTAAGACCACGTGACAGAGAAAACCCGCCAACAGCGACGACGGTCTGCCCGCGCTCACCGGAGTTCGAATAGTCCAGATCGTTGGCCCGGCTGTTCACTTCGACAATTTTGGCCGATGCAATTGCATCAAGCAGTTCGGACTGGATCGCCGACCAGTCGGATTCCGCGTCGGAGTATTCTTCCTGCCAGACCGTATGGAGCGCCGCGATTTCCGGATCGCTCAACGCGGCAGCGCCCCGGCTGGCATTGATCCGAACAGCATTCTGAATCCGCTCGAGTGTTTCATGAAGGCGGTTTCGCAGGCGGCCCTGTACGGCGGTGAAACGGCTCGCGTTGACCAGCATCGAACAATGCGCCGCCTTCTGGCCGCGCAGGTTCCTGATGGTTCTCGCCAGCAGGAAGGTGCGCAATGCACGCGTCAGCGATGGCGGAAGCGTGTCGAGCTCATGATCGATCTTGTGTTTGATCGGCAGGATATCCTCGTTGTCGGTGATGTACCGAAGCCAGGTCGGATCGCCATCTTCCGGCAAACCATCCACGAAGATCTTGGTCGGGCCGAAATAGTTGCTGGGCGCGTCTAGGCCAATGATGAAGTCTCTCGGAAAGAGGTCTTCATTGTACATCTCGTCATCCTGATCGGGGTCGATGAAGATGTTGGCAAAAGGGGTGGCTGTGTATCCGACATAGCAGCTCCGGTGGAACATGTTCAGCAGATCGCGAATCTGGCCATTGATCGTCGTGACGAGTTTCTTGCCATATTTCGTGTTGATTGAAGCGTTGTCAGCTTCATCGTCAATCAGCAGCATCGGCTGATCGATCATCTCCTGATCGCCACGCGCGCTGTTGTCTTTGAGCCAGTCGAGCAGGTTGGCGAGCGTTCGGTGGTTCTTTTTGATCACGAGGACCACCGGTACCTTGTAGGAGTCGATCTCGCTCGTGTTGGTGGAAGCCGTGGCCTTGTTGAAATCCCGAAGCGTGTTGGTAAGGCTGACCGGTGTGTTGTTCGGGTCGAAATGGCCGACACCAATGATGTGTTTCGCCCCGCCCTTCTTCGTTTCCTGGGACTTTCCGGTGTCACGGCCGATGAAACCTTCATCAATTCGGGCCTGAGTCTGGTTTCGAAGGTTGTTATGAATACCTGCAATGACGATGATCAGCCTGTACCCTGCATCCGCAGCCTTACAAATCAGGCCTGCATAATTCGCTGTCTTTCCGCTTTGAACATGCCCCACCACCATACCACGGCGATCCCATGGCACCTGTTTGTCGGGGTTTCCCAAGCGACTGAGGATCTTGTCTGTGACCTTATCTGTTGAAATCACGACGTCCTTGGGAAGGCCGTTCTGCAGAAGCAGTTTCTGATAGCGATTCCAGTAGAACGGCTCGATAGATGGTTTGGCATCATCAAGCCATGGTTCGAAGTCCTCGCTGTCGACGACTGCACCTAGACCCGCTTTGATACCTTCCTTAGCCTCAATTTCTTTGGCTATCAGCTCGATTTCGCCATCAGTCACCCCTGGAGGATTTCTCCGCGCGTGCAACATGTTTAGGTCGGAAATATAGGAGCGCAATTCCTCCCCAGTCATTCTCGGACTGTCAAAAAGATCCATTTCGACGGTGTTTTTTAGCTTCTCAAATGCATTTCTCATTACTCTGCCTCGGCAAGAAATTTCTGTAGAATTGGCTCAACGCTATCCCATTGCGAACGCAAGAACGCATAACTTTTCATTGTATCAATTAGGGCGTCAGTAGACATGCCATTTTCCATTAGATTGACTGCAAGAGAATATATGAGCTCTTCCAAATCAGCAGCCGAGGTCTCGTCAGCAGTGACCGCTTCCGCATTCCCGACAAGTTCAGCATGTAGCGTCTCGATCGGTAAACCAGACCCCACGATGCGCAGGCAACGTTCGAAACCCTCTCGCAGCTCTTCTGGCAGCTGCTCGGCATAGGTTCGGAAAACTGGGTGCTCGAGGTTGGGACGAAATACGATCTGACCATCGTTCTGCACCTTATTCCAGATCGGAAAACGGGTTTCATCGACCAGTTTCTGGCCCCGGCTTCTATACGTGCGCTTGGACGTGCCGACAAACCGCTCGACAACCTTTTTCAGGCGCTCACGCACCACCGGCGGAAGCTGGGCCGAGGCCTTCTTCACGTCGATCTTCCACTCCGCGTCCATCGTGTTCGGAATATCGACTGCTATACGGCAGAGTTTCGTCAGTTCCGTTTGGCGCGCCAGACCCAGCCAGCCACCCGCGATGATGAGACGTTTCTCGCGGTAGACATACAGGCCCTGAGACTTCAGATGCCCCTCAGGACCGCCAATTTCTTCCCATTCTTCCCGGCTTATCCGCTTGTGATGGGGCAGCGTGTGGCACCTTATCAGAACGTCACCCTGGCGCAGGCGAAGCACTTCTTCCGGGTCCTTTTGCGTTGCGACGTGTGTCGATGCCATGGGGTCGATGGGCTTCAGCGGTCGACCGTTCAGCGACAGTTTCAAACGCGGCTTGGAGCCCTCCAGAAAGCGATGAAACACCAATCGCAAATGATGTTCTGCGCGGGACAACTCCGAATTCATGTGCTCGGCCCGCTTCGCACGATCATGTATATAACCGCCACTCAAGCGATCGAGTTTCTCCCAGATGACGACCGTTCCAGTCTCCGGAAGGAGGTCATGGCCCGTCACGAGCTCGGGGTTGTCGATGAGTTCGAGGCTCCAGTCGTTCCGTTTCGCGACTCGATCCAGGTCCCAACGAGCACAGGATGTTCGTCCGTCTTGCCGCGTCAGAACCGTCAGACTTCGGCACTGCGAGAAGCTGGCACTCTTGAGACCGAGGCCGAAACGACCGAGGTCTTCTGCCTCGCGCTCGTCTGTCGGGTTCTTCGAACCGAGACGCATGGCTTCGACCAGTTCGGTTTCCGTCATGCCTGAACCGTCATCGGCCAATGCGATCCACGGTTCGTCGGCAACGGTGTCGGCGATCATCTCTACCGTCCGTGCGCCAGCGGTGATGGCGTTGTCGATGATGTCGGCGAGAGCTGTCTCGAGGTTGTAGCCGAAGTCGCGATGACCTTCGATGAGCGACGCCGCGTATGGCGTCGCATCGACTTCCCTCGTTTCAAGTTCGCCACGTGTTACTGTCCCCATAGGTTGAATCAACGCATGATTTCCAGCATTTGCAAGGCCTTGTTGAACGTTTCAAGGCGGTTGCGAGAGAGAGCGGCTTGGCCCGAAGGTTTGTACCCGGCTTGCAGCGCAGATGCAGACAGGCTGCAGCATCTCGGCAGACACGCAGCACACCTTTTGCAGGGAAGGCCATTGTCCAGCGCTCACCCTCGAATCAATTCCAGTCGCTCCACAGCTAATTAAAGATTCAGAATTGCGCTCATCGCAGGCTAGGAATGCAGCCGAAAACCTACTTACGACGTGCTCTGTCTCGAACCGTAGGATCGCGGAAATTGTGGCGGGCTTTCGTGGATGGTAGCGTGCCGCATCGCACCGCTGGTGAGATCGACTGAAACGGCCAGGGGTGAGCGATGGAAAAGGGCGAGATAAAAGCGCATGCCACGAATGCCGCAAGTCCCTGACGTGACTGGCGTTTTCGCGTGCATGCCGGGCGGTCGTGTGCAGGTTGAGGGAAATTTCGCCGCGTTTTCAAACGACTGGCATGCACAGTGCGCAACGGCACTCTCCATGGCGCTATTGTGAATGGCTAGGCCATGGCGGGATCGCAAACGTGACATCTCGCGCTCAACAATGGGAGCGCGAGATAAAAGAGGTGCCGCACGGCCACCTCAAGTTGCTGTTGTTCAACGAGAATATCCGCCGCAGTCGCGCAGGCATTGAAGCATCAACCGCCCCAACTCACTGACCTTGCGTCATTTTTCATGCGGCATCCCGCCAGCAATTCGAAACCATACGACTACCCCAGTGCAGCCGGGACGGCGACACCTAATCCCACGCTCGCCAATTACCTGTCATTCTCCGCCGTGGTGCTACTCCTCCCGTTCTCAGCTTCGTTCAGCCCGCCCTTTCCGGCATCCTAGGGGCAACCGAAACCCCAACCGATCGCCCCGTGCCCAAGCGCCCCGCCATTCTGCCTCCCACTCTCCCTTCCCGCGGTCTCTCGCGGACCGAGGCCGCGGCCTATATCGGGGTCTCGCCCACGCTCTTCGACCACCTGGTCAGCGACCGGCGCATGCCGCCGCCCAAGCGGATAAATGCCCGCACGGTCTGGGACCGGAAAAAACTTGACCGGGCGTTTGAGCTGATCCCTGATGGGGATCACTCCGACCACAATCCCTGGGACGACTGATGGCTGACGAAAGGCAGCGTGCACCCATGCCAACATTCCTTATGCGAGACGGCTCAGGCAGCATGCGCCTGAAACACGTCATCGAGGACACCGACCGGCACGGGAACGTGCGCGTCTACCTGCGGCGGCCCGGGCATCTGAAGGTGCGGCTGCGCAGCCAGCCTGGAACGGAGGATTTTCTCGCCGAATACCGCGCCGCGATGATGGGCGCGACGCCGCGCGCGCCGGCCGGACCGCTTGAGCGGCGCGGATCGAAGGGCAGCTTCAAATGGCTCTGCGAGCAGTACTACGTCTCCGCCGAATACCAGCGGCTGAGTGGCCGCACGAAGTACGTCCGGCGCGGCATCCTCGACCGGATCTGCGAGAAGAACGGATCGAAGCCCTACGCGTTGATGGAGCCTCGCCACGTCCGGCGCATGCGGGACGAGATGGCAGACCGGCCCGAGGCTGCCAACGGCTTCGTCAAGGCGCTGCGGCAGGTCTATGGCTTCGCGGTCGAGTATGAACTGGCGCAGCGCAACCCGGCCCGGGACGTGCCCTACCTCAAGGCCAAAGGCGACGGCTTCCATTCTTGGACGATGGATGAGGTCCGGCAGTTCGAGGAGCATCACCCGATCGGCAGCAAGCCCCGGCTGGCGCTCGCGCTCATGCTCTACACCGGGCAGCGGCGGTCGGACATCGTCCGGCTCGGGCCGCAGCATATCAAGGACGGCTGGATCACCCTGACCCAGGCCAAGAACCGGGAGCGCAAGCCCGTCACCCTCTCCATCCCGGTCCTTCCGGAGTTGAAGGCGGTGATCGACGCCACGCCCACCGGCAACCTCGCCTTCCTCGTCACTGCCTTCGGCAAGCCCTTCACCTCGAACGGCTTCGGCAACTGGTTCCGCAAGCAATGCGATGAAGCCGGGCTGAAGCACTGTTCCGCCCACGGGCTGCGCAAGGCGGGCGCGGCACTGGCGGCCGAGAACGGCGCGACCGAGCGGCAGCTGATGGCGATCTTCGGCTGGACGACCATGAAGGAAGCCTCGCGCTACACCCGTGCCGCGCGGCAGAAGGTGCTGGCGGCGTCTGGTATGAAGCTCCTGTCGCGGGAAGGGGGCGGGCCGTGAAGGGAGGACGGTCGATGCATCAAATCTTGACATGTACGGCGTTATACCGTACATGAAGCGCTCAAAGGAGATCGACCATGTTCGCCATCACTTCAGCCGCACAAACCCCGGGCAAGATGGAAGCGCGCAAGGAATTGCGCATGCATCGCACGGATGAGGAACGCATTCGGGCGGCTGCGGCCGCGACCGGATTGCAGGAGGCCGACTTCATCCGTCAGGCCGCCCTTCTGCGTGCGCAGGAGGTAGAGCAGCGTATGTCTCTCTCCATTCTGCCTGTCGAGGCGTTCGACGCGTTCAAGGCTGCTGTCGCGGCTCCGGGTAAGGTCGTGCCCGGACTGGCCCGTGCGGCGGAGGCGTCGAAAGGCCTTCTGAAGGATGCCGGCTGATACCCCGGCGGATCGGCCCGCACTGACCATCGCGACATTCGACAAGGCGCTGCATGACCGCAGCGCCTTTTCCTGTGGCTTCGCACCTATTGACAACTTCCTGAAGACGTCCCTGTCGGACCATATCAAGGCCGGTATGGTCGCGGCTTGGATCGCGACCACAGAAAACGATCCCGCCGTGCTTGGCTTCTACACTTTGGGAGCATTGGCAGTTCGGTCCGAGTTCGGCCCGAAAGCGTGGCAGCGCGCAAGGGTGCCCGACGTTCCGGTCATCTACATCCGCGCCGTCGCGGTCAGGCAGGACATGCAAGGCAAAGGCCTCGGGACCGCCCTCGTCATCGATGCAATGAAGCGGTGTATCGGCATCGCGGACCAGATGGGTGCCGCTGCCATCGTCCTAGATGTGCTCGAGGACGAACACTTCGACCGTCGCTGGCGCTTTTATGAAGACCTTGGTTTTCGGCCTCTAGGGGATCCCGATAATCCGAAGCGTGTGTATATCCCGATGGCAGATGTGAGGGCGACGTTGGATTGAAGCCTAAACGCGACCACAACTCCTACATAGAAAATTGCTGTTTTCTCGGCTTTATCCTAGCATCCATAGAACTATCCCAAAAAGGAAATGACCAAAATGATCTCTGAGCGCTTCGAGGACTTCGCGCAGTCATTACGCCTGTTCATTGAACAGAAAATGAGGTTCCAGGAACTATTCCTGATCGATGCTGATGAAGCGATTGGAAACTTGGAACTCGCCTGCAAGAGCATGCTGGATACCTTCGCAAGCCTGTATGATGCCTCAAGGGCTGATTCCGCGATAGAATTCGACTTCTACGGTAGTCCTTTGTGTTGCTGCGTACTGGCATACCGAAACGCCAAGCATCACAACAAAGCCAATGGAATTCGCAGTGTTCACCGCTTCGCTCGGCAAAGTGAACGCCAGGACTTACTACTGGTCGACTTCCCTGCAGGATCAGGTGAAGAAGGGGGCGGCTTCATCGATCACTATGCGTCGTGGGGCGATTTCTGCACGCTGCTGCAAATGCCACGGGATCAGAGTCGGCTGCGCGGAAACGCACAAGAACTGATAAGGGCGCGTTTATCGGCCGATAAGTTTGAGCTCTTCGCGGAAAATGACGGCGTTCCAGTTGGTCGTATATTCGTGAATATGATCCCGGTAATAATAGGCGCGGGTTCGGAATTTCTTCCAGATTTGAAGCCCCATATTCACGCTACTAGCACAGAGGGCGAGCATTTCCTCTGGCACTTCGAGAACGTTGAACAAGCGAACTTTAGCGAACCGAAGTATATGGAACTAACCAGCTCGGTCTTTGGATAGACGCCTCCACGGGGAGCTCCTAGTACCGATTGATACTAGATACATGCCAAAGGTCCAAAATGGAGCGAGAGTTGGCAGTTCGTCCGCTCCTTGCAGCCCATCCAAGGAACCATATTGGCCTCCCAGAGGTCGAGAACGCGAACGCTTCACGAACAAAAAAGTCCCACTTTTGCCCCAGCGCGAAAACGGTGGGACGATTTTGCCCCATAACCCATTGATATCATTAATATCATAAGGTGCTTTGGTGCCCGGGGGCGGAATCGAACCACCGACACGAGGATTTTCAATCCACTGCTCTACCCCTGAGCTACCCGGGCACGGGAGACCTGTGTCAGGTCGGGTGAGCGGGTTCTAGGGCGTTGGGCGCGGGGTGTCCAGCCTCTTTTTCACGGCCGTCCACTCGATCCCTCAGTGTGGTTTGGGGGGCTCTTTCCCGGCTGCTTCAACCGCATCAATCGCGGCTTCGATGTCTTCGGGATCACGCGACGGGACGGCATATCGACCGTTGAACCAGCGCGCTAGATCGATGTCTGCACAGCGGCGCGAACAGAATGGGCGATAGGCCTTTTCGGTTTCTGCATCACAAATCGGACAAGCCATCAATCCTTCCCCTCCAAGGGTGCACGCGCGCGTTTGCGTTGCAGCTCATAATGGCCCAACGGGGTCCAGCCGACCAGCGCGGTCTCAATATCATCTGCGCGCAACGCTCCGCGAAGCGCACTTTCGAAACCGCGGCGGTCCTTCTTGGGCATGGGCGCAAGATCAAGGGTGATCTGCCCGCCCAGACCCCGCAGCCGCAGCGCCCGCGGCAAGGCGCGAGCACAGGCAAGGTTTGCCTTCACCCCGGCCGCAAGGGAGCTGTCGCGCCCGGTGTTCACATCCACCGCCACCAGCGCGCGGGTGGGTTCCAAATACATCATCGCACCGCCCCCGAGCGGGACTTCGGGCCCCCGCACAGTCTCCAGCGCATCAAGGACGCCGTGGGTATCAAAACACCCCGGCGTCGTCACGACCTCAGCCTTTTCGACCCAGTCACGCCAGGCAAGAATATGCGGCCCATCACCGTCGGCAAGGGTTTCCACCTGCGTCCCGTCATCGCCAAGCACCTTGTCGGCAAGGGTCAGCATCGTGGCGATGTCATCGGCAATCTCCTCCGCGTCGGCCTCCGCACAGCTTGAGCGCAGGATCAGCCCGTGCGGTACCTCTGCCGCCACCTCGTGCGCGATCTCCAACAGGCGGTCGCGTAGGTCCTCGTCGCGGATGCTGCGCGAAATATTGATCCCCGGCGCCTCTGGCGTGACGATGGCATAACGGCTCTTGAACAGCAGCTTCGCGGTCACCGGAATGGCCTTCCCCGGCTCGGCATAGCCGCCTACCTGCACAAGGATCATCTGTCCGGGCGCCAACCCCTTGATCTGGCGCAGAAACGCAGACCCGTCGGGTGTTTTCAGGAACATGCCCCCCTGCCCCTTGACTGGCCTGTCGGCCTGGGCGCGATAGATGGTGCCGGGACGCGGCGCGGGGGTATCCACCAGCAGATCATCAAGCTGGCCATCGACCATCAATGCCGCGGCCTCGGCGTCCCCCAGATGATCAAGCAGAATGGTCCGGCCCTTCATGCGCGCGCTCCTGCGAATTTGGGATGCCCGGCAGCGCGCAGCAGATTGGCCGTCTCGGCCAGCGGCAGGCCCACGATGGCGCTGAAGGACCCCGATATCCAGGGGATCAGCACCCCGGCAGGCCCCTGTATCGCATAGCCACCCGCCTTGCCCTGCCAATCGCCGGTATCCAGGTAGTTACGCACTTCCACATCCGAGAGGGCTTTCATCCGCACCACGCTTTGCACGTCACGTTCCCACATATCTGCACCGCGCCTGACGGCCACCGCTGTGATCACCTTGTGCCGCCGCCCGGAAAGCAGGCGCAGGAACGCCTCCGCCTCCTCCCTGTCCGCGGGTTTGCCAAGAATGCGACGGCCCAGTGCGACAGTGGTATCGGCACACAGGACAATATCGTCCGTCCCCGCCTTCACGGCGGCGGCCTTTTCACGGCAGATGCGCGCGCAGTAAGGGCGCGGCAGTTCGTTTTTCAGAGGGGTTTCATCAATATCCGGCGGCCGCACATCATCTGGCACGATTCCGATCTGCGCCAGCAGTTCCAGACGTCGGGGGGACCCCGATCCGAGGATGAACTTGGACGTATCAGACAACGGACAATCCCGTAGGGTGCGCATTCATGGCGCAGCGCGCACACCACAGGCGCGCGACAACAGGTGCGCGTCCCGCGCGCACCCCGCACATCACTTGAACCGGTAGTTAATCCGACCCTTGGTCAGATCGTAAGGTGTCATTTCCACCTGCACCTTGTCGCCCGCGAGAACGCGGATGCGGTTCTTGCGCATTTTTCCTGCCGTGTGCGCGATGATCTCATGGCCGTTCTCAAGCTCGACCCGAAATGTCGCGTTAGGCAGGAGTTCCTTGACGACACCGGGAAATTCGAGCGTATCTTCCTTGGCCATGGTCTCTCCTGATCAAAACAAGGCCGATTTGGCCTCGACGCGTTAAATGAGCGCATTTTGGCCTTTTTTCAAGGGGTATTAGCGCAATCGCACTGTCAAAGCGTTTGCATCCCGACCTGTCTGCCCCTCCCAATGGCTGCGGTTGAGCACGACACCCTCCCGCCGGACCTTTGCCACCTGTGCCAGATCGGCATCCGCATAGGTCCACCCGGGCACGTTCATCTGCCCCAATGCGAGCACGCCGGTTTCGGGAAAGCCGATGTCAGGCGGGGCAAAGATACCCCCCGTGCCATGGCTCATGCCCAAGGCTTCCGACCAGTCAGCGGGGCCGACAACGCTGGACATCGCGGTGATGCATTGCTGTTCAAGCGCACGCGCCTGCGCGCCGATGCGCACCCGCCAGTATCCTGCCTGGGCTTCCGTCACGCTGGGCACGCAGATCAAGTCGCACTGCGCCAATGCCCGGCCCAGAAGCGGAAATTCACAGTCATAACAGATCAGTATCCCGATCGCGCCAAGCGCGGTATCGAACACCTGCAAAGGGTTGCCCGGCACCACATCCCACACTTCGGCTTCGAACCGGGTCATGATCTGCTTGTCCTGCACCCCGATCTGGCCGGTGGGCGTGATCAACCGGGCGCGGTTGACCGGACGGGTCTGGAATACCGCAGGACCGGAGCCAGCGACGATATGCACCCCATGCGCCGCCGCCAACCGCAGATGCAGCGCATCTGCCTGCTCCAGACGGTCTGACACTGCCCAGAGGGAGCCCTCCAGATCACCCGCCACATTGAGCCCCTCCAGCGTGGCCAGTTCCATCGCGGCATATTCGGGAAAGATCAGCAATTGCGCGCCCGCGTCCGCCGCCTCCGCAACCCATGCCGCAATCTTGTCCTCATATTGTGCGTCGGATGTGAAGACATCCAGCGGATAGGCAGCAGTTGCGATCTTCATCGGTCATCTCCGTTTTGACGGTCATGCGCCTTCCCGCAGATCACTGCAAGCCACCTTGCAGCCCCGCCAAAGCGTTCAGCCGCGTGCATTCACCACCAGTTGTCTTGACCAAAGCCCTTGATAGGCTCACACTTATGCCATCCTTAGAAAGGCCTCACGATGTTGAAGAAGGGCGTGACCCTGCGCGGGATAGAGGTGTTCGAAGCGTTGGCGCAATCAGGTTCAGTGGCCCGGACAGCACAAGTCACCGGGCTAAGCCAACCGGCTGTCAGCCAGCAGATGCGCAACCTCGAAACAGCCGTCGGCGCGGAACTGATCGACCATTCGCGCCGCCCCATGCGCCTGACACACGCAGGTCAGTTGTTCCTGCGGCGGGCCGGGGCTGCCCTGTCCGAACTCAGACAGGCACAAAGCGAGGTCACCGTGATGGACCTCGCGCATCTGGAGGAACTGAGCCTTGGTATCATCGACGATTTCGATGATGACCTGACGCCCCGCCTGGCCACGATCCTTGCGGACAGCATGACGGGATGCAGGTTCCGCATGATCACCGCAGGCAGCAACGAACTGGCCGATGCGATGGCCAGCCAGGATCTGCACATGGCGATATCCGCCAGGACATCCGAACCGCTGGAGGGGGTCGTGGAATACCCCCTGGCGCGCGATCCGTTGATCATCGTCACGCCCGAAGCGGCAGAATATGCCGATGCCGCCCTGCTGTCCGGAACGACATCCCTGCCCTTCCTGCACTATGCGTCTGATCAGCTCATTGCCCGCCAGATCGCGTTTCACCTTGAAAAGGCCAGGATCGACCTGCCCGTCCGCTTCGAAATTGGCAGTCATCCGGCGCTGATGGCGATGGTGTCGCGCGGCATCGGCTGGGCCATCACGACGGCACTGGGCTTCATGCGGGCAACACCGTTCCACGGCGGGATGCGGGCGATGGCACTGCCGCTGCCGGATGCGGCGCGCCAGATCTCCCTGTTTGCCGGTGCCGACTGGTCCGGGCCCGTGCCCCTTGATATCGCCACCACCATGCGCCGCCTGATGCAGGCCCATATGATTGACCCTGCGGTCAACGCGCTACCTTGGCTGACAGACAGCTTTTACGTGATTGAGGAAACCACCGATGCCTGACCCCGACGCCAAGATCGTGATCCTGACCGGCGCGGGTATCTCCGCTGAAAGCGGGATTGACACGTTCCGCGCCGAAGACGGCCTTTGGGCGCAACACCGGGTGGAGGACGTCGCAACGCCCGAAGGCTTTGCACGTGATCCCGAACTTGTGGTCAATTTCTACAACGCCCGGCGCGCGCAACTGCCCGAAGTGGAACCGAACCCAGCCCACCGCGCCCTTGCCCAGTTGGAACAGGCGCATCGCGGCGAAGTGGTGCTGATCACCCAGAACGTCGACGATCTGCACGAAAGGGGCGGCTCCGAGACCGTGTACCACATGCACGGCACGCTCAACTCGGCCTTGTGCGCGGCCTGCGATCACCGATGGCCCGCCCCCCTGATCATGGCGCCGGGTGATCCCTGTCCTGCCTGTAACGCCACGGCGGCACGCCCCGACATCGTCTGGTTCGGCGAAATGCCTTATGACATGGACGCGCTTTTTGCCCATCTGGGAGAGGCAGACATCTTTGCCGCCATCGGCACCTCCGGCAACGTCTATCCGGCCGCCGGTTTCGTCGCCGAAGCCCGCCGCGCAGGGGCCCATACAATCGAATTCAATCTGGAGCCTTCAGCGGTTGGCAACCAGTTTCAGGAACACCGCACCGGTCCGGCCTCCCATACTGTCAGCGCTTGGGTCGAGGACGTCCTCAAATGGGGTTGATCCGCCGCGTCAACGGGCACTCCGGCGATGCTCACCGTCAAGCTGCCCCTCTTTTTGGCTGAAAATACCGGAGTGTGACAGCCGCTGCACACCGCTCAGGCGCGTTGCGGTACCAACTGCTGAACCGCGCCAGCACTGACCAGGTAGACAGAGCTCACGATCAGCCCCCAGTGCGCCCAGCTTTCAGAATCGAAATCCACCCAGGCCGCCCAGCCTGCGAAAAAGGTCCAGCCCAGCGCCATGGGCAAGGTTATTGTGCGCCACCGCTCCGTGCGGACGGGATGGACGAACTTGATCGGCACGAACATTGCGACCGCCAGAACGGTCACGATGATCAGGCACACCCACCAAGGCGGCGACAGCGCAAACAGCACCAACACCAGCATGTTGAAGCACCCGGGGAAACCGGAAAACGAATTATCCTTTGTTTTCATTCTCGTATCGCTGAAATACATGGCGGACGCGAAGGTCACGATGATGATCATGGCCCAACCGCTCCACCCATCCATCAGACCAGACTTGAACAGCGCAAAGGCAGGGATGAAGACATACGTCAGATAGTCGATGATCAGGTCGAGCAGGACACCATCGAACTCCGGCGCATTCACCTTCACATGATAGCGCCGCGCCAGCGGCCCATCGATCCCGTCGACGAAAAAGGCCACCACCAGCCACAAAAACATCAGGTCCCATTCACCATCAACCGCTGCCAGCATGGCCAGCATGGCAAAAACAGCGCCAGTGGCGGTGAAAAGATGAACCAACAAGGCCTTGAAACGGATCGACATCCGCGCTGTGTCGCAAATTGAACAAGCGGATGCAAAGGGAAATGCGCGCAAATAGATCCAGCGTTTAGGCCGGGGCGCGGGCCGCCTCTCGCTTCTTGACGATCCGCCGCCCCAATTCATTGGTCGGGCGCTCCACCAGCACATATGTCAGGGTGGACAGCGCCACTGAGATGCAGAATACGACGCCAAAGGTGATCAGCCCGGCCGGTGGCAAAAGCTGCAAATCCGTCAGGATGTGCGCGACAAGCAAATGAATGAGGTAGAGGCTATAGCTGACCGATCCGACAAATAGCATCAGTCGCGTGGTCAGAACCTTGGTTAGCCACCCGGCGCGGGCAGGCGTGACGAAGATGATCAGAACAGCTGTTGCAACCGCAATCAGCGCGTCACGACCGCCGAAGTCCAGCGCCATCGCGATGGCATACATGATCAAAGCCCCTGCGATCCACAGGATGACCTTCAAACCCTCGACGGCCTCAAGCTTGCGACGCAGGTAAAATGCAGGCACACCCACAAAGAACAGATGACCGCTGGCAACAGGCGACCATGAGATCGGCCGCGACGTCCCGAAGATCTCTTTCGAGATGTGGGACAGGATCGCGGTCAGCAGCAAAAGCCCGAATAGCGCAAGCAGGGTTCTGGGGATGGTGCGCCCCAGAAACAGCACCGCTGGCATAACGACATACGAGAAAACCTCAATCGGGATTGACCATTCGACACCCAGAAGGGAGTTAGCGATCCGGTAGTCAAGATAGCTCAGCATCGTCATGTGAACGATCAGATTGTAGAAATCCGGCCCCACATCATAAAGCTGCATCCAGTAAGGCAATGTGAACTGCCCCGACTGCCAGAGCAATGTCGCCACCACCAGCACCATCCAGTAAAGCGGGACGATGCGCATCAATCTGCGGAACAGATAATGTCTGAAACTTGTCGCCTCCCCAAAGGTTTTGGCGATTGTGAAGCCGGAGATGACAAAGAATATGTCGACGCCATATTTTCCTGCCGATGTCACCGTCTGCCCCAAAATTCCGAGCTCGTCGAAGGCACCCTTGTGGATGATCACCACCATGCTTGCCGCAATCGCGCGTAGGCCGGTGATGAAATCCGTGTCGCCATAAACGCGGGTGATCTGCAAGGGAAGGCACCGGGGTTGAGAAATGATTGCTCCCTTTACGCTCATTTCTTGCGCCGTGCCGATTGCAATTCCCGCGCGGCGTCGGCGCAGGACTGGATAAGTCTCAATGTGCCTTACTAAGATCCTGTGCCACCATCAGGGCATTGTCGTCCGGGTCGTAAAACGTAGCCATCCGCACCATGCCTTCGACCTCAACCGTGTCACCGTCGAAGCGGACACCGCCAGCTTCCATCGCCGCGCGCGCGGCATCGATGTCCGGCGTGCCAAACACCGGCACGGCATTTCCGGGCGCGGGCTCGCCCTGCTCTCCCAGCCCAAGGGTGACACCCGGGGTAAAGGTGGAAAGCTCGCTCCACCCTGCATCGTCAGCGTGAAAGCGCAAAGCGAATCCGAGGGTCTTTTCAAACCATTCCGCGCTGGCATGCCGGTCGCGTACAGACAGCGCAAAAGTGATTGTTTTGTCAAGCGTTGCAAGGGCCATGGGCTTTCCTTTGTCTTAATTATCTAGTAACTATACTTTATGGACATTAGTGATCTTGTCAAGCTGACCTCCAAAGCATGGGCAATCCCCATTATGGCGCAATTTGGCGCCGGTGTGGCAGGGCGACAGGCACCTTTGCTGCGTGCCACCGGTGCAAGCCGCAGTGCGTTTGGCCAAAGCCTTGCCCATCTTCAGGCGCTTGGGCTGCTCGAAAAGAACCCCGCCCATGGGCACCCGCTCCGGCCGGAGTTCAGATTGACCGAACAGGGTGAGGCGCTGGCCAAGCCTGCGCACGCCATTCAGACGTTGTCTGAGGACACGCCGCACAGCGCCCTGATCCGGCGCATGTGGGTGCTTCCGCTCCTCGCCCTGACTGCGCACCCCAAAAGTTTCACCAGCCTGACAACGGCTCTGACCCCAATTACCGACCGTGCGCTGTCGCAGGCGCTCAAGCTTCTGCATACCGCAGGCTGGGTGCACCGCGACGTCGATATTGCAGGTCGCCCGCCGCGCGCCACGTATAAGGCACGGGGCATCGGTGATCTTATTGGTCAGGAGGTGCGCGCCTTGCTGAGTAAAGCAGGCGTACCGGGACACGACCGGCCAGCAGGGAAAGTATCAGACGCAGGCCCAACCGGTCCCACATGGGTTGACGTCTGATCCGATTCACCCTAAAGCCACCAAACCAGTTTCAGGGCCGCCCGCCGCGACCCGATTTATGTGTTGCGCCGCACGCCCGGCCAGCCCCGCCAAACAGAGGATGAGCCCATGTCGCGCGTTTGCGAATTGACCGGAAAAGGCCCGATGACGGGCAACAACGTTAGCCACGCCAACAATAAGACAAAGCGTCGCTTTTTGCCGAACCTGAACGACACCACCCTGCAGTCAGAAGCGCTGGGTCGGTCTTTCAAGCTGCGCATCTCGGCACACGCCTTGCGCAGCGTTGATCACCGCGGTGGTCTGGACAAGTTCCTTGCCAAGGCCAAGGACACCGATCTGTCCGCCAACGCGCTGAAGATCAAGAAGGCGATCAACAAAGCAGGGACGGAAGCCGACGCGCTCAGCTAAGCTTCTCCGAACAATGCAAGAAATACGCAACCCCGGTGCCCAAGGCCCGGGGTTGCGTCGTTTTGGCGCTCGAATTCCGCGCATCATTGGCATAGTGTAAGGGTGTGATGATCCGCCTGTTTCTATCCCTCCTGCTTATCCTGTCCCTGGCGTTCACCAGCCTGACAATGGCGCAGGCACGCGGCGCCGCAGCGGCAACAGGGCAGATCGAAATTTGTTCCGGTGCACACGCAACGATTGTCTATGTCGACGCACAGGGTCAGCCCACAAAAGCGCCCCACGTCTGTCCCGATTGCCTGATTGTCCTGGCCCCAGGCGAAGCGCACCACCCCTTGATCCCCATTCATGCCGTGCTGCCTGCACCGGCGCCCGACAGGCTTTCAGCCTGCAATGTCCCGCATCCGTCCGGTGTCACCCCTCCCTCCCGCGCGCCCCCTTTGTCTGTCTGACCCCCAAATTCAACAGACATTCAAAAGGACACACACATGAAACCGAAGACGCTTTTCAGCGCAGCCCTGATCACGGGTCTGCTCTCCACCGCCGCCGCCTGGGCGGATATCATGGTCAAGGACGCCTATGTCCGCAGTTCCACCCCAACCTCCAAAACGGGGGCAGCATTCATGATGCTGATGAACGACAGCGATACCGACGACCGCCTGATCGCCGCCTCTTCCGAGGTTGCCAAACGGGTCGAACTGCACACCCACATCGAAGACGAAAACGGCGTGATGAAAATGACCGAACTCGAGGACGGCATGGCCATCCCCGCAGGCGGCATGCACCACCTGAAGCGCGGAGGCGATCACGTGATGTTCATGGGATTGAACCAGTCGCTTGTTCAGGGTGAAGAGATCACAGTCATACTGACGTTTGAAAACGCCGGTGAAGTCGAGGTCACGATCCCGGTGAACAACGAACGACAAGCTGACCACGGCAGCATGGACCACGGCAGCGACAGTTGATCCATACCCCCAGCGCCCTGCCGCATCCTTGCGCGTGGGGCGTTGCTGGTGCCGGGGTATTTGCAAAAGGATGAAATTGCGGGGTCATCTCCCCGCTTCATCCTTTCATAAATACCGATGTGCCCCCCAAGACCGGATGCGGAACCGCGCGCAGTCAGTGCCACACAGGTATCAGATCAACAATCCCGCCGCTCCCTCATGGCGCAACAGGGCCACCTTTGTCTCTACACCGCCCGCACCTGAAAACCCCGTCAGCCCCTTGGCCCCCATCACCCGGTGGCAGGGAATGATGATCGGGATGGGATTGCCCCCGCAGGCCTGTCCAATGGCCTGCGCCGGAACACCAAGCGCGCGGCCAATCTCTCCATATGTCCGGGTGTGTCCGAAGGGGATCGCCCTCATCGCGTCGCAGACCCGCTTTTGCAGGTCACTGCCGCCGACCCGAAGCGGCAAATCAAACGCCTCCCGCGTGCCTGCATCATAGGCCGCAAGCTGCGTCACAGCTTCATCCAGCAGATCGCTTTCATCCTGCTTGGGATGCCATTGCCATGTCAGCGCGATAATCGCACCGGCCTCTTCATGCAGGGTCAGGGGACCAAAGGATGTCTTGATGGAACGGATTTTCATACCCCTACCCTGCCCGCCTGCGCGGTCTCTCTCAACCCGAAACCTGCGCCTTAGGCCTGTCCCAGCCGGATCGGCCCCCGCGCCGTTTCAACATCCACGACAATCCCCTTCTGGGTCACCACAATCTCGCCCCGCGCGGCCATCTGGGCCGCAACGCGGCGCACATCCGCCATCAGCAGGCGCCAGTCATCACCAAACGCCCGCGCCACTTCCGAGGGGCAGATCGTCTTGCCTGCCCCCCGTTCCGCAACCTGTCGCGCAATCTCCGCTGCGATATCAGCCGGTGACGGCGTCATGACACCGCCCGCAGACGCCCGGTGTGGCGTGGCTGCCCACGTCCGGCAGCACCTTCCAGCAGCGCGCGCATTTCTGGCCTTCAGCTTTGGCAAAGACGACAGCGACGCCATCCACTTCAGGCATACGGAACGCATCGCCGGGCGCGGGATTACCGCTCAGTGTGATATCGGACGTAATGCTCACATCATCGAACGAAACGCTCTCCAGCGCCGCCCGCTGATCCGCATCGGCCACATAAACGGTTGGTGCCGCCTCCAGCGACGCACCAATCACCTTCTCCGTCCGCTGCACCTCCAGTGCTGCCGTCACGACACGTCGTGCAGCGCGCACCTTGGCCCATTTCGCAGCCAAGTCTTCATCCAGCCATACATCGGGGGTCTCCGGCATATCCACCAGATGCACGGAGCTATCCTCGCCCGGGAACCGCTCCAGCCACACTTCCTCCATGGTGAACACCAACACCGGAGCCAGCCATGTGGTCAGGCGGTGGAACAGGATATCCAGCACCGACCGCGCGGCGCGCCGCCTCAAGGTATCGCCATCGCAATAAAGCGCATCCTTGCGGATATCGAAATAGAACGCGCTCAGATCAACGGTCGCAAAAGTGAACACCGCCTGAAACACGCCCTGAAAATCAAACCGTGCATAGCCGTCGCGCACGACCTTGTCCAACTCCGCCACACGGTGCAGGACCCAACGCTCCAACTCTGGCATGTCGGCCGGGTCTACCCGGTCCGCCTCGCTGAAAGCTGACAGCGCTCCCAGCATATACCGCATGGTATTGCGCAACCGGCGATAGCTGTCCGCCACGCCCTTGAGGATCTCATCCCCGATCCGCTGGTCGGCGGTATAATCCGTCTGCGCCACCCACAGCCGCAGGATATCGGCCCCATATTGCTGCACGATCTTTTCCGGCACGATGGTGTTACCGATGGACTTGGACATCTTCAAGCCCTTGGCATCCAACGTAAATCCATGCGTCACGACGTTGCGATAGGGCGCATGCCCCTGCGTGCCCACCGATTGCAGCAACGACGAATGGAACCACCCCCGATGCTGGTCCGTGCCCTCCATATAAACGTCCGCAATCCCGTCCTCGGTCCCGTCCTCCCGGTCGCGCAATGTAAACGCATGGGTCGACCCGCTGTCGAACCACACATCCAGAATATCCATCACCTGATCATAATCATCCGGGTCCACGATCCCGCCGAGGAAGCGCGCCTTCGCGCCGTCCTCATACCAGCAATCCGCCCCTTCGGCCTCGAACGCCGCCACGATCCGCGCATTCACCTCTTCATTGCGCAACAGGAAATCGGGATCGGTCGGCAGCAGGCCCTTGCGGGTAAAGCAGGTCAGCGGTACGCCCCACGCGCGCTGACGCGACAGCACCCAGTCGGGACGCGCCTCCATCATGGAATGCAAACGGTTGCGCCCGGATTTCGGCGTCCACTTGACCCGGTCGATCTCGCTCAATGCCCGATCCCGGATCGTGAACGTGTCGTCCCCGATGCTCAGCGGCTTGTCGATGGCAGCAAACCACTGCGGCGTGTTGCGGTAGATCACCGGCGCTTTCGACCGCCATGAATGCGGATAGGAGTGCTTGATCTTGCCGCGCGCCAGCAATCCGCCGACCTCCACCAGCTTGTCGATCACCGCCTTGTTGGCATCACCCTCCCCGCCCTTGCGGCTGAGGATATAGGTGCCGCCAAAGAACGGCAGATCATCGCGGAAACGACCATCGTCCATGACGTTGTAGGTGATGACATCGCTCAGCATGTTCAGATCACGGTAGAGTTCGTATTCCTCCATACCGTGGCTTGGCGCGCAATGTACAAACCCCGTGCCTTCGGTATCGGTCACAAATTCGGCGGCGCGGAAATCGCGGATGTCGTCCCATTCGCCCTCGCTGCCTTCGGCCCCGGCCAGCGGGTGCTTCAACGACAATCCAGCCAGCTCATCCGCAGCAACATCCCGCAGCCGCGTCCACTGCCCCTCTTCCAACCGTGCGCGGCCCAAGACATCTGCCGCCAGATTATCCGCCAACAGATACCGATCCCCGACAGAGGCCCAACATTCCTCCGGCGTTCCCGTGATCTCATACAGCCCGTAAGAGATGTTCTCCCCAAACACGACCGCCTTGTTGGATGGCAGCGTCCAGGGCGTTGTGGTCCAGATCACCACCTTTGCCCCGTCCAGATCCCCGGAACCCCCAACCGCGTCAAACTTCACCCAAACCGTAAAGCTGTCCTTGTCGTGATACTCCACTTCCGCCTCGGCCAGTGCGGTCTGCTCCATCGGCGACCACATCACGGGCTTGGACCCCTGATAGAGCGTCCCGTTCATCAGGAACTTCATGAACTCCTCGGCAATCACCCGCTCGGCATGGAAATCCATGGTGAGGTACGGATCGGCCCAATTGCCCGTCACGCCCAGCCGCTTGAACTCCTCGCGCTGCACATCCACCCATTCGGCGGCAAAGGCGCGGCACTCACCGCGAAACTCATTGATCGGCACGTCGTCCTTGTTGCGCCCCTTCTTGCGGTACTGCTCCTCGATCTTCCATTCGATGGGCAAACCGTGACAATCCCAGCCGGGGATATAGCGCGCATCGAACCCCATCATCTGGTGGCTGCGCACGATCATGTCCTTGATCGTCTTGTTCAACGCATGCCCGATGTGCAGATGCCCGTTGGCGTAAGGCGGACCGTCGTGCAGCGTAAAGGGCTCCCGCCCCGTCTTCTCCCGCAACCGGTCATACACCCCGATCTTCTCCCAGCGCGCCAGCCACTCCGGCTCGCGCTTGGGCAATCCTGCGCGCATCGGGAAGTCGGTCTGCGGCAGGGTCAGGGTGGATTTATAGTCAAGCGTATCGGTGGTTTCGGCGCACATCAGGGGCGTCCTTTTTACGGTCGAAGCGGAAAGAAGAGAAATCGAAGCGGTGCGACAGGATCAAGCACCTCAACCCGGCGTCTCACGTATCAGAGCGCCGGGGATATAATTCGAATGATCAAGGCGGACGGGCGTGTCATGCCGCGCTTATACGCAGCACACCCGATGCAAACAAGTCCCAACCCGCCCCTCTTTTTGGCCTTAAATACCCTTCGCTGCCGCCTCAACGCGCCCAACATCACGAAGACAGCAGACCATCAGCCACCCGCGCCAAATCAATAATGAAACGCGGGCGTCGCCCGCTCCTTCGGATCACGTCGCTTTCGCGCGGCCGAACAACCCACCCAGGGCGCGCGCAATGATCCCGCGCACCGATGGCCTTCTGCCTTTGGAAAACGGCAGCGGCCTGCACACTTCCATGGCGGCCACGCCGACACGCGCGGTCAGCGCGCCGTTCACCACTCCTTCGCCGAAACGCCTGCTGAGCTTGCCGATGATCGACCCGCCCAGCACCGGCTCCAGAAGGTCATCGCCCACCGCCACGGCCCCGGTCGCCACCATATGCGACAGCACCGCCCGTGTCAGACGCCAGCCGCCCAGCACCCCGGACCGACCGCCGTAAATCTCCGCCACCCGCCGGATCATCCGGATATTCGCCGTCAGCGCCGCCGCCACATCCGCCAGCGCCAGCGGCACCAACGCGGTCACCGTCGCGACCTGCCGTGCGGCGGCCTCCACCTCGCGGGAAGCGGCGGCGTCCAGCGGCACCAGAACCTCCTGCTCCGCCAGTCCCAGCAAGCCCTCCGCATCCAACTGATCAACGCGCAATTCCGCCAGCCGGTCCCGGCCCCATCGGGTGTCCTCGCGCCCCCTGTACAAAGCGACGATCCTGTCGGTGACCGCCCGCGCCGCGCCCAGATCGCCCGCACTCAATGCAACGGCCGCGTCGTGACGCACCCCGTCCAGTCGCGCCAGACGCCCGAAGGCTGCCATCTCGCGCAGGCAGATCGCCGCCAGCACCAGCAGGAACACTGCCAGAAGGACCGTGAACGCCCACCCCAGCAGCGGCACCTGCACCATCAGATCATTGACGAAATTCCAGGCCGCCACGGAAAGGACCGCACCCAGAAGCGCCACAAGCAATCCCCAGAAAAGCCGCACCAGCCGCGACGGTTTGCGTGCGGCAAACCGTGCCGCTGCCTGCATCGCTGCCCCCTGCGGGGCCTCGACGGGCACCACGTCCGGCACCGGCGGTGCCTCTGCCACCGAAGGTGCGGCTTCCTCAAGATCAAACAGAACCGGACCCTTGGCCATCACGCGGCCTCCCTTTTCCAGACATAGCGAATGTCGGGGAGCTGTTCATCGTTTCGCGCCCCATCGGTGCGGGCAACTTCCACAAAGCCGTGGCGGGCATAGAACCGCTGCGCGCCCGTGTTGGCCTCGAAAGTCCATAATTCCAATGCCTTGCGATCCGACATCACTGCATGCAAAAGCCTGGATCCCACACCGCGCCCCCGCGCCTGCCGCGCCACGTAGAGCGCATTCAAATCCACCCCGTCACAGGCCGCAAAGCCCACAACCGCACCCTGTTCCTCTGCAACTGACACCCAGCCGCGCGCGATCATCATCCCGGCAAATGACAAATCCTCCGCACGCGTATGCACCCGTGGCATCCACTCGGTCGTATCAATGAACTCCGAAAGGATCGCGCCAACAGCGCCCGCATCCGTGGATCGCGCCGCGCGCACCCTCACAACCGGTCCCCGATCAGGAATTCCGCCGCACGGTCCAGCCGGATGTGCGGCGGTCCGTCGCCGGGGCGCAGCGTCAGCGGGGCCGGTGCAAAGCGCATTACCTGATAATCCTGATCCAGCCAGGCCTTCGCCCCCGCCAGCGCGGGATTAAGCAGATGCGACGGGTCTTCCGGCAGATCACCGGGGTAAAACGCGGCTTCCTTGCCGCTGTCCAGCAACGTGCCGCGCACCACGGGCAATTCCGTGCCGTCATGCGGCATCATCGCTTCGGTCGTGGCGCGCAGCGATGCAATCGCCATCGATGCGGTCCCCGCCCCGGCATATTGCGCCCGGTCCCGCGCCTCGCGCGTCAGTGCCTCCATGATGGCGGAAAGCTTGCCGTGCTGTCGGTGGTGCAGATGATCCGCCTTGGTTGCGGCAAACAGGATCCTCTCCACCCGCTTGCCGCTCAGCAGATTGGTCAGGAACCCGTTCTGGCCGGGCCGGAAGGCGGCCAGCGTGTCGCCCATGGCCTGCCGCAGATCCGCCACCGCGCGCGGCCCCTGATGGATGGCGCCCAGCGCGTCCACCAACACGATCTGCCGGTCGATCCGCGCGAAATGATCGCGAAAGAACGGCTTGGCCACCTGCCGCTTGTAGGCTTCATACCGCCGCCCCATCTCCCGGTGCAGCGTGCCACGGGCCGACGCGCCCGCCACCGGCAAAGGCGCAAAGGTCAGCACCGGAGAGCCCGCCAGATCACCGGGCAACAGGAACCGCCCCGGCGTGCAATCCGAATACCCCGCATCACGGGCCGCCTGCAGATACGCCGCGAAAACAGCCGCCAATTCCTGCGCGGCAACTTCATCATGTTTCCCTGCCGGATCAATGCCCTCAAGCGCGGTGTTAAAGCGCGCCGCGACCTCCCGGTCCGCGATCCGCGCAAGCGTTTCCACCGACCATTCCTCGTAGCTCCGCTCCATCAGCGCCAGATCAAGCAGCCATTCGCCGGGGTAGTCGACGATATCCAGATGCAATGTGCGTGGCCCCTGCAGGCCCGCCAGCAGCCCGTTCGGCCGCACCTTCAGCGAGAGCCGCAGTTCCGATATCGCACGGGTGCTGTCAGGCCAGTGGGGCGTCTGCCCCGTCAGCGCCGCCAGATGGCGCTCATATTCAAAGCGGGGCAAGGTATCGTCAGGTTGCGGCTGCAGGAATGCGGCCTCAATGCGCCCCTCCGCAGCCGCGAGCAGCCCCGGCATCCGCCCCCGGTCCAGCAGGTTGGCCACAAGCGAGGTGATGAACACCGTCTTGCCCGACCGCGCCAGCCCGGTGACGCCCAGCCGGATCACCGGCTCGAAAAACGTCTCCGACACCGTGTCCTGCACCTGTTCGACCTGCCGCCAGATGCCATCGGCTATGCGTGAGATAACCAAAACCGCCCCGCCCTTCGTACCATGAGCATAAATAGGATGTGGCGGCGGGGATTGCCACCCGCCGCGCGCAGGGCTAATGCCACGCCATGCCCCGCTATGCCTTGCAAATCGAATACCACGGCGCGCCCTTCGTTGGCTGGCAACGCCAGACCGATCAATGCTCCGTCCAGGGAGAGATCGAAACCGCGCTGGCCAAACTCGAACCCGGCCCCCATACGATCGCCGCCGCCGGGCGCACCGATGCGGGCGTGCATGCGCTGGCGCAAGTCGCCCATTGCGACCTGAGCGACACATGGGACCCTTTCCGCCTGTCCGAGGCGCTGAACTACCATCTCAAACCGCGGCCCATCGCGATCACCTCTTGTGTGGCAGCACCACAGGATTTCCACGCGCGTTTCTCCGCCCGCGAACGGCAGTATCTGTTTCGCGTCCTGAGCCGCCGCGCGCCCGCCACCCATCAGGCGGGGCTGGTCTGGCAGATCAAGCATCCACTGAACATTGAGGCGATGCAGAAAGCGGCCAACATCCTGATTGGAAAGCATGATTTCACCACTTTTCGGTCTACTGTCTGCCAAGCTGAAAGCCCGGTCAAGACGCTGGACCACCTGACCGTGACTGCGGTCGAAACACCCGGCGGGCTGGAATACCATTTCGATGTGCGCGCCCGGTCTTTCCTGCACAATCAGGTGCGCAGTTTCATCGGGTCGCTGGAACGTGTGGGCACAGGTTCATGGCAGCCCGATGATATGGCCGCAGCCCTTGCCGCGCGCGATCGCGCCGCCTGCGGACCCGTCTGCCCCCCGCAAGGCCTGTACCTTGCCCGTGTGAGCTATCCCGAAGATCCTTTCAAAACAGTCGGTTAAAAAAGGCCCAAACTTGCGCAGCCATTGCATAACTGATAATCTTGCGTAATTAACCAACTGATAACCTTACTGAAAGATACTCGTTTTTGCCATGATGCATGTTTTCCGCCGCGCCTTTTCAACATTGCTGCACAACCGCCCCCGGCAGTTGCAGGTGGCCGCGCTTTGCTACCGCAAGGGCGACGGCGGCAAGGAAGTGCTGCTGATCACCAGCCGTGATACCGGGCGCTGGATCGTGCCCAAGGGCTGGCCGATCAAGGGCAAGGACGGGGCACAATCCGCCTTGCAGGAAGCATGGGAAGAAGCGGGCGTTCACAAGGCGGAAATCGACGCGGAACCCATCGGCACATACTTCTATGAAAAAGGGTGTGACGATGGCAACAGCATCCCGATTGAGGCTGACGTCTATCTTGCCCAGGTGACAAAGCTGCGCGACAACTATCCCGAAGCCGATCAGCGGGAGCGCGCTTGGTTCGCCCCACACGATGCCGCAAATCTGGTGGATGAGCCGCAGCTGCGCGATATCCTGCGCACCCTCTGACAACCACGGCAGACCGGATCTAGCGCCGTTCTTGCGCAGCCAACTCCCTGCGCAATGCCCTCACGGGTAGATCAGGCAAGCCCTGCCCTGCAAGTTCGGCACTTTGCAAGACGTCCCACAGCATCTCAGCCATTGGCGTGGGCACCTCGCGGGCTGCGCCCAGATCGATCAATGCGCCTTGAAGGGCTTCGCCTTCGGTTGCGACACCTTGCATCAGATCCTGTGCCACGGGACTGCGCAGGGCGGAGGCATGCGGCAGCACGTCATCGGCCACATGGCGGAAGACCGGGGTCGGCAGCCGCAAAAGGCGCGGCAGGCTGGTCGGCGGACGCGGTGTGGTGGTCAGCAGGGGGTGCAGCCCGTGGGCTTGCAGCACCTCAAGCGCCTCCGCCCATTGATCCGCCATCAGCCGCCGCCACCCTCGGTCCAGCATCTGCATGCGCAGGCGCAGACCGCTGAGCGCATTGATCGTCCCCATCAGATCAACCAGGAACCGGCCCCATTGCAGGGCATCAACCTCGCGGGAATGGCGCACTTCGAGGGCAGGCAGATTAAGCTTGGTGGCCAGATCACCCGGCCCCGCTCCGATGATCATCGGCCCGGCGGAGGTGCGATAGAAACACCCCTGCCCCAACGCCAGCACATCGAAATCCAGCATGGCCCCGCGCAGATCGCAGCCCAGCAGGGATCCCGCAAGAATATCCTGCTGCGGCACCCCGGTCTGAAGCGAAATCACCACCGTGCGCCGCCGCAGCAGCTCTTCTACACCGGTTGCAAATGACAGGCCGTCCGCCACTCGCGTGGAAAGAAAAAGGATATCTGCTTGCGCGATGCAAAGCGGATCGTCGGTAACGTCTACCCTATCGGCAGGCACGGCCTGCGCCATCCCCGCATGATCGGTCAGGGTCAGACCATGCCCGCGCAGTTCCGCCAGTGCCGCACCGGTGGTCCACAGCGTGACGCGGAACCCCTCAAGCGCGTAAAGCCCTGCCAGAAAGGCCGCCCGGGCCCCGGCACTGCCCCGGCCCCCCGCAATCACGATATGCGGGCGCACCCCCTCTGGCCCCTAGCCTTGCAACCCGGAGCGCAGGCGCAGGCGGCTCATTTGCCCAGACACCAGCGCATGATCGCCTTTTGCGCATGCAGCCGGTTCTCGGCTTCATCGAAGATCACTGAATGTGGCCCGTCCATCACGCTCGACGTCGCCTCATCCTCGCGGTGGGCGGGCAGGCAGTGCATGAACAAGGCATCGGGTTTGGCCTGCGCCATCAGCGCATCGTTGACCTGATACCCGCGCAGCTGGTTGTGGCGCCTTTCGCGCGCGGACTGGGGATCATGCATGGACACCCATGTGTCGGTGACCACCAGATCGGCCCCCTGCACGGCTTCGTCGGGGTTGCGCACCGTCGTGTAAAGCCCGTCAAGTGCCGGTTCGGGGTCCAGCGGTTCAGGCCCGGTAAAGACCAGATCAAAGTCGAACTGGCGGGCCGCATGGGCAAAGCTGGCAAAGACATTGTTGCCATCGCCCGACCAGACGACCTTCTTTCCCTTGATGGGACCGCTGTGTTCCTCAAACGTCATCACATCCGCCATGATCTGGCAGGGATGGGAGCGGTTGGTCAGCCCGTTGATGACCGGTACCGATGCGTATTCCGCCATCTCCAGCAGGGTGGCTTCCTCGAACGTGCGGATCATGATCAGATCGACGTAGCGGCTGAGCACGCGGGCGGTATCGGCGATCGTCTCGCCATGGCCCAATTGCATGTCGGAGCCCGACAGCACCATCGTCTGTCCGCCCATCTGGCGGACCCCCACGTCAAAGCTGACCCGTGTGCGGGTGGAGGGTTTTTCGAAGATCAGCGCGACCATGTGGTCCTTGAGCGGCTGATCGGTATCCGGCGCACCCTTGGGGCGGCCCGCGCGCGCCTTCTTGGCGACAAGCGCGCTGTCGATGATGTGCCGCAGATCGGCGGTGGCGGTGGTGTGGATGTCGAGGAAATCGGTCATGTGATGTACTGCTTTGCGAATGTCGGGATATTTCGGGGCCAGCCCCGGACCCCGGGTTTTTTCAACCATTTGGAAGATCAGGCGGGTGCAAGTGTCCCGGCGGCGCGATCAAGGCGGTCGATGGCCTCGCTTATTTCATCCTCGGAGATGGTCAGGGGCGGCAGCAGGCGGACAACATTGTCGGCGGCAGGCACGGTGATCACTTCGGTCCCATACCCCGCAGAAACCACATCCCCGGGCGGGATCTTGCATTTCAGCCCGATCATCATGCCTGATCCGCGTACCCCTTCGAAGACATCAGGGTGCGCGGCCACCAATCCTTCGAGCTTTTGACGCAGAAGGGCGGATTTGCGCTGCACCTCGGCCAGGAAATCCGGAGCCGCGACGATGTCCATCACGCGACACCCTACTGCGCACCCCAATGGGTTGCCGCCATAGGTGGACCCGTGGGTGCCTGCCGTCATGCCCGACGCCGCGTCTTCGGTGGCCAGCACGGCGCCCAGGGGGAAGCCACCGCCGATGCCCTTGGCGACCATCATGATGTCTGGTGTGATGCCGGCCCATTCATAGGCAAAAAGCCGACCCGTGCGACCCACGCCGCATTGCACCTCATCCAGGATCATCAGAATGCCGTGTTCGTCGCACAGATCGCGCAGGCCCTTCAGGCAGGCGTCTGGCAGCGGGCGGATGCCCCCTTCGCCCTGTACGGGTTCGACCATGACGGCGCAGGTCCGGTCGGTGATGGCCGCGGTCAGCGCGTCGTGATCACCAAACTCCAGATGCACGAAACCGGGCAACAGCGGGCCAAAGCCCTTGGTCATCTTCTCCGAACCCGCCGCGGCGATGCCTGCGGAGGAACGGCCATGGAAGGAGCCGGAAAAGGTGATGATCTCCACCCGCTCTGGCTGGCCCTTGTCGTGAAAATGTTTGCGCGCCATCTTCACCGCCAGTTCGCACGCCTCGGTGCCGGAGTTGGTAAAAAAGACGGTATCGGCGAAGGTATGTTCGACCAGCTTATCCGCGAGTTCCTGTTGTTGCGGTATCTGGTAGAGGTTCGAGGTATGCCACAACGCGCCTGCCTGTTCGGTCAGCGCCTTGACAAGCGCTGGATGCGCATGCCCCAGCGCGTTGACCGCGATGCCCGCGCCCAGATCCAGAAATCGGCGCCCGTCCGCTTCCGTCAGCCAGCTGCCTTCGCCTTTGACAAAGCTCAGCGGGGCGCGTGAATAGGTCGGCAAAACGGATGAAATCATCGGATCGTCCTTTGGAATAAAGGCCACGGGAAAGCGCCAAAAGGGCATGGGTCGCGGCTGTGGTCAAGTCTGTTCGGGGATGGGGCTGCGTCAGGGCAGCAGTATCGGCCTGCCCGGATGGGGCAGGATCGCGCGGTGCTTAGCGCAGGCGTCGTCGCAACGCAGGTGTCACAGGTCCGATCATGCCCTGACGGATAGGCCATAAGTTTCCGGGAGGGAAGGAAAAAATGATGGGTTGCGCGTGAGGTCTCTCCGGCGTCATAGGAATGCATGTTTGAACCGCGCCCGCAGAACCAGGCAATTGCCGCCCTGTTGATTGTGTCCGCAGGCGTTTTCATTGCGGCGTCGACGCTTTTTGCCAAGGCGCTTGGTGGCGCAGCGTTCGGCCCATCTCTGCATCCCTTGCAGATCAGCCATGGCAGGTTCCTTTTTGCCTTCGCAGCAATCGTGCTGGTCGCCGCGGCGCGCCGCCCCCGCTTGACCCGTGTCCACTGGCGGTTGCATCTGGGGCGCACAAGTTGCGGCTGGCTGGGGATCACATGCATGTTTGCCGCCGTGGCCTATGTCCCGCTGTCCGATGCCACCGCGATTTCCTTTCTCAACCCGGTGTTCGCCATGATGCTTGCCATCCCCTTTCTGGGGGAGAGGGTCGGCCGTGTGCGCTGGTTTGCCGCCGCGCTGGCGCTGATGGGGGCGGTGATCCTGCTGCGCCCCACGCCTGCAAGCTTTCAGCCTGCCGCGCTGCTGGCACTGGGGGCCGCGATGGTCATGGGGGTTGAGCTGATCTTCATCAAGAAACTCACCGGGCGGGAGGGGCCGTTTCAGATCCTGCTGGTAAACAACCTGATCGGCCTGTGCATCGCATCGCTGGCGGTGCTGGCGGTCTGGCAGCCGCCCACGCCCGCGCAATGGGGGATGCTGGCGGGTGTGGGTGTCAGCATGGCGCTGGCCCAGACTTGCTTTGTCAACGGCATGGCCCGCGCCGACGCCAGCTTCGTGGCACCCTTCAGCTATGCCACGCTGATCTTTGCCGCGCTCTTTGATCTGGCCTTTTTCGACGTCCTGCCGGATGCCATCAGCGTGGCCGGTGCCACGATCATTGTCGCCGGGGCGGTGCTTTTGGCGGTACGCGAGGCGCGGCTCAAGTCGCGGAGTTGAAACCGCTATGCGCTTCCTCCCTTGCACCCGCGATGAGAGCGATTAGTATAGGGGACTGAATTTGACAAAGCGGCCCGTGATACGTGGCCGCTTTTTAGCAAGGGAATTGCAATGTCCTGGACCGATGACCGTGTGGAGACCCTCAAGCGCATGTGGGGCGAAGGGCAGTCTGCCAGCCAGATCGCCAAGGAACTGGGCGGCGTGACGCGCAATGCCGTGATTGGCAAGGTGCATCGTCTTGGCCTGTCCAACCGCGCGACCGCAGGCACCGCCGCCAAGGCGGAGCCGAAAGCCAAGGCCGCCCCCAAGGCAGAACCCAAGGCCAAGGCCGCGCCCAAACCCGCGCCAGAGATGAAGACCGAGGCCGCAGCCCCGCCCAAATCCAACCTGCCCGCGCGAAAACAGATCATTCCCGCAGGCCAGCCCCTGCCGCCCCAGCCTTCGGCAAATGAGATCAGCCCCGAAGCGCTGGCCAAGGTCAACGAGGTGGAGAAAAAGGCCAAGAAGATCAGCCTGATGGAATTGACCGAGCGGACCTGCAAGTGGCCTGTCGGTGATCCTGCGACGGAAGATTTCTGGTTCTGCGGATTACCTGTGAAACAGGGCAAACCCTATTGCGAAGCGCATGTAGGTGTGGCGTTTCAGCCGATGTCATCACGGCGCGACCGGCGGCGGTAAGGCTGCTCTTTGCGGGTGTTTTGTACGTTGGGATGCTTGAGGGCAAGAGCGGGGGCTTGAACGCAGCGTCGGTTGTGCGGAAGAAACTTCCATTGCCACTTCTTCAATGAATGGCCGCCTTTCCAATCGGCTAAAGCTGGTGACGGCTGATGTATTTGTACCAGCCGCCTCAATCCTAACCTGCTGCCATGGCCTTAATGTCCGCAGTGCTGGGGGTGCTTCCGCCGATGCCCCACTGGCCGCTGCGCACCTCCTTGACCCGTACCCAGGTCACTCCGCGCATGGCTTCGCCTTCGATCTCGACCATGGCGTTCGTCACATTTTCGATCATCTTGGCCTTTTGCGCCTGATCAAAGACGCCTTCGATGACTTCAATATCTACAAGTGGCATTTTCTATCTCCTTCAATGAGTTGAACAAGACAATCAGTGGCGCAACAGGCGCTATTCTCTCCAGTCAACAAAGTGAAGCGAACCCACTACAGTTTGTGTACTAGCTTGGGGCCAAAGGACGTGAGACACTTTTGACGAGAGGTGTCAGCATGTCCAACAACGTCTATCCGCGGTTCTGCCCCATCGCTATGGCCGCCGACTTACTAGGGCCACGTTGGACGCTGCTGGTCCTTTGCGAATTATGGAATGGATCAACCCGATTCAACGAAATAAGCCGCGGTTTGCCGGGCATGTCCCCCAGCCTGCTGTCAAAGCGATTGAAAGAGATGGAAGCAAAGGGGCTTGTTCAGCGCCAGGATAGCGGGGTTGGCGCGCATGCAGAATACTTGGCGACTAGTCGCGCTAATGAGCTTGAACCGATCGTCAAAAGTCTCGGCGAGTGGGCCCACAGAAACATTGAAACAGACGTTTCGCTACAATGCCTTGATGCCCGAATGCTGATGTGGAACATCCGACGCAAATTGGACAGATCTGCCCTGCCAATCAACAAATGCGTTATTCAGTTTACATTAAATGATACCCCTTATGCGCAAGCCAACTATTGGCTAGTTATCAAGCCGGGGGTCGAGACCGATTTGTGTTATTTGGATCCGGGCCACAATGTCGATCTGTTTATCATCAGCGAATTGCGCGCAATGACGTCAGCTTGGATGGGTCACTCCAGTTTTGAATCCGAGATTGACAAGGAAACGATCTCTCTTGTCGGGCATTTGGGGATGGCGAGAAGCCTGACAAAATGGCTGATCAGAAGTAGTTTCGCCATACAGGAACTTGAGGCTGTCTGACAACACGCGAGAGTTCCGGAATCACACCGCACCTTCGTCCGCTTGATCGCTGTCTGCACAATACAATGACGGAAGGTACAAGACTAGGCCTCAAATCATTCAGGCTTGAATTCCTCTCACCAAAGCGGTCATCCGGGCATATCGCAGCATCAGTCAAATCGGGCTCCAAACCAACCTTAATCAGCGATCACTGCCCCCTCCCAAACACCCCACAACCCTTCCGCAAAAGCTCCCCCCAACGCACCCTGCAACATTTCCAACATAGAGGTGAATTGCACCTGACGCCGCTGCATGGTTCATGGGACCAGCACATCTGACCCCAAAGGCCCGTCCCATGCCCGACACGCCCCCTGCCACCATCCGCGCCGCTGATGCCCTTGCGCGCCGCCTTTACGCTGCCGGATGCCGCACCGCCTTCGGCATGCCGGGGGGCGAAGTCCTCACGTTGATCGACGCACTTGAGGCTGCGGGTATCCGCTTTGTCCTCGCCAAGCACGAAAACGCGGCGGGCTTCATGGCGGAGGGAGTGCATCACCGGGATGGCGCGCCGGGGATCCTTGTGGGGACAATTGGGCCGGGGACGCTGAACGGGGTCAACACCGTGGCCAACGCGCTTCAGGACCAGGTGCCGCTGATCGTGCTGTCCGGCTGCATGGATGCGGATGAAGTGCAAAGCTACACCCATCAGGTTGTCGATCAGCAGGCGGTCTTCCGGCCCATCACGAAAGCCACCTTCGCGCTGAACGCCGGGGCGGCACATGTGATTGCAGACAAGGCCGTTGCCATCGCCACCGAAGGCCGCATGGGGCCTGTCCACATCGACTTGCCGATCACGGTGGCAAATACGCAGATCGCAGCAGCGGCACCCGCATCCCGCATCGCCGCCTCGGTCATAGCGCCTGCGGGCGCGGACCTTGACGCGGCTCGCGGTTGGCTGGCCGCCGCGCGCAAGCCGGTGATCATCGCCGGGGTCGACGCCCTGAACGAAAGCGCCGGTTCCGCGTTGACGGATTTTGCCGAACGCCACCAGATCCCCGTGATCACCACCTACAAGGCCAAGGGGCTGATCCCCGAAGACCATGCGCTGGCGCTGGGTGGGGCCGGCCTGTCGCCGCTGGCAGACACCCATCTGGTACCTTTTGTGCAGGATGCCGACCTGATCCTCTGTGTCGGTTATGACCCCATTGAAATGCGACCGGGCTGGCGCAATGTGTGGGACCCGACCAAACAGAACGTCATCGACATCAGCGCGGTGCCGAACCTGCATTACATGCATCAGGCAACGCTGAACTTCGTCGCTTCCTGCGCTGCCACGCTGGACGCTCTGAGCACCAATCAACCGCCGCAGGACACCTGGGAGAACGGCGAAATCTACCGGGTGAAATCCGCACTGGCCAAGGCCTTCCCGCCTGACGAGGACTGGGGCCCTGCCGCCATCATCGACACCTGCCGCGATGTGCTGCCCCGCAACACGCTGGCCTCCGCCGACAGTGGCGCGCACCGCATCCTGCTCAGCCAGATGTGGGAATGCTATGCCCCGCGCGACCTGATGCAATCTTCTGCATTGTGCACCATGGGTTGCGCGGTTCCCATGGCCATCGGGGCGAAACTGGCCTCCCCTGACCGGCCCGTCGTTTCCTTTTCGGGCGATGCGGGTTTCCTGATGGTCGCGGGCGAACTGGCCACTGCCATCGAACTGAACGTTGCGCCGATCTTCGTCGTGTTTGTCGATGCCTCCCTTGCCCTGATCGAAAAGAAACAACGCGAAAGGCAACTGACCAACGTCGGTGTCGACTTTGCCCAGCACAATTTCGCCGCGATGGGCGTCGCTTTCGGCGGCGCGGGTGTGACCGTCCGCGACCGCGCGGGGCTCAAACACGCGCTTGAGGAGGCGATGGCCGCCGATACCTTCACCGTGATCGCCGCTGTTATCGACAGGGAGGCCTATGATGGCCGCATCTAAGGGCGCTCTGGACGGGCTCTTTGTCCTTGATCTGAGCCGGATCCTTGCGGGGCCGACCTGTACGCAGCTGCTGGGTGACCTCGGGGCCACGGTGATCAAGGTCGAAAACCCACGCACCGGGGGCGATGATACACGCGGCTGGGGGCCACATTACGCAACGGATGCGGATGGCCGAAAAACCGATCTTTCCGCCTATTTCATGGCGGCCAACCGCAACAAACACTCTATCGCGGTGGACATCGCCACGCCCGAAGGCCAGGCCACGCTGCGCCACCTTGCCGCCCGCGCCGATGTGGTGATCGAGAATTTCAAACCCGACGGACTGGTCAAATACGGGCTGGATCATGCCAGTCTGCTCAAGGCCCATCCCGGCCTTGTCTATTGCTCCATCTCCGGCTTTGGCCAGACCGGCCCGAACCGCAGCCAGCCGGGCTATGACCTGATGGCGCAAGGGTTTGGCGGGATCATGTCGATCACCGGCGATCCGGCAGGCGCGCCCACCAAGGTCGGTGTCGGCATCGCGGATGTGATGTGCGGGATGTATGCCACCATCGGTATACTGGCCGCACTGCGCCACCGCGACGCGACCGGTGAAGGACAACACATCGACCTGGCGCTGGTGGATGCTTCGATGGCGTGGCTGGTGAACGAAGGGGTGAATACGTTGATCTCCGGTCAGGACCCGGTGCGGCGCGGCAATGCGCACCCCAATATCGTGCCATATGACGCCTTCGCCACCGCTGATGGTCATATCCTGCTTGCCGTGGGCAATGACGCACAATTCGCCCGCTTCTGCGATGCGCTGGGGCTGGATGACGTCGCCGCCGATCCCCGTTTCACCACCAATCTGGACCGGATCGAGAACCGTGATGCGTTGATGCCGCTGATCTCCCCCGCGATGGCGGCTTTGCCGAAGGAGGATTTGCTGGCGAAGCTTCAGGCGGTCAACGTCCCCTGCGGGCCAATCCACAGGATCCATGAGGCGCTTTCCTCCGCGCAGGCGCAGGCGCGCGGCGCGGTGGTCGAACTTGCACAACCAGCCCCCGATGCCCCCCTCCTGCGTCTGCTTGGCAATCCGCTGAAATTCTCCGCCACGCCCGTGCGCTATGACCGTGCGCCGCCGCGCTTTGGGCAGGATACCGATGACGTGCTTGAAACATGGGGACCCAAATCCGACGCGGCAGACGGATAAATTCAGGCCAAACCCCTCGAATTGCGCGGGAAACCGCCTTTCTCCGTCACAATCGCTCACGAAAGCAGCGAAGCGCTTCACGTTGACGTCAGAGCAGGCCGGACCCCGTTCGTATGGACGCCTGTTGCGACTATCTTCCGGTCAGACACCGCGTTTATCCGAAAGGCCGATCCATGAACTCAGACGTTTGCGCAGCACCCGTCAGCCTTGCTTCCGCTGACAGTCTTGCCCACTGGAACAAGATGATCCGCGCCTATCTGGCCCATGGTCCCAGCACGCCGCAACATCTGGGCGCAGTGCTGGACGCTGAACCCGATTTCGCGATGGGACATGCGGCGCGCGGATTGTTTTCGCTCATGATGGGCAGGGCGGAGATGTGGCAGGTGGCTGAAGACGCGCGCACCGCAGCCCACACGGCGCGCGGCCGCGGTCCGGTTTCTGCCCGCGAACAAGGCTGGATCGACGCGCTGGATCAATGGCTTGCCGACAGCCCTACAGGTGCCATCGCGGCTCTGGAAACGGTACTGGAAAAACACCCCTCCGACACGCTTTCCGCCAAGGCCAGCCAAGCGATCCGGTTTATCCTCGGCGACGCCCCCGGCATGCGCCGGTCTGTGGAACGCGTGCTGCACACCCACGGCCCCGATCACCCCCTGCGCGGATACCTGATGGGCTGTCACGCCTTCGCGCTTGAGGAAACGGGCGACTACGCCGCCGCCGAACGCGCCGGGCTCGAAGGGTTGATCCACGCCCCCGATGACGCATGGGGCCTGCACGCCGTCGCCCATGTGCACGACATGCGCGCCGAACCAGACGCGGGCATCGCCCTGATCGAAGGGAATACTGACGCCTGGCAAGGCTCCAACAACTTCCGCTATCACGTCTGGTGGCACAAGGCGCTGCTGCATCTCGACCGCGGGGAACGTGACGTCGCCCTAGCCCTTTATGACAGCCAGATCCGCGCGGAGAAGACCGATGATTACCGCGACATCGCCAATGCCACGTCGCTGCTGATGCGGTTGGAACTGGAAGGGGTGAACGTCCGCGACCGCTGGGACGAACTGGGCGCACTGGCCGAAAACCGCATCGACGATGGCTGCGTTGTCTTTGCCGATCTGCACTACCAGCTGGCGCTTTCGGGCGCGGCCAAGGGCGATGCGGCGCGCGCCATGTCGGACCGTTTCGCCCGCGACGCGCGCCAGACCGGCGATATGGCCGAACGGGTCTCCGATCCGGGTTTGAGCGCGCTTGCAGGCCTCAACGCCTTCGCCGAAGGCCGTTATGGCGACGCCTTCGTGCAACTGTCAGACGCGCGCCCGCGCATGCCCACCATCGGCGGCAGCCACGCGCAGCGCGACGTGTTTGAGCGGATGACCATTGACGCAGGCCTGCGCGCAGGTCATTTCGACGCCACGGAACAAATCCTGATGGACCGCCTGAAGCTGCGCGCAGGTCATGAGGACCGCTTTGCCGCCACACGGTTCGCGCACCTGTCCCGCGCGCGGGCAATCCCCGCCCAATAAGGCCTGAAAGACCAGAAATGACACTCGCCGACCCCGCTCAGGTTCCTTCCCGCCCCGTGACGGCACTTGGTGCTCAGTCAAGCGCGCGGGTGCGCGACCTGCGGCTGGATTTCTTCCGCGGGCTGGCGATGTTCATCATCCTGATCGCCCATACGCCGGGAAACTTCCTGACCTCGTGGATCCCCGCGCGCTGGGGCTTTTCTGACGCGACGGAGATTTTCGTCTTCTGCTCCGGCATGGCAAGCGCCATCGCCTTTGGCGGCGCGTTCCAGCGTGCAGGCTGGCCGCTGGGGACCGCGCGGGTGCTCTTCCGCGTCTGGCAGGTCTACTGGGCGCATGTGGGCCTGTTCTTTGCCACGCTGGCGCTGACGGTCTACCTGACGGAACTGGACATCACGGGCCGCAATTACTGGGGTCAGCTGAACCTGTGGATGATGTTTGTGGAGTCGGACAAGTGGGACAACTCCAACATCCTCCTAAGCTTCATGACCCTGCGCTATGTGCCGAATTACTTCGACATCCTGCCGATGTACATGATCGTGCTTCTGCTGATGCCGATCATCATGCTGCTGGCCCGCGTGAACCTGTGGCTGGTCGCGACCTTCGTGAGCTTGGTGTGGATCATGGGCCAGACCGCACTGCTGCAGGCTGTGGGCCTTGGCGCCTACCATTTCGAATTCCCGGCAGAGCCCTGGACCGATCGGACGTGGTTCTTCAACCCCTTCGGCTGGCAGCTGATCTTCTTCACCGGCTTCGCCTTCATGCGCGGCTGGTTGCCGAAGCCGCCCGTTACCCCGCTGCTGATCGGCATCGCGACGTTCATCGTGCTGGCCAACATCCCGCTGTCGAACATCGGCGTGCGCGAACTTGGCTTTGACTGGGCGCGCGACTGGCGCATCGCCTACAAACCACTGATCGACAAATCAGACTTCGGGATCCTGCGCTATGTGCATTTCCTGGCACTTGCCTACCTCGCCTGGGTCCTGGCGGGCGACAAGGGCGCGCGCCTCATGGCCACGGGCACGGGCCTGCTTGCCCGCCTCTGGACCCGCATCCTCGCCATCATCCTCAAGGTCGGTCAGCAAAGCCTTGCGGTGTTTGTGGTCAGCATGTTCACCGCCCGCCTCATGGGTTTCGGCATGGATGTGATGGGCCGCGATACGCTGACCACATTGGCCGTCAATGCCGCAGGGTTTGCCGTATTGATCGCCGTGGCCTACGGCGCGGGCTGGTTCAAATCCCATCCATGGCGCGCGAAGGCAACACCATGATCCGTCGCGATGTCCTGAAATCCCTCGTGGCACTTGCCGCGGTGCCAACCGCCGCTCTGGCCGAAGAACCGGGCCTGCGGCTTGGCGACAAGGCGACGCCCTTCGATGCCGAAACCGTCCGCACGCGTGCGCGCGGCATGGCCGCCGAACCCTACGCCCCGCGCCCGCAAATCCCCGAAAGCTGGCGCAACCTGACCTACGACCAGTATCGCAAGATCTGGTTCGACAGCCGCAACGCGCTTTGGGAAGGCACCGATCGCCCGCAGCGTGTCGATGTCTTCCCGCCGGGCCTCTATTTCCCGCAAGCGGTGGAGGTGAACGTGGTCGAAGGCAACGCCGCCCGCCCGCTCCGCTTTGACATGAGCGTGTTCGACACCACCGACAAGTTTCCGAACGTGGAGATTGACGACACCCTCGGCTACTCGGGCCTGCGCCTGCGCGCGGAACTTGAAAAACCCGGCATCTTTCAGGAATACGCCGTCTTTCAAGGCGCGAGCTACTTCCGCGGCATCGGCTCGGGAGAGATTTACGGACTGTCCGCCCGTGGCCTCGCCCTGAAGACCGGCGACCCTTCGGGAGAAGAATTCCCCGACTTCACCGCTTTCTGGCTGGAGGCCCCCGCCCCCGGCAGTGCCACCCAAATCCTGCATGCGCTCCTCGACAGCCCGTCCTGCACCGGTGCGTTCCGGTTCGAGATCACTCATGGCAGCGTGTTGCGCATGGCCGTGGAGGCGGAGGTTTTCGCGCGTGAGGACATCACCCACCTCGGCATCGCGCCGCTGACGTCAATGTTCCTGTTCGACGACACCATGCGCCAACGCTTCTCCGACTTCCGCCCGGCGGTGCATGACAGTGACGGCCTGCTGATCCACAATGGCGCAGGCGAGGTGATCTGGCGTCCGCTGTCGAACCCCACCACCCTACAAATCAGCGCCTTTTCGGACAACAATCCACGCGGCTTTGGCCTGTGCCAACGCAAACGCGACTTCTCCGATTTCAACGACCTCGAAGCGCTCTATCACAACCGCCCCGCCGTCTGGATCACACCCGGTGAAGGCTGGGGCGCAGGGTCGGTCACGCTGGTGGAAATCCCCGCCGATCTGGAAATTTACGACAACATCGTATGCTACTGGCGGCCCTCCCAACGGCTCAAGGCGGGCGAGGCACACAGGCTGACCTACACGCTGGACTGGGGCGCAGACCCGGTCGCCCCCTCCGCAAACGTGCCTGTCAAAGTGCTCAATACCGCGATGGGCGGCCGTCCCGAAGGCGGACAGATCATTGCCATCGACTTTGCAGACAGCCCGGACGTCCCCGATGACCTGTCAGAGGTCGAAATCATCCTGCGCAGCAACGCAGGAGAGGTCACCCCCGGCATCGTGCAACGCAATCCTGAAACCAACGGCCCCCGTCTGGCGTTTACCTTCCAACCGGGTGAAGCGGCACTGGCCGAGTTTCGCGCCCAACTGCGCCTGAATGGCGAACCCTTAAGCGAAGTGTGGCTCTACCGGTGGACCAAAGCGTGACACACCTGCCTGCCTACATGCCGCCAGCGGCACCGCTGGAGATGCAGACGCAGAACCTCGCCGTCTGCCCGCGCACCGCGCGGATGGACAAGGGCGCAGGCCGAAGCGCCTGGCGTTGGGCGGTGTTCCTGCCCGCGCTCATGATCACCGCTTGGCTGGTCTGGGGCCTTTACGGCTGGTTGATGAACGCGGGCATGACCGGCCTTGAATGGGCGCTGCTGACAATGATCGGCGCGACATTTGTCTGGGTCACGCTGTCGGTCTGCACCGTCGGCGTCGCCATCGCTGGCCTGACCGCACGGCAACAGGCCGACGACCGCGCCCCGCGCGATGTGGCCCCGATGAACGTGGCCCTGCTGGTCCCCATCTACAACGAGGTCCCCGCTGATGTTTTCGGCAATGCCACCGCCATGCTGCACGATCTGGCCCGCCGCCCCGTGCCGCACCGATATACCCTGTTCATCCTGTCCGACACCCGGGATGAGGCGATTGCCGTACAGGAATGGCAGGCCTTCGAACGTCTGCGCGCCGAGGCTCCCAAGGGGATCGACGTCCACTATCGACGCCGCGCGATGAACACCGACAAGAAGGTTGGCAATATCGTCGACTGGATCACCGGATGGGGTGCGGCGCACGACGCGATGCTGGTGCTGGACGCCGATAGCGTGATGTCCGGTCGCGCCATCGAACGGCTGGCGTCCGAGCTTTCCGCCGACCCCGATGCAGGCCTGATCCAGACCTTTCCAGTCTTGATCGGGGCCGACACGATCTTCGCCCGGCTGCAACAATTCTCCAACATCGCCTACGGCTGGCTGCTGGCCGAAGGCTTGGCACTGTGGGCGCGCACCGAAGGCAACTACTGGGGCCACAACGCTATCATCCGCACGCGCGCCTTCGCCACCAGCGCCGGCCTGCCGCGTCTGAAGCGCCTCAAGGGCGAGGGCGACCTGATCCTCAGCCACGACTTCGTGGAGGCCGGATTGCTCCGCCGCGCGGGCTGGCGCGTGCGTTTCCTGCCGCGTGTCACCGGCAGCTATGAAGAAACGCCTGGCACGCTGATCGACTACGCTTTGCGCGACCGCCGCTGGTGCCGGGGCAACCTGCAACACCTGCGCCTGCTGGGCACGGCCGGGTTGCACCCGGTCTCCCGCTTCCACCTGCTGCACGGCGCGGTGGCCTACCTGCTCTCGCCCGCGTGGTTTGTGCTGCTGGTGATCTGGGCGCTGCTTGGCATCGATTCCGAGACAAACGTCATCCGGTATTTCAACGAATCCAATCCCTTCTTCCCCGACTGGCCCCCCGCCATGAGCCATATCGACAGCGCCGTGTTCCTGGTGATCATGTACGCCATGCTGTTGACCCCCAAGATCGCCGCCGCCGCCCTGATTGCCGCCCGCCCCCGTGCGGCGCGGGCATTCGGCGGCTACGCGACGTTCTTCACGGCATTCGTGGTCGAGGTTGCCCTGTCCATCGCCTATGCCCCGGTGCTGATGATCCAGCAAACCAAGGCAGTGCTGCGCGCGACCTTCACCCGGTCCGAGCCCTGGACACCACAGCAGCGCAGCGCGCGGGGGTATCCCCTGATCACCCTGCTGAGGTTCCACTGGGTGGAAACACTGTTCGGGCTGCTCTTGTTGGCGGGCCTGATGGCGGGCCTCGTCTCCCTTTGGCTGCTGCCGATCATGGCCAGCCTCGTCTTGGCCGTGCCCCTGTCCGCCCTCTCCAGCGTGGCCGTCACCGACCGCCTCCCCGAAGGCCTGCGCATGGCCAGCCCGCATACCCTGCGCGAACCCGCGATTGTCGCGCAGGCCCGCAAGGCGCGGATGCAGATCAAGTCGCAGCTTGATGCGCAGGAAGTCGCGGCGGAATAAACCTCGCACCGCAGGATGCGCATTCACTGCGCACCAAACCCAGCCCGGCACAAACAAAAAGGTGCGCGTGAATGCGCACCCTTCGAAACTTACTACTCAAAAGGCCTACCGCACCACGGGCAACTCCCGCTTTACCCATCCCGGTCCCGCACCGGATCCCAGCATCCCCTCCGGCACATCGATGATCTGCGTGAACCCCGCATCCTGCAACCGCGCCGTCAGCCGCGCCGACCGCACCCCGCGCGCGCAGATCAACGCCACCGGTTTGTCCCGATCCCCGCCTGTCTGCGCCAAAAGCGCCTCGATGAAATCATCCCGCCGCATGTCGATGCCCACGCCGCCCTCCGGGACGCCTGTGCGCGCCCATTCATCGGGCCGCCGGATATCGACCAGCGTGATCTCTCCCGCCACTGCTGCGACATGGGCATCCGGTGCGCTCAGGTCCCCCGCCGACACCTGTGCCGATACGTTGAACCACCGCGCGGAGCCTACGGCCCCCACGCCCAGCACCGCCGCCAGACCGCCCAGCACAAAACCCCGCCGCGCGATGCGCGACGAGGCTTTACGTCCATCCGACCGAGGGAGATCAGAGGACATCTGTTACGCTCCGACCATCAGTTGACCGGCGCGGGGCTGGAGTATTTCGGGATCGCGCGATCCGATCCCGGTGCGGCCTCGATCCCCGGCCAGTTGCCTTCGGCAAGGTTGATGTTGCCCGGAATATCCTCTTCCCAGAACCCCACCACGTTCTTGGTGATGTTCAGGTACAGCCTGTCATCCACGATCCGCCACAGCGTCGGATTGCCCGGCACCTTGCCGCCCTTGGACACACCATAGGCGCAGTGGCCGTCATACTGCGGCGCGTATTTCGCCGGGTCCGCATCAAACTTTGCCTTGTTCTCGGCAGAGGAGAACGCAAACATCGCGTCGTTGTATTCGGAGGTGAAAGCCTTGCTGCCCGGCACCGGCGCGGGCTGGCTCTGACCCACAGGGTTCTGTGGCAGATCGAAATAGGCCACCACGTCAAAACCGGACGCGGCAAAGCCTGTACCGTCAACGTATTGATCGCCCGCAAAGGCAGCGCTGGCCATGCTGATCGCGGTTGCGGCAGCGGCGATGGTAAGGGTGAAACGGTTCATCGGGGTATTCTCCTGTAGGGCCTGATCGGCGGGTGATGAAAAGAAGCTAGTCGGCGCACTGCGACATTTCACCCCACGGCTGCGTGACCTCCCCTTTATGTGAGAAAACCTGCGGGCTTGCGTGACATTTATTTCAGAATGGGCGGTTTCGAAGGGTCCGACCCTGGCGCCATGCGCGGCGTATGTTGCAGGCCCTCCCCCTGTGGCAGGTCAAACCGCAGCCCCACGCGGGCGAGTTTTTCCACCACCGGGTCATTCGGCGCAAAGAAACCGACGTCCATCGCCCCCGCTTCGACCCCTGAGAACGTCAGCGCCTCCGACGCCGCCCGCACCAACGCATCCTGCGCCCGCGCCTGCGCGCCCACAAAGGCCAGCAGATGCCCCCGCCCGCCGGTGTCATAGACGACCTCGACCAGAAAGGCCCCCGCTGCCATGCCCGTGGCGGTGGCCAGCTTGGCATCAATCGCGGCGATCACCACCTCCGGCAGGCCACCGGGGGGCCGCACGCGGTCAACCTTGGCCTGAACTTCTCCGGCCCCATGGGCGAGCGTTTCGCGCAGCCAGTCCATGGCCGTGGCGGGCAGCAGGATTTCGGAGGGAGCCACGCCGATATTGATGGCAAGGCCCAGCGGCTGCCCCTCCAGCATCCCCGCAATCGACCGACCCGACAGCGCGACAAACGGTGCCTCCGTTCCCTTGTGCTCGGCCAGCCGCTCCGCCCGGTCGAAGACCATGACATAATCATCGGCATAAAGAACCGGGCTGATCTGATCGCCCTGCGCCTCTTCCTCCAACAGCAGATACAACTCCACGTCCGCGACCCGTTCATAGAACCGCAGCCGCGCGGCATCATCTTCCGGCGCGGCCATCATGGCGGCATGGGCCTCATCCAGCGGGGTCATCGTTCAACGCCTCCTTCACGCGGGCTCGCAGCCTTGGCAGCACCTCGGCCTCGAACCACGGGTTCTTCTTCAGCCACCCGGTATTGCGCCAGGATGGATGAGGCAAGGCAAAGACGCCGGGCGCATGGTCGCGCCAGCCTGCCACCGCGTCCGTGACGCGGGTGAACCCCGGCAGATGATACCGCATCGCATACCCGCCGATCAGCACCGTCAGGCGAACGTCCGGCACCATCGCAAGCGCCTGCGCCCGCCAGGTGCGCGCGCAGACAGGCGGCGGCGGCAGATCGCTGCCCTTCGCGTCATAGCCCGGAAAGCAGAAGCCCATCGGGATGATGGCCACCTTGCTGCGGTCATAGAACGTCGCCTGCTCCAGCCCCAGCCAATCGCGCAGCCGCTTGCCCGAGGCATCCCAGAACGGCGTATTGGCTTCATGCACCCGCAACCCCGGCGCCTGACTGGCGATCAGCACCCGCGCGCCGGGTGCGAACCAGACCACCGGATTGGGCCGGTGTGCCGTCGCGGTGGCCGCAAACCGCTCTGCACAGATCGTACAGGCTTTCAGATCATCCCGAATATCCAACATGACCACACAGATACGCCGCCCGACCAGCGCGCCAACCCCCGCCCCTCTTTTTGGCCAAAAATACCGAAGTACGGCGTGTGCAAAACAGATCGTCAGCAGTTATTTCGACAAATATCGAAATGAACTTGCCATAAGACAAACATTTCGATATTTCTAGAAACATGAAAATCGAATCCCAAACCCCGACCCTCACCCTCGCCGCGGCCAGTTTCGCAGCGCTCGGGTCCGAACAACGCCTCAGCGTGCTGCGCTGTCTGGTGCGCGCAGGCCCCGACGGGCTCAGCATCGGTGATCTGGGCGACCGCACGGGTGTGACGGGATCCACATTGACCCACCACCTCAAGATCCTCAGTACCGCCGGGTTGATCCAGCAACAGCGCGCGGGCCGCAGCATCATCTGCGCCGCCGTCGCCTATGCGGAGGTCGAGGCGCTGGCGAACTTCCTGCTGACGGAATGCTGCGCGGATGCAGACCCGAACACGGAGCATGATCATGGCTGAGACCACGCAGGTGCAGTCCCAATCCCGCAACTGGACCCCCGGTGCCTGGGGTTTCACTGCCGCACTTCTGGTCCTGATTGCGCTGCTTGATTGGCCGCAGTTCGGACCCACGCTTCTTTTCACAGCCAAGGCGCTGGCAGGCACCGCGCCCTTCATCGCCTTCGCCGTGCTCGCGGTCGCCTATCTCAAGGCCAGCGGCGCGGAGACGCTGCTGGCGCGCGCTTTCGAAGGGGCACCTGCGCGCATGATCGTCATGGCGGCCCTGCTGGGCGGCCTGTCTCCGTTCTGCTCGTGCGAGGTGATCCCCTTCATCGCCGCGCTGCTGGCCGTGGGCGCGCCCCTGGGGGCGGTCATGGCGTTCTGGCTGGCCTCGCCGCTGATGGACCCGGCGATGTTCGCCATCACCTCCGGCACGCTTGGGTTCGACTTTGCACTGGCCAAGACCCTGTCCGCCGTCAGCATCGGCATGATGGGCGGATTTGCCGTGATGGCCCTGTCGCGCAGCGCGCTTTTTGCAGATCCCTTGCGTGAGCAACCCGCTGTAGGGGGCTGTTGTGGCGTGAAAAAACCCTTCTCCGGCAAACCCGTCTGGGCCTTCTGGGGCGACGCCCCGCGCCGGGCCGTCTTTAGTGAAGCGGCGCTCACCAATGCACTGTTCCTGATCAAGTGGCTGACCCTGGCCTATGTCGTCGAAGCCATCATGCTGACCTATGTCCCTGCCGAAATGATCGCGGGCGTGCTGGGCGGCGAAGGGCTGACGCCGATCCTGCTGGGCGCACTGGTGGGCGCACCGGCCTACCTGAACGGCTATGCCGCCGTGCCGCTCGTCGATGCATTGCTGGCGCAGGGCATGACGCAGGGGGCCGCGATGTCCTTCGTCATCGCGGGCGGGGTCAGCTGTATCCCTGCGGCCATTGCGGTCTGGGCGCTGGTCAAACCGCGCGTCTTCGCGGCCTATTTGGGCTTCGCCCTCGTCGGGGCCGTCGCGGCGGGAGTAATCTGGCAAGCCGTCGCCTGACCCGCCGCACCTGACATCGCTTCCCTGCAAGGTATCCGCCACCTGGCGCGCGCCACCAGCGCGCCCTTTGGGCGTTGTACATTCCAACGGATTTAAGCCATAATGTAGCCAAAGTCCGTGGGTAAAACCTTAATAAAGCCCTTGTAAAAAGGGTGTTGGGCCATGGGGTTCAAAGCAGCTACCGGAGCAGGCATGCTGGAATTTGAAAATGTATCAAAGTCCTTCTGGACGGGGTCACAGCACAAGGTGATCCTGGATCAGGTGTCGTTCCGTGTCGAACTTGGGCAATCCCTGGGCATCCTGGCCCCCAACGGAACCGGCAAGACAACGCTGGTGAATATGATGGCTGGCCTTGAAAAACCCGATGACGGCGAAATACGGCGCGGCTGCAAGATATCCTTCCCGCTGGGCTTCATGGGCGGCGTCGTGACGCGCCTGTCGGCGATGGACAACGCCCGCTATATCGCGCGGCTCTACGGACTTGATCCCGACTACGTGGAAAGCTTTTGCCGCTGGCTTTGCGGGTTGGGCGAATATTTCGACCAGCCCCTCGGCACCTATTCCTCCGGCATGCGCGCGCGCTTTTCCTTTGCGCTGCTGCTGGCGCTGGATTTCGACATTTACCTGATCGACGAAGGGATGCCTTCGTCAACGGATGCGGAATTCAACCGCAAGGCGGGCGATCTGTTGCAGGAGCGCCTGCGCACGACCACGATCATCATCGTCTCGCACCAGCCCGCCACGCTGGAAAAATTTGCCCGCTCCGCTGGTGTTCTGGTCGGCGGACAGCTCCATATCTTCGACACCTTGGAAGAAGCGAAACAGCTCTATGACTATGAAACCCAAGGCTAGAAAGTTCCGCATCAAGCGGGGCACGCCCATCATGTCCTCCCCAGCCGCCAACGGCGGGGCAGCCGCCGCGCGCGCGCCTGATCCCGACCCGATCCCGCAAGACAGCAATCCCGCCGCCGCATCCGAAAACCCCACAACCCGCCGACCGCGCCCGGCCCCCGTCCCCGACAGCCCCCCGGCCCGTGAGACACGCGCGCCCGCACCATCCCCCGCCCCCGCAGAAGCCGAAAGCGAAGCCGAAAGGCCCCCGCAACCCGACCACCCCGCCCGGGACGGAGAAGTCTCCAGCCCCGCGCAGGTGAGCGGCGAACAGGACCTTGACGCCATACGCCGGGAGGGGCTGACCGGGCGGCAATTGCGCATGGCCCGCCGCGTGGCTCAGAAAAACGGCCTTGCGCCGACCTCGGACTTCGACGCCGTGCGCCTTTTGCGCGCCAAGGGCATCGACCCGTTCCAGCGCGCCAACATGCTTGAACTCGTGGTGCCGCAGAACGATGCCGCTGCGACCCAGCCCGGCGCGGATGGCAACGCGGCCGTTCCGGCAAACCGCGTGCAGCTGCCCCAGACCATGCCGCTCGGCTCCCCCGGTCTGCCTTCGACCGAAGTGAGCCCTGCCGAACGCCGCCAGCGCGAGATTTCCGATATTCAGCGCGACATCTCCCGCCGCCGCCGCAAGAAACTGGGTCTGCTGCTGATCCGGCTTGCGTTCTTCGTCTTCATCCCCACCTTTTCCGTGGGGTATTACTTCTACAACGTGGCGACACCGATGTACGCTACCAACAGCCAGTTCCTGATCATTCAAAGCGAGGGCGGCGGCGGCACCAGCCCCTTTGGCAACATCCTGCCCACCCAGTTTGCCAATTCCGCCGACAGCATCGCCACCCAGGCCTATCTGCAATCCAAGGATGCGATGCTGCGCCTGGACACGGACCGTGGTTTCAAAAGCCATTTCTCCGATGACGGTGTCGACGCCATTCAGCGGTTGGACACCGATGCCACCAATGAGGACGCCTACAAAGTCTACAAAAAGAACGTCAAAATCGGCTACGATCCCACCGAAGGCGTGATCCGGATGGAGGTGATCGCCCCCGATCCGCAAACCTCCGAAGACTTCTCCCGCAGCCTGCTTGAATACGCTGAAGAGCGGGTCAACGACCTATCCAAGCAAAAGCGCGAAGATGGCATGCGCGACGCCCGCGAAGGGTTCGAGACCGCGCAGGCCAACCGCCGCGCCGCGCAGGAGGCACTGATCAAGCTACAGGTCGAAAACGGCGTCGACCCCGAAGCCGAAATTGCCGCGATCAGGGGACAGATCAGCACCTACGAAGGACTGCTGATCGAAAAGGAACTGGAACTGGCCGCCCTTCTGGACAATGCCCGACCCAACCGCGCCAAGGTGGACGGCACGCAGGGCGATGTCCGCCGCCTGAATGCCCAGCTTGACCGCTTGCGCGACAAGATGACCAGCGCGACAGCGGGCGACAATTCACTCGCGCAGCAGGCGGTGACCATGCAACTGGCACAAGCGGACCTCGCCGCTGCCGACATGTTGTTGCAAAGCGCGCAGACCGCGATGGAACAGGCCCGCACCGAAGCAGGCCGCCAGGTGCGATATCTGACAGTCGCCGTCGAACCCGTCGCGCCGCAAGAAGCCACCTATCCACGCGCATTTGAAAACACGATCTTGGCATTTCTCGTTTTTGCAGGCATCTACCTCATGCTGTCCCTGACAGCGTCGATCTTGCGAGAACAGGTAACGTCATGACCCCGAAACCCCCGGCGCATGTCCCCGTTGGTGACGTCCTGGTCGGCAATCACCGGCCCCTGACGATCATCGCGGGCCCTTGCCAGCTGGAAAGCGCCGACCACGCCCAGATGATCGCCGGCGTGATGAAAGAGGCCTGTGCCGCTGCGGGTGCGCAGTTCATCTTCAAGGCCAGCTATGACAAGGCCAATCGCACGTCTCTGTCGGGCAAACGCGGTCTGGGCATCGACGAAGGGCTGAAGGTCCTGCAATCTGTGGGCCGCGCCAACGGCGTCCCGGTCCTGACAGACGTGCACACCGAAAGCCAATGCGCCATCGCGGCGGATGCGGTCGACGTGCTGCAGATCCCCGCCTTCCTGTGTCGGCAGACCGACATGCTGCTGGCTGCCGGCAATACCGGCGCTGTGGTGAACGTGAAAAAAGGCCAGTGGCTCGCTCCGTGGGAGATGGGCAATATCGTGGAAAAGATCGAAAGCACCGGCAACCGCAAGATCCTGCTGACCGAACGCGGCACCGCCTTCGGCTACAACACGCTGGTGGCGGACATGCGGTCCCTGCCCCAGATGGCGCAAACCGGCTACCCGGTGGTGATGGATGCAACGCATTCCGTCGCTCAACCCGGCGGCCTCGGCGGATCCTCCGGCGGGCAGCGGGAATTCGCACCCGTCATGGCCCGTGCTGCCACGGCCATCGGTGTCGGCGCGCTTTTCATGGAAACCCACGAAGATCCTGACAACGCCCCCAGCGACGGCCCCAACATGATCTACCTCGACCAGATGCCGGGCCTGATCAAGACCCTGATGCAGTTCGACGCGCTGGCCAAGGAACATCCGCTGACGTTCTGAACACTTCGAATAAAGAGTATTCCCCCGTGACCAAACCCGCACCCACCGTGACCCAGAACACTTGGGAATTCCTGCGCGACGCGATGATCACGCCCACCGGCTTTCGCGAATACGACGCCCGCTGGAAATACCCCGATGACATCAACCTGCCGGGGATCACCGCACTTGGCCTCGGCCTTGGCACGCAAATGCACCGCCGCGGGATTGAACCGGTGATCGCGGTCGGCAACGACTACCGCGACTATTCGCTGTCGATCAAGAACGCCCTGATGCTGGGCCTGATGCAGGCAGGCATCCACGTGCGTGACATCGGCCCCGCCCTTTCCCCCATGGCCTATTTCGCCCAATTCCACCTCGACGCACCCGCCGTCGCCATGGTCACCGCCAGCCACAACCCCAACGGCTGGACCGGCGTGAAGATGGGATTTGAACGCCCCCTTACCCACGGGCCGGATGAGATGGGCGAACTCCGCGACATCGTCCTGAACGGAGAAGGCCAGCCCCGCGATGGCGGCAAGTACGAATTCGTCCAAGGCGTGCGCGAAGCCTACCTCGACGATCTGGTCGGCGACTTCAAAATGACCCGCAAGCTCAAGGTCGTCTGCGCCACCGGCAACGGCACCGCGTCGGCCTTCGCGCCTGAACTTTTCAAACGCATCGGCGTCGAAGTGGTCCCCAGCCACAATGAACTCGACTACACATTTCCCCACTACAACCCAAACCCCGAAGCGATGGAAATGCTCCATGACATGAGCGCCTCCGTCAAAGCCTCCGGCGCGGACTTCGCCCTGGGCTTCGACGGCGACGGCGACCGCTGCGGCGTGGTGGATGATGAAGGTGAGGAAATCTTCGCGGACAAGGTCGGCGTGATCATGGCCCGCGACTTCGCCAAATTGCACCCCAATTCGACCTTCGTGGCAGACGTCAAATCCACCGGCCTTTTTGCCTCGGACCCCGAACTCCAAAAATACGGCGCCAAAGCCGACTACTGGAAAACCGGCCACAGCCACATGAAACGCCGGGTCAAGGAAATCGGCGCGCTGGCGGGCTTTGAGAAATCAGGCCACTACTTCCTCGCCGAACCCGTGGGTCGCGGCTACGATTGCGGCCTGCGCGTGGCGGTGGAAATCTGCAAACTCATGGACCGCAACCCCGACAAGTCCATGTCCGACCTGCGCCGCGCCCTGCCGCAGACCTACTCCTCCCCCACCATGTCCCCCTATTGCGCCGACACCGAAAAATACGACACGCTCGGCCGCCTCATCGCGAAACTCGTCGCCAAACAGCAGGCTGGCGACACCATCGGTGGCCGCGCCATCAAGGAAGTCGTCACCGTCAACGGCGCCCGCGTGATCCTCGATAACGGCGGCTGGGGCCTCGTCCGCGCCTCATCGAACACCCCCAACCTCGTCGTGGTCTGCGAAAGCCCGGCCTCGGACGCCGAACTCCGCGCCATTTTCGCCGACATCGACGCCGTCATCCGCACCGAACCAAACGTCGGCGACTACGACCAGACGCTCTGAAGGCACCGCCTCCCCGCATCTTTTCTCCAAAAATATCCTGGAGGTCCGGAGGCAAAGCCTCCGAAAGGGTGCAACCTACCCGCACACCCGAACGGCCAATCAGGCGTGCGGACTTCAAGGACAAGAATGGGGCCGCAGGCCCCCCGGTCGGATTGCGCAGCAATTCGAAACTACCCCGCGTGCGCCGCCTTGCAAAACGCCGCAATCAACCCCGCATCCTTCACCCCCGGCGCGCTTTCAACGGCCGAGGACAAGTCCACCTGCCGCGCCCCGGTCACACGAATGGCCTCCGCCACCGTATTCGCGTTCAACCCACCGGCCAGCATCCACGGCACCGACCACCGCCGCCCCGCGATCAGCGACCACTCAAACGCCAACCCATTCCCGCCGGGCAAATCCGCGCCTTTGGGTGGCTTGGTATCCACGAGCAGCTGATCCGCCACGGCGGCGTAGGCGTCCAACGCCGCCAGATCTTCCGGCCCGCCAATGGCCACCGCCTTCATCACCGGCAAGCCGTGGCGTGCCTTGATCTCCGTCACCCGCTCCGGCGTTTCAGATCCATGCAGCTGAATCATATCCATAGGCACCGCTGCCACCAGCGCATCGAGCGTCTCATCCGTGGGATTAACCACCAATGCCACCTTGCAAATTCCCGCAGGTGTCTGCGCAGCAAGCGCCGCCGCCTCTGCAGGTGTCACGTAGCGCGGCGATTTCTCGAAGAAATTCAACCCGATATAGCGGCCACCCGCCTCCGCGACCGCCGCAATATCCTCAACACGGGTGACCCCGCAGATTTTCACACTGATGTCGGAAGGCATAGACCCGCTCAGCCAGCCTTGTCCAAAAGCGCCAGAACCTCGTCCTGACCTTCGTGCTTTTCGCTTTTCAACCGCGCCACTTCCCGCTCCAGCCGCCGCATCTCCCGGGCCTGCTTGGCGGCTTCCGCACGCTGGCCATGCTCCCGGATCCATTCCCACACAAAACCGACCAGCAGCCCCGCCACGATGGAGCCGAGGATCACCAGGAACAGCGGCAGGTTCACCTGCGGGTTCACCGCGAAAAAGCCGGAGATTTCATCCGGCAGCACCTTCAGCGGCACAATCGCCCGGTTGGCCAGCGCGATGGACACAAGCGCAATGGCAAACACCGCGATACAGGCATAACGGACGTAGCGCATCAGGCCCGTCCATTCAGTCGGTCGCGCAGCAGTTTTCCGGTCTTGAAGAACGGCACGTGTTTTTCTTCCACCTGCACGGTCTCCCCGGTGCGGGGGTTGCGGCCCACGCGCGCGTCACGCTTCTTGACGGAGAACGCGCCAAATCCGCGCAACTCCACTCGGTCGCCCTTGGCCATGGCGCCGGTGATCTCATCGAATATGGTGTTCACGATGCGCTCTACGTCGCGCTGATAGAGGTGCGGGTTGTCGTCGGCAATCTTCTGGATCAGTTCTGACCGGATCATATGCGTACCCCCCCAAGGGCTATTCTTTGTTTTTCTGTTTCCCGACTATAGAAACAAAGCCCGCACCCGTGAAGAGACCGTTTGCACCGACATTCCATTTTCCTGCAGGGAAGACGCTGTTTTCGGGGCCTTTTCCGACCAACCGCTGGAAGGGCAGGCAATGGCGCTGCAATCGGCACCGCCATCCACCCCTGAAAGTTAAAGCGATTCGCAATCTGCCGACGGTGCCGGGCTGTCTGCGATCCGCGCATGAAAAAGGCCCCGCAGTTTCCCTGCGGGGCCTTCGATTTGAAGTCCTGTGCGGTCAGGCTTATTCGTCGTCGCCCTTCAGTGCCGCACCCAGGATATCACCCAAGGATGCACCGGAATCGGAGGAGCCATACTGCTCAACAGCTTCCTTCTCCTCGGCGATTTCACGCGCCTTGATCGACACGCCCAACCGGTGTGCTTTTGCGTCCACGTTGGTGATGCGCACGTCGACCTTGTCCCCCACGGAGAAACGCTCGGGGCGCTGCTCGGCACGGTCACGGGACAAATCGGAACGGCGGATGAAGGATTTCATGCCTTCGTATTCCACCTCGATACCGCCATCCTCGATGGAGGTCACGTTCACCGTCACGATGGAGCCGCGCTTCACGCCGCCCACCGCTTCGGCGAACTTGTCACCGCCAACGCCTTTGATCGACAGGGAAATCCGCTCCTTCTCGACATCCACCTCAGAGACAACGGCCTGAACCATGTCGCCCTTGCGATAGTCTTGAATGGCTTCTTCGCCACGCTGGTCCCATGACAGATCGGACAGGTGCACCATGCCGTCGATGTCGCCGGGCAGGCCCACGAACAGACCGAATTCGGTGATGTTCTTAACTTCGCCTTCGACTTCCGTGCCCTCGGGGTGTGTTTCTGCAAAAACTTCCCATGGGTTGCGCATGGTCTGCTTGAGACCAAGGGAAACGCGGCGCTTTGCACCGTCGATTTCCAGGACCATGACTTCCACTTCCTGGGAGGTGGAGACGATCTTGCCGGGGTGCACGTTCTTCTTGGTCCAGGACATCTCGGAGACGTGGACCAGACCTTCGACACCGGGCTCCAGCTCAACAAAGGCGCCGTAGTCGGTGATGTTGGTCACGCGGCCTGTGTGGGAGGATTCCAACGGATACTTCGCCGCAACCAGATCCCACGGATCTTCCTGCAGCTGCTTCATGCCGAGAGAGATACGATGTGTCTCTTTGTTGATCTTGATGACCTGCACCTTGATCGTCTCGCCAATGGCGAGGATCTCGGACGGGTGGTTCACACGGCGCCATGCCATGTCCGTCACGTGCAGCAGGCCGTCGACACCGCCAAGGTCCACGAACGCACCGTATTCGGTGATGTTCTTGACCACGCCGTCGACCGTCTGGCCTTCGGTCAGGTTGCCGATCACTTCGGCGCGCTGCTCGGCACGGCTCTCTTCGAGGATCGCACGACGCGACACAACGATGTTGCCCCGGCGACGGTCCATCTTCAGAACCTGGAACGGCTGCTTGAGACCCATCAACGGGCCCGCATCGCGCACGGGGCGCACATCCACCTGGGAGCCGGGCAGGAACGCGACAGCGCCGCCAAGGTCCACAGTGAAACCGCCTTTGACGCGACCAAAGATCGCGCCTTCGACACGCTCTTCCGCAGCATAGGCTTTTTCCAGACGATCCCAGGCTTCTTCCCGGCGCGCCATCTCGCGAGAGATGACAGCTTCACCGCGGGAGTTCTCAACCTGGCGGAGGAAAACTTCGACCTCATCGCCCACTTCGATCTTGGGGCTTTCGCCCGGATCGGCAAATTCTTTCAGCTCAACTCGGCCTTCCATCTTGTAGCCGACGTCGATGATGGCCTGACCGGCCTCGATGGCAATGACCTTGCCTTTGACAACAGACCCTTCCTCGGGTGTGTCCATCTCGAAGCTCTCGTTCAGAAGGGCTTCAAATTCGTCCATAGCGTTTGACATGTAAGTATGCGTTTCCTTTTAGCGTTTGTTTCTGGCCGTGCGGTTGTCTCCGCCGGTCTTGGGTGTGAATTGGACCAAGGGTCAGGAACCGTCCGGGATAAAGAAAGAGGGCCGGACAAATCCGACCCTGCTCAGGATATCACGTCCGGTGCGTGTATCCGCCCCTTAGACAGTCGCGCGTATAGGGGAAATGCGCATTGGGTGCAAGGGGTGGATGGCGGTGCGGCATGGTTTGGGCGAGTGGGTGCCGGGGCACTGCACGGGTGATCCGCACAATCACCACCTGCCTCACCCGCCCAGCAATCCGCAACACCGCAATTCTTGCCGGAAGTCTGGTTCTGAAACGCGATCCAGTACGTTCTGAAACAGGTATCCGGGCGCAAGGCTGGGCAATCAACTCCTAATTGGACGTACCGTTGCACGGGCAACGCATTGCATCACATCAAAGGACAGACCAATGCCAATACGCACACCTTTTCCTCTCTCAATGGCGGCTTTGCTGACAACCATCCTGATCGGCAGCACGCTGAACGCAGGGCCAACCTTCAACACCGACGCCATCGCAACCCGCCATAAAGTTCAGACCAGCAGCGGCCTCAGCATTCCGGCGGGCATGTTTGGATATATGCTGGTCCAGCGGCCCCGCAAGGCAACCTTGCTGCGGCTGCGTGGCATCGCAGGTCAAGGAGAGGTGGTTCTGCGCACCGATCAGCCGGGCAAATGCATCAGGATCCCCATCCGCTTTGTTGCCGGAGACTTCGGCGGAGACACCTTTTCCGGGCATCTCGCCGAGCCGATCATATTTTTTATCAAAAGCCGCAAAGTTGCCAGAGCTTTGACAAGGGGCAAGGACGTGATCAGTGACATGTACGATGTCAGCGCGCATAAAGCAGACGGCGCGGACATCGTCCTTCAAACTGGTTTGGCGCCGAGCTTCGGATTTGTCATCAACCCGGGCCGCAACATCCTTGGCGATCTCTTTGGTGTCAGATCACGACCCGTTTCGTGCCTTAGACCCTAGATCGACAGCGCCGGGCGCGAAACCTAGTTTTCAGCGCCTTTTGAGCGAAACTGCGAAGGCGTCTGACCGGTGACCCGCCGAAACTCCGTGTTGAAGCTGGATTTCGAAACAAATCCGGCCTCAAGCATGACTTCGGTGACGGGCAATGCGGTTTCTCTCAGGGCTGATTGCGCATAGGCAATACGGTACCCATTGATAAAGCGGGGAAAATTCTCATCGGTGGTGCGGTTGATCGCGCCGGACAGATCGCGTGCCGGGATTGACAGGCGTCTGGCGACCCGCGCCAGGGTCAGGCTGCTGTCGCGAAATAGTGTTTTCTCGTGCATCATCCTATCAAGCCTTTCCATCAGTGCCCGGTCCGCATCCGTCGCAGCAGCCCGGTTTGCGGTACCGGGTTGCGCGGCCTGCAGGATCAAAGGCACCCCCACCAAAGCAAGCACACAGACAAACCCCACAAACAGCCCAGAGATCCCGGTCAACAGCGCGATGATCTGAGGTTCACGCGCAAACAGGCTGACGCCCAGCACCAGCCCGTCGATGACAATCATCAAACCGATAAAGGCCAGTGTGGCGATGATCGCCGCCCGCCAAAGCCCTATCGTATGCGGCGCAACCGCATGGAAGCCGTCAGGCCCAAGCCGCAACAACCCGGCCATTCGGTACAGGTAGATGCAATTGATGGTCAGGATGAAAACGTCTTCCGACACCGGCAACGGCGCGGCCAGTGCCACAACAGCAAAGAGGACAAGCACACCATTGCGGACAAGAAGGCCCCGCCAACGATCAGAGGTGTCGATGGTCAGAACTGCAAACCCAAGATAGGCCAGAGGCGCGGCAAGAACTGCGACAAAGGGCTGTACACGACCGGGCCAGAGCCAGCCGAATGACACGCGCATCCCCAAAAGGACCGTCACCCCGACGAGGCATAAAAGAAACAGACAAAGCAACACCCGTGCACGGCCGGGTATCCGTGTGTTCCAGGCAAGCCCATAAGCGGCGATGGCCAAAAGGACACTGACCAGCCAAGTGATAGGGATGGCATCCATGATGCAGTCCTAATGCAAATCGGAAAATACCTGAAGCACTGACGATCTGTCATCAGCCGAAGTCGAAAGCTTAGGATGGCGGTGTGTAACCCCTGTGAACCGCGCGCCGTGGGCCCCAACGGTCTAGGCTAGCCTGCCCAAATACGCGCCCATTCCATCGTCAAATACCCCGGCACAATACCAACCGCCTGCTCCCCGCTCATGATTGGTGGCAGCAGCATCAACACCTTTCTGTCCTGCCTGTGAAGGCCATGATCTGAAGAAAGCGGGCTTTCTGTGGTATGGTACTGGCCGGTCGCGGTACCACGCGACAGGGGGCTATGTCATGACCACCTATTATCACGTTGATCCGTCCACGACGCGGGGCGACACGTCAGGCCGATATCCGGGCAACCACGTCCGCTACCCCGGATTTCTTGCGCCTGTCGGGTGGGTCTATGCGGCAAAGAAGGCCTTGACCGGCACAGGCGCATTCAAGTTGCGCGATCCGATGCTGAAGGCGTTCGACAAGCCCCGCCCCCTGCATCCGCGCTGGGGAACGGCACAGGAGCTGAACGCCCTGCGCGATTGCGTCGCGATGTTCGCGGACGGCATCGACAACAACCCGCATATCTCACCCATCGGGCGCTTGCTGCTCAGGACGGTCTTTGTGGCCCACCTGAAGAACCGGTCGTCTTTTATCAAGTTCTTTGAGGCCAACGCAGATTTCATCACCGCCCACGGCAAATACAAGGCACCGCTGATCGTGACCGGCTTTCCCCGCACCGGCACCACGCTCCTGCACCGTTTGATGGCCGAAGACCCGCGCTCGCGTTCTCCTTTCACCTTCGAGATGGAAAAGGTCCTGCCGCCGCTGAAACGGGGCGATGATCCCATGCGCGATCCCCGGATCCGGAAAAGCAATGCCTCCATGTCGGTCCTGACCCGTCTTGCGCCCGGGTTCATCGAGAAATTCAACGAAAGCCATTTGTGGTCCGCGACCGAAAAGGAAGAAAGCCTCGTCTACATGCATTTTCATAACGGCATGACGACAGTGAACAACTTTCAGGCCGGGTTCGAATACATGATGCGAAGTGTTCTGCCCGATGTGGCCCCCGCCCTACTGAAATATGAACGCAACTTCTTTACCATGCTTGACGCCTTTGCCCCCGCGCAATCACACTGGATCAACAAGGCGCCCAGCTATGCCTTCTATTTCGCCCAGCTGTTCGAGGCCTTTGATGACGCCCGGATTGTGCTGACCCACCGCAACCCGGCAAAGAATGCCCCCTCCGTGACCCGCCTGATGGAAAGCGCCAACATCCCCTTCGACGTGGAAGGCAGTTTCGACAAACACGCCTTTGGCCGGATGAGCACGGATTTCTGGGGCGAAACGTGGTCAAGGCCGCTCGCCTACCGCACCGCCCATCCCGAGCGGGAAGGCCAGATCATCGATGCCGTCTATCGAGACATCTTCGCTGACCCGATTGGCACCGTGCGGCGGATCTACGACAAGTTCGACCTTGAAGTCACGCCGGAGTTCGAAGCGCGGATGCAAGCCTATCTGGCGGAAAACCAACAGGGGAAATACGGCCGCCACCGATATTCAAACGCGGAATATGCGATCGACACCGATGCGCTGAAGGCGCGCTACAAGGCGTATTTTGACAGATATCACTTCCAGACGATCCCGGCTGAGGGCGACTGAGCACACAACGCACCCGGCCCGGTGTCGATGCAGGGTTAGCCTTTGCCGTCCAGATACCCCATCGCAATTCCCGCCGCCTGTTCCACGCTCAGGATCGGCGGGATCAGGGTCAGCAGATCGCCGTTCCCGTCCAGCAGGTGAATGAACGATCCATGCGCGTAGATCCAGCCATATTCCGGGTCTTGAAAGATCGGCGTGATTTCGACCCCGAACGCCTCATAAGCCGCAGCCAGCGCTGCCTTGTCTCCCGTCAACCCGATGAAATCGCCATGCAATTCCGCCAAAGGTGTGCCCATCGTCTCCACCCTGTCGCGGTCGGGCGAGATGGTGATCATGACAGGTGTCACCGCATGTCCGCTGTCGGCCAGTGCGTCAACCACCTGCGCCATCATCGGCAGGGCAGCAGTACAGATGTCGGGGCAGTTGATATAGCCGAAGAACACCAGTTGCGCGCGGCCATCGGGATCGGCCTGACTGCGGGTGGCCCCGTATTGATCGACCAGTTCATAGGGCCCGCCCAGCGCCAGCGGAAACGGATCACTCGCCCACGCAGGCAGCGCACACGCCAAGCCCGCGATCAGCGCCGCACGAAAGTGTCGCATCAGAAGTTATCGGCGATGAATTCGGCGTCCGTCTCCAGCCCCAGACCCAGATAGCCTTCCTCGGCAATAATGGCCTTGATGCGCGGGTCGCGTCGGAACCACGGCCCCTTGCCAGCGGCGTCCGGATTGGCCTTGGCCCATTCCTTGGTCCACTGGTTGGCCTTGGCGGTCGTGCCATCCGCCGTCGTGACGGTCTGCACCAGATAGATGTTGCGGGCGTTCAGGTCCTCATCCTCGATCATCAGGCCATCCACGGTGACCGTCTGCCCGCAATAGGGCAGAAGGTCCGTCGCCGCCCCGGTGAACGCGGGCTGATTGTTCTTCAATGGCAGCACCATCACGTCATCGGCGGTGCGCAGCAGCCCCAACTGGCGCGTGCCATCGCCGCAGTTCTCCGGACAATCGCCTGTCAGGTCACAAAGCACGTCGACAACCTGTGCCTCGAACTTGGCCGGGACTTCCGCATAGAGGTTCCAGCTGCGCGCCTCAGACCCTTCGGAGAAATCCTGCGCAGCAAGCGGGGTGGCCGCGAGGGCCAGCATGGCAATCATGTGTTTCATTCGCTTGGCTCCGGGATGGAGAAGGGCGGGATGTTCCCGTAATCCTCATGGGTGGTGTTCTGGATATCCAGATCGGAGATCACCTCGGAAACCACCAGGTAGTTCAATCCGTCACGGGCATAGTGCATCCCGTCCACCTCCACCGTGTGGGCGGCCAGCTTCAGGCTGGTGTCTCCACCGTTGGCATTATCGTCACCCGCCATCTTCAGGATCATGTAGACCGTGCCGTCCTCCGCCAGCATCCCCACCGGGATGCCACCCGCACTACACCACAGCGCGCAGGTGTGGTGCGCCGAGCCCACGACCGCATCAGGCCCGCCCATCACGCCGGAGTAGTAACACCAGGTGTCGATGATTTCGCCTTTGACTTGCAGGCGTTCGCCTTCGGCGGCAGCGGCAGGCAGGGCGAGGCAGGTGATGAAAAGGGAGAGGAGCAGTCGCATGGGCGTTTCCTTTGTAACGTCGTGCGAGCTTGGCGCGAATGCGCTGTGCGATCAATGATCCACTGCCGCGATATCGATCACTTTTTCAGGATGAAGGCACCGCGTGCCGGTTTACGGTCCGTTCCCTTGCAACGCAGGGTTCTCGGAATGCGTTGAAATCCGGCGCGGCATCCGGAGCAGCCGCGGGATCAGGATTCCAGGCCTCCGGCGGGGTTTCTTGAACCATTTGGAAGGAAACAGCGATGCGACTTGAAAGCAGCCGGGGTATCACAGCGCCTCACCCTTTTTCTTCAGCTCTTCCAGCAGGTCGCGGTAGATGCCGTTGGTGTCACCCCCACCAAAGATCTGTGCGCCGCTGGAATAGGCGGTGCCATAGGTCCGGGCGACGGTCACGGTCTGTACAAGCCCGGACAGGAACTGATCCTTTTCCAAGGGCGACAGCGGGTGGATGAACACCCCCCAAAGCCGCCCGTTGGCCACGGCATATCGCGCATCCAGGGCTGAATCGAAATTCGCCTGCATCATCCGCATCAGGTCCGCCTCGCTCAACCCTTCGGCGCTGGCAATCGGCACCATCGCCCGCATCCTGTCGGCGCGCGGATCGGCGATGACGATGATCGGGATGTCATCCAGCGTGAATTCGATGGCGGGGCCTTGCGCGCGGGCATCCGGGTCAAGCGCCATCACGATCTCCGCCAGTCGCGCCATGGTCATTGGCCCTTCGGCTTCGGGCAAGGCCTGTTCCGGCGGGGCTTCAGCAGGGGCGGATTGCGCGGTGGCGGCAAGGGGCGACAGCACCATCAGCGCCGCAAGGGTCAGGTGAATAACAAGGGGACGGGTCATAACGGGCACTCCTTCATGCCGACGACCGTAGCGCAGGGACGTGTTTCAAACCATGCACCTTTGGGTGAGCACCGCGCGATGAGCTCAGCAATCGTTAACATGCCATCGCTATACCCCGGTCTTGGTTAACCAAGCCAGGCGCCTGACACGCGCTGGGCACACAAGGGTCTGACGGCCGGGCACATCCCCGGTCCCTGCAAGACGCGCAATACCGGGTTTCCCGGTCAGGATCATGGACCCACCCTTTGGGGCGGCGCCGCTTCCTTATCAGATATGTTCCGGATCAGAGGCTTTCGCCCCTGGATACAAGGGTCAGGATGGACCCGCCCGCTTGGCCTCGATCAGGGCCACGGCGGCCGCAACCGCGTCCGCGATCTTCATATCGGACGTATCGATCTGCACGGCATCCTCCGCCGGGCGCAATGGTGCGTCCGCCCGCCCCATGTCACGCGCATCACGGGCCTGCACATCCGCCAGCACCGCATCGAAGGTCGTCTCGATCCCCTTGCCCGACAGTTCAGCGAAACGCCTGCGCGCGCGCACCTTCGCGTCGGCAATCACGAACAGCTTTACCTGCGCGCCGGGGCAGATCACCGTGCCGATGTCGCGCCCGTCCAGCACGGCCCCCCCTGCCCGCGCGGCAAAGCTGCGCTGGAAATCCACCAGCGCCGCCCGCACATCTGGCAACGCCGCCACCTTGCTGGCCTCCTGAGCGATCTCCGGCGTGCGCAGCGCATCACCATCCAGATCGTCGGGCACCAGTCCGCTTGCAGCAGCAACCGCATCCACCCCCAGCAGAACCTTGGCCCCCACGGCGCGATACAGCAATCCGGTGTCCAGATGCGCAAACCCGAAATGCGCCGCAACCGCTTTGGAAATCGTCCCCTTGCCAGAGGCGGCAGGCCCGTCGATAGCCACGGTGAACCCGTTCGTCGTCATGCCGCAGCCCCTTTCGTCAAGCGCCTGAACCCCCATGTGCCGATGACCCCCATGATGCAGATCGCCACGCAGAACCACTTGATCCGGGTCAGTGTATCGGCTTGCTGCACAGTCGCATCATCTATGGCAACCCCTGCCTTCAGCATCACTGCCACTTGCGCGTTTTCAAACAGATCCGCCCAGAGATAGAGCAGCGGAAACATCAGCAGCAGTCCCCGCAGAACCCACCAAAGGCGGGACGTATTCAACCAGACCGCACCAAGGAAAGTGGCCGCCAGAAGCACGGGAAACACACTGTCCAACTGCCGAAACAGGCCAAGGTAGACCCCCGTGTTTCCGGCATCAGAAAGCGCCTGCAGATAGGCGCGCGCCTGACCCGGGGTGTAGCCGGTGAACCTGCTGTCGAAGGGATCAAGCCCGCCGGGCTTGAGATAGAGCTCCGTCACCGCAAGCAACGTGATGAACAGGACCGCCGACAGCCCCGCAAGACCCCATATCAGCCTCCCGAAACGGGTCACACCTGATCCCGCATCACCTTCGCACCAAGGCGCTGCATCAGGGGCTCAAAGATGGGAAACGACGTGGCAATCGGCCCGCCGTCGTCAACCTTGACCGGCGTCTCGCTGCGCATGCCGAGGATCAGAAAGGACATCGCGATCCGGTGGTCGAGATGACTGGCGCAGACCGCACCGCCCGGCACGCCGCGCTGACCGCGCCCGGTGACGATCCACCAGTCCGGCCCGTCTTCCACCTCAACCCCATTGGCGCGCAGACCGCTGGCCATGGCTTCAATCCGGTCGCTCTCCTTCACGCGCAGTTCTTTCACCCCGCGCATCACCGTATCCCCGTCGGCAAAGGCTGCAACCACCGACAAAACGGGGTATTCATCAATCATCGACGCCGCGCGGTCGGGGGGTACTTCGATCCCCTTCAGATCAGGCGAATACCGCGCGCGCAGATCGGCCACGGGCTCCCCGCCTTCCACGCGCTCATTCTCGAACGTCAGATCCGCGCCCATCTCACGCAGCGTGGTGAACAACCCCGCCCGTGTCGGGTTCAACCCGATCCCCGGCACCAGCACGTCTGACCCTGGCACGATCAGCGCCGCACAAACCGGAAAGGCGGCGGAGGACGGATCGCGCGGCACCTCGATATGCTGGGCGCGCAGCTCCGGCTGTCCGGTCAGGGTGATCTCGCGCCCCGAGTCGGTCTCCACCACGGATATCTCCGCGCCGAACCCCGCCAGCATCCTCTCGGTATGATCGCGCGTGGCCTCGGCCTCGATCACCACGGTCTGACCCGGCGCGTTCAACCCCGCCAGCAGCACCGCCGATTTGACCTGCGCGGACGGCACAGGCACGACGTAGCGCACCGGCACAGGCTCCGCCGCGCCCACCAGCGTCATCGGCAAGCGCCCGCCCGCGCGCCCCACCGCCTGACACCCAAAAAGCGCCAAAGGATCGGTGACCCGCGCCATCGGCCGCCCGTTCAGACTTGCGTCGCCCGTAAAGGTCGCGGAAATGGGCGACGTCGCCATCGCCCCCATGATCAGCCGCACCCCGGTGCCCGAATTGCCACAGTCAATCACCTGATCGGGTTCGGCAAAACCGCCCACACCAACCCCGCGCACCGACCAGTTGCCGCCCCCCTGATCGGTCACCTCCGCGCCAAAGGCCCGCATCGCCGCCCCGGTGTCGAGCACGTCCTGGCCTTCCAGCAACCCGGCAATCGTGGTCTCGCCGACGCACATCGCCCCCAGGATCAGCGACCGATGGGAAATCGACTTGTCCCCCGGTACATCCGCAACGCCGCTCAGCGGCCCGCAGGCCGAAGATGTCATTGGAATTGGATCACCGTGGCTTGACATAGACTTCCCCTCACGTTCCCGCCGTTTCTAGCGCAGCCCACCATGAGCGTCCATGCCAAGGCACCGCCACCCCTCTCTTTTCTCCTCAAATATCCCGGAGCGCGAGGCAGAGCCTCGCCCAATTTTGCCATGGCAAAATTCCAAAAATCGAATGCGGGCTTGCCCGCGCTGTCAGATCACGCCGCCTTGCGACGGAACGTCAGATAATGCGGCACCCGGCCTTCGCGCAGGGCCTTCTGCTCATAGCGGGTGGACAGCCAATCGTCCCACGGCACCCGCCAGTGACACGGGCGCTCTGCCAGCCACTCGAACCCGAACCGCGGCACCTCTTCCAGCGTCTGGCGGACGTAATCCTCGATATCCGTGGCCACGCGCAGGATTGCACCGGGCTGCATCACGCGCGCAAGCGGCACCAGGTGTTCTTCCGTTACAAATCGCCGCCGATGATGGCGCGTCTTGGGCCAGGGATCGGGATAAAGCAGAAACGCCCGCGCGATTGACGCGGCAGGAAGCACATCAAACAGATCGCGCGCGTCACCCGGATGCACGGCCAGGTTCTCCACCCCCGCGCGCCGGATCTTGCCCAGCAGCATCGCCACCCCGTTGATATAGGGCTCACACCCGATGATCCCGATGTCGGGGTTGCGCGCCGCCTGGTGCACCAGATGTTCACCGCCGCCGAAACCGATCTCCAGCCAGACAGGCTTGCCACCAAAACGCGCGCCAAGGTCAAGCGGCGTCCGGTCCGGGTTGTCCTCCCAACTGACCTTGCCGGGGGATAGCGCCGCGAGGTCCTCCTGCAGATACCGCCGCTGGGACGGCTTGAGGGTCTTGCCCTTCAGGCGGCCATAGAAATTCCGCCGGGGTCGGGCAGTGTCGGGTGCGTCATCAATCATGCGCTGGGCTTTAGCGCGGCTACGCGCGCGCGGCAACCGGGCTTCAACCTCTTGTTAATCCCTTGTCTGCTACTCCGAGGTATATTTTGGAAAGGACCTCCCATGCCCGCCGCCGCCCATAGCAACCGCGATCCGCAAACCAGCGCGCTGCGTGTGCTGATCCTCGAAGACGAACGGTTTGACCGGCACCGGCTGGCGCGCCTGTGTTCGGGTCTGGCGCGGCCCTGCACGCTGACCAATGCAGCGACCCTGGCGGATTTCACGACCGCGCTTGAAAGCGGTACGTTCGATCTGGTTATCCTCGACTATCACCTGCCCGACGGCACCGGCCTTGACGCCCTGGAACAGGTGCGCATGTCCGCGCGCAACTGCACCGCCGGCATCATCATGATCACCGGACAGGGGCATGACGCCATCGCCCGCCGCGCCCGCGAAGACGGGTGCAGCGATTATCTGACCAAGGATGAACTGACCGCCCCCGCCTTTCAGCGGGCGGTGGCCAATGCGCTGCAGAAATCCGAACTGACGGTTGAGCTTGAAACCCAGACCTTCGCCCGCGCGGAGGTGGAGGCGGTGCTGGCACATTTCGCAGGCCAATGCGCGCGCGACATCAAACCGATGCTCAGCCGCATGATGCGCCAACTCCGGGCGCTGCGTCGCGCCGGCGGGGCGCCACCCGACGCAGATCCTGCCCTGATCGAGGAAAGCTGCATGGCGATGTGGCAGTTTCTGCAGCAGCTTGAACAACATCAGGGCAACGCGTTATTCGCTGATCTTGCCCCGACGCCGCAGGTCCCGGCCTCTGATCGCCTGCGACCACCACGCAAACCACCATCGCCCTTCACCCGCATCAACCACTGACTTCACCCGAACATGCCGGATGGGAGACGCATCTATTCGGTCAACACACCTGCTGCCAGCAAGACCGCCCGATAGGGCCGCCACAAGCTGCCATCTGGCCGCCGCAGGCTCTGGATCGCAAAATTCGCATCCACGCCCCGGTTGATCATGAAGGTCAGTCGGTTGAACGTCTCGGTCTGGGTGTCTTCATACATCCATTCGGCAAACTCGAATGGTGTTTCCCATTCCCGCCATTCGCGGTGATCGTTGTAATATTCCTCAATCGCTGACGGATTCCACGTCAACTGGTGAAACCCGATGCGTGCACCGCGCGCCAGCGTCCGCTTTGTGCCGCCCAGAAAGATCGTGACGCAGGAGCTTTCGCAGATGTTGGGCACATGGGTATCGAGCCCGAAGTCAATCACCAGTTCGGCAAGCTCGATCGACGGGTAGTGCCCGCCGCCGGTGGATTCCAGTTCCAGCACCTTGATGCCCTTGTGCCGCCGCAACACATCGCGCATCGCGTCCACATCGCCTGAATTGATATCCTGCTCCTTGCCCTCCAGCGGCGCCTTGGTGTCAAAGATCAGCCGGTCACCTTCGACCCGGAACCGCTGTGACAGATCAGGCTCGTTTGCCAGTGCCGCGCCGCAGATGGCCAGCAGCATCGCCACCAGCCCGCCCTTGAGCCGCAAAGGAAAAAGACCCGTCACACTTCCGCTTTGAGCTTGTCGATCAGGTCCGTCTTTTCCCAGCTGAACCCGCCATCCTCGTCCGGCGCGCGGCCAAAGTGACCATAGGCCGCCGTGCGCTGGTAGATGGGTTTGTTGAGTTGAAGATGTTCGCGAATGCCGCGCGGTGTCAGGTCCATGCAGCGGGCCACGGCGGCTTCGATGGCCGTCTCCGCCACCTCTCCGGTGCCGAAGGTGTCGCAATAGATCGACAGGGGCTTGCTGACCCCGATGGCATAGCTGAGCTGGATCGTGCATTTGCGCGCCAGCCCTGCGGCCACCACGTTCTTGGCAAGATAGCGCGCCGCATAGGCGGCGGAACGGTCTACCTTGGTCGGGTCCTTGCCCGAAAACGCGCCGCCCCCATGCGGGGCCGCCCCGCCGTAGGTGTCCACGATGATCTTGCGCCCGGTCAGGCCCGCGTCGCCGTCCGGGCCGCCAATCACAAAGGTACCCGTGGGGTTCACCCACCATTCGGTGGCGTCGGTGATCCAACCGGCGGGCAGCACCTCGCGGATATAGGGTTCCACGATGGCGCGGATGTCGTCGGAGGTCTGGTCGACGCTTTCATGCTGGGTGGACAGCACGATGGAGGTCACCTCCACCGGTTTGCCATCCTCGTAACGCAGGCTGATCTGGCTTTTCGCATCGGGGCGCAAGGTGGGCTCGGTGTCGTCCTTGCGCACTTCGGCCAGCCGCCGCAGGATCGCGTGGGAATACTGGATCGGCGCGGGCATCAGTTCAGGCGTTTCATCCACGGCAAAGCCGAACATGATCCCCTGATCCCCGGCACCTTCGTCCTTGTTATCCGCCGCATTCACGCCTTGGGCGATATGGGCGGATTGTTCATGCAGGAAGTTCAGCACATGGCAGGTGTTCCAGTGGAAATGTTCCTGCTCGTACCCGATGTCCTTGATGCAGTCGCGCGCGATCTGGCTGATGCGACCCATATAATCCTTCAGGCGGTCCTGGTCGGACAGACCCACTTCGCCGCCAATCACCACCATGCCGGAGGTCGCGAAAGTCTCTGCCGCGACCCGCGCCTGCGGTTCTTCGGTCAGAAAGGCGTCAAGGACGGCATCGGAAATGCGGTCACAGACCTTGTCAGGGTGTCCCTCGGACACGGATTCCGAGGTGAATACATAGTTTTGGCGGGACATAGGTGCTCCAGTTCATAAGCCTGTTCGCCACGTCAGGAAGCCGTTGTGGCGATGTTCCATTGGCCTTACCGGGGCGGATTCCTCAGGTCAACGACTAAACGCGTCGCCACCGTGCGCCCGCCGCGATGAACAGCGCAAGGAGCGTCACCGCAATGACCGGCAGATCACCCGTCCGGGCGTAGAGCGTGGGGCGCAACGGGGCTGGCAAAGGCGCATCGACAAAACCCGCCGCATTGAGCGGCAGTGCCTGCAACACCCGACCGTAAGGGTCGACCATCGCGGAAATCCCGGTGTTGGCCGCGCGCGCCAGCGGCAGCCCCTGTTCAATCGCCCGCATGCGCGCCTGCGCCAGATGCTGGCGCGGGCCCGCAGCCTTGCCGAACCACGCGTCATTGGTGATCTGGATCAGGAAATCAGGGCGCTCCGGCGCGGCGTTCACGTCATGGGCAAAGACCGCCTCGTAACAAATGAGCGGCAGCGCGCGGCCCAGCGCACCGAAATCCATCAGTGCGGCACCGGGACCTGCGGAATACCCGTTGCCGTCGCGCGCGGCGAGGCCCCGGATACCGAACTGGCCCAGTTGATCCCCGAAGGGAATGTATTCACCGAACGGCACCAGGTGGTGCTTGTCATACCTCTGCGCAATGGCCCCCTTCGGTCCCAGCGCCACCATCGCGTTAAAGATCCGCGACCCTTCCACCCGCCGCGCGCCAAGCGCGACCTGAGATGTCCCGCCCGCCGCCGCAATTTCATCCAGCGCGCCCTGCGCATGGTGCAGCGACCAGGGGATCGCGCTTTCCGGCCAGATCACCAGATCGGGCGTGGGTTGCCCTTCGGCGGGAGGGGCTGCGGTGAATTCAAGCTGGCGCTGGAAGAAGATCGGGATCATGTCAGGATCCCATTTGTCGCGCTGTGCGGCGTTGGGTTGGATCAGCCGAACGGTGTAGTCCGTCAGCGCCGCTTCGGGTTGGAAAATCCCCAGCACCATCAACGCCGCCAGCGGGAAGGCAAGTATTCCTTGCCCGAACCGCCGCATCCAGGCCCACCTTGCGGGGACGCCAATTGCCACTGCGGCGGCGACCACCAAAAGGTTCACCCCATGCGGCCCGACCCACGCCAAACCCTGCCCGGCCAGCACATCCACCGTCGCTTGCGCGGGGCTGGCCCATGGAAACCCGGTGAAGATGTAGGCACGGAGCACTTCCACCCCTGCCCAGCATGGGACAAGCGGCCAGCCCCGAACAGGTGACAACCAACGCGCAGCCCAGAACGCCAGCCCCCAGAACAACGCCATCCCTGCCGCCATGAACACCAGCGCAAAGGGCGCCATCCAGCCATGGCGCGCCACATCGACCATGAAGGGGGACACGATCCATTGCAGCGCATGCAGGAAATAACCAAGGCCAAAGCCGAAACCCGCAAGGGCGGCGCGGCGGGGTGTGGGGGCTTCGTTGAACAGGAACGCGGCGACGACCATTGCGGCCAGCATCAGCGCGGGCCAGTCATAGGGGGCCTGTCCGAAGGCACCCAATCCCCCCACGAGGGCCGATACCGCGCACAGCTGCCAGCCGCGCAGGCGGCTGATCATCCCTGCGCCCCGATGGTGCGCACCCGCAACCGCTTGATCCGGCGCGGATCGGCATCGATCACCTCGAACTCCGGTCCATCGGGGTGCAGCACCACTTCGCCCCGCGCAGGCACCCGGCCCGACAGCATGAAGACCAGACCGCCCAGCGTGTCGATCTCTTCCTCGTCCACGTCGTCATGGTCGGTCAGGGAATGGCCGATCTCCGCCTCAAAATCTTCCAGCGGGGTCTTGGCAAGCGCCAGATAGGTGCCGGGTTTCTCCTGCGTCCAGTAGGTGCCTTCGTCGACGTCGTGTTCGTCCTCGATCTCTCCGATCACCTGTTCGATCAGGTCCTCGATGGTGACCAGCCCGTCCACTCCGCCGTATTCGTCGATCACCAGCGCCATGTGACGGCGTTCCGCCTGCATTTTGGTCAACAGCACGCCGATGCTCATGGAGGGGGGCACGAACAGAAGCGGGCGAATGAGTTGCTTGAGGTCGAAATCCTTCGGCTTGCCGTTGAACCCGTATTGCAGCGCCAGATCCTTGAGGTGCGCCATGCCCACCGGCGTGTCCAGCGTGCCGTCATAGACCGGCAGGCGCGTCAGGCCGCTGTCCTTGAAGACGGCAACCAGTTCGTCCATGTCGGTGCCCAGCGACACGGCGATGATATCGGCTTTCGGAATGCTGACGTCATCCACCCGCATCCGGCGCAGGTTGGCCATGCCGCGGCTGTTCAAACGGTCCACCGGGGCCGGCGTGAATTCGTTCTCATTTGCAGTGTCCGAGGGGCTGAGCGCCCCGATCACCCGGGAAAAGAAGCCGCCCTGCGATACAGGACTGTCGCCCGCTTCTTCGGTGTCCTGATGTGTCTGATCCGCTTGCGCGCCCCGCGCTGCGTCAGAAGAATCGTCCGTGTCGCCCATTGGGTCCTGTGCTTGTTGAGGGGCAGTCAATGTGCCCGTGATGTCCTATATGGGTCATCCAAACCCATTTTGCCAAGTATTTCGACCTCAAGCCCTTCCATGAGCGCCGCATCGGCGTCGGTTTCATGGTCATAGCCCAGCAGATGCAGGAGCCCGTGCACGATCAGGTGGGTGGTGTGCTGGGTCATCGGGATGCCCGCGTCTTCTGCTTCGCGGGCGCAGGTCTGGTAGGCCAGCGCAAGATCGCCCAGCGGGATTGTGCCGTCGGGGTCGGGGTTGGGCGGTTGCGGCGCACCGCCGGGGGTTGTGGCACCACGCTCTTTCGCGGGCCAGCTGAGGACGTTGGTGGCGGTGGGTTTACCCCGAAAATCAGCGTTGAGGGTTGCGATGCGCGCGTCATCGCAAGCCAGCATTGTCACCTCCGCCTGGGCCGCGTCGACGTCCAGATGCGCAAGTGCCACCTGCATCGCCCGCGTGGCCAGCGGCTCAATCCCCAGCGTGTTCCAGCGGTCGTCCTCGACCACCACCTCAAGCATCATGTGCCGCGACCGCCCTGCACCAGCAGTGGGGGGCGGTCGCTAAAGTCATCGGCCAAAAAAACGCAGACGGGCACCGCAGGGCCGCTGATCTGCGGCCAGAGCGCGGTAATCCAACGCTCCACCCCTGCCGCAATCGCCTCATAGACGTCAATATTCACGTCATGCGGATCAAAAAGCGGCAGGCCGTGGGGCGGTTGATGGGTGCTTTTGAAAATCTCGCGGTGCGGCGCAATCGCCTTTTCAAGGACGTAGGGGTCAGGGCCGTTCACGTGCAGCATGACGTTGACATACCCCTCCCCGTCCTGATCCACGTGCACTCCGATGTCGAGGCCCGTCGCTTTTTGGGGCAAATCGGCGCAAGCTGCGCTGATCTTGCGCACCGCCGCGTCGGTGGCGGCGCTGAACGCAGTATCGAGCATACCTGCATAGGCTGCCGCATCCCTAGGAAGTGACGGCAATTGCGGCGGTTCCCGCTTTGACTGCTGTGCGGGTTGACCACCGAAAATACGCGTCCACCAGCTCATCCGCGATGCTCCGCCTCCGCCTCATAGGCTTCGATGATGGCGGCAACCAGCGGGTGGCGCACCACGTCCTTGGAGGTGAAGTAGTTGAAGCTGATCTTCGGTATCGTTTTCAGCAGCCGTTCGGCATCCGCCAGCCCCGATTGGGTGCCGCGCGGCAGGTCGACCTGGGTGCGGTCGCCGGTGATCACCATGCGCGATCCTTCGCCCAGACGGGTCAGGAACATCTTCATCTGCATCGACGTGGCATTCTGCGCCTCGTCCAGCACCACGAAAGCATTCGACAGCGTGCGGCCCCGCATGAACGCCAGGGGCGCAATTTCGATGCGTTTGTCTTCCAGCAGCTTGGCCAGTTGCTTGCCGGGCAGGAAGTCGTTCAGCGCATCGTAAAGCGGCTGCATGTAGGGATCGACCTTGTCCTTCATGTCACCGGGCAGATAGCCGAGCTTTTCACCCGCCTCCACCGCAGGGCGGGAGAGGATGATCTTGTCCACATGGCCGCTGATGAACATCGACACGCCGACAGCGACGGCAAGATAGGTCTTGCCGGTGCCCGCAGGGCCGATGCCGAAGGCCAGTTCATTGTCGAACAGCGACTGCACATAGGCCTTTTGCGCGGCCGTGCGCGGCTCCACCCGTTTCTTGCGGGTCTGGATTTCGACACCGCCAGCGATGGCCATTTCCATCTGGTCGCCTGCGCGGCTGCCGGTGTCGTCACCGGAGGTGCCCATGCGCAAGAGGCTGTCCACATCTGCAGGTTCCACCGACCGGCCGCCTTCCAGCCGGGTATAGAGGGTGTTGAGCACCGCTTCGGCCTGCGCCTGTGCCGCTTCGTCATCCGCCATCACCGAAAGCTGGTTGCCCCGGCGCACGATCTGAACCTCAAGCGCCTTCTCAATCGCCGCCAGATGCGCGTCATAGGCGCCGCAGAGGTCGATCAGCAGGCGGTTGTCGGGATATTCCAGAACCTTCGGGGGCACGGGGGTGCCGGTCAGGGCGGTGTCTGCGGGCAAGGCGGTGTCCTTCTTGGTGAAAGGTATACAACTATGGAGTGCGGCCTGAGTCGGCCAGCCCCGTTCGGGGGTCTTGATACGCAAAAGGCCGGCATGTGCAACACGCCGGCCCTTCGTCTGTGCGGGAGATCGCCAAGATCAGTTGGGGTCCCTGACCGTGGAGCCACCCTTGAAATCCCCGACGGTCTGGTTGGGCGGGGCGACGCCGGAGCAGACCGGCTTGCCGTATTTGTCAAGGCGGGCAGACAGATAGCCTTCGACGCCATCGTCGATGATCCAGTGATCACAGCCGTTTGGATCCACCCAGATACCCGCCTGAAGCTGGCTGAGGTGCTTTTTGTCGAAACCGCGGTCCACGGTCTTGTCAGACGGATAACCGCGGCCCAGACCGCCTTCGTAGTCGGCACAGGCGCTCAGGCCAAAGGCACAGGCCGTGATCAGCAGAATTTTGGTTTTCATCACGATATGTCCTCCTAGCGGATGCAGATGATTTCGACGCGGCGGTTCTTTGCCATGCCTTGCGCGGTATTGTTGGCAGCCGCTGGCAGGCGTTCGCCGTAACCGCGCACGTCCGCGATCTTGGCCCCTGCGCCATGGGCAACCTTGGCCACCGCGCTGGCGCGGTTGAAGCTCAGGCGCATGTTGTAGGCGTCAGAGGCACGGCTGTCGGTGTGGCCGGTGATGATGTAGGACACAGCGCCCGTGGTCTTGAAGAATTCGGTCAGGCGCGCGCGGCCCTGCTTGTGGATGCGGTAGCTGTCGGTGGCAAAGAACTGGTCCGACTTCATCACGCCGCAGACATTGCCCCGGCGGCAGACCGGAATGCCCTGACGGTTGGTGTGTGGCGTCATATATCCTTCGGCGCCGTCATCCATGACCCAGTGTTCGCAGCCATCCGGGTCCACCCAGATGGTTGGCAGGTAAATGCCCTTGTCGCGACCCACCTGCGAAGGTGTCTGCGCGTCTGCCATTGGTGCCTGTAGTGCCAGTGCCGCGACAAGCGAGATGCCAGCCAGGGCGCGGACAGCTTTGGAGAGTTTCATTCTCACTGCTTCTTTCCCTTTTATCGTTCCCCAGTAGAGGCGGTTCGGACACGGTCAGAAGACGCCCCCCAATGCGCGAACGTTACGGAAGATTTCGGGGCCTGTGAAGCAAGAACACTACATTTAGCATGGAAACGCGTGATTTTGTGGATAAGCGCGGGCTTATCCCCAGTAGCTGTGGCACGTGGGGGCGCATATTGTCCGGGATCAGACCTCTACCGCGGCCAGAGAGTTGGATTTGGACGCAACGATTCTCACACGCGCGATGTCGCCGATGCGGGCGCGGGCGTTTTCGATATGCACCGAATGGAGGTGATCTGATTTGCCCACGACCTGTCCGGCCTCGCGACCTGTGCGTTCGACAAGAACGGATACCTCGCGCCCGACCATGGCGTCCTGCACCGCGCGCTGGTCGCGGGTGATGAGCGTCTGCAGGCGCTGCAGGCGGGCGTCGGCCACCTCCGGATCCACAGTCGCGCGTTCCGCCGCGGGGGTGCCGGGGCGGGCGGAGTATTTGAAGGAATAGGCGTAGCCGTATCTGACCTCTTCGACCAACTGCATGGTAGCCTCAAAGTCCGCGTCGGTTTCTTCGGGGAAGCCGACGATGAAATCGCCAGACAGCACGATATCGGGGCGCGCGTCGCGGAAGCGTTCCAGCAGCTTGAGGTAGCTTTCAGCCGTGTGCTTGCGGTTCATGCGCTTGAGGATGCGGTCACTGCCCGACTGCACCGGCAGATGCAGGTAGGGCATCAGTTCGGGCACGTCACCATGGGCGGCGATCAGGTCGTCTTCCATGTCATTGGGGTGGGAGGTCGTGTAACGGATGCGCTCCAGCCCGTCGACCTTCGCCAGCTTGCGGATGAGTGCGGCCAGCCCCATGCCGCCGTGGTAGGCGTTGACGTTCTGGCCCAGAAGCGTGACTTCGCGCACGCCGCGTTCGACCAGGCCCTGTGCTTCGCGGATGACCTGTTCGGCGGGACGGCTGACTTCGGCACCACGGGTGTAGGGGACTACGCAGAAGGCGCAGAACTTGTCGCAGCCTTCCTGCACGGTCAGGAAAGCCGCAGGCGCGCGGCGCGCCTTGGGGCGGGATTTGAGCTGTTCAAACTTGTCCTCTTCGGGAAAGTCGGTGTCGAGGGCGGATTGACCTTGGGCGAGCCGTTCTTCCATTGCGGGCAGACGGTGGTAGCTTTGCGGCCCGACCACCAGATCTACGGCCGGTTGCCGCCGCATGATCTCTTCCCCTTCGGCCTGGGCCACACAGCCTGCGACGCCGATCTTGAGGTCTGGCTTGTCTACCTTCAGCTTCTTCAGGCGGCCCAGTTCGGAATAGACCTTTTCGGCGGCCTTTTCACGGATGTGGCAGGTGTTCAGAAGGATCATGTCCGCTTCCGCCGCCTGATCGGTCTCGACATACCCCTGCCCGCCCAGCGCTTCGGCCATGCGTTCGCTGTCATAGACGTTCATCTGGCAGCCGTAGGTCTTGATAAACAGCTTTTTCGGAGCAGACATGGCAGCACCTTCGAGGGTTCAGTCTTCGATCGGAATTGCGCGCGGTCTACCAGCACACCGCAATGCTTGCAATGCGGGTGGAATTAACCGATTCTGTGCCACAAAACGAGCATGAGAGCAGACATGACCTATTCTTCCCTCGCCGCGATGATCTCCGCGGAAAAGGACGTGCTGGCCGCGGGGCCGGTGGCGCTGGTGCTGGTCGAGGACGACGTCGAAGTGGCCACCACCCTGCGCCACCACCAGCAGATCGGTTTCGACAGCGTCGTGGCCCTGATGCCGCCAGAATTCGCGTTGCCTGCGGATCTGGCGGAAACGGTGCTGCGGGTGAACTACGACATCTATGCCGATCACGCGATGGAACGGGCGGTCAACGCCGTGAACGACGCGGTGCCGGGCCAATGGGTCTATTATTGCTTCAACGCCGAATACCTGTTCTTTCCGTTCTCCGAGACGCGCAACATCAAGGAAATGCTGGCCTTCCACACCGAGGAACGGCGGCACGCGATGCTGGCTTACGTGATCGACCTTTACGCCGATGATCTGGAGGCCTTTCCCGATGCGGTATCGCTTGATCATGCGCATATGGACCGTTCAGGCTATTACGCGCTGGCGCGGGCGGACCCTGCCAAGGGCGGGGAGCCGAAGGAACGGCAACTGGACTTTTTCGGCGGTCTGCGCTGGCGGTTTGAGGAACATGTTCCGCCCGCCCGGCGCAAGATCGACCGCATACCGCTGTTTCGCGCGAAAAAGGGGCTGCGGCTGCGGGATGATCACACGTTCACTGACGAGGAATACAACACCTTCGCCTGTCCGTGGCATCACAACATCACGGCAGCCATCTGTTCTTTCCGCACAGCCAAGGCGCTGAAAGCCAATCCGGGCAGCCGCTACGAAATCCACACGTTCAAATGGCACAATTCGGCCCCGTTCGAGTGGCATTCGCGGCAGTTGCTTGATCTTGGCCTGATGGAACCGGGGCAATGGTTTTGACGCGGGCCTGAAGACCCACCCGCGAGCCGCCGCTACTCCGTCTCGATCTGCGCGCTGGGGGTGGACAGGGAGATTGCGGATTCTTCCTCCGTCATCTCCTCGGCGATGCCGTCGAACAGGGGGGTGGAAAGATACCGCTCCCCGGTGTCGGGCAGCATGACAAGGAAGACCGATCCCTTCGGGGCATCCTGTGCCATCTGCATCGCGATTGCGAAGGTGGAGCCGCCGGAAATGCCGGTGAATATCCCCTCTTCCGCCGCCAGACGCCGCGACCACGAAATGCCGTCCGCACCCGCCACCGGCAACAGTTCATCGTAGTAATCCCCGTCCATCGCCTCCTGCAGGACGTAAGGGATGAAGTCCGGGGTCCAACCCTGAATGGGGTGCGGTTCGAATTCGGGGTGGCTTTCGGTCGGCTGGTGGGCGTCGTTTCTGGTGTTGACGTAGCCGGAGGCGAGGATGGCTGCGTTGGCGGGTTCTGTCAGGATGATCTTGGTGTCTGGCCTGCTGTCGCGCAGGACGCGCCCGACGCCGGAGACGGTGCCACCCGTGCCATAGCCGGTCACCCAGTAATCCAGCCGTTCCCCTTCGAAATCCGCCAGAATTTCGCGCGCGGTGGTGTTTTCATGTATGTCCGCGTTATCCGGTGTCTCGAATTGACTGGCCAGAAACCAGCCGTTTTCCTCGGCCAGTTCCTTGGCCTTGTTGTACATCCCGAACCCCTTCAGCGCGCGCGGGGTCAGTACGACCTTGGCGCCGAAGAACCGCATCAGCTTGCGCCGTTCGATGGAAAAACTGTCCGCCATGGTCACGACCAGCGGATATCCCTTTGCCGCACAGACCATCGCAAGGCCGATGCCGGTATTGCCGGAGGTCGCCTCAACCACGGTTTGTCCGGGCTTCAGGCGTCCGTCGCGTTCAGCCGCTTCGATGATGTTCACGGCCAGTCGGTCCTTGACCGACCCGCCCGGATTGAAGGCTTCGAACTTGACGTAGACCTCGACATGTTCGGGCGCGATCTTGTTGATGCGCACTGTTGGCGTGTCACCGATCGTATCGAGGATGGTGTCGTAAGTCCGGCCCCGGCCATCTGTCGTTCTGATTCCCATCACGTGTCCCCCGATTTTTCACAGCAATGCTGGCGGTTCATTTCGACGTTCTGCTTATCACGAAGCGGCCAAAGTGTCGCCCCGAAGATCCGTTTTGGATAGACGATTATCCCCTGGGCAGGGTCAAGCGCGCAGCACCGGAAACCAGTCTTCCCGCAGGCGCTGCCCGGCTGCCATGTCATGTCCCGGAAACGGCGGGGACGTGGGACCGGGGCGTTCGACATATCGCGCGTCATCCCCCACCAGCCGCAGCGAAAAGGCCCGGCGGCGGGCGGCAGAGGTGTTTCCGCGCGCGCCGTGCAGGGTCAGGAAGTTGAACGCAACCGCGTCCCCCGGTGCCATCTGCCATTCGCGAATGTCCATGCCTTCGGCGTCCGGGTCCGGTACCGGACGATAGGGCGCGGGATCAAAGAACGCATCCCCCTTGGCCCAGCGCGTCGGCAGGACGGGTTTTTCCCATTGGTGCGAACCGGCAACGCAGCGCAGCGTCGCGTCGGTCACCGGATCAAGCGGCGACCAGAAACTGACCGTCTGCTGACCCTCGACGAAGTAATACGGCCCGTCCTGATGCCATGGCGTCGCCATCGACGTTCCTGGTTCCTTGACCAGCACGTGATCGTGGAAAAGCTGCACGCGGGTGCTTTGCATCAGGTCGCCCGCCACGTCGGCGGCGGCGGAGGTCTTGATCACCTCTTCAAATTCCGGGATGCTTTGCCAGTTGCAATAGTCGTCAAAGAAACGCCCCGTTTCCCCCGCCTTGTTATTGTTGGAAGCATAGGGGCCGGGCGTGTCCATGTTGCGTGCCACCCCTGCGCGCAGGGTATCCACCTGATCGGCAAACAGACCTTTGATCAGCACGACACCGTCACGCTGATAGCCGTCAACGTGGTCTTGCGTGATCAGCGGATGCATGGAGTGTCAGCTTTTGACGCGCAGGCGGATGACAACATCCACCGAAGCAATCTCCGCCCCGTCGGGTGCGTTGGGCAGTTTTGTGATGACCAGGTCTTCTGAAGGGGCGTCGGTCAGCCGACCGTCATCTTCCCAGAAGAAATGCGGGTGATCGTGGGTATTGGTGTCGAAATAGCTTTTGGAGCCATCGACCGTCACTTCCTGCAGCAGGCCCGCATCGCAAAAGGCGCGCAGGGTGTTGTAGACCGTGGCCAGCGATACCGCATCGCCCTGCCCCTTGGCGGCCTCAAACAGGCTTTCGGCGGTGACATGGCGGTTCTGACCATCGCCCACAAGAAGGCTTGCCAGCGTCACACGCTGACGGGTCGCGCGCACGCCGCCGGTCTCCAGCCATGCTGTGCCGCGTTCCTGGGCTATGTTCAGTGCCTGGGTCTCGCTCATCGGACGCTCCGTCATCGTTCCTTCCATATATATGTTAGATTGCGACTGATTTTCAATTGCTATTCGCAAATACTGCGTACCGTGACGCGGCAAGGCCACCCGTCAGGCGCGCCACCCTTGCGGCCTGCCCAAACCCGGTGCTAGACCCGCGCGACACACAAAAGACCACGCAGGAGCAACCGATGGCTGATTACCCCACCTTTTTCGACAAGGACGCCCTGCTGCAATGCGCCGAAGGCAAGCTGTTCGGCGAAGGCAACGCACAACTGCCTGCCCCGCCGATGCTGATGATGGACCGGATCACGGATGTATCCGCCGATGGCGGCGCGCACGGCAAGGGCCATATCACCGCCGAATTCGATATCACGCCGGATCTGTGGTTCTTCGAATGTCACTTTCCCGGCAACCCGATCATGCCCGGCTGTCTGGGGCTGGATGGTCTGTGGCAACTGACCGGTTTCAACCTCGGCTGGCGCGGCTGGCTGGGGCGCGGCTATGCCCTGGGTGTGGGAGAGGTCAAGCTGACCGGCATGGTGCGCCCGGACCGCAAGATGCTGACCTACAAGATCGATTTCACCAAGGCCATCCAGACGCGGCGACTGACCATGGGCGTCGCCGACGGGATCGTGGAGGCGGATGGCGAGGTGATCTATCAGGTGACTGGGATGAAGGTGGCGCTGAGCGAGAGTTGAGGCGCGCCTTCAACGCAGCACCGCAGAAATAGAAAAAGGGATCGGTCTGGCCAGCCCATTGCAGTGAATGCAGCACGTTAGCGATAGCGAGGCTCGAAGCGCAATGTCTGCTTTGGGTCCAACGCAGACTTCAATTCTCAATGCAGCATCGGTCAAAAAGGGTGGAAAGTGTGAATTCGTTGCGGTCTCGACGAATGTCTGCCATCCTAGTGCTTAGCGAGGCAACATCGCCGCAGCCGTGTCATCAAGCACTCTCTTTCCCAAGTCGGATAGACGCGCATGCTCATCCAGAACCGCTCGGCAATCTTGATGCGCCTCCGTAGAATTCTGCCTGATGGATCTGCAGTAGTTTTCGACTGTTTTGGACTGCTTACCCAAATCCATTCTAGGTAAAGCTGCCAATATCTCCTCCATGGCAACCGCTTCCCGGGCAGAGACATAGCAGGCGTGATAGATGCCATCGATCGGGCGCAGGGCGTCTCGCAGGGGTGACCGATATCTCTCTGACGTGTCATTCGTCACAAGCTGGCTATCGGCAGCCAATCCGAACAGAAGGTTGTGCGAATACTCATGGATGAGGCGCGGCAGGTACTCCCACCAATCGGCATGTGCCTTTGCATTTAGCGCCATAGCTCCCCAGAGGGCGAAAGAGGAAGCTCCCCCAAAACTAAGCTTGGCATCCGGCCCTGGTTTCGCAAATACGAGCTCGGAGGTCAGGGCAGTAAGCTCGCCGTAGAAAACGGGAACGGCCTCCTCTAGAAATGACAGCGCCCGTTGCAAAACGGCGCAGGCAACGTCAAATTCCCCGTCATCGAGCGGGAGCAACGCCATGCTGTTTTCTGGCTCCAGATCGAACCACCTAAGCAGACAGTCAACTTCCACGGCATCGTAGTGACCGGGCCCGAGCGTCCTGATGGTCAGGCGCTCGGCAGGTTTCACATCAGCTGAAGTACGTTTCACGCTGTCGGCCAAGCGTTGCGCCCGTGCTAGATTCTCTTCTGAGTTCACGCTTTCGGGTGAGTGGTGGACCGCTGAAGCCAGATCAAAATATAGTCCGAAATCGGTCGGGCTCGCCTGCCATTTGGCCAACACGGCAGGGTCGATGTCCAGGCATGTGTAGTTTTCTGCTAACCATGGAAAACTGGTATTCAGCCTGTCCCGTACCTTCTTGTCCACCGACCTGGCTACTGCGACCGAGGGTAAAAAAAAGCCGCCGGTGCCAGGAGCGGCACCGACGACGTCTTCTTGACTGGTCTCATTCATTGGCTGAGTGCGCAATCAGCCAATTTTGCCGTTATCGCCGACTTTGGTCGCAATCGGCAGGAACTTCAAAGCGCCATAAGGTGCAAGAATGCTTGGTTTTCCCGGTTTTCCACCGCTGCCAACCTTAGTGGCGAGTGGCAGAAACTTAAGTGCACCATAAGGCGCCAGAACAGAATTTTTCATAATATAACCCCCATCAAAATTGAAGATCTTAAGCTTAGACTCATCGTAAAAACCGATCAACTAAAACCTGGCTTTGCCTCTGATGGCATAGGAATGCCGTCCTCCAATGCCTTGATCAGTGCATCAATACGGTCAACCTGCAAGAATTGTTCGCGATCCAACGACGATCTCAGCGAATCGTTCACCCTTTGAACAGTGCTGACGCACAACATCGGCCTGCCGCGGTAAAGCACTTCATCGTCATGTATCACGACCACAATAGCTTCGCTCTGTGTATCATTCTGGAGCGCGGCCACACGTTCGAATAACCTCTCCGCATTCTTGAACCTGATCTCTTCGCCGTTCGCCCCAAGCGTTTGCTTGTGCGATGTCAGCATTGCCGAAACACCGTCCTGTTCAAGACGCGCACGATGTGCCTCTGCTTTCTCTGTCGCGGCAGCGTCGCCAATGTAGCAATGCACAGGCACACTGCCGCGCTGTTCGCTAAACATAGTCTCGATATATATCCGAGCGCTGTTGCTCCCGATTTCAGGCACAGAGTTCACTTCAGTGATGCAGGCTCCGGTCTCGTACCATGGCCGGGTGGGGTCGCTTGAGATGAGGTCCAGTCCCATGCTCTCGAGCCGGAACATCCGCGAGATACGTTCGGCCAGACGGCAGTTATCGGCATGAACTTCGTCCGTGATCGTCTCATTGTGACCGCCGTCTTCTGGCGTATTGACACGTCGAAGACAGACGATTTGCTCTGATGCCGGAACACTTTCAGGCTGCAGGTCCTGCTCTGCAAGGGTGTCCACAGCCTCTTTGTCCAGCGGAAAAGCCTTTTCGGCCTTGTATGCGACTTTCTTCGCCCGCGCAGTTTGTGCCTTTTCGATCAGTTGTGCGACAGTGCGTTCCCCGTCCCCCACCACCGCCTTTGGATGCCGGGTGAAAGCAAAGACGAACCGGTTGCGAAACGTCACCAAGCGATGGCAATGCCCCGGCACGCGTTCTTCGACTAGAACCCCCCTCGACCACTTCTGTGCTGCATCGAATGCAGTCCGCAACTGCTCATCATTCTCGATATCGACCGTTACACCCAGACTACGATCACGATCGCTTGGTTTGACGACCACCGGGTAATTGATCTGTCCAGCCGCATCGCGTGCCTTTTCAAAACTGATCACCCGAAACGAAGTCGGCGTCGGCACGCCATTCTGACGCAGCCACCTCAGGGTGTTCCATTTATCCTTGGCGTTGCGAACCCCGATTGTCGAATCTCCTTGCGTCAGGCTCCTCTCGACCAGGACCGCCATCGATCCGGTACCCAGCTGGTAAACCGATTCACCCAGATGCATGATCGGAACGCCTTGTTGAAAAGCAGCTTTCAACAAGTGGATGCAGTTCGGTCCGCTACGGCAAGCTCGTCTGATTGGCTCGATCACGGATTTTTCGAGCATCTCTGCCTGCTGCTTGATCTTTTCGAGCTTCGGCGAAGGTTTCGCGAACTCCAGCGTCAAGTTGAAAGCAGCCTCGTAAGCCAGCAGATAAACGCCTGCTGTCACGTTGTCGACAACCGGCACTGCCAGTTGGGCACTTCGGTTCTTGGTCGCGGCACGCGCAGGAAGAGCAAGAATCATTTCACGATCAAAGGCCGGTAGACCCGCGTCGATAAGTAACTGCTTGGCTAGCGCGCAGAATATTTCGACAAATTGGGTTTCGGTTTCAGCCAGCTTCCGGCCCGACAGATTGCGCGGAGCCATCACTTGTTCCGGCTCCAGCATCATGGAGTCGGTGAGAAAACCAAGCGCTGTATCGTGATCGAAAACGCGAAGGCGTGGCAGGTCCAATTGCAAAATGCGCCGGAACTGCCTGCTCCCTCTCCCAAAGCCAATGACGTCACTGCCAATCTTCAACCTGTGCTTGCCACCCAAAACCAACTTCCCCAACGGCTCAATTACAGTGCCCGAAGAACGATCAGATGACCTCTTCGCATTTGCGCTCGTCCCCAGACATCTACTTTTTATTATACAGTTTTGCACAAGGCGTCACGACCGGTCGAAATCATCAACACACCGGTTTGTCCGCGTCCCCGAATCTTGGCCTGCTGCGAGGCCCAATTAGCAAATGCGACGACGATGCTTCAGTCTGGACACTCCATCTGTGGTCGTTGAGCAATGCACGGGTACAGCACGGTGCATAGATGCCTGCCGAGAAGGAAATCAGGATGGCGCAACCAGAATTAGAACTGTTTGCTTTGAAAGCCCTCATTCAGCCGAAAACAAGGAATGACGGCTTCGTCCCGCGTTACAGTCATTTGCGGCTGATCCGCGCACCATGATCCTGACTGAAACCATCGGATGGGCGCTTGGAGCCCCAATTGTGAATTCAGGTTTCTCACCTTGCGTGCTCATGACAGGTGAGTTCCTGCCGGAACTCACTTATTCGTGGCGCATTGCGGCGGAGAAAGCGGCCATTACTCCGAACAATCCTTATGAGATAGCTCTGTCATACATCAGCCCACAAATCAGGCTACCCAGCGACGAGATAGGCATGCTCGCGAAAGCAAAGATAAACAGCCAGGAAGGGATCGCTTGATAGAAGCTCAGGATGAACAAGCCGGGGAAAAACAGAATCCAAGATGCGATGTGGGACCAGTAAAACGCGTTGAAAAAAAAGAATATTTTCTTCTTACTCGCGTCATTTCGGGTTTTCTTATTCGACGTAAGCAAGAATATAGCGCAAACAACTAGAACAGGCAGGCTGATCGCAACAGGTGTTCCACGTCCCGCCCCAAACAAAAAGATACCAACGCTCAACAGAAAGAACAGTAGCAAACCTTGCCCGTTCAAACGTATCACAGTTAAGGAAAAAACAATCAAAGCGATTGAGACACTGATCGCCAACAAGCCCAAGGCAAAAAAGGGAATACCTGTCAGTACCGAAAACACCGGGCTGCCTCTGGTGAGTGTATAGAACGCTGAGTTGGGCCAGTCGACAGGCAGTGCTTCGACGGAATGGCTCTCGACCAACATGGTGCCTTTGAGCAATTCTGCGCTACCGTGAAGAATGCCGACGATGCCAATAATAACACCGAACGTCATCAAACAGAGTTGCAGTCGACTGATCCTTTGAACTGTCACTGCGGCACCTCCCTTATGGACCGCGAGATAGTTGATGCGACTTTGCAAAAAATCCACTATATTGTACTGTACGGTAGCTAAAAGCTGGATCTGTAGACGAGTCAAGGTTTATTGTACTGAATGGTAGATAAAACAAATCCGCGCGGTCGAGGCCGCCCCAGAAAGTTCGACGCCGATGTTGTGTTGGACGAGGTGATCAATGCTTTCTGGGAGTTGGGATATGAGGCGGCAGATACGGAAACGCTTGCAAAGCGCACCGGTTTGACGAAGCCAAGTCTCTACAATGCGTTTGGGTCGAAAGAGGATCTCTTTGTTGCGGCGATCAACCGCTACCGGCAAACGCGCTCAAAGTCCTCGTTTGATGCCCTGATGCAAGCCGACACGCCGCAGGAAGGGATTAGGGACTACTTCCTGAACTTGGCAGAGAATGTCGCGGGAGAAGGCCACCCGTCCGGATGTCTCATCATGTCGGTGGCCTTGCCTACAAGAGATCGGTTGCAGAAGGTTGCAGCGATCTTTGACAAGATGCCCAAGGAAAGCCATGCGCGTTTGACCGAATATTTCGACGGACAAATCGGTTTGGGGAATTTACCCCAAGGTTTCAAAAGCGCCGATGCAATCGCGTTATTCCAGGACTTGGGCGCAGCCATGATCATGCAAGCCCGTGCCGGAGCCCCTTTGGAAGTCCTCAAGAACAAGGCAATCCGCAATACACAACTGGTCATGTTCGAGGGGGGCGCTCGAAGCGAGTCTGACATCTCAAGTCGATAGAATTTCATTTTGTACCGTTCAGTAGAAATAATTTGACTCAATCTGCCTCCGATGATTTTGTACTCTTTGGTATAGTTATCATCAAATATGTGCTGTTTCGCAAAAGGGCACACGGAGGACAGGGTTTGACCACACTCATACGCCACGCACACATGACGGCAGCCGCTCTGTTGTGTATGCTTTTTTCTACATTTGTTTTCGCTTCTTTCGGGGCCGCACAAACCCTTCCGATGACGTCATCTGACACTGCTGAAAGCGACGTTGTTCTCCCACATCCGCTGACACCCGATGCAGTACGCGGGCTTGTGGCGCGCTTGTCTGATGGGGAGGTGCGCGACCTGCTTTTGCAACGGTTGGAAAGCGTTGCCGCCGCCCAAGGCGTTTCCAGCGGAGAGCCATCGCTTGGCGAAGCTCTTGGTGCGCTGGTGCAGGGGATGTATACGCCAGTGGCTGTTGCGGTCCAAAGGCTGCCAGTCCTGTTTTCCAGTCAGGTGGAGAGCTTTGGCACCTTCGCAGACAAGTTGGGACGTGACGGGTTGTTCAGGCTTTTCGGCGTCATGGCGCTTGCCATCGCAGCGGGTTTGGTCGTTGAGCGGCTCATCAACCGGTTGACCCAAGGCTGGCAAACGGGCCGTCATGAGACGCAAGCGGACAGTCTCGCAGCGACCCTGAGCTTCCTTTTCCGTCGTTTCTTGACTGAGATTCTCGGTCTGGTCGCCTTTGTCATGGTGATGGTGCCGATCACGCGGCTTTTGCTGTCCGGAAGTGAGCTGGAGATCGCGCGCTATTTCTTGACGGTCTTGGTGTTCCTCCCTCGGGTCGGAGCGGCGTTTTCCCGTTTCATGCTGGCACCCAACAAGCCCGAAGTGCGCATCGTCAACGTGGACAACTTTTGGGCGCGTTGGTTGCACCGCAGGCAAATTGCCCTGTTTGTGCTCATTTGCTTTTCTGGTTTCATCATCACGTTCAACAGTTTGAACGGTGTGGCCATGGGACAAACGCGGCTTGGGTTCTGGTTGAACGCTTCGGTGCATATCTTTGTTGCATACATCGTTTTCAGGTCCCGGCACGCGCTTGTCGGAATGATGCGTGGGCGCGATCCTGACATCACCCGTTTTGATGAGATCATCGCACGGGCCTACCCATGGTTCTGCATGGCAATCGCTTTGGTGACCTGGCTGATCGTAAATATCGTTGTCAGCCTGGAGAACTTTACGCTCCTGCAGCGCAACCCCCATTACATCACGATGTTCCTTTTGATCATGGCACCGGCACTGGACACAGCCGTGCGTGGCGTCGTGCGTCACGTCGTTCCGGCCATGCAAGGCGAAGGACGCGTCGCCGAACAGGCGCATTACGCGACCAAGCGCAGCTACATCCGCATTGGCCGTGTTCTAGTGACAGTTGCCGTCATCCTGATGATCGCCAATGCGTGGCAGATTGACCTGACCAATCTTGCGGCCGCTGGTGTTGGAACGCGCATAGCCGCGCGGCTGGTGGAATTCCTGGTGGCCATCGCATTCGGGTATCTTGTCTGGGAGCTGGTATCGCTCTGGATCAATCGCAAACTTGCAGCAGAGCAGACCGCCTTGGGCGACGGCGATGTTGAAGAATTCGGCGGCGACGGTGGTGGCGCGGGCGGATCGCGCCTGTCCACCGTGTTACCGTTGGTGCTCTTGACCGCGCGGATCGTGATTGTTGTGATCTTCAGCCTGCTGGCTCTTGGCAACATTGGTGTCGATACAACCCCTCTGTTGGCTGGTGCAGGGATCGCAGGTCTGGCCATCGGGTTTGGCGCGCAGAAGTTGGTGACGGACGTTGTCTCGGGTGTGTTTTTCCTTGTCGATGATGCCTTCCGCACGGGAGAGTACGTCGAAGTGGATGGAACGATGGGCACGGTAGAGAAAATCTCGATCCGTTCCATGCAGTTGCGCCACCACAAGGGGCCGGTACACACCATCCCTTATGGGGAAATTCCAAAACTGACGAACTACTCCCGCGACTGGGTGATCATGAAGCTGAAATTCACTGTGCCTTTCGACACCGACCCCAACAAGGTGAAAAAGATCTTCAAGAAGATCGGCCAGGAGATGCTGGAAATTCCCGAATTCCAAGATGACTTCCTACAGCCTTTCAAATCGCAGGGCGTGCTTGAGATTGACGATGTTGGCATGGTGATCCGGGGCAAGTTCACGGCCAAGCCGGGAACACAGTTCATGATCCGCAAGGAGATTTTCAACAGAGTATCAGCAGCCTTTGCCGAGAACGGCATCGACTTCGCTCGCCGCGAGGTGCGCGTGGCGCTGCCGGATACGGCGCAACGCGATGAGCTGACAGAGGAGGATAAGGCGGCGATTGCGGCAGCGGCAAGCCAAGCGGCGTCGGAACAGGCTGGAACACTGCCAGGTGGTTCGTCGGATGATCGCTAACGGCTTGGACCCGCCAAGTACGATCGCAAAGCGACCGGGTTGGATGGGGAAAGACCCGGATGTTTCTTACCGGGCAAATAAGGAGACTTCTGACAGGCCTGTCGACAACGGTCATTGAGAAATCTGATGCAGACCTCCGATTTGTCCGCGACTTTCGTGTTGATACACTTTGCGCCGCGTTGCGGTGAGTTGCTCGCTGCAGGTGCCAAGCGATACTGCGTCAGCGAAGACCGAAACTCCAAGGTCGGTTTCGTCCCGCGTTGCGGTCATTTGCGGCTGATCAGCGCATCATGATCCTGACTGAAACCACCGGATGATCGCTTTGAGCCCCCTAGTGTCCAAGATGCTGCCCGATAGCGAATGGCGGCTTCTGTTGGGGGCGTTCATTGTCGTTTAGTTGGCCGCTATCTGGAACGGCCAAAGCCATTGAATTCTCGGTGGGGCCGATGCGGGGTCGTGCTTGTCCGAAATAGAAAGCTCTTCGAAAATTAAAGGTAAACGCTGTCTCGCCTTAAGTCAGCCGTTAAGTTGACGCTGCGATTGTTCAGGTTGAAAAGCCGAGGAAAAAACAATGGCAGCATACATCTCAGAAGTAGACTACGACGGTGGTGCGGCGGATAACTTTGTCGAGGTTGCCGTGGATGGTGGCACCGACGTGTCGGGCTACTCCCTTGTTGTTTATAAAAACGACGGAACCATCGACCAAACCTTGAACTTTGGTCCGGTTGTAAACACCATCGCTGGCACCGACGTCTATGTGTTCGATGACAGCGATCCAAATTTCCCTGACATCAAGAACGACGAAGCGATCGCTTTGGTTGACGACTCCGGCAACGTTATTCAGTTCATTTCGTTCAAAGACACAGTTACTGCTGTTGAAGGGCCTGCCAACGGTACTGATTCAACGCCTGTGGGAGAGCACAGTGGCAGCCAGCAATCTTTGCAGTCCAACGATGGCGGTGCATCTTACTTTACGGCTTCAAACAGTGATCCCGGCACCATCCCCTGCTATGCTCCCGGAACGCTGATCGAAACGCCGAAAGGCCCCCGGGCGGTCGAAGGATTGCGGGTCGGTGATCTGGTTACCACGGTAGATCATGGCCCCCAGACTATCCGTTGGGTGCGGCGTGGCAATCATCCTCTGGAAAGGGCTGAGTACAATGCAAAGCCCGTACTGATCGCCGCCGGGGCGCTTGGGTCGGGGCGTCCAATACAGGACCTCGTCGTCTCACCACATCACCGAATGTTTGTGGGTGGTAAGGGGCAACTGGATGGCTGGTTCAAGACAGAGGCCTTTGCCCCGGCGCAATCCCTGACAGGTTTGCGCGGCATTCGTAACATGAATGGCAAGCAATCCATCACCTGGATACATTTTGCCTGCGACCACCATGAGGTGGTCATTGCCAATGGATGCCTGTCGGAAAGCCTGCTGCTCGGGCCGATGGTGACAAACGGGCTTACGCGCACCGAACGTAAAGCCCTTACTGACATCTACGGGCCTGCACCCCCAGGCTGTGATGCCCTAAACGGTCTTGCGGCACGCGAATGCCTCAAGGTCGGTGAGGTGCGACGACATCTTGCAAAATGCCAAAAAGAAAAAGCGCAACGCACCGCGAAGGAAATCAGAAAATGGGATCGAGACCTGGCGATGGAAGAGTTTGAAGCTGCTCATTTGCGTGAGGCGGGGTCAGCCCCGAAGACACTCGACCTAAGCCTTGTTAGTTGAATTGACTGTTCAGGTCAGATGTCTTCGGGTCTGTTTCTGACGCTTTCACCGAGAGCGGCCATTGGCGCAAGTGCAGCGAAAGGGTGCTTTGTCCGCTTGGCTCACAACCATTACCCGCTCAAGAAAAAATCATCGGGAGCTATCGCTTGGTTTGACTGTGCAGGCCCAATGCGTTTGTCACAGGCGTGAAGCATTTATTGCAAAGGGCTGGCCGGTCTTGCTGCTCTCTCTTCGTCGGACTTCTCAAAGGGTCTGCATATCCACGGCGCGACCGTCAAGCGACCCGTCGACCGCAGCTTCGGCCAGTACCGCTGCCACATCGGCGCGGCGGGCCTTTGCCGATTTGTCGACCTTTTCACCCAGCTTGATATCGCCTGTCTTTGCATCATCCGTCAGCGCGACGGGGCGCAGGATGGCGTAGGTCAGGCCCGATTGCTTGAGGTGTTCATCGGCTGCATGCTTGGCCTCAAGATAATGGGCCAGTTGGCTGTCGGGGTCGGGATTGTCAGCACCCACTGAACTGAGCATGACAAAGCGTGCCACTTTCGCGTGACGTGCCCGGTCGATGAGGGTCTGTGCGCCATCGCGGTCCACCTTGTCGGTCATTTCCTTGTCGGTATCGCCACCCGAACCAGCGGCAAAGATGACGACATCCATGCCGTCGCAGACATCGTCCGCCAGATCGGTCAGGTCCGCCTTGCGCAGGTCGATACCCTGCGGCAACACGCCGAGGTCCGACCCTTCGCGCACCATTGCAGTCGGGTGTGCGCCCTTTTGTTGCAACTCCCGGACCAGGTGCTGGCCGGTTGCGCCGGTGGCGCCAGCCACAAGTACCTTCAGGGGTGTGTCTTGCGTATTCATTTTGTGTCCTTTCGTGAGGGTGTGCAGTCGATGCAGGGGGATCAGGGCAGAAAAACCGCCTTGGCGTTGACGAATTCCTTCATGCCGAAGCCGCCGTGTTCGCGGCCATAACCGCTGTCCTTCACGCCGCCGAATGGCATGTTGGGGTCCGCCGCACCGAAGGAATTGATGCGCACCATGCCGGTGTCGAAATGATCGCGCGCAAGTTTCAGCGCGTGGTCTTCATCCTTGCAGAATATACCGCCGCCCAGCCCATAGCGGCTGTCATTGGCGATGCGCATGGCATCTTCGTCGTCCTTGGCGCGGATCACGGCTGCCACGGGGCCGAAAATCTCATCATCATAGGCGGGCATGCCGGGGGTCACATCGCCCAGCACGGTTGCGGGATAATAGGCCCCCGTCCGATCCGGCACGTCACCACCGCAAAGCACCTTGGCCCCCTTCGCCACGCTTTTGTCGACCTGTTCCTTGACGGTATCGAACTGTTCATCGCTGGAAAGCGGGCCAAGTTGGGTATCATCGGCTGTCGGATCACCCAGCGTGATGCCTTTCATCTGCTCGACGAAGGCGCTGACAAAATCGTCATAAACCTTGTCGGCCACCACGAACCGCTTGGCCGAGACACAGGTCTCACCGTTGTTATAAAGCCGCCCCATGACGGAATACTTCACCGCCGTTTCAATGTCGGCGTTCTCCAGCACCAGATAGGCGTCGTTTGAGCCGAGCTCCAACACGGTTTTCTTCAACGCTTCGGCAGCCTTGGCACCGATGTGTCGGCCCGCACCGTCGCTGCCTGTCATGGTCACGCCACGCACCAGCTTATGTTCGATCAGCTTGTCGCTGACGTCATGGCCGATCAGGACGACCTTGAAGATATCCTCGGGCAGGCCGGCCTCGATGCAGAGGTCGCGCAAGCGCAGGCCGCTGCCCGTGCAAATCGATGCGTGTTTCAGAACGCAGCCATTGCCCGCCATCAGGTTGGCCGCCAGAACGCGCACGGGCTGGTAGAGCGGAAAATTCCAAGGCTGGATCGAATAGATCACGCCAATGGGCTGATAGGTGACGATACCGCGCTGGCCCTTGCCGTGGCTGCGTTCCTCATCCGCAAGTTTTTCGGGCCCATGCTCGGCGGTGTATTCGAAGATGGCCGCGCAAATCTCGACCTCGGTTGCGCCGTCTTTCAGCAGCTTGCCGGTTTCACGGGTCATCAGTTCGGCCAGTTCGTCGGAATGATCGCGCAGCTTCTGGGCGATTTTCTTCAGATAGGGCGCGCGTTCCTCGTGGGTCTTCTGGCGCCACTGCAAAAACGCGGCATGGCAGGCTTCGACCGCTTCGATCGCCTGTGCCTCTGACATCTTGTCGTAGGTCTGAATGGTTTCTCCGGTCGCCGGATTGATTGTTGTGATCGTGGACATGGGGCCTCCTGAATGTGGTTAGGAGGAGAACGGCCAGTGCGACGGTAAGTTCCATCATGGCGTGAAGCGCTGAGCTGCCCTTGGCTGCGCAAGTCGGTGCCGGACCATGGCTTGGCGTTTCAGGGAGAGATGAGAAAACCTGATTGGTCAGAGGCTTACCGCAAATACTATCCGGGGCCGCAGCCTAGAAACGCTCCGTATCAAGCAGGACCACACCTTTCACGATCTGGTCGATATAGCCGCATGGGTCGTCGCGCTGTGTGAAGTGTATCCAGGCTTTTTGGGCAAACCGGCCTGGGGCCATCAGATATACCATCATGCTCAGTTCATCGATGGATACCCGCCTGTCCAATCCGGCCTTTTCGCTGAATTGCGATTGCGCCACTGCGTCAAGTGACAAGACCTGCATCGCATAGGCAACATATTCGCTTGTCGCGATGCAGGTCTCAAACGGACAGGGCGTGCTGTCGAGTGCGGCATGCGCCAGTTCATGCACAACCACGCTTTGAAAATAACGCCCGGTATCCAGAGACGAAAAGGCGCCCTCCTCCTTGCGTCGGGATTGCATTTGCTTCGGGGCGAGGATTTCGATCCAATCCTCGCCGCAATGATAGACCGCGACGCAATGGGGCGACATGTCTTCGATTACATCTATGCGGATCGGGTCGGTGGGGAATGGCAGGTTGCATCGGGCAAACTGCGCAGCGGCGCGCCGGGATGCGGCGCATACGCTTTCTGCATCTGCCGAGTGTTCGGCATTCACCGTGATGTCAAGACCATCACAGCGTTGCTCACCTGAAAGCACCGGGAAGGCAAAACCAACCACCAGCGCGGTAATAAGCGCGCGTCTGAGCACAAGTCCCTCCATTCTGGCGATGAGAAAGCAGCTGGCAAGGCCTTTGGTCATCAAACCCGAACAACTTGAGAACATACCCTGCCCTGCCAGCGCTGTGCAGACGTCTCCCCCCGGATCAACGTCTACTTTCCAATTCTAGTAGCTGTTTCAAGGCTGCAATTGATCCATATCAACGGCAGGACAGCAAGTTGTTTCCTGCTTTGGTCCAGATGCCTTGATCCGCGTCACGGTGCGCGGCGGATCCATCTGAATGGGCGATCTGCCTCACGTGATTTACGGGACCGCAAATGATCAGATCCGCACTGGCGGGGATCAGCGCGATGCGCACGTCCCTTGACCCGTTCAATTCAATTGCCGATCCTCTGCCCTGTCCCCTTCCTGCCAAAGGAGCAGCAGGCCATGCCCCATCTTAACGCAAACGGTCGCCAGGTCGCCTATACCGACACAGGCAAAGGTCCTGAAACCATCGTCTTTTCCCACGGCTACCTGATGAACAGCCGCATGTTCGATCATCAGATCAGCGCCCTGAAGGATCGCTACCGCGTCATTGCCTTTGACCATCGCGGCCATGGGCAAAGCGCGCCCTGCCGCGCCCCGTTCGGGATCTATGATCTGGTCGATGATGCCGAAGCGCTGATCCGGGGGCTGACCGATCAGCCGGTGCATTTCGCCGGCATGTCCACGGGTGGGTTCGTGGGGCTGCGGCTGGTGCTGCGCAGCCCGGAGTTGATCCGCAGTCTGACCCTGATCGACACGGCGGCGGGAGCGGAAGATCCTGCCGCGCTCAAGCAATACAACCAACTGCTGTTTGCGGTGCGGTGGCTGGGCGTGCGGCCGCTTATGGGAAAGGTCATGCCGATCCTGATGGCGCAGCCTTTCCTGACTGATCCGGACAAGCGTGCGGATGTGGCGTTCTGGCGCGCTGAGATGAGCGCGCTGGACAAGCGGTCCATCCACAGGTTCGGCAAGGCGATCTTTTCACGCGATGACGTACTGGCGGATATGGCTGCCCTGGAGAACCCACCGCCGACCCAGATCATCGTTGGTGCGGATGACATCGCCACGCCCGTCGCGAAATCGCAGGCGATGGAAGCCGCGATCAAGGGCGCGCAGATGACCATCATCCCCGATGCAGGCCACACCAGCCCGATCGAGCAACCCGAATTGGTAACCGCTGCCATGACCCGGTTTCTGGAGGCGCAGCGCGCGGCTGAAAGCGCCTGAAAGTTCAGTTCCGGGGGAGTCGGGGCGCATAGCGCAGGCAGTTGTTCCCCTGATAGTCGCTTGCCACGACGCGGCCACCAGACAGGCTGGCGGTATAGGTGCAATAATCGTGGTCCATGATCCGACGATGCCCGACGATCCGCGCAAAACCATGTTCATCGTAGATATAGATCGGTTCGAAATAGACCTGTCGTTCGCTGTATTTCCAGATGGCGGTCTTGCTGTTCTGCAGATCCGGCGTGCCAATCGCGGCGCTGACCTGTACCAAGGATTTGCCGTTGAACTGGCTTTCCCGCGCGGCGCGTTCCTCCGGCGTTTCGCAGGCTGTCAGGGCCAGACACAGCATTACGGCAGCAAGGGCGCGGAAGACAGGCAGCATTGGACGGACACTCCATATCACTAAGCGGGCATCATCGCTGCGCAGGGCTGAAATTTCAAGCGGGGCTGCCGTGCTGCGGGCCGATGCGCTATCTGGTTGCGCCGTTGCGCCCCGCTGGCCTAAATAGGCCGCGATACATCAAAGGAGTGCGCCCATGTGCCGTGTCAAACCGAAGGTTTGCAGAATTGAAGGGTCACCGGAGGTTTGCAGATGAGACGAGTCGTCGTCACAGGGTTGGGCATCGTCTCATCCATCGGAAACAACGCTGAGGAAGTGCTTGCATCGCTCAAGGCCGGCACCAGCGGGATCGAGGCGAGCGAGGCGATGGCCGAACACGGCTTTCGCAGCCAGATCGCGGGCACGCTGAAGATTGATCTGTCCGAACATATCGACAAGCGCGCCTTGCGGTTCATGGGGCCCGGCGCGGGCTATGCCTATGTCGCGATGGGGCAGGCGATCGCAGATGCCGGGCTGGGCGAGGATGTCGTGTCGAACCCGCGCACCGGGTTGATTGCAGGCTCTGGCGGGCCGTCAACGTCGGCCATGAAGGCGGCGCATGACACGGTGGACAAGACCGGGGCGACCAAACGGATCGGACCCTTTGCGGTGCCCAAGTGCATGTCTTCGACCGTCAGCGCGAACCTTTCGACGGCCCACAAGATCAAGGGCATCAATTACTCAATCACCTCCGCCTGTTCGACGTCGTTGCATTGTATCGGGTCTGCGGCGGAGCAGATCATGCTGGGCAAGCAGGACGTGATGTTCGCAGGCGGCGGCGAGGAATTGGACTGGACGCTGTCGTGCCTCTTTGACGCCATGGGCGCGATGAGCAGCAAGTACAACGACGCGCCCAAGACGGCCAGCCGCGCCTTTGACGCCAACCGCGACGGCTTCGTGATCACCGGGGGCGGCGGCATCGTGGTGCTGGAAGACCTTGACCACGCATTGGCGCGCGGCGCGAAGATTTATGCCGAAGTGACCGGATTTGCAGCCACGTCGGATGGCCATGACATGGTCGCGCCTTCGGGTGAAGGCGGGCAGCGGGCGATGGAACTGGCCCTGGCCACCCTGCCTGAGGGGCGCAAGGTCAGCTATATCAACGCGCACGGCACGTCGACGCCCGTCGGCGACGTGGGCGAGATCGAAGCGGTGCGCCGGGTGTTCGGCCAGGGGTCAACCCCGCCGGTGAGTTCGACAAAAAGCATGACCGGCCACGGTCAGGGGGCAGCAGGCGCGATGGAGGCGATCTTCTGCCTGCTAATGCTGGAACATGATTTCATCACCCCGTCGATCAACGTCGAAACGCTGGACCCGGCGCTGGATCCCGGCGAGATCGCAACGAAGCTGGTTGAAAATGCCGGGCTGGATTCGGTGATGACGAATTCTTTCGGATTTGGCGGCACCAACGGGTCGATGATCCTGTCGAAATATCAGGGATAAGGGCGGGATATGTCAGAATTACTCAAAGGAAAACGCGGCCTCGTGATGGGCGTCGCGAACGAACGGTCGATCGCATGGGGCATCGCGCGGGCGATGGCCGGGGCCGGTGCGGAACTGGCCTTCACCTATCAGGGGGAAGCATTCGGGACGCGGCTGAAGCCGCTGGCCGAGAGCGTCGGCAGCGATTTCATGGTGGACGTGGACGTGACCGACGACGCATCGCTGGATGCCGCTTTCGAAGGGTTGGCCGCGCGATGGCCAACGATTGATTTCGTCGTGCATGCCATTGCCTTTTCGGACAAATCCGAACTGACGGGACGGTTCCTGAACACGTCGCGCGCCAATTTCAAGCATTCGATGGATATCTCCGCCTACAGCTTCATCGAGGTGGCGCGCCGCGCGCATCCCTTGATGGTGGAGAACGGCGGCACGCTGATGACGCTGACCTATCAGGGGTCCAACAAGGTTGTGCCGAATTATAACGTCATGGGCGTGGCCAAGGCGGCGTTGGAGAGTGCGACGCGTTATCTGGCCAACGATCTGGGGCCGGAAGGTATCCGCGTGAATGCAATCTCTCCCGGTCCGATGAAGACGCTGGCGGGGGCCGCGATTGGCGGGGCGCGCAAGACATACAAGCACACCGACATGAACGCGCCATTGCGCAGCAATGCGACGCTGGAGGCGGTGGGCGGCACGGCGGTGTATCTGGCGTCCGATGCAGGGGCCTGTACGACGGGGGAGATCATCCACGTCGATGGCGGGTTCCATGTATTGGGAATGCCGCAGGCGGAGTATCTCTGACCACGCGCGCCTTAGGGTGCGCATTTATTGCGCACCTTTGCGTGTGATTGGTCTGCGGGAATGGTGCGCATGAATGCGCACCCTACGGTTGGATAGTCGCCCGGAATCAAGGCTGCTTGCAGCCGCCGGGCAGCGTCAGCCCCTCCCACGGGCTGGCGCTTTGTCTGCCATCAGTGCATCCATCGATTGTGGAGAGTGTTTGGCGACCATAAAGTGACCCGAACAGCCGTCGCAAGCGCCACCCCAGGGGCTGCCAGCGCCCGCCGCGCGGTGCACGGACGCGCAATCGATTGGCATCACCCCAACACACCAGTCCGCCACAGCCACACCTTCATCCCCCCATGCGCCACGGGCGCACCCTTGGGCAGCCACGGCAAACCTGTCGCCTTGGCCAGACCGGGTTCGGACGTCACCATCCCCACGCGCCAGCCCTTAAAATGCGTCCGCATGGTCTGCCCGAATTCGCTGTAGATCGCATAAAGCAGCTTCTTGTTCCCGATCCGCGCACCATAGGGCGGATTGACAATGACCAGACCGGGTGGATCTTCAGGCGGGCGGGCGTCGGCGGCAGAGAGGTTCACAAAGGACGTCACCGCCCCCACCCCGGCCCGCGCCGCGTTCTCGGTCGCCATGCGCACAGCACCTGCGTCGCGGTCGGAGCCGAAGAAATGCGGCGGGCCGGTCACTTCCCCCGCCTCACGGCGCAGGGCGGCACAGGCGTCGGCATCAAAACTCGCCAGATCCTCAAAGCCGAAGCTGCGCGACCGCCCCGGTTGCAGGCCTGCCGCGATCTCGGCTGCTTCGATCACAAAGGTGCCCGATCCGCACATCGGGTCCACGACCGTCTGCGACCCGTCAAAGCCGCATTGCGCCAGGAACATCGACGCCATGCTCTCGCGCAGGGGGGCCTTGCCGACGGCCTGCTTGTGGCCGCGCTTGTGCAGGGGTTCGCCGCTTGCATCAAGGCTGATCACCACCTGGTTGTCGTCGATGCGCACCTTCACGACCAAAGTCGCATCGGCAGAAACCGTAATCCCGTGGCTCTCCTTCAGCGCGGTTTCGATCCGCTGGGTCGCGGCCTTGGCGTGATAGATTTTCGAAGCCTTGCAGGTCACCTGCACCTTCACCGGAACATCGGAGCGCAACACGTCCCCCCAGGGGAATTTGCGCGCCCGCTTGTCCAGCTGGGCCAAATGAAACGCCATGAAGGACCCCACGCGCACCAGTACGCGCACTGCGCCGCGCAATTCCAGATTGGCGCGCCAGACGTCCGGCCAACCGCCCGTTACGGTCACGCCACCGGGGGAAGATCGCGCGTCGGCAAAGCCTTTGGCCTGCGCTTCTGCCAGCAGCGGCGCTTCAAGCCCCGGCGCACAGACAAGGTAGATTTCATGGGGGGCTTCGGATGTCATGGCCCTTCCTTACGCGGCTGGGCGGAGACGTGCGAGGGGGGCGCGCACGAAAATTGCACCCTATGCGCCATGATTTCGCCCCGATCCGCCCCTAACGCTGGGTCATGGCTTTTGCAGATACATACCGCGAACAGGTGGTCCAGTCCCGGCAGGACCGTGCGCGCAAGGCGCTTTTCATGTCCCGCATCGTCGGCCTGATGCTGATGCTGCTGATCGGCTTCGTGTTGCGCGCCGAACCCGACCTGCGCGCCGCTTTGGCGGAGGCGGGCATGAACGGTATCGCAAAGATGACCGGCCGCGACGTGCCGACCCAGACAGCCAATGCCGCACCTGCGCAATCCGCCCTGCCCCGCGACCGGGTCAAGGTCAACCGGGGAGCCGTACCCAATGCCGAGACGGCCAGCCAAAGCCGCATCGACGCACAGGCGGAGGCCAAAGAACTGGGCCAGCGCCTGAAGGCGGTCAAGGTCGGCGACTAGAAATCTAGCCTTCCGCGATGGAGACCAGTTCGATGTCGAACTGCAGGTCCTTGCCCGCAAGAGGGTGATTGGCGTCCAGCGTGACGGTTGCTTCGTCCACTTCCACCACCATGACCGGCAGCGGCTGACCTTCGGGGGTCTGCATCTGAAGCTGGGTGCCGATCTCCAGCGGGATATCCGCGGGGATGCCTTCGCGCGGGATGCTCTGGCGCATTTCGGGGCGGATGGGGCCGTAGGCTTCGGCGCAGGCGATCTTGACCACCTTCTTGTCGCCCACTTCCATGCCCGGTATCGCCACATCAAGCCCCGGAATGATCATGCCCGAGCCGACTTCGAATTCCAGCGGGTCGCGCCCGTCTGAGCTGTCAAAGGTGGTGCCGTCGAGCAGCGTACCAGTGTAGTGAATGGCGACCTTATCGCCTGGCTTGACCTGCGTCATCGTCTCTCCAATTCGGGGGATGTAAGGGAAAAGAGGGGGCAGAGGCCGCGTATCTGCGCGGGTGCTCTGATGTCCGGCGCACCCTTTCAAAAGCAGCGTACGAAGTAAACCCCGACAGGAAAAGTGGTACAATTCTGCCCTTTTACACCTGCGCGCTGCGTGACAGTCTGCGCTTGAAAAAGGAGCGTATGCATGCCCATCACCACCTGCGTCTTTGACGCCTACGGCACCTTGTTCGATGTGGCCGCCGCCGCACGGCAAGCCGCGACAGAACCCGATTGCGTTGCTATCAGGGACGACTGGCCGCAACTGGCCGAACACTGGCGGCTCAAGCAATTGCAATATTCATGGCTGCGCGCCGTTGCCGGGGCGCATACCGATTTCTGGGAAGTCACGCAGAACGGGCTGGACTGGGCGCTGGAAAAGACCGGCCATGCGGGCGACGCCGTTCTGCGCGAACGCTTGCTGGCGCTTTATTGGGAATTGCAGGCCTATCCGGAGGTCCCCGACATGCTGGCGGCCCTGAAGGCAGGCGGCATGAACACCGCGATCCTGTCAAACGGGTCGCCGGAGATGCTGGCGGGGGCCGTGACCTCTGCCGGGCTTGAAGAGGTGCTGGATGTGTCGCTGTCGGTGCAAAGCGTCGGCATCTTCAAGCCGGACCAACGGGTCTATGATCTGGTGGGCGGGCATTTCGGCTGCGCCAAGGAGGACGTATTGTTCGTGTCCTCCAACGGCTGGGATGCGGCGGCGGCGACGGGCTATGGGTTCACGACCGCATGGGTGAACCGGAGCGGTGAACCGATGGACAGACTGCCATGGGAGCCTGCCCATGTGTTGCGTGATTTGACAGGTATTCCCAGACTGGCGGGGCTTTGACATGGCGACCTTTACCACATCCGACGGATTGACCCTTTATTACGAGGACGAAGGCGACGGCCTGCCCATCCTGTGCCTGCCCGGTCTGACCCGCACCACGGCGGATTTCGAATATGTCACCCCGCGTCTGGCAGGCAACAGGGTGATCCGCATGGATTACCGCGGGCGTGGCCGGTCCGAGTTCGATCCCACGTGGGAGAACTACAATGTGCAGGTCGAAGGCCGCGACGTGATGGAACTGCTGGCGCATCTGGGGCTGGACAAGGCGGCCATCCTTGGCACGTCGCGCGGGGGGATCATCGCGATGGGGTTGGCGGCACTGGCGAAGGATCACCTGCTTGGCGTGGCGCTCAATGACATTGGTCCGGCGCTTGACCCCAAGGGGATCGATTTCATCCTCGTCTACCTTGGTCGCAACCCGGCGGCCAAGACCCACGCAGAAGCCGCCGCCGCGTTGCAGCATGTCTTTTCCGATTTCAGGGACGTGCCGCCCGAACGCTGGCTGCGCGAGGCGCAGAAGAACTACACGGAGACCGAAAACGGCTTGCAGATCACCTATGACCCCAAACTGCGGGACGCTGTCGAGCAGGAGCGTGAAAAGCCGATGCCCGATCTGTGGCCCTTTTTCGACGCGATGGACGGATTACCACTGGCCTGCATCCGGGGCGCGAATTCGGGACTTTTCACGCAGGAGACGCTGAGCGAGATGCAGAAGCGTCGCCCGGACATGTTTGCCGCCGTCGTACCCGACCGGGGCCACGTGCCGTTTCTGGATGAGCCCGAAGCCGTTTCGGCCTTGCACAGATGGGTGGAGGCGATGAAATGAACATCGACATGATCCGCGCCGCAAACACGCGGTTGGAAGGGCATGTGCGGCGCACGCCGTTGCTGAATTCCTCTTTCCTGGACGACATCGCGGGCCGCCGCGTCTGGGTGAAACCGGAATGCCTGCAACACACCGGCAGCTTCAAGTTTCGCGGGGGGTGGTCGGCGCTGTCGGCGCTGGATGATGAAACCCGCGCGCGCGGTGTGATCGCGTTTTCATCGGGCAACCATGCGCAGGGGGTGGCGCTGGCTGCGAAGCTGCACGGCGTGCCAGCGGTGATCGTCATGCCATCGGACAGCCCCAAGTTGAAGATCGACAACACCCGCGCCTATGGGGCGGAAGTGGTGCTGTACGACCGCGCCACGGAAAGCCGCGAGGAGATCGGCGCGGACCTGAGCAAGGCGCGCGGCCTGACCCTGATCAAACCATTTGATGAGCCACAGGTGATCGCCGGACAAGGCACCTGCGGGCTGGAGATTGCCGCGCAGGCCGCTGCGCAGGGCATTGAAAAGGCAGATGTGCTGGTGTGCTGCGGCGGCGGCGGGCTGACCTCTGGCATTGCGCTGGCGCTGGAGGCGGACGCGCCGGGGCTGCGGGTGCGCCCGGTTGAGCCCGAAGGGTTTGACGATGTGGCCCGGTCGCTGCGTTCGGGCAGGATCGAACAGAACCCGCGGACCTCCGGCAACATCTGCGATGCGATCATTTCGCGGCAGCCGGGGGATATTACCTTTCCGATCATGCAGCGGCTTGTGGGCCCTGCCCTGCTGATTTCCGAGGATGAGGCGTTGCAGGCCATGGGCCATGCGTTCAACCGGCTGAAGGTCGTGGCCGAACCCGGCGGTGCGGCGGCGCTGGCGGCTGCACTTTTTCGCAAGGATCAGATCGAGGGCGAGAATGTGATCGTCACCCTTTCAGGCGGCAACGTAGACCCCGACATGTTCGCCCGCGCATTGGGAACGCTTGCATGACCCGCTTCACCATCGCCAGTTTCAACGTCAAGAACCTGATCGGGCCGGACAAGGAGTATTACAAGTTCCAGTCCTACACACCCGAGGAATACGCCTGGAAGGAAGACTGGCTGGCCGATCAGCTTTGTACGATGAACGCCGACATCGTCGGGTTCCAGGAGGTGTTCGAGGAAGACGCCCTGCGGGCCACGATCACCCGCGCCGATGCGTTGGGGCGGGCCAACAATGCGGCCAGCCTGCCGGGGCAGGACAAGCGGTATCGCCATCGCGCGATCTTTGACCGGCTGGCCTATCGCGACTACGGCGATGCCGCGCTGGTCTTTGCGCCCAATGTGCACGACGGCGCGGCCGGCAGCCGCCGTCCCGGCGTCGCGATACTGTCGCGCCTCGGGTTCGAAGGGCCGCCGGAGGTGCTTCAGACGCTGGAGACACCGCTTGTGATCCCGTTCCAGACCTTTGGCGCGGGCGACGGCGGATCCTATACCCTGCGCCAGCTCAGCCGACCCGTCCTGAAGGTCCGCGTGCCTGTCGGCGGCACGGTGGTGACAGTGTTCAACTGCCATCTGAAATCCAAACTGGGGGAGTTCATCCGTCCCGAAGGGGCGGACCATGCGCCCGAGGCCGACCTGACCCAGTATGACCCGCTGGGGCGCGCCATGGGGGCCGCCCGCGCCGCAATGCGCCGGATGGCCGAAGCATGGGTGCTGCGCCGCGCAATTGTGCAGGAATTGAAGCAGGATCGCCCTGTCATCGTGCTGGGTGATTTCAACGATACCGAAACCTCTGTCAGTTCGGAGATCATCCATGGGGAGGCGCCGTTCAAGAACTACGCATGGATGCTGCGCCATGACGCCGAACACCGCGGAGACCGCTATTCGGAAGACGAAAGCGCACAGATTTCCGAGGATATCGAGGCCGTGCGCCTGCATGCCGCCGAAAAGCTCTTCGTGCGCAGGTCGCTCCGCGATATGGTCTACACGGCGGCTTTCAACGGGGTGTATGAAAGCATCGACCAGATCCTGCTGTCGCGGCACTTCCTGCCCGATCACCGCAAATCGCGGGGCGAGATGATCTATTTCTCGGTGCTGAACGACCATCTGACCGACGGCAGCCATCCAGAGGCGCCCTACAACAAGCTGGCGTCGGATCATGGGCAGATCATGGCCACGATCGAGATGAAGGAGCAACGATGATGCAGATGTTTGATACCGGCGACGTGCAGTTGCATTATCGCGTCGACGGCGCGCAGGATGGCGCGCCGGTGGTTTTTGCGAACTCATTGGGGACCGATATGCGGCTTTGGGACCCGGTCCTGCCGCTGCTGCCGGAGGGCCTGCGGATCATTCGCTATGACAAGCGGGGGCATGGATTGTCGTCCTGCCCGCCTGCGCCCTACACCATGGGCGCGCTGGTCACGGATGTGGAACGGCTCCTGGATCATCTGGAGGTGAAGGACGCGCTTTTCGTGGGTCTGTCCATTGGCGGAATGATCGCGCAGGGGCTGGCGGTCAAGCGGCTGGATCTGATCCGCGCGATGGTGCTGTCCAATACCGGGGCCAAGATCGGGACACCCGAAATCTGGGCCGACCGGATCGCGGATGTGGAACGCGGCGGGATCGAACGTCTTGCGGATGCGGTGATGGAGCGGTGGTTCTCTGCCGATTTCCGCGCCACGCCGGAGTTGATGTTGTGGCGCAACATGCTGACGCGGCAGCCGGATGTGGGGTATGCGGGGTGTTCGGCGGCGATTTCCGGCACGGATTTCTTCACGACCACGGCCAGCCTGCGCCTGCCCGCGCTTGGGATCGCGGGATCGGAAGATGGCTCCACCCCGCCTGATCTGGTGCGCGAAACTGTCGAACTGATCCCCGGTGCGCAATTTCGACTGATCCGCAAGGCGGGCCATTTGCCCTGTGTGGAACAACCGCAGGAATACGCGGCCATCCTGTCAGAGTTCCTGCGCAGCACCGGCCACATCTGAGACCTTCAGGAAAGATCACCCCATGGCCGCGAGCCTTTTTGACAGCCCCCTGCACGCGCAGCTATTTCCCACCGGCGAAACCGGTCGCCTGTTCAGTGACACCGCTGCCATCCGCGCGATGCTGCTGGTGGAAGGAGCGTTGGCGCAGGTGCAGGGCGCGCAGGGCGTGATCCCGGAGTTGAGCGCGGCGGCAATCCACCGCGCGGCGATGGAGGTGCAGATCGACCCCGGCGCATTGGCCGAACCGACAGGGCAGAACGGGGTGAGCGTGCCGGGACTGGTCGCGGCTTTCCGGGCCGAGATGAAAGCACCCGAACATGCCCAATACGTGCACTGGGGGGCCACGTCGCAGGACATCATCGACACCGGATTGATGCTGCGGCTGCGGCAGTCCCTGGCGTTGGCCGAAGCGGACCTGCGGGCGTTGATCAGGACATTGGGGTTACAAGCGGCGGAACACGCCAGCACGCCGATGCCCGCGCGCACCTACGGCCAGCACGCCACGCCGACCACCTGGGGCGCTGTTCTGGCCGGGTTTGGCGCACCACTGATGGATGCGCTGGCGGAACTGGACGATTTGCGCGCGCGCAGTCTGTGGGTCTCGCTTTCGGGTGCTGCGGGCACGGGCAACGCGCTGGGGCCGGAGGCGGCAAAGACCCGCGCGGCACTGGCGAAGGCATTGGGATTGACCGATCCGGGCCGGTCCTGGCACACCGACCGCGCCCCCGTTCTGCGCATTGTCGATTGGCAGGGCCGCGTGATTGCGGCGCTTGCACACCTGGGCCAGACGATCATGGGTCTGTGTGCGACGGATGTGGCTGAAGTGGCCCTGGCCACGGCGGGTGCGTCCTCCACCATGCCGCAAAAGCAAAACCCGGTGGCCGCCTCTGCGCTGGTGGCGCTGGGACATCACGCGACCGGGCTTCAGGCGACCCTGCGCGCGGCCGCGCCCCATCAGCATCAGCGCGACGCGGGGGCGTGGTTCGCCGAATGGCTGAGCCTGCCGCAGCTGGCGCTGAGCCTTGCTGCAGCACTGGCACACGGGCGCGCATTGGCCGAGGGCGTGATGCCCCACCCGGTGCAGATGCACGCGCATCTGGAGGCGCATATGGGACTGATCCACGCCGAAGCGTTGAGTTTCGCATTGGCCCGGATCCTCCCCCGGCCAGAGGCACAGCAGACCACCAAGGTGCTGTGTCAGGAAGCGATGAAGCAGAATGTGCCGCTTGAGACACTTGCGCGGCGGGATTATCCCGATTTGCCTGCCGACCTGTTCGATCCTGCGGCGAACCTTGGCGAGGCCCTCGCAGACGCACAGGCTTTCGCCGCACGGGCCGCAGCGCTCTGATGAACCGGCGGGCGGCAATCGTGTTCATCGTGCTGACGGTAATGATCGACGCGATGGGTATCGGGTTGATGATCCCGGTGATGCCGGATCTCATCCGCGAGGTGAATGGCGGTGATCTGGGCGATGCGGCGCTTTGGGGCGGTGTATTGGCCACCACATTCGCGGTGATGCAGTTCCTGTTCGGCCCGGTTATGGGCGGCCTGTCGGACCGGTTCGGCAGACGGCCCGTGTTGTTGGTATCGCTGGCGGTGATGGCGGCGGATTACGTGGTTTTGGCGCTGGCGGGCAGCATCTGGTTGCTGCTGGCTGCGCGCATCATCGGTGGGATTACCGCCGCGACGCAATCGACCGCGACGGCCTATATGGCGGATATCACGGCGCCGGAGAACCGCACGAAGAACTTCGGCCTGATCGGGGCGGGTTTCGGCGTGGGTTTCATTCTGGGTCCGGTGACGGGTGGGCTGCTGGCCGAATATGGCACGCGCGCGCCCTTCTGGGCCGCAGCGCTGCTGGGCAGTGCCAACCTGATCCTCGGATACGTCGTGCTGCGCGAAACCGTCAGACCCGAAGACCGCCGCAGGTTCGACTGGCGGCGGGCGAACCCCTGGGGCGCGGTGCGGCAGCTGGGGCAGTTACCCGGGGTGCGGCAATTGCTGCTGATCTATTTCCTCTATCACGTGGCTTTCGCCGTTTACCCTTCTGTCTGGGCCTATTTCGGTCAGGAACGCTTTGGTTGGACACCTGCGCTGACGGGCCTGTCGCTGGCGTTGTTCGGGGGCACGATGGCACTGGTGCAGGGCGGGCTGATCGGCCCCTTCCTGCGTCTGGTCGGAGAGCGACGCACGGTACTGAGCGGATATGCCTTTGCCGCACTGGCCTATGGCGGTCTGGCGGTACTGACCTCCGGTCCGGTGGCCCTGGTGCTGACGCCGCTGGCGGCCTTCGCCGGGGTGATCCCGCCTGCGTTGCAGGGGATCATGTCGCGCAGGGTGTCCGGCAATGTGCAAGGCGAATTGCAGGGCGCGCTTACGTCGGCATCGGCGCTTGCGATGATCGCTTCGCCACTGGTGATGACTGCGACCTTTGCGCGGTTTACAGGTGCGGATGCGCCGATCTATCTGCCCGGTGCGCCCTTTCTGCTGGCGCTGGGTCTGACGCTGCTGGGGGCCGCGATTTTCGCCTCACGGCTTGGGGCGGTGCGGGACGTGGACCTCAAGTAAGCGACCGGCCCGCATTTCCACGCTTGTCAGGCGCGGCGCGCTGCGCCACGGTGCCTGCGGAAAACCCAGCCACAGGAGCCGCACCTTGCAGACCATCAAAGCCGCCGTCGCCCATGAATTTGGCGCGCCCCTTGTGATCGAGGACGTGCTGCTGCGCGCGCCCGAAGGCACCGAAGTCGAGGTCACGCTGGACGCCGTGGCGATTTGCCATTCGGACATTTCCTTTGCCGACGGGGGTTGGGGCGGCAGCCTGCCTGCGGTCTACGGGCACGAAGCGGCAGGACGTGTGTCCGCGGTGGGTGCGGGCGTGACGGGTCTTGAGGTCGGCGACAGCGTGGTGGTCACGTTGATCCGGTCCTGCGGGTCCTGTCCCAGTTGCGCAGGCGGCAAGCCGACGATCTGCGAGACACCCTATGATGGCGATTTCGGACCATTGAAGACTGCCGACGGCGGCAAGCTGCATCAGGCGATGGCGTCGGGCGCTTTTGCGGAGAAGGTGGTGGTCGAGGCGTCCCAGGTGGCGCGGATCAGCCACGACATCCCCAAAGAAGCGGCCTGTCTGATCGCCTGCGGGGTGATCACGGGTGTGGGTGCGGTGGTCAATGCCGCCGGGGTGCGCGCAGGTCAGGACGTGGTTGTCATCGGCACGGGTGGCGTGGGTTTGAACGCGATACAGGGCGCGCGGATCGCTGGTGCGCGGCGGATCGTGGCGGTCGATATGACCGAAGAGAAGCTGGAGATTGCCCGGGAGTTTGGCGCGACGGACGGGGTGCTGGCGACGCAGGCCAAGCCGTGGCGCGCCGCCTTGAAGGCAATGGGGCGCGGGGCCGATGCGGTGATTGTCACCGTGGGCGCGATCCCGGCCTACGACGCCGCACCGCGTTACCTGGCCGGGGGCGGCAAGGTGATCATGGTGGGCATGCCCCATTCCGGCGCGATGTCCTCTTATGAACCGGTGACGATGGCTTTCATGGGTCAGGGTATGGTCGGATCGAAAATGGGCGATGTGGTCGTGCAGCGGGATATCCCGTGGATGGTGGATTTGTATCTGCAGGGGCGGTTGAAGCTGGATGAGTTGATTTCGGGGCGCTGGTCGCTGGATCAGATCAATGAAGCGATGGCGGATACGCGCACGGGCGCGGCACGGCGCAATGTGATCTTGTTCGATCGGTAGGGATTTGTTGAGGGTTTCGGGATTTTCGGAGGCTCTGCCTCCGGAGCCTCCGGGTTTTTTGAACCATTTGGAAGGGGCGGGTTGGCGTGAAACTTGATAGCGTGGATGTGATTGTCACCGCACCACCTGCCCCCGGTTGGGGCGGGCGGTACTGGATATTGGTGAAGGTGACGACCGATACCGGCATTGTCGGCTGGGGGGAGTGTTATGCGGCTTCCGTCGGGCCTGAGGCGATGGTCGCGATAATCGAGGATGTGTTCGCGCGCCACATGGCCGGGGAGAACCCCGAGAACATCGAGCTGATGTTCCGGCGGGTCTATTCCTCCGGGTTCACGCAGCGGCCTGATCTGACCGTGATGGGGGCGTTTTCGGGGCTGGAGATTGCCTGCTGGGATATTCTGGGCAAGGACCGGGAGCGGCCTGTTTATGCGTTGCTGGGCGGCTGCATGAACGCGCGGGTGCGGGCCTATACCTATCTCTATCCCCTTGCGCATCATGACGTGAGCGCATTCTGGTCTTCGCCCGAGATGGCGGCGGAGGCGGCAGCGGATTGTGTGGCGCGCGGGTTTACGGCCGTGAAGTTCGACCCGGCGGGGCCCTACACGATGCGTGGCGGGCATATGCCTGCGATGTCGGACATTGCGCAGTCCGTGGCGTTTTGTGCAGCCATTCGGGAGGCTGTGGGGGATCGTGCGGATTTGCTTTTTGGCACCCATGGGCAGTTTTCGACAGCCGGGGCCATTCGGTTGGGGCAAGCGTTGGAGCCGTATTCCCCCCTTTGGTATGAAGAGCCGATACCGCCGGACAATGTGGCGGAGATGGCGAAGGTTGCGGGCGCTGTGCGCATTCCAATAGCCACCGGCGAGCGGCTGACCACCAAGGCGGAGTTCGCGCCGGTGTTGCGGGCGGGAGCGGCGACGATCCTGCAGCCCGCATTGGGGCGTGCGGGTGGCATCTGGGAGATGAAGAAGGTGGCGGCCATGGCAGAGGTTTATAACGCGCAGATGGCGCCGCACCTGTATGCGGGACCCGTGGAATGGGCGGCAAATGTGCATTTTGGCGTGTCGATCCCGAACCTGTTGATGGCCGAGACGATCGAGACGCCGTTTCATGATCAGTTGATCAAGGGCAGTATTCGGGTGGAGGACGGGTTCATCGCCGCGCCCACGGCGCCGGGCCTGGGCATCGAGGTGGATGAGGAACTGGCACGGGCGCATCCCTTTACCGGGGACGGGCTGCATCTGGAGATGCAGGAGGCGCCTTGCGATTATGTCGACGGGAATGCGTTCGAGGGGGGAGCGCCCGCGCCGAAGGGTTAGGTGCGGGAAGCCTCGAAAGCGGCCCAGGCGTCCTCGAATTCCGCGAAGGTGATGCGTTTGCCTTTCGTCGCGTGCAGCACGACCTTTTCGGATTTGAAAAGCTGCGCGATGGCGGCTTCCAGATCGGGCACCACGTCATCGGGGATCACCACCGCGCCGTGGCGGTCGGCGTGCACCAACGCGCCCGGCGTGACGGTCATGCCGTGGATGCGCACCGGTTGGTCGAAGTTCACCACATGCACAAAACCGTGGCTCGGGCCGATGGAGCCAGTGACCACGGGAAAGCCGTCAGGCAGATCGCCGAGATCGCGCATCACGCCATCGGTCAGCGCGCCCGAAAGGCCGAAGGCCTTGTGCACATTCGTGTTGATCTCGCCCCAGTACGCCCCGATGGCGTTGGGCACATCGAGGTCCTGCACCACGGCGACGCCGGGGCGCGGGCCATCGGCCATGTATTTGTAATAGGCCATGCGGCGGGCTTTGATGATGGCGGGGTCTTCGGTGGGCGGGTTCACCGCCTGAATGCGCGCGGTGCGGGCGTAGCCGACCATCGACGCGCCAGGGGCGGAACACTGCATGGTGCCACGGGTGAAGGCATCGAACCCGCGTTTGCCCTGCGCCACTTCGATGGCGTTGCAGACGGTAGGGGTGTCGACGCGTTTGAGTAGAGCGTGCAGGCTGTCGTTCATGCCCGTGCCCCTGCCAGTGCCGCTCCGTCGCGCATGGATTCCAGTTTGGCATAGGCGATTTCTGGGTCCACGGCACCAAAGCCTGCGAAAGTGCCGAAGCCGCAGTCGCTGCCTGCGACCACGCGGTCCGCACCGACGATATCCGTGAAGCGTTCGATGCGTTGGGCGACGACCTCGGGGTGTTCGACGAAATTGGTGGTGGTGTCGACGACGCCGGGGACCAAGACCTTGTCGTCCGAGATGTCGGCGCGGCGGTCACGGAAGACGGTCCATTCGTGGGCGTGGCGGGGGTTGGAGGTTTCAAACAGCACGTAGCGGGATTTTGTCGACATGAGCATGTCGAACACTTTGTCCATGCCGATGTCGCAGACATGCGGCCCTTCGTAGTTGCCCCAGCAGATGTGCAGGCGCACCTTGTCCTGCGGCACGTCGCGCAGGGCGTGGTTGAGCGCTTCGACATGACCGTTCGCGATCTTCAGGAACTCCGCATCGCTGAGGTCATTGAACAGCATGTGGCGCGACAGCGCGAGATCGGGGCAGTCGAGTTGCAGATCGAGGCCCGCGGCGATGATTGTTTCGTATTCCTCCTTCATCGCGTCGGCGAGCGCGGCGAGGTAGGCTTCGCGCGTTTTGTAGTGGTCGTTTTGCAGGAAAAGCGAGATCACGCCGGGGGAGGCTGCGTTCATGAAACCGCGTTCCGCCCCGTGTTCGGCCATGGCGGCCTTGAGGTTGGCGATGTCCTTCATCAGCTCCCCCTGCCCTTTGGATTTCACCTCTCCGGTGCACATGGGCCGCGCGTATTGCGGGGTGCCGCCGTCATCGGCGAGGCGTTTGAGAAAGCTGGGGAACTTCTTGAGATCAGCCGGCGCGTTGCGCGGACTGTCGCCGGAAAAGCCGGTATAGCGGTCCTTGACGTAGGTCGCATAGCTGATCTTGGAGGTTTCCCCATCGCTGACCACGCCGACACCGGCCGCGACCTGGCGCGCGACGGTGGCGGACACGGCGGCGGTCATCGTGGCGTCGAAGGCATCCTGGTCGTAGGGTTTGCCGTGTTCGCGGGCGAAGATGAAATCGACCACCTCCTGCGTGCGGGGGAGGGATCCTGCGTGGGTGGTCAGAACGGTCATGTCTGGTCTTTCCTGCGTTTTGATGGGGTTTAGCGGTAGCCGGTGTTGGCGTCGATCCATGCCGGAAAGGGATCGGGGCCGTCCGGGATCAGGTCCGCTCCGGCGACGGGCACCTGAGCGGCAAAAGTGCGGTGCAGCCAATCCTTGGCGACCGGCGTGTCAGGCCAGGGTGCATCGCTGTATTCCGCATGCGCGGCGGCGGGGTGCTGCGTCAGCACGTCCCTGTCTTCGATGCTGACATAGCCCATCACCAGCAGCCGCACGAAATCGAGCGCGTTGTCCGTCAGCGTGAATGCCGCCCCTTCGGAGCCGCAGAAGACGTATTTCATCCCGCCCGCAGGATCGCGCCACAGGGCCATGTGGCTGCCATCGCCACCGCAGCGGACCAGACAGGCAAGGTCATTGTGCAGGTCATCACGGCCCAGCCAGTGGGTGAAAAAAGTCGGCTCATGAACGAAGGCAACGTGAGACCACAGGGCGGTGATGTCAGCCACCGGTGTGGTGGGCAGAAACGGCGCGTTGGTGGAGGTGTAATGCATCAAGCCGTTCTGATCATCTTCGAGCCAACGCATCAGTGCGATCAGTTCGCTCCCCGGTTCCATATCGCCATCAAGGTTCGCAAGCAGCGTATCGGTGAAGGAGGTCATCGCCGCACCAGCGCTTGTCCGTTCCACACCCAGGGGCGCGCGCAGTTTTCGCCATTCTGGCCGCACAGGGAGAAGGAACCGGTAATCATCAGACCCATGCGGCCATCGGGTTGGCGGGCAAGTGTCGGGGCGGCACCCAGCATCTGTTCGGGATCGGCATAGCCCTTTGAGGACATGAACACATCGACAGAGCAATTGGCCGCACCACAGAACCCCCGGCCCATGGGCGGCGGACACATCACGTGGTTCCAGTCCATCACCACGTCCGGGACGCTGTCCCCGTCAAAGTCACCTGCCAAGAAGGCCTGCGGGTCGATGGTGGCGACCCCTTGGCACAGGCGGTTGGCGTAGGCGATGACCTGTTGCGGGACGGTAAAGTCAGAGGATGTCGGGGCGGCAGGTGCTGCCGCTTGCGGTATGGCGGCGGGGACCGGTCCGAACCATGCGGGCGCCGGGTTGCCCGTGGCCACAAGTGTTGCCGCGCAGTGTTGTTGTGCCTGCGTCAAGGCCACATCAAGGTCCCCCACCGGCACATCCCAGATCGCGTCCTGACCCACCGCCAGCACCAGCCGGGACGCACTACCAAGCGTGCGGTAAAGCGAGTCACCCATCGACAGTTCCACCCACCAGTAGCCGTAGAATTCATCCCGCACCACCGGGGGCAGCTGGTATCCGGTGTCATCGACCCAAAGCGCCATGTCGGTACGGGTCTGCACGCCGGTTTCGGGGATCGTCGGGCCCCAGAATTCGATGCGCATGTTGTAGGGTGCCGTAGGCTGTTCTTCGTGTGCGCCCACCTCGATCAGTGGACGGTTCTGAACTGAACGGACCGTGCAGGCAAACCCCATCGGCAGGTCATCGGCCTGAGCGTACCCGTAGGCATAGCCGCCGTCATCGTCCAGCGCGGCCTGCCAGGTCTGCGCCAGGATGGCGGGCGCTGCGACCAGTGTCAGAAGGATGCTCAACAATCGGATCTTCATATGTGCCACCTCCCTTGACGCCTTGTCATTTTGCCCGCCTGCCCCTTCGTTGCCAAGTCAGCCTTTCCAGGTGGCCCCTGCCATATCATCCGTCGCGACGATATGATAAAGCGCCGCCTCCCCCGTCATCGACGGGATCGCGTTGTGCATCAGGTTCTCGGGCACGGACATTGTATCACCCGGTGCAAGCGTTGCGCTGCCGCCGTCCCAATTCACCCGCCAGTGGCCTTTTACCGGCATGAGCACCGAAGGCCGGTCATGGCTGTGCATATCCTGCGAGGCGCTGGCGCGGGTCAGCAACGCGACCTCAAACCCCGGTTTGTCGCGGATGATCGCCTTTTCCCCGATCACTGGACAGGGGGTGCCGGATTGGGCAATGGCGACCATATCGTGATAGCGCCGGACGTAGCCGCCGACGACCTGCATCGGACTGGGCGTGTCGACCTTTGCAAGCTCGTCCTTCGTCAACACGGGCATCGGTTTCACACCAGAGGGCAGGCTTTCGCCTTTCTTGGTGTCATAAAGCTTGCCATTGTCGCCCAGCACCAGACCATGTGCCTTTGCATCCTCGATCACATGCGGCGCCCAGATCACACCACCGCCCGCGTCATCGCCGCCAAGGATCGCCATGATCATCCCATAATCCGTGCCGATGTTTTCGAACCCGCGGAAAATGTTGGTGGGGATGTTGAAGATATCCCCTTCCTCCATGATCACCTCCCCGGCATCGCCATGTTCGCCCCAGAAGAAGCGCCAGCGGCCCTTGAGAACAAAGAATACCTCTGCCGTGCGGTGGTTGTGCATGGAGTTGCGGCACTTGGGCGGCTGGCCCGCGGCCCCGATGTTGAAGCCATGCGGGATGGCGATGTGCACGTGCTGATCGGGGCTTTCTGATACGCCGCCGCCGATGATGGTGAAGTTTTCCTTTTGATCACTGCCGGGCGTGTGGGCGTCGATGAAGGCGGTCTTGCAGGGTATCAGGTCGCCATAGCGGACGATGCGGGTTTCCATGTCTTGCGGTGTCATTTTCTGTAGGTCCTGAATGAAGGTGTTGGAGAGGTGTGCGGACGCGCATGCGCTCCCTCTCCGGGGGGCCGCAGGTTCAGACGTCTTGTGCGGCAGCTCGCCAGAAAGCCATGGAGCGGGGCGAGCCTCCGCGCACGCTGGGTCATTGCCCTGCCTCCAGCCGTGCCCGCAGGTCGGCGTTTTCCGCCTCCAACCGCTCCAGTTCCGGCCCGATGAAGGCCGCAACCTCGACCGTGTCGAAACGGGGGGTGATGAACTGCGAGCAGTTCCAGTCAAAGGCGGCGATGCGGATGGTCATGATGCGTTCGACACGGCCCTGCCCTTCGGTGTCTAGCAGCGTGGCAAGATCGGACGCGTCACTGGCATTGATCAGCGTCGCATGGCCCTGCAGCTTGAGCCGCGCCTTGCGAGGATAGTCCATCGCAAAAATCGACACACGGTCGTCCCCGGCCAGATTGCCCTTGGTGATCAGCTGCCGGTTGCCGCGATAATCAGCAAAGGCAATCGTACGGTCGTCCAACGCCTTGATGAACCCCACAGGCCCTCCCCGGTGCTGGATATAGGGCCAGCCATCGCTGTTGACGGTCGCGATGTAGATCGACGTGCGGGATGTGAGAAACGCACGTTCGTCTTCGCCGAGCGGCTCATCTCCCTTTTCGGCATAGCGGCGGTCATAGACACCCTTGCTGCCGATGGCGTCCTGTTCGGCGTGCACCGCGTCGGTAAACATGAGGTCTGCGTAGGTTGGCATATCCTACCCCGTTTGCAACAGGATCTGTTTCCAGATCATGGCCTCATCGTATATCACATACTCCCGCCGCAGGCCCCAGGGCCCGAATTCGCCGTGGCAAATGCCCAGGACATAGACCTCCTTGCCCGTGGGCGTGCCGAAACTGCCCCAGCCGTCATGCTTGCCATGCAGCGACCAGCGAAGGGCGGCACGCGGTGGCATCATCGGGTCTTCGCGGCCGATCACATGGTCGATCCGGAAGGTGGCGGAGGGGAAGGAGGCGCGCAGCCCCATCCAGAATTCATCGACGGCGCCGTGGCTGTGACCCTGCACGCCACCGGGATATTCCACCTGCACCGCACGGTCATATTCCGCCGGGATCACCGCCATGTCAGCGCCCATGATCCGTGTCAGTATATCCGCGTATTTCGCCCCCCATGCGTTGTCATTGCCGCGCCCCTTGTACGGACCGGGCTGATCAATGGCGGGCGTCATGGGGCGGACGCAAGCCTCCGGCCCACCTTCGCGCGCGATCAGATCGGCGGCATAGGCCTTTGGCTCCCATCCCATCTGGCGCACGATGGCGCCCTGATCGCGGATCAGCCATTCATCGTTGATCTGGTTGTTGATGGCATGGCAGTCGGCAAGGATACGGTACGTCAGCTTTTTCCCCGTCGCGGCCCCATACATCCCGTCGCCGGTGTGCGTCGCGGTCGACAGCAACCGATGCGAAGACAACATCCCCTCCTCCGGCGTTCCGGACCAGATCACATCCTCGCCCAGCAGCGTCCGGTCGGGGAATTCCGCCAGTGTTGCCATCGTAGCGGCGATCACGTCCTTGTTGCCGATCACAACGGAACCGGGGCTGCGCACCACGATGTCATTGCTGTAGTACTGATGCAGCGTGGCAATGCCACGGTCCTCCCAAATCTCCTTGGTGATGCCGATGATGTAGTCGGGGAAGTCTTTGAACTTGGGGTCAAAACCCTTCATCTGTCTTGTCCTTCAGCGATGCGGGCAGAGCCACGAATGATTAATGGGCCATCAAGGGCCACGTGTTGCGGGGGCGTATCGCCCTCCTCGATCCGGTCCAGCAGAATCCGGACGGTGTGTGCCACCATCTGATTGGCGGGCTGGCGCACGGTGGTCAGATCATAGCTGGGCCAGGCGGACAGTGAAACGTCGTCATAGCCTACGACCGAAACGTCCTGCGGGATGCGCAGGTCAAGTTCATAGCGCAGCACATCCATCACGCCGAAAGCCATATGGTCATTGGCCACAAAGACGGCGTCGGGGCGCGCATCGCCGCCAAACATCTCGCGCGCCGCCGTCCTCGCATCCTCAATCGAGAAGTTGCCAAATCCCCGCGCACAAAGCGACAACCCGTGTTTGGCCAGCCCTGCAACGAAACCCGCCTCCCGCTCAATCTGCGTGGACGCGCCTTCCCATCCGGCGATATGCCCGATGCGCCGGTGCCCGCCCGCCACCAGAAATTCCGCCAGTTTCTGCCCGCCTTCAAAGTTTGCGGAGGTCACGCTGGACAGCGCCATGTCAGGCTGGGAACGGTTGAACAGAACCACCGGGATCCCGATGGCCGCGCAGCGTTGGGTCAGGTCGTTGGACAACCCGACGGAGGCCGCGATGATCCCGTCCACCTGATAATCCAGCAGTTCCTGAATGACGTCTTCCGTCTCTGCCGCGTCATTGGACGCCATGAAAACCAGCAGGTGATAGCCCTGCTCCTGAAGCGATTTCGACAGACGCTCAATCGCTTCGGGGTAGAACTGGTTCTCCAGATAAGCCACCACCAGCCCGATGATCCGGCTGCGCCCGGTGATCAGGCTGCGCGCAATGACATTGGGACGGTAGCCCAGCGCATCGGCGGCCTGCCGCACCTTGTCGGCGGTGGATTTGCTGACGGACGCGCCCGGCGTGAACACGCGGCTGACAGCGGACCGGCTGACGCCTGCCCGTGCTGCCACCTCCAATGCCGTGATCCGCCCGCCCATTATTCCGCCGTCCATCCGCCATCGACCTTCAATGACGTGCCTGTCACCATGGCCGACGCATCGGATGCCAGAAACAGCACCGCGCCCATCATGTCCTCGACCTCCGCCACGCGCGGCAGCTTGATCTTCTCCAGCACCCAGGCCAGCCGATCAGGATCATCAAACGTAGGCTGGGTCAGCGCGGTGCGCACGAAAGTCGGACAAACCGAGTTGATGCGAATGTTCTGTTTGCCCCATTCGATGGCCATCGCCTTGATCATCCCCTCCACCCCGTGTTTGGACGCACAATAAAGCGCGCGGTCGATGCCACCCACATGGCCCATCTGGCTGGAGATATGAATGATCGAACCCGGCTTGCCCGCCTTGAGCAGCGCGGATGCCGCCGCCGCGGACAGGAAATAGGCCCCGCGCAGATTGACAGCCATCACGGTATCATAATCCTGCGCCGTCGTCTCTGTCGCCGCCGAATGGCGCGCAAGGCCAGCAGAATTCACCACCACGTCGAACGGCGCATCGAATACCGCCTCGATCGCGGGCAAATCCGCCTGATCCATCGCCCGCGCCTCCGCCGAGCCGCCCTGCGCCTTCAGCGCGGCGACAGCCTCTTGCAGCACCTCGACCCGGCGCGCGGCACAAACCACATGCGCGCCTGCCTGCGCCAGCGCCGCCGCACAGGCCAGCCCGATGCCGGACGATGCGCCCGTCACCAGCGCGCGCTTGCCCCTGAGATCAAAGGAAGGAGTGCGCGGCAGGTCGATCACAGCGCCCTGCCCGTTTCGGGATCAAAGCCCAACCGCGCCTTGTTGAACTCGCGCATCCGCGCAAGCACATCGACCCCGATCTGATCATACATCTGCAACATATCCACCAATACCCAGTTCTCTCGAATGAGGCCATTCTCCATCCGCCAGAAATCAAGGCTGCGCATCTCGATCTTCTTGCCCGTGGGCGCAATGCCAAGCCAGCCAGAGTGGCTGATCGACTGATACATGTCCGGCCAGCCGGTCACGGCGGCATAGGGACCGTCCCCGAAGAAGTGATACACGATGTCATCTACGTATTGCCCCCGGTCGGGCATCCCGTTGAGAAAGGGGATCTGGTGCCAGTTGCGAAACCCCTCGATCCCGCGCCCGGTGCCGATGCCCGCCGGTCCGTACCAGGTCATGCGCGGATGCCAGAAGCGTTCCATCTCCATGACCTCGGGGCCGCCTTGGGAGGGGTGCCGCTTCATATGCTCCAGCATGTCGACGATATGTTGACAGGACGCCGCGCCCTCCGCAGCATCATGCGGCCCCGGCACCAGACCATCGCAGGTCGCCGGTCCCGGCACATGCCATTCGCGCCCCAATGCGGGTACCATCGGCCATGCGTCCGCCTGCATCATCACCTCGGGCAGATCCCAAAGCGCCTGCATCTCGGTGATCTTGTCTTCTTCAAAACGATAGAATTCATGAAAGCGCATATGCGCAAGGTGCCCGGTTGGCGGAATGTCCAGCCACGGGGCCCGGAACGTGGCCACATAGGACCCGCCGCAGCCCACCCAATCCGCCCACTCTGGCGTGGGTCCGCCCATCACGATCCAGTCGCGCCGCTCCAGATCGGGCCAGGCAGTTGCCAGCGGCGCATAGACCTTGTCCACATAGGCATCGACCCCGACCGTGTCCTCGAAGGGAAAGGCCAACCGAAACACGACATCGGGCGCGCAAACCGCGTGCAACGCCGCCCGCAGCGCCCCCAGATCGAAATCATACATCGCCGCCCGCACAGGCGCGATCAGGTCCTTATGGTGTGTATGCCTGTCCATGGCCCCATCTTTTCTCAAAAAATATCCCGGAGGTTTGGAGGCAGAGCCTCCAAAGATCGCTTGCGATCTACTCCGCCGCTTCCCGCGCGGGCGCTCCTTCCCCATAAGGCACGTTGACCCCACCATAACGCCGAACGCGCACATTGCACTGCTCCGCATGGCCCACGAACCCTTCGAGCATGCACAGCCGCGAGCCATAGGCGCCAATCTCGGCTGCCGCCTCGTCGGTGGTGATCTTCTGGTAGGAATGGGTCTTGAGGTACTTCCCGACCCAAAGCCCGCCCGTGTACCGACCGGCCTTCTTGGTGGGCAGCGTGTGGTTGGTGCCGATCACCTTGTCGCCGTTGGCGACATTGGTGCGCGGGCCAAGGAACAGCGCGCCGTAGCAGGTCATGTTGTCGAGGAACCAATCGTCCCGGTCCGTCATCACCTGCACATGCTCAGATGCGATGTCATCGGCCATCTGCAGCATTTCATCATAGGTATCGCACAGGATCACTTCGCCGTAGTCTTCCCAGCTGACGCGCGCTGTGCCTGCGGTGGGCAGGATTTCCAGCAGGCGGTCGATCTCCACCAGCGTCTCCTCCGCCAGCTTGCGGGAGTTGGTCAGCAGCACGCAAGGAGAGTTATACCCATGCTCCGCCTGCCCCAGTAGGTCAGTGGCGCAGATTTCCGCATCGACGGTGTCATCGGCGATCACCATCGTTTCTGTCGGGCCAGCGAAGAGATCAATCCCGACACGGCCGAAAAGCTGCCGCTTGGCTTCGGCCACGAAGGCGTTGCCGGGACCGACAAGCAGGTGCACCGGATCAATCGTTTCGGTGCCGATGGCCATCGCCCCGACGGCCTGAATGCCGCCCATGACATAGATCTCATGCGCGCCGCCAAGGTGCATCGCGGCGATCACGGCCGGGTTGGGCGCCCCGTTGAAAGGCGGGGTGCAGGCAATGATGCGCGGCACCCCCGCAACCGAAGCCGTGGCCACGGACATATGCGCCGACGCCACCATGGGGAACTTGCCGCCCGGCACGTAGCAGCCCACCGATTGCACCGGAATGTTCTTGTGGCCCAGGATCACACCTGGCTGCATCTCCACTTCGATATCCAGCATCGAATCCCGCTGTGCCTGTGCGAACCTGCGCACGTTTTCCTGCGCGAACTTGAGGTCCTCCATCTCCCGCGGGGTCACTTTCGCAATGAGCGCGTCGATTTCATCTTGTGAGAGCTTGAAGGACGCGGGGGAATAGCTGTCGAATTTCTCCGACAATTCCCGCACGGCGGCGTCGCCGCGTGCTTCGATGTCCTTCAAAGTGGCTTCCACCACACTGCGCGTCTTGGCATCGTCATCGCTGCGCTCCGCATCAGACTTGCCGCGCTTGAGATATTCGATTGTCATTGCTTCACCTCATGTACCATCCGGGCGGGGTGGTGTTTTTTCACCCCGGTCGAAAGCTTCCCAGCCTTCCCCGCCAAACACATCGACGCCCAGCTGTGCCAGCACATGCGGAAAGTCGACCATTACCCAATTGTCTTCGATCTTGCCGTCGGAGACCTTCCAGAAATCCATATACCGGATTTCGATCCTTTTGCCTGTCGGCGCGACCCCCATGAAGGTGCCTGAATGGGTGGCTTCCTGACGGCCGAAGGCCGCGGCCCATTCGCCCATGAAAAGCCGCGCTTCATCCACGCAGACCTTGTCGGAGAACGCAGCCTGAAAAGGCCTTTGCCAGTTGTCCTGAAATGCCTGCAGCCCGGTCTTGGTGCCACAGCCCTGATTCCCGAGCCAGCGGAAGCTGTCGTGAAAGAACGCGCCGATGCCGTCGATGGTGTGATCGTTCAGACCGTCCACCATGCTTTCGATGACACGGCGGGTTTCCCCGGTCTTGCTCATGTCAGTGCCCTTGGTCAGTACAGCTTGTTCGGGGCGGGAACCTTTCATCGGCAGGCCTTTGCGTTTGAGGATCGGACGGGACTGGGGCTAGCCCCAGACCCCACGGGATTTTTCGCCAAAAAGAGCAAGCATCGCTCAGCCCTTCACAGCACCGGCGGTGAGGCCGGAGACGATCTGGCGCTGGAACACCATGACCAGCAGGAACAGGGGCGCGGTGATCGAGACCGCGGCGGCCACCGCTTCGACCTGATCGGTGGTCGTGGTCTCGCGGTTGAAATAGCCCGCAATGGCCGGCACCATCGTCTGGTTCTGAGCATCCAGCAGCAGCGAGGTTACGAGGAAGTCGTTATACGCCAGCAGGAAGGCAAACAGACCCGTGGTGATGACACCCGGCCACATCACCGGCATGATCACGCGGCGAAAGGCCTGAAAATGAGAACAGCCATCCACACGGGCCGCTTCGTCCAGTTCGCTGGGGATGTTCTGAAAGAACGACCGCAGCATCCAGATCGTGAACGGCTGATTGATCGACACCATCACCGCAATCACCGCCCAGGGTTGTCCGTACAATGTGGGCGACAGATCACCGAAGATCGGACGCAGAATTTCGGCGGAGTTGATGAACCAAGGCAGATAGCCCGCCACCAGCACCGAATGCGGCAGCGCGCGAAACACCAGCGCCGCAATCAGCAACCAAAACGCAAGGTCCGAGCCAGAGCGCGCCAAACCGTAGCCTGCCAACGTGCCAACCGTCAGCGATACCGTGACAACACCCGCAGTCACAAACAGCGAATTCAGGAAGTTGCGGTAAAATTCGTTCTCGCCCCAGACCGCCACATAGTGTTGCGTGGTCAGACCCAGAACAGGCTCACCCAGCGGGCCTAGCACGCCATTCAGAGCGCCGAGGATCAGCGGCAGCAGGCCAAAGAACACCAACAGAAAGACCAGCGCATAGACCGCCGCGCCGACCAGCCAGCCCAGCACGATCAAAGCAGGGGGTGAATACTGCGTGACCAATCCGGGCAGCCGCGTAAACGCCCAGCGGATCGCAAAGTACAGCACCACCAGCCCAACCACGATATCAAGGATCGAAAGACCCTCACCACGTGCCAGCGTGGCGGGGCCGACGATCACATCCCACGGGCTGGACGCAAAAGCGTCGCGCGGGGATTTGATGCTCATCACGGCGATCCAGGCGATCGGGAAGGCCGCCAGCAGGCACCAGAACACCAGAAAGGCATTGGATGAAAAGCGCAGTGCGAAGGACTGGCGCATGGCTCTTGAGGTGTTCGACATCAGTGCGCCCCTCCCTTGTGGTCGCGCCAGGTGCGGCGCAGCGGCCAGATCAACAAAAATACAATCCCGATCATGGTCAGCATCGCGCTGGCCGCAGCGCGGCTGATTGCGCGGTTGCCCGCATCATCCGGCGTCAGAAAATCCACCGTGAGCCATTGCAGCGAAATCACATGCGCCTGAGAGCGGAAACCGATGATCTCATCAAACACGCGGTAGCAATCCATCAGGTGAATGAGCGCGATAAAGACAATCAGTGGCATCAGGTGCGGCACGATCACGTGGCGCAACCGCTCGAACCTGCTGGCACCGTCAATCACAGCACTTTCCAGCGTGTCCATATTCACCGTCTGCAGCCCGGCGTAGAAGATGACGAAAGCGAAGGGTGCCACGTGCCAGACCCGGTAGAAATACATCAGCAGTTCAATCGTCCAGGCTTGCGCGAACATGGATATGTTCGTGCCCGACCATTGCTCCATCATGCGGGTGATGATCCCATCCCCCACAAACAACCAGTAGATCGACAGTGACCCGATCACCGGCGTGATGATAAAGGGCAGAAGCGAGACAAAGATCACCGGGCCGCGCAAAGACTTGGCCGCGTTGTTGACCGTGAGCGCAATCAAAAGCCCCACACCGATCACCAGCGGCAGCGTCACCAGCGTAAACATCAGCGTAAAACGCAAGGCTTTCCAGAAATCAATTTGCAGGATATCGCCCAGCCGCCCGGAAGATACCGCGCCCCAAACCTTATCCATCTGCAGTACGTTGCGATAGCTTTGCAGGCCCGTCCATTCCGTCGTGGTCACGGTCTTGCCGTCCTCCCCTATGACCGGAACGGTTTTCTGTTCCGTCACGCAGGTCTGGGTCAGGAAGCCCGGGGTGCAGGTTTCCACCTCGATGTTCTGCATCACCGGCTGGGTGACCTGAAAGCTTTGCATGAAGACCGATATCAGGGGCAAGGCGATGAACAGGAACATCATGAAGACCGAAGGGCCGACGAATGCCGCGAAGGTTTTGAATTTCATCTCTGTTCCTCCCTGGCGGCGCGCGTTTGCGCCCCCTTGGTCTGGCTCTTGGCCTTGGCGGGGGGCCTGTCTGCCCCCGGCGAAACCCAAGTGTTGAATGAAAGGGCGGCTGGCCGGGGAAAACCCGGCCAGCCACTTTGGTACTTACTCGAGCACGCCCGCTTCTTTGGCGGAGGTGACATAGGCCTCTTCGATTGCCACCAGCGTTGCGGCGGCGTCCCGGTCGCCCGTCAGGAACGCAGGCAGTTCATTGCCGAGCGCAGTGTGCATCAGGCCCATCCGGGTGGTGGAGGGGTATGCAGGTGCGGGTGGATTGGCTGTCGCCGTGGCAATAGCGCCCTGCGCAAGGGGGCCGGGCTCATAGCCCTTGATCAGCCAGATGGCGGCGGCGTTGTTGGCCTTGACCATCTCTTCATCCATGCCTTCCATCGCCACGCGGAAGGCGGCGTCCGCTTCCTCGTCAGAGATGTTGGAGGCGATCACGATGCCGTCCCACCACAGGGTCGTGGCGGGCGCGCCGCCTTCGATGGCCATGGGGGCTGCGGCCATCTTGACCTTGCCGACGACCTGGCTTTCGGCCTCATCGTCCATCGCACCGCCACGCGAGGCCCAGAGGTTCGCCATGGCGATCTTGCCCTGCTGGAACTGCTGCTGCACATAAGTGGAATCGCTGACCAGCACTTCGGGGTCGGTGAATTCCAGTGCCGCCTTGAGCGTGGCAAGGGCCGCCATGCCTTCGTCGGAATTCACGGCAGGCGTATTGTCCGCGTTGAAGAACTTGCCGCCGTGGCCGGGGTGCATGTTCACGAATTCCTGCGCCAGGTTCCATCCGGATTTCATCGTCGCACCCAGCGGCACATCGACGACGCCCGCTTCCTTGATCTTGGCCGCCGCGGCATAGACTTCATCCCATGTGGTGGGGGTGTCGATGCCCAGGTCAGCCAGAATATCCTCGCGGTACATCAGGTGCTGCGTGTTCACCATCATGGCGATGGCCATGATCTTGCCGTCGATCTTGATCAACTGGTTGGGCTGCAGGTGCTGGCCATACTTGGCGACCAGATCATCCAGCGGCCGGATGGTGCCCGCGTTCAGCAGCGGTGTGATCGTGCCGTTGGACACGCCGCCGATATGATAAAGCGATGGGTTCGCCTCGAACGCCGCAGGCTGCTTCGTGCGGAATTCCTGATCCAATTCGGCCTGTACGTTGCCGCATTCGGCCATCGCATCGGACACGGCTTTCCAAGCCTCGAACCCGGCCGAGAGCATCTTGACTTCGGTCGTGTTCTCAAACGCACATGCGGCAAACGCGCTGCTGCCCATGAGGCTGACGACACCTGCGAGTGCCAGTTTTCTTAACATCATTTTGCAAACTCCCTGTTGCAGTTTTTGGGGTGCACCTTGCAAGACTGCACCCTTCCTGACCCCCTTGCGGGGACGTTGCGTGATCAGGCGGCGCTGATGCGCTCCCCTGATGCTCTGTCAAACACGTGACAGATCTCTGCGGGTACGTTGAAGGATACGTTGTCCCCGATATCCGCCCTGAATTCCTTATGCGCCTTGACGGAGACCAGTTGCCCCCCTGCCCGCACGGCCAGCATGACCGCGTCGCCCAAAAGCTCGATCGTGTAGATCGGTGCGGTGATCTGGCCCTTGCCATCGTCGGCCACGGCCGCGTCTTCGGCGCGAAAGCCCAGCGTGACCTCCCCATCTGCTGCCGCAAGGCCGCCGATCTGGGCGTTGGTCCCGTTGAAAGTGCCGCCCTGAATGGTACCGTCCATCAGATTCATCGCGGGCGAGCCGATGAAGGAGGCGACAAATGTGTTGGCCGGGTTGTCGTAGATCTCTGTCGGGGTGCCGACCTGCTGGATCTTGCCCTGCTTCATCACCACCACGCGATCGGCCAATGTCATCGCTTCGATCTGGTCATGGGTCACGTAGACGGTGGTAACCTTCAATTCGTGGCTGAGGTTCTTGATCTGGGCGCGCGTGCTGACACGCAGCTTAGCGTCAAGATTGCTGAGCGGTTCATCCATCAGGAAGACGTTGGGTTCGCGCACGATGGCGCGGGCCAGCGCAACGCGCTGGCGCTGACCGCCAGACAATTCCGCTGGTTTACGGTGCAGGAAGTCGTCCAGTTCCACCATCGCCGATGCCCGGCGGACGCGGGCGTCATGCTCCGCGTCGTTGACCTTGCGCACCTTCAGCGGGAAGCGGATGTTTTCATAGACGTTCATGTGGGGGTACAGCCCGTAGGACTGGAACACCATCGCCACATCGCGGTCCTTGGGATCAAGGTCATTGATGATCCTGCCATCAATTGCGATCTCCCCTTCGGTGACGTCCTCCAACCCCGCGATCATCCGCATCGTAGTGGTCTTGCCGCAGCCCGACGGGCCCAGCAGCACCAGAAATTCCTCGTCCGCTATGGTCAGATTGAAGTTATCAACGCCGACAAAGCTTCCCCATCGCTTGTTGATGTTGCGCAGCTGGATCTCGGCCATGCGGTGCCCCCCTCGTGACGTCGCAGAAGTGTTGCGCCTTTACGGTGTGGCAGTTCACGGATCAAAGCAAGGATTTTTTGCACACGTGTGCAAAATCGATGGGGAAGACGGGCTAACCATCGGATTTGGCGGGTTTGTCCGGCAGTTTGCGGGATGCAGCAAATGGTCTGTTTCCCTGTGGCCGCGCACGTATTGCGCCCACAACGATTCGCCTTAGGGGGTGCGATCCGCCAGCAGGTCGAGCGCCCGCGCAACGATCCCTTCGCGAGAAGGAAGCGTCGCGCCATAGGCCTTGCCCGTGGCAATGAAACTGTCCGCCGCTGTCAGCCGTGCAAGGCGTTTTGCGCCTGCCTCAACCAGCATTGCCATCAGCCCTTCGGCCTGTCCACCGGTGTGGCGACACTCATCCACAATGAGCGCGGGACGCTGGCCCACGGCCTGTATCAGCGCATCTTCCGGCAAGGGTGCGAGCCAGCGCAGGTCGATCACCCGCGTCGCGATCCCCTGTGCAGCCAGATCGTGCTGTGCCTGCCGGGACAGGTAGTGACCGTTGCCATAGGTAACTATCGCAAGGTCCGTGCCATCGCCGTGCACACCGACCTGCCCAAGACCGATGCCCCGGTCAGGATCCGGATAACGCCGCATCCAGCCGCCATCACCCGGTTCCAGCAAATCACGCATGGGATACAGCGCGATGGGTTCCAGGAAAACGACCACCCGCTGTTCCTCGCGCGCCAGCCTGTGCGCCTCGCGCAGCATCATCGCTGCTTCTGCCGGATCAGACGGGCAGGCGATGATCACGCCCGGAATGTCGCGAATGACGGCGATGGAGTTGTCGTTGTGGAAATGCCCACCGAACCCCTTCTGATAGCCCAGCGCGGAAATGCGGATGACCATCGGGTTGGTCCATTGCCCGCGGCTGAAGAACGGCAGTGTCGCGGCCTCTCCGCGCAACTGGTCCTCGGCGTTGTGCAGATAGGCGAGGAACTGGATTTCCGGCATCGGGATGAACCCGTTATGTGCCAGACCAATGGCAAGGCCGAGGATGCTTTGTTCATCCAGCAGCGTGTCGATGACGCGGGCGGGGCCGAAGCGGGCGTGCAGCTTTTGCGTCACGCCGTAGTTGCCGCCCTTGCGGCCCACGTCTTCGCCCATCAGCAGGGTTTCGGGATGGGCCAACATCAGGTCATGCAGCGCCCAGTTAATCAGGCGCGACATCGGCTGGGGCTGGTCCATCTGGGCGGCGTCGCCGCCAAAGACCTGGGCGCGTTGTTCGGCGGATGGTCCGTTGGTGGGGGCATGGGTGCGGGGCGGCGGGATCAAGCTGGCCATCACATCGCTTGCCGATTCCAAGCGGGGCGTGTCGGCCATTTCCTTTGCAGCCTCCGCCACGTCATCCAGCGTGTCGGTATAGATCGACAGCACCTCGTCCGCTGAGGCATGGCCCGCCGCAATCAGGCCACGCGCGGAATAAAGCAGCGGATCGTGCGCCTCGTCCGCTTCGACCTCAGCGCGCGGCAGGTACGAGGTCACGACGTCCGGACCTGCATGGCCGTAAAGACGCACGGTGCGCAGATGCAGGAAGGCTGGCTTGCGGTGCGCGCGCACCCAGGCGGCGGCTTCTCGCGCCGCCTTCACAGCCGCGAACATGTCCAGACCGTCCGCTTCGAAGTACTTCAGGCCCGGCCGCGCGGACATGGAAGCCTTGACCCACCCCGTCGGCGTCTTGGTCGAAATGCCGATGCCGTTGTCCTCGCAAACAAACAAAAGCGGAAGCGGAATCCCCTGCACGGCGGTCCAGCCCGCGGCATTGAAGGCACCCTGCGCGGTGGAATGATTCACCGAAGCATCCCCGAACGAACACATCACGATCCCGTCGCGCTGCATGATCGCGTGTTCGGGCCGATTGCGCCGCGCCAGCGTGATGGCATGTGCCGCCCCCACCGCCTTGGGCAGATGGCTGGCGATGGTTGAGGTCTGCGGCGGGATCATCAGCGGGCGCGATCCCAGAACCTTGTGCCGTCCGCCGCTGGTCGGGTCTTCGGACGAGCAGGCGAAGGACAGCAACATATCCCGCATCATCTCCGGCTGACCGGCCTTTTCGGCGCGCGCGATCTGAAACGCGGCATCGCGATAGTGCAGGAAAGCGATGTCATCCACGTGCAGCGCATGGCCCAGCGCCGCCATGCCTTCGTGTCCGGATGATCCGATGGTGTAGAACCCCTGCCCCGCCTTCTGCATCACCCGGCTTTGCAGGTCGAGCGCGCGGGAGAGGACTTGTGCCCGGAAAAGGCCAAGAGCCTCCTCGCCCGTCAGCGCGTCGGTAGGGGTCTTTGAGACGGGAAAGTCCTGCGCCGCGACACGGCGGAGGAAATTTTCATGAACGATACTGACGCGGTCCAAAGTCCAGCGATGCTCCAAAACAGATTTCAGGCCTCTGGCAGCGGGATTTATGGCCAAAAAGAGGAAACCACCCGGCCCCTCTTTTTGGCTTCAAATACCCTCTTGCCGTCTTCAGAAAAACGCCTGAAGGCCTGTTTGGGCGCGGCCCAGGATCAACGCGTGCACGTCATGGGTGCCCTCGTAGGTGTTCACGGTTTCCAGGTTCATCATATGGCGGATCACCTGGAATTCGCCCGAAATGCCGTTGCCGCCGTGCATGTCACGGGCATGACGCGCCACATCCAGCGCCTTGCCGCAGTTGTTGCGCTTGACGATCGAGATCATTTCCGGCGCGGCATTGGCCTGATCCATCAGGCGGCCCACCTGCAACGATCCCTGAAGGCCCAGCGAAATTTCGGTCATCATATCCGCGAGCTTTTTCTGGAACAGCTGTGTCTGTGCGAGCGGCTTACCGAACTGCTTGCGGTCCAGCCCATACTGGCGTGCGGCGTGCCAGCAGAATTCCGCAGCCCCCATCGCGCCCCATGAAATGCCATAACGCGCGCGGTTCAGACAGCCGAACGGTCCCTTCAGGCCTTGCACATGCGGCAGCAGCGCGTCTTCGCTGACCTCGACATTATCCATCACGATCTCACCGGTGACAGAGGCGCGCAGCGACAGCTTGTTACCGACCTTTGGCGCGCTCAGGCCCTTCATGCCCTTTTCCAGCACGAAACCACGGATCTTGCCGCCGTGTTCTTCGGATTTGGCCCAGACCACAAAGACATCCGCGATCGGCGCGTTGGAAATCCACATCTTCGAACCGTTCAGCTTGTAGCCATTGGCGGTCTTGACCGCGCGGGTCTTCATGCCCGCCGGGTCGGAACCCGCGTCAGGTTCGGTCAGGCCAAAACAGCCGATCCATTCGCCCGACGCGAGCTTGGGCAGGAATTTCTTGCGCTGCGCTTCGGAGCCATAGGCATAGATCGGATACATGACCAGCGATGCCTGCACCGACATCATCGACCGATAGCCACTGTCCACCCGCTCCACCTCGCGCGCGACAAGGCCATAGGAGACATAGTTGCCGCCCAGACCGCCGTATTCCTCGGGGATGGTGACACCCAGCAGACCCATATCGCCCATCTCGCGGAAGATCGACGGATCCGTTGTTTCATTGGCATAGGCGTCGATCACGCGCGGTTGCAGCTTTTCCTGCGCATAGGCGCGGGCGCTGTCCTGGATCATGCGTTCGTCTTCTGTCAGCTGATCGGCAAGGCGAAAAGGGTCGGACCAATCGAATGTGCCCAGATCGGGGGCATCTTTGGCGCGCAGGATGGGGGCTTCGGCGTTCATGGCATATCCTCTCGAATGAGTTGGGGTTGCCAGCCTTATTGCAAATTCCGGCCCGAAACACTATCGCTGCTTTGGACTGAATGCATGAGAAAAAGTCATAGATGATCGCGCCGCGCCGTTTCCTGCCTTCCATTTCGGCCCTGCTTGCTTTCGAAGCGGTGGCCCGTCTGGGCAGTGCCACCCGCGCGGCACAGGAATTGTCGCTGACCCAGAGTGCAATCAGCCGACAGCTCAAGACGCTGGAGGAGCAGTTGGGTGTGGCCCTGATTGCGCGGCAAGGACGGCAACTGCAGCTGACGGCCGCCGGGCAGGTCTATGTCGGGCAGGTCCGCGATATCCTCAACACGCTGGCGCAAGCCTCTGTCGCGGCGCGGTCTAACACGGGCGGCGGCACGCTGAACCTTGCCATCCTGCCCGCCTTCGGGATGCACTGGCTGGCCCCCCGCCTGCGCGACTTCGCCTTGGCGGAGCCCGAAATGACCGTCAACCTGTCCACCCGGCTGCGGCCCTTCGACATTGCCCAAAGCGCCTTTGATGCCGCCATTCACTTCGGACATGAAGACTGGCCCGGTGTGCGGTATCTGCCGCTGATGGCGGAAACGGTGGTGCCGGTCTGTGCGCCTGATTTGATGGCCGCACCGGTAAGCGTCCCCGCCGACATGATGCACCATCCGCTTTTGCATCTTGAAACCCGCCCGCGCGGCTGGGCGCGCTGGCTTTCCGCCCACGGGATCGACACCGAACCACCCGCAGGCATGATGTTCGATCAATTCTCTACCATGGCGCAGGCGGCCATCCACGGTCTGGGGGTTGCCTTGCTGCCGACCTTCTTTGCGGAACCCTACCTGCGCGACGGGCAATTGGTCCGCGCAGCCGCGCAGGATGCGCAAAGCATCGGGCGTTACTATCTGGTCTGGCCGGAGGACCGCGCGGAAAGCGCTGCGTTGCGCGCTTTTCGCGATTGGCTGGCCAGTCAGGCGCTCAGCGATGCGACTGAAAGCCGTTAAAAGGTCAAAAACCCTGAAATCTGCCAAATTTTCGCCGCATTCTTTGATTAACGATACGAACAAGTAACCGGGTGGGGCCGTTACAAGGAGCATTGTCATGCTTTATTCTTTCCGCAAAGGCGCCTTTGCCCTTGCCGCTGCTGTCACACTTGCCGGTACTGCCGCGCAGGCTGAAACGCATTCGGTCCTGATCGTCGATGGCGGGTTCTTCCCGCCCGTGGTCCACGTGCAACCGGGTGACGAGATCGAGTTCACCAACAACAGCGAATCCGTTCAGATCATCACGGGCGACGCCGAAAGCTGGACGTCGGGCGAGATCGAACTGGACAGCACCTATTTGCTGGCCGTGAACGAAGAACTGCCACATGGTTTCGTGGCCGTGATCGTTCAGGGTGAAGCCGACGCCGGCGAAGGCGACGGCGATACGGACGCCGGCAACGAAGGCGCGCTTGAGCTTTACGGCGAATTCACTTTCGAGCCTGCACCCATCTGATATCTGTCGGCGGCGAACCACGCCAGTACCGCATGATATCTACGCGCTGGAAGGCGTCGTGTTGAGAGGGCACGGCGCCTTTTGGTATATCAAACGTCACTGGTGACTTCATGTCGTTTTACGACACGTGAGGCCACCCAGGCCCCAGAGAAACCAGGGTCGTAATAGGGGTGGACCTTTTGCAGGACTTCCTATTCCTGTTTGCTCAATCGGGTGGCCAACCTGGATAATTCGGCAGAGCAGAGGATCAAACTGGACACCGTTGTTGCGCAGACTTCTCCCGCGACTTCGTATGCGGCGCATTCAACCAGTTTTGCAGCATATTCGACCGTCATCATGCCTTTCCGGTCAGGCGGCAGAGCGTCCAGATACGTCATGAAATCCTCAAGCGGCTTTTCTATGTCGGACTCCATCGGACGTTTTCCTTCACATGCTGTTGCAATATGGCGGAGCGGTACGTCAATGTCCGTGCATCGGAAAGTCACTTACCTAAGGGACAAGCCGCTACTCCGTACCCGACGCGTTATGGGGCACCATGCCCGTCTTGAGCCCGAGCACAGCAGCCGAAACCCTGTCGTTGACCCCAAGCTTGGCGAATATCCGTTTGGACAAAGTATCCACCGTGTGTCGCGATATTCCCAGAATCTCTGCAATGACGCTGTTGGCTTTCCCCCGGCTTATCCAATGAAGGACCTGAGCTTCGCGGTTTGACAGGGCGATTGGCTTTTCTTCGGAATGCTTTGTCAGATCACACAGGCAGTTATGAATTGCCTGGCAGATTAACTGAAGTTCGGCCAGCTCCCGATCAGAGGGCGCCGGACCATAGCAGCCATACCCAAGCGCGAAATAGCCGTCCTTCCCGCTGGGGCCGGAGACAGACACGCTGACGCCGTCGCCTGTTTCTGCGTCCCTCAGATCTGCCAGATACTGTTTATGACGTTTCGCCAGGTCCGGGTGCCTTCCGAATCTCGACCATAGAACAGGGACAGCGGACCGGCGGGCAATCGTAGGAAACGGGTCATCGAGTTGACGGCGGGACGCAGTGTACCGGGTCGCAAAGCCTTGCGAAAACCCGACCTGATCAATGAAAAAATGTTCCGGGTGTCCGGCGACGGAGTGCACATATGCCATCCGCCTGAATCCCATGGCCCGGAATACCCTGAATGAAATTCGACGCAGTTGACTGACGGTTTTTGCTGAGAGAACCGCGTCAATGCGTTCTGCAAATTCCTTCGTCATACACCCTCCTGCGAAACAGCGTAGTACGTCGAACCGCTGTTTCAACCTATCGGGTGTGGGCTGGAGAAGGCTGAGAGCGGTCACCGCCGCATCGTCTGTCGCTCTGGCAATTCACTGTATCGGACGTGATCCGGCAACGGTCGGCTCCATCTTGCGCCAAACCGGTTTCGGAGACTTGGCAACAGCGAATGAGATTGAACGTCACGCCATGAACGATGGATGTGTCCACTGCTCTTTCACCCGAGAGACGCGGGTCGCCACGGTTTGCCCTGCGTGTTTGTACGCAACAGATCGGATCTAGGTCGGTTCCTGAACGCCTCCGGCACCATCGCAGGCGAAGCTAGACTGGCGCGATCAACTCGGGCCCGGACGCTCGATTGGAATTAACCGCCCGGTCCACGCGGTGCCAGCGCAGTTGATCCTCCGGCCCCGCCTCCATCAACCGCGCAGCACCCTTGCCCGCCTCCCCCAGCCAGAGCGGCCAGTCGCGCTGTTCCACGATCACGGGCTGGCGGTGGTGGATGGCCTGCATGGCCGCGTTGGCGGCGGTGGTGACGATGGCACATGTACGGATGGCGGCGCCTTGCGCGTCCGTCCAGTCCTGCCAGACAGAGGCAAAGGCGATGGGAGCGCCATCAGACCGGGTAATGTACCAAGGGTCACGCCCACCGTCGGCGTCCTTGGTCCATTCATAGAACCCCGTGGCCACAATCAGCCCGCGGCGCGCACGGGCAGCCGCACGAAAGGCGGGTTTTTCGGCAATGGTTTCGGACCTTGCATTAATCAGAAGCGGGCCGTCGTTCGGTTTCTTGTACCACGTCGGGATGAACCCCCAGCGCATCCCCTGCAAACGCCGTGCGCCATCGTCGCTGGTGACGACGTGCACGGTGTTGGTGGGGCAGACGTTATAATTCTCTGCCGTTGGCAGGTCATTGTCGGGGGCGGCTGCAAAAAGCTGTGCCATCGCATCGGGCGGCAGTGTAACGGCCATGCGCCCACACATATCAGGCTCCGGTCATCCGGCGGCGGCGTTCCTTGATCCGCGCATCGGCTGCTTGCGTGCCATCGTGGAAAGACCCAAAGAACTTGTCCCACGGAATTTCGAGCGAACCGTAGTTACATTCGAAATACCGATGATGCATCTGGTGATGGAAAGTCCCCAGTTTCAGGCGGTTCTGATCCTTGAGCACCAGCCCCTCGAACCCGGTGTGGGTCGTGGCCGCCGTCAGCGCATAGTATTGCAGGTGGTAAAGGATATGCACCGGGTGCGCCGCCACAATCCAGTGGATCAGGACGGACCCGAGGAAGATCACATGTTCCACCGGGTGCATCGACAGGCCGGACCACGGCCCGACGTTGATGTTGCGGTGGTGCAGCGCATGAACGTGTTTGTAAAGAAACGGCACATGCAGCAGGCGGTGGATCCAGTAGAAATAGAAGCTTTCCCACACGGGGATCAGCAGGAACAGCGCGATAAACCAGATGGGATGCGCCGCAAACGTCAGCATGGGCGCATATCCGTTGGCCATGGCCCAGAACATCAGCACCTCGTAGGCGGTCCAGACGGTCACACCGCTGGCCAGCGTCCAGAACATGTTGTCGCGGATCTGCCCGCCCAGTGTGAACTGCCTGCCCCTGATCATCAGCGGGCGCGGGTCGAATTTCAGCTTCTGGCCTTGCTTGGTAAAGCTGTAGAAATACAGGTGCAGTCCCCCTGCTACCACGCTCATCAACACAAGGTTGCGCAGCCACATCTGCGCGATCCAGTCCACCGCCAGCGTGCGCGTTTCCTCCAGCGGCGGCTGGAACCAGTAGAATGAGATGAAGGCGAGGCCCACGATAATCAGCCGTTCGGAAATCAGGAACCAGGCATTCCAGACCCACGCCAGCATCTCTGCCGGGCGCAGGGGCCAGCGAAATAACGGGGAGACCTGAAGCGGCACATCGGGCAGATGGTGCCATCCCTTCAAAGGCGCGTCAGACATGGCGGGGGGGTTGGCTAAGTGTCATTCCGGCATCTTGGCCCAGATCGACCCAAGCGCAAAGCCCGCATTGTCGAAAAGGGCAACCGCCGCCCTCGATCGAGGACGGCGATCATGTCAAATGGGGTGCTGTTCAGTTCTGCACCTGACCCGCCGCGCCTGTGAAACCGGCCACCACCGCGCGCAGGATCGTGGCGTGATCCGCTTCCCGCGCTCCGCCCCCCTCCTGGCAGACGATCTCATCGCCTGGTGCTTCGTCGGCCAGAATGGCTTCGGCGCGGGGATTGCACACCCCCAGGAAGTCGAAGTGCGACAGCGTTTCCGGCTCCAGATAGGTGGTGCTGGCCTTTGGCAAGGCCGCCACCAGCGCGCGGGATTCGATATCGAGGTTCAGACCCGAGATATCGCGTGGCGCCCCGAGGACCAGCATGGGCCGCTCGATGTCCGCGAGGCTCTGCTCTGAGAATCCTTGCGTGCCCCCAAGGTCGAAGACCGCAAAGGCCTTGATACGCGGATCGGACAGGTCTTGCTCCATTTCCCGGACATCCGCCGGGGTCCGCGCCACCTGCCACCGGTCGAAGATGCCACAAACCAGTTCGTCGACCTGCATGTCGCACTTGGCCCGGAAGCCGGCCGCGTTGAAACGACCCCCTGCCAGCGCCACCGCCGTGAACCCCCCCAGCGAATGACCGGCCATGAAGACGCGGGTTTCATCCACCAGCGGGATAAGCGCGGGATCGGAAAGCATATGGTCGATCACACGGGAGATGTCGCGCGGTCTGTCCCACAGCATCCGCGCATGATCCGCATCGCGCATCCAGGTCGAGGTACCGGGGTGGTTGATGGCCGCTACGACAAATCCTGCTTGCACCAGCCCATCGGCCAGCCAGCTTTGGTTCATCGCGTTGCCGTACATGCCGTGCGACAGAACAACCAGCGGGCGCTTGCCGGACATCGGGGCACCTCCTTCGATGGCGGTGATGCCTTTCCAGACGACGTTGCCGTGGTGCATTTCGGCCCCGGCCGTATCGGCGGTCGGATACCAAACGAACCCCGTCAGCGGACGGTCGGCGCGCGCATCCTTGACGGTGAGCGGTTCAATGGCGGTTTGCGTTTCCGCCGCCAGCAGCGAGGAAGCGGCGATGCAGAAGCCAAGTGCAGCGCTGTGCAGAAGATGTCTCATGTCCCATGTCCTTTCTTGGGGTGGTGATGACATTGACCTTGCCCATGATCCCAATCAGAACAACGCCTTGAGGGGCCAAACCCTGTCCTGCATCACGTTTCAGGACAGCCCGTGCGCAAAGGAGGACAAGTTGGGACCACAAATGACCAGTATCCCGCTGCCGATACTGTCGGCGCTGCTGTGTCTGGCCGTCGCTGCCGTGGTGCTGCGCCTTGATCTGGGCCGACGGGCTGCGGGGCGATTCCTTGCGGTGCTATTCGCGATCTTCGCGGCAGAATCGGTGCTGGTGGGTTTACGCTTTGGCTATGGCGTCGAAACCCTGACCCCTTTGCAACGGATGTTGCCGCTTTTCGTCGGGCCGGTGATGTATCTTGGGTTCTTGAGCCTCGCGGTGGAACGCCAGACCCTGAAGCGCGCGGCCCTGTTGCACCTTGGGACTGCGGTCTTGCTGAACGGGGTTGTGGCGTTGCCCTTTGTCGGCCTCAGCGCGACGGATCTTGCGATCGTGGGAAGCTACCTTTTTTATCTGGGCGCGCTATTGATCCTGTGGCGTGCGGGGCCGGACAGGCTTGTGCATGCGCGCCTTGACATCGCGCCCCACCTGACGCGCTGGATGCTTTCGGCAGCGGGGCTTCTTGCCGTGATCCTGTTGATGGACACGGCCATCGCGCTGAGCTTTGCGGTGGGGGAAGGCACACGGGCGGCGCGCATGATCTCTTACGGTTCGATGGTGCTGATCGCCGTCTTGCTGATCACGCTGGCCAGCCTGCCATCGTTGATGGCCGCACGTCCGGTCGCGGTATCACGGCCGCGCGAGGACCCGGAAGGGGACGCGGCACAGATCGCAACCGACGCGCGCGATCTGCTGACCCGGACCGGACTTTATCTGGATCCCGACCTTTCCGTACAACGGCTGGCCCGTCGTCTGCACCTGCCAGAACGCCGATTGTCAGCGGCCATCAACCAGATCGAAGGGGTCAACGTCTCTCAGTTCGTGAACGGGTTCCGGTTGGCCCATGCCGCTGATCTGTTGCGGGGCAGCGATGACAGTGTGGCGCGGATCATGGCGCAATCGGGGTTTCTGACCCGGTCGAACTTCTACCGCGAATTTACGCGCGTCTATGGCATGTCTCCGGCCAGTTACCGCAGGCCAGCGCGATGAGCCATTCCGAGTGACCAGCGCGGCCGACAGATGTGCTTGCCGTCCCGGCCCCGAAAAAGGGCGCAGCCAACATGGCCGCGCCCTTGGGTTTTATCGGTGTCTTTGCGCCCGGCTTACTTCACGGTGATACGGCCATCCGTTTTCGGCGCGTAAGGCGCGTTTTCGGCCAGATACTCTGCCGTGACATCAGCCAGATCGGGCCCGAAATCATAGGCGTTGGCGGCGGTCTTGAACATGTCGTAGCCATCCCCGCCATTGCGCACATAGTTGTTGCTGACCACGCCATACACCTTGTCCATTTCAAGCGGCGCACCGCCCACCATGACGTCGCTGACACGGCTGCCTGCTTCGGCAGATGCGTCAAAGGCATAGGTCATGCCCGCGACCTGAGGGAAACGGCCAGCACCCTCTTCGACCTGGCTGACACCGTTCTCCAGCGCCGCCAACAGCACCTCACCCGTGACCTGGAAGGTCGACAGCGTGTTCTGGAACGGCAGCACCGTCAGCACTTCGCCCATGGTCACTTCACCCGCGTCGATGGAGGCCCGGATACCGCCGCCGTTCTGGATCGCGACCTGAATGCCCTGATCGGCCACACGTGCCAGCATCGCGTCGGCAATCAGCGTCCCCATGGAACATTCCTGCGACCGGCAAACCTCGCGGTCGCCGCCCAAAGGCTTATCGATGGAGGTCACGACCTTTGAACGGATTTCCTCAAGCGGTTTGGCAGCCTCGGCAATGCGCGCCACCGTGCCTTCATCCTCGGTCACGGCGGCATCCATCACCAACGGCTCCCCGGTGGCGGCGGTGATCATGCCTGCGTCGTCAAACGTGACATCCAGCGCGCCAAGGAACTTGCCATAGGCGTAGGCCTGCACGATCGCGGTATCACCGACCATCGTCGGGTATGGCCCTGCCGCACGGTCACTGGTGTTGCTCAGCAGCGTGTTGGAGTGACCGCCGACGATCACATCCACACCCGTCGTTTCCGCCGCGACGCGTTGATCAACGCCGTAGCCGGAATGGCTGAGCACGATGATCTTGTTGATGCCTTCGGCGGTCAGCTTGTCCACTTCGCCCTGAACGGCAGCAACCGGATCGGAGAACGTGATGTTGTCCCCCGGAGAGGCCAGTTCATCCGTGTCCTGCGGGGTCAGGCCGATCAGGCCCAGCTTCTCCCCGCCCCGCTCGATTACGGTGGATTTGGCGAGCGTATCCGCCAACAGCGGTTCGGCCGAGACATCCGCGTTCGACATCAGCACCGGGAAATCCACGGCATCCATGAAGCCGCGCAAAACTTCGGGGCCATCATCGAATTCGTGGTTGCCCACGGTCATCGCGTCATAGCCCATCTTGTTCATCATCTCGGCGGCCAGCTTGCCTTTGTAGTAGGTATAGAACAGCGTGCCCTGGAACTGGTCGCCACCGTCCACGAGAATCGAATTGTTGGTCTGGGCGCGCGCATCGGCAATGGCGGTCATCAGGCGGGCGGAGCCGCCAAAGCATTTGCCTTCGCCATTGTCCTCCGCAGAGCACGGCCCGTCATACTTGCTGATTGGCTCAAACCGGGCGTGGAAGTCATTGGTGTGCAGGATGGTCAGCTTGTACTCCGCGGCGGCCATGCCCGCGGTCAGGGCAAGGGCGGCGGTGGCAGTCATGAGGTGTTTCATGGTGGAAGGCTCCCGTTGGTTTTTTATCTGATGTCGCATGGTGGCGCGGCGCGCTGTGGGAGTCAAAGCAGATGTTGCGGCATCCTGTTCCTGTCTTGACCACTGCCCGATCCGCAGGCATCACCTTGCACATGCTGATATACAAAATCCTACGCGGTCCGGAATGGGCTGCCCTGCGCAAAGATGGTGACACCGACGGCGCGCCGATTGATCTGGCCGATGGCTATGTGCATTTTTCCACCGCCGCACAGGCTGCGGAAACGGCGGTCAAGCACTTTGCGGATCAGGACGATCTTTTTCTTGTCGCGGTGGACGCGGAACGGCTGGGCGATGCGCTGAAATGGGAAGTGTCGCGCGGCGGGGCGGAATTTCCGCATCTCTATGCCAAGCTGAAGCTTGAAGACGTCGCATGGGCCCAGCCCCTGCCGCTTCAGGACGGAAAGCACCAATTCCCCCCCGGTCTGGAGGAAGCCAGCGCATGACCGGCTTTGTCGATCCCGACCGCGCGCAGTTCGAGGCCTTCAAGGCAATGGACCGGGACACGCCCATCGAGATGCTGAACCTCGTGGCGTTCAACGATCTGGCGAATTATCCCGGCGATCACGTGCTGGCCCGCGACGGTTTGAAAGGCGGCGAGGCTTACGCGCTTTACGGCAAGGAAACCGCGCCAATCCTGAAAAAGGTTGGCGGTGAGATCATCTGGCGTGCGGGTTTTGAGCTGACCCTGATCGGCCCCGGAGATGAAGTATGGGATGCGATGTTCATCGCCCGCTATCCTGATGCGAAGGCCTTCCTCGCCATGGTGACCGACCCCGCGTATCAAAAGGCAGTTGTGCATCGGCAGGCCGCCGTGCGAACGTCGCGCCTGATCCGCACGCGCGGGGGCACGCCCGGACAAGCATTCGGATGAGCGCACTGATAGAGCGGCTGGGCCTGACGGCCCTGCGCCAGATAGACCCCGAACGCGCACATGGGCTGGCGATCCGCGCGCTGCAACTGGGCCTGACGCCCGCGCCCGGCCCGATCACCAGCTCCCGTTTGGCCACCACACTTGCAGGCATGGCCCTGCCCAACCCGCTGGGCCTTGCGGCAGGATTTGACAAGAACGCCACGGCCATCGCCCCGCTCTCGCGGGCGGGGTTCGGCTTTATCGAGGCGGGGGCCGCGACGCCCCTGCCTCAGCCGGGCAATCCGCGTCCGCGCCTGTTTCGCCTGACCGAAGATGCGGCTTCGATCAACCGGTTTGGTTTCAACAATGACGGCGCCGACGCCATCTGCTCCCGGCTCGCGGCGCGCAAGGCAACACCGGTTCCTGTTGGCCTCAACCTTGGCGCCAACAAGACCAGCAGCGACCGCGCGGCGGATTTTGCCCGCGTCATGGAAGCCGCACGGGACCACGTGGATTTCGCGACGGTCAATGTCTCCTCTCCCAACACCGAAAAGCTGCGCGATCTTCAGGGCAAGGCGGCGCTGGCGGGATTGCTGGAAGGTGTGATGTCGGTGCGGGGCGACACGCCGGTGTTCCTGAAAATCGCGCCCGATCTGACCGATGCAGAGATCGCGGACGTGGCAGAGGTTGCCACGCAGGCGGGCATCGCAGCCATCATCGCCACCAATACGACGCTGGACCGCGATGGCCTGCGGTCAGCGCACAAGAAGGAAGCAGGCGGTCTGGCCGGCAAACCGCTGTTCGACAAATCCACCCGCGTGCTGGCGCGCCTTTCGGCGCTGACCGATTTGCCTTTGGTCGGTGTCGGCGGGATCAGCACCGCGCAGGATGCCTACGACAAGATCAGCGCGGGGGCGTCTGCGTTGCAGCTTTACACCGCACTTGTGTACGGCGGTTTGTCGCTGGTGACGGAGATCGTGACCGGGCTGGAGACGCTGCTGGCACGTGACGGGTTTGCCAATGTGGCGGATGCGGTCGGTACCCGGACACGGGACTGGGTCTGACCTGCATCCCTCTGGGCTGGAGCCGCCGTCGCTTGAGCACAGGCAGGATGGCAGGCGGGCGGCTTGCCAAGAGGAATCGCCGAGGGACCCGCTTGCGGGAGACGGCTATTGCTCTTGGGAAGCAGGCTGCATGCTGTCATGACAGGGATCAAGTGAGGGCGGCTCCAGCCCCTCTGGGATGGTGAGCCTGAAGCGCCAATTCAAAAAATGTAATGCGGCGCAGCCGCTCAATCAGATCACGCCAATACGGCACCGCGTCACGTTACACCGCCCGCTCCAAAGCCGGATAGCGCGCGCCAAGGGTCACCCCCCGCGCCACGAACGAGATCAGCATCGCACACCAAAGCCCATGGTTGCCCAATGGCGGCAGCAACACGAAGGCTGCCACGACATAGACGGCAAAGGAAATCACCATCATGTTGCGCATGTCGGCCGACCGTGTGGCACCGACGAAGATACCGTCCAGCATGAAGGGCGGCAGACCCACCAGTGGCACCAGCACCAGATAAGGCAGATAGACGCGCGCCGCCTCCTGCACCTCGGGGGCCTTGGCCATCAGATCGATAATCGCGCCGCCACCCAGCGCAAAGACCAGCATCAGCAGACCACTTGCCACCAACCCCCAGAGCGACGTCAGCACCGCCGCCCGCCGCAACACCTCCCGTTGCCGTGCGCCGACGGCGCGACCCACCAGCGCCTCGGCCGAAAAGGCAAAGCCGTCCAGCCCGTGTGCGGTGATCATCAGGAACTGCAAGAGCACCTGATTTGCCGCCAGCGTCACGTCACCCAGTCCCGATCCCATGAAAAGGAAAGACACGAATATCGCTTCCAGCAGCAGCGACCGGATCAGGATGTCGCGGTTCAGCCGGAACATCCGCATCCAGCGCGCGGCGTCGAACACCCGCGCCCAGACGCGCCATGCGGCATCCGCAAAGACCGCGCGGCAAAACCAGAGCCCTAGCGCCAACCCCGACCATTCCGCAATGAAGGTGGCAAAGGCAACACCGCCCACACCCCAGCCCAGCCCCAGCACGAACCAGATATCCAGAACCATGTTCAGCCCGTTCATCCAGACCTGCAGCACCAGCACCGCGCGGGTGCGTTCCTGTGCGATCAACCAGCCGGTGATGGCGTAAAGGGAGATTGCTGCGGGCGCGGACCAGATGCGGATGGACATGTATTGCTGGGCAAGTGTCTCGACCTCTGCCGAAGCGGGCGCAAGCCGGAAGGCGGCCCAGAAGATCGGCACCTGCAAAAGCATCACCAACAGGCCGCCGATGCCCCCGATCAGCAATCCACGCGTGAGCAGCGCCGCAACCTCCGCACTGTCGCCTTCTCCGGCGGCTTGGGCCGTCAGGCCGACCGTGCCCATGCGCAGAAAACCGAAGACCCAGTATATCGCGGAAATGATGATCGCGCCGATGCCCACCGCACCGATGGGCGCTGCAAGGCCCATCTGGCCCACCACGCCGGTATCCACCGCCCCCAGTATCGGCACCGTGGCGTTCGAGATCACGACCGGCAGCGCGATGTTCAGCACGCGGCGGTGGGTGATCTCCGCGCGCGGGTCAGGCTGGACGGCAGCGTCCGACATGTCAGGGATCGCGGGGTGGCATCAGGAAATGGCCCGTCGCCTGTGCAAACAGGCGCGAGCGGTTGTCCTGCCAGGCCTCCACATGAACGCTGGCATAACGTCGCCCGGACCGGTTGATGCGCGCGCGCGCATAGGCGTCGCGTGGCAGGCCGGAGCGCAGGTAATCAACGGTGAAATCAATCGTCTTGGGCAGACGCGGCAGCAGGCCCGGATCAGCGTCCGCCCCGTCCAGCGCGCCGCTTTCCATCTCTTCCCATATCAGCCGCCAGTTAAGGTTGATGATTGCCGTCACTTCCAGGAATGCCGCCGTGGCCCCGCCGTGCAGCGCAGGCAGGATCGGATTGCCGATCAGATCGTCCTTGAAGGGCAGCAGCGCCGTTAATTCATCCCCGCGCCGTTCGAATTGAATGCCGAGAAACTGGATATAGGGCACCCCGTCCACCATTGCACGAAGTACCGCATCCCGGCGCTGCTTGACGACCTGTACTGGCTCCACGGGCCGACGCGCGCTCATTTCGTATCCTCAACGGTGAAAGTGCCTGTGGCGGTGGCGACCGGATTGTCCGTATCGGCGTCCATCGCCGTTGCCCGCACGAAGGCGACCGACCGGGTCACGTGATAGCAGGTGGCCTGCGCAACGATGGTCTGTCCCGGGTTGGCGGCCCGCAGATATTCAATGCGCAGATCGATCGTCGCGGTGCCGCCATTGTTTTTCGGATGGGTCATCACGGCCGCCCCGCAGCAGGTATCCATCAGCGCCGACACCGCGCCGCCATGTACGACACCGGTACGGGGATCGCCAACGAGGTGATCGGCATAGGGCATGGCAAGCGACACCTCGCCTTCTTCCATCTTCTCGGTATACATGCCCAGCGCCCGGGCATGGGGAAGGGCCGCGATGAACTGCTCGGCCAGCTTGGTTTTCTGCGACATCCGCTGAGGTCCCTTTTGGTTGCCCCTTTATTGTGCCGCCTCACCCAAAGGGCAAGCCGCCCATTGCCCTTCGTTTGCGTTGCCCCTACCGTTCGCCCCACGGGGAGAGGAGGATCACATGGCCGACGGCAAGCTCAATTTCAAGGAAATGTGCGCCGCGTTTGACGTCACCCCACGCACGCTGCGGTATTACGAGTATATTGAACTGCTGCATCCCGAACGCGATGGCCGCGCCCGGCATTACGGTGCGCGCGAACAGGCCCGCATGAAACTGATCATGCGCGGGCGCAAATTCGGCTTTGCGCTGGAAGACATTCGGCAATGGCTGTTGATGTACGAAAAGGAAGGCACCGAACCGCAGATGCGCGTCTGGGTGGAAATGGCCGACCGACAGCTCAAGGAGCTGGCAGATCAGCGCAACCAGCTTGACGAAGCCATGGCGGAACTCAAGCAGCTGCGCGACGAGACGGCCGCCGCGCTGGATTGAACCCCTCCGCTGCCGCCCCTCAAACCCGATCAATCATCCTGCGAATCCCGTGTTTCTGCGGTGTGATCCTGCGGGGCTTTGGCGTATTCTTGCTGGTTCGGGGTCGTTTTCCGGCTCGGAGTCAAGTTATCTGCAAATCTGATGCAAGCTGCTGTTATTTCCCCCTGATTATGCAGAATCCCCTGTCTTACTGCCGCTTACGTTAATTCACCTTGCGTAAAGTCGAAAAGTGACGTGACGTCCCTGTTACGTCAAGCTGTTGCCCTGTTGTATGGAGTTGGAAAAGGACCCAAGTGCAGTGGGACTTCAACGGAAACAAATATCCTTACGATGGGATTTGATATGATGAACACTGACACGATGACGATCCGCCAGATGTGCGATGCATTTGATGTGACCCCGCGCACCCTGCGCTTTTATGAAGCCAAGGAATTGCTTTTTCCAATCCGCGAAGGCCAGAAGCGCCTGTTCACCAAACGCGACCGCGCGCGGCTCAAGTTGATCTTGCGCGGCAAGCGCTTTGGCTTCAGCCTTGAAGAAATTCGCCAGTTGCTGAACCTCTACAAGAAGGGCCAGGAACAGCGCACCCAAATCTCGCGTGCCTATGAAATTGCCTGTGAACGCCTTGCCATGCTGGAAGCCCAGCGCGAGGAACTGACAGGCGCAATCGATGACCTCAAGGACCAGCTGAAGTGGGGCGAGAAGATGATCGCGTCGCTTGGTCAGGCCCGCGCCGCGGCGGAATAATCCGACGCATCTGAAAGTATTAAGACCAACACACTTTTTGGGAGACAATCAAAAATGCCATCCTATACCCCCCCCACCAAGGACATGCAGTTCGTGCTGCATGACGTTCTCAATATCAGCGCGTCAGACATCCCCGGTTACAGCGATCTAGAGCCTGACTTCACATCCGCCGTACTGGAAGAGGCGGGCAAACTGACCAGTGCGGTGCTGGCACCGCTGAACGTGGTTGGGGACAAGGAAGGCTGCCGGTTGGAGAACGGCGTGGTCTACACCCCTCCCGGCTTCAAGGAAGCCTTCGAGCAGGTCAAGGAAGGCGGCTGGACCGGGCTGGACATGCCCGAAGAATACGGCGGCCAGAACATGCCTTACGTTCTGGGCACGGCCGTCGGAGAGTTCTTCTCTGGTGCCAACCAGGCGTTCACGATGTACCAGGGCCTGACCCACGGTGCGGCCTCCGCCATCCTCGCGCACGGTACCGACCAGCAGAAGGACACCTATCTGCCCAACATGGTGTCCTGCGAATGGACCGGGACCATGAACCTGACCGAACCGCATTGCGGCACCGATCTGGGTCTGATGCGCACCAAGGCGACGCCACAGGCTGACGGCTCCTACAAGATCACCGGCCAGAAGATCTTCATCTCGTCGGGTGACCACGATATGGCCGACAACATCATCCATCTGGTGCTGGCCAAGATCGAAGGCGGCCCCGAAGGCATCAAGGGCGTATCCCTGTTCATCGTGCCCAAGTTCATGGTGAACGAAGACGGCTCGCTGGGCGAACGCAACGGCGTCTCCGTCGGCTCCATCGAAGAAAAGATGGGTATTCACGGCAACTCCACCTGCGTGATGAACTACGACGACGCAACCGGCTTTCTGCTCGGGGAAGAGCACAAGGGCATGCGCGCGATGTTCACCATGATGAACGAAGCACGTCTGGGTGTGGGCATGCAGGGCCTGTCACAGGCCGAAGTCGCGTATCAGAATGCGCTTGAATACTGCAAGGACCGCCTTCAGGGCCGTGCCGTCACAGGCGTCGAAGCCCCTGAAAAGCCTGCCGATCCGCTGATCGTGCACCCCGATGTGCGCCGGTCGCTGATGGACCAGAAATCCTTCGCGGAAGGGGCGCGCGCCTTCATTCTCTGGGGTGCCACGCTGATTGACGCGGCCCACCGCAAGGACGACAAGGATGCAGATGGCCTCGTGTCGCTGATGACGCCCGTCATCAAGGGCTTCCTGACCGATCAGGGTTACGACATGACCGTCAAGGCCCAGCAGCTTTACGGCGGTCACGGCTATATCGAGGAATGGGGCATGTCGCAGTTCACGCGCGATGCCCGCATCGCGATGATCTACGAAGGGGCGAACGGCGTTCAGGCGCTGGACCTTGTGGGCCGCAAGCTGGCGCAGGACGGCGGCAAGCACGTGATGGCCTTCTTCGATCTGGTGAAGAATTTCGCCAAGGAGAACGCAGGGCAAGACGCCGAGTTCGACAAGGACTTCATCGAGCCGCTCAAGGCCGCCTCCAAGGACCTTCAGGCCGCTGGCATGTTCTTCATGCAGAACGGCATGAAGAACCCCAACCATGCCCTGTCGGGTTCCAACGACTTCATGCACATGTTTGGCCATGTCTGCATCGGTCTGATGTGGGCGAAGATGGGTCTGGCCGCCAAAAAGGCACTGGCAGAGGGCACCGGCGACGCGGCCTTCTATGAAACGAAGCTGCACACCGGCCGCTATTACATGGCGCGCCAACTGCCCGCGACCGCCCTGCACCTGTCCCGTATCCAGTCGGGTGCGGATACGGTCATGGCACTCGAAGCGGCAAACTTCTGATCCCCGGGGGGGCGGGTCCAGACCTGCCCCCTTTCTTTCTGAGCGGAGACCCCTCGTGCCCAAACGCTTTCGCCTAACCCGTCGCTTTCCCGTCGCCATGACCGAGGACGGCTATCGCCGTCTGAAGAAGTTCAGCGCCGACGCAGGGCTGGACGAAGGCGAGGCGCTGTCGTTCCTGTTCGAGAACTTCAACTCCGTGATGAACGAAGAGAACCTGATTGCCCGGCTGCGGCTGTTCAATTCGGAACTGGACGACCGCAAACGCTGACCCCGCCATCGCACCGCCATCCAAGACAAAGGACTGACCTCATGAAAGACGCCCTTAATACCCATTCCACCTGGATGACCGAAGAACACCGCATGATCGCGGACATGACCGCCTCCTTCATCAACAACGAATGGGCACCCAAGTTCGAGAAATGGCGCAAGCAGGGCCAGATGGACCGCGATACATGGAATGAGGCGGGCGAGCTTGGCCTGCTGTGCCCTTCCGTGCCGGAGGAATACGGTGGCGCAGGTGGTGACTTCGGCCACGAGGCCGCAATCCTCATCGAAGGCTCGCGCGCCAATCTGGCAAGCTGGGGCCATGGCATCCATTCTGGGATCGTCGCCCATTACGTGCTGGCCTACGGCACCGAGGAACAGAAGAAGCGCTGGTTGCCCAAGATGATCACAGGTGAGCTGGTCGGCGCGTTGGCGATGTCCGAACCTTCCACCGGATCGGACGTACAACGGATCAAGACCAAGGCCATCCGCGAGGGCAACGCCTATCGCCTGTCAGGCCAGAAGACATTCATCACCAATGGGCAGCACGCAAATCTGATCATCGTCGCGGCCAAGACAGACCCGACCCAGGGGTCAAAGGGCGTCTCCCTTGTCGTAGTGGAAACCGACGGCGCGGAAGGCTTCCAGCGCGGGCGCAACCTTGAGAAAATCGGCCTGCATGCCGCCGATACATCCGAATTGTTCTTCGACAACGTAGAAATTCCGCCCGAAAACATCCTCGGTCAGGAGGAAGGCAAAGGCTTCTATCAGATGATGGAACAACTGCCGCAAGAACGCCTGATCATCGGCTGCGGTGCGGTCGGGGCCATGGAAGGCGCTGTCGCGCGCACGATTGCCTATTGCAAGGAACGCGAAGCCTTCGGCGGACCGCTGACCCAGTTCCAGAATACCCGCTTCCAACTGGCTGAATGCAAAACAAAAACCGCCGTGTCGCGCGCTTTCCTCGACGAATGCATCGCCGACCACTTGCGTGGTGAGTTGACGGTCGAAAAGGCTGCGATGCAGAAATACTGGCTCACCGACACCCAGGGCGAAGTCCTCGACGTCTGTCTGCAAATGCACGGCGGCTACGGCTTCATGCAGGAGTATGCCGTGGGCGAGATGTGGACCGACGCCCGCGTGCAGCGCATCTACGGCGGCACCAACGAGATCATGAAGGAACTGATCGGTCGGACACTCTGACCGCACGCTTCTGGCACACCGCGTGTCGGGTATTTGCAAAAGGATGAAGTTGAAGACCACTGCCCCGCTTCATCCTTTCAAAAATACCCGACACACCGCCAACCCCGGGCACACCGTCGCAATGACGTAACAAGGAAGAGACCATGACCATCAAACTCCACTGCTTTGGCGAAAGCGGCAATTCCTACAAGGCCGCGCTGGCCCTCGAACTGTCGGGGCTGGACTGGGAACCGGTCTTTGTCGACTTCTTCGCCGGTGAAACCCGCACGCCAGAATACCGCGCAAACGTGAACCCGCTGGGCGAAGCACCCGTTATGGTCGATGGCGATTTCCGTACTGGCCAGTCGGGCGCAATTCAGGCCTATGTGACAGAAAAGTCAGGAAAGTTCGGCGGCAAGGACCGGGACGAGAATTACGAGATCTTTCGCTGGGTGCTGTGGGATAATCACAAGCTCTCCTCCATGGCGGGCATGACCCGCTTCCTGATGAACTTTCTGCCCGAGGACAAGCGCCCGGCGGAAGTAATCGGCTTCAATCAAGGTCGGCTCAATGGCGCCTACGCGGTGCTGAACGACCATCTGGAGGGGCGCGACTGGATCGTCGGTGACGGGATCACCAACGCGGACCTGTCGTGCTGCGGCTACCTTTATTATCCCGAACCCTTCGGCTTTGACCGCAGCAATTGGCCACACATCGACACATGGCTCACCCGCCTGTCTGAAACACCGGGCTGGAAAGCCCCCTATGACCTGATGCCCGGCAGCCCTGCTGACCGCGCCTGAACAATAAATCGGAGTACTCCCATGACCGAAGCGTACATCTATGACGCCCTGCGCACCCCGCGCGGCAAGGGCCGCAAGGACGGCTCCTTGCACGAAGTGACCGCCCTGCGCCTGTCGGCCCAGACCCTGAACGCCGTCAAGGAACGCAACAACCTCGAAGGCCACGCCGTCGAGGACGTGATCTGGGGCAATGTCACCCAAGTGATGGAGCAAGGCGGCTGCCTTGCCCGCTCCGCCGTGTTGGCATCCGATCTGGATGAACGCATCCCCGGTCTTGCCATCAACCGCTTCTGCGCCTCCGGTATGGAAGCCGTGAACCTTGCCGCCAACCAGGTCAAAGGCGGCGCGGGCGATGCCTATATCGCCGGCGGTGTGGAAATGATGGGCCGTGTGGCCATGGGCAGCGACGGGGCGGCGATTGCCGTCGATCCGTCGATTGCGATGGAGCAGTATTTCGTCCCGCAGGGCATCTCCGCGGACATCATCGCAACCGAATACGGGTTCTCCCGCGATGAGGCGGACCGCCTTGCCATGCAGTCCCAGCAACGCGCTGCAAAAGCCTGGGAAGAAGGCCGTTTCAACGGGTCCATCATCACCGTGCGGGACCAGAACGGTCTCGAGATCCTGTCCCATGACGAATACATGCGCCCCCAGACCGACATGCAGTCGCTGGGCAGCCTCAACCCCGCCTTTCAGGCCATGGGCGAGGTTATGCCGGGTTTCGACAAAGTCGCCCTGATGAAGTACCCGCACTTGGAAAAGATCAACCACATCCACCACGCCGGCAACTCATCCGGTATCGTGGACGGGGCGGCCGCAGTGCTGATCGGCAACAAGGAATTCGGTGAAAAGCACGGGCTCAAGCCCCGCGCCCGCATTCGCGCCACCGCCAAGATCGGCACCGATCCGACCATTATGCTGACCGGGCCTGTCCCCGTGACGGAAAAGATCCTCAAGGACAACGGCATGGACATCAAGGACATCGACCTGTTCGAGGTGAACGAGGCTTTCGCTTCCGTCGTGATGCGCTTCATGCAGGCGTTCGAGGTGGACGAGGCAAAGGTCAACGTCAACGGCGGCTCCATCGCGATGGGCCACCCGCTGGGCGCGACGGGTGCGATCATCATCGGCACTCTGCTGGATGAATTGGAACGTGCCGACAAGGAAGTCGGCCTCGCCACGCTCTGCATCGCCTCCGGCATGGGCGCCGCCACGATCATCGAGCGGGTCTGAAGGAGATCAGCCGTGGGTAAGGTACCGACAACCAGCGATCCCGATGCGATGGCCATCTATCAAGAACACCTTGATACGATGACCGCCGCGCTGTTGGCTGGTGAATTTGACACGTTCGAGCGTCGCGTGTCTTACCCATTGACTGTCCGGACCCTGTCGAACGACTTCATCGTCGAGGCACGACCGAAGTGCGAGTGCATGTTCAACGACATGCACTCGTGCCTGCATGCGGGCGGGATTACCGAAATCATCCGCATCGCGACCAGTGCACGGTTCGTCACCCCGGACGAGATCATCGGCTCACACGAAAGCCACAAGATGCGCGGCGCTGTCCGCGCGTCCCCGCCCTACGAAAATCATGTGCGCCTCACACGCGGAGAAGACGGCCTCTGGCGCGAAACCCACAGCGCCAATGCCGTCGAAAACAAGGCGGGGAAGTTTGCCATCTCGGCCCCCCCGGCCCACTGGGCAAAAGCGCCTGACCTCTTTACGTCCTCTGAAAGGAAACCCGAATGACCGATTTCACCATGACCACGGATGCCGACGGCATCGCCACCATCACCTGGGACGTGCCCGGCAAGACCATGAACGTGATGTCCTTCGGGGGCCTTACCGAATTGAACGACTGTGTGGACAAGGCCTTGGCCGACGACGCCGTGAAGGCCATCATCATCACCTCCGGCAAGGAGGGCTCCTTCGCGGGTGGCATGGACCTGAACCTGCTGGCCAAGATGAAGGCCGATGCGGGCGACGATCCTGCCAAGGGCCTGTTCGAGGGCACGATGCAGATGCACCACATGCTGCGCAAGATCGAACGCGCAGGGATGGACCCCAAGACGCTGAAGGGCGGCAAGCCCATCGCCGCAGTCCTGCCCGGCACCGCTGCGGGCATCGGTCTGGAACTGCCGCTGGCCACGCACCGCATCTTTGCGGCCAACAACCCCAAGGCGCGCATTGGCCTGCCGGAAATCCTCGTCGGTATCTTCCCCGGTGCCGGTGGCACCACGCGTCTGGCGCGCAAGCTGGGTGCGATGGCGGCCTCCCCGCTGCTCTTGGAAGGCAAACTGCTTGCCCCTGATGCGGCGGTGAAGGCTGGTATCATTGACGAAGTTGCCGACGATCCGATGGCCGCCGCTCGCGAATGGGTGCTGAACGCCAAGGACGCCGATCTGGTCAAGCCCTGGGACGCCAAGGGTTACAAGATGCCCGGCGGCGCGCCTTACCACCCTGCGGGTTTCATGACATTTGTGGGTGCCTCCGCCATGGTCAACGGCAAGACCAAGGGCGTCTACCCGGCGGCCAAGGCGCTGCTGTCAGCTGTCTACGAAGGCGCTTTGGTGCCTTTTGACACCGCGCTGAAGATCGAGGCGCGCTGGTTCACCTCCGTTCTGCTGAACCCCTCCTCCTCCGCAATGATCCGGTCCCTGTTCATCAATAAGGAAGCACTGGAAAAAGGCGCTGTGCGCCCCGAAGGCATCGAAGACCAGCGCGTCAAGAAGCTGGGTGTGTTGGGTGCTGGCATGATGGGTGCGGGCATTGCGCTGGTCTCCGTGCAGGCTGGCATCGAGGTCGTGCTGATCGACCGCGATCAGGCCGCCGCCGACAAGGGCAAGGCCTATGCCGCAAGCTATTTCGACAAGGGCATCGCGCGCAAGAAATCCACCGAGGAAAAGAAGGAAACCGCGCTGGGCCTGATCAACGCCACGCCCGATCTCGACGCGCTCAAGGGCTGTGACCTGATCATCGAAGCGGTGTTCGAGGACCCCGATGTGAAGGCCGAGATGACCAAGAAGGTCGAGGCGATCATCCCCGAGGATTGCATCTTCGCCTCCAACACATCGACCCTGCCGATCTCCGATCTGGCCAAGGCTTCCGTGCGGGTCGAACAGTTCATCGGCATCCACTTCTTCTCTCCGGTGGAGCGTATGGCGCTGGTGGAAATCATCCGCGGCAAGGAAACCGGGGACCGGGCGACCGCCAAGGCGCTCGATTACGTCCGCCAGATCCGCAAGACGCCCATCGTGGTCAACGACGCGCGCTTCTTCTACGCCAATCGCTGCATCATTCCATACGTCAACGAAGGCGCACGGATGATCACCGAAGGGGTTGCCCCGTGGTATGTCGACAACGCCGCCGCGATGCTGGGCTTCCCGGTGGGGCCGATCCAGCTGACTGATGAAACCTCCATCGATCTGGGTGCCAAGATCGCGCGTGCCACGAAGAAGGCGATGGGCAACGCCTACCCTGCCTCCGGTGCGGACGACCTGATCTTCTGGATGGAAGACCTGGGCCGCATGGGCCGCAAGGCCAACGCGGGCTTCTTCGATTACGACGACAAGGGCAAGCGGACAGAGTACTGGAAGGGCATGCAGGACAAGTACCCGCTGGCCGAAGAGCAGCCCGAACTGCAGGAAGTGCAAGACCGCCTGATGTTCGTGCAAGTCCTCGAAGCGGTGCGTGCGCTGGAAGAAGGCGTGCTGATGGACATCCGCGAGGGCGACGTGGGCGCGATCCTCGGCTGGGGCTTTGCGCCTTGGTCTGGTGGCCCGCTGTCATGGCTCGACATCATCGGCACGCCCTATGCGGCGGAGCGTTGCGACCAACTGGAAGCGAAGTTCGGCGAGCGGTTCAAATGCCCCGACTTGCTGCGGGAAATGGCGGCGAAGAACCAGACGTTCTACGGCCGCTTCGGTGGAGAGGCACAGGCAGCCGCCTGACGCCAACGCACACGAAACTGACAATAGGGCGCCCCTTGCAGGGCGCCCTTCTTGCATCAAGGCGCGCGCGAAGGCCTGCAAACCGTGCGCCACGTGCCCCCTCTTTTTGCCCATAAATACCCCGGCGCGCCGTCCGCCGGACACGCAGCGTAAAACGCAAGGCATCTCCAGAAACCAAGAAGGCGCGCCGCGGCACGCCCCCTTGGATCAAGCCAATGCCCCCTCCAAAGGGCAATGGCTTGGGTCAGACGCGCACGCCTGATGCCATCATCCGGTCTTCCATCACGATCGCCTGCGCCAGATGTGCCGCATGGGCTGCATCCAGAACGTCATAGGCGGGTGTCACATCCCGCATCATCGCATCCAGCGGTGTGGAGCGGGTCGGGCAGTGGATCAGGGCGCCGCCTTCGGCATAGATCACTTCGTCGGTGGCAAAATAGACCGCGATCAACTCGATCTGGCGCGCAGGCGCGGTGCGGGTGATGCCACGCACGCCGTCAAGGGTATGGGCCGGGACAATCGCGAAGGGGTCGCCGTGACGGTCGCTGGCTGCATCGCTTTCGATCAGCACACCCTGATCGGCCAGCAGCGTCAGCGCTTCGCGGTTGCCCATGGCACCGACGGGGACGAGCATCGGCCAAACCGCGCGGTCCGTTTCGGGTGCATCCAGAAAGAACACCTTGCGGCGGATTTCAACGATTTCCTGCATGCCGTTGTCAAAGGTCAGGACCTGATCCCCCACCGCCAGCGCTTCGATTGCGCGCCATCCTAGGTTGGAAGCAACGCGTGTACCGGCCATCAGACCATGTGTTTGCAGGCCGAGGCCACCGTCGTATGCGCCGGACGCTTCGACATTCCGGCGGGCCATTTCAGGCGTTCTGTTCTTCCATCCAAACATATCAACCATCCCCATGGTGATGCGCCCTGGCAGGGGCGGCGTTGCAGTAACTGACATCCAATTGCTGTGATTCCCGTGACGAACCCTTGGTCGAAACAGGGCGCAATTCGGGCATTGTTGCCGCTGGCGATAACAATTCTTCAGGTTTGCGAAGGATTGATCACGGATTTTGGCGTTTTCGGGGACAACAAGAAAAAACCACGGAGGATTTTAGGCAAACCTGACTGACCTGCCTGACCGGCAGAATCACCGGTGCGGCGCGCCCCTAGTCAAAGCTGTAGCCAAAGCGCGCGATATCCTCTGCACAGCAGTCGGCCACCAGATCCCGCAGGTCTGCATTGTAATACTGCGCATATCCATCAGCACGGGCCGATTGGTTTACTTTCGGCAGGGTGACCTCAAACCCCAGATGATCAAAAAACGGTATCGCATCCTCCGCGAAATGCTCCAGCCGGATGAAAAGATCACCGCAGGCCTGTCCCTGCCCATCCCGCAGATAACGTGCGGCGGGCCAATCCCGCAGGCTGGCCTGCACCCGTTCTTCCGCTAAAAAACCGTCAAAGGGCAGCCGCTTGGCCGCTGCCACCGACGGGTGATCAAAAACCTGATCCTTCAGCCAATGATAATAGCTAACCGCGCGGTCCCACGGATTGCGGACAAGCGTAAAGGTAAAAAGCCCCGCCAGCACCTCTGCCGACACCAACCCTTCGATATCGGCCCTCGTGCTGTGCTTCCACAGCCGCCCGACAGTCGATGCGTCGGCCACGCGGCGTCGCCGCTTGCGCGCCTTGGGGGTGTCGCCGAGCATGATATCGTCCTTCATCGCCCGTTCTTCCAGCGCCAGCGCCAGTGAGGTGCCCCCGGTCTTGGGGATATGGATGAACAGATAGCGCCGCCCGGTGCTCAGGATCATGGGGCATCCTCGGGGGCAAGCGGCACGCGGCCCGCCGTCACAGGCTCAGTCGAGCGTATTGCGATCACCGCTCCGGCCACCGCGATCAGAGCCATCCCCATCAGACCCAGCACAGGCACCGTCTGGCCCCAGATGATGAAGGCCCAGAAACTGGCAAACACCAGGAGGGAGTATTCAAAGACTGCCACATGGCTGGCCTCTCCCAACTGGTAGCCGCGAAAGATCAGGCCGATCCCGATCAGCGATCCGATCGCCTGCACCGCAAACCAGAACAGCATTGTAGCATCCAGCGGCCCCCAACTGCGCAGCACGAACCCGCCGTGGCCGCCCGGCGCGCCCGCCCCATCAATTAGCAGGACACCCAGCGTGCCGAATATCCCCAGCATGATGAAAAAGCCCGCCGTCAGCGTCAGCGTGCTTTCGCCTTCGCACCAGGCGCGGGTGGCCACGGCCCCGATGGCATACAAAAGCCCCGCCAGGATCGGCAGGAACGCCACCGGGTCAAGCGCCGCAGGATCAGGCCGTATGACCATCAGCGCGCCCAGAAACCCCACGACAACCGCAGCCCAGCGCACGGGCCCCACCTGCTTGCCCTGAAAGAAGATCGTGATCAGCACGACAAACAGCGGCGCGGTAAAAAGCCCTGCCACCACGACGCCGATGGGCAGGACCGACAGGCAGCCGAAATAGATCAGCATCGCGCCCGCCTGAAACAGGCTGCGCCCGGTCACCGCCCAGAACCGACGGGGGCGCAAGTGCCCGCCCCACAGCGCCACCAGCGCCAGCAACACCGCCATCGCCATCACCGAACGGACCATATGGAACTGCCACAGCGATCCCCGCTCGGAGATGAACGGGACGAAGTTGTCGGTCAGCCCGAGGGCCGCCATCCCTGCAAGGATGGAAAGGGCTGCCCGCCCCGCCTGAACCTGACCTTCTTGCATGTGCCGCTCCGCAATTGAAAAATCACTCTTCCAAAGTCGCGCCTGCGCCGCAATACTGTTTGACCAGATACAAGAACAAGAAGGGTCGGATATGGGTTGGATGCAGGACGAAACCGGGCTGGACAAATGCGCCGCCAATTACGTGCCGCTGACACCGCTGTCACACCTGAGACGGGCGGCAAAGGTCTTTCCCGATCATCTGGCCGTGGTCTATGGCGCACACAGGGTCAGCTATGCCCAGTATCATGACCGCTGCACCCGCCTTGCCTCTGCCCTTGCGGCCATGGGCGTGGCCCCCGGCGACGTGGTTGCAACGCTGATCCCCAACCTGCCCGCACAGGCGGAGGCGCATTTCGGCGTGCCCGCCTGCGGGGCGGTGCTGAACACCATCAACATGCGTCTTGATCAGGGGACGGTTACATACATCTTCGAACATGGCGGCGCCAAGGTCGTGCTGGTCGACACCCAGTTCATCGATCTGGCCGAGGCCGCCATCGCCGCGATGGAGGGCCTCAAGCCGCAGATCATCGAAGTGCCGGACGCAAGCGCGGGATTTCCCGCCACCGGACGCCACCTGCAATATGAAGAGGTGCTGGCACAGGCTGACGACAAATTCGACTGGATCATGCCGCAGGACGAATGGGAAAGCCTTGCGCTCAACTATACTTCCGGCACCACCGGGCGGCCCAAGGGGGTCGTGTACCACCACCGGGGCGCGTATCTGATGACCATGGGTACGGTGGTGTCCTGGCGCATGGTGCTGCACCCGGTGTTCATGGCCATCGTGCCGCTGTTTCATTGCAACGGCTGGAACCACACGTGGATGATGCCGATGCTGGGCGGCACGCTGGTCTGTTGTCGCGACATTACCGCCAAGGCCATCTATGACGCCATCGCCGACGAAGGGGTTACCCATTTCGGCGGCGCACCCATCGTGCTGAACATGATCGTCAACGCCGACGCAGCCGACCGTCGCCCGTTCGATCACACCATCGAGGTGTTTACCGCCGGCGCACCCCCCGCCCCTGCCACCCTGTCCAAGATCGAAGCATTGGGGTTCAACGTCACGCAGGTTTATGGCCTCACGGAAACCTACGGCCATGTCACCGAATGCCTGTGGCGGGGCGCGGACTGGAACGGGCTGGACGACGCAGGCCGCGCCGCGATCAAGGCACGGCAGGGTGTCGCCATGCCCATGATGGAGGATATCACCGTCACCGACGCCTCCGTCACACAAACGCCGATGGACGGCACCACGCAGGGGGAGATCATGATCCGGGGCAATTCGGTCATGAAAGGCTATCTCAAGAACCCCGACGCCACGGCGGAGGCTTTCGAAGGTGGCTACTTCCACTCCGGCGACATCGCGGTGCAGCACCCCGACGGCTACATCCAGATCGCTGACCGGGCCAAGGACATCATCATTTCGGGCGGTGAAAACATCTCAAGCGTTGAGGTCGAAGGCGTGCTGATGGCCCATGACGACGTGAACCTGGCCGCCGTGGTGGCCAAGCCCGACGACAAATGGGGCGAGGTGCCTTGCGCCTTTGTGGAACTCAAAGCGGGTGCCGTGGCAGATGAAGCCGCACTCATCGCCTTTACGCGCAAGACGCTGGCAGGCTTCAAGGCCCCCAAACGTGTGGTATTTCAGGAATTGCCCAAGACCTCCACCGGCAAGATCCAGAAATATGAACTGCGCAAGGTGGCCGAAGCGCTATGACCCGCTGAGGTCTTTCTCAAACCGCAGGACATCCAGCGTCAGCGGCCCCACAGTGGTCTCCGTTTCATAGGATTCCACGCCTTGGCTGACCCAGCCGCATTTTTCGTAGAAACGCGCCGCGCGCAGGTTGTCCGCCGCACAGGCAAGCCAGGCCTTGCGCGGGGCCAGCGCAGCCTCCGCTGCCACCATCAGCGCCGCCGCGACCCCCTGCCCCTGATAGGCAGATGCCACATAAAATTGATAAAGCTGATCCCCGTCCAGAGTGAAGAAACCGGCCACTTCCCCATCCTCGGCGCGCATGATCTGCGTCGTCGGCCACCAGCAGCCCAGCCGCTCCACGAACTCCTCCAGCGTGCGCGTGGCCGTCAGTGCGGGCGGCGCTGACGCTGCATGACCCTGATGCCAGCCCGCATGCCAGATCTGCGCCAGCGCCGGAACATCCGCCGCCTCCGCGTTCCTTATCTGCATGTCTGCTCCCCTCAAGGTTGAAACCGGGTTCGACCATTGCCCCGTTTCATTCGCATGGTAAAGTGATTGCAAAACAAAAGGCAACGCAGCAGTCCTCCATGACCACCCGATGACCGCCCTGACGAAATACGCCCGGATCGAAGCGGCTGGCCTCTGGCGCGCGACCCCTGACGCGCAGCGCCGGGATGTTATCGTGTCGATGGGTGATGCGACGCTGACGGTCACGGACCTTAAGGATCAACCGCTGGCGCATTGGTCGCTGGCGGCAGTGGAACGCGCCAATCCCGGTACCCGCCCTGCCATCTTCCACCCCGATGGCGATCCCGGTGAAACGCTGGAACTGCCCGAGGACGAGGCGGAGATGATCGACGCCATCGAAACCCTGCGTCGCGCCATAACCCGCTCCCGTCCGCGTCCGGGCCGATTGCGGTGGGCCGGGGTGGCCGCTTCCATTGTGGTGGTGGCGGCACTTGCGCTCTTCTGGCTGCCCGGTGCCATGCAGGACCATACGCTGCGCGTTGTCCCCCCCGCCAAACGCGCCAGCATCGGTGCCGCCCTGCTGGAACGGATCGAACGTGTCTCCGGCCCCGCCTGCAAGGACGAAGCCGGGCGCGCCGCCCTGAACCGCTTGGGCACGCGGCTGAATGCGGGCAAGCTTATTGTTTTGCAGGACATGACCCGCCCCGGTCTGCACCTGCCGGGTGGGCTGATCGTGCTGGACCACAGCGTGATCGAGGATTTCGAGGAACCGGATGTGGCCGCAGGCTATGTGCTGACCGAACTGGCACACCGCACCACAACCGACCCCTTGCGCGACATGCTGTCGGTCATGGGGCTGCGCGAAAATTTCCGCCTGTTGACAACGGGCGATGTCGCGCCAAAGGCGCTGGATGCCTATGCCGAACACCTGATGACCCAGACGCCACGCGCGCCTGATCTGGCGCTGCATCTGGCGCGGTTCGAAAAGGCGCAGGTGCGCAGCACCCCCTATGCCTACGCCCTCGACATCACCGGAGAGACAACTCTGCCGCTGATCGAAGGCGACCCGATGTACGGTCGGCTGACCGAACCACTGCTGTCGGATGCCACATGGTTGCGACTGCAGAACATCTGCACGCAATAGGATGATTGACCCCGCCGCGCGTCTGCTGCTGTCACCTGTGCTGATCCCGCAGGCGCTTTGGGTGATCTCGCGTGCGCTGCAACTGCCCGAAGCGGCAGGTCCGCGCACCGGCGTGGTCGGCAGCGGCCCGCCTCTGCGCCTGCGCGTGATCGGAGACAGCTCCGCCGCCGGTGTTGGCGTGGCGCATCAGGATGCCGCATTGATCGGGCAGGCAGGCAAGGTGCTTGGCGATCATTTCAGGGTCGACTGGAAACTGGACGCCAGGACCGGGGCCACCACCCGCAGCACATTGGCACGGTTGGCACAGGCGCATCCCGACCCCGCCGATGTGGTGATCCTTGTGCTGGGCGTGAATGACACGACGCGGCTGACCCCCGTCCGCACTTGGCGCGCGCGCCAGGACGCGCTGCTGGACCGCATCCGCAATCTGTACGGACCTGCGCTGATCTACGTCACCGGCCTGCCACCGATTGAACACTTCCCGCTGCTGCCCCAACCCCTGCGCGGGACACTGGCCCGCCATGCAAAGGCGCTGGAGACGGCCCGCGCAGATGACCTTGCCGGTGCGCCCGATACGATCCCGGTCCCCTTTGATCAGCTACCGGAACCCCACCTCATCGCGGAGGACGGCTTTCACCCTTCCGCCGCGCTCTACACCTTGTGGGGCAAGGAAATGGCCAGCCGGATCCTCTCCGACTGGCCGATACCCGGAAACCGCTAATCAGCGACTACTTGCGCGCGAACGCATCACCATAACCCGCATGGCGCAGCTTTTGCAGCGCCCGCGCAGTGTCCTGCCCGCCCGCAAACGGGCCAGCCTGAACCACCATCAAGGTCTTGCCCTTGCTGCGCACCTTGCCGATGCGCGCAGGCAAACCCATGTTGGCCACCTTCTGCGCCGTGCGCTGGGCATTGGCCGGGTTTCCGAACGTCCCGACCTGCACGATGCGCGCCCCTGACGGCACCGCACGCGCCTGCGGTTTCGCTGCAGGTTCTGCCACTGCCTTCTTCGGGGCAGAGCGTGTGGAATAGACCGGCTGGCGTAGCGGAACCAGATCTGACTTGTTACTGCGCTGGATCCGCTTGAGGGTCTTGCCATCCTTCTGGACAATCGTCACCAAACCGATCTCGCGCCGCTGCTCTGCCAGATCGAGATAGGGATAGATCAGCGGAACGGACGCGGTCATGTCCTTGCCCGTATACCGGTCGACAAGTCGCCGCGGCACCGTATTGGTCCAGATCAACAGCATGTCACGCCGGCCCGCAAGGTTCTGCTCGGCCCGGTGGGGGTTCAACCGGTCGTCCTTCCACGCAGGCTCATACCCCTTGGGCACAGTGACGGCGCCGTTGCGGGTGTTGACCCGGTTGATCGCCACATGTTTGGGCACGATGCGCGTCTGTGCAGTGACCACAGGAGTTTGTGCTGCCGCTGGCGCAGTGACCGGTGCGCGGGCCACATGGCCTGCCACGATGGGTTCTTTTTGCGGACCGCAACGCACGACAAGCTGGCCATTGCGCAGGTAAGGCTGCCCGACGATGGATGCCTCTGGACAGGCCGTGACGATCCGCCGTGCCTTGCGCGGTGCAGGCGCGGCTGGCGGCGGTTTGGGGGCCTGCGCAACCGCAACCGGTTTGCGTGCGACGGGCGCGGGTTTCGGCTTGGGCGCGCGGCGCACCACCTTGGGCGCGGGTTTCGGGGCCGTTGCCACCTGGCGTGGCTTGGGCGGCGGCGACGTTGCCGGGGCGGTTGGCGCCGTTACGGCCGGTGTGTCATCAACCGTGATCTCGACGGGCGGTTTCGCAGGCGCGGGCGCGGGGGCTGGCGCTTGGGCCGTCTGACCCGCCAGCGAGGGCTGAAAACCACAGATCGGTTTGCGCTCCCGCGATACCCGGGGCACCCAGGATACGTTGCCATCAATGCCCGCCCGCACAAAGACGCAGCCCTTGCTGTCAACGTATTGCTTTCCCTTGTAAGAAGATGGCGGAAATTCGGCAGGCTGTTGCTCGCGGATCTGCGCATTGCCTGCCCCGATCCCGATCGAACCGGCGATGATCCCGATCGCGATCACTCTGGTCAGCTTCATATCGTGCCCCCACACTGTCAGACTTCTACATATGGTATGCAAAATGCCTCAGAGTACGGCCTGAGTCCAGCACGCCCCGCCCCGCCCACAGAGTTATCCACCGTTAATTTTACTTGGTACCGAACATCCGGTCGCCCGCATCGCCCAGCCCCGGCACAATATAGCCCACATCGTTCAGCTTTTCATCGACCGCCGCCGTGACAATCGGCACATCCGGGTGCGCCTCCTTCATCCGTGCGATGCCTTCGGGCGCCGCCAGCAAACACAGAAACCGGATGTTGGTGGCCCCCGCCCCTTTCAGCAGTTCCACCGCCGCAGCTGATGAATTCCCCGTCGCCAGCATCGGATCGACGGCAATCACCACCCGGTCATCAAGACCTTCAGGCACCTTGAAGTAGTACTGCACCGGCTGCAGCGTCTCTTCATCCCGGTAAAGCCCCACAAAACCGACCCGGGCGGAGGGGATCAATTCCAGCACACCATCCAGCAGACCATTCCCGGCCCGCAGGATCGAAATCAACGCCAGTTTCTTGCCATCCAGCGTGGGCGCATCCATGGCGCACATGGGCGTCTCGATCCGTTTGCTGGTCATCGGTAACCCACGGGTAACCTCGTATGCCAGCAACTGACTTATCTCACGCAGCAGCTGCCGGAAAACCGCCGTGGGCGTTCCCTTGTCGCGCATGATCGTCAGTTTGTGCTGCACCAGTGGATGATCCACCACCGTCAAATGTTCAGTTGTCTCGGCCATCACAGATTCCCCCTTCGCCCCCGGTTCTGACCCATGCCGCCTGAAGTCACAAGCCACCCGTCTTCCCTGCTTCCAAATGGTTCAAAAATCCCGGAGGTTTGGAGGCTGGCCTCCAATCAGAATAAAATCGAATGCCGCTTCAGCGGCTCAACTGCCCACGGTTGCCACAGGCACAGCCACCCCAAGGTGACCCGCAACCAGGGCCGCCACATCCACAAAGCCCATGTGACCCAACGGCCCGCCCCCCTGCCCCGCGACCAGAACCGGCACCCGTTCGCGGGTGTGATCGGTCCCGACCCAGGTGGGGTCATTGCCGTGATCGGCGGTCAGAACCAGCATGTCACCGGGCTGCAAAGCCGAAATGAGTCCGCCGATTTCCGCATCGAACCATTCCAACGCGCGCGCATAGCCCGCCACATCGCGCCGGTGCCCATAAAGGCTGTCGAACTCCACGAAATTGGCGAAGGTCAACGATCCGCCCTCCGCCTCCCGCACCAGATCGGCAAGATGCGCCATCAGGACCGCATCAGACCCCTTGCGCACCTCGTCGATCCCCTGCATCGAAAAGATATCACCAATCTTTCCAATGCCATACACCCTGCGACCTGCATCCTGCACCCAGTTCGTCAGCACCGGTGCCGGCGGCACGATCGCATAGTCGCGCCGGTTTTCCGTCCGCACATAGGCCCCCGCTTCACCGATAAAGGGCCGCGCGATCACCCGGCCAACTTTCATCGCATGCAGCCTTGGTGCGGCGGCCTCGCAGAGGGCCAGCAAGCGGTCCAGCCCGAAGTGTTCCTCATGTGCCGCAATCTGGAACACGCTGTCGGCAGAAGTATAACAGATCGGCCGACCAGTGCGGATGTGCTCCGCCGCAAAAGCCTCGATCACCGGCAGACCTGACGCATGAGTGTTGCCCAAGGTCCCGTCCACACCGGCCAAAGCGGCCACCTCGGCCATCAGTTCTGCGGGAAACGCCGGATCACTGTCGGGAAAATAGTGCCACTCCCACGGCACCGGCAACCCGGCCAGTTCCCAATGGCCTGACGGCGTATCCTTGCCGCGCGAAACTTCCGTTGCAGCCCCCCATTTCCCTGCCGCCTGTCCCTGAACGGGCCGACCGTTGGCCAGCGCCTCTGCCTGCCAGATCCCCAGGCGCGCAAGGGTGGGCAGGTGCAACGGCCCGCTGCGTCCCGCCTCTGCTTCACCAGCCGCACAGGCGCGCGCGATATGGCCCAGCGTATTTGCCCCGGTGTCGGGCACATCCCCGTTGAAAAACGTATCCGCATCCGGCGCACCGCCGATCCCGACCGAATCCATCACCACCAGAAACGCACGTGCCATCAGCCGACCCTTTCGCGTAGCAGCGCCGGTATTTCAGGCGCTTTCGGCCCAAGCGTGAAGGCTGCCCTGACCGCCTTTATTGCCCGTTCGGCCTGATCTGGGCGCGCGGCATGCACGACGGCCAGCGTCTGGCCCTTGCGCACTTCTGCCCCCAGCGACACCACTTCGGACAGGCCCACGCTGGGATCGATCTGGTCGCTTTCCACCACGCGCCCGCCGCCCAGGGCAACAACGGCATGGCCCAGCGCCTCGCCTTCGATGGCCTGCACCACGCCCCCGTCCGGTGCGGTCACGGCGCGGATCACGTTGGCTTCGGGCAGGAACCGCTGCCACGTCTCGACAAATGTCACGGGGCCGCCCATCGCGGCGATCATCTTGCCGAAACGCTCCGCCGCCGCACCGCTTTGGATGGCCTGGACCACTTGCGCCGCGCCCGCCTCCACATCCGGAGCAAGCCCCGTACGCGCCAGCAGGTCGCCGCCCAGCGCGCCGCAGAGATCAACAATCGCGCCTGACAGGCCTTGTGTCAGCACTTGCATCACCTCCGCCACTTCCAGCGCATTGCCCAGCGACGGCACCAGTGGCTGGCTCATGTCACTGATCACGGCGGAGGTCGGGCAACCCGCCGCATTCGCCGTGCCCACCAGCGCCTGCGCCAGCGCGCGCGCCTGATCCATGTCTTTCATGAACGCGCCGGAGCCGACCTTGACGTCCAGCACCAACCCTTCCAACCCGCCTGCCAGCTTCTTTGACAGGATCGATGCGGTGATCAGGTCCAGTGAATCCACAGTCGACGTCACATCCCGCACCGCATAGAGCCGCTTGTCCGCAGGCGCGATGTCCGCCGTGGCCCCGACAATTGCGCACCCCGCTTGGCCCACGACATCGCGAAACCGCGCCTCATCCAGTTGCGTGGCCACGCCCGGTATCGCTTCAAGCTTGTCCAGCGTGCCGCCCGTATGGCCCAACCCCCGACCGGAGATCATTGGCACATAGGCGCCGCAGACCGCCAGCGCGGGGGCCAGCACAAGCGACACGCAATCGCCCACGCCCCCGGTGGAATGCTTGTCCAGTACCGGACCATCCAGATCCCAGCGCAACACGCGCCCCGAATCCCGCATGGCCAGCGTCAGTGCCACCCGGCCCGCTTCGTCCAGTCCGTTGCGACAGACCCCCATGGCAAACGCGCCTGCCTGCGCATCGCTCAATCCGCCATCCGCAAGGGCACCGGCCACCCATTTCAGCGCCGCCGTGTCGAGGGCGCGGCCATGGCGCAGATCGGCCAGAAGGCTTTGGGCATTCATCGCCTCAGCCTTCCATGTGAGCGGTGCCGAAGGCACCGGGCAGCAAGGCACCAAGGGTGGTATACTCCTCCACCCCGCCGCTGGTGGCCATGGTCACGGGCACATCGCCTGCGCCGAATTCGGCCAGCTTCTGACGGCACCCGCCACAAGGCGACACCGGCAGCGCACTGCCCGCAATCACGTAGACCTCGGTCAATTCGGTCTCTCCCGCGGCCACCATCGCGGCGATGGCCCCTGCTTCGGCGCAGGTGCCTTCGGGATAGGCCACGTTTTCCACGTTGCATCCCGCATAGATCGCGCCCGACGCCCCGCGCACTGCCGCGCCGACCTTGAAGTTCGAATAGGGCGCATGGGCATTTTCGCGCACGTCCGTCGCGGCTTGTTTCAAATCTGTCGCCATTTCTTCCTCGTTTTGCGGTAACTATGACAAACCCCGCAGCCAGTGGCGAGAGCCACCGCGCCAATTGCGGCCAGATAAAAAGTAGTTTAACGCTAAACTATTACCTCAAGGGAGAAGCCACACATGTCCGACAACGCCAATCTGCGCAAGGCTGCGCTGGACTATCATGCGTTTCCGAAACCGGGGAAACTTGAGATCCGCGCCACCAAACCGCTGGCCAACGGGCGCGATCTGGCCCGCGCCTATTCTCCGGGCGTGGCCGAAGCCTGTCTTGAAATCAAAGCCGATCCGGCCACCGCCGCCACCTATACCGCACGCGGTAACCTGGTGGCGGTGGTGACCAACGGCACGGCGGTGCTGGGCCTTGGCAATATCGGTGCGCTGGCCTCCAAGCCGGTGATGGAAGGCAAGGCGGTCCTGTTCAAGAAATTCGCCAATATCGATTGCTTCGACATCGAGGTGGATGAAAGCGACCCCGAAAAGCTGGCCGACATCGTCTGCGCCCTTGGCCCCACCTTCGGTGCAATCAACCTGGAAGACATCAAGGCCCCCGATTGCTTTACGGTGGAGCGGATCTGCCGGGAGCGGATGGATATTCCGGTCTTTCACGATGATCAGCACGGCACCGCCATCGTCGTCGGCGCGGCCGTCACCAATGCGCTACACGTGGCGGGCAAGACGTTCGAGGATATCAAGATCGTCTCCACCGGCGGCGGTGCGGCGGGGATCGCCTGCCTGAACATGCTGCTGAAGCTGGGCGTGAAGCGCGAAAATGTATGGCTCTGTGATATTCACGGGCTGGTCTACAAGGGCCGCGAGGTCGACATGAACCCGATCAAGTCCGAGTTCGCGCAGGACACCGACCTGCGCACACTGGATGATGTGATTGGCGGGGCTGACCTGTTCTTGGGCCTGTCCGGACCCGGCGTGCTGAAGCCCGAGCTGATCACGCAGATGGCCCCGCGTCCGATCATCTTTGCGCTGGCCAACCCCACGCCGGAGATTCTGCCCGATCTCGCGCGGGATATCGCGCCGGACGCGATCATCGCCACAGGGCGATCCGATTTTCCCAATCAGGTCAACAACGTGCTTTGTTTTCCTTTCATCTTCCGCGGTGCGCTGGATGTGGGGGCCACCGTGATCAATGACGAAATGCAGATTGCCTGCGTGGCAGGCATCGCTGCACTTGCGCGCGCGACCACCTCCGCCGAAGCGGCGGCGGCCTATCAGGGGGAGCAGATGACCTTCGGGGCCGACTACCTGATCCCCAAACCCTTTGACCCGCGTCTGATCGGTGTGGTGTCCAGCGCCGTGGCCCGCGCCGCGATGGAAACCGGCGTCGCCACCCGGCCCATCGACGATCTGGAAGCCTACAAACAAAAGCTTGACGGATCGGTCTTCAAGTCCGCGTTGCTGATGCGCCCGGTGTTTGAAGCCGCCCGGTCTTCACCCCGCCGTCTGGTCTTTGCCGAGGGCGAGGACGAACGCGTGCTGCGCGCGGCACAGGCGATCATCGAGGAAACCGTGGAGACACCCATTCTCATCGGCCGCCCCGACGTGATCCAGCGCCGGATCGAACACGCGGGCCTGATGCTGAAACTGGGTGACAATGTCGATCTGGTGAACCCGGAGAACGACCCGCGCTATCGCGACTATTGGGAAACCTATCACCACCTGATGTGCCGACGCGGCGTCAGCCCCGACATTGCCCGCGCGATCATGCGCACCAATACCACCGCCATCGGCGCGGTGATGGTCCACCGGGGCGAGGCCGACAGCCTGATCTGCGGCACGTTTGGCGAATTCCGTTGGCATCTGAACTACGTCGAACAGGTGCTGGGCCGTGACGGTCTGCACCCGCAAGGCGCTCTCAGCATGATGATCCTGGAGGACGGGCCGCTGTTTGTTGCAGATACGCAGGTACATCTGCATCCCACCCCCGACCAGATCGCCGAGATCGCCCGCGGGGCGGCCCGGCACGTGCGCCGTTTCGGGATCGAACCCAAGATCGCCTTCTGCAGCCAGAGCCAGTTCGGCAATCAGGGCGACGGCACCGGCGGCCGCCTGCGTGCAGCCATTGGTCTTCTGGATGCGGAAAAGGCGGATTTCTGCTACGAGGGCGAGATGAACATCGACACCGCGCTGGATGCAGAACTGCGCGCGCGGCTGATGCCCGAAAACCGGATGGAGGGGGCGGCGAATGTGCTGATCTTCGCCCATGCGGACGCGGCATCAGGCGTGCGCAATATCCTGAAAATGAAAGGCGGCGGGCTGGAAGTCGGGCCGATCCTGATGGGTATGGGCAACCGGGCGCATATCGTCTCGCCGTCGATCACCGCCCGGGGCTTGCTGAACGTGGGGGCGATCGCAGGCACGCCTGTCGCGCATTATGGTTAAGCACGGCGCAGGAATTGAAATGCCCTTCAGGGGCATTTCAAGCCTTCGGCGAGGATATTTTGGGAGAAAAGATGGGGGGTGAAGTGCAGGTACTCAGGTAAACTGCTCCCGGATCAGCCGTTCCTCCAGCCCGTGGCCCGGATCAAACAGGATCGTATGCGCCACGCTGGGGTCTGACCGGATCTCCACCGCGATCACGTCGCGGTGGCTTTTGCCATCCGCGTCGGCCATCACCGGGCGCTTTTCCGGCTCCAGCACGTCAAATCGCACCACGGCCTTTTGGGGCAGCAACGCGCCACGCCAGCGGCGGGGACGGAAAGCCGACATGGCGGTCAATGCCAGTACATCCGCACCAATGGGCAGGATCGGACCATGGGCGGAGTAGTTATAGGCCGTGGACCCCGCAGGCGTCGCGACCAAAGCGCCGTCACACACCAGTTCCTGCAGCCGCAGCCGTCCGTCAACGGAGATCTGCAGCTTTGCCGCCTGCGGCCCTGCGCGCAACAGTGCAACCTCGTTGATGGCGAGGGCGGTCGACGTGGTGCCATCGTGATGGGTTGCCTTCATTTCCAGGGGGTTGATCACCGCGCGTTCAGCGGCTTCAAGCCGCGCGATCAGATCGCCTTCGCCATAGGCGTTCATCAAGAAACCGATCGTGCCCCGGTTCATTCCGTAGACCGGCGTGGCGAGGGATTGCGTGTCATGCAGTGTCTGCAGCATGAACCCGTCCCCGCCAAGGGCCACGATCACCGCCGCCTCTTCCGGGGGGACGTCCCCGTAGCGTCCGATCAGCCCCGCACGCGCAGTCTGCGCCACCGTCGCACTGCTGGCCATGAAGGCGATCTTCAGCGGCATGGGCTGCCGGATGTATGTATTGACGCCATGGCGAAGTTTCCGATCGGACAGGTTTTCCCTTATTCCAACCACATAATCCATCTGACCGCCAGCTTTGACGCAAGCGCAAACCCCTGCGTCGTTTTACAGCCTTCCCGGTCACCGCGGTTTCCGTTAGGAGACAGTGCAATCCGGCGTGCGTGGCCCGCTTCATGAAGGAATAAACCGATGAAAGACTTCTTTACTTCTCCGCTTGCTCAGGCTGACCCCGAACTGATGGCTTCCATTACCGGTGAACTGGGTCGGCAGCGCCACGAGATCGAATTGATCGCCTCTGAAAACATTGTCTCTGCTGCCGTGCTGGAAGCGCAGGGGTCGGTGATGACCAACAAATACGCCGAAGGCTATGCCGGGCGGCGGTATTACGGGGGCTGCGAATACGTCGATGTGGCTGAGACACTGGCGATCGAACGGGCCTGCAAGCTGTTCAATTGCGGTTTCGCCAATGTGCAGCCGAACTCCGGCTCGCAGGCCAACCAGGGCGTGTTCCAGGCGCTGCTGCAGCCGGGCGATACCATCCTGGGCATGTCGCTGGACGCGGGCGGCCACCTGACCCACGGAGCCGCGCCCAACCAGTCGGGCAAATGGTTCAATGCCATCCAGTACGGCGTGCGCAAGCAGGACAACCTGCTGGACTACGATCAGGTGCAGGAACTTGCAACCGAACATAAACCGAAGCTGATCATCGCCGGCGGCTCCGCCATCCCGCGCCAGATCGACTTCAAGCGCATGCGCGAGATTGCCGACAGCGTCGGTGCCTGGCTGCACGTGGACATGGCTCATTTTGCGGGCCTCGTGGCGGCGGGCGAACACCCCTCCCCCTTCCCGCACGCCCATGTGGCCACCACCACCACCCACAAGACCCTGCGCGGCCCGCGCGGCGGCATGATCCTGACCAATGACGAGGCGCTGGCGAAGAAATTCAACTCCGCCATCTTCCCCGGCATTCAGGGTGGCCCGCTGATGCACGTGATCGCCGCCAAGGCTGTCGCCTTTGGCGAGGCGCTGCAGCCGGAATTCAAGGCCTACATCCAGCAGGTCATCAAGAACGCACAGGCGCTTTCCGATCAGCTGATCAAGGGCGGGCTGGACACCGTGACCCATGGCACCGACACCCATGTGGTGTTGGTGGACCTGCGCCCCAAGGGCGTCAAGGGCAACGCGACCGAAAAGGCACTGGGCCGCGCGCATATCACCTGCAACAAGAACGGCGTGCCGTTTGATCCTGAAAAGCCCATGGTCACCTCCGGCATCCGCCTCGGCTCCCCCGCTGGCACCACCCGCGGATTTGGCGAGGCGGAGTTCCGCCAGATCGCCGACTGGATCATCGAAGTGGTCGATGGCCTTGCCGCCAACGGCGAAGAGGGCAACGGCGCGGTCGAAGCCAAGGTGAAGGCCGAAGTTGAAGCGATGTGTGAGAAGTTCCCGCTCTATCCGAACCTCTAGGCCATAGCACCTTGTTCAGGTGAAAGCCCCGGATGCGCCCATCCGGGGCTTTTTCATGTCTGCATCGCGGGCTAGGCTGCCGCAATCCAACCCAGGAGACGCGACATGATCATCCACCCCGCAGGCAGCCGCCCTTCTGCCACCGCCCCGTCAGAATACTTTACCGGTGACGTGCGGTTTGACCCGCTGATCAGCGCGCCGGAACCCGCACGGCTGAACGGGGTAACGGTCACGTTTGAACCGGGCGCGCGCACGAACTGGCACACACATCCGCTGGGCCAGACCCTGATCATCACCGCCGGAGTGGGCCGCGCGCAGACCGATGGAAAGGCCATCCAGACGCTGCGCCCGGGTGATGTCGTCTGGATCCCGCCGGGGGAAAAACACTGGCATGGGGCCGCACCCGATTGCGCCATGACCCACATCGCCCTGCAAGAAGCGCAGGACGGATCCGCCGCCGACTGGCTGGAACCGGTGACCGACGCGCAGTATGGCTAGGGTCAGCTATGTTTCATGATGTTGACGAGCCGCCCCATCGGGTCATGCACCATGAAGCGTACCACGCCCCAAGGCTCCTGCGTGACAGGATAGGCAATCGGCACTCCCATCGCCTCCGCACGCTCGAACACTTCGTCCAGATCGGTGACCTGTACGCTCAGGTCCGGAACGGGCATGTCACTGCCGCCCGAGGACGCCACGCTCAGATGCACTGGCGCAAGCTCTTCGCCCCCCAGCGTCACGATCCACCCTTGATCCATCAGAATGTTGAGCGACAGCAAATCGCTGTAAAAGGCCGCGATCCCCTGCACATCTCCGGTGGCCAGATTGGCCACAATCCGCACAACGCTCATACCAGTCCCCGCCACCATAGATAAACGACAAAGGCCACGCCAAGCAGCAATATCTGGAAGGCAATGCCGCCTGCCAGCCGCAGGATCCGGTCGCGCCGCTGCGCATTCACGTTGATGGCCCGCAGATGGTTGGTCAGCACTTCATAAGCCAGCAGCACCTTTTCCCGGTTGATCTGCCGTGCGGTCTTGGGGCTTCGCGCCGCGCGATCCGCCGCAACCAGAACAGCGCCCTGTTTGCGCATGGCGCGTGGCAACAACCGCCGCCCCTTGCGCATGGCATGGCCCAGATCGCGGCTCTTGATGCCAAGCCGGTCTTCCATCAATGCGCGCACGGCCTCGGCCTTCATGGGTATGTCGCGGTAATCCATCATGCTACATTTTTAATCCCACTGGTGCGTTTGCCGCAATGGCGCTACGAAAAGCCATGCTCAGCTACTCCGAATTCGGCACAGATGCCACAAACACCCCCCCTCTGGTCATCGTTCATGGCCTTTACGGGTCAGGCCGCAACTGGGGCGTGATCGCCAAGCGCCTGTCCGACCGGGGGCGCACCATTACCCCCGATCTGCGCAACCACGGCAACAGCCCCCGCATGCCCACCCACAGCTATCCTGAACTGGCTGATGATCTTGCGGAACTTGCTGACCATATCGGCAGCCCGGTTGATCTTTGCGGTCATTCCATGGGCGGCAAGGCGGCGATGGCCCTCGCCCTCACCCAGCCACATCTGATCCGCAAACTCGTCATCGCCGACATCGCACCGGTGGCCTATGCCCACACCCAGCAAGCCATGATCGACGCCATGCGCACCGTGGATCTCGCCTCCCTCACCCGCCGCTCCGACGCTGAAAGCCAACTGGCCGCCGCAGGGATCGACCGCAGCCTGCAAAGCTTCTTCACCCAGTCCCTCGACGTGCCGAAAAAGGCATGGCGCCTCAACCTCGATACGCTGGAAGCTGAAATGGACAAGATCATCGGCTGGCCAGAGGACCTGCACGGCCCCTTCGATGGCCCTACCCTCTTCCTTTCCGGTGGCGCCTCCGACTACGTCCTCCCCGACCACCGCCCGAATATCCGCGCGCTTTTCCCCCGCGCCCGCTTCGCCAAACTCCCAGGTGCGGGCCATTGGCTCCACGCCGAAAAACCCCGCGAATTCGAAGCCTCCTTGCGTGTGTTCCTCGACGCCTGAATGCCCCTCTTTTCTCCTGAAATATCCCAGAGCGCGAGACAGCGTCTCGCAACGGATTTGGCGGAGGCAAATCAATAAAACCACGTGCGGCGCATGCCGCTCAACACGGTCGGATGCCCCAAGCGCCGACACTTGCAGGTCATCCCCCCTTGCACCTCTACGCTCCATCCCTATAACGCAGACAATTTGCACATAAGGGGGCTGCCGCTCATGCCGAAACGTACCGACATCCAGTCGATCATGATCATTGGTGCAGGCCCCATTGTCATCGGACAGGCTTGCGAATTCGACTACTCGGGCGCGCAGGCTTGCAAGGCGCTGAAGGAGGAAGGCTACCGGGTCATCCTCGTCAACTCCAACCCCGCCACGATCATGACTGACCCCGGTCTGGCCGATGCCACCTACATCGAACCCATCACACCCGAAATGGTCGCCAAGATCATCGAAAAGGAACGCCCCGACGCGCTCTTGCCCACCATGGGCGGGCAGACCGGGCTGAACACCTCGCTCGCGCTTGAAGAAATGGGCGTTCTGGAGAAGTTCGGCGTCGAGATGATCGGCGCCAAGCGCGACGCCATCGAGATGGCCGAGGACCGCAAGCTCTTTCGCGAAGCAATGGACCGGCTTGGCATCGAAAACCCCCGCGCCACGATCTGCACCGCACCGAAAGATGCAAACGGCAAGAAAGACCTTGCCGCCGGTGTGGCCCTCGCGCTGGAATCGCTCGAAGACATCGGCCTGCCCGCCATCATCCGCCCCGCCTTCACTATGGGCGGCACCGGCGGTGGCGTGGCCTACAACCGCGAGGATTACGAGGCCATCTGCCGGAGCGGCATGGATGCCTCGCCCATGGGCCAGATCCTGATCGATGAAAGCCTGCTGGGCTGGAAGGAATTCGAGATGGAGGTCGTGCGCGACACCGCCGACAACGCCATCATCGTCTGTAGCATTGAAAACGTGGACCCCATGGGCGTGCATACCGGCGACAGCATTACCGTCGCGCCCGCGCTGACGCTGACGGATAAGGAATACCAGATCATGCGCAACCACTCCATCGCGGTCCTGCGGGAGATCGGGGTGGAAACGGGTGGATCGAACGTGCAATGGGCGGTGAACCCCGTCGATGGCCGCATGGTCGTGATCGAGATGAACCCCCGTGTGAGCCGCTCCTCCGCGCTGGCCTCAAAGGCCACCGGTTTCCCCATCGCCAAGATCGCCGCGAAGCTGGCCGTGGGCTTTACGCTGGATGAGTTGGACAACGACATCACCGGTGTCACGCCCGCGTCGTTCGAGCCAACGATCGACTACGTCGTCACCAAGATCCCCAAATTCGCCTTTGAGAAATTCCCCGGGTCTGAACCAAACCTGACCACAGCCATGAAATCCGTCGGCGAAGCCATGTCCATCGGCCGCACCATCCACGAGAGCATGCAAAAAGCGCTGGCTTCCATGGAAGAAGGCCTGACCGGGTTTGATGAAATCACCATCCCCGGCGTCACCGCCACCGATGAAGGCACGCCGATGTCGCCCGATAATCGCGCGGCCCTCGTCAAAGCCATCTCCCGGCAGACGCCGGACCGCCTGCGCACCATCGCACAGGCCATGCGGCACGGCATGTCTGACGATGACATCCACGGGGTGACCATGTTCGATCCATGGTTCCTTGCCCGCATCCGCGAGATCATCGAGGCTGAAGAGGAGGTGAAGGCAGATGGCCTTCCCACCGATGAAGCAGGTTTGCGGCGTCTCAAGATGATGGGCTTTACCGACGCCCGGTTGGCCAAGCTGGCGGAAATGAAGGAACATCAGGTCCGCGCCACACGGCAAGCCGCAGGTGTGGTCGCTGTCTTCAAACGCATCGACACCTGCGCAGCCGAGTTTGAGGCGCAAACCCCGTATATGTACTCCACCTATGAAGCCCCCATGATGGGCGACGTGGAATGCGAAGCGCGCCCCTCCGACCGCAAAAAGGTCGTCATCCTTGGCGGTGGCCCCAACCGCATCGGACAGGGGATCGAATTCGACTACTGCTGTTGTCACGCCTGCTATGCGCTGACGGACGCGGGTTTTGAGACCATCATGGTCAACTGCAACCCCGAAACCGTCTCCACCGACTATGACACTTCCGACCGCCTGTATTTCGAGCCGCTGACGTTTGAGCATGTCATGGAAATCCTGCGGGTGGAGCAGGAGAACGGCACCCTGCATGGGGTGATCGTCCAGTTTGGTGGCCAGACCCCGCTCAAGATCGCCGGCGCCCTGCATGACGCGGGCATCCCCATCCTCGGCACCACGCCCGATGCCATTGATCTGGCCGAGGACCGCGAGCGTTTTCAACAGCTTGTGCAGTCTCTCGACCTCAAGCAGCCCAAGAATGGCATCGCCAGCACCGACGATGAGGCGTTAAAGATCGCCGAAGAAATCGGCTTCCCTCTCGTGATCCGCCCCTCCTATGTGCTGGGCGGCCGGGCGATGGAAATTGTGCGCGACATGCCCAGCCTCGAACGTTACATCACCTCCGCCGTGGTTGTCTCCGGCGACAGCCCCGTATTGCTCGACAGCTACCTTTCCGGTGCGGTGGAACTTGACGTGGACGCGCTCTGTGATGGTACGGACGTCCATGTGGCGGGCATCATGCAGCACATTGAAGAGGCAGGCGTACACTCCGGCGACAGCGCCTGTTCCCTGCCGCCCTATTCGCTGTCCAAGGACATCATCTCGGAGGTTGAACGCCAGACCCGCGCGCTGGCCAAGGCGCTGAACGTCGTTGGCCTGATGAATATCCAGTTCGCGGTCAAGGACGGCGTGATCTACCTGATCGAGGTGAACCCCCGCGCTTCCCGCACCGTGCCTTTCGTGGCCAAGGCCACCGATTCCGCCATCGCTTCCATCGCCGCCCGCATCATGGCCGGTGCGAAGCTGAGCGACTTCCCGCTGCGCGCGCCCTACCCCGAACAAAGCTCCTACGCGGATGTTTTGCCGCTGGGTGACCCGATGACGCTGGCGGATCCGAACATGCCGTGGTTTTCAGTCAAGGAAGCGGTCCTTCCCTTCGCGCGCTTTCCAGGCGTCGATACGCTGCTTGGCCCCGAAATGCGTTCCACCGGGGAGGTCATGGGCTGGGACCGCGATTTCCCGCGCGCTTTCCTCAAGGCGCAGATGGGGGCGGGCACCCTTTTGCCCCGCGCGGGGTGTGCATTTCTTTCCATCAAGGATGCCGACAAGACCGACGATGTGCTGAGTGCCGCCAATATCCTGCTTGATCAGGGTTTCAGCATCGTTGCAACACGCGGCACGGCGACATGGCTGTCCTCGCATGACATTCCCTGTGAAACCGTGAATAAAGTCTATGAAGGCCGCCCGGACATCACCGACATGATGAAGGACGGCGCCGTGCATCTGGTGATGAACACCACCGAAGGCGCGCAGGCGGTCGAGGACAGCAAATCCATCCGCTCCATCGCGCTGTATGACAAGATCCCCTATTACACGACCGCCGCCGGTTCCCATGCCGCCGCACTCGCCATCAAGGCGCAGGCGGAGGACGAAATTGGCGTGAAGGCACTACAAGGGTAGCAGACAGGCCGGATTGCCCCCACATCATATCAGACGTGGTATACCCGCCCCGTTTTCGTTAACACTTTCGCGCACCACCCGACGCACACAGGCTGGCGCAAACCCGCTATGACGTTATCAACATCATAGACGCCCCGTAAGCGCTTGAGACAATAGAAAGAAACCAGATGTACACACCCGCGATCACCGGTACAGGCGTCTTCACCCCCGATCAGGTCATCACCAACGCCGAACTGGTCGAGGCTTTCAATGCCTATGTTGACCTTTACAATACGCAGAACGCTGATGCGATTGAAGCCGGTGACCTGCCCGCAAAGTCCTATTCATCAGAGGATTTCATCCTGAAGGCATCCGGTATCGAGCAGCGGTATGTCATTGACAAGACAGGTATTCTTGATCCCGAGGTCATGCATCCACTGCTGCGCCAGCGCAGTGATGATGAACCGTCGCTGATGGCGGAAATGGCGCTGGACGCCGCGCAAAAGGCGCTGATGGCCGCCGGGAAAACCGCCGCAGACGTGGACGCGGTGATCTGCGCGGCGTCCAACCTAGAACGGGCCTATCCGGCCGTTGCGATCGAGATCCAAGAGCTGTTGGATATCAAGGGGTTCGCCTTTGACATGAACGTCGCCTGCTCCTCCGCCACGTTTGGCATACAGGCCGCCGCGGACATGGTCCGCTCCGGCTCCATCCGCTCCGCGCTGGTGGTCAATCCGGAGATATGCTCCGCCCACCTGGAATGGCGCGACCGTGACTGCCATTTCATCTTTGGCGATGTGGCCACGGCAAGCCTGATCGAACGCACGGAAGACGCCACTGGACCGTATTTTGAGATCAAGTCGACACGTTGCGCCACCGAGTTTTCCAACAACATCCGCAACAACAACGGCTTCCTGCGCCGCTCCCGCCCGGATGGGGTGGCGGATCGCCGTGACATGCAATTCATGCAAAACGGCCGCAAGGTATTCAAGGAAGTGCTGCCCATGGTGTCCGACCACATCGCCGGACACATGGTCGACAATGGCGTGCAAGCCTCTGACCTCAAACGGATTTGGTTGCATCAGGCCAACAAGTCCATGAATGATTTCATTGGCCGCAAGGTTCTGGGGCGCACGCCGGAACCGGGCGAACAACCCAATATCCTGCAGGATTACGCCAACACGTCATCCGCCGGGTCAATCATTGCGTTCTCCAAGTATTCCGATGACTTGAAGGACGGCGATACCGGCCTCATCTGTTCGTTCGGGGCCGGTTATTCGGTGGGGTCCGTGATTGTGGAACGTCACGGGTAGGCGATTTTCGCCGTTCGTCAAACGTCTTTCAAAGACACCCTTTTGTGGACCTCTGCAACGCTTTCGACACGTTCCGAATATCGATCAACAAGGTAATCTGACCGCCCTCGCACAAGCCAGGTGAATTTCACCAGCTCTTCCATCACGTCCACGATCCGGGCGTAAAAAGGCCCCTCGGGCAGCCGCCCGTGTTTGTCAAACTCAAGCCAGGCTTTCGGAATGCTTGACTGGTTCGGGATCGTGACCATGCGCATCCAGCGGCCAAGGATGCGCATCTGGTTCACGGCGTTGAAGGATTGTGACCCTCCGGAGACCTGCATCACCGCCAGCGTCTTTCCTTGCGTGGGCCGGATGCCACCCTGCAATGACAAGGGCAGCCAGTCGATCTGCGCCTTCATGATGCCTGTCATCGCCCCGTGCCGTTCCGGCGACGACCACACCATGCCTTCGGACCAGACCGCCAATTCCCGCAACTCCACCACTTTCGGATGATCGGGGGAGGCGCCATCGGGCAAAGGCAGGCCTGCGGGGTCAAACATCCGCGTTTCACAGCCCAAAAGCCGCAGGATCCTTGCGGATTCCTCAGCGGCCTTGCGGGAATAACTTGCCTCCCGAAGGGAGCCATAGAGCAATAGAATCCGTGGCTTGTGTCCGGGATCATCGTCTGATTTCAGCGCGTCGCTGTCGATCTGCGGCAATGCGTCGTCCCGAAGTGCCGGGAAAGTGTCAGTCACTCTCCTCCTCCAGGTTCAGCTTCATATCCACCAGAACCTGTTGCAGCATCGTGGTTTCCTTGAGCAACCGCTTGGCTTCGTTCACCGTGATCCGGCCGTCTTCCATGGATTGCTGGTATTCGGCCATCAGCATCGCGAACCGTTGGCTGAGCGCGATCACGTCCGAATTCACCCCGCCGGTACGGTCCGAATTGGGACGTCGATCATCGAACTGAAGACTGATGCCGCAGATCTCCGCAAGGGCGCCGGTGACATGCGGATAGCTGGCCGCACTTTCAAGCTGCCCCACGGCGTCAATCGGCATGAACCGGTCCGCATGTTCGTCATTGTCGGAATAATATCGCCCCAGCGTCGCCTTGGACTTGCCGGTCAGCGAACAAGCACGTTCAATGCCCACGTCCTTGACCAGCGCTTCGGTGTGTTTCTTAAGATAGCTGCCAATCCCGGCCATAGGTGCGTCCCATCATCTCCGCTGAGGGAGCCCATCTGCTATGGGGAACCCTTTCGTGTTTTTCCCATTAACCCTTTCGCCCCCAAATGTCATTTTCATTTTGCGCCTCACAAGGACGAAGGCGTTATACAGTAACCATTGTCCCCACGATGGATGGGTAAGGTCATGGATTTCTGCGGGTAAAGGGGGCCCGCAGGTCGCCCCCCGCGACAGTCGGTCCATGGACCTGTGACTCTCCCGATCGTTCTGACTTGCTTGGCCAGACGGCTGTGCGTAACACATGCTGCATGGCCAAGCTTTATTTTCATTACTCCACCATGAACGCCGGTAAATCGACCGTGCTGCTGCAGGCCGCGCACAACTATGTCGAACGGGGGATGAAGCCCTACCTGCTTACGGCGAAGGTGGATGACCGCGCCGGTCAGGCGCGCATCGCCTCCCGCATCGGGATCGGAGAGATGGCCGATACATTCGCACCAGGCGAAGATCTGTTTGCCAAGCTCCGGACACGCTTTGCCGAAGGCCCCTGCGCCTGTGTCTTTGTGGACGAGGCGCAGTTTCTGGAAACCGAACAAGCGTGGCAACTGGCGCGCGCCGTGGATGATCTGGGCGTGCCGGTGATGTGTTTCGGCCTGCGGGTCGATTTTCGCGGGCAGCTGTTTCCGGGCTCTGCGACCCTGTTGGCGCTGGCAGACGAAATGCGCGAAGTCCGCACCATTTGCCATTGCGGCAAGAAGGCCACGATGGTGGTGCGCAAGGATGCGGACGGGCAGGTTTTGCACGATGGGGCGCAGGTCATGATTGGCGGGAATGAATCCTACATCTCGCTCTGTCGCAGGCACTGGCGGGAAGCCGTGGGTGATCGTGCCCCGGACGCGCCCTAGTGCATGCGCCCGCCGTTTGGCACGGGTTGATCCGGGGCCAGCAGGACAATCGCCCCTTGCGCATCTGAAATCCCCAGCACCAGCACTTCTGACATGAACGGGCCGATCTGGCGCGGCGGGAAGTTCACGACACCAACCACCTGTCGGCCAATCAGCGCATCGGGCGTATAATGATCGGTGATCTGCGCAGAGGTCTTGCGTTCGCCAATCTCCGCGCCGAAGTCAATCCAGAGCTTCAAGGCAGGTTTGCGTGCTTCGGGAAAGGGTTCGGCCCGGATCACGGTGCCGACACGGATATCGACTTTCAAAAATTCTTCAAAGCCGATGTCATCCGTCACGGGCGAGTTCCCTTGATCTGTGAGTTGCGGCCTTGACCGCACGCTTCAAGAGCGCGGGAAAACCGCTATCCTTGTCCATCAGCACCTCCAATGCGGCCTGCGTCGTACCATTTGGGCTGGTGACGTTGATGCGCAATTGCGCTGGGTCTTCTTCAGCCTCAGCGGCCAGCGCCCCCGCGCCCGCTACGGTCGCCTTGGCCAGTTGCAGTGCAAGCGCTGCGGGCAGCCCTTCGGCTTCGCCCGCCGCGGCCAAGCATTCGATCATGTGGAACACATAGGCCGGGCCGGAACCGGAGACGCCGGTGACGGCATCGATCTGGCCTTCGGTCTCCAACCGCACCACCTCGCCCACGGCGCTGAGCAGCAGTTCCGCTTCGTCCAGCGCGCCGGAGCCTGCAACATCATTGCCCACGATCGCGGTGATCCCCTTTGAGATCGCCGCAGGCGTGTTCGGCATCGCGCGCACAATCGGGGTCTGTACGCCAAGGGTCTGTTCAAAATAGGAAATCGGCGTACCGGCGGCCACGGAAACAAAGACGGTCTTCCCGTTCCCCAGCCCTGCCATGGAGGGCAGCGCATCCCCCATCATCTGCGGTTTGACCGCGACCAGCACCAGTGCAGGCGATTGTGGCAATTCAGCGTTCAGGTGCACACTCTGGGCTGCCAACCAGTCGGAGGGGTGTGGATCCTGTACCCAGACAGATGTGGGCGGCAGTCCCCGCGCCAACCAACCCGCCAGCATCGCCGAGCCCATCTTCCCGCAGCCCAGCAGCACCAGCCCCTGCGCGGCTATCCGACTGTCCTTCATCCACCATCCCCCTTTTATCGGGGGCAGTGTTACGCGTGCCCGTAGGCCTGCGCAATGGCGACCTGAAGCGCCTGTTTGGGGGTCTTGTCACCCCAGATCAGCAGCTGCAGCGCAGGGTAGTACCGCTCCGCATTGAAGACCGCACCACCGATCATCGTATCGATCTGTTCCGGCGACGGATCAGACGCCCCGGCCAGCATCAGGCCATAGCGATAAACCATCATCTTCTGCTCCGCCCAATAGGTGAAGGAGCCTGCCCAGCACTGGTCGTTAACTGCATTCAGCAGTTCATAGAGCGCCGGAAGCCGGTCATCAGGTGGGTCCAGATCGAAGGAACAGATCAGGCCCAGCGTCTGGTCGTAACCCGACCACGCCAACGTGATCGAATAGGTCCGCCAAAGCCCCTCAACCACCATGGCAATCTGATCGTCAGCGATGCGATCAAACTCCCAGGCGTTATCACTGGCGAGGGTTTCAACGATATCAATGGGATGGAGGTCATCCTCCAAATAATGCTCAGTCAGCGCCATTTGCGACACCTCTTTTTATTGTGTCCAATCCTGATTTGCCCGACCAGAATTGGATGCCTGTACAAGGAGACGTCGGTGTGTCCGACACCCCTACCACATATGGTGCTGGCATGAGGGCGTTGTGGCAACCCCCTTTCTTGGGGATAACCACAATTCCTTGCGGATAACTGCAATATCTTGTGGGTAACAGCGGACTCTGACGCAAAGTCAAGGGACATGCTGCGGTGCCCGGACGGCAAAACGGGGCCACAGGGCCAAGTTCATTCAATGGTCAGGCAAAAGCTGTCAGCCCTTGCCGTTTTCCAACGCGTCGAGCCGCGCCTTGAGCGCTTCATTCTCCTCGCGGGCCTTCTGCGCCATGGCGCGCACGGCATCGAATTCCTCGCGGGTCACGAAATCACGATCGGCCAGCCAGCGGTCCATCATGCCCTTCATGGCTGTTTCGGCTTCGTCCTTGGCGCCCTGGGCCACGCCCATCGCGTTTGTCATCAATTGTGAGATGTCGTCAAAAATCTTGTTACGCGTTTGCATGCTGCTTCTCCGCTTTGGCTTGAAGACTATATGGGGGCAAAGCAGGCTGCGGACAAGGTTGACTTCCCCGCGCGGGCGCGGTTGATCACGGACATGATCGCCATGCTTCCCTTCCCCGATGTCGCACCCGAGATTTTCACGATCTCCGCTTTCGGCATGGAATTCGCGCTGCGCTGGTACGCGCTGGCGTATATCGTCGGTATTCTGGTTGGCTGGCGGATTGCCTTGCGCGCGGTAAAGACGCCGCGTCTGTGGCGCAATGAACGACCGGTGATGGAGGCCCAACAGGTCGAGGATCTGCTGTTCTGGGTCATCATTGGCGTGATTCTGGGCGGTCGGTTGGGATATGTGCTGTTTTATCAACCTGCCTATTACCTGTCGCATCCGGCGGAGATCTTGCAGGTCTGGCAGGGCGGAATGTCGTTCCACGGCGGCGCACTTGGGGTCATCATCGCCTTTGTGACGTTCTGCTGGCGCAAGAAAGTGTCGGCAGTATCGACCGGCGATATGGTGTGTCTGGGCCTTGCCCCCGGCATCCTGCTGGGACGTCTGGCGAACTTCGTCAACGCGGAACTTTGGGGCCGACCCACCGATCTGCCGTGGGCTGTCGCCTTTCCCGGTGATGCCGCCCAATACTGCCCGGATGTGGCGGGCATGTGCGCGCGCCATCCGTCGCAACTGTACGAAGCACTGTTGGAAGGATTGCTGCTGGGCGCCTTGCTGATCTGGATGGCGTGGCGGCGTGGCGCGCTCAAGGCACCGGGGCGGATCGGCGGGACGTTTCTGGCAGGCTATGGCGCGGCGCGGTTCCTGGTGGAATTCGTGCGGCAACCGGATGCGCAATTCGTCTCTGAAGGCAATCCGCTGGGGCTGGCGTGGCAGATCGGCGGATACGGTCTGACCATGGGCCAGATGCTGAGCCTGCCGATGATCCTGATCGGGCTGGGCTTCATCCTGCGGTCGCGCAAACCCGCATGAGCCTGAAGGCGCATATCGCGGGGCAGATCGCGGCGGACGGCCCAATGCGCATCGATACCTACATGACCACCTGCCTGCTGCATCCGACGCTGGGCTATTACACGACGCGCACCCCCTTCGGACAGGCGGGGGATTTCATCACAGCACCCGAGATCAGCCAGATGTTTGGCGAAATGATAGGCCTGTCGCTGGCGCAATGCTGGCTGGATCAAGGCCGCCCCACCCCCTTTTCGCTGGTGGAGTTCGGCCCCGGTCGCGGGACACTGATGGCTGACATGCTGCGCGCCACCCGGCAGGTGCCGGGATTTGTCGAGGCGGCACAGGTCACGCTGGTGGAGGCATCACCGGCCATGCAGGAGGCGCAGCGCATCACGTTGGAAGGGTATGACATACAATGGCGCGCTGACGCAGCCCTCCTGCCGGACCAGCCCACCTTCGCCATCGCGAACGAATTCTTCGATGCGCTGCCGATCCGCCAATACGTGCGTGACGGCGCGGGTTGGCGGGAACGGCAGGTCGGGCTTGAGGAAGGCGACTTGATGTTCGGGTTGGGCCCGGCACAACCGCAACCGGCCCTGAAGGACAGGCTGGAAGACACGCGCGATGGCGACCTGATCGAGGAACGCAGCAGCGCGGCACCCGTGATCACCGCATTGGGAGAGCGTATCGCGGCGCATGGCGGGGCGGCGCTGATCATCGACTACGGCGACTGGCGCAGCGTGGGCGACACCTTGCAAGCCGTGCGGGATCACGAACCGGTCGATCCCCTTCAGGACCCCGGCAAGGCGGACCTGACCGCGCATGTGGATTTCGAAGCACTGGCGATGGCCGCCCCTTGCGCATTCTCCAGGCTGACCGCGCAGGGCCTCTTCCTTGAACGGCTGGGAATCACGGCACGCGCGCAGCAACTCGCCCAATCGATGGGCGACGCCGCGCTTGACCAACACGTCGCCGCGCATCGGCGCTTGACCCACCCTGCGGAAATGGGAAATCTGTTCAAGGTGCTGGCGCTCTACCCCTCTGACGGTGCGCCGCCGCCGGGGACTGAACCATGACGCTTGAGATTATCACCTCGGACAGCCTTGCCCCACTGCGTCACGGGTTTTTCACCCGACGCGGAGGGGCATCATCGGGCGTATTTTCCGGATTGAACTGTGGCCGTGGCAGCAGCGATCAGAGCGAGATCGTAAATATCAATCGCGCCCGTGTGGCTGAAGCGATGGGTGTGGAGGCCGATCATCTATTGGGCGTGCATCAGGTTCATTCCGCAACCGCCATTCCGGTGACCGGCCCCCTGACGGACGCGCCAAAAGCGGACGGGTTGGTCACAGCGACCCCCGGCGTGGCAATTTCGGTGCTGACGGCCGATTGCCAGCCGGTACTTTTCGCCGATGCCAAGGCGGGCGTGATCGGCGCGGCGCATGCAGGCTGGCGCGGCGCGCTGGATGGGGTGTTGGCGGCCACAGTGGCGGCAATGGAGGACCTTGGCGCGCGTCGCGACAACATCCACGCGGTCATCGGCCCCTCGATCAGTCAGGCCGCCTATGAAGTCGGGCCAGAGTTCTTCGAAGACTTCCTTGCAGAGGACCCCGACTTTGCCCGGTTCTTTGCAGGCGGAAAGGACGACCGGATGATGTTCGACCTGCCCGCCTTCGGGCTGCACTGCCTGCGCGACGCGGGCGTGGGTCATGCAGAATGGACGCGCCATTGCACCTATGCGGATCCTACGCGATTCTATTCCTACCGCCGCGCCACCCATGCGCGCGAGGCAGATTACGGGCGATTGATTGCGGCCATCCGCCTGTAACCCCGGTTGAAGGGGGCCAAATTACGGCGAACCCTGCCCCCTGAGCGCCCCAAAGCCCGTCACATTCTTGGAAACAATACACGCTCAAATGGAAGGATTGGCCACAGACAGTACTAACATACTGAAATACATGTAATTTTAGGAAACGACGGGTGCAGCCACAATCTGATGACTGACACGCTGATTTTTAACCAAAATTCTTTGATTTCGCCCAAAACCGGCCCGATTGCAGCGTCATAGTGGTTCTTAACCAAGGGCAAATGCCCCAAACGGATCAACAGAGGATCAGAGCCATGAAAACGAACGCACGCTTCATCAAAGGTGTCATCGAAACCGCAGCCAAGGACGACACGGTCATGCCGTGGGCCCGTGGCGCGCGCCGCGCGGCATTCATCGCCAAGCGCACTGCAGCCGAAGCACCCAAGTTGAAAGCAAGCTGATCCCGCGCGCCCCGCGCGGGCGGCCAACATTCAGGTTAAGGTGTCCGGGGACACGGCCCTGCATGCGTTGATTCGCATGCGGGGCTTTTCTTTTTCTGCGAATTAGGGCGATCCTTTGCCAAAATAAGGAAACAGAAAGGCAAGATTTCTGCAAATTGGCGCTAAATATGGCGCGAATGTCAGCAAAACTTTGACAATAGAAGCCCGGGCGGGCGATTTTGGTTCACATCAAGACCTTAGTGACGCCATCCGTTTCTTCCGTGCTTGTTGGTGGGGGCCAACGCGGATGTGACTAACCTGTAAAGGCTTTTCGCATGACACCACACGCTGCCAGGGCCACGCGCCTGACGTCGACACCACGCAATTCCGCACGCCTTTCCATGATGGGACCGCAGGGCTACCGCGCGCCGCAGGCGGCCGTTGACCAACCGATGCGGAATTACGAAGTCGCGGCACTGCGGGCGGATGGGTCTCTCTATATCGGACAGGACCGCGCACCGGCACTGCCCCTTTTTGAATCCGCGTTCTCCGCCTTTGCGCGCGGAACCCTGATCCAGACAACCGAAGGCAACATCGCTGTCGAGGACCTGCAACCCGGCGATATGATCAATACCTCCACCGGAGAGCCTGCAGAACTGATCTGGATCGGTTCAACCAATTTCGTGCCCGCAGATGCAGGCCGCCGCACACCGCTGATCCGCATCATGGCGGACAGTTTCGGCGAAGGCCGACCCAGTTCGTTCCTGACCGTCGGACCGGGCGCCCGCGTGCTGCACACGCCGCATCACCTGCGGTCCGAAGCGGGCGGCACCCGGATGCTGACACCGGTGCGTGAATTCGTGGACGGCGTGAATGTGATCGAAGTGGTCCCACCGACCCCCGTGCGCCTGTTCCATTTCTGTTTGGATCGCCACGCCGCCGTCAACGCAGGCGGGATCGAGATGGAGACGTTCCACCCCGGTGCAAATGCCACACGGACGGTGTCACATACCTTGCGGGACCGCTTTTTGGCGATGTTCCCGCGCATTGGCCACGTGACGGACTTTGGCCCGCTGGCCCATCCCCGCGCACCTGAAGCGCCTGAATAGGGTCAGGCGTCCGCCTGAAGCCGCTGTTCCAGGACGTCGAAAGGCACGCCCGGCTCATCTTTTGCATCTCGGATCACAAGGCTGGTCTTGACGCTGGCCACGTTCGGCGTGGTCAGCAGCTCTCCGGTCAGGAACCGTTGGAAGCTGGACAGGTCGGGCGCCACGCATTTGATGATGAAATCGACCTCACCATTGAGCATGTGACACTCCCGCACCAAGGGCCAGCCCCGGCATTTCTCCTCGAAGGCGCTCAGGTCGACTTCCGCCTGGCTGGCAAGCCCCACCATGGCGAAAACCTGCACCTCGAACCCCAGTTCGCGTGCATCGACCTCGGCGTGATAGCCTTTGATGTACCCCTGCTCTTCCAGCGTGCGCACCCGGCGCAGGCAAGGCGGCGCTGAGATCCCCACGCGTTTGGCAAGTTCCACGTTGGTCATGCGCCCGTCCGCCTGCAACTCAGCCAGAATTTTCCGATCGATCGGATCAAGCCGTGTCCCTGCCATTGAATGCCCCTTTCAATTTGCGATTCTTCTATCACCCCCCTTAGTAAGCGCAATAATATTTCGCACATGCGCAAGATTCTTTCGGTAGTACCGATCAACTGTAAATCTCGACCGCACGACATCCTGAACAAGAGAGGGGTTTAAGCGCGGCGCGGCGGGGGCTATATGGGCGGTGCTGCATTGAGTGATTTGGGGGTGCCACATGGGCGACACACGCAAGACCAAGGTTCTGATCATCGGCTCCGGCCCGGCGGGCTATACCGCAGGTGTCTATGCCAGCCGCGCAATGCTGGACCCCATCCTTGTGCAGGGAATTGAGCCCGGCGGCCAGTTGACGACGACAACCGAAGTGGAGAACTGGCCCGGTGACACAGAGGTGCAAGGGCCCGACCTGATGGTGCGCATGGAAGCGCACGCCAAGGCGATGGGTACGGAGATCATCGGCGACATCATCACCGATCTGGACCTGTCCGGCCGCCCCTTCAAAGCCACCGGCGACAGCGGCACAACCTACGTCGCCGATGCGGTGATCCTTGCGACGGGTGCGCGGGCCAAGTGGCTTGGGCTGGAAACGGAAGAGAAATTCAAGGGTTTTGGTGTTTCCGCCTGTGCGACATGCGACGGCTTTTTCTATCGCGGTCAGGAGATCGTCGTCGTGGGCGGCGGGAACACAGCGGTCGAAGAAGCGCTGTTCCTGACCAATTTTGCCTCCAAGGTCACGCTGATCCACCGCCGTGATGAGCTGCGCGCAGAGGCAATCCTGATCGACCGTTTGATGAAGAACCCAAAGATCGAGCCGCTTTGGTTCCACGAGCTGGATGAAGTCTACGGCACCGACACACCTCCGGGCGTGGAAGGGGTGAAGGTCAAACATACCAAGACCGGCGCGATTACCGACATTCCCGCCAAGGGCGTGTTTATCGCCATCGGCCACGCGCCGGCGAACGAATTGGTCAAGGACGTGCTGGAAACGCATATGGGTGGCTATGTCGTGACCAAACCCGACAGCACCGAAACCTCCATCCCCGGTGTCTTCGCTGCAGGCGATCTGACCGATCACAAGTACCGTCAGGCCGTGACCTCTGCCGGCATGGGCTGCATGGCAGCGCTCGAAGCGGAAAGGTTCCTCGCTGAACAGGGTGAGGATGCGGATATAGAGGGCGGCAAGGAGACGTCGCTGCCCCTCGGCTATGGCGCTCAGGTCGCTGAATAGGCCGAAGCGATCCGGCTTGACCTGATGCAGGCTGCCGCCCAGTGTTGGCGGTCAGGAGGCGTCGGATGAACGGACTTTGGGCAGGCAGTTGGGGCACACGTTTGCGCATCGCAAGCGGGCTGGTGCTGTTTGTCTATGCGCTCACCCATTTTCTCAACATCGGACTTGGCCTTTTCTCGGTCGAGTGGATGGACCGGGCCCAGGATTGGCGGCAGGTCGTCACCCGCTCCATCGCCGGGACCATCCTGCTTTATGGGGCCTTTCTGGTCCATATGGCGCTGGCGCTAGTCAAGCTGGCACGGCGCGGCACGCTGCGCATGCCTTTTTGGGAAGCGGCACAGATCGCCATGGGGCTGTTCATCCCGGTTCTGCTGGTGGCCCACCTGATCCACACCCGCAACGCGCATGAGCTTTACGAGGTCAATGACAGGCTCAGCTACATTATGCTGCTGCTCTACGACACTGCCGACGGCTGGAAGCAAAGCCTGCTGCTGCTGGTGGTCTGGACCCACGGGTGCGTGGGCCTGCATTTCTGGCTGCGCGGCACCGCATGGTGGCGGCGTGCGCAGCCCGCGCTGATCGCCGGGGCGGCGCTGGTCCCCGCCTTTGCGCTGGCGGGTTTTCTGGTGGAAGGCCGCCGGATCACGGCGGCCTTCGCGGACCCCGACCAACAACAGACCCTGTTGCAGACCTTCAATTTCCCCGATGGCGAAACCTTTGCCCGGCTGATCGCGCTGACAGGACAGATGCGGTGGGTGTTCGGGATCATCATGGCGATTGTCGCCGTCGCCTATCTGGTCAAATACATCCGCGCGCGGCAGCGGTCCGTGCGCATCAGCTATGGCAGCGGCAGCGAGATCATCGCGCCGAAGGGACTGACCTTGCTGGAAATGTCGCGGATACGCGGCATTCCCCATGCGTCCCTGTGCGGGGGGCGTGGGCGGTGCACCACGTGCCGTGTCCTGATCGAGGAAGGCGGCGAATTCCTGCATCCCGCCAGCGAAGCCGAAGCGCAAAGCCTTGCCTCCATCAATGCGGAACCCAACGCCCGGCTGGCCTGTCAGATCAGACCGGTTGAGCCACTGACCGTGTTTCGCGTGTTCGAACCCGATGGCCGCCGCAAAAGCCGAAGCCATGCCAGCCAGGGAGAGGAAAAGGAACTTGCCTTGCTGTTTCTGGACATGCGCGGGTTTACCGCGCGCACGACGGGGCAGTTGCCTTACGATGTGGTCTTTCTGCTCAACCGCTTTTTTGATGCCATCGTGCCGCCAATCACGGCGCAGAACGGGACGGTCGACAAATACCTCGGCGACGGGTTTCTGGCAGTGTTCGAAACAGCGGACCCCGAAAGCTCCGCCAAGGCAGCGCTGCGCGCCATCGAAGGGGTCTCCCAGGCGCTCAAGACATTCAACGCCCAATTGGAACGCGAAGGCCAAGGCCCGATCGCCATAGGGATCGGCGCACATCTGGGCGGCGTCGTTCTGGGTGAAATCGGAGCTGCCGAACACGCGCCACGAACGCTGATTGGCGATACCGTGAATACAGCATCGCGACTGGAAGGCGTGACGAAAGAACATCAGGTGCAGGCGTTCATCTCTGTTCCGCTGCTGGATGCGGCGGGACACGCCGTGCCCGAAAAGATGCTGATCGCCCTCGAATTGCGCGGGCTCAGCACCCCGCTGCTGGCGTGGCCGGTGCAACAGGCAAGGGACCTGCACGCGCAGCTTGCCACGTTTACGGCAGGCTCAACGGCGTAAGCTTTGTCAAATTTGCCATATCTGTCGGCAGGAAATGACCATCACATGCCTGCTATGCGCCCAAAACACTGGACTTTTGCGCGTATCGAGGGCCATACCGCGCCCAACAAACGCCTGCGCGCCGCGCCGCGCGCCTACGATTTATGAAAGTGTTGGAATGCTGAATAACCTCGCACCGATCCCCGAACTCTACGTCTCCTACGATTCCGCGCAGAAGATGAAGGAAGATGCCGCCGATCTGGTCAGCCACGATCTGACCCCGCGCCAGATCTGCGATCTTGAATTGCTGATGAATGGCGGCTTCAACCCGCTCAAGGGGTTCCTGAGCGAGGAAGACTACAAAGGCGTCGTTGACAACATGCGTCTGGCCGATGGGACGCTCTGGCCCATGCCGATCACGCTGGACGTGTCAAAAGATTTTGCCGCCAACATCGAGATCGGGCAGGACATCGCCCTGCGTGATCAGGAAGGGGTCATTCTGGGCACGATGACGGTCACCGACCGCTTCACACCCGACAAGGCGCATGAAGCCAAGATGGTCTTCGGTGCCGATGACAGCGCCCATCCGGCGGTGAACTATCTGCACAATCAGGCAGGCAGCGTCTATCTGGGTGGTCCGGTTACCGGCATTCAGCAACCCGTGCATTATGATTTCCGCGGTCGCCGTGACACGCCGAATGAACTGCGCGCCTATTTCCGCAAGGTCGGCTGGCGCCGCATCGTGGCCTTCCAGACCCGCAACCCTTTGCACCGCGCCCATCAGGAACTGACCTTCCGCGCCGCGCGCGAAGCGCAGGCCAACCTGCTGATCCATCCGGTCGTCGGCATGACCAAACCCGGTGACGTGGACCATTTTACGCGCGTCCGGTGCTACGAGGCGGTGCTGGACAAATACCCGGCAGCCACCACCACCATGTCCCTGTTGAACCTCGCCATGCGCATGGCTGGCCCGCGCGAAGCGGTCTGGCACGGCCTTATCCGCAAGAACCACGGCTGCACCCACTTCATTGTGGGTCGCGACCACGCGGGCCCCGGTAAGAACTCCAAGGGCGAGGACTTCTATGGCCCCTATGACGCGCAGGACCTGTTCCGCACCCATCAGGAGGAAATGGGTATTGAAATGGTCGACTTCAAACACATGGTCTGGGTCGAGGACCGCGCACAGTATGAGCCGATGGATGAGATTAAGGACAAGGACGACGTCACGATCCTGAATATCTCCGGCACCGAATTGCGCCGCCGCTTGCAGGAAGGTCTTGAGATACCCGAATGGTTCTCCTTCCCCGAAGTGGTCAAGGAGTTGCGCCGCACCCGCCCGCCGCGCAACAAGCAGGGGTTCACCGTGTTTTTCACCGGCTTCTCCGGCTCCGGCAAATCGACCATCGCCAACGCGCTTATGGTCAAGCTGATGGAAATGGGCGGGCGTCCGGTGACGCTGCTGGACGGGGATATCGTCCGAAAGAACCTGTCGTCCGAATTGGGATTCTCCAAGGAGCACCGCGACCTGAACATCCGCCGGATCGGCTATGTCGCCAGCGAGATCACCAAGAACGGTGGCATCGCCATCTGCGCGCCCATCGCGCCCTACGCCACCACGCGCCGCGCCGTGCGCGAGGATGTGGAGGCTTTCGGCGCCTTCGTCGAAGTGCATGTTGCAACCTCAATCGAGGAATGCGAACGGCGCGACCGCAAGGGGCTCTACAAGCTGGCGCGTGAAGGGAAGATCAAGGAATTCACCGGTATTTCTGACCCCTATGACGTGCCGGAAAACCCTGAACTGGCCGTTGAAACCGAAAACGTCGAGGTGGACAATTGCGCCCATCAGGTGCTGTTGAAGCTAGAAAACATGGGGCTGATTTCCGGCTGATCTTGTCCGGTCAGGTGTCGGGGCACCCTAAAGGGTGTCCCGGATCGCCCGTGCCGCTCGCCCCTCCAGATCGGCCCAATGATCTGCCTGCGCCTTGGCCCTCAGCAAGGCGGGGCGCATCGCGGCATAGGTTTCGGCATCTGCCCGTTTCAGGGCTGCCAGCAAATCCTCCTTGGTTTCGCAGGCAATGATCGCGTCAGGATCAAAGAATTCCGCGACATTGGGACAGCCCCAATAGATCGGCACCGTTTCGCACAAGACCGCATCGACGATCTTCTCTGTGAAGTAGTTCCGCTCCCGCATATTTTCGATCACGACCGAGAAACGAAAAGGCGCCAACCCGTCGGCCTTGTCCGCGAAGGGCGCATACCCGCGCCCCAGAACGGCAACATCCAGTCCCTGCGCTTTGATCGCATCAACAACCTCATGGCGAAGCACGTGCCCTTCGGTATCGCGCTTGGATGACGCAATCAGCGAAATGTTCTGCGTCTTGTCGATTTTCAGCGCCGCGTGTTCGTCAATCCACGTTGTGCCGAAGGGATGCAGGATTCCATTCGGAATGGATGCCAGCAGCGCGTCGTTATGGCTCAATACCCGGTAGAAACGGCGATGCGTCCAGCGCAGCAGCTTGAGATGGCGCGCATGGATGATCTCCGGTTCCACCACCATCATGGAAACATGGGCGGCCACCCCCCAGCGCAACTGAAAATGCATCGCTGTCTTTGGATAGACGATCAGATGATCATCGCGCGTCAGATCGCCCACGACCCCCTGCGCCAGCCGCGTGGGGCGGCCCAGCGGCCAATGCAGATCATCCAGGGGTTGCCGTGCGAACGCGCGGCCAAGGCGGCCCCCATAGGGCAGAACGGCGATGGCGGGCTCTGTCATGATCGTCTCCGCAGGGATGCAGGCTGGTTACCCGGTTCTGTCGGGCATGAAAACATCTCCCGACATGACGATCCGTCCCTGCCCACCGACCCGCACACCGGTGATGGCATCGCGCGGGCCCAGCACTTCGACCTGCGCCTGTCCGGGGCGGCCCATCCCATGCCCCTGCTCCGCCGCATAACGCGGGCTGTCGATCAACCCCCTGGCCCACAGATAGGCCGCCGCCGCACCGGTGGCCGATCCGGTAAAGGGATCTTCCGGCGGGCTGGGCGGTGCGATCAGAAGGCGCGCAAAGGTATCCCCACGCCCCGTGGCCCCTTCCCGGATGATCCAATAGGGTTCGGTGATATCGATGTCGTCTTGCCCGATGGTCCGGGCAAAGGCGTGCAGCGCCTCCAGATCAAGCCGCACACGGTCCAGCGCGGCACGGTCGCGCAGGACCGTGATACAGAACGCCAGTCCGGTGGAGACGACTTGCGGCGTGCAAATGATATCCTCGGCACCAATTCCGCCCACGGCGGCCACGACATCCGGCGCGACCGTCGGCCCGAAACGTGGTGCGACCTGTGTCATGGTCACCCCGCCATCACCAACTTCCGCACGCACCAATCCCGCGCCCGTCTCCAGTGTCACCTCTCCATCCCCGATCAGGCCGCGATGGCGCAAGGCCAGCACGGTCGCGACGGTCGGATGCCCGGCAAAAGGGATTTCCCGGCTGGCAATGTAGTATTTGACGCGAAAGTCAGCGACCTGGGACGGGCCGGTAAAGGTACATTCGACCAGCGACGTCTCCTTCACGTAGGCGGTGCAAACGGCATCGGGCAAAACGGCGCCGCCATGCACCACTGCGCAGCCATTCCCATTGAAAACCTGATCCGTGAACGCATCCACCCAGTCGAATTCGAACCGCATCAGACATTCCCCAAACAAAAAAGACCGCAGGGCGAACCTGCGGTCTTTTGGTAGCCCCTCGCAAGAGGAGAAATCAGTGCACCATCACCGGTGCATAATCATGTTCGCGGGCCAGCATAAAAGCCAGCTTGCGGTTACCCACAAGGGCAAGCTGCTGACCATCTGAATTGTGCACCGCGTAAAGCTGATCAAGCCCTTCGGCCTGTGCGCGCACTTCGCGGGGAAGGTCTGTGACAAGGATCGGCTTGACGTAGACCGTCCGGTCCTCGGGCTGGGTCATTGACGGTTCCATGATGCTACCCTTTCTTGATCTTTATGGTCTGTACAACTGTCTCGGGTTTGGCGCGGGTCAAGTCCACGTGCAGCAGACCGTTCTCCATCTGCGCCTCTCCGACATCGACACCATCGGCCAGTACAAAACTGCGCTGGAACTGGCGCGCGGCGATGCCGCGGTGCAGAAACACCCGGCCCGCGCTGTCGTCGGTCTGTCTGCCCCGGATGACCAACTGGCGGTCCTCAACGGTGATTGACAAATCGTCTTCGGCAAAACCGGCCACGGCCAGCGTGATACGATAGCTGTAGTCAGAAGTTTGTTCGATATTGAAAGGCGGATACCCTTCATTGCCCGATTTCGCAGTCCGCTCCAACACCCGCTCAAGCTGTTCAAAGCCCAGCATATGCGGATAGGAAGCCAGCGTCATTTTCGTCATTCCGACACGTCCTTATTACCTCAAGCGACAGTCCTGAGAGGCCCCGTTCTGGCGACCTCATTAGCAATATGGGAAACCATTTGACGGTATGCAAGGGCTAGGCGGATCAAGACTAACGCCCTATATTCAAACATAATCGCCATAAATGGAATCACAGGTCGCATGAACGCCCCCACCGATCTTGCCATGAAAACCGACGAAGTACTGCGTGTGGAACTTGAAGTGTTCCGCCGCGAACACCGTGATCTGGACGAGGCGATCAGTGCCCTGGGGGCCCGCAAAACCAGCGATCAGCTCACCCTCCAGCGGTTGAAAAAGCGCAAATTGCGCCTCAAGGACTTGATTGCGCAGATCGAAGATCGCCTGACTCCGGACATCATCGCCTGAAGGCGCCCCGACTGCGTTGCCAAGGCGCGGCACATGGCTATAGTGCGCGCTTTGATCAGCTATGAGACAGGCAAAGCGCATGAGCACCCCCCCTATCGGCATCATCATGGGCTCCCAGTCGGATTGGGCAACCCTGCGCGAGGCAGCGACGCTGCTGGATGAACTGGAACTTGCTTATGAAACCCGCATCGTTTCGGCGCATCGCACGCCTGACCGTTTGTGGGAATACGGCAGCACGGCGGTGGACCGTGGCTTGCAGGTGATCATCGCCGGGGCCGGCGGGGCAGCGCACTTGCCGGGCATGATGGCGTCCAAGACCCGTGTGCCGGTGATCGGGGTGCCGGTACAGACCCGCGCGCTGTCCGGGGTCGATTCGCTTTATTCCATCGTGCAGATGCCCAAGGGCTTTCCCGTGGCCACCATGGCAATTGGTGCGGCGGGTGCGGCCAATGCCGCGCTGATGGCCGCCGGTATTCTTGCGCTGCAGGACGCCACGGTTGCAAAGCGGCTGGACGACTGGCGCGCAGCCCTCAGCGCGTCCATCCCGCAGGAGCCCTCCGATGATTGAGCCGCTGCCCACCGGCAGCACCATCGGCATTCTGGGCGGCGGTCAACTGGGCCGCATGCTGGCCGTTGCGGCAAGCCGCCTGGGTTTGCGCGTGCATATCTTTGAACCGGGCGCGCAACCGCCCGCAGGGGATGTGGCCCATGCCGTCACCACCGCGCCCTATGAGGACGCCGCAGCGCTCAAGGCCTTTGCCGAGGCGTGCAGCGTCGTCACTTACGAGTTCGAGAACATTCCCACGGCAGCACTTGACGTGATCGAAGAAATCGTGCCGATCCGACCGGGGCGCGAGGCATTGCGGATCTCGCAGGACCGGCTTGTCGAAAAGACATTCCTGCAGGATCTTGGCCTGACCGTCGCCCCCTTTGCGGATGTGGGCGATGCTGCCGCGCTGGATGACGCCATCGCGCGCATCGGCACACCGTCGATCCTCAAGACCCGGCGCTTTGGCTATGACGGCAAGGGACAGGTCCGCCTGAACGACACGACTGCCCCGGCAGATGCCTTGGCCGAAATGCGCGGCGCACCCGCGATCCTTGAAGGCTTCGTCGACTTCAGTATCGAAGTTTCCGTCATTGCCGCACGCGGTCCGGGGGGTGAGGTCGCCTGCTATGATCCGGGCGAAAACGTGCACCGCAAAGGCATTTTGCACACCACCACCGTGCCTGCGCAGCTCAGCGCTTCGCAGCGCACAGATGCCGTCCTGCTGGCGGCCAAGGTGCTGAATGCGCTTGATTATGTCGGTGTACTGGGGGTTGAGCTTTTTGTCACGCCGCAGGGTCTGATCGTCAACGAAATCGCCCCGCGCGTTCACAATTCCGGTCACTGGACTCAAAACGGCTGTGTCGTGGACCAGTTCGAACAGCACATTCGTGCAATTGCGGGCTGGCCCCTGGGCGACGGGGCGCGCCATGCGGATGTGGTGATGGAAAACCTGATCGGTGCCGACATGGACCGAGTGCCGGACCTGGCGCGGGAGCCCCGCACCGCCCTTCATCTTTACGGCAAGGCCGAGGTGAAACCGGGCCGCAAGATGGGCCACGTGAACCGCATTTCCGGCTAGGTCCTTCCCGCCCAGAACCGATCCGCCACCGCGCCATTCATGTAAGACACGCGGCCGCCTGCGAATGTCGCGGCGATCCGGCGGGTGCCTTGCTCCATCACCACGAAATCAGCGCGTTTTCCCGGCGTCAACGTGCCGCGGTCCTGCAACCCCAGCAGGGCCGCAGGTCTGGCAGAGATCATCGCCCAAGCCGCCGCAAGATCGACCACACCGGCATCCGCCAGCATCAGCGCCGCCCTGCGTGGGGATGGATAGTGATAGTCTGACGCCAACGCGTCGCAATATCCCATGGCGATCAGATCGACCGCTGACAGGTTGCCGTTGTGCGACCCACCCCGCACAACATTGGGCGCGCCCATGATCACACCGTCGCCCGCCTGATGCGCCGCTTCAGCAGCATCCAGCGTTTCAGGAAATTCCGCCAGCCTGACCCCGCGTGCGCGCCACGTCGCACGGGTCTGCGGGGATTGATCATCATGGCTGCCCATCCGAACCCCTTGTTCGGCCAGAACCGCGCACAGCCCGTCCAGTGCGGCAGGGACATCCGGCCCGCGCGCGTGCAGTTCCTTGATCATCTCGTGGTGTTTTTCCGGACTGCGCCCGGCCTTCAGCGCCTGCCCCACCAGCCGTCGCGGCGTCTTGCCTGCCAGCAAGCGGTCATGCGGCAGATGGTCATTAAACACCAGATAGGACACCTCCCAATCGCGCAGTTGCGCAGGCAAGGCGTCATAGTGTTCCAGCAGATGTGTTTCGAACCGGACCTGCGCACGCAAGTCCGTCACCACCTGTCCGCGTATATCGCGGATGCCCCGGAATACCTGTGCCGCGAAATCGGGGCCGCGCATGCCCCCTTCCCAACTGATGAACTGCGCCAGAACGGCGGTCGTGATGCCGTTGGCGGCCAGCTCCGCTTCGCAAGCGATCAGGCCCGCATCAAGTTGCTTCATCGCCCCGCGCCGCTGCGCCAGATGGCGTTCAAATCCGTCCCCATGCACATCAACAATACCCGGCAAGACCATGTAACCACTTAAATCAACGGGATTGCCCACAAGGTTATCCACAATGCCATCTTCCGCAAAAGACAGGGTGGAACGGCACAGCCCCTCCGGCAGAAGCACATCTGCCCCGGTCAGATCAAACGGCGTCACGTCAGTCGGCCTCGTCCACACCGGGCAGGCACGCACCATCCTCGCATTGCAGCGTGTCCAACACACCGTCGATCCAGGTCATGTTGCGCTCAAACTTGCCCCGGTTCAGAAACGCCATGGTCTGCGCAATAACGCGGGGATTGTTCATCATGAAGGTATGGGTCACTGGCAGAACGACGTGATCGGTCATCCCCTCCACCTTGGTGGAGGCAACGGAAACCTTACCATCATCCTCGCCCGGCAAAATGGTCGAGAAATAGGGGTTGAGCGACTGCGACCCTGCGATCACGCCCAGTTCGAAAGGGACCGGCGGCAGTTTGCGCGGCAAGCCGCCGTCGCCCGTCCCCATCTGTGCGCCTGCCGGGCCGTTGATCCAGTCAAACGCGGCGATGTATCCCAATGCATCCACCACTTCGCTGCCCTGATTGGGGGGGGCCAGCATGACAACGCGGCCTACGCGGTCCGTACCGGCGTCTTCCACCCATGACCGCACAAGGATGCCGCCCATGGAATGGGTCACGAAATCAACCGTGGGCGTGCCGCAGCTTTTTACCGCGTCCGGCAGGGTCCGCCGCACCAATTCCTGCACCGCAGCCTCCGTCGACGGATACCCCGGGCGCACCACACGGTAGCCTTCCGCCTCTAGTGCAGCTTCCATCAAGGCAAACGAATTCTCCGTCCGGGCCAGCCCGTGCAACAGAACCACGCAACGCGCCTCAGCCGGTGCTGTCTGGCATGCCGTCAAAAGGATAAACGCGCCAAAAAGAAAAGTCCGAATGCTCATAGGCATCAGATAGACTGATTTGCCGCTTCGTGAAATGCTCAACGTCAACACGATTGCGAAAGTGAACCCATGTCAGCCCCGTATCCCCGTCTTGCCGTGCGCGCCATCATCAAACACGAAGGGCGGCTGTTATTGGTCAATGCTTACGCCGATCCGACCAAGCCGCTGATGTGTGCCCCCGGCGGTGGCGTCGAACGGGGCAGCGCCCTGCCCGACAACCTCAAGCGCGAAGTCTGGGAGGAATGCGGGCTGGACGTGGAGGTGGGCGCGCCCTGCCTGGTGAACGAATTCCATGACCCCAACGGAGGCTTTCATCAGGTCGATCTTTATTTTCACTGTGCGCTGAATGGCGCTGCGGCAATTGATCCAGATTGGCGCGACCGCGAAGCGATCGTGAACCGCTGGCGCTGGGTGACACAAGACGAGTTGGCACAAACCCCGCATAAGCCCGACAGCCTTGCCGCAGTCGCCTTCGGCCCTGAATTCAGCGTGATCTACGACCCGCTTGAACCGATTGTCCGGTAACCGCCCAGCCGATTCCCCCCACCACCAGCACAGTCGCCACAAGGATCGCAGGGCCAAGTGCTTCGCCAAGAAAGACAGTGCCGGCGATCAACGCAATGACCGGCACGCTCAATTGCACGACCGCCGCTGTCGGGCCCGTGATCCGGGGCAGGACCGTATACCACAACGCATACCCCAGCCCGGACGTCAAACCGCCACAAAGGATGCCCAGCGCGATGCCGGTCACCCCAAAGTTCAGACCGGTGCCGGACAGAAGGATGACCATTACGGGCAGGCACAGGACGAAATTGGCCGACGTGGCCGCCAAGGGGTCCGCCGCGTGTCGGCCCGCAATGGTGTAGGACGCCCAGCCGATGCCCGCACAGGCCATCAGGGCCGCGCCCGGTAGGTCCGTTCCCGCCCCTGCCCCGGGCCAGAGCACCAGCAAAAGACCGGCAAATGCGGCCCCCGCCCCCGTCATCTGGCGCAAGTTTGGTGCTGCACCTGTCAGCGCTGCATGGGCAAACATGGTGATCTGCACGACCCCGAACAGGATCAGCGCCCCCAACCCCGCGTCCAGGGTCAGATACGCCAGCGAGAATCCGATCATATAGACCGTCAGGCTGATCGCACCGGGCAGTCTTTCCTTGCGGAAAAGCGGCAATCCGCCGCCCCGCACTGTGATCAGCATACTCAGCACGACCGCCCCCGATAACACCCGGACGATCGCAAAACCCGAAGGGTCAATGTGCCCGCCATCCACCGCCAGCCGGGTCAGGATGGAATTCGCGGCAAAGGCCAGCATGGTCAGGGCAATTAACAGAACAAGGCGCATCCCCATTGCCTTAGCCTCCCGTTTGAGCGGGGCCAAGAGGCTGATGGGCGATTGTGCGCTTTGCATGGTCATCAGTGGACCCGGAAATCTTCCGCTTTGCCACGGCCTGAAGCCCGACGTTCAAACTCAAACGGTGGCAAGCCGGGGATCCGGCTGGGGGTGGCAGGATCGATCCGACCGACACGCTGAACCCGGTCAAAGGCCGGTTGCCGCAGACAGGAAAGCGCAAGCGCATTGATCATGGCACGGCGCAGCATGTTCGCGTCCAGTTCAGCCTTGATGATGAATTCATGGCATCCCCGTCGCAGCGCCTGCACACGGATCAGCGCCGCACTGTTGCCGGTGATCATGATCTTGGCAGCATCCCGATTCCTGGGCGCGTCAAGAACACGGTCCAGCGCTACCATCCCGTCTCCCTGGGGCAGGCGATAGTCGATGAGCATCAGATCATAACGGGTCCGCGCCACGGCACGGTCCATTTGTGCGATGGAATGAACTTCGTCCAGATCGATGCGTAGGCCGGTCTTGCCGGACAGCCTGCGGATGCGCTGGCAGTCGAAGGAACTGTCGTCCAACAACAGCACACGCAGATCACGGGTGCGCAACAGTGGAAAAGGGAGGGGGATTGGATTTCTTGAGAATTGAAGCATGGTACCTGACCCTTTCAAGACGTGACAGGCTGCAAAGTCAGCCAGTATGGCTTCACAATCCTTAAGAGCCGCCGACCATTTCCGGAAAATTCCACCTAAATCAGCCCATCATTTGCCTGTCGGTCCGGCCGCGCCAATTCTGGGAAGACGTACCTCAATCGTGCAGCCGCGACCGTAGATCGACGGGCCGACACGGGCATCGCCGCCGTAGAACTCTGCAATTTTGCGCACATTGGCCAGTCCCATGCCGCTGCCTTCAACCTCGTCCCGCGGGCGCAGCGTGGTCATCGCGCCAAATATCCGCGGGTGCATCTCTTCTTCGATGCCCGGCCCATTGTCGCTGACGCTCAGGATCACCATGTCGTCGCAGGTCTGCGCGGTCACCACGATGTGCCCCTGCACCTTGTCGTGATGCTTGACTGCGTTGCTCAACAACGCGGTCAGCAGCGTGAGGATATCCCGCTCCCCGATCCTGAGCGGTCCGCATTCGATGTCCTGGGTCAGCGTGAAGCCACTGGGCAGTTGCATCGTGTCACACACCTCAGCCAGCGCTGCGCCGACGTCAATCTCGCGGATGTCCTGCATGCGACCGATGCGGGAATAGGTCAGCAGGTCGACCAGCATCCGGTCCAAACGACCTGTGTGCCGGTTCATCAGGTCGATGGACTGGGCGACGCTGCCTTCCACCTTGATCCCCGCTTCCTCAAGATCCTCGGCAATCCATTGCGGCAGTTCCAGCAAGGCCCGCACAGAGGCACGTACATCATGGCTGATCAGATAGATGAAATCGTCAATGTCCTGCGTGCCGCTTTTTGTCATCACATCCTGCCGCCCTGTGTGCGGCAGTATCCTTGTGGCATTGATCTGCATGGTCCGCCTCTGCTGTCATTTGCAAATGCGGGCTATCACGGGGCCATTTCGTTTTTCTTAATCCCCACGCGGCAATTCACAAAAAAAAAGGCGCGCCCGAAGACACGCCTTTCCTTGATTTCAAAGCGGAAACGTACCGCAACAACGCTTGCGCGCGGCTGCTTACATCATGCCGCCCATGCCGCCCATGTCGGGCATGCCGCCGCCCATGCCGCCGCCGGCACCTTCCTTGGCGGGACGGTCTGCGACCATCGCCTCGGTGGTGATCAGCAGGCCCGCGATGGAGGCTGCGTCCTGCAGTGCGGTGCGCACGACCTTCGCGGGGTCGATAACACCGAACTTGAACAGATCGCCGTACTCTTCGGTCTGGGCGTTGAAGCCGAACGTCAGGTCGTCGCTCTCGCGGATCTTGCCCGCAACGACGGAACCGTCCACGCCGGAGTTCTCAGCAATCTGGCGCAGCGGTGCTTCAAGCGCCTTGCGGACGATGGTGATCCCAACATCCTGGTCGCTGTTTTCGCCTTTGACGCCGTCGAGCTTCTTGCCCGCCTGGACCAAAGCAACGCCACCGCCCACAACAATACCTTCCTGCACGGCCGCACGGGTCGCGTTCAGGGCATCGTCAACGCGGTCTTTGCGCTCTTTCACTTCGACTTCGGTCATGCCGCCGACGCGGATCACAGCGACACCGCCAGCGAGCTTCGCAACACGTTCCTGCAGCTTCTCACGGTCGTAGTCGGATGTGGTCTCTTCGATCTGGTTGCGGATCTGTGCTACACGCGCTTCGATCTCCGCCTTTTCACCGGCACCGTCCACAACAGTGGTTTCGTCCTTGGTGATGGAGACTTTCTTGGCAGAACCCAGCATGTCCATGGTCACGGACTCAAGCTTCATACCCAGATCTTCGGAGATCACCTGACCGCCTGTGAGGATCGCGAGATCCTGCAGCATCGCCTTCCGACGATCGCCAAAGCCGGGGGCTTTGACAGCAGCGATTTTCAGACCGCCGCGCAGCTTGTTCACGACGAGTGTCGCCAGCGCTTCGCCTTCAACATCTTCCGCAATGATCAGCAGCGGCTTCTGGGACTGGATGACCTGCTCCAGCAGCGGCACCATGGGCTGCAGCGAAGAAAGCTTCTTCTCGTGCAGCAGGATGATCGCATCTTCCAGTTCAACCGTCATCTTGTCGGAGTTGGTCACGAAGTATGGCGACAGGTAGCCGCGGTCGAACTGCATGCCTTCGACAACGTCTGTCTCTGTTTCCAGACCCTTGTTCTCTTCGACGGTGATCACACCCTCGTTGCCGACCTTCTGCATCGCATCCGCGATCTGACGGCCGATTTCCTTCTCGCCATTGGCGGAGATGGTGCCGACCTGTGCGACTTCGTCGCTGTCGGAAACTTCACGTGCAGCCGCCTTGATGGCCTCGACAACAGTGGCTGTCGCCATGTCGATGCCACGCTTGAGGTCCATGGGGTTCATGCCAGCAGCAACGGATTTCATGCCTTCGCGCACGATCGCCTGAGCCAGCACTGTCGCGGTGGTGGTACCGTCGCCTGCTTCGTCATTGGTCCGCTGGGCCACTTCCTTGACCATCTGCGCGCCCATGTTCTCGAACTTGTCCTCAAGCTCGATCTCTTTGGCAACGGAAACACCGTCCTTTGTGATGCGCGGTGCGCCGAACGATTTGTCCAGAACCACGTTGCGGCCCTTGGGGCCCAGTGTCACTTTTACCGCGTCGGCAAGGATGTTCACACCCTTCAGCATCTTGTTGCGGGCATCTGTATCGAATTTGACGTCCTTAGCAGCCATTTTCGTCTTCTCCTAAAATTGGATTGATGTGTCGCGTCTCGAGGGATGGGCCAAAGCCCTCCTTCACCTGATGGATCAGGCGAGGATCCCCATGATGTCGCTTTCCTTCATCATCAGCATTTCTTCACCGTCGAGGGTGACTTCCGTGCCGGACCACTTGCCGAACAGGATCTTGTCGCCGGGCTTTACAGCCATCTCGATCAGTTCACCGCTGTCCTTGCGCGCGCCTTCGCCGCAGGCGACAACTTCGCCCTCGGAAGGCTTTTCCTTGGCGCTATCGGGAATGATCAACCCGCCAGCGGTTTTCTCTTCGCTTTCTGTGCGCTTTACCAGCACTCGGTCGTGAAGCGGTTTCAATGCCATCTTTGCAGCTCCTTAACGCTCAAAGTTATTTCTCCCAACCAGACCGCCACTCAGGGGTCCGGGCGTTAGCACTCACTCTATCTGAGTGCTAACGACGCATAGCTAGGCATACCGCGACAAGGTGTCAAGCAACCGGTTGAGAAAAAATGTGCGGACTTTGCGCCGTGGCGACGGACCTTGCCAAACCGCAGTTCGGGCATACCGGAAAGTCCGGCGGAACGCTGGACCGATCGCTCCCGATCTTCACGCCAGATCCCCGGATCATTGCACCTCAAAAGGATCGTCAGGCTGCCGGATTTGGTCCTTGAGAATGACATACTCCACCCCTAGCTAAGGATCGAACCTGCTGGAGTGTACCCCCCCGTGCGACTGCTTTTGACCGCCCTTTTCCTGCTGCTTCCCGCGGCGCTTTCGGCCGCCTGTTCCGGAACCGACCTGCGCACAACGTTGAGCGATGCGCAAAAGGCCGAAATCGCCCAGCGGCTGGAAGGCGTGCCCTTCTCAAACGGCATCTACTGGACCGCCACACGCGGCACCCGCACTGTTCACGTCATTGGCACGCTGCATATGGACGATCCGCGCTTTGATCCCATCACCGACGCTTTGACCCCGGTCATCAACAATGCCGACCACCTGCTGGTCGAAGCGGATGCGGAAAGTCAGGCGGCGCTGCAAAAAGCCATCGCAGAGCGACCGGAAATGCTGTTCCTTACGGGGGAAACGCTGATCGACCTGATGCCGCAACAGGACTGGATCAGGTTGGCCGAAGCCGCGCGCGTGCGCGGCATCCCGCCCTTCATGGCGGCCAAGTTCCAGCCATGGTACCTGTCACTGATGCTGTCGATGTCGCCCTGCACCCTGCAATCGATGACCGCCAACAAGAACGGCCTCGACATGCGGATCATGGCCCTTGCCGACGCCGCGGGCGTGCCAACGGGGTCGCTTGAACCTTACGAGACGATCTTCAGCCTTTTCAATCAGGACCCCATGGAGGAACAGATCGAACTCCTGAAGCTTGGCATCATTCCTGTCACCGCCTCCGAAAACGCGAGCCATACGCTCATCGAACAATACTTTGACGAGGAAGTGATCGCCGCGCTGGAGACATCACGCGTCACAACGCGGGCGCATTTCGACATGTCTCCTGCCGAATTTGACGCGCTGTTCGACGAATTCATGGACCTGATCAATGCCCAACGCAACCTGTCCTGGATCGACCCCATCGAAGCGACGGACGGCGACAGCATTGTCGTCGCTGCAGGCGCCCTGCATCTGGGCGGTGAACAGGGCATCCTGAACCTGCTGGCGCAGCGCGGTTATACGCTGGAACGGCAGTCCTTCTAGGCGCCCAGCACACGCCCGCTGACGCTGACGGCCTCGGCCCCTGAAGGGGTCAGGCCGTAGACACCCTTTTCGACCTTCTCGAACCAGCCATAATGGTCATCCCGCATCATCCGGGTCGCTGCAGGCACGCCGGTTTCGCGCGCCACATCCGCACCCTTGCTGGCACCCGCTTCATATAGATACACGGCGACCTTCAGGGCATCCTGCCGATACGCTGTCACCAACCCGGCCCGCGTCTGCCCGCCATTATTCGGATCGCCCTGCCGCCGGGCAAACTCCCTCAGCAATGCGGCGGTGCGTTTTTTCGACTTGCGCGGCGCATACGGTCCCGGATCGCAGTGCACCTCGACCAGGGCATCGCTCAGCCGCACGGTGATCAGCCCCAGCCCCAGTCGCCGCGCTAGGGTGGTATTGTCCTTCAGCGCCTTCTGAAACCGCTTTCCCGGCTGGCGCGCAACCGCAAGATAGACGTCCTCAGCCACCTTCAGCCTTGCGACGCACTGATGGAACAAGGCCAGCGAAAAGCCCAGCTTCAATTCCACCACCACGGGCGGCTCGCTCCCGCGCACGGCCACCACATCCGCCGCGCCCACTTCGGCCTTCACCACGTATCCCTGATCCTCAAGAAACTGCTTGATGGGCGGATAAAGGTCGGTTTCGCGCGGGCTGTCTGACATGGCCGCCAACTTGCCCCATTTGCGCGGCGCTTCCAACTGCCTATGATCCTCCCATGACCCGCGACGAACTGACAGTTTTTTGCGCCGCGCTGCCGCAGGCCACCCACGTGGTGCAATGGGGCAATGCGGACGTCTACAAGGTGGGCGGCAAGGTCTTTGCCGTCATCGGAATGGGCGAAAGCGGGAACACCGTGACGTTCAAGGCATCCGAAATGGCGTTTGAGATCCTGTCAGACAGCCCTGGCTTACGCCCCGCACCCTATATGGCGTCACGCGGCTTGAAGTGGATACAGCACTACGACGAACCGGGCCTGCCGGACGACAGCCTTCGCGATCACATCAAGGCGTCCTATGACATGGTGGTGGCCGGGCTGACAAAGAAGAAACGCAGCGATCTGGGCCTCTGAGCCAAGGTGGTGACAACGCCGGGACGCGCGCCTATAAGGCGGCAAATCACTCCCACTCCGAAGGCAGATGTACCCATGACCACCCTCGTTTTTGGCCATAAATCCCCCGACACCGACAGCACCGGCAGCCCGATCATCTGGGCCTGGTACCTCAACCAGATCAAGGGCGTGGACGCCGCACCCGCCCTGCTGGGTGAACCCAATACCGAAGCGCTGTTCATGCTGGATCACTGGAAGCTGGACAAGCCGCAGATCATCGACGGCGTGGCCGAAGGGCAGGACGTGGTGATCGTGGACACCAACAACCCGGCAGAACTGCCCGACGGCATCAACGCGGCCAACATCACCGCGATAATTGATCATCACAAGCTTGTCGGCGGGCTGGAAACCGCGGGCCCGATCGAGATCCGCATTGAACCATTGGCCTGTACCGCGACGCTGATGTGGAAGATGATCGGCGATGATATGGCGCAGATGCCCACGGGCATCAAAGGCGCGATGCTGACCTGCATCCTGTCCGACACGCTCGAATTCCGCAGCCCCACCACCACGCAGGAAGACAAGGCCATTGCCCATGCGCTGGCCAAGGATCTTGGTGTCGATATTCCCGCGTTCGCGGCTGAGATGTTCGCGGCGAAATCCGATGTCTCAGCCTTTTCCGAAGCCGAACTGCTGCGCATGGACAGCAAGGAATACGCCGTCGACGGCAAGCAATTCCGCGTCTCCGTGCTGGAAACCACGGCCCCCGCTTCCGTTCTCGACCGCAAGGAAGCGCTGATCGCCGCGATGCCGGGTGTGGCCTCCGAAGACGGTGCCGATCAGGTGCTTCTGTTCGTGGTCGATATCCTGAACGAAGAAGCCACGATGCTGGTGCCCAACGATCTGACCAAGACCGTGGCGGAAAAAAGCTTCGGCGCGTCCGTCTCCGGCGACACGGTTGTTCTGCCAGGCATCATGAGCCGCAAGAAACAGATCATCCCAAACCTGAAGGTCTGACGACAGCTTGTCAGGATCGATTCCAACCCATTAGGCTCCCTTTGCAACAAGGGAGCCTTTTTCATGACAACCGTCACCTATCAAAAGGATGGCCGCATCGCGCGGCTCACGCTGAACCGGCCCGAGGTAATGAATGCCATCAACGACGACATGCCCGGCGACTTGCAAGCGGCTGTCGAAAGGGCGGATGCCGATCCGGAGGTGCACCTGATGGTCCTCTCGGGCGCAGGCGATGCGTTCTGCGCGGGCTATGATCTGGCCCACTACGCGGCCGACCCCGACAACAAGCTGACACAGCCAATGCCCTGGGACCCCATGCAGGATTATCAGTTCATGTGGGCCAACACGCAGGCCTTCATGTCGCTGTTCCGCGCAATGAAGCCGGTGATCTGCAAGGTGCATGGTTATGCCGTTGCGGGAGGGTCGGACATCGCGCTGTGCTGTGATCTTGTGCTGATGGCGGATGACGCGCAGATCGGCTACATGCCTGCCCGCGTCTGGGGCTGTCCGACGACGGCGATGTGGGTCTACCGGCTTGGTCCGGAGAAGGCCAAGCGCATGATGTTCACAGGCGACAAGATCACCGGGGTCGAAGCGGCGGATATGGCCCTTGTGCTGAAATCCGTCCCCGCAGATCAGCTTGACGCGGAAGTGGAGGCACTTGCCGCGCGGATGGCAGGGGTACCGATCAACCAGCTCGCCATGCAGAAGATGGTCATCAATCAGACGATGGAGGCCACCCTGAACCAGACCCAACGTCTTGCCACGGTTTTTGACGGGATCACCCGCCATTCCCCTGAAGGATTGAATTTCAAAGCCCGGTCGGAGGACGCAGGCTGGAAACAGGCGGTCGAAGAACGCGATCAGGGCACATTTGACTGGACCCGCAATCGGCAGATACCGGGGAACCGCGACTGAGCGGAGTTGGTTCCCTCTCTACCGGAATTGGCCTATGCCACCCCCACACCAGATGGAGCCACCATGACCCGTATCGTTGAAACACTCTCCGAAATCTCTGCCCAATACGACGCGTTGTTCGTTGATTTGTGGGGTTGTGTGCACAACGGCGTGCATGCCCTGCCCGAAGCGGTCGCAGCGCTGCAACAATACCGCAAGGAGGGTGGCAAGGTGGTTCTGGTCACGAACTCCCCGCGCCCACGCGCAGGCGTGCAGAAACAGCTGGTCCACTTTGGCGTGCCTGATGACGCTTGGGACACCATCGCGACCTCCGGCGATTCCGCGCGGTCGGCCATGTTTCTGGGCACCGTGGGTCAGAAGGTCTGGCACATCGGCTATCCCGGTGACGACCGTTTCTTCGAACCCCTGCACCTGATCGAAGATCCGATGACCATCGAACAGGTCCCGCTGGACCAGGCCGAAGGCATCGTCTGCACCGGCCCCGAAGACCCCTTGGCCGATCCGTCCGTCATGCGCCCGCAGTTCCTTTATGCCAAGCAGAAGGGGCTGAAACTGCTTTGTGCGAACCCCGATATCGTGGTGGACCGGGGCGATGTGCGCGAATGGTGCGCAGGCGCCTTGGCAAAGCTCTATACCGAGATGGGTGGCGAAAGTCTCTATTTCGGCAAACCGCATCCGCCGATCTACGATCTGGCCCGCCGCAGGCTGGCGGCGCTGGGGCGCGGCATCTCTGATGATCGCATTCTGGCCATCGGGGACGGGGTTCTGACTGATATCGCAGGCGCGATGGGCGAAGACATCGATTCCCTGTTCATATCCGGCGGTCTGGCTGCATCAGAAACAAAAACCGGACAGCAACCCGATCCAAATGCGCTAACCGCCTATCTGCAAAAGGAAATGTCCTCCCCCACCTATACGATCGGCCAATTGCGCTGATGCATTTAGGACTTGATTTTCTGCGCGCGCAAAGTAATTAAGTTCCAAACCGGGTGCTCCGGTGGTACTTTTATTACCGAGAGGTCAGTGATGTTGGACAATCTTCCGCGCGGCACAATCGTTATCGAGGACATCGAAATCGGGATGTTCCGCTATCTCCGCAAGGAAGTGACGGATGACGATATCGAAATGTTCGCCACCATCTCCACCGACCGCAACCCGGTGCATCTGGACGATGATTATGCACAGGACACGATCTTTCAGGGCCGCATCGCCCACGGCATGCTGACGGCGGGCCTGATCTCTGCGGTGATTGGCGAACAGCTACCCGGTCACGGCACGGTCTATCTGGGTCAATCGCTCAAGTTCCTGCGCCCCGTGCGCCCGGGTGATGTGGTCTATGCGGAGGTCAAGGTGACCGACATCGACCCCGCAAAGCGGATCGTCAAGATGGATTGCCACTGCTCCGTCAATGACAAGAAGGTGCTTGTCGGCGAAGCCACCGTGCTGGCCCCGTCACGCAAGTTCGACTAAGGCGTCGCGGCTTCTTGCCACTGCCTGCGCACGCGGCTAGGCAAGGCACATGCGGATTATTCGGGACCATGACAGCGTCGCGACCTCCGATCAGGGGGCGACAGCGGCGATCGGGAACTTTGATGGGGTGCACAAGGGGCACCTTTCCGTCATTGAACTGGCACGCAGCGCGCAGCCCGACGCACCGCTGGGCATCGTCACGTTTGAACCCCACCCCCGCAGCTTTTTTGCCCCCAATGCCCCGCCCTTTCGATTGATGAGCGCGGAGGCCCGTATGCACCGGCTGGAAAAGATCGGTGTGCAACGGCTGTATGAACTGCCCTTCAACAGCGCCCTTGCCGCGCTCACCCCCGAAGAATTCGCCCGCGATGTCCTGCATGCAGGATTGGGATTGCGCCATGTGGTGGTGGGTGCTGATTTCTGCTTTGGTCAGGGCCGCAAGGGAACGGCCGAGGATCTGCAACGTTTCGGCGCGCAATACGGCTTTGGCGTCACCATCGCGCCGCTGATGGCGCAGGGCGTGCAGACGGTCTCCTCCACTGCCATCCGCACAGCGCTCAGCGATGGACGTCCGCGCGATGCCGCTGAAATGCTGGGCCATTGGCACCGCATCGACGGACCCGTGCTGCACGGTGAAAAACGCGGCCGCGACCTTGGCTATCCCACCGCGAACATGTCCATCGAAGGCCTGCACCCACCGGCCTTCGGTGTCTACGCGGTGCTGGTGGATGTGCTGGATGGGCCGCATGCAGGCAGCTATCACGGCGTGGCCAGCCTTGGCGTGCGGCCGATGTTCGGCGTCAACACCCCCAACATCGAAACGTTCATCTTTGACTTCAAAGGGGATCTCTATGGCACCTCGCTTTCCGTCGGCCTGGTCGAACACCTGCGTGGAGAGGAGAAATTCGACGGCCTTGACGCCCTGATCGCGCAGATGGATGCCGACAGCGCCCGCGCCCGTGCCATACTCGCGGACCTATGACGAAACCCATCGCCGATCCCGACCTGCCCCCGCGTTTCTGGGAAAAGAAAACGCTGGCCAAGATGTCACCCAAAGAATGGGAAGCGCTGTGTGATGGCTGCGGCAAATGCTGCCTGAACAAACTGGAAGACGAGGACACCGGCAAGGTGGCCCTGACCCGCGTCGCCTGTCGTCTGCTGGACGATGCGACCTGCCGCTGCGTGCACTACGAACAGCGCCACCACTTCGTGCCCGATTGCATCGTACTGCGCCCTGACAATCTGGACAGCCACGCCTACTGGATGCCAGAAACCTGCGCCTATCGTCTGTTGTGGCAGGGCAACCCGCTGCCAGACTGGCACCCGCTGGTGTCGGGCGATCCGGATTCCGTTCACCGCGCGGGGATTTCCGTGCGCGGGCACACCGTGTCCGAATTCGACACCCCGTTCGAGGAATGGGAAGACCACATCATAGAGGACTCTGATTGATGTTTTTTGCCTCTGACAATGCAGGGCCCGCCCACCCGCAGGTCATGGAAAGGGTGATGGCGGCCAACGTGGGCCACCAACCGCCCTACGGCAATGACCCGATGATGGAGGAAGTGCGCACCGGCATCCGCCGCGTTTTCGAAGCGCCCGACGCGGAGGTCTTCCTTGTCTCCACCGGGACGGCGGCAAACGCGCTGGCACTGGCGTGCTATTGCCAGCCCTGGCAGGCGATCTTCTGCTCCGCCGTCGCGCATGTGGAAGAAGACGAATGCAACGCGCCTGAATTCTACGCGGGCGCGGCCAAGCTGACTTGCGTGCCCACCGATGACAAAATGACTCCCGACGCGCTGAAAGCCGCAATCACTGCCCGCGCGCCCGGTGACGTACACGCGGCCCAACCCGGCCCCGTCACCATCACGCAAGTGACCGAACGCGGCTCAGTCCACAGCCTTGACGAATTGCGCGCCCTGACCGCTGTGGCCAAGGCCCATGACCTGCCCGTGCATCTGGACGGCGCACGTTTTGCCAATGCGCAGGCAGCACTGGGATGCACTGCGGCTGACATGTCGTGGAAGTCGGGCGTCGATGTCGTCAGCTTCGGCGGCACGAAGAACGGCTGCATGGCCGTGGAAGCGGTTGTTTTCTTTGATCCTTCCAAGGCGTGGGAATTCCAGCTGCGCCGCAAGCGTGGGGCGCATCTGTTCTCCAAGCACAAGTATCTTTCCGCGCAGATGGCAGGATACCTTCAGGATGACCTGTTCCTGAAAACCGCAGAGCAGGCCAATGACAATGCCGCTTATCTTGCGCAGGGTCTCAGGGCGGCAGGTGCCACATTCCTGCACGAACCGCAGGCCAACATGATCTTCGTGCGCTTTGCCCGTGCGATCCACCAAAAGCTGCACGATGCCGGGGCGGTCTACAATCTCTGGGACGGTCCTCTTGCTGGCGCACCCGAGGAAATGGTCGCCGCGCGGCTGGTCTGCGACTGGTCCATCAGCCGCGAACAGATCGACGCTTTCCTCGCACACTTCTGACCATCACGCGCGCGCCAGCACCCTTTCGAAAACCTCTGCCACGGCCTGCGGATGCGTGATCGGTGCCATATGGCCCGCCTCCGGGATCACATCCAGCACCGCCCCCGGAATGCGGTCGCGCAGCCCCTCCAGCGTGGCGGCGATGGCCCCGTGTGCCAGTTCACCACGCACCAGCTGCACGGGCATGTCCAGACCACCCAGCACGCCGGGTGCCAGAATACCATCGGTGTCCTCATAAAGCAGCGCATAGGTGCTTGGCACCACATGGATGCCCCGTGTCATGGCCGCGCGGCTGCGCTCCGGCAGGGTGTTCCAGACGTTCTCTTCCGTACTCCACATCCGGTTGAACGCGCGCGCCGCTTCTTCCATGTTTCCCGCAGCGGCTGCTTGGGTGAACGGCATGGCAACGCGGTCGTGATCCGCCAGCGTTTCGGGCGCATCGGCCTTGGCAATGGCGAAGAACACCGGTTCGATCAACGTGATCGACCGCACCTTTTCAGGTGCGCGCGCCGCCAGCCGCAGCGCCGTCACCGCGCCGAACGAATGGCCGATCACATCCATCGGCGCATCGTCCATCAGCGCCAGCGTAGTGTCATAGACCGTCGCCGGAAAATCGCTTTGCCCGTCCCAATCAGGGCTCTTGCCATGACTGGGCAGGTCCGGCGCGATAAAATGCAACCGGTCGCCCAGCACCTTGGCCATGCCGTTCCACGCACCACCGAAGCCAAGCGTGCAATGCAGCGCCAGCACGCGCCGGGGTCCCTGCCCCAGATGATGTACGAAAGGGGCAAAGCCCGTCTGAACGCTCACAAATCGCCGGCCAGATGCAGATCAACATCTTCGATACGGTCCTGCCCCCAAAACCGCTGATCGCCCACGAAATAGAACGGTGCGCCGAAAACCCCGCGGTCTACCGCTTCTTCAAGGTTGCGGGCATAGGTCTCAGCCCCTTCCAGCAGACCGCTGTCTGCAAGACCCGGGTCAAATCCGGCGTCGGTCAGGCAGGCACGCACCACCTCGTCCTGCGCGATGTCCTTTTCCTCGGCCCAGACCGCCCGGGTGATCCCGTGCGCCAGCTTGCCCAGATCGCCGCCCCCGGCATTCTGCGCCGCGATAAAGGCATAGGCCGCGGGTGCCCCGTTTGTGGGCCAATGCGCCGGCTGCAGATTGAACGGCATGCCCAGTTTCTTCGCCTGTCGCACCAGTTCCTGCGCGCGGTACTCGATACGGCTGATGTGCCGATCCTTGGGCGGTGTCCCACCGGTCCGGGCAAATGCCGCGACAATGTCGAAAGGTTTGTAGTTGATCGTGGCCCCGTGCTTGGCCGCGACCGCTTCCAACCGCTCTCCGGCAAGGTAGCAATAAGGGGAAAGTGTCGCAAAAAAGTAATCGATCTGAGGCATCTGGTGTCCGTTCCATCGGTGGTTGCTTGGTGGCACGTTACGGCCATGTTAAGCGGGGTTCAATGTCGTGATTCTGTCACATTCCCGCTGCCACGGAGAGCCTTCCCCCATGCCCCTGACTTCCGAGCCGAAACTGATTACCGGCAATGCCAACAAACCCTTGGCACAGGCCATCGCACGGCGCATGTCCCTGCATCGGGGGGTCAATGTGGGCCTCGTGGATACGCGCGTCGAACGGTTCAATGACGGCGAGATTTTCGTGGAGGTATTCGAAAATGTGCGCGGGGAAGACATGTTCATCATCCAGCCCACATCGAACCCCGCCAACGACAACCTGATGGAACTGATGATCATGGCCGATGCGCTGCGCCGGTCCTCTGCCAGCCGCGTGACAGCGGTGCTGCCCTATTTCGGCTATGCCCGTCAGGATCGCCGCACCAAGGCCCGCACGCCGATCACCGCCAAGCTGGTGGCGAACATGCTGGTGGGCACCGGGATTGAACGGGTGCTGACCATGGACCTGCACGCCGCCCAGATTCAGGGTTTCTTCGATATTCCCGTGGACAACCTTTACGCTTCTCCGGTGTTCGCGCTCGATATCAAGAGCCACTTCAAGGACAAGATGGACACCCTGATGGTCGTCTCTCCCGACGTGGGCGGCGTGGCCCGCGCGCGTGAACTGGCCAAGCGGGTGAATGCCCCCCTCGCCATCGTGGACAAACGCCGCGAGAAACCCGGCGAAGTGGCCGAAATGACCGTGATCGGTGATGTGAAGGGCAAGACCTGCCTGATCGTCGATGACATCTGCGACACCGCCGGCACGCTCTGCAAGGCGGCCGAAATCCTGCTGGAGAACGGCGCGTCCGAAGTCCATTCCTACATCTCCCACGGCGTCATGTCCGGCCCCGCGGTGGAGCGGGTGACGAAATCCGTGATGAAATCACTGGTCATCACCGACACGATCCAGCCCACCGAAGAGATCAAGAAAGCCAAGAACATCCGCATCGTCCCCACCGCGCCGATCTTTGCACAGGCGATCCTGAACATCTGGAACGGGACGTCCGTTTCATCGCTGTTCGAGGCGGAAACACTGGGCCCGATCTATGACGGGATGTATCCGGGGTAATCGGGTCGCATTCGATGTCCGATGTGCGGACTTTGCTGGCGTTGGAATGGTTACTTCGACCGAGTGATCTCGTGCTAAGGTGCAGGTTCAACTAGACCAAAAATTTGGATCGGGCTGCTAACCCCACGCACTTCATGGTGACCTGGTTCGGTGAACATATCCGGGGCGTGCGTGGCGACTGTCTCTGTGGCCAACACCCTTTCGCCGATGGTCTTGGTAAGACCTTCGACCCTGCTCGCGAGATTTACCGCACTGCCAAGAACTGTAAAATCGAGCCTGCCTTGACTGCCGATGTTGCCGTAGCTGACCTGCCCGACATTGATACCGATGCCAATTGCAAGTTCGGATCTGCCGGCTTGGGTTCGGCTTGTGTTGAGCGCTGCAAGAGCGGCCAGTATTTGTTGTGCACACGTTGCTGCATCGCGACATCGTTTGGCACAATCATCAACTGTGGAGATCGGGAAGACCGACAAAACGCCGTCGCCCATGAATTTGAGCACATCACCACTGTTTTTCTCAACCGCCCGCACGACGACTTCAAAGTAGCTGTCGAGTGCCTCAAAAATCTCTTGCTCACTCTCCGTTTCAGAAAAAGCCGTGAAGCCGCGCAAGTCGGAAAACATCACCACGGCTTCCAGTGTCGTACGCTCACCACGTTGGATGGAACCATTCCAGACAGCTTCGCTTGGACCGGTGCCGAGATAGGTTCGCAAAAGGCTTTGGGTGGACTTGCGCATCGTAATCGGCTCCATCGCCGAAGACAGTCCCGGCAGAGCGCCCTCAATCATTGCCAAATGTTCAGGCGCAAAGCCTTCTTCAGCGCGCGTTGCGAAGGTACAGCCGTGTTGTGAACCGTCACCGTATTCCAAAAAGGTCGCATAATAGTCCGTGCCACCATCTGCCGCGAATTCAAGATATGAACTGTGATCCTTGTCGGGATCGAGATTGCGCAGGCTCTTGTGGAGCGGTCGTTGGTTCTCGAAAACAAATTCAAAGGAGCTGCCAATGTAGTCATCCGTCAGCATTCTTGCGTGTGTGACATCATAGCTTTCAGCGCCGTCGGGTGTCCAAACAACACCCCATGCAATCAGCAGAGGATTGGCGAAGCGCTGACCAATGTTTACCCGCCAAAGCGGCACACCGCCTTCAACCAAAGTTGTACAGAAATGCGACACTATCCTGATAGGATCGTCCGAGCACCGCCCCTCAGTCATCATCCAATTGTTGAGTGTTTCAATAGGATCCATGAAAGCAAGTTACCAAAAGGCAAAGGTCGTGCAAGGTCAGTGAGATATGGAACTTCAAGACTTTGGAGTAGCCAATGAACATTCAAGGAGGGCTCAAACCAGCGATCCAAAACGTCGATCCCCTCCCTCGGACTGCGACCGCCCGGCGCACGGCCATCCGCATGCGCCCCCTAAATCACATCCCAGTCATCATCATCCGGCAGTGATCCGATCGAAGACCACGCCACGCGCACCCGCGCCACGCGGGTGTCGCCCCAGGTGCGGAACACGATGTCGAACCCCTTTTCCGTCACCGCTTCGGCGCTCACGTCGGCGCGCATCACCGTGGTGGCGTCCAGATCCCAAAGGGAGATCGACACCTGCACCGTGGGCGGTTCCTTGTAGGGCGTATCGAAACGGATGTGCTTGCGGCGTTCGCGCTGGCCGCGGCCGGTCCACATCTCGCCCCCGTCTTCGTAGTCCGAAAACAAGACAACGTCGCCGCTGTCGACACCGATACTAAAACTGCGCAATCGTTTCATTTGACCCGGGAACCCGTATGTTCTTCATCAGGCTTGTCTAGGCGGTCTGATCCCAATGTAAAAGGGCCCCGCGTTTGCGAGGCCCCTTTTCATACCGTCAGATCGGTTCAGAGGTTGGGTTGCTTGGCCGAAAGGCCGATCTCGTCACCCATTGCCACCATGTCCGACAAAAGCTTGGCCGCGTCGTCAACCGGGCCCGGCTCATTCTGGAAGGCGTCTTTTGCCTTCGAATACGTCGCCTTGGCTTCTTCGACCATCTCGTCAAGCTGGTCTTGCGTCATGTCGCCCTTGACCACGGCACGTTCGGCCAGAACCGACACGCCATCAGCGCGGATTTCGGCAAAGCCGCCCGTGACCACGTAATCATGCGTCCCTTCAGGTCCTTCGACCTTCAGGATGCCGGGCCGCAGCGTGGTGATGGTGGGGGCATGCCCCTCCATCGCCGTCATGTCGCCGTCGGCGCCGGGGATCTGGACGGATGTGACCTGAAAGGAGGCCAGCCGCCGCTCGGGCGACACCAGATCGAATTGCATCGTGTCTGCCATTGCTTGACCCCCTTAGGCTGCGTCTGCGGCCATCTTTTCGGCTTTCGCCTTCACTTCGTCGATGCCGCCGACCATATAGAAGGCACCCTCTGGCAAGTGGTCGTATTCACCTGCCACAACCGCCTTGAACGACGCAATCGTGTCTTCCAGTGGCACCTGCACACCGTCGGACCCGGTAAAGACCTTCGCCACGTCGAACGGCTGGGACAAGAAACGTTCGATCTTGCGCGCGCGGGCCACGGCCAGCTTGTCGTCCTCGCTGAGTTCGTCCATCCCGAGGATCGCGATGATGTCCTGAAGCGACTTGTAACGCTGCAGAACCTGCTGCACGTCGGTCGCCACCTTGTAGTGCTCTTCCCCGATGATCAGCGGATCCAGCAGACGCGATGTGGAACCCAGCGGGTCCACAGCCGGATAGATGCCCTTTTCCGAAATCGCACGGTCGAGAACCGTTGTCGCGTCGAGGTGCGCGAACGAGGTCGCGGGCGCGGGGTCGGTCAGGTCGTCCGCAGGCACGTAAACGGCCTGAACGGAAGTGATTGAGCCGTTCTTGGTGGAGGAAATCCGTTCCTGCATCGCGCCCATATCCGTGGCCAATGTCGGCTGGTAGCCCACAGCCGAAGGGATACGACCCAAAAGCGCCGACACCTCGGAACCCGCCTGCGTGAAGCGGAAGATGTTGTCGACAAAGAACAGAACGTCCGATCCGGATTCGTCGCGGAACTGCTCGGCCAGCGTCAGGCCGGAAAGCGCCACGCGCATACGCGCACCGGGAGGTTCGTTCATCTGGCCGTAGACCAGCGCAATTTTCGAAGACGCCATGTCATCGGGCACGATAACACCGGATTCAATCATCTCGTGATAGAGGTCGTTACCCTCACGCGTCCGTTCGCCCACGCCCGCAAACACCGAGAGGCCGGAGTGCACTTTCGCGATGTTGTTGATCAATTCCATGATCAGAACCGTCTTGCCCACGCCGGCACCGCCGAACAGGCCGATCTTGCCGCCCTTCGTGTAGGGCGCCAGCAGGTCGATCACCTTGATGCCTGTGGTCAGGATCTCGGTCTCGGTGGACTGGGCATCAAAGGATGGCGCTTCACCGTGGATGGCGCGTGACTCCTTGGTGTCTACCGGGCCCTTTTCGTCAACCGGGTCACCGGTCACGTTCAGGATGCGGCCCAGGGTGGCCTTGCCGACGGGCACCTGAATGGGCGCGCCTGTGTCGGACACATCCGCGCCGCGCACCAAACCTTCGGTGGCGTCCATCGCAATGGCGCGCACGGTGTTTTCACCAAGGTGCTGTGCCACTTCCAGCACAAGGGTCTTGCCCTGGTTTTGCGTGTGAAGGGCGTTCAGAATTTCGGGCAGATCGCCTTCGAACTGAACGTCAACGACGGCGCCGATGACTTGGGTGATTTTGCCGACTGCTTTTGCCATGTCGTGTCTCCGATTTGCTTACAGCGCTTCCGCGCCGGAAATGATTTCGATCAGCTCGTTGGTGATAACGGCCTGACGGGAACGGTTGTATTGAATGGTGAGGCTGTCGATCATCTCGCCGGCGTTGCGCGTGGCGTTGTCCATCGCGGACATCCGCGCGCCCTGCTCGGACGCCGCGTTTTCCAGCAGACCTGAAAAGATCGCCGTTGCCACACCGCGGGGCAGCAGATCGGCCAGGATCGCTTCCTCGGATGGCTCGTAATCGAACAATGTGCTTGCACCTTCATCCTCTGACGCCTCAAAGGTCGCCGGGATGATCTGATGTGCACGCGGGATCTGGCTGACGACGTTCACGAAATCCGAATAGAAGATCGTGGCGACGTCAAACTCACCCGCATCAAAGCGGTCCAGCACGTTCTTCGCGATGCCCTGCGCATCCGCATAGGACAACCGCTTGACCTCCGTCATGTCGACGTGGCCCACCAGATGGTCGCCAAAATCGCGCTTCAGCTGATCGCGGCCCTTCTTGCCGACGGTCAGGATCTTCACGTCTTTGCCCGCCGCAAGCAGTTCCTGCGCATGGGCGCGGGCCTTCTTGACGATGTTGGTGTTAAAACCACCGCACAAGCCCCGCTCCGACGTCATGACGACAAGCAGGTTCACCTTGTCCGAACCGGTACCCGACAGCAGCTTGGGCGCTGAATCAGAGCCACCGACAGAAGCCGCCAGCCCTGCCATGACGGCATTGAACCGCTCCGCGTAGGGGCGCGACATTTCTGCCGCTTCCTGCGCGCGACGCAGTTTGGCTGCGGCCACCATCTGCATGGCCTTGGTGATCTTGCGGGTCGACTTGACCGACGAGATCCGGTTCTTAAGGTCCTTGAGATTTGCCATGGGCCTATCTCTCCTTAATTAAGCGTGATCGGCGGCATAGGAATCGAGTGCGGCCTTCACCTTGTCTTCCAGCTCGTCCTTCACCTTGCGGTCATTGTTGGTGATATCCTTGAGCAGATCAGCATGCTTGGAGCGCAGGTGGTTCAAAAGCCCCTGCTCCCATGCGCCAACCTCGGTCACCGCCAGCTTGTCGAGATAGCCATTTGTGCCCGCGTAGATGATGCAGACGATTTCGGCGTTCGACAGCGGCGAATATTGTGGCTGCTTCATCAGCTCGGTCAGGCGCGCACCACGGTTCAGCAACTGCTGTGTCGCGGCATCCAGATCGGAACCGAACTGAGCGAAGGCCGCCATTTCGCGGTACTGAGCCAGCGACAGTTTCACCGGACCAGCAACCGAAGACATCGCCTTGGTCTGAGCGGAGGAGCCCACACGGGACACCGACAGACCAGTGTTCACCGCGGGACGGATGCCCTGATAGAACAATTCCGTCTCAAGGAAGATCTGACCGTCGGTGATCGAAATCACATTGGTCGGGATAAACGCGGACACGTCGCCACCTTGCGTTTCGATCACGGGCAGCGCCGTCAGGGAACCGCCGCCGAACTCTTCGCTCAACTTCGCCGACCGCTCCAGCAAGCGGGAGTGAAGATAGAAAACGTCACCCGGATAGGCTTCGCGGCCCGGCGGGCGGCGCAGCAGCAGGGACATCTGGCGATAGGACACGGCCTGCTTGGACAGGTCATCATAGATGATCAGCGCGTGGCGGCCGTTGTCGCGGAAATGCTCTGCCATCGCGGTGGCGGAATAGGGTGCAAGGAACTGCATCGGGGCAGGTTCGGACGCGGTGGAGGCGACGACGATGGAATATTCAATCGCGCCGGTCTCTTCGAGCTTCTTGACCAACTGCGCCACGGTGGAACGCTTCTGGCCAATCGCGACGTACACACAGTACATCTTCTTGCTCTCGTCACCGTCGGCAGCCTCGTTGACCTGCGCCTGGTTCAGCATCGCGTCCAGTGCCACGGCGGTCTTGCCGGTCTGACGGTCGCCGATGATCAATTCACGCTGGCCACGGCCAATCGGGATCATCGCATCGACGGACTTCAGGCCTGTGGCCATCGGCTCATGCACGGATTTACGCGGGATGATGCCCGGTGCCTTGACGTCGGCCACACCGCGCTTCTTGGCCTTGATGGGGCCCTTGCCGTCAATGGGATTGCCCAGACCGTCCACGACACGACCCAGCAGTTCGTCCCCCACGGGCACGTCCACGATGGAATTCGTCCGTTTGACGGTGTCGCCTTCCTTGATGTCGCGGTCATTGCCGAAGATCACCACACCGACGTTGTCGGATTCGAGGTTCAGCGCCATGCCCTGAATGCCACCGGGGAATTCGACCATTTCACCGGCCTGAACATTGTCGAGGCCGTACACGCGGGCGATGCCGTCGCCAACCGACAGCACCCGGCCCACTTCGGCCACTTCTGCTTCTTGACCGAAATTCTTGATCTGGTCCTTCAGGATCGCGGAAATTTCCGCAGCTTGGATACCCATTTATCCGACCTCTTTCATTGCATTCTGGAGGGAATTGAGCTTCGAGCGGATCGACGTATCGATCATCTTGGAGCCTACTTTGACAATCAGCCCACCGATGAGGGATTCATCAACAGCGGTCTGGAGTGTAACGGTCTTGCCGGTGGTCGACTTGAGCGATTTGGCAAGCTTGTCCGATTGCGCCTTGGTCAGCGCCTTGGCGGATGTCACCTCTGCCGTGATCTCGCCCTTGTCGGCGGCGATCAGGTCGCGCAGCTGGCGCACCAGTTGCGGCAGCACGAACAGGCGGCGCTTGGACGCCATCAGCGCCAGCGTATTGCTCATGGTCGGGGACAACTTCATCTTCTTGGAAAGGGCGGCAATCGCCGTGCCCTGTTCATCGCGGCTGTACACCGGAGAGGAGATCAACCGACGGAAGTCTTCACTGTCGTTCAGGGCGCCGCTCAGCGCTTCCAGATCGGTCTCAATGGCTTTGACCTTCTTGGCCTCTTTGGCCAGGTCGAACACGGCTGACGCATAGCGGGCCGCGATGCCGGTGGAAATCGAAGCTGTTTCTGACACGTGCATCCTCTCATTCAATCAGGCAGGTGCGCGGCGTGCGTCGCGTCACCGGCATGTGGGCGCGGCTTGAAACAGGTCAAGACGGCTAAATCAGGGGCCATGTAGCAGAGCATATCCATACCCGCAACACAGTATAGTGATGGACGTTGAAACGCTTGGATACTTTGTTTGCTGCACCTGCAGCCTTGAGGGTGGTACCGGGCGGCGGGTTGTGACGCTCGGACGCACCTGTCGGCGCGTTCATTGCAGCGAATCTGTCCGCTCTATCCCGCCGGACGCGGGTTGCGGCCCACCGCGGGTTCCGTCAGCCCTTCCAGCACCGATATCCGCTTGCGCGCCTTGCTGGGCGTGCCCTTGGGCGGATAGACCAGCTTGCTGGCCTCCACCATGAACGCCCCCCCCGCCAGCATCGTAGGCAGCGCATAACCGATCCGTTCAAACAGGCCGGCCGATTTCATCCAGATCCGCTGCTGCGACGGAAACTGATAAAGCGCACCTGCGTGCCGTTCAGGCAGGAACTGGTGCTTGCGCAACTGCGCCTCAAGCTGCCCCGGCGAATAAGGCCGCCCATAGCCGAACGGCGTGCGGTCCCGCCGCGACCACATGCCGCCCCGGTTTGGGACAATGAACAGAACACGCCCGCCGGGCCCCAGCACCCGCCAGCATTCCTCCAGCAAGTCCGACGGACGCTCGCAGGTCTCCAGCCCGTGCAAAAGCACCAGCTTGTCCACATGGCCGGTCTCAACGGGCCACAACGTCTCCTCGGTCAGAACGGAAGTGTTCGGCATGCCTGCAGGCCAGGGCATCACCCCCTGCGGACCGGGCATCAGGGTAATCACCCGCCGCGCGTCTTTCAGGTAGGGACGCAACAGGGGTGCCGCAAAACCGAATCCCACGACCGTCTGGCCCTTGGCCTCCGGCCACAGCTTGAGCATCCGCTCACGCAGGGATTTCTGCGCCGCGCGCCCCAGCGTGCTGCGGTAATAAAAGTTGCGCAGGTCCTGAACATCAAGGTGCATTGCAGCCCATCGGTCTGAGTGTCACTGTGCAGATAAGGATGCAACACGCGCAAAGGAATAGCCATGGCTTTTGACCTGATCACGATCCCCTGCCTGACGGACAACTATGCCTACCTGCTGCGCTGCACCACGACCGGAGAGGTCGCCGTGATCGACGTACCCGAAGCCGCTCCGATCAAGGCCGAACTGGACGCACGCGGCTGGACGCCTTCTCAGGTCTGGCTGACCCATCACCACTATGACCACATCGACGGATTGCCGGACCTGCTGGCCGCCTACCCCGCAAAAGTTTTCGGCGCAAAGGCCGATCAACACCGCCTGCCCGATCTGGACGTGGCATTGAGCGAGGGAGACAGTTTTGCCCTTGGCGATCTGACCGCCGAGGTGATCGATGTCTCGGGCCACACCATTGGCCACATCGCGTTCTTCGTCCCCGCCGCCAAGGCCGCCTTCACCGCCGACAGCCTGATGGCGCTCGGCTGCGGACGGCTATTCGAAGGCACCGCCGCGCAGATGTGGGACAGCATGCAGAAGATGCTGAAATGGCCTGACGATACCGTGATCTGTTCCGGCCACGAGTACACCGCCTCCAACGCAAAATTCGCGCTGACGGTTGACCCGGACAATCCCGACCTTATCTCTCGTTCAGAGATGATCACGGCGGCCCGGTCAAAGGGGCAGCCGACGGTCCCGTCCATTCTGTCAACCGAACGTGCAACCAATCCCTTCCTGCGCCCAGACGATCCCGCGATCCGCGCCACACTGGGGATGCAAACCGCTTCCGACACAGACGTCTTTGCCGAGATACGCAAGCGCAAGGACAATTTCTGAGAAAATCGGTCGCCCAAATTTTGACATATTTGTTGCGCAAGGTTGTTTCGCCTTGCGAGACAATCACACCTAACCTGCGACAAAACTGTCCAGAATCTACTGATCACGGCATTTGTGACATCATTTTTCAAGAAAACGCTTGAAGCCGGGCCGTGATCAACCAAACTCTAATACTAAGAGGCCATGGTCGGCCTCGGGGGCGCGTCATCCCACGGCCTCCCTGGCGACCCAGATCGAAAAGGAGCACGCTGGTGCCTTCATTCTCGAATACACTTGAGCAGGCAATCCACGCAGCCCTTGCGTTGGCCAATGCCCGCCGCCATGAATTTGCCACGTTGGAGCATTTGCTGCTGGCGTTGCTGGACGAACCGGATGCCGTGCAGGTGATGAAAGCCTGCTCCGTCGACGTGTCCGATCTGCGCGAGACGCTGGTCGAATTCGTAGATGAGGATCTGAGCAATCTGGTCACCGACGTGGACGGTTCCGAAGCCGTGCCGACCGCCGCTTTCCAGCGGGTCATTCAGCGTGCCGCCATCCACGTGCAATCCTCCGGCCGGACAGAGGTCACGGGGGCCAACGTACTGGTCGCCATCTTTGCCGAGCGCGAAAGCAACGCGGCCTATTTCCTGCAGGAACAGGAAATGACGCGCTATGATGCGGTGAACTATATCGCTCACGGTGTCGCCAAGGACCCCGCCTATGGCGAATCCCGCCCCGTCGCAGGCGCGCCAGAGCATGAAGAAGAAGCACAAGGCGTCACCGAAGGCGACAAGAAGGAATCCGCGCTGGCCAAATATTGCGTGGATCTGAACGCGAAATCCCGCGATGGCGACGTCGATCCGCTGATCGGACGCGACGCCGAAGTGGAACGCTGCATTCAGGTGCTTTGCCGCCGCCGCAAGAACAACCCGCTTCTGGTGGGTGATCCCGGTGTGGGCAAAACCGCCATCGCAGAAGGCCTCGCGCGCAAGATCGTCGCGGGCGAAACACCCGAAGTGCTGGAAAACACCACCATCTACTCGCTCGACATGGGCGCGCTGCTGGCTGGCACACGCTACCGTGGTGATTTCGAAGAACGTCTCAAAGCCGTGGTGAGCGAGCTTGAGGAGCATGACGACGCCGTGCTGTTCATCGACGAAATTCACACGGTGATCGGTGCCGGTGCCACCTCCGGCGGCGCCATGGACGCCTCAAACCTGCTCAAGCCTGCGCTTGCGGGCGGCAAGCTGCGCACCATGGGCTCCACCACCTACAAGGAGTTCCGCCAGCACTTCGAAAAGGACCGCGCCCTGTCGCGTCGTTTCCAGAAAATCGACGTGAATGAACCCACCGTCGAAGACGCGGTAAAGATCCTGCGCGGCATCAAGCCCTATTTTGAGGATCACCACTCGGTCAAATATACCTCCGACGCGATCAAGACGTCGGTGGAACTGGCGCATCGCTACATCAACGACCGCAAGCTGCCGGATTCCGCCATCGACGTGATTGACGAAGCCGGGGCCGCGCAGCACCTCGTTGTCGCCTCCAAGCGCCGCAAGACCATCGGCACCAAGGAGATCGAAGGCGTGGTCGCCAAAATCGCGCGCATCCCGCCGAAAAACGTCTCCAAGGACGATGTGGTGGTGCTGAAAGACCTCGAATCCTCGCTCAAGCGGGTGGTCTTCGGTCAGGACAACGCGATCGAAGCCCTGTCATCGGCCATCAAGCTGGCCCGCGCGGGCCTGCGTGAACCGGAAAAGCCCATCGGCAACTACCTCTTCGCCGGTCCAACCGGTGTGGGCAAGACCGAAGTGGCCAAGCAACTGGCCGATACGCTGGGTGTGGAACTGCTGCGCTTCGACATGTCGGAATACATGGAAAAGCATGCTGTCTCCCGCCTGATCGGTGCCCCTCCCGGTTATGTCGGGTTCGATCAGGGCGGCATGCTGACAGACGGTGTGGATCAACATCCCCACTGCGTGCTGCTGCTGGACGAGATGGAAAAGGCGCACCCCGATGTCTACAACATCCTGCTGCAGGTCATGGACCATGGCCGCCTGACCGATCACAACGGCCGCACGGTGGATTTCCGCAACGTGGTGTTGATCATGACCTCCAACGCCGGCGCATCCGAGCAGGCGAAAGAGGCTGTCGGCTTTGGCCGCGACCGCCGCACGGGCGAAGATACCGCCGCGATCGAACGCACGTTCACGCCGGAATTCCGCAACCGTCTGGATGCGGTGATTTCCTTCAGCGCCCTGCCCAAGGACGTGATCCTGCGCGTCGTCGAAAAGTTCGTGCTGCAACTCGAAGCGCAGTTGATGGACCGCAATGTGACCATCGAACTTTCCAAGAAAGCCGCCGAATGGCTGGCCGACAAGGGCTATGACGACAAGATGGGCGCGCGCCCGCTGGGCCGCGTCATCCAGGAGCACATCAAGAAACCGCTGGCCGAAGAACTGCTCTTTGGCAAGCTCGCGAAAGGCGGCGTGGTCAAGGTGGGTGTTAAGAAAGGCGAACTGGATCTGACGATCCTGTCGCCGGAAAACCCCCGCCTGTCCGGCGACAAACCTCCGTTGCTGACCGCCGAATGATCCGGCGCGCCACAGCGGCGCTGATCCTGTCCTTCGCCAGTCCCGCACTGGCGGAGGATTTTGTTCTTGAGCTGCCCATCGATTGCGATCTGGGCACCGAAAGCTGCTTCATCCAGCAATACATGGACCGCGATCCCGGTCCCGATGCCATTGATTACCAATGCGCTGGCCTCAGCTATGACGGCCACAAGGGGACCGATTTCGGCCTGCCGACCTACGCTGACATTGCCCGCAACGTCCCCGTCATCGCCTCCGCCACGGGTCGCGTTCTGGGCGTTCGCGACGGGATACCCGACACCGGCGTCGCAGCGGATGTCGACGGTCGCGAATGCGGGAATGGCGTTGTGCTCGAACACGAAGACGGCTGGCAGACCCAGTATTGCCACTTGAAACGGGGCTCGGTGAAGGTGACCCGCGGCCAGATCGTCGAAGTGGGCGAGGTGATGGGATACGTCGGCCAATCCGGCAAGGCGGGTTTCCCCCATGTGCATCTGTCAGTGCGCAAGGATGGCACCCCCGTCGATCCCTTCGATCCCAAGGGGGAGGCATCGTGCGGCACGCCGGCTGACGGCACCCTTTGGGCCGAAACCCCGATCTATCAGCCGGGTGGGCTGCTGGATGCAGGTTTCACCGACAAGATACCCGACTTTGCAGATGTCAAAGCAGGCACGGCGGACGCCGTCCCGCTTGAACCCGCCTCCCCCGCGATTGTCCTTTTCGGGCTGATCTTCGGCACCCAGGCCAACGATGTGCTGCGCATGCGGATCGAAGGGCCAAATGGCATGCTCATCGAAGACGATCAGGTGATGGAGCGGGATCAGGCCCAGGCATTCCGCGCCTTCGGTCGGCGCAAGCGCGCGAATGATTGGCCCGCGGGCGCTTATGACGGCTCCATCAGCCTGATCCGCGACGGAAAGACGATCAGCACCCTGTTCCGCCAGATCAATATCGAATAGCCGCCTACTTTTCAGTGAACTTCAATTCGATCCGCCGGTTCTTTGCCCGCGCTTCATCGGTGTCGGCCCGGTCCACCGGCTGATACTGCCCAAAGCCATTCGCCGCCAACCGCCCCGGTGGGATGCCCAGCGCGCTGATCATGTATTTGACCACCGACAGCGCGCGCGCCTGGCTCAACTCCCAATTGTCCGCGAATTCACCCAGCCCCGACAGCGGCACGTCATCGGTATGCCCATCGACGCGCAGCACCCAGTCGATCTCTGCCGGAATGTCATCCGCGACACTGCGCAGAATGCCCGCGACCTTGGCGATCTCGGCTTGCCCGTCCGGGGACAGGACGACCTCTCCGGGTGGGAACAGCACCTCGGAGGAGAACACAAAACGATCCCCTTCGATCCGCACACCCTCCTGCGTGCCCAGCAAATCGCGCAGCCGCCCGAAGAACTCGGACCGGTATTGCTCCAGGTCCTTGGTCTGCTCCTGAAGGGCCCGCGCTTCGGCTTCCAGACGCACCCGCTCTGCCGCTTCCAGTGCCGCGCGCCTGCGCTCTTCCACCGCCACCCGCGCCAACGCGGTGTTCAGGTCCGACCCGAGCGACTGCAGCTCGATCTCTTTCGCCGCGTCCCGCTCCCGCGCATCATCCAGCAGCGCCTGTAACTCTCCCAACTGCTGGCGCAGGGCGGCAACCTGCTGGTTCAGCAATTCGGTCTGCCGCTGCGCTTCCGCACTGATCTCCTCCTCCGCCGACAGGGCCCGTTGCGCCTCTGCCAGCAGGGCCGCACGTTTCTGCGCTGCCGTGGTCGTATCCTGCGCCAGCGTCTCTGCCGCCAGCTTGGCCGCAAGCGCTTGTGCCAGTTGCGCGCGCAGGGCCTCCCGGTCCACCGCGTCCGCATCCAGATCACCGCGCAGGGCGGCAATTTCGGCGCGCAGCGTCTCGTTTGCGGCCTCGACCTCGGCCAATCGGGCCTGCAACTGCGCTTGCGCATCCTCCTGTTCGGCTGCCAGGGCCGCCTGCACATCGGCGCGCTGTGCTGCAGTCTCCGCAGCCGTTTCCGCCTCCTCCAACGCCAAAAGCGCATTGCTCAACCGTGTATCCAGATCACCCTCCGCGGCGCGGGCCGCTGCCAAAAGGGTCAGTGTGTCCTCCGCCTGCTGCCGCTGTTCCTCCAGCGCCAGCGTCATCGCGGTCAGTTCCGCATCGGCGTTCTGCAACCTTTCGCGCAGCGCCTCTGCCGCTGCGGCCTCGGCCAGACGCCCGGCTTCCTCCGCGCTCAGCGCCTCTGCCTGGTCGGCCAGATCGCTTTGCAAATCCGCTACCTGCGCTTCGGTCTCGGCATTGCGCGCCTGCAGGTCGGCAACCAACGCATCAAGCGCCTCCCGGCGCGCGGCGGCCAGTCGCGCCGCTTCTTCCTGCGCGCTGACCTCATCGCGGGCCGTCGCAAGCGCCAGATTCAACGCCTCCTGCGCGTCCAGCAACGCAGCCTCCCGCGCCTGAAGATCGGCCACTTGCCCCCGCGCGCTGTTCCGCTCCGCCAACAATCCCGCGACCTGTGCCTCGAAATCGGTGATCCGCGCCTCCGCCCCGGTCAGCGCCGCCGCCGTCCGATCCCGCTCCGCCGTCAGGGATGCAATCCGCCCGGCCTGATCATCCAACCGGTCCTGCGCGGAATTGAGCGAGGCATTCAAAGCCCCCAACCGCGCCTCCAACTGCGCGGTCTCGCGTTCCTCCAGCCCCAGCGCCTGCGCCAGCGCGGCAACTTCGCCCGCCAGCGCGTCCAGTTCCGATTCCTGTCCGGTGATCCGCTCTGTCAGCACGAACTGCACAATCATGAAGATCGTCAGCACGAACATCAGCACCAGCAGCAAGCCGGTCATCGCATCCACAAATCCCGGCCAGATGGAGCTTTGAAACCGCGTGCCGTTGCGCCGCGACAGGGCCATGCTCAGCCCCCCTTGCCACCCGGGCGCAAGGGGCCCGGCAGGCGGCGCCGCGCCTCTGCCATCTGATCACCGCTGACCGCGCGGATCAGCTGTTGCAGATCATGCCGCAACTCCGCCGTTGTCTCTTGACGGCCTGCTGAAATCTCTTCCAGAATCCGCAGGATCTGCACGTCGATCGACCGCAGCCGCATCCGGCTTTCCGCGTCGATGCCATCGGCAGGCTGTTTCTGCAGGGCCGCGATCATCCGGTCCTGCCCATCGGCGATCCGGTCCAGCGGCCCCTGCCCGATGGCGTTCGCTTCCATCCGTTCGGTCATGCGGTCGACCGCATCCGCCAGTTTGCCCAGCTTTTCGTCAACCAGCGCCCGGCTTACATCCGACTGCGTCAACACCCTTTGCAGGCTGTCCATCTGTTCAGCCATCTGGTCCACGACGGCGGCAATGGCGCCACCATCGGCCGTACCATCTTCGCCCGAACTGAAACCGACGCGGGTGATCGAACTCAGCCAATCTTCCAGTTCCTGATAAAAGCGGTTCTGCCCATGGCCCGCAAACAGCTCCAGCAGCCCCACGACCAGCGATCCGGCCAGCCCCAGCAGGGACGACCCGAATGCCACGCCCATGCCGCCCAACTGCGCCTCAAGGCCCGTCATCAACCGGTTGAACACCCCCACGCCGGTGCCGTCGCTGCCTTCGGAGGGGGCAAGGCTGCGGATCGTGTCCACGACAGCGGGCACGGTCGTCGCCAGACCATAGAATGTTCCCAAAAGGCCAAGGAAAATCAACATGTTGACGATGTATCGCGTGATCTCGCGCGCTTCATCGATCCGGCTGGCCACCGAATCCAGAATGGACCGTGTCGATGTGGCCGACACCTGCATGCGCGCGCCGCGTTGGCGCAACAGTGACGCCAGAGGCGCCAGAAGCTGCGGGGCCACCGTCGTTGGATCAGGCTTGTCCGATGCGAAGTTCTCAATCCAGCGGACAGACCCAATCAGCTGAAAAACCTGATAAAAACACGCCAGCACACCGATCACGAAGACCGCGAAGATCACGCCGTTCAGATACGGATTCTCGATAAAGATCGGCATCACCGACGGCAGCGCCAGAAACGCACCACCTGCCGTCAACGCCAATACGATCAGCATCAACGAAATCTGCCGCACCGGCTGCGAAAACTGCAATTTACCCTTCTGGTCTGGCTGCGCCATTTGGCCTTGTTCCTGACCCGTTTGCCTGTCTTCCGGGCAGCCTATACCGAAAAGCGCGGCAAGCCCAAGACATTATCATTGAAGGGATTTCACCCGCGCACAGAGCCAGTCAAGGTCCGCATCATGCAACCCCACAGACGTCAGATGTTCCGCCGTGTTGTACAGATATTCCGTGTTCGGACCGCGCCCGCCCACCGCCTGCGCAATGATCTGCGCCTGCTCTTCCAGCGGCAGCCCGCCGCAGTACTGCTCATGCGCCTCATCAATGACATAGACCACCGCATCCACCACCCGTTCATCCGCCAGCGTCACCTGCAAATTCGTTTCCAGATAGGCTGACGATATCAACTCCCGCTCGCGCAGATAGGCAATCGTCGCGTCTTCCGTCCCCGGTGCCGCGCGCAGGGCCATGCCGGAACAGGCATGCTCCGGCTGATGATCCAGCGCCAGCACGAGGCCCGGATTTTCCTCGGTCCCGCGATGATGGATCGACCGCATGCAAAACGACCGGGCATAGCCAGGCAGCGTGCCAATCACGCTCTCCGCCACGTCAAAACCGGGGTTCCACAACAACGATCCATACCCAAATACCCAAAGCGCCATGATCCACCGTTCCTTCGCACTTTTCCTGTTCAATGTCGGGGTAAAGCGCATCACGCCAGTGAATAAAAGGGGTCATCGACCACTCAACGGCAGTAACTGCCCGACCGATACCGCGCCGTGTCGAAATGAAAGTGATCGCGGTGAAAACGGTCCGCATTGGGGCCCAGCACCGTGCCGAACGGGCCGCAGGCATCGCGGTGCATCCGCCGCAGCGCCTTGGAAGTACCCGCGGCATTCCAGCCCCGCAGCACCGTCACCTCTGACCCATTGGCCAGCTTGAAGCCGGAGATGTCGATGGCGCGCCCCTTGCCATGCTCGGAAATCTTCGCGCCCTTCTGGTTATTGCGCGTCCGGCAGGCGTAATGGGCCGCCACGCGCAGGCTCTGCAGCCCGCCGCCCTTGCGCGCCAATGCCGGTTTGGCGGAATTTTCCAACCATGTTTTCAATGCACCGGCTGTCTTGCAGTCCATCACGGACGTCTGGCTCAGGGCCACGCCGGACACCGACCGCACCCGCACCGCGTCCTTCACCCCGCAGCCCCGGATGCGCCCCGGTACCTTGCCGATCGCTTCGCCCTGAATGGCCAGATCCCCGCAAACCGCCCCACGCCTGCGCGCCCGCTTGGACGCGCGGCCCTCGCTTTCCACCCTTTTGGACCGGAACAGCGGCCGCAACGACTGGAACAATCCGCCCCGCTCCCGCGCTTCTTCCTGCGCAGCACTCGGCGCGGGTCGCGCAATGGCGCCACCCGGTTGCAGGACCAGCGGCTTTTGTACCACGTTCCCGCCCCGCTGCACCGGCCGTTCCGAAACCGCAGGCCCGGTGGCCATCGCCATCTGCCCCGCGCAAAGCATCGCGGCAATCAGCGCCGCACGCCTCACGGCTTCGGCCCCGCACGGCCAAAGTTCGGCGCATCGGTGTCCTGTCCGGCCTCGATGATCCCGCGCCGGATGGCCCGCGTCCGGGTGAAATAATCATGCAGATGATCCCCGTCGCCCTGCCGGATCGCCCGTTGCAGGGCGAACAGTTCTTCGGTGAACCGCCCCAGCACTTCCAGCGTCGCTTCCTTGTTTGACAGGAACACATCGCGCCACATCGTCGGATCGGATGCCGCAATCCGCGTGAAATCACGGAAACCCGCAGCGGAATACTTGATCACCTCGCTGTCCGTCACCCGGCGCAGGTCATCGGCCACGCCGACCATGGTATAGGCAATCAGGTGCGGCGCGTGGCTGGTCACGGCCAGCACCAGATCGTGATGCTCCGGCTCCATCTCATCAACGAAGGCGCCAAACCCCTCCCAAAGGGTGCGCAAACGGTCCGTCGCGGCCCGGTCCGTGCCCTCGGGCGGCACCAAGATGGTCCAGCGATGTTCAAACAGCGACGCAAAACCCGACCGCGGGCCGGAATGCTCCGTACCTGCCAAAGGGTGCGCAGGCACAAAATGAACGTGATCCGGCAGGTGCGGGCCGACCTGCGCCAGCACGTCCGCCTTGACCGATCCCACGTCAGATACCGTCGCACCGGGTTTCAGATGCGGCGCGACCTCCGCCGCGACGCTGCCCATCACGCCCACCGGCACACACAGCACCACCAGATCAGCGCCCTCGACCGCCTCCGCCACGGTATCGCAGACCCGGTCACACAGGCCGATCTCTCGCGCGGTGTCCCGCGTCTCGGCGGAGCGGGCAAATCCCGTCACCTCTCCCGCCAATCCACCGCGTTTCATCGCCCAGAACATCGAAGACGCGATCAGGCCAAGCCCGATCAGGGCGACACGCTCATATACAACGCTCATGCCGCGTTCCGCCAACGGGTCAGGGTCTCAATCACGCGGCCGGTCTGGTCCACATCCCCCACGGTGATCCGCAGCCCTTCTGGAAATCCGTATCCCGTGACCCGGCGGATCAGGATGCCATCCGCCACGAATGCCGCCTCCGCCGATGCCGCCTCCGCCTCATCGGCAAACCGGGCAAGCACGAAATTCGTCTCCGACGGATCACAGGCAATGCCAAGCTGCCCAAGGGCCCCCACCAGCCGCGCGCGCTGGTCTGCGTTCAATGCCTGACACCGCGCGACCCAGTCGGTATCGCGCACCGCCGCTTCTGCGGCGGCAAGCTGAACGGTGGACAGGTTGAAGGGCTGGCGCAGGCGGGTCATCACGTCGATCATCTGTTGCGGGCCATATCCCCAGCCGATGCGCAAGCCGCCCAGACCGTAGATCTTGGAAAACGTCCGCGTCATCAACACGTTGGGCCTTGTCGCGGCAAAGGACACACCGCCGTCATATCCGTCCGCATATTCGGTATAGGCCGCATCGATCACCAGCACGATATGTTCGGGAATGCCATCGACCAGCCGCGCCAGTTCCGCATCCGGCAACCGCGTGCCGGTGGGATTACCCGGATTGGTCAGCAGCACGATTTTCGTCCGGTCCGTGATCGCGCCAAGGATCGCATCCACATCCACGCGGCGCTCCGCCTCCGGCACACAGACCGGCGTCGCGCTCGCCATCCGAATGAGCACCGGATAAAGCGAGAACCCATGCGCGGTATGGATGATTTCATCCCCCTCTCCCGCATAGGCCTGCACCACGAACTGCAACACCTCGTCCGACCCGGCGCCGCAAATGATCCGCGCGGGCTCCAGCCCCCAGATCTCTCCTATGGCGGTACGCAGGCCCGCATGATCGGTCGACGGATAGCGATGCATGTCCACTGCCGCAGCGGCCGCAGCCGTCACCGAGGCAGGCACCGGACCAAGCGGGTTTTCGTTCGAGCTGAGCTTGAGCACATCGGTCCGCCCCGCAATGGCAGACTTGCCCCCCACATAAAGCTCGATGTCCATGATGCCGGGCTGTGGCACGATCTGGGTCATGAAGACGGTCTTTCCTTGTTGTGCAAGGGTTCTAACGTCATGGGCAAGCCACTGCCAGCGCGGAATTTGACCTGCGCCAATCTGCGCGCCCCCTGCCCCGACAAAGCACACTCCTGCCATTTTGGTGCCAAATTCCGGCGATAGAAATCGCTCAAACAATCCTTCTGACTGGCTGCGCATTACGCAGGAAGACCGAAACAATGGATACCATGCTAGAGATTTTTCAGACCGTCCTCGGCGGGCCCCACAGCAGGCTCTGGCCAATTTATCTTCCGGGCATGATCGTGCTGGCCTTCTTCATCTACCGGAAGGAAAAGCAGACCGGATCATTCGTCCGCTGGCTGTTCCCGGCCAAGATGTATCTGCACAAGTCCCACATGGTCGACATCCAGCTTTTCGTGGTCAGCCGTGCGCTCAACCTTCTGGGATTGTTCCAGAAAATCGCAATCATGTCCGTCGTGAGCGCGGGCATCGTGGGCGCTTTGGGCGGCCATGTCTCCGGCGATATGGACCTGTCGCCCTGGGTCATCGGCCTGCTGCTTTTGCTGGCGAATGACTTTGCAACCTACTGGATCCACCGCGTTCACCACGAACACCCGACCCTCTGGCCCTTCCACGCCGTGCACCATTCGGCGGAAGTGATGACGCCCATCACCGTTTACCGCAAACACCCGATCTACGATGTTTTCGCCGCACTTGTGAAAGGCGTGATCGTCGGCACCGCGCAGGGCCTGCTTCTGTCCCTTTTCGTGTCCGAAATCAGCATCCCGCTGCTGCTGGGCGTGAACGCCTTCTACATGATCTTCAACGCCTTTGCCGCCAACCTGCGCCACAGCCATGTCTGGCTCAGCTTCGGGCGGGTGATGGAACATGTCTTCATTTCTCCCGCGCAGCATCAGGTCCACCATTCGATCGAATTGCGCCATTACAACAAGAATTACGGCGAAGTGCTGGCGATCTGGGACTGGATGTTCGGCACGCTCTACCTCTGTCACCAGCGCGAGGAGATTGCCTTTGGCCTTGGTGACGCAGACGGCAACCGCATCCCGCAGCCTCACGACAGCCTGCGCACCGCGCTGATGGTACCCATTCGGCAGTCGCTGGCCACCCTGCGCCGCAAGCCCGCGCCCCCGGCGGAGCCTGACCCTGTGACACCCGCAGAATGAGACAGAGCAGATGAACCGGGGCTTCTCAAATTACCTCGACGTGCTGCGCTTCGGCGCGGCCTTCGTCGTTCTGATATCGCACTTCGCCTATCCCCGCTTTACCGAAGGACGTTACCTTTGGGTGCGCGAATTGAACCTGGGATCGGATGCGGTGGTGCTGTTTTTCGTGCTGTCGGGTCTGGTGATCGCCTTTGTGGCGCAGACCAAGGACCATGCCGGGCGGCAGTTCGCGTTCAACCGCGCCACGCGGCTTCTTTCCGTCGCGCTGCCTGCGCTCCTGCTCGGATACCTGCTGGACCGCATGGGCATGGCGCTTTTCCCCGACTTTTACGACAGCCCCTTCTATGCCCCCCTGCCGCTGGCCGAACAGCTTGCCCGCGGGCTGAGCTTTACCAACGAATGGGGCGGGCTGGAGGCCCGGCTGGGCACCAACGGCCCCTATTGGTCGCTCAGCTACGAGGTCGCTTATTACGCGCTGTTTGCGGTGGCATGGTATCTGACCGGTGCCCTGCGCGCCGTGCTGCTGGTGCTTGGTGTCTGGCTGGTTGGCCTGAACATCCTGCTGCTGATGCCTGCATGGTTGATGGGCGTCTGGGTCTGGCGCTGTCTGGACCGTGGCCTGCTGCCGCAGCAACGGCTGATCCCGCTGCTGGTCTGGGGTCTGCCGCTGGTCTATGCGGGCGCATTGGTGCTGGGGCTGCCGGAGGCGCTGCGCGGCGTCACGGCCATGGCCTTGCCTGCGGAGGTGGTCGACGGCTTGCGGTTTTCGGATGAATTCCTCTGGAACAACCTTCTGGCCGTCTGCGTGGCTCTCCACTTGCTGGGGGTCGCTGCCCTGACCCGGCGCCGTGCAGCGCGCCCTTCTGGGCGGCTGATCCCGTGGCTCGCGGGGGGCAGTTTCTCGCTCTACCTCTTCCACTATCCGCTGTTGCAATTCCTGGGCCCCGCCCTGCCCGACAGTGGCGTGACTGTAGTTGATGACGCGCTGTTGCTGGGGCTGGTGGCGCTGACCTGCTATGCCTTTGCCGGTGTCTTCGAACGCACCCTGCGCGACCAACGCGCCTGGCTGGCCCAGCGCAGCGCACAAACGAAAAAAGCCCCGTCGCACTGACGGGGCTTTCTGTTGACCTTGGAGGGTGCCGCGAAGATCAGTTCTTCGCGTAGAATTCCACGACGAGGTTCGGCTCCATCATCACCGGATAGGGCACATCGCCCAGACCGGGGGTGCGCACGAAGGTCGCGGTCATCTTGGAGTGATCGGCATCGATGTAATCGGGCACGTCACGCTCTGCCAGCTGTGTGGCTTCGAGCAGCGCAACCATCTGCTTGGACCGGTCGCGGACTTCGACCACGTCGCCTTCCTTGACGCGGTAGGAGGGGATGTTCACCTTCTTGCCGTTCACCCGGACGTGGCCGTGGTTGACGAACTGGCGGGCAGCGAAAACGGTCGCCACGAACTTGGCGCGGTAGACCACCGCGTCCAGACGACGCTCCAGCAGGCCGATCAGGTTTTCACCGGTATCGCCCTTCACCCGCTCCGCTTCGCCGTAGATGCGGCGGAACTGCTTTTCGGTCAGGTCGCCGTAGTAGCCCTTGAGCTTTTGCTTGGCGCGCAGCTGAATGCCGAAGTCGGAAAGTTTGCCCTTGCGGCGCTGACCGTGCTGGCCGGGGCCATATTCGCGACGGTTGACGGGGGACTTTGGGCGGCCCCAGATGTTTTCGCCCATGCGGCGATCGAGTTTGTGCTTGGCAGCGGTGCGTTTGGTCACAGCTGTTCTCCTTCATATTATGTTAACGCGTTACCCATGGGTAACCCGCATGCGAAGGGCGTTGTCCTCTGGGTCTCCCCCGACAGGCATCCCCTTGCGGGGGCCACCAACACCAATGAAAGCGCGGCTTTACGGGGGTTTTGGAAGGGTGTCAATGGGGCGTGTGGTGGACGTGCGGAAATGCCTGTTGCGCCCGCATGGGTGGCACCCCATCTGCCTGCCTACCCGTGTTGAGCGGACAGCTGTTCCGCTGGCCTGAAAACCGACACCGCAAACAATTGCAGAATGTCATCCCTGCAGCAGTGTCGACCACCGCAAGGGGCTCTTGATGCGCCGCCGATCGGCGATGACATGGCGTCCGGCACCCCACATCGGTTGATCAGATCCCGATGCGCGCTTTAGGGGCGCTCGCATTCGGGTCGCACGTTGCGCCCTTCGGTGGCAGCCCTGTACGCCGCGTCACAGAGCGCATAGGTCTTGATGTTGTCCTCGGCCGAAATCGACGCCGGGACACCGGCCAGCCAACATTCCAGAATATGGTGGCAGGTTACCTGAACGCTGTGCTGTACCACGTGCCAGGGCCGTTCCGCCCAGTCCAGAACCGGAGCGTCCGTATCGATGACCTCCGTTGTGCCGCCGGACGATATCGAGAGTTTCAAATCCGCGTCGAGCCTGAGCGCACCGGTCGTGCCTTCAATCTCGATCAGTGTGACGGGAAACGGGTCTGGTTGTTGGCGCGAGCCGTAGGTGCATTCGACCACGCTGACCGCGCCGGAGCGATGGCGGAGCGTCATTGTCGCGGTGTCCTCCCCCTTCACATCCGGATTGCGGCGTTGAAGTTCGGCTGACAGATGACGGACCTCGCCAAAAAAGACACGGGCCAGATCGAGGACATGTACGCCGACGTCCGTCACGATGAACCGCTCCTCGGCGCGCAGGTAGGGTTGTCCTGCGTAGATATCATAGCCGGTGCGGAAACTGATCCGCCCCCATGTCGGATCTCCGATCCGGCCCTCGGACAGGATTTCCCGGATCATCACATGCGGGTGCTGAAAGCGGAAATTCTCGTGTACCGCAAGGAACTGCCCGGTGGCGCGCGACTGGGCCAGCATTTCTTGGCACTGGGCCAGCGACAGACCAAACGGCTTTTGAACGATTGTCGCAATTCCGGCGTCGAGGGCCATGCTGACGAGCGTTTGATGTGTGTTCACTTGCGTGACGATATCGACCAGATCAAGCGCCTCGTTTGAGATCATATCGGCCATGTCGGTATAGGCGGCGGGCACTGAAAAGCTGCGCGCGGCGGCTTTGGCCTGTTCTTCTGACAGATCGCAAACCGCAACCAGTTCAGCGCCTTCACCCGCGAGGGACTTCCATGAATGCAGGTGGTTCTGCGCGAAGAACCCGCACCCGACGACCCCTATCCGGCAGCGTCTTGCCATCTGATTATCCTTTGTTTTCCTATCGAAAATGGCCCCACGACAGGGCCACCTTTTGCGGTCCGCACCCAAGCTGCGACACCTGCTGTTGACGAACGAGGATAATCTGGCATAAATGAAATGGTCTGTCCAATTTTCGTTCAAGCTTTGGCGATGATCTGTCGACGGACGCCAATGGGAGGAGACTGATGATGATTACACGCAGAGGAACAATCCGTGCTGCGCTGTCGCTGGGGGCGCTTGCCACGCTTTATTCGACAACAGCGACATCCGCGCTTGCCGATGCGCACCAGACGGAGATCGGGGTGGTCGCGAAGGTGCGTATTCCCTGGTTTGACAACGTCGAAAAAGGCGTTGTGAAAGCAGGCGAAGAGTTGGGCATCAAAGCGTGGATGATCGCACCCACCAGCGATGACGTGGCCCAGCAGGTCCGTGCCGTCGAGGACCTGATCGCACAACAGGTCGACGTGATCGGCGTGATCCCCAATGACAGTGCCGCGCTGGAGCCCGTGTTCAAGCGCGCACAGGACGCCGGGATCAAGGTCGTGGTGCACGAGCAGCCGGGCCAGAAGAATGCCGATTGGGACATTGAACTGATCCAGAATGACGAGTTCGGCGAAGCCCACATGGAAGCCTTTGCCGAGGCTTTGGGCGGTGAGGGCAAATATATCGTTTACGTCGGTGGCCTGACGGTCACGCTGCACAATGTGTGGGCCGATGCGGCGATAGCCCTTCAGAAGGAAAAATATCCTGACATGGAACTGGTCGGCGACCGGTTCGGCGTCTCCAACAGTGTCGAAGACAGCTACAACACGGCCATCGATCAGATGCGCGCCATTCCCGATCTCAAGGGTATCCTGATCTTTGGGGCCAACGGGCCTATCGGCGCCGGGCGTGCCGTTGCCGACCGCGAAGCCATAGGCCGGGTCACGGTCGTGGGGCCGTTCATCCCCAGTCAAGGCAAGAGCCTGATGAAGGACGGCGCGATCACGCGCGGCTTTTTGTGGAACCCGATCGACGCGGGATATGCCATGGTTCAACTTGGCAAGCTTCTGGCAGACGGTGTCGAGGTGACGGATGGGATGGACATTCCGGGGCTGGGTCCGGTCAAGGTGGAGGCCGAGACACGGACAATCCGGGCAAACAAGATGCTCGACATCAACCCGGAGACGATCGACGCGCTTGCCGAGCTGATCTGATTGGACTTCCTCCCGACTTGGCGGGTACGTCTTTCAGGCACTCCGGATGAAGACGGGGTGCCTGTGGATCCTTGGGTGGCAGGAGAAACGACTTGAGTGTGAGTGATGCCATGGACCGATTGGAGCTGCGGAATGTTTCCAAGAGCTTTGGCGGCACGCGGGCGCTGGACCACGTCAATTGGTCGGTCAAGGCGGACGAGGTACACTGCCTTGTTGGCGAAAACGGATCGGGCAAGTCGACCTTGATCAAGATCGTCTCGGGCGTGCATGCCGCTGACCCCGGTGGTCATTTGCTGATTGATGGCGTGGAACAACCCCACTTGACTCCGGGTCTGTCCAAGAGCCTTGGGGTGCAGGTGATCTATCAGGATCTGTCCCTGTTTCCGAACCTGACGGTCGCGGAAAATATCGGCATCGACCAGCTTCTGGGTCCGGGCATGGGCCGCGCGGGACATCGGCAGATGCGCCGGATTGCGCAGGATGTGCTGGCCAGCCTTGACCATGAATTGCCGCTGAACCAGCCAGTCGGATCGCTGCCCGTGGCGCAGCGGCAGGTGGTGGCGATCTGCCGGGGGCTGACCGCAAATGCCCGTATCCTGTTCATGGACGAGCCGACGTCGTCCTTGACGCGGGCGGAGGTCGACAGGCTGTTTACGCTGGTGCGGCGGTTGCGCGGCATGGGTGTTACGATTGTGTTTGTCAGTCATCGCATGGATGAGATCGCCGAAATTGCCGACCGCGTTTCAATCTTGCGCGATGGCGTGATGGGGGGCACGTTCGATGTGGGTGACCTGAGCGACCATGATCTTGCAGAGCGTCTGTCCGGCGACAAGATCGTGCATGATGTGACGGCCAAACCTATCCCGGCGGAGCCCCCTTTGCTGGACGTCAGCAACGCCAGCCGCGATGGCGAGTTTTCCGATGTCAGTTTCGCGTTGCGACGTGGTGAGATCCTGGGCCTGACCGGGCTGCTGGGATCGGGCCGCACGGAACTGGCGCTGTCGCTGTTCGGGATGGCGCCGCTTGACAGGGGAGACGTCTGGCTGGAGGGGCGTCCCTTGCGGCTGCGTTCCAATCAGGAGGCCATCAAGGCTGGCATCGCTTATCTGTCCGAAGACCGGTTGTCGTTGGGACTGAACCTGCGCCAGTCGATCAGTGACAACGTGGCAATTTCTGTTCTGGACCGTCTTGGCGGCTGGCTGGGCCTGGTGAGCGATGACGCGCGGCGCGCGTTGGCCGAGCATTGGGTGCGCGAACTTGACCTGAAGGCGTCGGACGTTGCATCGCCGGCAGCAACCTTGTCGGGCGGCAACCAGCAGCGGGTCGTGCTGGCGAAATGGCTGGCAACGGATCCCAAGGTGCTGATCCTTGACAGTCCGACCGTTGGCGTCGACATCCGCAACAAACGCGGGATTTATGAACTGATACGCAAACTGGCGGATGCAGGCATGGCGATCCTGCTGATCTCCGACGAGATACCGGAGGTCTATTTCAACACCGATCGCGTCCTGCATATGCGAAAAGGTCGGATCGCCGGTGAATTCATTCCCGGACAGGTGTCGCAGGACGTGTTGCAGGAGGCGGTCTATGCATAGGCTGTCGAGACACCTGCTCCGGCACGAAAGCATCCTTGCCCTGATCATCCTGATCCTGTGCGTGATCTTCGCGCTCGCCTCCCCCTATTTTCTGACATTCCCGAATTTCGCTGATCTGATCGAGGCCTATTCCGTCACGACGATCCTTGCGGCCGGGGTATTCGTTGTTCTGGTGTCCGGCGGTATCGATATCTCTTTCGCCGCAGTGGCATCGGCCGCCCAGTATCTGGCGGCCTATGTGGCGACAGAGCTTGGATATGGGCCGGTTGGTGCGATCGGGCTGGCGTGCACGCTGGGACTGATGCTGGGGGCGATCAATGCGTTGCTGACACATTACCTGCGGATCTGGTCGATCATCGTGACCATCGCGACCTCCAGCATCTATTTCGCGCTGCTCATCCAGATCACCGGCGGGTCAGAGATCTACAACCTGCCGGACTGGTGGGCGGACCGGATCGTCTTTGCACGCTGGGATTTTGGCCCGGGCGAGTTCGTCCGCATCACGCTGCCCATCGTGATCATGGTCGCCGTGGTGATCGTGACCCATGTGCTGATGCAGAACACCCGGATCGGGCGGCGGGTCTATGCGCTTGGCGGCAATCCGGACGCTGCGAACCGTGTGGGGTTCAACATCCTGCGCATCCAGCTTTTTGCCTATGGGTATCTTGGGGCGCTGGCTGGGCTGGCAGGCTTCATTCAGGCGCACCGGGTCGGGCAAGCGGTGCCAACGGCCATGGCCGGGACCGAACTGAATGTTCTGGCCGTTGCCATTCTGGGCGGCGCCAGTCTGGTTGGCGGCATCGGGACGATGGGTGGTGTGGTGTTGGGTGTGCTTCTGCTTGCCATTTTGCAGAACGGTTTGAACCTGCTGGGGGTGTCGCCCTTCTTTTTCGATGTGGTGATCGGGCTGACGATCCTGATCTCGATCAGTCTGACCAGTCTCAACACAAACCGGCGACGGCGCCGACCAACGGGTGAGGCAACATGAGCAGCGCGAAGCATGACAGATCGACACGCGGCGGCGATGTCCTGAACGGATTTCTCAGAATGGCGCGCGGCAGCAACCTGTTTGGGCTTCTGATCTTTTGGGCCGTGCTGTTTGGGTTCTTCGCGATCATGTTGCCTGAAGCTTTCTCGCGGGCGGGGACCTATCAGGCGATGATGTTTCAGATCCCCGAACTGGGCCTGCTTTCGCTGGCGATGGCGATCCCGCTGATATCGGGGGGGCTGAACCTTGCGATCATCGCAACGTCGAACCAGCTTGCCCTGCTGATGGGGTGGATCCTGACCACGCAGATGCCCGTGGACGCGCAAGGCGCGGAGCTTTGGATTTGGCTTGTCGCGGCACTGGGCTGCGGCCTGATCCTTGCCTTGATCATTGGCGCGGTGACGGGCCTTCTGGTGGCGCTGCTGGGGGTGCATCCGATCCTTGTTACCCTGGGCACGATGACCTTGATCAACGGGGTGTCGATCTATCTTGGCCGTGGGACGACGATTTCGGGGTTTCCGGACCCCCTGCTTGCGGTTTCAAACAGTACCGTGTTGGGCACTCCGCTGTCGTTCCTTTTGTTTCTGGTGCTGGCCTTTGGGGTGCATGTCCTGCTGACCCGCACGCCTTTGGGCATCCGCATCCACATGATCGGTTCAAACCTTGAGGCGACGCGCTTTTCGGGCGTGGATGATCGGCGCGTGCTGATCTGGGTCTATGTCTTGTCAAGTGTGCTGTGCTGGTTCGCTGCAGTGGTGATGATGTCGCGGTTCAATTCGGCAGGGGCGGATTTCGCGCAATCCTATCTGTTGATCACGATCCTCGCCGCCATTCTGGGCGGGATTGATCCTTATGGCGGTTTCGGGCGGATCGCGGGTCTTGTCGTCGCGCTGGCCATCCTGCAGACGATCTCAAGCGGGTTCAACCTGATGGGGTTAAGCGCGCAGATGACGCTGGTGTTCTGGGGCGGAACGCTGTTGGTGGTGATGGGCGTCAAGCGCATTGCCGCGGCACACCGTGCAAGGGCAAAACCGGCACCCTCCACACCCTCCAACCCGACGGAAGAGGTGAGGCAGACACCGTGACACACCCTCAGATCGGATTCATTGGTCTGGGTTTCATGGGCCACGGGATGGCCCGCAACATTCTGGCCAGCGGCCAGCCTTTGAGGGTGATGGCCCATCGCAGGCGGGAGGCGGTGGATGACCTTGTGTCGAACGGCGCCGTTGAGGCGCCGGATCTGGCGGGGCTGGCGGGTGTTTGTGACGTGATCGTCCTATGTGTCACCGGGGCGGAACAGGTCGATGATCTGGTCCGTCGAGAGAACGGCATAGGGGCGCATGCCCGTGCGGGGACCACGATCATCGATTGCACCACATCGCGGCCGGATACCATCCGGGCCCTCGCGCAGGATTTCCCTGCGCTTACCTTTATTGACGCGCCGCTTGGCCGTTCCCCAAAGGAGGCCTGGGCGGGGACATTGTCGGTCATGGTGGGGGCGTCGGAGGCGGCGCTTGCGCATGTCCGCCCTGTCTTTGATGCGTTCACTGATACGGTCCAGCATGTCGGCCCGCTGGGCGCGGGTCATATGCTGAAACTCGTCAACAACATGGTGTCGCTGGGCTATGCCGCACTTTATGCAGAAGCCGTCGTGATGGCGAAAAAGGCCGGTATCGCGCCGGAGGCTTTTGATAAGCTGATCAGCTCCAGCCGGATGGATTGCGAATTCTTCCAGTCCTTCATGGGGTGGGTACGCACAGGTGACGCGACAACCCACAAGTTCGCCCTGTCCCTGGCCGAACACGTGCTTGCCGATGCTGATGCGGAGGCCCGCGCGGCAGGAATGGACCTTGGCCTGTTGCAGGCCACGCGCGATATCTATGCCGAGGCGATCAAGAACGGGGATGCACAGGCCAATTTGCCCGAATTGCCCCGCAGCCTTGCCACTAAATATGATGTGACGCTCAGATCAGACGGCGGCTGATCCTATTTCTGCGCCTTCGTCATGGCATCCAGCGTGGTGGCTTCGATGTGATCAAGATGGGCGCCGATGGCGCGGCTGGTTTCTTCGGTGCTGCGCGCCCGGATACCGGCAACGATGGCCTGATGTTCCTTGACACTGCGCTTGGTCACCGAAGGTTTGGCAGTCGCGGCGCGGCGCGCCTCCAGCCCCATGTTGTAGAAGCCAAGCGCCAGACGCTCCATCACGGAATTGCCCGCGATCTCGAACAGCTTTTCATGAAATTCAAGGTCAAGGATGCGGAATGCAATGGGGTCAGAGGCGATCTTTTCCTGTGCCGCCACCATGGCATCCAGTTCCTCGATGTTTGCCTCTGTCGCCTTTTCCACACAAAGCTTCGCGACTTCAACTTCGACGATGCGCCTGCAGGCAAAGACTTCCTGCGCGTTCTCGGCTGACAGGCTGACGAAGAAATCCAGCGGTCCGAGAAGCGATCGGGCATCAAGATCGGTCACGAAGGCACCGCCGCCGTGGCGCATTTCGATGACCCCGAGGATCGACAAAGAACGCAGCGCTTCGCGCAGGGTTGGCCTGCTCAGCCCGAAGATCTCGATCATCTTGCGTTCGGCCGGAAGTTTGTCGCCGGCCTTGAGGTTTCCGGATTTCACCAGATCAAGGATCCGGTGCACAACCTTTTCCGCGGCGCCCTCTTTTCTGATCTTTTGATCGGCGTCGAAACTGAAGGGTTCGGCGAATTCCATTCTCGGCTCCATTCTGATGCGCAACGCATCATTCAAATCATCATAAGATGGTCTGACCATATACTAGTCCACCTGACCTATGAGCGTCGAGCGTGCTTGTCTAGACGTGCAAATGGCGCAGCGCGGCCCAGGCTTGCGCATAGGTTGTTGTGCGAAGGCGCGCGACCTCGGCATCGAAGGTCTGACGGTCTGCTCCGGCAAGGTTGGCGAGGGCCGCAAACGCGTCAAAGGAGGGTCGCCTGCCGTCTTTTGCGCAAGCGTCATAGATTGAGGCGGGACCGGCAAGCGCGCCAACGCAGAACGACCGGGCGTGGGTCTGGCCAAGCTTTTCTGCGATGGCAAGCATCCAGAGCCCGGCAAACGCACCTCCTTCGCGGGGGTCGGCCTGCGCCATGGCCATGCGCCGCCCCTCCGGATTGGGAACGGGCACTGCGCCGTAGGGATTGCTGCGCATCGACAGGCTGGCAGAGATGAGGTCATAGGGCAGACCCCGTGCGTGTGCGGCAATCGTATCCGCCATCAGTGGCAGGGTCGCGGCGTTTTGCAGGATTGTCTTGTCATCGCTGGCATGGATGATCGGGCAGTAGGCGTGGCCAATGAAATCAATCGTGTCGGTTGGCGGCCATTTGCGGTTGATCTCCGTGAAATAGGTCAGCATGCCGCCGCCGATCGCGGCGGTGGGAAAGCCATCGCGCACACGGGCGTAAAACACCTCAAGAGGTTCGACATCGGGCCAGTCGCCGCCGGGCTGATAGCTTTTGAGGTAAGGTGCCGGGCAAGCCAGTATCTGTGCGACGTTCAGGCCGCAGCCGCGTATTTTGCGGGCGACTTGCGGCACTGTTTCCTTTGGCTTGCCGTGGATTTCCAGTTCCAGCCGAAGCGGGCAGGACAGCAACTCCGCTACGTCTTTGATGGCCTGCAGGTCGTCGGGATCGATGCGGTCGCTTCGCAGATAGGCCGATACGAATGCCGCAGGTGGCGCACCGTGGTGCGTGATATTCAGCAGCGCCTCGGGTCCCTGACCAAGGGGAATACTGGCACCCAATTCAGGCAGGCGGAAGGGCCGCGGCTTGTGCACGGTCGTCCTGGTTTTTGACCGCACTTTTGACGCGGGGCTAACGGCAATCCGGATCGATTGCTTGAAAACCGCGCCTGCCTTCACTGCGAACGGCCACGGATCAAGAAGCGAGCCGATGTAGGTCTTGTAAGAGGCATCCCCCCAGTTGCGCTGGTCCTCCATTTCGAAGCAGACGGGCGTGCCATCCGGATTGGTCGCCTCGAACGTGATCTGAAGGGTCGCCCCGTCTGGCAAGGGATAGGACAGCGCGGCGATATCGAAGGCTGGCTGAGACGGTTGAATGTGCCGGGGAAACTGGCATTGCGTATGACCGCCACCCAGATGCCTGATTTCCAACGGAACGCCCACCGTGTCAGGGACGGGATGCAGGATGGTCAGGCCGATGCGGTTGGCCAGAAAATCGGATTTCGCCACTCCGATGCTGCGGACCGTCAGCGCATCGTGGCCATCGGGTTCAACCGTCAGGGAATAGGAAAACGCGATCCCCGACGCATCGATCCTTCCCTGCACGTCGATCTTGCCAGCCGCATGAGGCATGTCACTGTCCGCCGGGCATGTGGCCCAGTCCTTGTCCCGCAGCAGATAGGTCAAGCCACGTGCGATCTCCTGCCCGGCGCGGTGTATCGCGGTGATCTGGCCGTTCGCCATCGTGACCTCAAAAGAGCCGAGCCGATGCGTGGTTTCCGCATCTGGTTTCCTATCTGTCCCGAAGATTGCCTTGAGATCAGCGGCGGAGGGGTTCCTGGAGGTCATGGTCGGAGCATTCTCGCATTTCTGGAACTGAATTTGGACTGACCACCGCGCACCAACATGAAGAGAACTGCAGCAAATCGGCCGCACGGACATATCTCTGCCCAGTCTAGAGTTGGTAAAGTGGTTTGACAAGTTAGATCATTTATGCGAAATCAAACCTCGCCAACGTGGGGAAGCCGATGCCACAGATTACTGATGTCCGAACAACCGTCTGGGAGTGGATTGGAGACGTCGCTCCCATGCCGCCGCATTTCTGCACCACGGCAAGCGATCTGGTATCAGATGTCAGCGGCTCGATCTCCGGGTTTCGCTTCCTGGGGTGGTTGATCGTGGAGATCGAATGCGACGACGGGACGATCGGGATCGGCAACGCGGCGCTGGCACCGCATGCCTGCAAGACCACCATCGATACGTACCTCAAACCGCTTTTGATCGGGACCGATCCGATGGACAGCGAATATATCTGGCAATCCATGTACCGCCGCACCCTGCCCTTTGGCCGCAAGGGCATCGGTATGACGGCGATCAGCGCGGTTGATCTGGCGGTCTGGGATGCGAAGGGCAAGATCCTGAACCAACCCGTGTTCCGATTGCTTGGCGGACGCACCAAACCGCAGCTTCCGGTCTATGCAAGTCGCCTGTATAGTCAGCCGCTGGAAAGTCTGCACAGGGAGGCGAAAGCCTATGCGGATGCGGGGTTTTCAGCCGTCAAGCTGCGCTTTGGCTGGGGACCCAAGGACGGCTTGAGCGGCATCGCCAAAAACCTTGATCTGGTGCGCACCGTGCGCGAAGCGGTGGGCGACGAGGTTGATATCATGGCCGACTGCTATATGGGGTGGAGCCTTGAATACGCCAAGCGCATGTTGCGCCAGCTTGCCCCGTTCAATCTGCGCTGGGTTGAAGAACCGGTGATCTCGGATGACCTTGCGGGCTATGCCGAATTGAAGGCCATGGGCCTTGTCGCCATTTCAGGGGGCGAGCACGAATACACGTTGACCGGATTCCGGCAGGCGCTTGACCTTGGGGCGTTCGATATCGCGCAGTTTGATGTCAACCGTGTGGGGGGCATCACCGCTGCGAAAAAGATTGCTGATCTATGTGAAGCCCATGACGTGGCAGTGATCCCGCACGCCGGGCAGATGCACAATTACCATATATCCATGTCGTCCTATGCGGCCCCTATTTCGGAGTACTTTCCGAAGGTCCCGGTTGAGGTCGGCAACGAGCTTTTCTGGTACATCTTCGACGGCGAACCGGTGGCGCAGGACGGATGTGTTCAGTTGGATGACACATCCCCCGGCTTTGGGTTATCGCTGAAGACGCCGGACCCTGCCGAGTTCAAGCTGACACGGTGAGGATGGGCAAAACTATGAACTCCTTTGATTTTTCCGGACAATCCGCCGTGGTCACCGGCGGCGCCCAGGGTATTGGCCGTGCCGCAGCGGAGCGGCTGGTCGCAAGTGGCGCGTCCGTTTCGATATGGGATCAGGATCAGTCTTTGGCGCAGCAGGCAGCGACGGAGATTGGCGGCGGCACGGTCGCCGTCGGGGTTGATATTGCTGACTGGTCCAGCGTTCAGAACGCCCATGCGGCAACAATGGGTCAGAGGGCGCGGGTTGATGTGCTGGTGAATTCCGCTGGAATCGCGGGATCGAACGGACCGCTGGCGGATTATCCGGTTGATGAGTTTCAACAGATCATTGCGGTCAACCTTCTGGGCACGTTCCACGTCAACCGCGCCTTTGCTGCCCAGATGCGGGCGCAGAACTACGGGCGGATCGTGAACATTGCCTCCATCGCGGGGAAAGAAGGGAACCCGAACGCCTCTGCCTATTCCGCGTCGAAGGCGGGGGTGATCGGGTTGACCAAATCCCTGGGAAAAGAGCTTGCCGATGTGAACGTCGCAGTGAATTGCGTCACACCGGCCGCGGCCCGCACCCGGATATTCGATCAGATGAGCCAAGCGCACATAGACTTCATGCTGTCGAAAATCCCGCGTGGTCGGTTTCTTGAAATAGACGAGGCAGCCGCGATGATCGCGTGGCTCTGCAGTGGTGAGAACTCGTTCACGACGGGTGGGGTATTTGATCTGTCTGGCGGGCGCGCGACCTATTGAGGCGATAAGACGAGCCTGCTTTGTATCGGCCTGAGGGTTGAGCGAACGGCCGACCGACATGGCGTTGTCGGTGACACAGGACGTCACCCCCCCGCCCCTGCCGGGATGTCACTTTCCCGCGCCCAGAAACGCATATCCCCGCAAAAATCAGACCAGAGGTTACATCGTGTCACTCTCTGGGACGTGGAAATCCCGGTCTGTGGCGCAGGCTGGATTGGTCTGTCGCGCGGTAATCGCGCCTAAGGCCAATCTTAATATCGCAGGGAGGACAACATGCGATTCAAAAACCTCACAACCATATCCGTAGCCGCGTTGATGGCGGCCGGTGTGGCACAGGCTGAGCCGCTGAAAATCGGATTCTTGGCCACTCTCGAAGGCACCTATACTGTTCTGGGCGAGGATGGCTTGCGTGGCTTCAAAGTCGCTTTGGACGAACTGGGCAACATGGCCGGCGGGCGCGAGATTGAAGTCGTCATCGCCGCGACCGACGCCAGCCCCGACAGCGCGGTTCGTGCGGCCCGCAAGGTGGTTGAGCAGGACAAGGTAGATATTCTGATCGGCCCACTGTCCGGCTCCGAAGGGATTGCGCTGCGGGATTATTCCAAGACCCAGCCCCAGGTCACGTTCATCAACGGCATTTCGGGCGCGCAGGAGACCACATGGGTGGATCCATCGGAAAACTTCTTCCGTTTCAACATGGACGGTGCGCAATGGTCGGCCGGTCTGGGCGAGTATGTGTTCAACGAAAAGGGCTATGAAACCGTCGCGACCATCGGTGAGGATTATTCCTTCATTTACACGCAAGTCTTTGGCTTTGCTCTGGAGTATTGCCAGGCCGGTGGCGAGATCACCGAGCGTTTCTGGGTGCCGCTTGGCACGAAGGACTTCGGATCCATCATCGCGGCTTTGCCTGACGACGTCGACGCCATCTATCTGGGGTTGGGCGGCGGTGACGCTGTGAACTTCCTCAACCAGTATCAACAGGCCGGCGGCGATGCCAACCTGATCGGTGGCACCATCATGGTGGACGGCACGGTCCTGAACTCCAAAGGGTCGGCCAAGGACGCGTTGATCGGTGTGCCGTCGTCCGGGCCGCAGGCGGATGACTGGGACAATGAGAACTGGAAAGCCTTCGTAGCGGCCTATCAGGATCTCTTTGAGCCTGCGGATCGCTTCCCTTCCCCGTCGCTGATGGCCACAGGGTACTACAACGCCGCCATGGCGATGGCGGAGTGTATGGAGACGGTCAACGGCGATTTGTCCGATGGGCAGATGGCGTTTCGTCAATGCCTGTCGACGATTGTCCTGAGCGACGCACCAAACGGTGAGATCAAGCTTGACGGCAACCGCCAGGCCATCGGCACCAACTTCCTGACCGAAGTGGTGGAAAACGAGGATGGCACGCTTTCGAACAAGCTGATCAAGGTGATCGAAAACGTGAACCAGACGATGGGTATCGACGAGGCCGCATTCCGTGCGATCGGGCTTCCCAGCCGGGAAGTTCCCGAGTGCAAGTCGTCCTACTGATCCCGCACTGCTAGGGGTCCGGGCCGTTGTCTGGCCCGGACCACCATCACCCGCATTCTGAAACCACCAAGTGCCTGGGAGGGGGAACAGAGTGACCCTGATCGACTATCTGAACCGGGTGCATTTTGCCGACAACATCATCGAAGAGGCCGTCTGGGCCGAACTGGACCGCCGCCTTGATGGCAAGCTCTGCGTTCTGTCAACGACTGACCAATTCGAAGGCGAGCTTGGTGAACGGGTGCGGGCCGGGTTGCCCAGACAAAGCAGGACCGCGAATTGTCCAATCAAGGACGGCGTTCCGACCGAAGAGGAAGCCCTTCGGGTTGCGGCGTTTTACACGGACAACAATTGCACTGCCGTTCTGGCTTTCGGGCGCGGCTATGTCATCAACCTTGCCAAGGCCGTTCGGCTGCTGGTCAGCCAGAAGGCCCCGCTGGCGCAGTATTCGGAAACCGAAGGCGGGTCGGTCCGTGTCACCAGTCCCTTGCCTGACCTGATTGCCGTTCCAAGGCTTCAGGGTTTCATCGCGGGGTTCAATGGCCTGGTTTCGATCCTGCTGGAGGACGGCACCATGATCGACATTGGCAGCCGCAACCTTGTCCCGACCGTGACGATCGGGGATCCGACACTTGCCGTACAGGAACCCACCTCCGTTCAAGCCAGCGCCAGCGTCGAGGCGATAACACTGTGTACCGAGGCGCTGCTGTCTCCGAAGTATAATCCCCCGGCGAACGGGATTGCGCTGGACGGGCTGAGACGCGGCCTGCAATCGCTTTCCTCAATCTCTGACCGACCCGATATCAGGGCACGCCGCGAATTGATGGCCGCCTGTATGAATGCGGCGATGGTTCAGCAAAAGGGGCTTGGGCTGACCCATGCGGTCACCAGCAGCCTGTGCGCGATTACGTCCGGCACTTTGGACAAAGGCGCGATAAAGCGCCTTGTGCTGCCCGAAATCCTTGCGTTTTTTGCCGACAATGGGGCGCTGGCGCATTCGGCACTCATGGGTGCGCTTGGGTTCACCAACCCCGCCGACACGGTCAAGACGATGCGACGCGCCCTGCGCGACCTGCCCTTGGCCGCCAGCCTTTCCAAGATGGGGATCACCGCGGAGGAGTTGCAGCGCTGCAGCACGAGGGCGGCACATCACCGGGCGCAGGTGAACGCACCCTGCCAGGCCAGTGCCGCCGACCTTCTGAAACTGCTTCATGCGATCTATTGACGAGGGGACTGCCATGAAACCGCTTCTTATCAACGGTGAACAGATCACAACCGCTGACGCCTTCGAGAACATCAATCCGTCGGACCGGAGTGATGTCATCGACCGCCACGCCCTTGCAGGCGCAAAGGATACGCAGCACGCGATCGAAGCTGCGCGGGCCGCCTTTCCCGGTTGGGCACGTTCCGGCCCGCAGGAGCGCCACGATCTTTTGAAAAAGGTCTCGGACGAGATCATGACCCGAAGCCATGAGTTGGGGGAGCTGCTGGCCCGAGAAGAAGGAAAGACCCTGCCCGAAGCGATTGGCGAGACTGTCCGGGCGGCGCAGATCTTTGACTTCTTTGCTGGGGAAGCCTTGCGCCTGAACGGCGAGACCCTCCCGTCGGTGCGTCCGAACATCCAGATCGACATCACCCGCGAACCCGTCGGTGTTGTCGGCATCATCGCACCGTGGAATTTTCCAATTGCGATACCTGCATGGAAGATCGCCCCTGCCCTTTGTTACGGCAACACCGTGGTGTTCAAACCGGCCGAACTTGTGCCGGGCTGTGCCTGGGCGCTGGCGGACATCATCCAACGCGCCGGGGCGCCGCCCGGTGTCATCAATCTGGTCACGGGTCCGGGGCGCGTTGTCGGCCAGACCATGCTTGACAGCGCTGAGATCGACGCAATCAGCTTCACCGGTTCGGTTGAAACCGGCCGTGTCGTCGCCGAGGCCTGCGTAACCCGGATGCGCAAGTTTCAACTGGAAATGGGCGGAAAAAACCCGCTTGTCGTGCTTGACGACGCGGACCTTGAGGTCGCGCTTGATTGTGCCATCAACGGAGCCTTCTTTTCCACCGGCCAGCGCTGCACCGCCTCGTCGCGTCTGATCGTCACGCAAGGCATTCACAGCCGCTTTGTCGAAGAACTGTCTGCGCGCATGCGGGCCTTGCGGGTAGGTCACGCGTTGGCAAAGGACACCCAGATCGGTCCGGTGGTCAACGAAACCCAGTTGAAGCAGGATCTGGATTACATTGGCATCGGCGTGGCGCAGGGCGGCAACCTGCGCGTCGGCGGAGAGGTGGTGCGCCGCGACACGGAAGGGCATTTCCTGACGCCAGCGCTGATCACCGACACCACCAACGACATGCGCATCAATCGCGAAGAGGTATTCGGCCCGGTTGCATCGGTCATTCGCGTCAAGGATTACGACGAAGCGCTGCATGTCGCCAACGATACCGAATTTGGCCTCAGTTCCGGCATCTGCACGACCTCGCTCAGGCACGCATCCCATTTCAAGCGCAATGCAGAGGCCGGGATGGTCATGGTCAACCTGCCCACGGCCGGTGTCGATTACCACGTCCCTTTCGGCGGCACCAAGGGGTCAAGCTATGGCGCGCGTGAACAGGGCAGCTATGCGCGGGAATTCTTCACTACCGTCAAAACCGCCTACACCCTTCCCTAGACCCGCAAGACATAACGAAAAGACGGCATCTTTAACCTACAGTCTCTTTCTTGGCGCTGGAGTCTTGCTTTTTGACCCCCAAGGTCGGGATACTCCGATCTTGGGGGAGCGTATGCCGTCAGAGTAACGCCCCCCTTCCTTTGGGAGGAAAGACCATGAGTGGAGCCGTTGCGGTTCACCATGGTGCGTTTGGAAGAACAGCTCTTTATGAACTGGATCGTCCATTTGTAACGCATGCGCACCGTGAGGGGCATTTGATTTTCTACGTGAATGGCGGCAAGGCCGGGGTCGATGTCGGCAATACGGCTGTGCCGCTGGATGAAACACATGGTGCGGCGGTCAGTCCGTGGGAGCCGCACAATTTCGACAAACGCGAAGGCGAGCCTTGCATCTGCCTTGTGATGTACATCAAATCCATGTGGTTTCTTGAAAACAGCCAGACCGCCGAGGGGGTTCTGGAATTCGGTCGTCCCGTCATCACCGTAACAAGCGAAATTCGCCGCTGGATTTTGCGGCTAACATCGCTTTTGCTCGAACCGCAGGAAAGCGCGGTTCTGGACGGCTATCTGTTTGAAATGACGCGCGTTTGTTATGATCAAAGCTGGGCGCGCACAAAGCGGCGTTCGCCTTTGGGCAAGATCAATTCCCGATTCAGCGATTTCCGCGTCCGGCGCAGCCTGCGCCTGATGCAGGAGAACTTTGCCGAGGAAGTACAGATGGATGCGCTCGCCCGGGCCGTCGGTCTGTCGCGTCCGCATTTCTTCAAGCTGTTCAAAAAGCAGATGGGCATCACGCCGAACCTCTATCTGAATACGCTGCGGGCTGAACATGCGATCAACGAACTGATGACGACCGAAAAATCCATCACGGATATCGGTCACGATCTCGGCTTCTCATCACAGGCGAGTTTCACGCGGTTTTTTGGATCAAATGTTGGCATTCCACCCAGCGAATATCGCCGGGTCGCGCACGAAGTCTGACCGCGTTTTCCCGATGCGCGGTGAAGCGAGAAGACTGACGGGTATGCCGATTCGCAGCCCCCTCTTCTAGCCTTTCCCAAGGAGAAAGCCCGGCGACATCGTTCCGGGCATTCCCAGGGAGGACAACAGACATGCACCGATTCCGCTGCGAATACGGTCGAGCCTTGCCGCCGCCGGGGGCCGCATGAGGCGGTTTGTCGACCGGCACCCGATCTGGTCCGCGATCCTGTTTGTGGTCGCGGCGGGCCTTTTGTGGATGATCTTTGCAGTCTGGCCCGACTGGTTGAAAGATCTGATCGGCCGCAAGAAGGTCTTTCTGAATGCCCTTTTCAACGGGATCACGCTGGGCGGGCTCTATTTCCTGGTTGCAAGCGGCTTTACGCTGATTTTCGGACTGATGCGCAATGTCAATCTGGCCCATGGGTCGCTGTACCTGCTTGGCGGATATATCGGATATGTCACCGCCGATATCACCGGGTACTGGTTGTTGGCCTTTCCCGTGGCATTCATCGTGGTCGGTGCCTTTGGCGTGTTGCTGCAGGTTTTCGTCTTTCGCCGCATGGAAGGAGAGGATCTGCGCCAGACGCTTGTGACAATCGGAATCTCGATCGTGATGGCCGACTTGATGCTGTGGGGCTGGGGCGGTGACTTTTACAATATCTCCCCACCCGACTGGCTGAGCGGACCCATGCAGACGTTCTTTGTCACCAGCGTCAAACGGTCCGGCGAACTGGTCTATCTGAAATACCCGATGGTTCGCATCGTGATTTTCGCGGCGTCGATTGTCGTGGGCGTTGGCATGTGGCTTTTGCTGAACCGGACCCGGATTGGCATGCTGATCCGGGCCGGGGTCGATGACCGCGACATGTTGTCGGCCACGGGTGCCCGGATCCAGCTGGTCTTTGTCACGGTTTTTGCGTTTGGTGCAGGGCTGGCCGGTGTGGCAGGCGTGGTCGGCGGCACATTTCAATCCGTGGCCCCGGGCGAAGATGTCCGCTTTTTGCTGGCCTCTTTGGTGGTCGTCATCGTGGGCGGCATGGGTTCGATCCCCGGTGCCGCTTTGGGTGCCCTTCTGATCGGGCTCGCCGAGCAGTTCGGCTCTGTCTATTTTCCGACATATGCCGTGGTGCTGACGTTCCTGATCATGGTGGTCGTGCTTGCCTTCCGGCCGCAGGGCCTGATGGGTAGGAGCTGATCCATGGCCATCACGGAAGACGTCATCAAGACTTCACCGATTGAAAGCAGCAGTTGGGCGCAGCGGATCCCGGCGTCCTATTGGCTGATTGGTTTTATCCTGCTGGTCATGCCCACCTTTGCTTCCAATTTCGTCCTGTACCAGATCTTCGGGTGGACGTTCATCCTTGGCATCATCGCGTTGAGCCTGATGTTCGTTGGCGGCTATGGCGGCATGGTCAGTCTGGCGCAGATGACCATTGCGGGAAGTGCGGGCTATATGGTTGCGATCTTCGGCACCAGCGCCATCACCGACATTTCAATGAATTGGCCCTGGTTTGTTGCCATTCCGATTGCCCTGATCATTGCCGTGCTGCTGGGCACGCTGACCGGGTGGCTGGCGGTGCGCACCGAAGGCATCTACACCATCATGATCACGCTCGCGATTGCGGCCGCCTTTTTCTATTTCACGCGACAGAACTATACGATTTTCAACGGGTTTTCCGGGTTCAATGGCGTGCTGCCGCCACGGCTTTTCGGTGTCGACTGGCGTGGACCGGTTGCGTTTTACTATCTCACCCTGTTTTGGGCGGCGATCGGGTATTTCGCAGTGCTTTATATCTCGCGGTCGCCATTCGGGTTGGCGCTTCAGGGGGTGCGCGACAACCAGCGACGCATGTCTGCCTTGGGGTACAATGCCACGGCGCACCGCGTGGCGGCTTATGCGTTCGCGGCGTTGCTGGCTGGCGTTGGCGGCATTTTGCTGACCTGGCAGTCGGCGCAGATCTCGCCCGGTACGGCGGGTATTGGACCGGCCATCGATATTCTGGTCATCGCCGTCATCGGCGGCATGCGCCATCCGGTCGGCCCGTTCATCGGGGCCTTCATCTATGTGATCCTCAAAACCTTTGCGCTGGATGCGCTGGTGGCCGTCGGGCTGAGCGGCGAACGTTTTCAACTGCTGATCGGGCTGGGCTTTCTGATCATCGTATTCTGGTCGCCTGACGGCATCCTTGGTCTGTGGGACCGCTGGAAGGAAAGCCGGAACAAGGACCCGCTTCTGGACCGCGGAGGTGACGTGCCGTGAACGCGCCCGCCAATGTCTCCGAACGCCTGAGTGCAACCGGCACCGCGAATGCGCTGGAATTGCGCGGCGTGTCGAAATTCTTCGGGGCGCTGGCCGCGCTGGAAGACATCAACATCACCGTGCGCCCGGGTGAACGCCGGGCGGTGCTGGGATCGAACGGCGCGGGCAAGACCACCTTGTTCAATTGCGTCACGGGCGACTTTCTGGCCACCACCGGCAATGTGCGGTTCTTTGGCGAAGATATCTCGGAGTTTCCGCCTCACGAACGCATACGGCGCGGATTGCGGCGCACCTACCAGATTTCGCTGCTGTTTACGGGGCTGAGCGTCCGGGACAACATCTATCTGTCCTGCGTGGGGGTGTCGCGCAGGCGATTTTCCTTTTTGCGGCCCCGCCGGGACGACGCGTTGATGGCCGCCGCCGATGATCTTGTGAACGTGGTGCACCTGACCGATGACCGCGACACGCTGGTCGCCAACCTCAGCTATGGCCAGCAGCGCCAGTTGGAGATCGCAATGGCCCTGGCCGGCGCGCCGCGTTTCATTCTGTTTGACGAACCCGCCGCTGGTCTCTCTCCAACCGAGCGGCAGGAACTGGTTGATATCCTGAACGGGCTGCCCGGGCATATGGGGTACATCATCATCGAGCACGACATGGATGTCGCGCTGCGTGTCGCGGAAAGCGTGACGATGATGCACAACGGACGGATTTTCAAGGAAGGCAAGCCCGCAGAGATAGAAGAAGACCCTGAGGTGCAGGCGCTTTATCTGGGGGGTGCCGATGGCTGAGCGCGGTTCCATCCCTGCCCTCGAGGTGCGTGACCTGAATGTGTACTATGGACGTTCGCACGCGCTGCAGGGGGTCAACCTCAAGCTTGATCATGGGGTTCTTTCGGTCGTTGGCCGTAACGGCATGGGCAAAACCACGCTTTGCATGGCGATCATGGGGCTTGTTCCGGTGTCGTCGGGCGACATTTCCTTTGGCGGTCAGTCGCTTGTCGGGAAATCCCCGGCAGAGATCGCCCGCCTCGGCGTTGGATACGTGCCGCAGGGGCGGCGGTTGTGGCCGTCGCTGACGGTGGATGAACACCTCAAGCTTGTGGCCAAGCGCAGTGGCGCATGGTCAATTGAGCGTATCTACGCAACCTTCCCACGCCTTGCGGAACGCAAATCCAACGGCGGCGCCCAGCTTTCGGGGGGCGAACAGCAGATGCTGGCGATTGCCCGCGCCATGCTTCTCAATCCCAGACTGTTGATCATGGACGAGCCGACCGAAGGTCTGGCCCCGATGATCGTACAGCAGGTCGAGGACATGCTGGTGCAACTGGCCCGGGAGGGCGAGATCGAAGTTCTGGTGATCGAACAGAATATCGGCGTCGCCTGTGAAGTTGCCGAGAACGTCGGCATCATGGTCAACGGTCGCATCAACCGCATCATCGACAGCGGGGTTCTGGCCGCGGACCGTGATCTTCAGCAGGCGATGCTGGGCGTCGGGCGACACGCGCATGATGACACATCCGCCCCCGTTCAGGATGCTGCGAGGGCATCGGAAGACCATTCTGGCGCACTTACCCGGATCTACATGTCAAACCCGTCCCTCCCGACCCGCTGGTCGCGGTCGGTGCCGGTGCGGGTGATCGAAGGTGCCGCCCGCACCGTCACGCCACAGACCCGCGCGCCCGTCACCCCGACAGCCGCCCAGCAACGGCCCCGCGGCGCCGGTGCGGTACTGGTTTGCGGCACGCTGGACACGAAAGGTCCCGAATTGCGTTTCATGCGCGATATCCTCAAGGACGCGGGGCTGGTCGTGCGGATGGTCGATCTGTCGACCTCGGGCAGACCTTCGGGCGCGGAGGTGCCACCGCATGCGATTGCGGGGTTCCATCCCAGAGGCGTCGCCGGTGTGTTCACCGGGGATCGCGGCACTGCAGTGGCCGGGATGACGCTGGCGTTCGAACGCTGGATCAGGGGGCAGGACGATATCGCCGGTGTCATCGCTGCCGGCGGGTCCGGCGGCACCGCGTTGGTGGCTCCTGCTTTTCGCAGCCTGCCTGTGGGCTTGCCCAAACTTGTCATCTCGACCGTAGCCAGCGGCAACACCGAGCAATACGTCGGCGCGAGCGACATCACGATGATGTATTCCGTGACCGATGTGCAGGGCATCAATTCGATCAGCCGCGAGGTTTTGGGCAACGGTGCGCACGCCCTGGTCGGCATGGTCCGCGGACGCCGTCAGCAACAAACCACGCAGGAGGACAAGCCCGCCATCGGCCTGACGATGTTTGGCGTCACCACGCCTTGCGTTCAGATGGTTACGGACGCGCTTGAACCTGATTTCGATTGTCTGGTGTTCCACGCCACGGGAACGGGCGGGCGGGCGATGGAAAAGCTGATGGACAGTGGCATGCTGTCCGCAATCGTCGATCTGACGACAACCGAGGTGTGCGACATGATCGCGGGCGGTGTCTTTGCCGCTGACGAGGACCGCTTCGGCGCGTCCATTCGGGGGGGCCGTCCCTATATCGGGGCGTGTGGCGCGCTGGATATGGTCAACTTCAACGCCCCCGACACGGTGCCCGCGCATTACCGTGACCGAAACCTTTATGAACACAATCCGCAGATCACGCTGATGCGAACCAGCGTTGAGGAAAACATCCGCATGGGTCACTGGATCGGCGAGCGTCTGAACCAGATGACCGGCCCGGTCCGGTTCTTCCTGCCCGAGGGTGGCGTGTCTTTGTTGGATGCCCCCGGTCAGCCCTTCTGGGACCCGGATGCGAATGCAGCGCTTTTCAAGGCGCTGGAAGAAACCGTTCGGCAGACCGCAGCGCGGCAGTTGATCCGCGTACCCCAGAATATCAACGATCCGGAATTTGCCGAACGGGTCGTCCAGACTTTCCACAGCTTTCACGCCACGACCCGGCGTAAAACCGCAGGAGAATGAGCCGATGCATGACCGTTCGAAGCTGATGCAGAAATTCCGCGCCATGCGCGACGCCGGCGCGCCGATCATCGGGGGCGGTGCGGGCACCGGGCTGAGCGCCAAGTGCGAGGAAGCCGGGGGCATCGACCTTATCGTGATCTACAATTCAGGACGCTACCGCATGGCCGGTCGCGGATCCCTGGCGGGGCTCATGCCCTATGGTGATGCCAACAGCGTGGTCATGGAAATGGCCGGCGAAGTGCTGCCCGTGGTCAAGCATACCCCGGTTCTGGCGGGTGTCTGTGCCACCGATCCATTCCGGTTGATGGACAAGTTCCTTGATGACGTGAAGGCGGCGGGTTTTTCCGGGGTACAGAATTTTCCGACCGTTGGCCTGATTGACGGGCTGTTCCGCGCCAACCTCGAAGAAACCGGCATGGGGTATGGCCACGAGGTCGACATGATCGCAATGGCTTCGGAAAAGGACCTTTTGACAACGCCTTACGTCTTTTCGGAACAAGATGCGGCCGCCATGGCCAAGGCCGGTGCGGACATCGTCGTTGTCCATCTGGGCCTGACGACGGGCGGCAACATCGGTGCCGAAACCGCCACCACGCTTGAGGATGCTCCAGCGGTCACTGACCGCTGGGCCGCGGCGGCACTGGAGGTCAATCCAGACGCAATCGTGCTGGTGCATGGCGGCCCGGTCGCGATGCCAGAAGACGCCGACTTTGTGCTCAAGAATACCAAGTACTGTCATGGGTTCTATGGCGCGTCGTCGATGGAGCGATTGCCGACCGAAGTCGCGCTGACCGCCCAGACGGCGAAATTCAAGAAGATCGGCCGGTAGGGCCGGAGGAGGAAAGCAAGATGACAGGGCAACTCATCGGACAACTGATCTTGTGGCTGATCACGGCCGTGATCGTCGTATTTATCCTCTATTGGGTGATGTATTGGCTCTATCGCCGCTCGACCAAGGAGGTCGCGTTCGTCCGCACCGGTTTTCTTGGGGAAAAGGTGGTGATCGACGGTGGCGCCTTTGTCTGGCCGATCATTCACGACATCACCCCGGTCAACATGAATTCGATGCAGCTTGGCGTGACGCGCGAACGCGACGAGGCGCTGATCACCAAGGACAGGATGCGCGTTGATGTTGACGCCGAATTCTATGTTCGCGTCGCCCATTCCAAGGCGTCTGTCAGTCTGGCCGCAGCCACGTTGGGCCGACGGGCCCTGGAACCTGAGCGTCTGAACACCCTTCTGGAGGGCAAGTTCATCAGCGCGCTGCGTACCGTCGCCAGCGAAATGACCATGGAAGAACTGCATGAAAACCGGAACGATTATGTTGCCCGCGTTCTGGCAGCCGCGCAGGATGGCATGGACAAGAACGGGCTTGAACTGGAAAGCGTTGCCGTTACGGACATCGATCAGACTGACATCGAGTATTTCAATCCGTCCAATACGTTCGATGCCCAGGGTCTGACCCGCGTCATCGAATCCATCGAAGAGCGCCGCAAGCTGCGCAACGACATCGAGCAAAGCACGATGATCCGCATTCGAGAACGCAACCTCGAAGCTGAAAAGCAGGCGCTCAACATCGAAAAGGAAAGCGAACAGGCGCAACTGGAACAGCAACGCGAGATTGAGTTTCGCCGGGCACAGCAACGTGCGGAACTGGCGCGCGAACGTTCGGAACGCGAGAAGGAGGCCGAACAGGCCACACTGTCGTCACGCGAAGCGATTGAGACCGCGCGGATCGCTAATGAACACCACATTGCCGAAGCGCGCATCGCCTCGGAACGCGATATCCGCCGACAGGAAATCGAACGTCAGAAGGCCGTGGATGAGGCCGAGATATCGACACATGAAGCCATCGAGAAAGCCCGCATTGGCCAGGAAAAGAACCTGACATCGGAGCGGATCAAAACCCGCAAGGAAACCGATGCCGCCGAGATTGCCGCGAAAGAAGCCATCGAGAGAGCCCAGATTGCGCAGGAAAAGGCGATCACGGAGGCACGGATTGCCAAGGATCGCGATACCCAGTCGCAGGAGATAGATCGCCAGCGAACCGTAGATGAAGCCGAGATATCAGCCCGCGAAGTGGTGGAGCGCGCCCGCATCGCACAGGAAAAAGTGCTGACCGAAGAGCGCATCGCGTTGGAACAGTCCACCAAGGAGCGCGAGATTGCCCGCAACCTCGCCGTTCAGGAAGCCGAGATTGCCAGCCGTGAAGCCGCCGAAAAGCTGCGGATTGCACAGGAAATGAAGGTAAATGCAGAACGCATCGCCTCCGACCGAGAGACCCGATCCCTGGAGATTGAGCGCCAGAAGGTTCTGGAAGAGGCCGAGATCGCCTCGCAGCAGGCCACCGAAGCCGCGCGGATTGCCCGTGAAAAGGCGCTCAGCGCCGATCGGATCGCAGCCGAGCAGGACACGCGCGCCCTTGAAATCGAACGTCAGAGGGTCTTGGATGCGGCGCAGATCAGTGCGGCAGAAGAAACGTCCAAGTCGCGTATCGCTCAGGAGGAGCGTGTGCGCGCGCTTGAGATCGCGCGCAATCAGGCCGTTGACGAAGCCGAGATCGCCAGCCGCAAGGCCGTTGAAAAAGCCCGCATCGCGCAAGACAAGCAGGTGGCATTCGAGCGCATCGCCGCGAATGAGGCCACAGAAGAGCGCGAAGTGCTGAAGGCTGCCGCGCTCGATGCCGCGCAGATTGCCGCCAAGGAGGCAACCGAAGCCAAGCGGATCGCGCAGGAAAAGGCCACCACGGCCGAGCGGATCGCTTATGAAAAAGACACCCGCGAGTTGGAAATCGCCCGTAATCAAGCGGTACTGCAGGCGGAAGTGGCCTCCGACGAGGCGGTGGATGCCGCGCGTATCGCCAAGGAGGCAAAACTGGCCGTTCGCCGCATCGAGAGCGAGGAAAAGACCCGCGAACGCGACGTGGCCCGCGCCAAGGCCGTGGAAGAAGCCGAAATTGCCAAGGCCGAAGCGACAGAGGCCGCCCGCATCGCCAAGGAAAAGAAGGTCGCGGCCGAGCGTATCGCCTATGAACAGGATCTGCGGGAGCGGGAGATCGCCCGTAACCGCGCGGTCGATGTTGCCAATATTGCGGCGCAGAAACAGGTGAACGCCGCACGGATCGATGAGGAGACGACGACCCGCGCAGCCGAGATCGCCAAGGAGGCCGAAGTGCGTTCGCGCGAAATCGAAAAGACAGAGGCGATAGAAGCTGCCGAGATCAGTTCGCGCAGATTGGTCGAACAACAGCGGATCGAGAAGGAGGCCGAGACCACCTCCGAGAAAATTGCGCGCGATGAGAAGATCCGCAACCTGGAGATCGCGCGAAACAAGGCGCTGGACGAGGCCCAAATCGCGGCGGACGAGGCCATCGAAGCCGCCCGCGTGGCCAAGGCAAAAACAGTGGATGCCGAAAAGATCCGGGCCGATCAGGAGCTTGATGCAAAGAAGCTGGAGCGCAAAAAGGTTCTCGAACAGCTCGAAATCGCCCGCGTTCAGGCCCTGCGCGAAGCCGAGATTGCCAGCCAGGAGGAAGTCGAGCGCGCCAAGATCGCGTCCGAACGTGGGCTTGACGATGCCCGCATCGGACACCAGACCGAGCGGCGCAAGCTTGAGATCGAACGTGAAAAGGCGGTGGAGCAGGCCGCGATGGAAAAGGCCATCACGCTTTATCAGAAGTCACTTGAGGAAAGTGCTGCGTCCGCCGAAGCCGACATCGCCCGCGCCCGCGCCACCGAAGCTGCCGAGAAAGTCGTCACCGCCAAGGAAACCGAAGCGGCAGCCCGCCGCAAATCGGTCGATGTGGTCATGGCGGAGAAAGCCGCCGAAGAAAAGCGTATCGCTGCAGAGGCCGAGAAGGTGCGCGCCGCAGTCGAAGCGGAAGCCCACAAGCTTATCAACGAAGCCGAGAATGTGCTGACCGATGCGGCGCGGCATTCGCTTTTCAAGCGCAAGATGCTGGAACATGTCGAAGGCATCGTCGCGGCCAGTGTCAAACCACTGGAGAAGATCGACGAAATCAAGATCATGCAACTGGGCGGCAGTGGCACCGCTGGCATGGGGTTTGGCGGCAACAATGGTGGCGGGTCCGGCGGCGGTGGGGGTGGCGATGGCAGCAGCCCCACCGACGAGGTGATCAATTCCGCCCTGCGGTATCGCGTGCAGGCGCCGATGATCGACAGCCTGCTGTCGGACATCGGTGTCGATGGCTCCAACCTTGCCAAATCGAGCGTGCTCAGGGACGCGCAGGATCTGGCCCGCGCCGGCAACGAGGCGAAGCGTCTCAAGGGCGGGGACGACGCCAAGGGCGGGGAGAAGAAATAGATGGCACGTGTCTATGTCTCTTCCGTCATCGGTGCAGGCGCAGGACGCGTCTGGGAACGGGTACGCGATTTCAATGCCCTGCCCCGCTGGCACCCTTCCATTCGCGACAGTCGGATCGAAGACGCTTTGCCGCCAGACAAGGTCGGCTGCATCCGCAACTTCAACCTGCAGAATGGCGACAACATCCGCGAGCAGCAACTGGGGTTGAGCGACTACGACATGTTCTGCACCTATGCGATCCTCGAAAGTCCCATGCCGCTGACCGACTACATCGCTACGTTGCGCCTTACCCCGGTCACCGACGGCGACCGCTGTTTTGCAGAGTGGTCGGCCGAGTTTTCCTGTGATCCGTCGGCCGAGGACGATCTGGTCGACGGCATCGGAACGAACGTCTTTCAGGTCGGGCTTGATGCCCTCAAGCGGCATTTCGGGGGCTGAGATGGTCAGGGTGATCCGAAGTACCGTATTGCAGGCCCCTGTCGAAGCCGTGTGGGACGTCATTCGCGATTTCAACGGCCACGATCAATGGCATCCGGCCGTGGCGAACAGTCAGATTGAGCGCGGCAATCCATCCGACATGGTCGGCTGCGTCCGGCGGTTCCGGTTGGAAGACGGATCGGAGTTGCGCGAACAACTGCTGACGCTGTCCGATATCGAATTCAGCTTCACCTACTGCCTGCTCGACACGCCCATACCGCTGTACAACTACGTCGCCCACTGTCGGCTTTTCCCGGTTACCGACGATGATCTGACGTTTTGGGAATGGGAAAGCCGGTTTGACACGCCTTCGGACCGTGAGGACGAACTGGCCAGCATGGTCGGCGACAACATCTACAGCGCCGGGTTCGATGCAATCCGCGCGCATATGGAACTGGAGGCGGCATGAGCATCACCGTGGACACTTACCCGACCCTGTCCGATGCGGCCTTGGCCATGCGCGAGGGGTCGCAATTCCTGGGCGGCGGAACGATGGTCGTACGCGGCCTGAATTTTGGCGCGCAAGACTACGATCACGTCGTGCGCAGCACCGACGCCGCATTGAAGGAGGTCCGGCCCGCCGGCAGCGGCTTGCAGATCGGCGCCGGGGTGACCATGACACAGGTGATGCAGGCCAGCGGTGCGGAGTTTCTGGCCCCGGTCGCCCGTGCCATCGGCGGTCCCGCCGTGCGCAACATGGCGACGGTGGGTGGCAATCTGTTCGTCCGCTCCCCCTACGGTGATTTCGGTGTGGCGCTTCTGGCATTGGATGCATCGGTGCAAATGTCGGACGGCCAGTCGCTGCCGATCGAGACCTTCTATGCCCAGCGCGCCAGCCTGCGCGGGCTGGTTGCCGCGGTAACGGTACCGCGTCCCGGCCACGGCGCCTTTCGCTTTCGCAAGGTGACGCGCACCCGGCCCAAAGGGGCGTCGGTCCTCAGCATCGCTGCCCATCTGCCCGGTGGCAGCCGGATCAGTGGCGCCCGCATCGCTTTTGGCGCCATGGGGGCGACACCCCTGCGCGCAAAAAGCGCCGAGGCTGCGCTTGAAGGTGCCAGCCTTGATCAAGGCGGCATCCAAGCAGCGCTGGATAGCTGCCTCAATGGGCTTGATCCGCAGGACGATGCCCTCGCCTCTGCCTGGTACCGGCGAGAGATTGCGGCGGTGCATTTGCGTCGTCTGCTACTGGATGAGGAGAGATAGCGTGGCAAAGACCCCCATCCGATTTCACCTCAACGGGACCGAGACCGGCGTTTTCGCGCATGGCGGCGCCAACCTTCTGGATGTTCTGCGCCGCGAGGCCGGAGATCTGACGCCGAAACAGGGGTGCTCCCAAGGCGGATGCGGTGCCTGTTCTGTGATGATTGACGGCACGCTCAACCTTGCCTGCCTCACGCTGGCGGAGACCGTCGAGGGCAAGCACATCGAAACAGCAGCCAGCCTGGCCGACGGATCAGACCTTCATCCGCTGCAAAAGGCTTTTGTCGAAGGTTTCGCAGCACAATGCGGGTTTTGTTCGCCGGGGATTCTGATGGCGGCCAAGGCGCTGCTGGCGACAAATCCAGATCCGACACGCGACCAGGTGGCCGAGGCAATTGCGGGCAATCTGTGTCGCTGTACCGGATATGAACCGATCATCAACGCGATCCTGACCGCAGCGGCTGAAATGCGCGGAAGGAGCGTGGCATGAGCAGCATCGAGTTTCGCAAGGACCTGTTCGCCGATGAACGCACCGACGACCTCAACGAGATCGGCAAACCGACAATCCGGCAGGACATCATTGGCCATGTCACCGGGCGCTCCAGGTTCTATGATGATCACTTGTTTGACGGGCTGTTGCACCTGCGCTGCGTGCGGTCGCCCCACCATCACGCCCGTATCCGTTCAATCGATGCGTCGGTGGCCGAGCGGATGCCGGGCGTCCGCCGCATCATCTGGCCACGCGATGTGCCGCACAACATCAACACGTTGCTGTCGCTGATCAATTTCGGGCGCGATGACGAACCGCTTCTGAGTGCCGAAAAGGCTTCCTACAAGGGCGAGCCGGTGCTGGCCATTGTCGCCGAAACCGAACGCCAGGCCCGTGACGCCGTCGCTGCGGTCCGCGTGGACTGGGAAGAACTGCCGCATGTTCTGGACGTCGAAGAGGCGCTGAAACCCGGCGCCCCGGTGGTGAACGCGGAATACCCCAACAACACCTTCGATTACCATGATCTGTATGATCACCAGAAGTTGCGTTTTGGCGATGTGGAACACGCGTTTCAGCAGGCCGACAAGATCGTGGAAGGCGAATACCAGATGTCGCCCATCGAACAGGCTCCGGTAGAGACCTGTGGTGCCATCGCTGCGCCTGAAGACAACGACCGCTTCGTCTGCCACACCGCGACGCAGGCGCTGTTTTTCTCTTTGGGGGTTACGGCCAAGCTGCTCGACATGCCGTCTTCCCGATTGCATTTCATCGGCGGCACCGTGGGTGGCGGGTTCGGTGGCAAGGTCGACAGCCTTCAGGAACCCCTTGCCGTGCTTGGTGCAATGCTGACCGGATCGCCGGTCAAATCCATGTGGGACCGCACCGAGGAGATGCGTGTCGGCGCACCGCGCGGGGCCGAACGCTGGCGCATTCGCGACGGGGTAATGAATGACGGGCGCATCATCGCGCGTGAATTTACCGGCTTTTTCGACAGCGGCGCCTATACCCGGCTGAGTTCCTATGCCGTGATCAAGGGCACCGGCCACCTGCCCGGCCCCTACACGATCCCGAATGTCGCCTCGAACGTCTATTGCGTCTACACCAACCGAACCCCGTCAACGGCCATGCGCGGCTTTGGCATCACCGGTGTGGATTTCGCCATCGAATGCCACATGGACAAGGTCGCGGAGGCCGTGGGCATGAACCCGGTGGAGTTGCGCATTCTGAACGCCTACCGCGATGGTGATATGAAGGCGCATCGCCGGGTGGCCAAGAACTGTGCCCTGATCGAATGCTGCCAGGTGGCGTCGCAGAAGGCCGGAATCACCTTGTCAGGCGACGCAGCCGCGGCATCAAGCAAACACGGGGGCGGCACAGGCTGGCGGGCGGAGGTTCCGGAAACGGTGACCGATGACATGGGCCGGATCGGGGAGCGCCGCAAACACGACATCCCGGCCCAGCCCTTTGGCGGGGCTTCAAACAGGGGCCGTGTGCCTGCCGGAACCATGGGTGAGGCCGTGGTCGCCGCCGAGGTGCAGGACCCCGACATGCAGATCGACCCCACGCGCATCGGGCATTCCGTCACAAAGGCGGTGGGCCAGCCTGCAACGCCCGCAGCTCCCGTTCCCGCGCCTGCACCTGCACCGCCGCAGACGGCAGCCGCATCGGCACCCATTCCCGCGCCAACAGACCCGGTGCCGCCAGCGCCTGCACCGAACCAACCTGCACCGTCGGCTTCTGCCCATCCCACTGCCCCCGCGCCGCCGCAACCGGCGCCCTACAAGCCTGACACGCCCTTCCAGCGCGGCGTGAAACGCCCCGGTGTATCCCGCTTCATTTCCGGCACAAGGAGGCGATGAGATGACCATTCAAAAGGGCCGTGGTTTCGCCTGCATCAACTATCCCATCGGGATGAATCTGGGCGGTGACCCCTCGCAGGCGCTGGTGCATGCCACGCCGGACGGCAAGTTCAAGGTAACACTCTCAGCCATCGACCTCGGGCAGGGCATGAAATCCGTCACGCGCCAGATCGCCGCCGAGGCGCTCGGGGTGCCGATTGCCGATGTCTATGTCGACACGGCCGACAGTGACACCGGCCCACACGACATGGGAAGTTTCGCCAGCCGCGGCACCCACCGCATGGGCAACGCCGTCATCCGTGCGGCCACCGAAGCGCGCAAGGCGATGCTTGAGGCCGCAGCCGAGGAGTTGGAAGTCAACGCAGGCGATCTTGAAACCGATGGCAAGGGCAACATTCAGGTCAAGGGCGCCCCGTCGCGGTCAATCACGGTGGAGGACACAGCCGTTGCGGCCCAGTTCAATCAGGGCCGCACGTTGGCCGGACGCGGCATTTTCCTGATCCCGCCATCGGACGCCGATCCCAATACGGGTGAAATGACCCCGGTGACCACTTTTGCCCACGCGGCATTGGTGGTCGATATCGAGGTGGACGACGAAACCGGGGTCGTCACGGTCACGCAGATCAACTCCGCCTATGAAGTCGGGCGGGCGCTGAATGCCAAGCTGGTCGAACAGCAACTTATCGGCGGGGCGTGGATGGGGGTCAGCCACGCGCTTTATGAAACGACGGAGCCCCATTACCCTGACCGGACGCATATGCCCGGTGATTTCGTCGAATACCTGCAACCCGGTCCGGGGGATGTTGCGGATCACAACATCGCCATTCTCGAACGACCTGCCGACGACGGCCCCTACGGCGGCAAGGGTCCGGGAGAGATGTGCGCAAACCCGGTTCTGCCCGCTATTGCGAATGCCGTTTACAACGCTGTGGGCGTGCGCTGCGACAGCCTGCCGATCACACCGGAGAAAATTCTGCGCGGTATCAGGGCCAATGGTGGTGCCCGTCCACAAGGGGCGCTTTGAAATGCCCGTGCGCCCCACCATATCCGGCATCTCAAACCCCGCCGAACTGCAGACAGCCCTGCAGGGCGCGCAGTATCTGGCCGATGACGGGCTGGCCACGGCGGCCTACCTCGCCTTGGCTATGGGCAAGCCATTGTTGCTGGAGGGGGCGCCGGGGGTCGGCAAGACCGAAGCTGCCAAAGCCATTGGCGCGGTGCTGTCGCGGCAGGTCAGCCGGTTGCAATGTTTCGAAGGCATCGACGCGGCGGCGGCTATCTATGAATGGAATTATCCGCGCCAAATGCTCGCCATCCGGCAGGCTGGCGAGGATTATATCAACATCTACGGCGATGAATTCCTGCTTGAACGTCCCCTGCTAGGCGCGCTGCGCAACGCCGCTACGACGCTTCTTCTGATCGATGAGATCGACCGTTCGGACCATGAATTCGAGGCCTTCCTGCTTGAGTTTCTTTCCGATTTCACCATTTCGATCCCTGAGATCGGCACTGTCCGCGCCGCGCAGCATCCGGTTGTCGTGCTGACCTCGAACCGTACCCGCGACCTGCATGAGGCCCTGCGGCGGCGCTGCGTTTATCACTGGATCGATTATCCCGACCCTGCGCTGGAGGCCCGGATCGTGATGACCCGTGCCTCATCGGTCGCACAAGGCACGGCAGATGCGGTTGTCGCTGCCGTCGGGCGGCTCCGGGCGGAACCGCTGGCCAAGCCGCCGGGCGTGGCCGAAACCATCGAATGGGCGGAAGCCGCCACGCTGTTGCATGAACAGGGCAACCCCTGGCCCGACGCGTTCCTGCGCGCCATCGGTGTTGCGCTGAAGGATCACGACGATCTGACCTACATGCATCCCAATCTGGGCCACGTCATTCCAGGCATGGCGGCATGAGGCTGCCCCAAGCAACATATCCCTTTGTCGAATTCGCGGCGATCCTGCGCAGCCACGGCTTTGCCGTTGCCCCGGATCAGACCATTGGGTTCATCGAAGCCATCGGCCTTCTGGGTCCCCGCGATCTGGGCGATATCCACGCCGCCGGGCTGGCCATGCTGGCCATCCCCCCTGAACGTGCTGAGGAATATGATGCGCTTTTCCGGGCCTATTTCGCCGGTCAGGCAGTGGCCGCCCCCGCGTCCGGCGACGAAGAGGATGCGCTGGAGGTCCATGAACCTCAGGGCCGTAGGCAAGAGGTGGACGTCCCGGAAGACGAAAGCGAAGTCGGCGGCGAGGCGGTCGCGGCTGAGCGCCTTTCGCACAGGGAGTTCGCCGAGATGGATGAAGACGCCATCCTGCAGCACTTCCGACGGATGGCCCCACCCCGCCTGCCGCGCCGCAAATCCTACCGCCGCGCGCCGTCCAACCACGGTGATCGGCTGAACATGCGCCAGACGTTGCGCGAAGCGGTGCGCCGCGATGGCGAGGTTTTCACCCTGCACCGCGCCCGCCGCAAGACCCGGCAACGCAGGATCATCCTGCTGATCGACGTGTCGGGATCAATGCAGGAACGGACCGATGCAATGCTGCGCTTTGCTCATACGCTGGCGCAGTCCGCTGACCGTTTCGAGGCGTTCACCTTTGGGACTAGGCTGACACGGGTCACTGCGGCGCTCAGGATATCGCAGCGCCCCGAAGCCTTGGGCCGGGTTGGGGAACTGGTGGCCGATTTCGATGGCGGCACCCGGATCGGCGATGCGCTCGGCGCGTTTCTGAACGTGCCGCGCTTTGCCGGATTTGCCAGAGGTGCAGCAGTTCTGGTCCTGTCAGACGGGCTTGAACGCGGCGACCCGACCGAAATGATCCACGCGGTCCAGCGGCTGTCGCGTCTGGCATGGCGGCTCGACTGGATTTCGCCGCTTGCCGGTGACGCAGGTTTCGCCCCCCGGACCGAGGCGCTGCAGGCGGTGCTGCCCTGGATCGACAGCCTGTCCGATGGCAGCAGCCTTGACGCCATCGCATCCCATGTCCTGACCCTTGGGAGCGCTGCATGATCGACGCCCATCACCACATCTGGCACCAAAAAGACCTGCCCTGGCTTCTGGGCCCTGAGCAGCCCCGCATCTTCGGGCCCTATGCCGCGATCAAACGCGACTATCTGATTGATGAATACATCGCCGACATCAAAGGCACCGGCATAACCAAATCGGTCTATGTTCAGGCCAACTGGGCACCCAACTGGTTTGCTGACGAAGTCGCCTGGGTCCAATCCGTCGCCGACCGGCATGGGTGGCCGCACGGCATTGTCGGTTATGCTGATTTCACCGTCGATGACGTCCGCCCGCAGCTTGAGAAGCTGAATGGCTTTCCGTTGATGCGCGGCATCCGTCAGCAGTTTCACTGGCATGAAAATCCCTTGTATCGGTTCGCCGCACGCCCTGATCTGCCTGCAGACCGGGCGGTTCAGAAAAACATCGCAAAACTTGCCGATTACGGATGGAGTTTTGATCTTCAGGTCTTCACCAGCCAGATGACGCACGCCGCCAAGCTTGCCCGTGCCTGCCCGGATGTGACCTTTGTCCTGCAGCATGCGGGGATGCTGGAAGACACGTCGAAAACCGGCTGGCAAGACTGGTGCGCCGGGATGCGGCGGTTGGCCGAATGCGACAATGTCGTCACCAAACTGTCAGCCTTCGGCACCTTCATCCACCGCAATGACGGCACTTTCATCCATGAGATGATCATCGAAACGGAAAAGATCTTCGGTGCCAAACGCTGCATGTTCGGTTCGAACTACCCCATCGAAAAGCTGTGGACCAGCTACGCCGATCTGTTCGACGCCTTCCAGAAGGGCGCTGCCAAACTTTCGAAATCCGCGCGAAAATCCATTTTCAACGACACCGCAGAGCGGGTTTACCGACTGTGACCTATTCCGGGCGCAAGCCCCGCAAAGACAGGGAGATACCAACATGGCATTGACGATTCACATTCTCGATTACGGCGATATCGAACTGGAAACCTCCTTTCTGGTGCTGGGCCACGAATGTGGCCGGGTGCGACGGGTTCCGGTCTATGGGTTTTTGATCCTTGGCGGCGCATACCCGGTGCTGGTCGATACAGGCTATCGCGACAACGCGATCATGGAGACGCTGGGCATGAGGGGCCTGCAATTCCATGACAACATGATCGAAAACCAGCTTGCCAAACATGGACTGAAGCTTGGTGATATCCGCTACATTCTGCATACCCACCTGCATATCGACCATGCCGGCAAGGACGATCTGTTCCCGATGAACACAACGGTCGTGTTGAACCGGCGGGAGATGGAGTTTTCCGTTTCGGGCATCATGTATCCGCAATACCCCAAGCCGGATATCAAGCATCTGGTCGACCGGATCTACGAAGACGGGGCCATGCGTTTCCTCGACCTTGAAATCACCCAGGCCGAAGAGATCATCCCCGGCGTCTGGTGTGAATTGGCCGGTGCCCATACCGAAGGGTCAATGAATGTGGTGGTCGAAACGGCCGAAGGTCTGGCCTGCATCTGTGGCGACGTGATCTATGATTTCAACGATCAGATCGTGAACCATGTTCGGGTCAACAACTTCATGGAACCGCAGGTGACCGGCAACCATTCCGGATCGAAACGTGAAGAAAAGGCTGCGATCAAGAAGCTGTTGAACAATTATACGTTTCTGCTGCCGGTCCATGACCGTCCGGCAAAGATCGAGAACCAGCAGGTCGTGGGACGGCTGGGCATGACCGTACCCGGGCCAACATCAGAATCCGTGCCTGCGCGGCAATGGTTTCCGGCCTGACGAGGGAGTGACGCGCGCCGAGACATGGCACCGCGCCCCTGCCGCACTTGAGAGGACTGAATATGCCCCATGCCGTCATCGATGCCCGCTTTGCCGCGCTGATGGATGCCAACGCACCCGTCAAACAACTCGGATCGGGGTTCACTTTCACCGAAGGGCCTCTGTGGCACCCGGTTGAAAAGCATCTGCTGTTTTCCGACATGCCCGGTGACGTGCGCCGCCGCTGGACGCCGGATGGCCAGACCACCGAGGTGATGCGCCCCTCGAACAAGGGCAACGGCATGACCTATGATGCCGCGCTGAACCTTCTTGTGTGCGAGCATTCCACCTCTTCCGTCGCCCTTTTCCGGCCGGATGGCACGCGCGAGGTGATGGCCAGCCACTTCGAAGGCAAGGAGCTGAACTCCCCCAATGATATCTGCGTGAAATCGGATGGCGCGATCTACTTCACCGATCCGACCTATGGCCGGATGCCCGGGTTTGGCGTCGAACGGCCCCTGCAGCAAGGGTTTCAGGGCGTATATATGCTGCCGCCCGGGCACAGGCCGGGTGACGAGGCCGTTCTGGTCAGCGACCGCTATATGTTCAGCCAACCCAATGGCTTGTGCTTCAGCCCTTGTGAACGCTGGGTGTGGGTCAACGATACCGAACAGACCAATATCCGCATGTTCGACGTGGCCGCCGATGGTCGCCTCACCAATTCCCGTATCTTTGCCAGCGGTATCAAGGATGCCTTGCGGGCCGGGGTCCCTGACGGGATGAAGGCGGACAAGGACGGGAACGTCTATGTCACTGCGCCGGGCGGCGTCTGGGTCTATGCCTTCGACGGCGTCAAGCTGGGTGAGATCGAAGTCCCCGAGCTGGTCGCCAACCTGCACTGGGGCAATGACAACTGGGATACGCTTTTCATGTGCGCCAGTACGGGTCTTTATTCCGTGCAGATGAAAACCCGGGGCCGCGAAGAACCTTTCATGCGCGGTCAGACAGCAACGTCTGCCGTGGTACATGCATCCGGTGGCCTTCGGATCGACCCGCGCCGCACCGCGCTGATCATTCAGGACATGCAAAACGATGTGATCATCGACGGCGGTGCCTTTGCCGAAAGCGGCTCACCCGATCACGCCCGCGCGCAGAATGTGGTCGAAAACGCGCGTCGTCTGGCCGAAGCCTGCCGCAAGGCCGGTGTCACGGTCCTGCATGTCTGGCTGGTGTGTGAGCCAGACCACCCGGGAGTGCCGGATAATTGCCCGCTCTTTCAGGGCTTGATCGACGCGAACGCGCTTGTGCGCGGAACATGGGGGGTGGCACCCGCAGCGGGACTGGAACCCCAGACCAGCGATATGATCGTGGAAAAGATGACCATGTCGGCATGGCCCTCGTCCCGGCTTGAAACCATTCTGGCCGCAAACGGTATCGACACGCTTATCAATACAGGTGCCTGGACCAACATGAGCGTCGAACACACCGCCCGAACTGCCGCTGACAAGGGATTCCGTGTCATCGTGCCGGAAAATGCCTGCTCGACCATGAATGCTGATTGGCACAATGCCTCTATCAACTATGCCATGCAAAACGTGGCGGAGGTGACGGACGTCGAGACGGTGATCGCAGCGCTGGGATAGCCGCTTGGCGTTCAATAGGTCGCGCGCCCGCCGGACAGATCGAACACCGCCCCGGTTGAGAAGGAGTTTTCCGGCCCGGCCAACCAAACGATCATCGCCGCGGCTTCCTCGACTTCCAGAAACCGGCCGCGGGGAATTTTTGACAGCATGTAATCGATATGCTCCTGGCTCATCTGGTCAAAAATCGGGGTGCGCGCCGCTGCGGGCGTGACGCAATTGACCGCGATATCGAAATCCGCCAGCTCCTTGCCCAGTGACTTGGTAAAGCCGATCACCCCTGCCTTGGACGCTGAATAGGCGCAGGCTTTGGGGTTTCCCTCCTTTCCGGCAATGCTGGCAATATTGACGATCCGACCATAGTTGCGGGACTTCATCGGACCGATGACCGCCTTGTTGACGAAGTACGTACCATTCAGATTGATCTCGACAATCTGGCGCCATGCATCGTTGTCATAGTCTTCAACCGTTTCATTCGGCCCGGCAATGCCTGCACTGTTGACGACGCTGTCGATATGACCGAATGCATCCAGTGTCTTGGCTGCTGCGGATTGAACCTGCTGCCAATTGGAAATGTCGCACGCGACCAGAAGTACTTCGGATCTTTCAGGCACATCCGCCATCGCGCGCCTTGCCTGATCCTGGTTCACATCCCAGATCGCAACCTTCGCGCCCTTGGCCAGAAAAGCATCGACCACCGCCAGCCCAATACCCTGAGCCCCGCCGGTCACAACCGCACATGTGCCTGAAAACGTCACGCTTTCCCTCCTTGGTCCCGGGGGTCGTCCTTCCAAGCAGAAGACCCTTCTGCGAAGTCTAGGCGATCAATCGGCGCATCGCGTAACCCATGCTCTTTTTTTTGGAAGGATCGGGCTGCACTTTGCGCTCAACCGGCAAAGATCAGGTTATGATCGGGTCAGGGAAATCGGTGCAAGGGGCAGGAAATGAGCGGATTTTTGGCACCCGAGGACTTGGGTGGGCTGTTTCTGGGTCGGGTCTGGCATTCCGACGCCGCGGGCCCTTCGGTCGTTACCCTGCGTAATGGCCATGTGGTCGATATCACCGCGCGCGCCGCCCCAACCATCCGTGATATTTTCGAGCTGGATGACCCCGCCGGTTACGTCCGCTCCGCTGAGGGGCGACAGATCGGACCTTTGACCCAGCTTGTGGCGGCACCCGTGGGGGACCTAAGGACCAATCACTTTCTGGCGCCATGTGATCTTCAGGCCATCAAGGCCTGCGGCGTGACATTCGCGCAATCCATGGTCGAACGTGTCATCGAAGAACAAGCCGCCGGCGATCCGCAGTCCGCTGAAGCCATCCGCGCCCGCATCGGTGCGACGATGGGCGACAGCCTGCGCGACATCCGTGCTGGTTCCGCGCAGGCGGCACGGGTCAAAAAGGCACTGATCGAGGAAGGGTTGTGGTCGCAGTACCTCGAAGTTGGAATTGGACCGGACGCCGAAGTGTTTTCCAAGGCCCAGACACTTTCGTCGGTGGGACCCAATGCCGAGGTGGGTCTGCATCCAATGTCATCCTGGAACAATCCTGAGCCGGAAATCGTTCTCGCTGTCTCCTCCGCCGGGCGGATCGTCGGTGCCACGCTGGGCAACGATGTCAATCTTCGCGATGTCGAAGGTCGCTCCGCCCTGCTTTTGTCAAAGGCCAAGGATAACAATGCCTCCTGCGCCATCGGCCCGATGATCCGGCTGTTTGACGACAGTTTCACGCTGACAGACGTCAAGCAGGCCGAACTGGATTTGACCGTGACCGGCGAGGATGGTTTTGTCATGACCGGTCATTCATCAATGAAGCATATCAGCCGATCTCCTGAAGAACTGGTGCGGCAGACCATCGGGCGGCATCACCAGTATCCTGACGGTCTGATGCTGTTTCTTGGAACGCTTTTTGCCCCGACCCAGGACCGGGACACCCCAGGCCAAGGGTTCACCCACAAACTGGGCGATGTGGTCTCCATCTCTTGTTCGGGGTTAGGCACATTGACCAACACGGTCCGCCTGTCGACCGAATGCGCCCCCTGGACCTTTGGTGTCAGCCACCTGATGCGCAATCTTGCCACGCGAAATCTGATCTGAACAAAAGAAAGCAACTGAGAGGTATGGCCGTCTATTCACTGGTTTCTCCAAGGCCCTAAAATCACATCGAAACCACAAAGGATCACAGCATGAGTGGCGAGGTCGAAAAAACCGTACATCTTGGTATCCATGCGTCCCGCTGGTTGCTGGCGCCGATGTACCTTGGTCTGGCGCTGATGCTGATTGTCCTGCTGATCCAGTTCATCCGCGACTTTTTCCGCGCTTTGCCTGAACTGTTCCAGCTTGGCGCGATGGAGGCCCTTCCCGCGATCCTGTCATTGGCGATTGTGCTGCTTGCCGCCCATGCGGTGCTTTTGATCCTGCAGACCGGGTATCAGGTCTACGTGCCGGGCCTGACTGCCGACGCCGAACCGAACGATGGCCACGGGCGCCTCGATTACGCAAAACTTCGCAACAACCTGCTGGGAGTGTCGACCGCCTTGGCGCTGCTGATGATATTCCGGGAATTGATCGGAAGGGCCAGTGCCACCAGCGCCCAAACCCCGCAGGACCTGTGGCCGTTGGCATCTCTCTTCGGGCTACTGCTGACCGCCGCGCTGGTTCTTGCCGTCGCGGATTGGTTCATAGCGTTGTCCCGCAGGTGACAGACGCCACCGCACCCGGTCAGACCGTGATCCCGCCATCGGCGTGGATCGTCTGCCCCGTGAACAGGGCTGCCTCGTCTGACGCCAGAAACGCAACTGCCGCCGCCACTTCGTCCGCTGTTCCCAATCGACCGGTGGGTTGCCTGCTGATGAAAAACTCCCACGCCTTGTCATAGCTGCCGAACTGTTCGGTCAGTTCCGCCACGCGCTCCCGCAGGCTGGGGGTGTCGATGGTGCCAGGACAGACGGCATTGCACCTCAGACCATCGGCAACGTAATCTGCCGCGACCGCCTTGGTCAGACCGATGACCCCGGCTTTGGCTGCGCAATAGGCTGCACGCTTGGGAAAGCCCTTTATCGAACTCGCCACAGACGCAATCGTGACAATGCTGCCGCCCTTGGTTTTCATCTTTGGAACGGCCGACGAAAGCACATTATAGGCGCTGTCCAGCGTAATGGTGCGCGACCTGTTCCAGTCATCGAGGCTGCATTCCTCGATTGTTCCCTGATGTACATATCCAACTGCATGCACCAGAATATCGATCTGGTCGAATTGCGTGAAATAGCGTTGCACGGTACCAAGGTCAGTTGCGTCCAAAGCCGCCGTTGTCATGCCTTCGGCATCCGCCAACAGATCCACATTCAGATCCGACGCATACACGTTCGCGCCTTCCGCTTTGAGCCGTTCGGCAGAGGCGCGACCGATCCCCTGTCCCGCCGCCGTCACGACGGCCGTTTTCCCCTTAAGCCGCTTACCTAGATTGTCTGCCATTATCTCCCCCGTCACCGGCCCCGCCATCGGATTTCCGAAACCATCCTCCGCCATGTCGGCAGCTTGCATTCAACATACTGAACCCATTGAACATACGTTCACAACGCCACAACGGTCTGTTCTTGCTCACCCAACCCATCGATCCCGAGCCGCACGATATCCCCGATCGTCAGCCACACCTGCGGTTTCATCCCCATGCCAACGCCGGGCGGCGTCCCGGTGCAGATCAGATCACCGGGTTCAAGCCGAAGGAATTCGCTCAGGTGGCTGACGATGGTGGCGCAATCGAAAATCATGGTTCTGGTATTCCCGGTCTGCATACGCTGCCCGTTCACATCCAGCCACATCGGTAGCTCGGCAGCGCCGGCCAAAGTGTCTTGCGTCGCGATCCAAGGGCCGGTTGGGCAGAAATGCGGAAAGCTTTTGCCTTTGGCCCATTGCCCGGACCGTTCAAGTTGCCACGCGCGTTCCGACACATCGTTGACCAATGTATATCCCAGAACGTGATCCAACGCGTCGTCCTTGGAGATGTTCAACGCCGTCTTGCCGATCACCACCCCAAGCTCAACCTCCCAATCGAGTTTGGTCATCTGCGGGCTGAAAAGGATCGGATCGTTCGGGCCACAGAACGTGCTTCCCGACTTGTTGAACAGGATCGGTTCGTCCGGGATCGGCATGCCGGATTCGGCTGCATGGTCAGAGTAGTTGAGGCCGATACAATAGATGTTTCTGGGCTGCGTCATGGGGCTGCCAACGCGCTTGCCGCTGGTGTGAACAACCGGCAGGGCGGCAAGATCAGCGCCGCCAAGCACATCAACCAACCCCTCTATCGTTTCCGGACCGAAATCCGGCACAAGAGACGACACATCGCGCGCGTTCCCTTCCCCGTCCAAGACACATGGAATTTCCTGCCCGGAGGGCCCAATTCGCAGAAGTTTCAAATTTCCAACTTTCACTTGTTGCCGGTGCGATCCTGTCGAATCCGGCGCTTTCAGTCCAGTTCTTGCGGGATACCTTCTTTACCGAAGATCGCATTTTCTCGCACAGGGCGGTGCATCACGTGTGACGCACCATACCCGCACAAATCTTTCGTTGCGGGCACCCCACCAGATGATCGTTGATCAAACCGCAGGCCTGCATCCAGGCATAGACAATCGTCGGGCCGCAGAATTTGAAGCCCTCCTTCCTGAGATCCTTCGACACCTGTTCCGACAACGCGGTTTTCGCAGGCACATCCGCAAGCGTCGGCCATGCGTTCTGTAGTGGCGCGCCGCCGACGTAATTCCACATGAACGCGTCAAAGCCTTCGCGCTGTTCCACCTTTTGCCAGGCGCGGGCGTTCGTGATGGTCGCCTCGATCTTGCCGCGGTGGCGGATGATGCCTTCGTTCTGCAGCAGGCGGGTCACCTGCGGCTCCCCCCAGCTTGCGATCACGTTGGGGTCGAAGCCTTCGAAGGCCGCGCGGAAATTGTCACGTTTCTTGAGGATGGTGATCCAGCTCAGGCCCGCCTGAAACCCGTCGAGGATCAGTTTTTCCCACAGCGCGCGGCTGTCGTATTCCGGCACGCCCCATTCGGTATCGTGATAATCCAGATAGATCGGCTCCGGCCCGGCCCAGCCACATCTGATTTCGCCTTCTGTCCTTTGCATCCCGCCCCCATCCTTCAAATGCGCGACAAAATCGCGCTTTAAAGATCTGTTATCTCCTTTCAGGCAAACCCGCTACGTGTTTGCACGAAAAGGGACACACGATATGATCCGCGAAAGAAAGCAGCGCCTTGCCGATCTGCCGCCGGGAGGGGACAGCCCCCTGAATGCCGCCCTTTACGGCCGTGATCAGGACACGTTGCACATGGTCGAAGAAGCGGTGCGGCACAATCAGACGCTGATGGCCTATCAGCCGATCATGCGCGCCAGCGATCAGCGCCAGGTCGCCTTTTACGAAGGGCTGATCCGCGTGCTGGATGCCACCGGTCGGGTGATCCCGGCCAAGGATTTCATGCCGGTGGTCGAAGAGACGGAGTTGGGTCGCCGGATCGACACGCTGGCGCTGCGCATGGGCACCGGCGCGCTGATGAACTATCCCGGTTTGCGGCTGTCGGTAAACATGTCGGCCCGGTCCATCGGGTTCAAGGCATGGCGGCAGGTGCTGAACCGTGCGGTCAACCGCGATCCGACGTTGGGGGAACGCCTGATCCTCGAGATATCGGAGGAGTCCGCCATGCTGTTGCCGGAACTGGTGACAGAGTTCATGGAGGAATATCAGCCCAGGGGCGTCTGCTTTGCCATGGACCGTTTTGGCTCCGGCCACATGGCGATCCGGTATTTCAAGGATTTCTTCTTCGACATACTCAAGATTGACGGGCAGTTCATCCGCGGCATCGCCGATGACCCCGACAATCAGGTCATCACCGCCGCGCTGGTGTCGATGGCGCATCAGTTCGACATGGTGACGGTCGCTGAGAACGTGGAAAACCATGCCGATGCGATACTGGCGACCCAATTGGGGGTGGATTGCCTGCAGGGCTTCTTTTTCAGCGCGCCGACTACCAGACCAAGCTGGGGGCAGTTCATGGGTGCCCGACAGGTCGGCTGAGGCTATGCGCTGAATGCATGACGCCACGGCATGCGGTGAGTTGCTCGCAGGTGCAGCATGAGGTATAGCGCCCCCCAGAAGGCGGGGGCGCGCGCCTGACCCTTAGCGGGTCTTGCGCGTCGAGGTTCCTCGCCCAGTCAGGAAGAGGACCCCCATTCATGACCAACGTCGTTATCGCATCCGCCGCCCGTACCCCCGTGGGCAGCTTCGGTGGATCATTTGCATCTGTTCCCGCCCATGATCTGGGGGCTGCGGTTCTGAAAGAACTGGTTGCCCGTGCCGGCATCGACGCGGGCGAGGTGTCCGAAACCATTCTGGGTCAGGTGCTGACCGCCGCACAGGGTCAGAACCCGGCACGACAGGCCCATATCAATGCAGGCCTGCCACAGGAAAGTGCGGCGTGGTCGATCAACCAGGTCTGCGGCTCCGGCCTGCGGGCGGTGGCGCTGGGTGCGCAGCATATCCAGTTGGGTGATGCCGCGATCGTGGCGGCGGGTGGTCAGGAAAACATGACCATGTCGCCCCATGCACAAAACCTGCGCGCCGGTCAGAAGATGGGCGACTTGCAGTTCATCGACACGATGATCCGCGATGGTCTGTGGGATGCCTTCAACGGCTACCACATGGGTCAGACCGCTGAAAACGTTGCGGAAAAATGGCAGATCAGCCGCGACCAGCAGGATGAATTCGCGGTTGCGTCGCAAAACAAGGCGGAAGCCGCGCAAAAGGCCGGCCGCTTCGCGGATGAGATCGTCGCCTATACCGTGAAGGGCCGCAAGGGCGACACGGTTGTGGATCAGGACGAATACATCCGCCACGGCGCCACCATGGAAGCGATGCAGAAATTGCGCCCGGCCTTCACCAAGGACGGCTCCGTGACGGCGGCCAACGCTTCCGGCCTGAACGACGGTGCGGCCGGTGCCCTGCTGATGAGCGCGGATGAAGCCGAAAAGCGCGGGATCGAACCCTTGGCGCGCATCGCGTCCTACGCCACGGCGGGTCTGGACCCGTCGATCATGGGTGTGGGGCCGATCTATGCCTCCCGCAAGGCGCTGGAAAAGGCAGGCTGGAAGGCTGAGGATCTGGATCTGGTGGAAGCGAACGAAGCCTTTGCGGCGCAAGCTTGTGCGGTGAACAAGGACATGGGCTGGAACCCGGAGATCGTGAACGTGAACGGCGGCGCGATCGCCATCGGTCACCCCATCGGGGCGTCCGGCGCGCGTATCCTGAACACGCTGCTGTTCGAGATGCAGCGCCGCGGTGCCAAAAAGGGTCTGGCGACCCTGTGCATCGGTGGCGGCATGGGCGTTGCCATGTGTCTTGAGCGCCCCTGAACGGCATTGATCTGGGAGCGGTGCGCCGTGGATGCGCGCCCTCCCGCCACATCCTCACGCAATATTGTTGCGCTGCTCTTGTGTCACGCGTAATGAATGAAAACGTCAAATGAACTGGAGAACCCATATGTCCCGCGTCGCACTTGTTACCGGAGGCAGCCGAGGCATCGGTGCCGCCATTTCCAAAGAACTCAAGGAAGCAGGCTATTCCGTTGCTGCCACCTATGCAGGCAATGATGAGGCCGCTGCGGCCTTCACCAAAGAAACCGGCATCAAGACCTACAAATGGAATGTCGCGGATTACGACAGCTCCAAGGGGGGCATCGCGCAGGTCGAATCAGACCTTGGCCCGATCGAGATCGTGGTCGCCAATGCGGGCATCACCCGCGACGCCCCCTTCCACAAGATGACGCCGGAGCAGTGGCATCAGGTGATCGACACGAACCTGACGGGCGTGTTCAACACCATCCACCCGATCTGGCCCGGCATGCGTGAACGCAAGTTCGGCCGCATCGTGGTCATCTCCTCCATCAACGGTCAGAAGGGTCAGTTCGCGCAAGTGAACTATGCCGCGACCAAGGCGGGCGATCTGGGCATCGTGAAGTCGCTGGCGCAGGAAGGTGCACGCGCAAACATCACGGCAAACGCGATCTGCCCGGGTTACATCGGCACGGATATGGTCATGGCGGTGCCCGAAAAGGTGCGCGAGAGCATCATCGCGCAGATCCCTGCGGGCCGTCTGGGGGAGCCGGAGGAAATCGCGCGGGCGGTGAAATTCCTGGTGGCGGATGATGCGGGCTTTATCAACGGGTCCACTATTTCTGCCAACGGGGCGCAGTTCTTCGTCTGACGCGCGGCGCGATGTTTCGAAAAACCAAAGGCCGGCTCGATTGAGCCGGCCTTTTGCGTACCGTAAGCAGGGCGCGACCCTTCAGCGGCGCGCAGAGCGGACCAGCCATCTCCAGCCTTGAACGAGGGCTTCACTGCGCTCTGCGTGGGCTCTTTTCATGGCTTGGTGGGCGATGTGGTTTGTGGTGGCTTCGAACATCGGGGGTCTCCTTTTCAGGCGATTAGCGGCGTGGGCTGTTGAACAACCAGTTCCACGCGGTGCTGAGTGCTTCGCTGCGCTCTGTGTGCGCCTTGGCCATGGCGGTGCGGGCGGCGGGGTTTGTCGTGGCTTCGATCATGGTATCTCTCCGATGCGGTGGTGCATGAGTGTTTCTGAATTGAGACATATATGGACCCTGAAAAGACAGCTGACAAACGAGACTTTTCAACGCTTCAGTTAAGCTGTACTTAAGTGAACATGTCTTTGCCCCCATTGACCGCCCTGCGCGCCTTTGATGCCGCTGCCCGCCATATGTCCTTCGCCAAGGCGGCGGATGAATTGAATGTGACCCCTGCTGCGCTGAGCTTTCAGATCAAATCGCTGGAAGAGCATCTGGGCGCGCCGTTGTTTCGACGGCTGAACCGCGCGGTGGAATTGACCGATGCGGGGCGCGCGCTGGCACCAGATGCGCAAATTGGCTTTGAAACTCTGACGAATGGCTGGCGCGCAGCACAGCGCACGCAGGACCATCAATCCCTGACCGTGACAGCCGGGCCTGCGTTCACCGCCAAATGGCTGGCCCCGCGCCTGTTTGATTTCGCGCAGGAACATCCGGAGATCGAGCTGCGCTTTTCCGCCTCGCTCAGGCGGATGGACTTCATGCGCGACAACATCGACGTGGCGATCCGCTTTGGCTATGGACCGGATCCGGGGCTTTATTCACTGCCGTTGGCATTGGAATGGGTGACCCCGGTGATGCTGCCCGAAATGGCGGCGCGTTTTCCGACACCGGAGAGCCTGCGGGAGGCCGTGTTGATTGTCGACGAATCCATTGATTTTCTTGATCCCCCCACGGATTGGGCCGCCTGGTCCGAGGCTGTGGGGATTGCACCGCTTGTGCCTTCTGGACCACGGTTTTCGCAGGCGGACCACGCCCTGGATGCGGCGCTTGCCGGGATTGGCGTTGCGTTGGGGCGGCGCGCCCTGGTGATCAAGGATCTGGCAGAAGGTCGGCTGGTCGCGCCTTACGGCAAGGCGTTGCAAACCGGGGCGCGTTTCCGTTTCCTGTGCCCCGAAGGCGCGGAGACACGGCCCCAAATAGCGGCGTTTCAGGAATGGATCCTGCGGGAGATCAACAAGACCGCGCATATCGCGGATGCATTCAAGATGTTGGGCAGGACCAACACATGACGCGCGCCCGCGCCACCACCATCGGTTTCATTGCCGTGCTGCTTTGGGCGTTGCTGGCGCTGTTCACGGTGGGCAGCGCGCCGACCCCGCCGTTTCTGCTGAACACGCTGTGCTTTGCCATGGGCGGTACGTTGGGGTTGATCTGGGCGGGCGTTACGGGGGCCTTACCAAAGCTGCGGCAGGTTTCGCTGCGGGTCTATGTGTTTGGAACATTAGGGCTTTTTGGCTATCACGCGCTGTATTTCTCCGCACTGCGGCTGGCCCCGCCTGCGCAGGCGGGCCTGATTGCCTATCTTTGGCCGCTGTTGATCGTGGTGTTTTCCGGCCTGCTGCCGGAGGAGCGGTTGCGCGCGGGGCATGTGGTGGGCGCGGTGATGGGATTTGCAGGCGCTGGGCTGATCATCAGCGGCGGCGGCGCGGGGTTTGAGCGGCAATACCTGCCGGGCTATGGTCTGGCGCTGCTGTGTGCGCTGACGTGGTCGGGGTATTCGGTGCTGTCGCGGCGGATCGGGAATGCGCCGACGGCCAGCGTTGCGGTGTTCTGCCTTGCGACGGCGGCGCTGTCGCTGCCCCTGCATCTGATGTTTGAGGATACGGTCTGGCCTGTCGCGCCGCTGGGATGGGCGGCCATCATCGGTCTGGGCCTTGGCCCGGTGGGGCTGGCGTTCTTTGTGTGGGATATCGGGGTGAAACGCGGTGACATCCAGCTTTTGGGAACATCATCCTACGCAGCGCCGCTGCTGTCGACGCTGGTGCTGGTCGTCGCCGGAGTGGCCGCCCCCAGCATGGTACTGCTATGGGCGGCGCTGTTGATCACCGGCGGCGCTTTGGCTGCGGCGCGCGCCAGTGTGCGTTAATTCTTGCTGAGGCTAACTGGAAAGGCGCATAATCTCCTCTTTCAAGCGCAGCTTTTCCTTTTTCATCGTCGCAACTTCAAGATCGTCGACACCCGGGGCACGTTGCGCGTGTTCTACCGCGTCGCTCATTGCCTGATGTTTCTTTTTCAGCGTCTCCAGATGCGCGTTGAGAGCCATGTATTCCTCCATTTTGAAAGTTCAGGTCTTCAGTGGACCACAGAACAGCGTGCAAGTCACGCTGCCCTGCAGCATACCCTCAGGTTGTATTAATATGGGGTTAAAGCGCCTAGAATTCCAGAGGCGCGCCGTTGCGCAGTACATCCCGGATCTTCGGCACGAAGCTGTCACCGTCATGGGTGTGCGCCACCCCTTCGTGCAGGATCAGCGGGGCGTGCAGGCGAAACGCCCCGCGCCCGTTCTTGTGCGCCCGCAGGATGATCCGGTCCGCTGCACGACCCATGCGCGCCGCCAACGGCAACACTTCGACGGACCCAAGATCATGCGGCAGCGCCCGGATCAGGTCCGGCAGGCGTTCGGCACGGTGGATGAAGGTCATCTGCCGCTTGGGCGCAAGGCGCTTGCCCGCCACCTTCACCCACCTGGCAAGCGGCGTGTGTTCCCCATGGGCGGCTTCACGGCCCGGATCATCGGATGAGACGGAGGCCGCACGGTCATAATAGGGTGGGTTCGCAAGCACGTGGTCGAATTGCAGCTGGCGGACGCCCAGCGGCAGGTCGGCAAGATCGGCACAGATGACATCCAGCGCGCCCTGCCCGTTGCGCCGCGCAAGATCCGCCATGGCGGGTTGCCGTTCGATCCCGGTCAGCTTCAGATCAGGAACCCGCGCGGCGAGACAAAGTATCGCAGCCCCCGCCCCACAGCCCAATTCCAGCACGCGCTGGCCCGGCGTGGCCGGGACGGCCGCCGCCAGCAAAACCGCATCCACACCGGCGCGATAGCCCTCACGGGGTTGCAGAATATGCAGTTTGCCGCCCAGAAAGGCGTCAGATGTCAAATCCTTGGCAGGATCGGTGGTCACAGCCCCAGCGGGATGTCATTGTCTTGCAGGACGGTCACCGCAGCGGCATGGTCATCGGGATGAACCATCAACCGACGGGGGAAAATGCCGATGCCACCTTCGAGCACGCTCATGTTTACGTCCTGCTCGAAGCAGGCTATATCCTCGCCCCTAAGAAGGGCCGTGGCAAAGGCGATGATCGTCATGTCGGTGCTGCGCAGAAGTTCCTTCATATCTTTTATGTGCGCCCAAGGGGCCGATTTGTCGAGGCTTGGATAGGGTCATGTTGATGAAAAACGCCGCCCCGGCAAAACCGCATGACCGGTTGGCCGACTATCTTGAAGATGACATGGCCGAAGTGGGCCAGTTGATCCGTGCGCGCATGGCGTCGGAACATGCCCCGCGCATTCCCGAAGTGACCGCGCATCTGGTGGAGGCGGGCGGCAAGCGCCTGCGGCCGATGCTGGTTCTGGCGGCGGCGCGGATGTGCGGCTATGACGGTCCTTACCACGTGCATCTGGCCGCGACGGTAGAGTTCATTCACACCGCGACGCTTCTGCACGACGATGTGGTCGACGAGAGCCAGCAGCGGCGCGGGCGGCCCACGGCGAACCTTCTGTGGGACAATCAATCCTCGGTGCTGGTGGGTGACTACCTGTTCGCGCGCAGTTTTCAGTTGATGACCGAACCCGGTTCCATGCGGGTGATGAAGATCCTGTCGAACGCGGCCGCGACAATTGCCGAAGGCGAAGTTTTGCAACTGACCGCCGCACAGAACCTCAAGACGGACGAAAGCATCTACCTGCAGGTGGTGCGCGGCAAGACGGCGGCACTGTTTTCGGCCGCGACCGAAGTGGGCGGTGTGATTGCAGGCGCGGATGATGCGACCGTGCAGGCCTTGTTTGATTACGGGGATGCCCTTGGGATCGCCTTTCAGATCGTCGACGACCTGCTGGATTATCAGGGACAGGCCGACACGATCGGCAAGAACGTCGGCGACGATTTCAGGGAACGCAAGCTGACCTTGCCGCTGATCAAGGCCGTCGCCAAGGCAGACGCAGAAGAACGCGCTTTCTGGGAACGCACAATCGAAAAGGGGCGTCAGGAGGAGGGCGATCTGGACCATGCCATGGCCCTGATGGGCAAGCATGGCACGCTTGAGGCCACGCGCGAGGATGCCCTTGCCTGGGCAGCGAAGGCCAACGCCGCATTGGCCCCCCTGCCCGATCACGATCTCAAGGCAATGCTGCTGGATCTGAGCGACTATGTGGTCAGCCGGGTAAGCTAGCCGCGTTTTCGTCCGAATGGCGCTGCACCCTCGGGCGGGCGGCCTTGCCCATCGAAGTAAGGCGGACCGGGCGGACCCACCAGTCGGGATTTGCCTGTGAAAGCCGCTTGGCAGCCGCGTTTGCGGCATCCCCGTCACTGAACACACCGAAGCAGGTCGCACCCGACCCGGACATCCGCGCAAGCAGGCAATCCTTGTCATGTTCCAGCGCGGCGATCACATGCCGGATTTGCGGCACCAATTCGATCGCCGGGGCTTGCAGGTCATTACGCTGTTCCGTCAGCCAGAGCACGAAATCATGCAGTCCCGCGAACCGGGGCAATGCGTCCGACATCGCAGGATTGCTCTTGTTCTCAAGTGCGGCGAATACCTGAGGTGTGGACACGCCGATACGTGGGTTGACCAACACCGCGTCGAAGCCCTTCATGTCAGGGATCACCGTCAGTTTCTCCCCCACGCCCTGCATGCGCGCCACTTCGGACAACAGGCAGGCGGGAATGTCCGCCCCCAGCGCCAGCACCCGCGCGGCAAACGGCGTCTGGCCCGGATCATGGGCGGCTGCGTCGTCATCGTCGGCTGCGCCGCCATTGCGGATGCTCATCAGCGCGCGGAACGCCGCGGCGGCATCCGCCGACCCGCCGCCGATGCCGGATGAAACCGGCAGTTGCTTGTCCAGGACGAACGCCGCGCCGGTTATGTCGTCGAACAGGCGGGCCACCTTGATAATCAGATTTTCCATATCCGCAGGCACATGCTGCCCCTCAGGGCCTTCGCATGTCAGCGACAGCGTATTGCCCGGTGTCACCTCCAGCCGGTCACCGACCGTCGCAAAGGCGATGAGCGAATCCAGTGTGTGATAGCCATCCTCACGCTGGCCTGTGACATGCAACGTCAGATTGACCTTCGCCGGGGCGAAGACCGTGACGCGAAGCAGATCGTCTTTCACCGGCGTGCTCAGATATCTTGGCTGGGGCGCAGGGGTGGTGCGCCTTCTTCTTCAAGCACCTGATCCAACCCCACGTCGAGCTTGCGGCGAATGCGGTCGGGATCGGCTTCGCCGTCGGTTTCTTCGGGATCGATGAAGGACAATGCGCGCCGCCACTGGAATTCGGCCTCTCGCATGCGGCCCACGGCCCAATAGACATCGCCCAGATGGTCGTTCACCACCGGATCGATGGGGATCAGTTCCACTGCGCGCTCCATCTGCTCGACCGCTTCCTCGTAACGGCCCAGCCGGAACAGGACCCAACCGAGCGAATCCACGATATAGCCGCTGTCAGGGCTGGCCGCGACGGCGCGTTCGATCATGTCCAGCGCTTCGTCCAGGTTGCGTTTCTGTTCGACCATCGAATAGCCGAGGTAGTTGAGCACTTGTGGCTGTTCGGGGTTGATGCTGAGGGCGGCGCGGAAATCGGCCTCTGACGCGATGTCATTGCCGGAGCGTTCATGTGCGATCCCGCGCGAATAGAACAGCACCCATCGGGCGCGGCGGCTGTCCGGGGCACGTTCAATTGCGCGGTCATAGGCTTCGATGGCTTCGGCGAATTTCTCCTGTCGGCGCAGCACGTCGCCAAGGGTGGAATGCACCACGGCAAGGTCACCATGGCTGCGTGCCAGTTGTTCAAGCACCTCGATTGCCTGATCCTCCTTGCCCGACCGGCGCAGGGCATCCGCCCGGCCCAGTTCCGCCGCGTGATAGGCCGGATCCTGGTCCGGCACGTCGCGATATTCCTTGATCGCAAGGTCGTACTGACCCAGCGCTTCGAGCAGCCCCGCCGTCAGCAGCAGCGCGTCGATATGGCTGGGGCGCAGATAGCGCGCAACGCGGGTGTAAAGCAGAACGTAATAGTCCCCCGCGTTTTCCGATTTCAGCACGGCACCGAAGGTAAAGAACACCTCCGCGATGCCCTGACGGGCATTGCGCACATGTTCGAAAGGCACGCCATCGCCGCTTTCCAGTGTGCGGATCAGCGTATCAAGTTCCGGATCGGTGCCGTCGCCGAAGGCGTCGCGTATCAGCGTCACGGCATCCTCGGCCCGGTCAAGCTGCGCCAGCACCTCGGCATGGGCGATGATGCCCCGACGGGTTTGGGCCACGGTGCCAGCCTCATCACTGGCAAATATGGCCTCGGCCCCTTCGAAGTCCCCGACAGACGCCAGCGCAAGCGCCTTGTGATACATCACAAAGCCACGCATGCCGGGTTGTTTGCTGATCCTGTCGAAAGCCGCGATGGCGGTGCTGACATCCCCCTCGCCCATATGCGCCCAGGCCTTGACCAGGCCATCAACCCAGGGACCGATGCCGCTGGTGTCATCGTCGCGCGCAAGCAGGGCCGCATAGTTTTCATCCCGTGCGAGCGCCGCCGTAATGACAATGCGGGCGACCTGACTGTTCGCGTTCTTTTCTGCCAGTTGCCGCGCCAGCGGATAGGCTTTGCCGATCTCCCCAAGGGACAAAAAGGACAATGCGGCACTTTCGATCAGCTCCCTGTTGCCAGGGTCTTTTGCCAACGCTTGCGCGTAATAACGGGCCGCTTCATTGAAGTCGCTGCGCAGCGCCGCCTGACGACCCGCCAGATAGGACCCCGCGACGCTTTGTGCGGCGACCGGAAAGGCAAGCGTGCCAACAACCGCAAGCGCGGTCAGCGTGCCTAGAATATAGCGAAACATGCGCAATTTACCTCATGACCTTTTTCGAAAGGCTATCACGTTTGCCTGCAATCGCAATGCAGCAGACCGGCCCATGACGCGGACGTGACACCAACGCACATTCGCCATGCAAAAGGGCGGGACAGAGCCCGCCCATGCGCCGTAATCTGCCCGATCACATGTTCGGATAATTCGGCCCATCCCCACCCTGCGGCGTGGTCCAGACGATATTCTGGCTGGGGTCCTTGATGTCGCAGGTCTTGCAGTGCACGCAGTTCTGGAAGTTGATCTGGAACTTGGTGTCCGCGCCTTCGCCCACGAATTCATACACCCCCGCCGGACAGTACCGCGCCGAGGGCCCCGCATATTCAGCCAGGTTCACCTTGACCGGAATGTCGGCGTCTTTCAGCTTCAGGTGCGCAGGCTGGCTTTCCTCGTGATTGGTAAAGGAGAATGCCACGTTGGTCAGCCGGTCAAAGCTGAGCGTGCCATCGGGTTTGGGATAGTCGATGGGTTTATGCTTGGAGGCTTTTTCCGTCGCCTCGGCGTCCGACTTGCCATGGTGCATGGTACCCAGCAGCGAAAAGTTGAAAAGCGTGTTGCACCACATGTCGAAGCCACCGATGGCCAAAGATGCGGTCAAACCGTATTTTGACCACAAGGGTTTGACATTGCGCACTTTCTTGAGGTCGACGCCAATCGCGCCGTCCCGCACGTCTTTCTCGTAATCGCTCAGCTCATCACCGGCGCGGTCGGCCTTGATCGCGGCCATCGCCGCCTCTGCCGCGGCCTTGCCGGACAGCATGGCGTTATGGTTGCCCTTGATCCGCGGCAGGTTGACCATGCCCACAGAACAACCCAGCAGCGCCACGCCGGGCGCGACCATCTTGGGCATCGACTGATACCCGCCTTCGGTGATCGCCCGCGCGCCATAAGCCACCCGTTTGCCCCCCTTGAGCAGGTCGGCGACCATCGGGTGATGCTTGAAGCGCTGGAATTCCATGTAGGGGAAAACATGCGGGTTCTTGTAGCCCAGGTGCACAACGAAACCCACATAAACCTGATTGTTCTCAAGGTGATAGATGAACGACCCGCCACCTGCGTTCTTGTTCAACGGCCAGCCCATCGTATGCGTAACGGAACCCGGTTTGTGCTTTGCCGGGTCAACTTCCCAGATTTCCTTCATCCCAAGGCCGTATTTCTGCGGCTCGGAATTCTTGTCGAGCTCATACTTGGCAATCACCTCCTTGGAGAGGCTGCCGCGCACGCCTTCGGACAGGAACACGTACTTGCCATGGAGTTCCATCCCCGGTTCGTAGCTGTCACCGATGGAGCCATCCGCGTTCCGGCCAAACTCACCCGCGACGACGCCTTTGACTTCACCATTCTCGCCGTAGACCACCTCGGAACAGGCCATGCCGGGGAAAATCTCGACCCCCATCTCCTCGGCCTGTTCGGCCATCCAGCGGCAGACGTTGCCCATGGACACGATATAGTTGCCATGGTTGTTCATCAGCGGCGGCATCGGGAAATTCGGCACTTTCACCGCGCCGGCCTCGCCCAGCATGTAGAACTTGTCATCTGTCACGGGGGTGTTCAGCGGCGCACCCTTTTCCTTCCAGTCGGGGATCAGCGCGTCCAGCCCACAAGGGTCCAGAACAGCGCCCGACAGGATATGCGCGCCCACTTCGGAGCCCTTTTCCAGCACCACGACGTTGCAGTCGGCGTCCAACTGCTTGAGACGGATCGCCGCGGACAGGCCCGCAGGCCCCGCGCCCACGATCACCACATCATATTCCATCGCTTCGCGTTCAATATCGGCCATGGCAGGCTGCTCCCTCGGGCAAAAAACGGTTCATGCGTGGCTAAACCAGCGGCCGGATCATTGCAATCGGAACGGCGCGTAATAACGCCGCAGTCTGTACGGTTTTGCCGTGGCATCAGCCCTTTTGGGCGGCTGGCGTATCCCCCATCAGATAGCGTGGCCCCTGCCCCATCTCTGCCGCCCCGTCCCGCGGATTATACAGCGCGCAGGCCTCAAGGCTCAGACAGCCGCAACCGATGCAGCCATCCAGGTTGTCCCTGAGCCGTGTCAGCGTGGCAATCCGCGCATCCAGCGCCGCGCGGAAGCCTTCGGATATACGCGCCCAATCGGCCTTGGTCGGGGTGCGCCCGCCCGGCAAGCGGTCAAGCTCCGCCCGGATTTGCGGCAGCGTGAACCCGAACTGCTGGGCAATCATGACGAAACTCAACCGCCGCAGGTCGGCGCGTTCGAACCGGCGCTGCCCGCCCGCGTTGCGCCAGGGTTTGATCAGCCCTTGCGCCTCGTAATAGCGGATGGCCGATACCGCCAATCCCGTCCGCTGCGCCAGCGCCCCGATGGAAAGCCCGTCATTCACCGCTTTATCCTTTTAGAAATACCTTGACCTAAAGTTAGGTTTAGAAATTACGATGGAAAAACACGAAGCACAATCCGAAAGGCCAAACCGATGCCCGACACCACAGCGCAACTTGAACACGCCAACATCACGGTCCGTGATCCCGCCGCAACAGCCGCCTGGATGGAGAAGCTGTTTGGCTGGCACATCCGCTGGCAAGGCGATGCTATTTCCGGCGGATACACGATCCACGTGGGCAATGATCAACGCTATATCGCGCTCTATAATCCCGGTACCGCGGTCGCCGATCCCACGTCCAGCTACACGCGCGTGGCGGGCCTGAACCACCTTGCCGTCACCGTCGACGACCTTGACGCGGCAGAGACCGCCATCAAGGCGCATGGTTTCGAGACCAGCAACCACGGCGATTATGAACCGGGCCGCCGCTTTTACTTCCATGACGGCGAAGGTATCGAATTCGAAGTTGTCAGCTACGCGTAGCCTTCGTGATTCCCTGTCGGGTCAAGGAGGCCGCAGGCCCCGCGCCCGTGGCGCGGCTTGTCCTTGAGGCGGCAGGGAATCGCTTCCACCCTTGTACAGGTGTCTTGAGGCGCAGATCGCGCCCTCAAGCACCTCTCAGCAGGTAAAAAACCCTTCCCTCATGCCCAACCCTGACGTGAGGGGCTCACGCCTGCCCCCCGCACCTGGAATGTCGTGCGCGTCAGCGCCCCTTTTGACAGCAGCTTGCGCAGACATGCGCCCGCTGCGGCCATTTCCCTTGCAATCCCGTCCTGATTTGGGTCACTTACCCTGCAACCTGACTGCCCGCAGTGCCCGCACTCATTCTGCGCAACCTGCCCCTTTTTCGGACGGAGCCCATGGAAAAGATACCGATGACCCGCGCGGGCCACAGCGCGCTTGAGACGGAACTGAAAGAGCTGAAAACCGTCGAACGCCCCGCCATCATCAAGGCGATTGCCGAAGCGCGCGAACATGGCGACCTGTCCGAGAACGCGGAATACCATTCCGCCAAGGAAAAGCAGTCCTTCATCGAAGGCCGCATCAAGGAGCTTGAAGGCGCGATTTCGCTGGCTGAAGTCATTGATCCGGCAAAGCTTTCGGGCGCCATCAAGTTCGGCGCGAAGGTCACGCTGGTGGATGAAGACACCGACGAGGAAAAGACCTATCAGATCGTGGGCGAATATGAGGCCAAGATCGAACAAGGTCTGTTGAACATCAAATCCCCCATTGCCCGGGCCCTGATCGGCAAGGAGGAAGGGGATTCGGTGGAAGTCCGCACACCGGGTGGAGAAAAATCCTACGAGGTCCTCAAGATCGTCTATGCCTGAGTTGCATGACAAAGAGACGCAAATGACTGATGCCGCATCGCCTTCCGAGGCACCCCCACGCTCCACCACAAGCGCCTCTGCACGGCAGCAAGGGGCGGCGGCATCGCGTCCGACGCCCTTGGGCATCTATGACAAGCCCCGCCACGAGATGGTCACCTCCATCGAGGTCATTGCAATCAGTCTCAGCGTGGTCTGGTTGCTGGGGGCGGTGATCTTCTTTGTGTTCGTCCCACGCCCCGAACCCACCAGTGATGAAACGCGAGGCTTGCGTTTCCTGATGACGATGCTGGCGATTTTCATGCCGGTCGCGATGATATGGGTGGCGGCGACAGCGGCCCGCGCCAGCCGCGTGATGCGGGAGGAAAGCCAGCGGTTGCAGGCGGCCATTGACGCCATCCGGCAGGCTTATATCGCTCAGCAGCAGGGCCAGCACATGCGCACGGAGCCGTCGGTGGCGCGCAAGCTGGATGAGATCGCCGCAGCCACCCGCAAGACCGAATCCGCCCTTGCCACCTTTCATACCACCCGCCGGGAACTCGCGCTCCGGGGGCCCGCCGCGTCCGACACCATTGCCCTGCCGGGTGATGATCAGCCCGTCCTCGCGCTGGGGACCCAGGCCGAAGATATGGCACCGCGCCTGTCGAACGAGGATTTCATCTGCGCGCTGAATTTCCCTGAAACCGCCGAGGACGAGGTCGGATTTGCCGCGCTGCGTCGCGCGCTCAAGGATCGCGAAGCGTCACAACTGGTGACGGCGGCGCAGGACGTGCTGACGCTGCTGTCGCAAGACGGTATCTATATGGATGATCTGCTGCCCGACCGGGCGCGGCCCGATGTGTGGCGGCAGTTTGCAGGCGGGGCACGCGGCCGTGCCATTGCACCGCTTGGGGGCATTCGGGATCGGTCGTCCCTGGCGCTGAGCAATGCGCGGATGAAGCAGGATCCGATCTTCCGCGATGCCGCGCACCATTTCCTGCGCCGCTTCGACAAGACCTTTGCCGTGTTTGAAAAGGACGCATCGGACGAGGAAATATCAGCCCTTGCCGACACCCGCGCCGCACGCGCCTTCATGCTGCTGGGCCGCTGTGCGGGGACCTTCGATTAGATCCCGAAGCTGCCGTAGGGGACGAAGGTCACCGGGTCACCCGGTGCGATCTTCAGGGCGGGTTCGGCAAGTTCCACCAGCCCTTCGGCCCAGGCCAGACCCGATATCCGCCCCGATCCTTCAGACGCAAAAACCTCTGCCCGGCCATCCTGGATGCGCGCGCGCAGGTATTCGCGGCGGCCCGCTTTCTTGTTCTTCGCGAACCCTGCAGGCACGGTGAAGCCCTGCGGTTCCGACCATCCGCTGCCCGCGAGCAATCCCAGCGCAGGCCGCGCGAAGATCAGCGTGCAGACCATCGCCGCCACCGGGTTGCCCGGCAAGCCGAAGACCGGCATGCCGTCCCACATCCCCAGCGCCAAGGGCCGCCCCGGTTTGATCGCGATGCGCCACAGCGCCATTGCGCCTGCCTCTTCCAGCAGCGCGGAGACGTGGTCTTCGTCCCCTGCGGATGCGCCGCCGCTGGTCAGCACGACATCCACGGTGCGTGCTGCACCGTCAAGCCGCGCGCGCAAGGCCGCCCGGTCATCGGCCACCGCGCCCAGATCCACCGGTTGATGTCCGAATTGCGTGATCAGGCCCAACAACATGGGCCGGTTGGCGTCGTATATCTGGCCCGCGCTCGCCTGATCGCCCACTTGCACCAATTCATCCCCGGTCGACAGCACGCCTACCCGCAACGGGCGGCGCACCTGCACCGCGCCCACACCGGTTGCGGCCAGCAACGCCAATTCGGCAGGGCCGATCCGATCCCCCTTGGCCAGGACGGGATCGCCGATCTTTCTGTCTTCGCCCGCGCGCCGGGTGTTGGCGCCGGATTTGACCGGGCCGGAAAAGCGGACTGTGCCATTGTCCACCACCACATCTTCCTGAAGGATCACCGTATCGACGCCTTCCGGAAGGGCTGCACCGGTCAGCACGCGGATGGCGTGACCATCGGGCACGGCCCCCGGTGCATCCCCTGCCGCCGCGCGGCCGTGTACCAGAGGCATCTGATGTGCGCCCGCATCCCGCCCCCCTGCAAAACCGTAGCCGTCGACGGCCGTGTTGGGCAGCGGTGGATTGGCGCGTGCGGCATTGACCGCCGCGGCACTGATACGGCCCAGCGCGTCCGCCAGACCCACGGTTTCGGCCTTGGTCACTGGCGCAAGTCGGGCGCGCAACAGATCAAGCGCCTCTGCCACCGGGGTCCAGTGCACGCCGGGTGGCAGGGCAAAGCAATCGTTGCGCAGCGGCGACGGAGGATGCCGGGTAAGGGTTGTCAGGGTATCGCGGTGTTCGGCGGCCAATATCCAGGCTTCCTCGCGCGCTTCATCCGGCAGATCGGTCATCGCGGCGTGCAGATCGGCGGCGGGCAGATGCGCCAGCGCCTGCGCCAGAAGGCGGACCTGTTCGCGGTCACGGATGGCACCGGGGCCGAGGTCGGCCATCGCCGCCTTGACGGCGGGCTCGATCAGTCCTGGCCAGATTTCCGCCAGCACCACCGGGGCCTCTGTCCAATCCTCGAACGGCCAGACACGCACGCCCTGCACCCGGCGCAAGCGCGACAGCATCGGCAGGCCCATCATCACTTGCCCGCCCACCGTCGGCGGAAAGGCCAGTTGAAAGCAAGATGAAGCCGCCCGCGCGACACTGTCACAGGCCCGCTTTTCCGCAATCCTGTCAAAGCGGATGCCTTCCTTGCGATACGGCACACCGGGCCATTGGTCCTTGTGCAGCTTGCCCCAGAACGGACCCGGCCCATCGAACAGCGCATTGAGTTTTTCGGCGACCTCGAACCGATTGTTCGAACCGTCAGGCGCGTCGGTTATGTGGTCCGCGAACCAATCCCACAACGCGAACGGGTCGTCGGATCCGGTCACATGGCGTGCAAAACCAGCGGGATAGCCGAAGGGGAAATCGAACGTGGCCAGTAAACGGCGGCCTGCCCCGGTCTCTTCCCTGATCAGGTCGGTGATCCAAGCTTCGGCTTCCAGCCGGGACCGGCAATAGACCGGATCAAGTGAGACGCCATGGCGGGTGATCCCAAGCCAGATGGCATCTTTCGACGGCTTTGCAGGGGCACGCCGGGCGGCGGACCAGTCGGCCACAAGAACCGTGTCGAAGGGGGTCACAGACCGACCTCGGACAGGATGAAATCGGCGATTGCCGTGGTGTCATCAAGATCGAAGACCGGACGGTCAAGATCAAGCGGAACATCACTGGCCACGGCGCGGATCGAAGGATCGCCCGGTGCAATCAGCGGATTCCCGGTCTGTGCCCGGTGCGCTTCTATCTTGGGGTGGCTGTCGCGTTTGTAGCCTTCGACAAGCACCAGATCGACAGGCGACAGCCGGGTCAGGAGGGACGCCAGCGTGGGTTCGTCTGCATCGCGCAATTCCTGCATCAAAGCCACACGATTGCGCGAGGACAGGATGACTTCGGTCGCGCCGGCGTGGCGGTGGCGATAGCTGTCCTTGCCGGGGTGATCGACGTCGAAGGAGTGGTGGGCGTGCTTGACCGTGGAGACGGTATGCCCGCGCGCAGCAATCTCGGCCACCAGACGTTCCATCAGCCCGGTTTTTCCCGCGTTCTTCCAGCCGGTTACGCCATAGAGCCTCATAACATCCCTTCCGCCCGCGCCAGATCGGCAGGGGTATTCACGTTGAAAAAGGCCTCTTCCTGCGGGAACAGGGCCGTGCGCCCGCCATGTCGGTCCGTCCACAGAACCACCTTGCGCAACCCGCCCGACAGTGCGCTGCGCAGATCATCACGCAATGCCACGGGCCAGAGGCCGAAGGTGGGGTGGCGGGCCGTGCCCCGGTCAGGGTCCGGCGTTGCCGCCAGCACCAGCGGATGGGCCATGCCTTCGCTGGCCAACAAGAGCTGCGGCACCAGATCGGGTGGAAAGAACGGCGTGTCGGCAGCTGCGGTCACGATGGTTTCCGCACCCTGTTTCGCCGCCCAGTCGAGCCCCGCCAGCACCCCGGCAAGCGGGCCTGCAAAGCCGTCGACGCTGTCGGGCAGGACAGGCAGGTCATAGGCGTCAAACCGCGCCGGGTCGCCATTGGCATTCAAGGCGAGGCCCGCCACCTGCGGCGCAAGACGGTCGATGACGCGGGTCAGCAATGTCTGCCCGCCAAGCAACAGCAACCCCTTGTCGCCACCGCCCATGCGGGTTGCCTGCCCGCCGGCCAGTATCACGCCGAGCGGTTGTTTCATACCGCCCCCTTGCGCCCGGATTTGCGCGGCTCTTCGGCCACCTGCGCGGGGTCTGCATCCCGGATCAGGCGGTCTTCGCCGCTCAGGCAGACGAACCGCCGCCCCTTCATCCGACCGATCAGCGTCAGGCCGATCTGTTGCGCGATCTCCACCCCCCAGGCGGTAAAGCCGGACCGCGAGGCAAGCACGGGAATGCCCATCATCGCGGTCTTGATGACCATTTCGGACGTCAGCCGCCCTGTCGTGTAAAGCACCTTGTCCGCGGGCCCTACCCGTTCGGACATCATCCAGCCGGCAATCTTGTCCACCGCGTTGTGGCGGCCCACGTCTTCCATGTAGACCAGCGGCTGCGCGCCCTGACACAGAACAGTGCCATGGATCGCGCCCGCCTCAAGATACAGGCTGGGCGTGCGGTTGATCCGGGCCGCCAGCGCGTAAAGATCAGAGGTGCGCACCGGGCAGTCGGGCAGCACGACATCGTCCAAGCCTTCCATCATGTCACCAAACACCGTGCCCACGGCACAGCCGGACGTGCGGGTCTTGCGGCGCATCTTGTCTTCGTAGTCGGTGGCGCGGGCGGTGCGCACGACAACGGTTTCCAATTCCTCGTCATAATCCACGCCTGTGATTTCATCATCGGGGCGCAGCATGTGCTGATTGCGCAGAAAGCCAAGGGCAAGGTATTGCGGATAGTCCCCGATGGTCATCGCGGTCACCACTTCCTGCGCATTCAGGAAGATCGTCAGGGGGCGTTCCTCGACCACGGAAATCGCGGTGCGCTGACCGGTGTGATCCACCCCTTCGACCACCCGCGTCAGGCGCGGTGCCTTGGGATCGGGGGCGATCAGAAAACCGCTTTGATCGGGGTCTTGGGCCAATTGTATCCTCCTGCTATTGCCGCTAGGACATGGGCGTAATCTAAGGGGTTCCCATGGCCACCACCACAGCGAAATCCGTCTATTTTCAAGGCATGGCTGACGGGTCACCGTTTATTCTGGTGATCATCCCTTTTGCCAGCCTTTTCGGCCTGTTGGCTGCCGAAGCCGGGTTGAGCGTACTGGAAGCGTTTGCCTTTTCGGTCGTGGTCATCGCCGGGGCGGCACAGTTCACCGCATTGCAGTTGATGGTAGAACACGCGCCCACGATCGTGGTGCTGGCCTCTGCGCTGGCGGTGAACCTGCGGATGGCGATGTATTCGGCCTCCCTGACCCCCTATATCGGTGCGGCCCCGCTGTGGCAGCGTGCGCTGGCGGCCTATGTGACAGTCGATCAAACCTATGTCGTCTCCATTGCCAAATTCGAACGCGCGCCACAGATGACCGTGCCGGAGCGGATGGCGTATTTCTTTGGCTGCGTCACGCCGATCATTCCCCTGTGGTTCGGGTTCACCTTGCTGGGGGCCCTTCTGGGCGCGCAGGTGCCTGACAGCTGGGCGCTGGATTTTGCGATCCCCATCACCTTTCTGGCGATGATTGCGCCGATGTTCCGCACCTTGGCGCATGTGGTGGCGGCCCTTGTCGCGGTGGTGGTCAGCCTGATGTGTGTCGGCGTGCCCTATTCGCTGGGCCTGATCATCGCCGGGGTCGCCGGCATGATGGCCGGGGCACAGGTTGAACTTTGGCTGGCACGGCGACTGGCGGAGGTCGAACAGTGATTGAGCAGTCGACGCTTTGGATCGTGATCTTCGGGCTGGGGTTGGGCAGTTTCATGCTGCGCTTCATGTTTACCGGGTTGGTGGGCAACCGCACCATGCCGGATTGGGTCCTGCGGCATCTGCGCTATACGGCGGTGGCCATCCTGCCTGCGCTTGTAGCGCCGCAAGTACTGTGGCCCGCAGCGACCGGCGGACATGTCGATCCGGCCCGCCTGAGTGCGGCAGTGGCGACCTTGACCGTGGGGTTGCTGACCAAGAATGTGCTGGCCGCCATCCTGTCGGGGGCCGTGACCCTTTACGGGCTTTTGTACCTGTTAGGTTAGCGCTCAGCCCGCCGAACTCGCCAGTTGAGAGGCGGTGACGGCATCAATCACATCCCCTTCGTCGTTCTCATAGTATTTCTGGGTACGCACATTCGGGTAGGCGGCGAATTGATCCATCAGCTTGACCGGATAGAAGGTGCGCGAGATCCCTTCGAAGCCATCAACCTCAGAAAGGATGCCGGATGTGATGTTGGCACAATAGGCACCGGCCACCGACCCGTTGCTGCGCACCAGCCGCAAGGCTTCTTCCGCCTGCGCCTGTGTCACGGTGACGGTCTGGCTGACAACATGATGAGTCGTGCGGGCGTGCGCGGATTTGAACGCCTGCACCCAGCCGGGCGTCATCCCGTAAAGCACATCGCCTTTTTCGACCACCCGAGGGTCGCGGAAGGAACCTGCCGGATCAAAGATCACCTGCTGGGAACCGTTGACCACCAGCGCGGTGTGGCCCCCCGCGCCAGTGCGGTTGTTGACCACGGTGACCAGCGTCATGGACGGCGGGCCGGATGCCACGAAGGCCGCCGCGGCGACCTCAATATCGGAACTGTCAGGGTTTTGGTCTGCGGCACAGCCCGCAAGAACGGCCGCAACGGCCATACCAGTTAACAAGCGCATCAAATCAAGGTCTCCGAAAAAGGTGTGGCACTGTCAGCGAATGAAGATCGCCATTGCCACCAGCAAAATCAGGATCACGATAACTGATTTCGTGACCCATCCGACGAAGCCGTCAAAGGTCTTTTGCTGTGTTGTGTAGTCCATGCTGCCATGTTCGTGATCGGCCATGAGTAGTGTCCCTCGTTTTTGTGTTGGCGTTTGGTACACCAAGCAATGCACGCTGTCACGCGGTCAAAACGCGCAGTAACATCAACTTTTTTCCTGTGCTTTTTCCATGTCCTCGACCAGCCGGAAGCCAATGCGCCGGGGAGCGGCGGCGCTGACCTGCTTGGGCAGCGCGCGCAGCATGACATTCAGCTGACTGACGTGCTGGACAAGCTGCGTTTTGCCACCCGCGGGATCACTGCCATAGAAGGTCACGATGTCCGGATCAAAATACCCCATCCCCTCGATCCGAAGCACACCTGCGTCCCCGCCGGTGAAGCCCATGGCAATCTCGTGATCGTTATCAAGCTGTTCCTCGAAATTCTTGAGGTACAGCACGACCCGCTCGTAAGCCCATTGTGCAGGGGATTTCTGTGCGGCGGGCTTTCGGGTCACAGCTTCGGGCACTTCCTGATCACAGGCGCTGCGCTGATCGGGGTCGCAATGGACCTCATACATGCGCGGCAGCACGTCCGCCTCTGCCGCTTCCGCGGCGGTTTTGATCGGTTCACTCATCACTCCGGTCCCTGCGTTGGTATACCCACGCGCCATCTTCTTCGCGCAGTTCACGGCTTGCAAGACCTGTCTGGTAAAGGTGGCTGAGGTGTGCGACCGCTTCCACCAGGGCCAGACCGTATTCCCCTTCACCAATGGTGCGCTTGAAAAGCGGCGCAAAACATTCCGACGCGGATTTGGGTGTGTCGATATGGTCAAGCAGCCGGCGCAAGCCCCCATGGTGGTTCTCGATCAGTTGCTGCATGCGTTTGGGCAACCCTGTGAAGGGTAATTTGTGCCCGCCGAGGACAAGGTGGTCGGGCTCTGCCAGCAGCGCCAGACGTTCGCAGGCTTCCAGCCAGTCACCGATGGGGTCGGCCATCGGTTCGGTCGGGTAGACCCCGATGTTGGGGCTGATCGACGACAGGATCTGGTCCCCGGCGATCACCAGATTGTCATCGCGGCTCCAGAAGGTGGCGTGTTCGGGGGCGTGGCCATTGCCGATGTGCACATCCCAGACGCGCCCGCCCATGGTGATCTGATCATCCTGCCCGATCCGGGTGAACCCCACGGGCAGCGGGGCAACGACATCGGAGAAATTGAACGGGCGTTCGGCGCGGCGTTTTTCCAGCAGATCGGGTGCCATGCCCGCGCGTTCATAAAACGTCAGCGCTTCGGGGGACGCGGTGTGTTGTTCATCCAGCGTCAGCATCCGCGCGGTCAGCCATGCGGTCCGGGTGGTGACCAATTCGGCACCGTGCTCTGTCTGGAACCACCCTGCAAGGCCAACGTGATCGGGATGGTGATGGGTGACCACCACGCGCGAAACCGGCTTGCCGCCCAGCGGGCCGGCCATCACCTCGGCCCAGATCGCCTTTGATTTCTTCGATGCGAATCCGGTGTCAATCACGGTCCAGCTGTCGCCGTCATCCAGCGCATAGATATTCACGTGATCCAGCTTCATCGGCAGCGGAAAGCGCAGCCACAGCACGCCGGGGGCAAGTTCAACCGCTTCGGTGCCATGCGCCGGCGGCGTGTCCCACGGATAGCGGAGGCCCTCTGGTGCAATATCCCGCATCAGACCGCCAATTCTTCTGGCGTGAGGGCAAAAAGGTCGGCCTCGCCTGCCTGGGCGTGGGCCAGCAGGCTGGCGTGTTCCGGCAACAGCCGCTGGATGTAGAAGCGCGCGATGACCTCACGGGTGCCGCCCTTGTCGGCCCGCGCCGCCTTGAGATGGTAATGCCCGCCCAGTACCCGCGCGAAGGCGTGCAGATAGGGCACGGCTCCGGCAAAGCGGGTGTTCAGTTCGTCCTGCGCGACCAGCCATTCGGTTGCCTCGCGCATGGTTTCGACGGCCTGCCAGACCGCGTCGGCCATGTTGGGATTGGTCGTCCGCGCCGCTTCGGCATCGGTTTGTATTTCATCAAGCAGACGTGTGGCGGCTTCGCCTCCGTCCATCATCTTGCGGGCGACAAGGTCCATCGCCTGAATGCCGTTGGTGCCCTCGTAGATCGCCGTGACGCGGACATCGCGGCTGAACTGCGCCGCCCCCGTTTCCTCGATAAAGCCCATGCCGCCGTGCACTTGCAGGCCCATTTCACTGACAGCAATGCCGGTATCGGTGCCAAAGGCCTTGGCAATGGGGGTCAGCAACGCCGCACGGGCCTGCCATTGCGGATCGTCGGTGGCTGTCGCCATGTCGATGGCTTGCGCACACGACAGCGCGATGGCGCGGGCGGCAAAAATATCGGCCTTCATGGTGATCAGCATCCGTCGCACATCCGCATGATCCACGATGGTCCCCGTGCCATCGCGCCCCGTGCGCCCCTGCTTGCGGTCCAGCGCATAATCCAGCGCGTGTTCATAAGCGGCCTGCGCCACCCCCACACCTTGCGTGCCGACACCAAGGCGGGCGTTGTTCATCATGGTGAACATCGCCGCCATGCCGCCCTGTTCCGGCCCAACCAGCCAGCCGGTAGCGGCGTCATATTGCATCACCGCAGTGGGAGAGCCGTGCAGGCCCATCTTGTGTTCAAGGCTGACGACGCTGACCCCATTGCGCTTGCCGGGGTTGCCGTTGGCATCGGGGATGAATTTCGGCACCAGGAACAGGCTGATCCCCTTGGTGCCCGCAGGCGCGCCCGGAATGCGCGCCAGCACCAGATGGCAGACGTTGCCCGCCAGATCATGATCGCCCCAACTGATATAGATCTTCTGACCCGTCACCGCATAGGTGCCATCACTCTGCGGCTCCGCGCGCGTGGTCAGCGCGCCCACATCCGATCCCGCCTGCGGCTCCGTCAGGTTCATCGTGCCGGTCCATTCGCCACTGACCAGTTTCGGCAGATAGGTCTCTTTCAACTGATCGCTCGCGTGATGCTCCAGCGCCTCGATCTGGCCCTGGCTCATCAGTGGGGCAAGCTGCAGCGACAGGCACGCGCCGCTCATCATCTCGTTCACCGCAGTCGTCAGCGTCATCGGCAGCGCCATACCGCCGGCCTCTTCTGAGGCGGCCATGCCGATCCAGCCGCCGTCGGCAATCGCCTTGTACCCTTCATCATATCCCGGCGAGGTGCGCACCACGCCGTTTTCCAGCCGCGCAGGCGTCAGGTCCCCGTTGCGCTGCAAGGGGGCCAGCACCTCATCACACATTTTGCCTGCTTCCAGCAGGATCGCCTGCGTCACATCCGCAGAGGCATCCGCGAAGCGGTCCGTCGCGCGCAGGGCGGCAACATCAATCACGTGATCAAACAGAAAACTGAAGTCTTCAACAGGGGCACGATACGACATGGTTTCTCCTTCTCGGGCTTCGGTCATCGCCGCTTGGCAAGCCACGCCGCGCCCTGATATGGGCGTCTGGCAGGAATGCCAACCATGGAACGCGCCCCGCTCACCCGCAACCTGAACGCGGCGTCACGAGAACGAGATGACCCTGAAGACCGAAGTCCTAAAGCCCGATGCCGACGGCATTGCAACTGCCGCAGGACTTCTTGCGGCGGGCGCACTGGTGTCCTTTCCGACAGAGACAGTCTACGGGCTCGGGGCGGACGCGCGCAATGGCAAGGCGGTCGCGGGCATCTATCAGGCCAAGGGGCGGCCCAGTTTCAACCCGCTGATCGTACATTGTGCGGATGCGGCAATGGCGCGCACATTCGGGGTATGGAACGCCCCCGCCGAAACGCTGGCCCGTGCGTTCTGGCCCGGTCCGCTGACGATGGTTCTGCCGCTGGTGCCCGGACATGGGTTGTCGTCGCTGGTCACGGCCGGATTGGATACGGTGGCGTTGCGGGTGCCGCGGCATCCGGCGGCACAGCGTTTGCTGCGCGCCTTCGGCGGGCCGCTTGCCGCGCCATCGGCGAACCCATCAGGCCGGATATCGGCAACCACTGCGGCGCATGTTCTGGCCGGACTGGGTGGCCGCATCGCCGCCGTGCTGGATGACGGACCCTGCCCCGTCGGATTGGAAAGTACCATCGTGGGTCTTGCCGGTCCGACGCCCGTGTTGCTGCGCGCAGGCGGGGTTGCCGCGGAAGAGATCGAAGCCGTCCTTGGCGCGCCGCTGGCGGTGGACGACGGCGCCGAGATTATCGCGCCGGGCCAATTGGCATCGCACTATGCCCCCGAAGCCTCCGTTCGGCTGAACGCGACCACAGCGCGCGGTGCGGAGGTGCATCTGGGCTTTGGTCCGATGGACTGCGATCTGAACCTGTCGCCATCAGGCGATCTGGCAGAGGCTGCGGCGAACCTGTTCGAATATCTGCACCGCCTTGATGCAACGGGTGCGGCGATTGCCGTGGCCCCGATCCCGGAAACCGGACTGGGCCTTGCCATAAATGACCGTCTGCGCCGGGCCGCCGCCCCGCGCGACTAGGCGCGCCCGGCGGCCGCCGAAAGCCCCAGCGGATCGATCCCGATGGAATTGAGCGCCGCACTCCATTTCTTCTCATCCGGCAGTCCGAAGACCAGCTTTTCGCTGGCGTCGCAGGTCAACCAGCCGTTGCGGCCGATCTCCCCTTCCAGCTGCAGCGGCCCCCAGCCGGCATATCCAAGCATCAACTGCGCCCGACGCGGCCCCTTGCCTGCGGCAATGTCTTCGAGGATATCCAGCGTCGCCGTGACGGCAAAACCCGGTGATATCGGCATGGTCTGCATGGCTGATTTGTACTCGTCCGAATGCAGCACGAAACCACGCCCCGTTTCCACCGGGCCGCCGATATGAACGCCAAGGGTCCCCGGTTGTGGAATGACATCGCTGTCAAGCTGATCCAGCACGTCCGACAGCATCAGTTCCTCCGCCGGTTTGTTGACCATCAGCCCCATTGCGCCCTTGTCGGAATGATCCGCCAGCATGATCACCGCGTGGGCAAAACGGGGATCCCCCATCCCCGGCATTGCAATCAGCAGTTTTCCCGTGAGGTCCACGAAACGTCATCTCCAATAGGTCAAGGGCGGCCTGAAATGATAACCAGAGGATGCACAGGCCGATGGGACCTGACAAGGGCTGCGTTGGATGATCTGCGAAACATGGCTGACCCAATCGTGACTTGGCAGGATGGCCGCGATGCCCCATTTACAGAAGTATGATGAAATCCCTGACCCTTGCAGCCCTTCTTTTCCTTGGTCTTGGCGCACCTGCATCTGCGCAAACCGTGCCTGCGGATGCCGTGCAGGCGGATATCATTCCCGGCTGGGTGCGCGCAGACGGCAAGAGGGTCGCCGCCCTGCGCCTGACGCTGGCGCCGGGTTGGAAGACCTATTGGCGCGCGCCGGGCGACACCGGCATCCCGCCGCAGTTCGACTGGACCGGCTCCCGCAATCTGGCGGCTGTGGGTCTGACATGGCCCGCACCATCGGTGTTCCGCGAAGGCGGCCTGCGCACCATTGGCTACAAGGATGTGCTTGTCCTGCCGCTGACTTTGGTCCCGCACAACCCAAGCCAGCCGATTGAGCTGACCGCCGCGCTGGACATCGGGGTGTGCCGCGATATCTGCATCCCTGCACAGCTCAGCGTTGCCTCACTGCTTTCGGGCAGCAGCACAACCCCAACGCCTGCCATCGCCGCAGCCTTGGCCGCACGTCCCTATACCGCCCGCGAAGCGGGGGTGCGGCAGGCCGATTGCGCGCTGCGTCCCAATGCCACCGGGCTTGAGATCGAAGCGCGGTTGAACCTGCCGCACGCGGGCGGGCGCGAAGTGGTGGTCATCGAACCCGGCCAGCCGGACCTGTGGATGAGCGAAACAGACACCAAGCGTCGCGGCAGCGAACTGGTCGCGGTTGGGGATCTGTCCGCCCATAACGGTGGCGCGGTGGCGCTGGACCGGTCTGAAATCACCATCACCGTGCTGGGTCAGAACCACGCGGTTGAGATTGTCGGCTGTGCACCGGGGTAAGCCTCAGACAGCGCCGCGACGCGCAGTCAGCGCGAAAGACACCGCACCCGCAACGTAACCCAGAAACGCAATCACCGCCGCCCCTGCAACGAACAGCACCAGCGCCGCGGGCGCGGCGGCGCGTTCAGCCAGTGCGGGCATCTGCGCGGTCAACACCGGGTGCAGCGCACCTTGCCACAAGGCCCAGCCCAAGGTCAGCGCCCCCCAACCCGCAACTGCTGCCCAAAGCGCATAAAGCCCGAACCGCAGCCGCCCGACCGGCGCGCGCAGCCCACGTCGCATTGCCGCCACCTGCCGCGCCATGTCATGCTGCACCGCCACCAGTGCAGGCACCACCAGCAGCACCAGAATCATGCCAAACCCCAGACCGTAGACCAACGTGATCACCGTCGGCTTGAGGAACTGCGCCTGCTGGCTTTGCTCGTACAAAAGCGGGGCCATGCCCAGCACCGTTGTCATCGTGGTCAGCATCACCGGGCGCAACCGGTCCACCGCCCCTTCGATGATCGACGGGATCAGGCCGCGCGTTTCGGCATGTTCGTCGATCGTCGTGACCAGCACGATGGAATCGTTGATGATGATACCCGTCATGCCCAGCAGACCCACCACCGTGAACATGCTCAGCGGGACATCCCAAAGCGCATGGCCATAGATCGTGCCGACCAGTCCGAAGGGGATGATCGCCATCACCACGAAGGGCCGCGTCCAGCTGCTGAAGACCCAAGCGAGGACAAGGTAGATGCCCGTCAGACACAGAATCAGCCCGGTGAGCGAATCGCGCAGGAATTCATCCTCCTGCTCGCTCAGGCCGGACAGGCGAAATTCGACCTGACGTTCGGAGGCAATGCGCGGCAGGATGTCTTCCTGCAACGCCTCCCCGATGGCCGTTGCGCGCGCCGGATCGTCTTCGGAAATGTCCCCGGTGACAGAAATCAGGCGCACGCCATTTTCCCGCCGCACGGTGGAAAATCCCGTTCGCCGCTCAACGCTGACGATATCTGCCAGCGGCACGTAGATGCCTTCGGGGCTGCGCATCTGGGTCCGGTCGAGGAAATCCGCCGTCAACTCTCCTTCGGGCAGTTCCACCCGGATCGCGGCGGAGCGTGGACCATCAGGATAGGTCGCAGCCTCGATCCCGCCTAGACGGTTGCGCAGCGCCCGGCCCAGCGTGTCGATGGTAAAGCCCAGCGCCTGACCCTGCGGGGTCAAGTCAAGGATCAACTCCTCCTTGTCGTAGGCCAGATTGTCCTGCACTGCGCTGACTTCCGGATACTGCCGCATCGCTTCCTGCAGGTCTTCGGATGCGGCCTTGAGCGTATCTGTGTCCGCCCCGTAGAACTGCACGTCCAGCGCATCACCACCCGGCCCGGAGCGCCATCCACGAAAGGTGACTGTCTCAACCAGTGGATGGCTGATCACCTGATCCTGAAGGTCGGCAACGAAGGCAAAGCTGGAATAGGGGCGCAGATCCGCGTCGATGAGTTCGATGGAAATCCCGCCCAGCAGATCGGCATCCTTGGTATCGGCGCCCGCAAGCCCCCAGCCCGCGTTGCCGCCGACCTGTGCGATGACATAGTCAATCGGGTTGCGGCCATGTTCGGCCTCGTACTGCGCGCCCAACTCCTCAGTCGCGCGCTGCATGTTGCGCATCATTTCAAGCGTGTCGGAGCGCGTGGCACCTTCGGCCATGATGAAGTTGCCCGTCACCGACCCGCGTTCCGGCGCGTTGAAGAACCGCCATTGCACATCGCCCGCGATGAAAAGCGCGACCTGACTGGCCAAAACCGCCACCGCCCCCGCCAGCACGGCGTACCGCGCGGCAATCACCCCGGCCATGAAAGGCCGGAACAGCGTCTCCCGCATCCAGACGAAACCCTTGTTCACCACGCGGCTTGGCATGTCGTACCAGTGTTGCTTGGCCTGTGCTTTCATTGCGTGGGCCATGTGGTTGGGCAGGATCAGGAAGCATTCCACCAGACTGGCCAACAGGACTGCGATCACGGTGAACGGAATGTCCTGGATCAGGTCGCCAAAGCGTCCTCCCACGGCCACCAATCCGAAGAAGGCAATGACCGTGGTCAATGTGGCGGCAAAGACCGGCATGGCCATGCGGCGCGCGGCGTTCTCCGCCGCCTGCATGGGGGTTTCGCCCATCCGGAACCGGTGGTCGGCGTGTTCGCCCACCACGATTGCATCATCCACCACGATCCCCAGCGTGATGATCAACCCGAACAGGGAAATCATGTTCAGCGTGATCCCCGCCGCATACATCAGCGCAATCGCCGCGCCCATCGCAACCGGTATGCCCGCCGCGACCCAGAACGCGGTGCGCGCGTTGAGGAACAGAAACAGCAAGCACACCACCAGCCCAAGCCCTGTCAGCCCATTGTCGATCAGCAAATCAAGACGCCCGGTGATTGCCGCGGCGCGGGTGCGGATCAGTTCAAGGGTGACGGCGGCAGGCAGGCTCGCCTCCAGCTCCGCTGCGACGTCCTCAACCTTTTCCTGAATGGCAATCGCGTCCCCTTCGTTGGAGCGGTCGACGCGCACGGACATGGCCGGATCAGTGCCGACGAAAAAGCTGCGGTCCCGGTCCACGCCTTCGTCGATCACCCGCGCAATGTCACCCACCCGCAGCTTGGAGCCGTCCGGATTGGACCGCAGCACGATCTCCGCAATCTGTTGGGGGGAGCGTTTGGCGACGCCCGTGCGTACCCGCGCGTTTGCACCGGACACATCGCCTGCGGGGTCCGCGTCCACTTCTTCGGCGATGACGGCAGCGATTTCCGCCATGGTGATGTCATAGGCGATCAACTGGGTTGAAGGGACCTCCACCAGTGTCTGCGGCGCGGCGACGCCCTGAATGGTGGTGCGGGTGACCCCCACGGCGAACAGACGCGTGACAAATTCATCGGCAAAGCGGCCCAGTTGCGCGGGGGCGACGGGACCGGTGATCACCACGTCGGTGACCCGGTCGCGCCACGCACCGCGCTTGACTTCGGGTTCTTCGGCTTCGGTCGGCAGGGTGGTGATGACGTCCACCGCGGTCTGCACGTCGTTGGCCGCGCGCGCCATGTCCCAGCCGGGATCAAATTCAAGCGAGATCACCGCGCGCCCCTCGCGGGAGGTGCTTTCGGTGCTTTCAACCCCCTCGACGGCCAGCAGCGCGGGTTCAAGCACCTGCACGATGGCGCTGTCGACGTCTTCGGCGCCTGCCCCCTCCCAGACTGTCGTCACAGTCACGTTGTCGAGGATCACATCAGGAAAGAACTGCGCCCGCATGTTGGGGATCGCGGCGGCACCCGCGACCAGCAGCATGACCAACAGCAGGTTGGCCGCCGTCCGATGACGCACGAAGTAGGACAGGATACCGCCCGCCGCACCGGGGATCTGGCGCACCACGCTCTAGCCTCCCATCCGGCTTTCGATGCGCGCGACCATCCGGGCAGGCACCTTTGGCTCCGCCAGACGGGACAGCACACGGTCCTTTGCCGCCTTGGGCATCCGCGTGTTGCTTTGCACGAAGGCAACAAGGCGGGCGCGGCGTTCGTCTGAAAGTTCAAGCATCTCCGGGCCCGCAGGGGCGGCCACATCATCGGCCTCGCGCGGTCCGATGGGTTTGACCGCGATCCCCGCCCCCAGCAGGGGGGAGCGTTCGCGTACCACGGCGCGGCCTGCAATCTGCCCGCGTACAAGCACATCGTCCCCCTGACGCCGCAACAGATCGACCGTCGCCGCCTCAAGCCGGTTCTCATCATCCAGCACCAGCACTTCTCCGCGCGCATCCAGTGCGGAAGCTGGCAAGCGGAAGACGTCCGTCAGCATCGGTTCCTGCACACGCACGGTCACGAAATCGCCGGGCTTGAACCCGGCAGCGTCGGTCAGCGTGGCAAAGATCAGCCGCCCGGTGGCCCCTGCCCCGGCTGCGGCACTGGCGCGGGTGATGCGGCCCTGCGCCTCCAGATCAAGGCCCGCCACATCCAGCGTGGCGCGGACATCTGCACGCAGCAGTGCGTTGTTCGGTCCCAAAAGGCGCGCATATTGCGCCGTTGACACCCGGAATGACACCTCCAGATCATCCGGGTCGATCAGTTCGGCCAGCCTTTCGTTGGCTGACACCAACCGCCCCTCCACCACATCCGTGGCGGACAGGGTGCCGTCAAAGGGTGCGGTGATGGTTGTATCGGCCAGACGCCTTTCGGCTTCTGCCAGCGCGATCCGGCTGCGCGACAGGCGGGTGGCGGCCAGATCAACGCGCACTTCGGCCTGCGCTTCGGCCAGCCTGCGCGACAACACGGCCTGCCGTGCGGCGGCCGCCGCAAGCTCGGCCGTTTCGGTGGCCGTGGCGGTGCCGACACCGCGCCCGGCCAGATCGGATTGACGATTGAAAGCGCGGTCGCGCAGGTCGGATTGTTCAACGGCGGCGGCAAGTTCGTCCTGCGCCAGTATAAGCCCGCGCTTGGCATCGCGTTCCTCGGCCTCGGCATCGGCCAGATCGTTGCGGGCCCGTTCCACTGCGTCCTGTGCATCTGCAGGATCCAGCCGGACCAGCACCTGACCCGCCTGCACGGTGCCACCATCCTGAAACGCCTCCGACAGTTCGACCACGCGACCTGCCACGGCAGCGCGCAGTTCCAGCAGGCGGCGGCTTTGCACTTCACCATAGGTTTGCAGGACGGGGCGGATGTCTTCGGCCTCTGCGGTGATGACATTGACGGCAAACACCCGTTCGCGCGCGGGCGGCGCTGCCTGATCATCGGCCAGCCGTTCCTGCACCGCACCGCCCACCAGGGACGCCGCATAGACCAGCAGGCCCAGCGCCACTGACGCCAGAAACAGACCAATCATCGTTTGCCGCAAAAACCGCATCGGGCCGGACCCTCAATTCACTCACGTCACTGATCTATAAGGTAGTGGAACCGCAAGAAATACCAAATCACGTTATGATACGTGAGCAAGACCGGATTCCGTCGCACCCTCGCCGGTTTTTTCTATTTTCGGCGCTTGTGCTCATCCAGACGCGGCATGATCTCCACGAAATTGCAGGGCCGGTGCCGGTAATCGAGCTGTTTGGACAGAATTTCGTCCCACGCGTCCCTGCACGCCCCCGGAGAGCCGGGCAGTGCAAAAAGATAGGTGCCGTTGGCCACGCCCCCGGTTGCGCGGCTTTGAACGGCGGAGGTCCCGATCTTGTTCATCGACACCATGGTAAAGACGGTGCCGAAGGCGTCGATCTCCTTCTCATACACGTCGCGGTGCGCTTCCACTGTCACGTCGCGCCCGGTCAGGCCGGTGCCACCCGTCGTCAGGATCACGTCAATCCCGGCATCACTGCTCCAGGTGCGCAGCTGGTCTGCGATCAGATTGCGTTCATCGGGCATGATGTGGCGCGCAGCAAGGGTGTGCCCCGCTGCTGTCAGCCTGTCCACCAAGACATCGCCGGAGCGGTCCTGCGACGCATCCCGGCTGTCCGACACGGTCAATACCGCGATGCGAACCGCAATGAAATCAAGTGCTTCATCTATTCTGCTCATATCCGCTCCAATACTGCCAGACGTGCGGCAAGCGCCACGAAAATGGCGGAGGTGATCCAACTGAGGGCACGACCACCCCGCACCATCCGCCGCCCGATGCCGGAGGCAAAGACCCCCACAGCACCATTGATGACAAACCCGCCCAGAGAAATCACCGCCCCCAGCACCACAAATTGCCCCAGAACACTACCCGCGTCGGGCCGCACGAATTGCGGCACAAAGGCCAGCACGAACAGGATCACCTTGGGGTTGGTCAGATTGACCATCATCCCGGTCATGAAGGCGCGCCGCGCGCTCAATCCCGGTGCGCCATCCCGGTCCGCGCGACCCTCCCGCAGGACCTGCACCGCCAGATACAGCAGATAGGCCACGCCGATCCAGCGGATCACGTCAAACGCCCAGGGTGCCGCAGCCACCAGCGCGCCCAGACCCAGACCCGCAATCATCACATGTATCATCCCGCCTGCGCCGATCCCGGCGCTTGCCGCGACCGCCGCGCGCGGCCCGGAGCGCAGCCCCTGTCCGAAGCAAAACAGCATGTCCGCGCCCGGCGTGAGGTTCAGCGCAAGGGCAGCGGGTATGAACGCCAGAAGGGTCAACAGATCAACCATCGCGCAGATGCGCCTTGAGGCTCAGCAGATCCGCCCAGGCCTCGCGCTTGAACGCCGGGCTACGGAGCAGGTAAGCCGGATGGAAGATCGGCAGTGCAGGCAGACCCGCCGCTTGTGTCCACTCCCCCCGCAGCCGGGTGATGCCGCGTTTGCCCAAAAGTGTCTGGCAGGACCAATTGCCCACCAAAACCAGCACCTTCGGTTGCGCCAGCGCGATGTGCCGCATCAGGAAAGGCTTCATCATCGCAATCTCTTCCGGCTTCGGATCGCGGTTCTGTGGCGGGCGCCACGGCAGCACATTGGTGATGTAGACCGGCGCATCTTCACGATTTCGCCCCAGGTCGATCGCCCCCAGCATCTTGTCCAGCAATTGCCCCGCGCGGCCCACGAACGGCTTTCCTTCACGGTCCTCATCGCGGCCGGGTGCCTCTCCTATGATCATCACCGGCGCGCCCGCAATGCCATCCGAGAACACCAGATTGCGCGCGCCCCGCTTGAGTTCGCAGTGTTCGAACGCCGCCATCGCCGTGCGCAGCGCGTCAAGATCCTGCGCCACACCAGCAGCCTGTTCGGCCACCGCAACCGGATCGACGACGGGCAGTGGCGCGGGGGAGCCGGGCGCAGCCACTGCGGGTTTTGATGGTTTTTTGGCGGTTGCCTTGGGCAGATCATACCGATTGACCGGCGCATCTGAAATCGCCTCAGTCGCGCCAAGTTCGACCTGCCAGTCCAGCAGTGCCAGATCGTGATGAAAGCTTTGTGATTCCATATCGGCGATCCTACCCCGCCTTAAGCCGGGGCAAAATGCCAAACCGCCTTGCCGCCGCCCCGCCCCCACGCCTATATGGCGCCAGCACGTGAAAGGGCCGCGCCATGTCTTTCCCACATCGTCACCTTCTGGGCATCGAACAGCTGTCGCAGGGCGATATCACAACATTGCTTGATCTGGCCGACCGCTATGCCGCACTGAACCGCCAGCCCGACAAACACGGCGATGCGCTGGCCGGGCTGACACAGATCAACATGTTCTTTGAGAATTCCACCCGCACTCAGGCAAGCTTTGAAATCGCGGGCAAGCGTCTTGGCGCGGATGTGATGAACATGGCGATGCAGGCGTCGTCGATCAAAAAGGGCGAGACGCTGATTGACACCGCGATGACGCTGAACGCGATGCACCCCGATATGCTGGTGGTGCGCCATCCACAGTCGGGTGCCGTGGACCTGCTGTCTCAAAAGGTGAACTGCGCCGTTCTGAACGCAGGCGACGGCCGCCACGAACACCCAACCCAAGCGCTGCTGGACGCCCTGACGATCCGCCGGAAGAAAGGCCGCCTGCACCGGCTATCCATCGCCATCTGCGGTGACATCGCCCACAGCCGCGTGGCGCGGTCGAATATCCTGCTGCTGGGCAAAATGGAAAACCGCCTGCGCCTCATCGGCCCACCCACATTGATGCCCTCCGGCATCTCCGACTTCGGGGTAGAGGTTTTCGACAACATGGCCGAAGGCCTCAAGGACGTGGACGTGGTGATGATGCTCCGCCTGCAGCGCGAGCGTATGGACGGCGGGTTTATCCCGTCGGAGCGCGAGTATTACCACCGCTACGGGCTGGACGCCGCGAAACTCTCGCACGCGGCCGACGACGCCATCGTCATGCACCCCGGCCCGATGAACCGCGGGGTGGAAATCGACGGCACGCTGGCCGATGACATCAACCGCAGCGTCATTCAGGAGCAGGTTGAAATGGGCGTCGCCGTGCGTATGGCCGCGATGGACCTTCTGGCCCGCAACCGCAACCTGACGAAAGGTACCACATGAAAAAGCCGATCAAGGTCCCCGCCAACGAAGCCCTGCACATCCGGGTCTTTGCGCTTTCGATGTCGGAGGCGCGGGCGACAACCCTGCCCGCGACCCTGTCGAACGCGCTGGGGGTCAATCACGTGTCGCCTGATGGAGTGGAGATCTTTGCCCGCAGCGCGCTTGGTGAAATGAGCCTCAGCGACTTCCTGATTGAAGGCAATGACGTGATCGCCGAAAGCGTGGAGCCTGACCGGGCCAAGCTTGACGCGCTGGAGGGGTATATCATGCTGGTCTATTCCTCCGCGTTCAAGGGAAAGGCAGCAGCATTGACCCCGCAACCGGAGCTGACCCTTATCGGCACCTATCCCCAGCATGGTGTCGACACCACAAGCAAGGTCGATCTGGAAACCCCGGCGGCACTTCCGCAGGATGTCGCGCCCGAAGCACCCCCGGCCCGGAAACGCCCCTCCGATGCTGCCATGTCAGGACGGATCGCAACCCTTGCCTTGCTGGTCGCCTTTGCGGTGGTGGCGCTGATGATCTGGATTGGCGGATGAGTGATGTGAAGGATTGGGACAAACCGCTTGATCCAGACGAGCGGATCATTTGGCAGGGTAGGCCATTAAGCCGCGTGCAGTTTGAGTACCAAAGCCTGTTCCCCGTTCTGTTAGATGCGACATTGCTCTCTATGTTACTCTATGCGTTGATCGTCGGTCCTGAAAGTCAGCATGACAATGCCAAATTTGGACTTGGCTTCCTGCTTTTCCTATTTGTTGGAAAGCCTTTCTGGGCCGCCTTCAAACGCAGCCGCACCTCTTGTGCCCTCACCAACAAACGCGCCTTCATTGGCTATCGCGGATCACTGGGACCCGAACCTAACAGCTATCCGATCACGCCGGATACCACCCTCGAATTGAAAGAGGGGCGTCGCAACGCCGTGTGGTTTGGTGCAAGTGAACCAAAGGTTACGCTAAACGAGGAACCTGAGAACGACATCGGTTTCGAACGGCTCGTTGATCCACACGCCATGTACGAACTGTTCCAATCCGTGCAAAGAGGCACCGCATGACCGACATCCTGTTCAAAAACGCCCGGCTCGTTGATCCCGAAGCAGGCACGATGACAACCGGAAGCCTCATTGTGCGCGACGGAATGATTAACAGGGTCTTAACGCAAGACACTGATATTAATGATGAAAAGTTCACAGCTGTGAACTTCTCCCGCGTCATCGACTGCGCGGGCAAGGTCCTTGCACCCGGCATCGTCGATCTGGGTGTGAAGGTCTGCGAACCCGGCGAGCGGCACAAGGAAAGCTATCGCTCTGCGGGGCGGGCCGCTGCTGCTGGCGGGGTGACCACCATGATCACCCGGCCCGACACCATTCCCGCCACCGACACGCCCGAAGCGCTGGAATTTGTCACCCGCCGCGCCAATGAAGCCACACCGGTCAACGTCATGCCCATGGCCGCCCTGACGAAAGGCCGCGACGGGCGGGAGATGACAGAGATCGGTTTCCTGAGCGACGCAGGTGCCGTGGCCTTTACCGATTGCGACAGCGTTGTGACCGACACCAAGGTTTTTGCCCGCGCGCTGACTTATGCCCGCGGCCTTGGTGCGCTGGTCATCGCCCACCCGCAAGAGCCGATCCTGAGCGCCGGGGCCGCCGCGACCTCGGGAAAGTTCGCGTCGCTGCGCGGTTTGCCTGCCGTGTCGCCAATGGCCGAACGCATGGGGCTGGAACGCGATCTGGCGCTGGTCGAAATGACCGGCGCGCGCTACCACGCCGATCAGATCACCTGCGCCGCCGCCCTGCCGGTGTTGCAACGCGCCAAGGACGCCGGGCTGGATGTGACCGCAGGCGTCGGCATCCATCACCTGACGCTGAACGCGCTCGATGTGGCGGACTATCGCACGTTCTTCAAGCTCAAGCCGCCGCTGCGCGACGAAGACGACCGCCTTGCCGTGGCACAGGCCGTCGCCGATGGGCTGATCGACATCATCTGTTCGATGCACACCCCGCAAGACGAGGAAAGCAAGCGTCTGCCGTTTGAGGAGGCGGCCTCTGGTGCGGTTGGCCTTGAGACGCTTCTGCCCGCCGCCATGCGGCTTGTTCATGCAGAGATCATCGACCTGCCGCACCTGTGGCGCGCGCTGTCGTTGAACCCGGCCAAGCGCCTTGGGCTGCCCGGCGGGCGGCTCGCACCCGGCGCGCCTGCCGATCTGGTCCTGTTCGACCCTGACGCACCTTTCGTGCTGGACCGTACCACGCTACAGTCCAAATCCCGCAACACGCCATTTGACGGAATGCGGATGCAGGGTAAGGTACTGCAAACCTTCGTTGCAGGCACTTGCGTATTTGAGGCCCCCTGATGCCCCTGATTGACACTGCCCTTCCCCTGCTGCTTGCATGGGCTGTTTTCGGCTACCTGCTGGGGTCGATCCCATTTGGTATGGTCATCGCGCGCGTGATGGGGCTGGGCAATCTGCGCGACATCGGATCGGGCAACATCGGAGCGACAAACGTTTTGCGCACGGGCAACAAAGCGGCTGCGGCGCTGACGCTGTTGCTGGATGCCGGCAAAGGGGCGGTGGCCGTCCTGATTGCGCGGGCGCTTGCAAGCGAAGACGCCGTTCAGATTGCAGCACTTGCCGCGATGATCGGCCATTGCTATCCCGTGTGGCTGCGCTTTGCGGGGGGCAAGGGGGTGGCGACCTTCCTCGGGATCCTGATTGCGCTGGCCTGGCCGGTGGGTCTGGCCTGTTGCGTGGTCTGGCTGATAGCCGCCGCTGTCAGCCGCACGTCTTCGATGGGCGCGCTTGCGGCTGCTTCTGCCTCCACCTTCCTGATGCTGTTTCTGGGCTATGGATACGCAATCGTGCTGGGTATGCTGCTGACGTTGCTGATCTTTTGGCGCCACCGCGCCAACATCGCGCGCCTGCGCGCAGGCACCGAACCGCGCATCGGTCAGAAAGGGTGACACCGCCCCCAGATGTGCCTGCCCTGCTGCGCGCCTTGCCTTGCGGGACGATGACAGGCGTCGCCTTCGGACACCCCTATGTCGCGACACGGACGATCTTCAACAACGGAAAATCCGAAAAACTGGTGGCGGAGCAGCGCGGCGGCCCGGATTACATCAGCCTGAACCTTTATCACCTTGCCGCAGGGCCGCAGCTTTTTCCCTGCGAAATGCCTGCCGAAAAGGTTATCGCCTTTCTGCGTGCCTTCCAGCCGGACGCAGCCCATGGGTGACGTCAATCTCCCCGTGATCCTTTTTGCCGCCTTCCTTGCCGCAGGATCGCCGGGACCGGCGACGCTGGCGATTGCAGGTACATCAATGTCCTCGGGCAGGCACAGCGGGCTGGCGCTCGCCTCCGGCGTGACAACCGGGTCCTTCATCTGGTCCTTTGCCGCCGCTTTCGGGCTGGGCGCGGTGATGGCCGCGAACGCCTGGGTTTTTGAGGTGGTCCGCTATGCTGGTGGTGCGTACCTTTTATGGCTGGCATTCAAGGCTGCACGCTCTGCCTGGGCAGGCAACCGCGCCACCGCCAAACCCCTGCCACCGACAACCCCGCGCCGTGCCTATGCAAAGGGTCTGGCACTGCACCTTACCAATCCCAAGGCGGTGATCTTTTTCGGCGCACTCTATGCGATCGGTGTGCCGCCGGGCACACCTGCCTCGGGCCTGCTGACGGTGATCCTGGCCGTGGGACTGCAAAGCCTGATCATGTTCCACGGCTACGCGCTAATCTTCTCCTCCACCCCCATGGCAGCCGCCTATGCCCGCGCCAAACGCGGGTTCGAGACGTTTTTTGCGCTGGCGTTCGGGGCGATTGCCTATCAGGTTTTCAGCACGCGGGTGGGATGAGCGGCTTTGTTGGAAGGGCTGTGGGGCGTGGGTGGCGGGTTTGAGCCCATTGTGACCGATGCTGCGCGCAGTACGAAAGGCCGCTATGGCGAATTGATCCATTTGACACCGCACGGTCTGATTTCAACCTGTTAACCGGATTCCACGAAGATGCCTCCCGTTCATTCGGATGCGGCGTGGTTCATGGAAACGAAGTTTACCCAATTTCTAAGGTCAGGTGGAAGCGGCGGCTATGTGTTGTCGGGCGGCACACATGGGGTGGTTGCACGCCCGCTATCGCGCAAAGCAGACATCCCCGGTCACGCGGGTTTGCAGCAGCAATTTGCCACTAATCTGGGTTTTGCGGATCAGATCAATGTTGACCTCCTGCTGCGGTTCACGCGCGACGGGTTTGATGCACTTCTTTCCGGTGCCGACTTGGCCGATGTTTCCGGTGACAAGGACGCCGCGATTCAGGCGTGGTCGGAGCGGTTGGAAACGATTTGGTCCGATCACGGCGAGCGGCCAAGCCGCTTCAACTCTGTCCGTCGTGCGATGGAAGAAAACCTGGTCACGTCATTCTCCGGGCTGATCAATGAACGCAGGCAACGCGCCCTTGGGATTGATCAGTACATCTGGCGGTCCCGTGACGACGACAAAGTACGCCATGAACATGCAGAGCATGACGACAAGGTCTTTGATTGGGACAATCCGCCGGAAACCGGCCATCCCGGACAGGCCTACAACTGCCGGTGTTTTGCCGAACCATACCTCCTTGATGAACCGAAATGTGAGCCTGATTTCGTGGCGGCTCAGGTTGCGCATGGTCGCGGTGTGGATGCGGGTGTCTGGGAAGCCATCAAGGACACGCTGACCGACATTTTGCAAACGCCAAGCGAGATACCTGAGAACCTTGCATAGGTCACCCGATTAGGCGTGCTGTCGGCACGCGAACGCTTCGGAAAGCTCTCGGACGAAGAACAGGCCGAACTGGACGAAATGCGCCAAGCGGTTGAAAACCGTATTGAGGAGATCAAGGCATTTTGGCGCGATTTCCCGGAAACGGCGAAAGCGTTCGCGGACTACGCCTATGCTGTCGAAACCCGTCCCGGCATGGTGATGGACGAATACGCCCGGTGCCGTGCGACCTTGGTTCAGGTGGAAGAGGCCGCACGGGAACGCGCCTATCTGAATACGCTGATCGCATTGAATGTGGCTCCGGCGGGGTTGGCCGCAAAACTGTTGCGCCGCCGAGGGCGGATCGGTGATACGAGCGATCCCGACCGTTTGCGCGACCAACTATTGGACGAAGCGGAAAACGCCCGTCGCCTGCCATCTGATCCTGACTGGGACACAATCGACAACCCCGGCATCCGCTGGGGCGGACCGATCAAGGAACAGGGTGGACCGTGGGAAGATCATCTTGAGCGAATGGGTGGTCTGGGAGAACGTACACCTGACAACTTCAAGACGTTCGATTTCTGGGACCGTGATGCACGCATTGCGACAAGCGCAAAAACGCTCGACACCCGTGCGCCGGGATATGTGGATCGACCTAGCCGTATCTACGGCGCATTGAAGCGCTATATTGATCAGATAGACAAGTTTGATGGTGATACAAAAAGAAACATTACCATTCGTCCCGAACAGGTCGAACTAATACGCCTTGAACTCGCAATTCCTGATGACACCACCCCGGAACAGTTTACGCAAATTCAACGTGCGATAGACTACGCTGAGAGTTTGGGGATCGACGTCACAGTAAGGCAAATCCAATGAGAAGAGTGCTAACCTTCGAAGAACAAAGAGCGAAAGCGCTGGCGGAGGCGGCTGAGCGAAAAAAACGCTCCAAGCCGCCAAGGGAGTCGAAAGATGCTCAGGTCACGGCCTATCGTAAATTTACGCAGATAAACTCACAGGCCGTTTATGGCGCTGCCTACGGCGATCCCAAAGGCTACGCGGACTACTTCCCGCCGGAGATGAGTGCACAAGACATCGGGCGCGAAGCACGCAAGGCACTGTTGGCCAGTCGGTTCATTACACCAGATCACCCTGAGTGGGATGCGGTCATGCGGTTTCCTACAAAAGAGGAAATTAAGGCTTCTGAAGAGGCCGACAAAGCGCGTGCGGGCGTCAAGACATTGAAGGCGCTGTTCAACGGCGCTGGCAATGTGTCGCTGCGGTTGCAAAGTGGTCAGATCGAAATCAAACCATGGCGCTATCGCGGGCGTGGCCATTGGGAGGGCATTCGCGGCCATGAAGATACTATCTTGCCAGAAGACGTGTCGGACGAAGCGTTTGGCAAGGCCATTCTGGACGCACTGGACATAAGCCGTTCTGCGTAGGTCCTTGAGTCGACGACGCCGGTTAATGCAGACCTTCGCGCAGCTGCAGCGAATGCCTGCTCCGTCCTGCAAAGCCGCCCTTCGGATCAACACTACTCGTTCCAAAATCCATAGCGCCTGACATGCGGCACCCGTGATTCCACTGCAGACGTGTCGCCAGCGAACACGCGCCGCTACGGGCTAGTAGCTGTAGTCGGCGTAAATCCGGGTCAGATCGCCGCCCCAGACACCATGATAGTCGTCCAGCAATTCATCGGCCGGCACCTTGCCGCTTTCCACGCTTTCTTTCAGCGCGTTGAGGAAATGCGTCTCATCCGGCACCATGCCGCCTGCGCCGGGGCGCGCGCGGTTCTTCAGACCCAACTCCGCCAGCGCGAGAACCTCGCGCGCGATGTCGTGCATGTTGATACCCGTCACCTGCGCCTGAAGTCCGTCGATGCTTGCCGCTGTCCTGAGCGCATCATGCTGCGCAGGGCCCCAGTCCTTGACCAGATCCCACGCGCCATCCAGTGCCTCCTGATCATACATCAACCCGACCCAGAACGCGGGCAACGCACACAGCCGCCGCCACGGACCACCATCCGCGCCGCGCATCTCGATGTACTTTTTCATCCGCGCTTCGGGAAAGGCGGTGGTCAGGTGGTCCGCCCAGTCGCTCAGCGTCGGCGTCTGGCCCGGCAAGGCGGGCAGCTTGCCTTGCAGGAAGTCGCGGAACGACATGCCCAAGGCGTTTATGTATTCCCCGTCGCGGTAGACAAAATACATCGGCACATCGAGCGCGTATTCCACCCAGCGTTCGAACCCGAAACCGTCCTCGAACACAAATGGCAAGGTCCCTGTCCGCGCCGCATCCAGATTGCGCCACACCATCGAGCGTTGGGATTTGTAGCCGTTGGGACGCCCTTCGAAGAACGGCGAATTGGCGAACAGCGCCGTGGCTACCGATTGCAGGGCAATCGCCACGCGCATCTTCTGGATCATGTCCGCTTCTGACCCGAAATCGAGATTGACCTGAACGGTGCAGGTCCGCCGCATCATCACCCGCCCCATGGTGCCCACGCGGGTCATGTAGTCGTTCATCAGCTTGTAGCGGCCCTTGGGCATCAGATCCATCTGGTCATGGGTCCAGATGGGTGCCGCACCAAGGCCGATGAATCCCGCGCCGATCTTGTCCGCCACATCCTGCACTTCGCGCAGGTGCACGTTCACTTCGTCGCAGGTCTCGTGGATATTCTCCAACGGTGCGCCGGACAATTCCAGCTGCCCGCCCGGTTCAAGCGATATGTTCGCCCCGTCCTTTTCCAACCCGATGATCTTGCCCGCCTCTTCCACGGGTGCCCAATGGTGGCCATCGCGCAGCCCCTCCAGCATTGCCCGGATGGAGCGATCCCCTTCATACGGCAGCGGTTTCAGCGTGTCCTTGCAATAGCCGAACTTCTCATGCTCCGTCCCGATGCGCCACGCGTCCTTGGGTTTGCAGCCGTCCGAGAGGTATTCCACCAGTTGTTCGTGACGTTCGATCGGCCCGCCGCCGGATTGGGGGATGGACATGGGTGTGGCTCCGGGGTTGGTTTCGAGAGGGTCAGGGATGGGGCGAATTGCCCGGGGTGTCAATGCAGCAGCGCGCCTTCTGGCTTGAGTGGAGACCGCTGCCAGATCACAACTTCTTGACGCGGGTTCGCCTTGAGCGTGCTCAACATCCGCTCCGTGCGCAACCCCGGCAAACTGGCAAAAGCGTCAAACAAGGCTTCTGCCCCCACCGCGTTGACCGGGATCAGCAAAGGCGGCACGCCGCGCTGTTCAAGCCGCCAGTGCGGGGGAAACATCGTGCCCGCCAGCGTGAGGCTTTGCAATTCACGCAGATCAATCGTGCCCCCCGTCAGGGGGCCGAAGTAGGTCACCTGCCCTTCGTCGATCTGTACGGCGCCTGCCCCATCGGCGGCGCCGCGAAAACGCCCACGCTGAATGCCAATCCAGATCAGCAAAGCGCCCACAATGATAAGCGCCACACCCGGAAAGCTCAGTAGCGCCCCCGGGCCCAGCACCAGATAGAGGCCAAAAACCAGCGCCGCACTGCCCACGATCACCTCGCGCCACCGCCATACCTGCGCGCGCGCTTCTGGCCTGAAAAAGCTCACGTCACCCCCAATCGCCCAGCGCCTGCTGCCACACCGTCAGTGCCGCCACCACAGCCGTATCCGCGCGCAGGATACGCGGACCCAAAGACACGGCATGTGCATGGTCAAGGCCGAGTAACCGCGCCCGCTCGTTTTGTGAAAAACCGCCCTCCGGTCCGATCAACACCGCCCAGGGGCCTTGAACAGCTGGCAGGTTGGCCGAGGTCCCTGCCTGCGCCTCATCACAAAACATGATCTGTCGTGCCGCGTCCCAGCGATCCAGCACTGCCCCCAGCTTTACCGCTTCCGCGACCTCCGGCACAAAGGTCCCGCCGCATTGCTCTGCCGCTTCAACCGCGTGGGCCTGCAATCGTTCCCGCTGCACCCGGCCTGCGTTGGTAAACTCCGTCATCACCGGCACAATCCGTGCCGCCCCCATCTCGGCTGCTTTTTCCACGATGAAATCCGTGCGCGCCTTCTTGATCGGCGCGAACAACAGCCACAGGTCCGGCGGCATCTGCAAAGGGCGCGTCTGTTCCACACAGGCCAGCACGCCACCGCGCTTGCCTGCCTCCGCGACGTCGGCCAGAAATTCACCGTCCCGGCCGTTGAACAACAGCATCTGCGCGCCCACGCCCAGCCGCATCACCCCAAACAGGTAATGGGCCTGATCACGTGACAAAGGAACCGATTGCCCCGGTGTCAAATCCTGCTCTACATACAATCTGATCTTCGCGCTCATGGGGCAGATATATGCAAGACACGCCACTACCGCCAGATGGCACCGTCGCGGATGCGCCGGATGACAACTGGGTCGACAAATACGCCCCCGCCTTCGCCCGCCCCTATCTTCGGCTCAGCCGTGCCGACCGTCCCATCGGCACATGGCTGTTGCTTTTGCCCTGCTGGTGGGGGCTGACGCTGGCGATGCTGCATGATCAAAGCCCCCGGTGGGAGGACGCGTGGATTTTCATCGGTTGCGGCATCGGCGCCTTTCTGATGCGGGGGGCGGGCTGCACATGGAACGACATCACCGACCGCGACTTCGACGGTCAGGTCGAACGTACACGGTCGCGCCCGATCCCGTCGGGTCAGGTCAGCGTCCGGGGGGCTTTTGTCTGGATGGTCCTGCAAGCCCTGCTGGCCGCCTGCATCCTGTTTACCTTCAACTGGCAGGCCATTGGCCTTGGCGTTCTGTCGCTGTTGCTGGTGACGGTCTATCCGTTTGCAAAGCGCTTTACCTGGTGGCCGCAGGTGTTTCTGGGCCTCGCGTTCAACTGGGGCGCGCTGCTGGTGTGGACCGCGCATACCGGGCGGCTCGAAGCGCCCGCGGTCCTGCTTTATGCTGCGGGCATCGCCTGGACGCTGTTTTATGACACAATCTATGCCCATCAGGACACCGAGGATGACGCGCTCATTGGGGTGAAATCCACCGCGCGGCTTTTTGGCAAACAGACGGCATCATGGCTGCGCCGGTTCCTGATGGCCACCGTGGGCCTGATGGGTCTGGCTGTGATATTTGCCGCACAAGGTAACGCATCCGTTCTGGCGCTGGTGATCGCATTGGGCGGACCATGGGCGATGGGCTGGCACATGGCGTGGCAGTTGCGGGGGCTGGATATCGACGATCCTGCCAAATGCCTGCAACTGTTTCGTGCCAACCGCGATACCGGCATGATCCCGCTGGTGTTTCTTGCCGCAGCATTGCTGGCATGATTGCGCCTGCGCGCCGGGCCGCGTATCACAGGACCAACTGAAACGGTGCAAAGCCCTGTCATGCGACCCATGCGTCTGTCTGCCCTTCTGATTGTCGCCATCACCTTTACCGCAGCCGCCGTGCTGTCGCTGGTGGCCGCGAACTTTTCTGTCAAACTGATCGAGGAGAATTCCGAGATCGGCGTGCGTGACGCGCTGGATGAGGCAGGGATGACATGGGCCGAAGTACAGGCAGATGGATTGCAGGTGATCCTTGCAGGGATTGCGCCCACCGAAGCCGTGCGTTTCCGCGCCCTTTCAACTGCCGGCAGCATGGTCGACGCCGCCCGCGTGATTGACGAAATGGAGGTCGAGGCACAGGCCGACATCGCCCCGCCGCGGTTCTCTGCCGAAGTGCTGCGCAACGACAGCGGGATTTCGATCATCGGGCTGATCCCCGCAACCACGTCCCGCGAAGATGCCATTGAACGGTTCAACGACATCGCAGGCGACACCAGCGTGACGGACCTGCTTGAAACCGCAGATTATCCCGCACCCACGGACTGGGACGATGCCTTTGCCTTCGCGGTCAACGCCATGGCGGAATTGCCGCGCGCCAAGGCATCTGTCGAAGCCGGCCGGGTATCGATCACTGCGATTGCCGACAGTATCGAAGCCAAGCAGCAGATGGAAAACCGCCTGAACCGCGCAGCACCGCCAAATCTATCAGTCCAACTTGATATCGCGGCCCCCAGACCCGTGATCACACCTTTTTCCCTGCGCTTCACATTGGACGGGGAAGGAGCGAATTTCGATGCCTGCTCGGCCGATACGGAAGAGGCGCAGGCGCGCATTCTTGCCGCCGCGACCAACGCGGGTCTTGAAGGGGCGGCGCGGTGCGTGGTGGGCATGGGCGTGCCCAGCCCATATTGGGCCGACGCGGTAACACAAAGCATTGATGCCGTGGCCCGGCTGGAAGGTGGCACCGTGACCTTCGCTGACGCGGATATCACCCTTGTGGGCCTGCCCGGTTCCGATCAGGCGACCTTTGACCGCGTCGTGGGGGAGCTTGAAAATTCCCTGCCGGATGTCTTTGCCCTGCGCGCCAAGCTGCCCAAGGTCGAAGACCCCAACGCGGGCCCCCAGGAATTTACCGCAACGCTGGACAAGGACGGCGCGGTGGAGCTGCGCGGCAGGTTGTCTGACGCAGCATCGCGGGAATTGGCCGACAGCTATGCCAAAGCGCGGTTCGGATCGGCCCAGGTCACGACGGCGGCACGGCTGGTGGAAGGCCTGCCCGACAGTTGGACACCCCGCGTGTTGACCGGGCTTGAAGCGCTGTCGATGCTCAACAACGGATCGCTTTTCGTCACCCCCGATACCGTCGCCGTGAAAGGCGAAACCGGGAACCCCAATGCCAGCACGGAAATCACCGCACTGCTGTCCAAACAGTTGGGCGATGGCACGGATTACGACATATCAGTCCGGTATCTGGAAAAACTCGATCCCGTGCTGGGCCTGCCCACCCCAGAGCAATGCGAAGCGGAAATCGGCGCGGTGCTGGAACTTGGCAAGATCAACTTTGAGCCGGGCAGCGCAACAATTGATGCTTCTGCCCTTGTGGTGATGGATCAGATTGCCGATATCCTCAAACGCTGTGGCGATATCCCGCTGGAAATTCAGGGTCATACCGACAGCCAGGGCCGCGAGAGCATGAACCTCGAACTCAGCCAGAGCCGCGCGGAATCAGTGCTGAACGAGCTGCGCGCACGCCGCGTGCTGACAGGGTCCTTCACCGCGAAGGGTTACGGTGAAGTGACCCCCATCGCCGACAACAAGTCCGAAGAAGGCCGCGAAGCGAACCGCCGCATCGAATTCCGCCTTATTCGCGAGGAAGCACCCGAAACAGCGCTGGAAAACGCTGAGGATTCAGGCGATAACAGCACTGAAACCTCGGAAGAAGGCTCAGAAAATGAGCAGAACTGAATTTGTCATTGCAACCGCGATCATTCTTTTCGTGGCCTTCTGCCTGGGATGGTTCGCCAACTGGCTCTTGCATCGCTTCACTCGCGTGGCCGCCGGCGACGTGGCAGAGCTTGACCGGATGAGCCAGGAACTGCACGAAGCCGAAGAAACCCGCGATCAGGCGATCACCTACCTCCAGCAGCGCGAGGCAGAGTTGACAAACCAGCTTTCGCAGACCGAAGCCGAGTTGCGCGCGGCAATGGACGGGCTGCGCGATGCGCGCCACGAAGCCGAAGAAATGCGCAGCATAATCGAGCGTCAGCAAGCCAGCTGAGCGCGGCCAGCTTCTGCCACCCCCGATCGTCCGGAAAAAGGCGGGCCTTAAGGCACCGTCATGCAAGCGCAGATCGCCTTTTTGCTGATGCTTTGTGACGTACTCCCCAGAAAAAGGCCTGTCACACTGCCCAGACCCCGCCGCCCCGTGACGATCAGATCCGCATTGGCGGTCTTGGCCCGGCCCAGCACCGCTTCGACAGGGTCACCGTGTCCGATGTGAACCTCGATGTCGGGCACGCCGGCCTTTGCTGCAACGGCCTTGGCGCGCGCGCCCATCTCTTCGGCGGCTTCGCGCAAAAGCTGCTCCTGTGCGGCCGACGGACCGACATAAAAGCCCGAAATCGCTTCAGCGGCGAAGGTCACGGTTTCATCAAGCGGGGTGTGTGAGACCTCGATCCGGGATCCGAACTTCTGCGAAAGCTCGCACCCCATGCGCAAGGCACGCTCCGCCGCCTCCGATCCGTCAAAGCCCACTACGATTGAAGAAATCATCGCTCACCTCCTGTTTGATGTGGCACATTAGCCTGACGACAGGCGTGGCACATTGATACAGGTCAAGCCTTGCATTCCCCTACCAGCGGGTCAACGCGTCTTCATCTTCGTCCTTCGCCTGAACCCAATCCGCCCCCTGCCGCGTCACTTCGCGTTTCCAGAATGGCGCACGGGACTTCAGATAATCCATCAGGAATTCGGCCCCCTCAAACGCATCCTTCCGGTGGGGAGCGGCGGTTGCAACCATCATGATCATCTCACCAGGTTTCAGCGCACCGAAGCGATGAATGACCAGCGCATCGCCCAAGCGGAAGCGGGCGACGGCCTGCTCCGCAATATCGCTGAGCGCGCTTTCGGTCATACCGGGGTAATGTTCGATCTCCATCACCTCAAGCGGATCATCGGGCAGGTCGCGCACCACACCTGTGAAGGTGACAATCGCGCCCATGTCCTTGCGACCGGCTGCAAAGGCGGCTGTCTCTGCCCCCAGATCGAAAGGCGCTTCCTGCACCAAGATCCGCATGGATCAGCCCCCTGTCATGGGTGGAAAGAACGCGACTTCCCGCGCACCTTTCAACGGGGCGTCGAAATCAGTAAGTTCCTGATCGACGGCCACGCGCAGGGCGGACAGGTCCGAAAACGCCACTTCGTAACGCTCTTCCCGGGCGCGCAATTCGGCCACCAGATCCGCCACGGTCGCAGCATCCGTTTCCACCTCTTCCCGAGGCAGCCCGATCCGTTCCCGGACCCAGGCGAAGTAAAGCACATTCATCAGCGTCCCTCTTTCAAGTGTGGTAGTGCCTTGGAAAAGTAATCAAAGCCCGTGATGGCAGTCAAAGCTGCGGCAACCCAAAGCAGGATCAGCCCGGTGATCCCGGCCCATTCCATCCCGAAAAGCTTCCAGCCCAGCCCCAGCACGTCTTCTTCTTCGCCGTTCAGGATGGCATTGATCATCTGCTGATCCATCCCGAAGACGGACATGCCGAGGTAGTGTTCGAAAACGCCTTGGGAAAACAGCACCGCGATGGCGATCATCTGCAAGGTGGTCTTCCATTTCGCAAGTTTGGTCACCTTCAACGTGCCTGCCACATCACCCAGAAATTCCCGCAGGCCGGAGACGAACACCTCCCGAAACAGGATCACTGTCGCAGGCAGCACCAGCCAGGGTGACCAGCTTGAGAAGGCCACGATCACCATCAGCGCGATAACCACCATCGCCTTGTCGGCAATCGGGTCCAGCATCGTACCGAGCTTGGTTTCCTGCTTCCAGGCACGCGCAAGATAGCCGTCAAACCAATCGGTTATCGCCGCCAGCACGAAAAGCACCAGCGCGAACCAATCCGCGTAGGGTCGGTTGAAATAGAGGAACATCACAGCCACACCGGGCGCCGCAACCAGCCGCAGGAGTGTCAGGGTATTGGGTAGGTTCCACTTCATACCCCCTTCTACCGCGCCTCAAAGGGGCAGGAAAGCACCAATGAAGTGATTCAAATGCTTGGCATTTGGCCGCTTGCTTGAAGTCACAGCACTCCGTATCCTTTTGTTAAATTTACATTTTGTTTAGATTTGAAGGAGGCTGACTGCCCGTGAACCGCCCCCTGCCGACACCCTATGCCGATCTGGCCGACCGCGCGTTTTGGAAAAACGCTGTCAACGCGCGCAGCCTGTTTGATATTGCCGACCTATGGACGCCAAAGTTTTCCATCGGACCGAAAATGCCGGTCGCGACCTATGGTTCCTGTTTTGCACAGCATCTGGGCCGTGCCCTGCGTGCGCGTGATTACAACTGGCTGAATGCGGAACCCGGCGCAGGCCAATCGCCGCAGACGAACCGCGCCTTCCACTACGGCGTGTTTTCGGCACGCACCGGGCGCATCGATACCACGACACTGCTTTTGCAATGGGTCCGCTGGGCCGTTGGGGACATAACCCCGCCCGATGCATTCTGGAACGCCGCAGGTCGGTTTCATGATCCCTTCCGCCCCTCGATTGAACCGCAGGGTTTTGCCAGTATGGACGAAGCAAAGCGGAGCCGCCAAACGACGATCGACGCATTTGCCACCAGTATCCGCAAGGCACGGGTGTTTGTTCTTACCCTCGGACAGACTGAAAGGTGGCGGCACCTGCAACAGGGGTACGAATATCCGCTTTGTCCCGGCCATGCCGGGGGCCAGTTCGACCCGGACACCCATGGCTTTGATAACCTCGGTTTCGCCGAAACCCTCGAAAGCCTGTGGGACGCGATCAAGATCATGCGCCGGATGAACCCCAAGCTGCGTCTTGTCCTCTCCGTCTCTCCCGTGCCTCTGAGCGCCACGATGAGCGGTCAGCACGTGATCCCCGCCACGACCTATTCCAAATCCGTCCTGCGCGCGGTCTGCGGCGAACTGGTACAGCAATTGCCGCACGTGGACTATTTCCCGGCGTATGAAATCCTGTCCTCCCCCGCCTTTCGTGCCAGTTTCTTTGAGCCGAACCAGCGCGATATCACACGGACCGGGGTGGAATTCGTAATGGAGCATTTCTTTGACGGGCACGCTGGCGCCCAAACCCCCACAGCACAACCAGACAAGTCTGCACATATCATCTGCAAAGACGCGCTGCTGGCAAACGAAAGGGGGATGCACTGATGGTTGAGGTTCTGATCGTGGGCAACAGCCAGACCGGCGCGCTGCTTCACCGTGTCCGGCGGCACCGCAACGTTGCCCTTGCCGCGGCGCAGGACAAGCACTTTGACCAGATCACCGTTACCCGGGATGGACGGCTGACCGGTGCGCAGCTTTATCGCCACTGCGAAGATGGCGCGGACCTGCGGCGGTTTGACCTTGTCTATGTCTACGCGGATCTGGCCGAACCGGTGGCCCTGCTACCGGTCCGCGTGCATCGGTTCAGCGACGCCTATCTGTCTGCGCATATTGATGAGCGGGTACACCAGACCCGCGCGGTGCGTCTGGCCCGTGCGATCGCGCGTGTCATGCCAGCGGATCGAATTATCCTGATCCCCAAGCCCATCAGCCTCAACCGTGCCGCTGACACCTTCAAGGATGTGGATACGCAGGTCGCCACCCGACTGGTCGAAGGGTGCGCGGGACATGCAATCGCCCACCTGAAATCGAGCATCTACACAATCAACTGGACCCCAAAGCCGGAGTGCTATGAAGGTTCCGCGGACTGGCAGGGGGCGCAGCCTGACCCGGTGCAGCATCCCAATCACGACAAGGGGCATCTGAACACCCGGGCGGGCAGTCAGGTTTTCGACGCGCTCAAACGCGATGTGGCCCTACGGATTGTCGGGGCTATCCGCGTTCATGGAAAAACGCATAAATCGTCTCCGCCAATGCATCCGACACCCCCTCCACCGCTTTGAGGTCGCTCAGGTTTGCGCGCCCTACCGCCTTGGCCGACCCGAAATGCGCCAAGAGCGCGCGCTTGCGCGCAGCACCGACGCCCGGCACGTCATCAAGCGGTGTCGCCCCAACCGCCTTCGCGCGTTTCGCCCGGTGCGTCCCGATTGCAAAGCGGTGCGCCTCGTCGCGCAGGCGCTGTACGAAATACAACACCGGATCATTGTGCCTGAGCGCCATGGGCCGCTGCCCGGTACGGTGGAATTCCTCCTTGCCGGCATCGCGGTCCACGCCCTTGGCCACGCCGACCATAGGGATATCCTCAACCCCGTAGTCCCGCATGATCTCGCGTACCGCACTGACCTGACCCGCGCCGCCGTCGATCAGCAACAGGTCCGGCCACATGCCTTCGGTGCGGTCCGGGTCTTCCTTGATCAGCCGCTTGAAGCGCCGCGTCAGAACCTCTTTCATCATCCCGAAGTCATCGCCGGGTGTCAGTTCATCGCCGCGAATATTGAACTTGCGATACTGGTTCTTCAGCATGCCTTCCGGTCCCGCGACGATCATCGCGCCCACCGCATGGGCGCCCTGAATGTGGGAGTTGTCGTAGACTTCGATCCGTTCGGGTGGTTCGGGCAGGTCAAAGGCGTCCGCAAGGCCCTTCATCAGCCGGGCCTGCGTCGCGGTTTCCGCCATCTTGCGCGCAAGGCTTTCGCGCGCATTGCGCAGCGCCCCGTCGACCAGTTCGGCCTTTTCACCCCGACGCGGCACCAGAAGTTCCACCTTGCGGCCCAGCTTGCCGGTCAGGGCATCAGCCATCAGATCGGGGTTCTCAATCTCATTGCTGAGGATCAGTTGACGCGCCGGTTCGCGGGTGTCGTAGAACTGTCCGATGAAGGCCTCCAGCACCTCTGCTGCATCCACGTCTGCGCCGACACGCGGATAGTAGTCCCTGTTGCCCCAGTTCTGATTGGCGCGGATGAAGAAAACCTGGACGCAGGCCTGCCCGCTGTCCATGTGAAGCGCGATGATATCGGCCTCCGTCACGCCTTTGGGATTGATCCCCTGTGCGGTCTGCACCTGCGTCAGCGCCTTGATGCGGTCGCGCAGGGCGGCCGCCCTTTCAAACTCCATCTCCTCTGACGCGCGCGACATCTCTGTCGCAAGCCGCGCCTGAATGTCGGTCTTCTTGCCAGACAGAAAGCGTTCCGCATCCTTGACGGTCTGGCGATATTCCTCGGGGCTGATCTTGCCCACGCATGGCGCGGAGCAGCGTTTGATCTGATATTGCAAACAGGGCCGCGTCCGGCTTTCGAACATCGCGTTCGAACAATCGCGCAGCAGAAACACCCGTTGCAACTGGTTCAGCGTCCGGTTCACCGCGCCCGCGCTGGCGAAGGGTCCGTAATACGCCCCCTTCTCCTTCTTTGCGCCACGGTGTTTCTTGATCTGCGGGTAATCATGATCGGCCGTGACAAGGATGTTGGGAAAGCTCTTGTCGTCGCGCAGCAGCACGTTGAACTTTGGCTTGAGCTGCTTGATCAGGTTCTGCTCCAGCAGCAATGCCTCGGTTTCCGTCTTGGTGGTCAGAAACATCATGGAGGCCGTGTTCGCGATCATCCGTGCGATGCGCGCCGAATGTCCCGAAGGGCGCGCATAATTGCTGACCCGCGCCCGCAGGTTGCGCGCCTTGCCGACATAAAGCACACGGCTTTCCGCATCGAGCATCCGGTACACGCCCGGAGAGCTGTCGATCGTCTTGAGGTATCCCTGGATCACCTCATGGCCCAATGGCGGTATGTCAGTGGAAGCGGTCGTCATGCCCTGCTCAGCCTCTAGATTCGCGTTCGTTATCCTACCTCGAATGGCAAGGGTCTTTCAGTCCACCAAGACTGTGGATAACCTTGCCTATAACTTCGGTCCTTTCAGAAAAAACCCTTGTTCTCAGGACACTTCGTTAAAATGCCTCTTTTTTAGGCAGTTATTCAAGCTGTTGTTTCTACTCAGTATTTTTATTTCATTTTTGCAATGCACTGATAATACTGCACTTTTGTAACGAAGACTTAATCAGTGTTAAGCCACGTGCAAAACTTCTGTCCAGTCGGCCTGTCACTCTACCCCGCGCACGTCCGGGGTCTCCCATCCCAGGTGCTGGCCACCGTCCACGCAGATCAACTGTCCCGTGACGGCTGGCGCGTCCAGAAAGTAGCCAAGCGCGGCGGTGATGTCGTCCGGATTTGCACCGCGTTTCAATACGGTATTGGCACGTTGGTCCGCAAAATGTTGCGCACTTTGCCGTGCACCCTGCAGGGTCGGCCCCGGCCCGATGGCATTGACCCGGATCGCTGGTGCCAGCGCCTGCGCCGTGGTCTGCGTCATCGCCCAAAGCCCCATCTTTGCGAGCGTGTAGGTCATGAACTCAGGGGTCAGTTTGCGCACGCGCTGGTCGATCATGTTGACAATTAGTCCGGTCGCGACCGGCTCTCCGGCGCTGTCGGCCTCAGCCACAAGCCCCTGCGCTGCCAAGGCTTGCGTCAGGATGAAGGGCGCGCGCAGATTGCTGCCCATATGCCTGTCCCAACTGTCCCGCGTGGCACTGGCGACGGTGTCATATTCGAAGATTGACGCGTTGTTGATCAGGCAGGTGACCGGCCCGTCCAATGCCTCTGCCGCGGCGGGCAACAGGGCCTGCGTGGCGTCCTCCTCCAGCAGATCGGCTTGCAGCGCAACAGCATGGCGGCCTTCTGCGGTGATCGCTTTCACGGTATTCGCGGCACCGTCGGCTGAATGGGCGTAATGTACCGCGACATCGAAACCAGACCGCGCCAGATATACCGCCATTGCTTGTCCAAGGCGCTGCCCTGCTCCCGTCACCAATGCCCGTGCCATGTCTTGCCTTTCAGATCACGCCAACACGACGCAAAGATAGAGCACATACGTCGCGGTCAAGCCAATGCCCGCGATCCGCGTGATGTCGCGGCGCATATAGACGAAGGGGATCAACAGCAGCGACGCCGCCAACATCACCCACAGGTCGAACCGGAGAAACGCGGGATCCACACTGATCGGTCCGACAAAGCTGGCAATACCAATGATGGCCAGCAGGTTGAACATGTTCGATCCAATCACATTCCCCAGCGCCACATCCGCTTGACGCCTGAGCGCGGCCATGACTGTGGTCGCAAGCTCAGGCAGGGACGTGCCGATCGCCACCAGCGTCAGCCCGATCACCGTGTCGCTGATCCCGTAAGCCCGTGCGATGATTGAAGCGTTTTCCACCAGCAGGCTCGCGCCAAGGGGAAGGCCGATCAGGCCCAGAACAAGGAACACCGCGATCTGCCACTTGGGCATGTCGGGGTCTGCGCCTTCAGGTTCTTCATCGTCACCTGCACAGGCCCTGCGATAGCCCCGCGCTTCGATAAACGCCGTCCCTAGGACGTATGCCAGTCCTCCCAGCAGGACAAGCCCCGCAATCCAGTCGAATACGCCCCGGAATGCGAGCAAGATGAACAGCAACGACGCGGCGATCATCACGTTGAAATTCTTGCGCGTGTCACATTCGGACGTATGCATCGTGGCCAGCAGCGCGGGCACACCCAGCACCAGCAGGATGTTCGCCGTGTTGGAGCCGACCACGTTGCCCAAGGCGATACCGGGCGCATCATCCAATATCGCCTCGATCGAGATCAGCAGTTCAGGGGCAGAGGTGCCAAAGGCCACGATCGTCAGGCTGACGATCATCGCGGGGACACCCAAACGCAGCGACAGGTTCACCGCCCCCTTGACCAGCGCGTCCCCCGCCAGAAGCAACATCACCAGCCCCACGCCGGACAAAAGCCACGGCATCAGCATCAGGTCTTTCCCCCACAGGGACAGGGACCCTTGCCGATCCGGTGACGCCCGCAGGCGCGGCACTTCGTCTGCCTGAAACGCTTGCCACCGATCCAGTGCATCTTGCCAAACCACGCAAGTGTGCCCATGACCACCAGAAACAGAAGGACGACCTTCAGGATCATGTCTTACAGACCGAAGCGCGCGAAGGCCGCCCGCTCCTCGATGCCTTGAACGGCATCCTGCACCATCCGCGCCCCAAAGCGGGCCAGCAGCCCGCGCTTTGCACCGTACCGGCGGAATTTCACCTTGTCGCCAAAGCGCTCCTTCATCATCGGGCGCAGGTGGCCGATACCATCGATCAGACCCAGTTCGGCGGCACGGCGCGACAGCCAAACCTCGCCCGTGAACAGATCCTTGTCCTCGGGCAACTTATTCGCGCGACGCGCGCTGACGTGTTCCTTGAAATTCAAGTGAATGTCTTCAAGCAGACCTTTCAGTCGCTCCACATCGTCGGGGTTTTCGGGACGAAACGGGTCGAGCATGCTTTTGGACTTGCCAGCCGTATGGACCCGCCGTTCCACCCCATAATTTTCGATGAACTCATGCAGCCCGAAAGACGCGGAGATCACCCCGATGGATCCCACGACCGACGACGGATCGCCATAGATCTCATCCGCTGCTGCCGCCAGCCAGTACCCACCAGACGCTGCGACATCTTCCACAAATGCAATGACCGGCACGTCTTTTTCTTCAGCCAGCCTTCGGATGCGCGCCCCGATAAGGGAGGATTGAACCGGGCTGCCACCGGGGGAATTCACCTCCAGCGCGACGGCAACGGGTTTGCCCTTGGTAAAGGCTTTTTCAATCACCGGGGCCAGCACGGCATCGTTCAACGCACCACGCCCCTGCGCACCGATCATGCCAGCAAGGCGGATCACGGCAACAGTCGGGTCAGATTTAAGGAAGGGCAGCCAATTGTTCATCCGTCAGATGTAGAGCGGTGCCGCCCGGCAAACAAGGCGGTCCTTTGCTTTATTGCGCGCCGTGTTTTTCCGCCACGGGGTGATCATTGCCGGATGCGCCAACCGGTGCGGAAGATCCACCAGATCACACCAAGGCAAAGGGCCGTGAACAACCCGATGGCCAGCAGGCTGGTCAGGATCGGCACATCCGCGGTGCCGTAAAACGCCCACCGGAAGCCCGAGATCAGATAGACCACCGGATTGAACATCGAAATCGCCTGCCAGAATGGCGGCAGCATGGTGATCGAATAGAACGACCCACCCAGAAAGACCAAGGGCGTCACGATCAGCAGCGGCACGATCTGCAACTGTTCAAAGTTCCCCGCCCAGATGCCAAGGATAAAGCCGAACAACGCGAAGCTGATCGTGGTCAGTACAAGAAGCGCCACCATGGCAATGGGGTGCTGGATGCTGAAATCAACGAAGAAAAAGGCGGTGACCAGAATGATCGCCCCGATGATCAGTGCCTTCAGCGCTGCCGCCCCCACGTAGCCGATGACGATCTCGATGAAACTGATCGGGGCGGACAGCAGTTCAAAGAACGTCCCGATGAACTTGGGAAAATAGATGCCGAAGGACGCGTTTGAGATCGACTGTGTGATCACCGTCAGCATGATCAGGCCCGGCACGATGAACGCCGCATAGCTGACGCCCTCGACCTCCTGGATGCGGCTGCCGATGGCTGCGCCGAACACCACGAAATACAGGGACGTCGAGATCACCGGCGCCAGAAAGCTTTGCGCAATGGTGCGAAAGAACCGCGCCATTTCGAACCTGAAAATAGAGCGGACTGCCATCCAGTTCATGCCGCGTCCTCCTTCACGAGGGTGACGAAAATTTCTTCCAGACTGGATTGCCGTGTCACCACGTCCCGCAGCACCAGACCGGCCTCCGCGACATTGGACAATAACTTGGTAATGCCTGTCCGTTCGCTCTTTGTGTCGTAGGTATAGATCAATGCACCGCCATCTTCGGACAGGCGAAGGGTCTCCGCGCGCAGGCTTTCGGGGATTTCACTGATCGGTTCGGTCAATTGCACTTCGAGTTCTTTTTGCCCCATGCGCGCCATCAAGGTCGACTTGTCCTCGACCAACATCAATTCACCACCCGCGATCACGCCAACACGGTCGGCGATGGCTTCGGCTTCTTCGATGTAGTGGGTGGTCAGGATGATGGTCACGCCATCGGCTTTCAGATCTGCCACAACCCGCCACATGTCCTTGCGCAACTCCACGTCCACACCGGCTGTGGGTTCGTCCAGAAACAACACACGCGGATGGTGCGCCAGCGCCTTGGCAATCAGAACCCGGCGCTTCATGCCGCCCGAAAGCGCCCTGATCTGGCTGTCTTTCTTGTCCCACAGCGACAATTGCCGCAGCACCTTTTCAATCGCCGCGTCGTCGGATGGCTGGCCAAACAACCCACGCGAAAAGCGCACCGTGTTGAATACCGTTTCAAAGGGTTCAAGGTTGATTTCCTGCGGGACCAGCCCGATCATCTGCCGGGCCGCGCGGTAATCGTTCAGGATATCGTGCCCGCCTACCTGCACACTGCCCGACGTCGGCGTGGTGATCCCGCAGACAGTTGAGATCAAAGTGGTTTTACCCGCACCGTTCGGCCCCAGAAGCGCAAGGATCTCGCCTTCGCGTATGTCCAGTGTCACTCCTTTCAGCGCCTCGAAGCCATCCTGATAGGATTTGCGCAGATCATGGATGCGGACGATATCGGACATGTCGTGGCCTTTGTTAGGATTGTCAGGAGTCTAGAGTGGCAACCGCGATGTCAACCGCCACTGCCTGTGCACAGATGCAGGTCATGCCTGCACTTCGACCACAACCTTGCCCGTGGCCTTGCGACTGCGCAACAGATCAAGCGCTTCGTTCGCGTCCTGCAACGGCAGCACATGGCTGACATGGGGTTTCAGCTTGCCCGACACATACCAGTCGAAGAGCACCTTGAAACTATCGGTCAGCACATTCGGGTTTACCTTCGCATAACCGCCCCAGTAAAACCCGATCACGGATATGTTCTTGACCAACACGATATTGGCCGGGATTTGCGGCACTTCGCCGGAAGCAAAGCCAAGCGGCAACAAACGCGCTTCGGGGTTGCAGGCGCGCAGCGCGGCCTTGAATTGCGCCCCGCCCACCGGATCATAGACGACATCGGCACCGCCCAGCGCCTTGACCGCTTCGCGAATGTCATCCGCTTCGGAATCGATCAGATGATCCGCGCCCATCTGGCGGCAAATCTCCAGCTTGGCCTTGCCGCGCGCGCAGGCGATGACCTCCGCGCCCATCAACTTGCCCAATTCTACCGCCGTGAGGCCCACCCCGCCGGAGGCCCCTAGCACCAACAACCGCTCCCCCGGTTTCAGATGCGCCTTGTAGTCGAGCCCCACATGGCTGGTGCCATAGGCGATCAGGAAAGCGGCCGCATCCACCGCCGACATCTGGTCCGGGATCGGCACGCAAATCTCGGCTGGGAGACAGGCGTATTCACCCAGCCCGCCAAAGCCGGAATAGGCCGCGATGCGATTGCCTTCGCTAAGCCCGGTGACCCCTTCGCCCACAGCGTCGACCGTCCCCGCCAATTCCATCCCCAGTGTTGCAGGCAAGGGGGGTTTTTCCTGATAGGTTCCCTTGATGATCAGCGTATCCCCGAAATTCAGCCCGCAGGTCTCCACCCGTATGCGAACCTCGCCCGGACCGGGTTGGGGCATGTCCACTTCCCGCATTTCGAGCGGGGCGTCGTAAGCGGTCAGTTGCATCGCGCGCATTGGGGTCGTCTCCTTGGATCGGGAAAGGCCACATGGCCCAAGGTGGCCCGGCTTGGCAAGAGCTTGTCGGCGCTTTGCCCTTGCCAAAAGGCGCAACTGTCGCGCGACCACCAAGAAGCCGCGCCGATTTTCGCCGCAGCGCCCCGCGTCAAACTGTCACGATTCTGCATTGCTGCAGCATGCGCAAAACCGCGACCCTGCACTTCTTTATACGTCGCCGAGATTCTCACCCTGACTTCACCGCGCGTGTTTCGTAACTGAATGCAGATTTGTGGCCCGATTGTCCGGTTTCCCTTGAGAAACCCCGCGAATTCACCCAGATATGTGCGACGTCAAAAACCCAAAGATCAGGAGTTCGCGTGTCCCTCTTCCTTATCGTCGCCCTGCCCTTCCTGGGCGCGCTGCTTCCGGGTATGATGAACCAGGCCGGCAGGCAAGCCTGCGCCGGTGTCACCTTCACCATCACGCTGGCCGCCCTTGTGGGGCTGTTGACCAACGCGCCGGCAGTGCTGGCCGGGGAGGTCGTCCAGACTGGCGTCAACTGGTTGCCCGCATTGGGTCTGAACGTGACTTTCATGCTGGACGGGCTTGGCTTCTTTTTTGCCGCGCTGATCCTTGGCATCGGTTTGCTGATCATCGCTTACGCACGCTTCTATCTCGCCCGTGAAGATCACATGGGCGAATTCTTTACTTATCTTCTGCTGTTTCAGGGCGCGATGGTCGGGATCGTTCTGAGCGATAACATACTGCTTTTGCTTATCTTCTGGGAACTCACCTCCCTGTCGTCCTTCCTGTTGATCGGATATTGGAAGCACCTGCCGGAAGGCAGGCAAGGCGCCCGCATGGCGCTTGCCGTGACCGGCATGGGCGGGCTCGCCATGATTGGTGGGATGCTGCTGCTGGGCCAGATCGTGGGCAGCTATGACCTGAGCGTGATCCTGCAAAACCGTGAATTGATACAGGAAAGCCCGCTTTATCTGCCCGCACTGATCCTGATCCTGCTGGGCTGCTTTACCAAGTCCGCGCAGTTCCCGTTTCACTTCTGGCTGCCCCATGCGATGGCCGCGCCTACGCCGGTGTCGGCCTACCTGCACTCCGCCACGATGGTGAAGGCGGGGATATTCCTGATGGCGCGCATGTGGCCGGTGCTGTCGGGCACGCCGGAATGGTTCGTGCTTGTCACCACGGCGGGCCTGATCACCATGGTGCTGGGTGCGGTGATCGCGCTGTTCAAGCATGATCTCAAGGCGTTGCTGGCCTTTTCCACGGTGTCGCATCTGGGGCTGATCACGATGCTGCTGGGCACCGGGACGGCCTTTGGTGCGATGGCCGCGATGTTTCACATCCTCAACCACGCGACGTTCAAGGCCGCGCTTTTTATGTCTGCGGGGATCATCGATCACGAAACCCACACGCGGGACATCCGGCGGTTGGGCGGGCTGCGGCACCTGATGCCGATCACCTTCACCATTGCAACACTGGGCGCGCTGTCGATGGCGGGCATCCCCTTCCTGAACGGCTTCCTGTCCAAGGAGATGATGCTGGAGGAAGCCAATCATACGGTTTTGTTCGACAATCCCTGGCTTGTCCCCGCGCTTGCGACGGTCGGGTCGCTCTTTTCGGCGGCGTATTGCTTTCGTCTGATCGGGCATACCTTTCTTGGTCCAAAGCGCGACGATTATCCCGCCGCCCCGCATGACCCCGGCGCGGGGCTCTGGCTGCCCCCCGCGCTGCTGATCATACCGGTCATCGTCATCGGCTGCGCGCCGTTTCTGGCCGAGCCTTTTGTCAAGACCGTGACAGCTTCGGTTCTGGGACAGGCTGCCGAGGTGCCCAAGGCTTACTTCAAGATCTGGCATGGCCTCGTGCCGGCCCTTTACATGTCGATCATCGCCGTGGTCGGCGGCCTGCTGCTGATGTTCATCTACGCGCCGCTTCTTCGGGCGTGGGAGACGACCCCGCGTCCCGAGGCGAAAACGATCTTCGACGCGCTTATTGCGGGGGTTGTGAATATCGCACGCAAGGTTACCCATGGGTTACACAATGGTGCCTTCACCCGCTATGCCGCGATCATGAGCGTTACGGTGCTGGCCGTTGGTTATCACGCATGGGCCACCGGGACGGTTGGGCCCGCCACCCGCAGCGTGCAACCGGCCGGACCGGTGGAGACCGCGGGCTGGGCGATGCTTGTCGCCGCCACAGTGGGGCTGGTCACCCTGCACCGCAATCGTCTGCTGGCGTTGATCCTTATCGGTATCATCGGGCTTATGGTTTCGGTCGGTTTCGTGTTCTTCAGCGCGCCGGACCTTGCGATGACCCAGATCACGGTTGAGGTGGTCACGATCATCCTGCTGCTGCTGGCGCTGAATTTCCTGCCGAACCAGACCCCGGTGGAAAGCACAACGCTGCGGCGTCTGCGCGACGGTGCGGTGGCGCTGGGACTGGGTGCGGGGGCGATGGCAATGTCGTACCACTTTCTGCTGCGCGACGCCGTACAGACGCCCATCTCCGAATTCCACCTTGCCAATTCCTATAAAGGGGGTGGCGGCACCAACGTGGTTAACGTGATCCTTGTGGATTTCCGGGGTTTTGACACCTTCGGAGAGATCATCGTGCTGGGCATCGCCGCCCTGCTGATCTATGCGCTGACCGAAACCCTGCTGAGCGGTCCGGTGCGCGCGCGCCTGCTGAACCGCACACCGGATCAGCCGCGCGCAGGCGACATGCACCCGATGATGATGGTTGTCCTGACCCGCGTGATGATGCCCGTGGTGCTTATGGTCGGCTTCTACATCTTCCTGCGCGGCCACAATGAACCCGGCGGCGGGTTCATCGCAGGCCTTGTCGTGTCGATTGCGGTGGTGATGCAGTACATGGCCAGCGGTTTTGCCTGGGCCACGGCGCGGCAACGCTACCCCTATCACGGGATCATCGGCGCGGGCGTGCTGATCGCGGGGTTGACAGGCGTTGGATCGTGGTTCTTTGGCAAACCCTTCCTGACGTCCGATTTCACCTACGTGCGGATCCCGCCGTTTCAGGAGTTCGAACTGGCCACCGCCGCCCTGTTTGACGTGGGGGTGTTCCTTGCCGTGGTGGGTGCCGTCATGCTGTCACTGGAAAGCTTTTCGCGCCTTGCGCGTCGGGCCCATGCAACCGACAGCGATTATGCGATGGACATCGATCCCTCGCGGGATGATCCCGCACCACCGGTCAAACCATTGGAAGGAGGGGCCTGACATGGAATTTCTCGTGGCCTCTGCCATTGGCATCCTGACGGCGGCAGGGACCTATATGGTGCTGCGCCTGCGGACCTTCCCGGTCATTCTGGGCATGTCCTTGCTGACCTATGCGGTGAACGTGTTCCTGTTTGCTTCCGGTCGCTTGACCATCTCTGCCCCGCCGATCCTGACGGATGCGGAGGTTTATACCGATCCGCTGCCACAGGCGCTGGTACTGACGGCGATCGTGATCTCCTTCGGGATGACCGCCGTCGTGGTGATGATTGCACTGGGGGCCTATCTGGGGGCCGATGATGATCACGTGGATGATCCGATCCCCAATCCCGACACACCGGTGGGGGGAGATACGCCATGACCCACTGGATCATTCTGCCCGTCGTCCTGCCCGCCATTCTGGCCCCCTTCATCGTGCTGGCCGCGCGGTATCACGTGGGCATCCAGCGGGTGTTTTCCGTCGCCGGTGTGCTGGCGCTGATTGCGCTTGCGGCCAGTCTGGCATGGCAGACGTCTGACGGCACTGTCCTGATGTACCGGCTGGGCGACTGGGCCGCACCCTTTGGCATCGTGGTGGTCGGTGACCGGCTGAGCACGCTGATGGTGTTGCTGACGGCGGTGCTGGGCCTGTTTGTCCTGCTTTATGCCATCGGGTCGGGATGGGACACGCGCGGCCGGCACTTCCACGCGCTGTTCCAGTTCCAGCTGATGGGCATCATGGGGGCGTTCCTGACCGGCGACCTGTTCAACCTTTTTGTCTTCTTCGAAGTCCTGCTTATCGCGTCGTACGGTCTGATGATCCACGCGGGCGGCAATGCCCGGCTGCGGGCGGGTGTGCAGTACGTCCTGTTCAATCTGATGGGGTCGACGCTTTTCCTGTTCGCGCTTGGTGCCATCTATGCCGAGACTGGCACGCTGAACATGGCCGATCTGTCACAGCGGTTGGCCAGCGTCGATCCTGAGGAGACCGTGGGCATCCGTCTGGCGGCGGTGCTGCTGTTGATGGTGTTTGCAGTGAAGGCCGCCCTTGTGCCGCTGCATTTCTGGCTGCCCTCCAGCTATGCCGAAGCGCCTGCCCCTGTCGCCGCGCTTTTCGCCATCATGACCAAGGTGGGGGCCTATGCGATCATCCGGGTCTACACGCTGATTTTCGGACCCGGCGTTGCGGTGACGGCTGGTCTGCATGATGTATGGCTGCTGCCTGCGGCGCTTGTGTCGCTGGCGCTGGGCATGATCGGCGTGCTGGCGGCGCGGAAACTGGACCGGCTGGTTGCGTTTTCGGTGATCGGGTCGATGGGTATGGTGATGGTCACCACATCCCTGTTCACGCCCGAAAGTATCGCAGCGGCGCTTTACTATATCGTGCATTCCACCTTCGCTGCTGCTTCGCTGTTCCTGATCACCGATCTGGTGGCGCACGGGCGCGGTGATCTGCGGCTGACAGCGCAACCGTTCTTTGCAGGGGGGCGGCGCACCGCAGGCATGTTCTTTGTCGCGGCCATCGCGATGGCGGGCCTGCCCCCGCTGTCTGGTTTCGTGGGCAAGCTGTTGATCCTCGACGCGGCCTTTCCACAGGACAACATGCGCTGGATCTGGGCGGTGGTGCTGTCGGCAAGCCTGATCAGCGTCGTGGGCTTTGCCCGCGCGGGCAGCACGATCTTCTGGAAGTCCCGCAGCGTGGAGCCGGAAGCCGATGCCGAGGTTTTTCCTGCGCCCGACACCTTGTCGTTTGTCGCGGTGGGCGGCCTGATCGCGTTGCTGGTGGCCCATACGATCTTCGCAGGACCGGCATACCGGTATGCCACCGCCACGGCGCAACAGCTGTTTTCGCCCACAGCCTATATCACCGTCGTTCTTGAGACGCCGGGAAAGCTGAGTGACGCCGATACCAAGGCCAAAGAGGAGGACCACTGACATGAGACGCGCATACCAATGGTTATTTCCGCATCCCCTGCTCACGTTGCTGATGGCCGCGGTCTGGATCCTTCTGCAGAACGAATTCTCCGCCGGGATGGCCGTGTTCGGCCTGATCCTCGGCATACTGATCCCGCGTTTGACCGCGCAATTCTGGCCGGACCGTCCGGTGCAGTTTCATGCAGGGCGGATGCTGTCCTACATGGTTGTTGTGATCTGGGACATCCTTGTGGCCAATGTGCAGGTTGCCTGGATTGTGCTGACCCGACCGAATTCGAAACTGCGGCCTGCCTGGGTCGTGGTGCCATTGGACCTGCGCCAGCCCGAAGCGATCACGATCCTTGCCGGAACCATCACGCTGACGCCCGGTACCGTATCGGCAGACCTGTCGGACGAGGGGCACAGCCTGCTGGTGCATGCGCTGGACGCGCCCGACCCGGACGCGGTGCGGGATGAAATCAAACACAGATACGAACGCCGCCTGAAGGAGATTTTCGCATGAGCGCTGCAACAAGCTTCCTCGACCTGGCGCTGTTGATCGCCTTTGTTCTGGTCGCCGTGGCACAGGTGCTGTCGATGCTGCGCCTTGTCATCGGGCCCACCACCGGGGACCGCATTCTGGCCATCGACACCATGACCGTAAACGCCATCGGCCTGATCGTCCTTCTGGGCATCGCGCAAGGCAGCCGCATCTATTTCGAAGTCACGCTGATCATTGCCATGCTCGGGTTCATCTCAACCGTGGCCTACGCACGGTTCATCCTGCGAGGAGACATTATCGAATGACCCTTGAGATCTTCAGCATCTATGCGGTTGCGGCCTGCCTGCTGATTGGCGGGGCCTTCGCCATCATCGGCACCATCGGTCTGTTGCGGTTCAATGATTCAATGGTGCGCCTGCATGCGCCGACGAAGGTGGGCACGATCGGGATCGGTGCATTGCTGCTCGCGTCGATCGGGCATTCCTATGTGTTTGCGGAAGGGTCGCTCCATGAACTGCTGATCATGGCGTTTCTGTTCGTGACTGCACCGATTTCAGCAAACTTCATTGCCAAGGTGCACATTCACAGGCGCGCCTGCGATACGCCACCCAAGCCGATCGAGGATGAAACCTGGTCAACGCTGAACCTGCCAGAAGCCGATGAGAAGCTGCTTGAATCAACCCGGCCTTAGGGCCGCCGTTCCTCGGCAGCCTGCGTTGAAAGTTGGTTCCATTGGCAAAACCGCAATGGGTGAGTCGCAACCCATCGGATTGTGGACCGCAGGCTTAACGCTCCTTATTGGGGTGCATGATTTCTTTTGCGTCAACAATTGGGCGTCTGCAAAGGCAAAAATCGCCAACTGTTTCTACTTTGAAGGGTAATCAAATCACCCGTCATAGGTGAATCAATATCCGGAAAATGAACGCTTTCAATCAATTGAGTTGATCACGAAATCGTAACAAATTTGGTGAATATTAACTGCGACGTTTGAAGGCCAGAGATTTCAGTACCAGTGACCTTGTTCAAGGCCAGTGACCATATTTTAGACTGCTGCCGTTTCCTGACCGTTGGCTGAAAGTAATTAAGTAACGAGTAAGGGCGGGTCGCGCCAAGTCTGCCGGTGCGACCCCCTTTTTCTTTCCGATTTTGTGCATTTTTGCACGTGTATGAGAGTTGAGTGATGAGTTCGAGCGCGCCGTATAATGGCGAAACCCTGGCCCACGACAGTGTGTCCGCCAACAGGCTTTCCCCTGAGGTCCTTGCCGCGCGCAAAGCACGGCGCGATTACATCATTTGTCTTTGCGTGGCGATGGTGACCCCGATCCTGCTGTTTGGTTTTGCGGCCCTCCTGCGCTGAATTCCACCGTCAAAAGAAGCTGACCCGACCCATTCTTGCGGCACCGCCGACGGCGTTGCGGAACAGTTGAATTGAACCTCGAGTTTCAGCGCATTCCGGAATTAACGAGTTCGGCAAGAATGTGCCGGATAAACGAAAACCTTCTCAATAAAGCCTCTAAGCGAGCGTCAATTCGACGGGATTTGCCGGTTAAGCTGCCGATCAGAAACGGTCAAGAGCCAGGTGCATGAGGCAGATGAAGATCAAGCTGAACAGGTTTATCAGGCTTTGCTTGCGCAAGATCGGCCTGACACCCATCCACAGTGGATTTCTGAACGACAAATCCCGCATGGCCCACGAACGCGCGGCCATGCATGCCCATTCCATCGTCAGCACCGCGACCGCAGACGGTATTCTGCTGGGCTGCAACGCGCGTTTTCAGGACACGCTGGGATACAAGGAAAGCGAGCTTGTGGGCCGCGAAATCGGCGATATCTATGCCGACGTGAATTCCAGCATGTTCACGGAAATCCGGGACATGTTGAAGCACGGCGAAAGCTGGAGCGGTGAACAGCGGCTCAAGCACAAGAATGGCAGCACCGTCTGGGTGCGCGCCACGATCTGTCCGATCCTCGATAGTGACGGCACCCATGTCAAAACCATCTCCATCCGCACGGACATCACGGCCAGCAAGCAATCCCAGTCCGAAAAGGACATGTACCGCGCGCTGCACATGATGCAGGATGAAATCTTTGTTCTGGAGGCGTCCGACCTGCGCTATGCCTATATGAACGTCGCGGCGATGCGCCGCTTTGGCTGGACCACCGCGGACTTCACGGGCAAGACCTTGATGGCTGCCCACCCTGACTTCGACCGGACCGCGTTCGAGCAGGAGGTGCGCCCCCTGCTGGACGGCGCAGTGAACGAGGTACGGTTCATGGAAGCGCTGGGCGGTGACACCTTCGAGAACACCGTGCAGCTGATGCAGGGTCCCGATGGCAGCGCACGCTTTGCCTGTATCCGTCACAACATATCGGAGCGCGTCGCACTGGAGAAAGCCAAGGATGAATTCACGGCAACCGTAAGCCACGAACTACGCTCCCCCCTGACATCCATCAAGGGGGGCATTGGCCTTGTTCTGTCAGGCGCCACGGGCGAACTTTCGGAGAAAACCCGCAACCTTCTGGAAATTGCCCATCGCAATTCCGAACGGCTTGTCCTGATCGTCAACGACATGCTGGAACTGGACAAGATCGCCGCCGGCAAGATGATTTTCGAGATGCGCGATTACGATGCCGGGCAGTTGTTCTCAGAGGCACTGATCGCCAATGATTCCTATCTGGCGCAATACGGTGTGAAGGTCGTCCCAAAGGGTTTCGACGCTGGTTTGAAAGTGCATTGCGACCCGGATCGCATGTTGCAGGTTCTCAACAACCTGCTGTCCAACGCCGCGAAATTCTCGCGGAGCGGGGACGAAGTGCATGCGATCCTTGAGGCAACAGACAAAGGTGTCGTCATGTCTGTTCAGGACTTCGGCGTCGGCATTCCCAAGTCCGCACAATCCACGATCTTTGAGCGTTTCACCCAAGCCAAGAACGGCCGGACAGAACGGCGTGGCACTGGTTTGGGGCTGAGCATCGTCAAGGCAATTGTGGATCATCACAACGGTCAGGTGGTGCTGGAAAGCGACGAAGGCCAAGGCACGACCGTTCAGGTGATCCTGCCACATCCTGCCACAGAGGGTTCAAACGGGCTCAAGAAAGCGTCCTGAGCTGACCCTTGATCAAGCAAGATCAAACGCTTGCACAATCATTTCCCAACCACTGCGTTCTTACGTTACAAATCACTGGTTTTTGCACGCGACCTGCAGTAAACGGAATTTTATTCTGTTTTCGCCGCAATGCCGAAAGCAGTGCTCTGGGAGGGGTTCATGGATTTTCTTATTGCGGTGGTACTGCCGCTTGGTCTGGCGTTCATCATGTTTTCACTGGGGATCGGCCTGACGGTGGCGGACTTCCTGCGGGTCGGTCAGCGGCCGCTGGCCTTTGCGGTTGGCGCCTTTCATCAGGTGATCCTGCTGCCGGTCGTCGTCTATGTCATCATCTTGATTTTCGGACTGACCACTGAAATCGCCGTCGGCTTTCTGATCCTTGCTGCCTGTCCGGGCGGTGTGACCAGCAACATCATATCAAGACTGGCGCGGGGCGATGTGGCGCTTTCGGTTTCATTGACCGCCGTTATCAGTCTGACCAGCATGATCACCGTGCCGCTGATCCTGAGCTTTGCGGTCAACACCTTCATGGGCGACAGCGCGCCGCCGGTGGATATCACGGCCACGGCAACCACCATGTTTGCCCTGACAGTCGTCCCCATCGTTCTGGGTCTGATCCTTCGGACGCTTTTTCCTAACGCCATCATGGCGGTGGAACCTGCCATCAGCCGCATTGCCGTCTTCCTGTTCGCAATCATCGTGGTTGCGGCCTTGGCAGGCAATTGGGGTCTGTTTGTCGAAAACCTTGCGACCATCGGTCCGGCGCTTCTCACTATGCTGATCGTCCTGACTGCCATCGGCTTTCTGGCCCCGCTCGTGCTGGGCCGGACCAGGAAAGAGGCAAAGACCATTTCCATCGAAACGGGCGTTCAGAACAGCACGTTGGGCATCACCGTTGCCGCCATCGTGGTGGGCAGCACCAGTGGTTTCAGCCCCTATGCCCTGCCCGCAGCGGTCTATGGTATCCTGATGTATCTCATCGTCATTCCAGCCGTTTTCATCTTTCGGCGCATGGATTAAGGAGCGCTCCGCATGGATCAGACATCAGATGTCATCATCGTCGGCGGCGGGCTGTCGGGCCTTGTCGCGGCGGCGGAGCTTGCCGACCGGGGCAAATCCATCACCATCATCGATCAGGAACCAGAGGCGTTTCTGGGCGGGCAGGCATTCTGGTCTTTGGGCGGATTGCTTTTGATCAACACGCCCGAACAGCGGCGGATGGGGATCAAGGACAGCCGCGCGCTGGCGATGCAGGACTGGATGGGGTCGGCGCAATTCGACCGCCCCGAAGACCACTGGCCGCGCAAATGGGCCGAAGCCTACGTGGACTTCGCCGCAGGACCGATGCGCAACTGGCTCTACAACATGGGCATGCGCTGGTTCCCGATTGTCGGCTGGGCGGAACGCGGCGGCGGCTTTGGGTCGGGGCACGGCAATTCGGTGCCGCGCTTTCACCTGACGTGGGGCGTGGGCCCCGGCACCCAGGAACCGTTTGAGCGGCGCGTGCGCGCGCATGAGAAAGCGGGGCGGATCACGCTGAAATTCCGTCACAGGTGTTCGAACATCATCATGGAAAATGGCGCCGCCAAGGGCGTGGCCGGAGAAATCCTTGCCCCCGACGGCGCGCTGCGCGGGCAATCCACCAATCGCGATGTAGTGGGAGATTTCGAGTTGCGCGCACCTTCTGTCATCGTCACGTCCGGCGGCATCGGCGGGAACTTTGATCTGGTGCGGCAGTCATGGCCCACCGAACGTCTTGGCCCGGCGCCCAAGGAAATGATTGCGGGCGTTCCTGCCCATGTGGACGGCCGCATGGTCGGCATCAGCCAGGAGGCGGGCGGCAACCTGATCAACAATGACCGGATGTGGCACTATACCGAAGGGGTGAAAAACTGGGACCCGATCTGGCCCAACCACGGCATTCGTATCCTGCCCGGCCCGTCTTCGATGTGGTTTGATGCCACCGGCAACCGTTTCGCGCCGCCTGCCCTGCCCGGCTTTGACAGTCTTGGCACGCTGAAGATGATCCTGGACACCGGGTACGACTATTCGTGGTTCATCACCACGCAGAAGATCGTGAAGAAGGAATTCGCGCTTTCCGGGTCAGAACAGAATCCCGACTTTGAGCAGAAGAGTTGGAAGGAGGTGCTAAAGCAGCGCATCCTGAACAAGCGGGCCACACCGGCAGTGGAAGCGTTCAAGGAACACGGCGAGAATTTCGTGGTTGCCAAGACGCTTGAAGACCTCGTCGGCAAGATGAACGCGATGGAAGGCAACAGCCTGCTACCGCTCGACAAGATCGAGGCGGAGATCAAGGCCCGCGACGCGCAGGTCGACAATCCCTTCACCAAGGACGCGCAGATCATGGCGATCCATGCCGCGCGGAATTATCGCGGGGACAAGTTCCAGCGCACGGCGAAGCTTCACAAGATCCTTGATCCGGCGAACGGGCCGCTGATTGGTGTGAAGCTCAACATCATCACCCGCAAGACGCTGGGGGGCCTTCAGACCGACCTGAACAGCCAGATGCTGAATGCCACCGGGGAGCCGATCCCAGGCCTTTTCGCAGCGGGCGAAGTCGCGGGGTTTGGCGGCGGGGGATACCACGGGTATAACGCGCTGGAGGGAACGTTTCTGGGCGGGTGCATCTTTTCGGGCAGGCAGGCCGGGCGATCCGATACCATCGCCTAGGAATCGTTGCTGAGGTAGGCTGACAGATACCCTTCAAGCACCTCGGACAGGGCCGCCGAATAGGGACGCGATGCATCGCGATCTTTTTGGGCAGCAATCAAGTCCTCCATGGCCAGTGCGATCTGGATGGTGGTGTTGGCCACCACCCGCGCATCGCCACCGTGAAAGCCATCCCCGCCCTGTGACCAGCGGTCATGCAGGAACGTCACCAGTTCGTCGTGTTCTTCGTCCTCCACCGCGAGCGGACCCCGATTGACCATGAACAGGATCAGGAGCGGGCGATAATAGGGATGCCGCGCGAGATAATCGCGCTGTGTCGCGACAACGGCATGCAGGCGATCCTGCCAGCGGGGGTGGGCCTGTGTGTCAGTGAAGATGGCGAACAGCTTTTCGCGCAGTTCACCTGCGGTTTGCAGATAGAGTTCGCGCAGCAGGTCCTCCAGCGTGGGGAAATATCGATAGATGGAACTGACCGGGATGCCCGCATGTGCCGCGATGGCGGTCGTGGTCAGCTCCTGCGGGGCGCGGGTGCCAAGGATGTCGGCGGTGGCATGCAGGATCGCATGCACACGGGCGACCGCGCGGGCCTGGCGGGGGGTGTCCCGGCTGCGCAAGGGTCCGAAGGTCAGATCGTTCAAAGACCCACCTCTCGTTGCAAGGCTTCGGCTGACAGCGCCGGTGGGCGCGCGCCCTGCTCGACCGCGCGGATCAGGTCGACAAGGCATTGGTTGATGGGTGTGGGTACGCCGTGTAGCGCGCCAAGGCGGGTGATCTCTCCGTTGATGGTATCGATTTCGGTGGGTCGGCCTGCCTGAACATCCGCGGCCATCGACGTCATGGAGCGGCGATCCAACCCCTGCCGCCGCAGCACGGCCCAACGGAACAGCCAGTTCGGGGCGCGCAGCATCCGGTAAGCCATTCGCGGGCTGTTCGGCCCGACCTGCGCCCAGTCGATGCCACCCTTGTCGTAGACGGCCAGCGCCTCTGCCAAGGACGCCGCAAAGACCCGGCGGTAACCCCGGTCCGCCAGCATCTGGTAAAGCGGCACGCCCGCAAGCGCATTGACCGCGTTCACAAGGTTCAACAGCAGCTTGCCGTGCTGGAGCGGTGTCAGGTCATCGTGCAGGGCAATATCGGCACCGCTCTTAGAAAGCCATTCGGTCACGCGGTGACGCTCAACCGCGATCTGTCCGGTGCCAGTCCGGTGAAGATGCGTCGGCGCGGTCCAGACCACATTGAACGGCACCATGCCCGCAACCACCTTACGGTCAGGGAAGCGTGCGCGCAGGTCACGAACCGGGGCGATGCCATTGAGCAGGCAAATCAGTACCGCATCTGCGCGCGCATGGGCTTCAATCTGCGCCATCGCTGCTGTCAGGGCATGGGATTTCATCGCCAGCACAATGACATCCGCGCCTGCAAGCGCGGCCGGGTCGGTGGTCAGCGTCAGCGCGTCTTCAGTTCGCTCCGCCGCTCCCTGCTCCGACAGCCGCAGCGGCGCGTTGTTCAAGGCTTCAAGTGTCGCGTCACGGCCAATCAGGGTTACATTCCCGCCTGCGGCGCGCACACCGGTGTTCCAGGACGCACCAACCCAACACCCGATCGCACCTGACCCCAATACCACCAGATTCACGTTCCGCCCCCCTGCCTGCACCGGCATCAACCTAGCGCAAATTGCCTAAATCAGAAATATATTCTGTTTCAGGGTGGGCGTCGATTTCGCACAAGGATCGCAGCCCCGGTTTGGCCCCTTTCGCAGGCGTGGCAGCGGCCGACGGACCGGATGCGGTATGGCGGCGCGAATTGGAGGGGATCAGGCATAAATCACTCAATTCCCCGCTGAATGTCCACGGCGACGCCACAATGCCGCCCAATTCGACCGATAGCGCTGGACGTATAAAACAACGCTGCAGGGCTAAGATTGTCATGGAACAGATGAAATCCTTTCTCGCCATGGTCTGGGAGCAGACCGGCGCGCTATTCCTTAACCCCGGCCATTTTTTCGGCCCGATTTCGATGCTGATTGCCCTTCTGATCGCGGGCATCATCGTGGCAACACGTTTGTCGCGGAAAACGGGCTGGCGCAATCTGCAACCCCGCCGCCTTGTGGCGCTGCTGTTTCCCAAGCGGGTCTTTCTGCATGGATCGGCCAAGCTGGATTACTGGGTCTTTTTCATCAATCAGATCGTGCTGTTCTTCATCACGATTTCCGCCTTCTTCAGTCCCGCAATCGTGTCCGAATTCATCGTCGGCACCGCCGGTGTCCTTGGCCATCAGGCGACAGAGGCCAGCCCGTCCCTGACCCAGCGGATCATCTATTCGATCTACCTGATGCTGATCTGGGATTTCAGCGCCAGCTACGCCCATTACCTCAAGCACAAGGTTCCCGTCTTGTGGGAGTTGCACAAGGTGCATCACTCGGCAGAGGTCATGACACCTGCAACAGCCATGCGGCGGCATCCGCTGGAAGCCATATTTGGCGCAATGATCGTGGCGCTTTTCCTTGGCATTGCGACGGCGGTCTGGACGCTGCTGTTTGGTCTGAACCTGATGCCCATCAACTTCTTCGGCACGCTGTTCGGCATCTGGCTGTGGCGGGCGGCGGGATATAACCTGCGTCACAGCCATATCTGGATTTCCTACGGCAACTTCTGGAACAAGATCTTCATCTCTCCGGCGCAGCACCAGGTACATCACAGCGTCTCACCCGAACATTACGACAAGAACTTCGGGCATATCTTCTCCTTCTGGGACACGCTGTTCGGCACGCTTTACCTGCCCAAGTTCGAGGAGCGTGTGAAGTTCGGGATCGATGAGGAAGAGATGCCGGAATACCGGTCGCTGTTCGGGCTCTACGTCACCCCGTGTGTGAACATCTGGCGGATCGTCACGCGGCCCTTCCGGCGCAAACAGTTCCCCGCTGAGTGATGTGAGGCCCGCGTGCTTTTCGCCTCTCTCCCCTTTCTGTTCGGATTTCTGCCGGCGACGGTTCTGGGTACGCTACTGGCCTACCGCGGCCTTGGGCGACATGCTGCACTGATCTTTCTGTCGACGGCATCGTTTGTGTTCTACGGCTGGCACTACCCGCCTTACGTCGTCCTGCTTGTGGGGACGATCGGGCTGAATTACCTCTTTGCGCAGCGCATTCACGCCAATCCGCACAAGTGGATCACCGGGATGGCGGTGGCGCTGAACCTGGGGCTTTTGGCGTGGTTCAAATACGCAGGTTTTCTGGCAGAGATGGTCAGCGCCATCCTGGGCAATCACGTCGGCGTCGGTACGATCCTGCTGCCCCTTGGCATCTCGTTCTTCACCTTCCAGCAAATCGCCTATCTGGTGGACATTCATCAGCGCAAGGCGGAGCCGGGCAAGTTGGTGGAGTATGTGTTTTTCGTTACTTTCTTTCCCCAGCTTATCGCAGGGCCCATTGTCCACCACCGCGAGTTGATCCCACAACTGGGGCAATCCAATTTCGCCCGTTTCCTGACCCGCGATGTGACCATGGGTGCGCTGCTGTTCTGTATCGGGTTGGGCAAGAAAGTGCTGTTGGCCGACACCTTGCGCGTGGGCGCGGATGCGCTTTTCCTTGCGCAATCGCTGGGGGTCGAGATCAGCATGGGCGAGGCTTGGCTGGGCATGCTGAGCTATACATTCCAGATCTATTTCGACTTTTCGGGATATGCGGATATGGCCCTCGGGCTTGGCCTGATCTTCGGACTGCGGCTGCCTGAAAACTTCCGATCCCCTTACAAGTCTTACGACATCATCGATTTCTGGCGGCGCTGGAACATCACGCTGTCGATCTTCCTGCGCGACTACATCTATCTGCCCCTGGGTGGCAACCGGCGCGGCCCGGTCCGCCGTTATGCGAACCTGTGGGCTGTGATGCTTCTGGGCGGGTTGTGGCACGGCGCGGGGTGGCAGTTCATCGTGTGGGGCGCGCTGCATGGGTTTTACCTGACCGTCAACCACATCTGGCGACGGTTCAGCCCTTACCGCCTGCCCCCCGCCTTCAGCGTCTGTCTGACCTTTATCTGCGTGGTCGTCGCATGGGTCTTCTTCCGGGCAGAGGATTTCGATCAGGCCTTTGCCATCCTGTCCGCAATGGCTGGCCGTAGCGCCGCACGGCCGATGGAACTGGCAATTTTCAACGACACGGCACTGGTTTCCGCGTTGCTGTTGCTGGCCGCGCTGCTGGCATGGTTCGCGCCAAACGGCGTGCAGATCGTCACCCGTTTCAAGGACTGGCAGCCCGCCTTCGTCAGCCATCAGGCGGTCTATGGCGCGGTTGGTGCGCTGGCAGCCGTTGCCGTCTTCAAAACCTACGCGAGTGGAAGCTATGCCTTCATCTATTTCCAGTTCTGATCGCGCGCAGGTCGCCCCTGCTCCGGCTGGTCTGCTGGTGCTTTTGCGGGGGTTTGTCCTGACGCTGCTGTTGCTTGTGGCGGCGACCGAGATGCTGGTGCGCATGCAGGTGCTCCCACAGGATACGCGGGTGGGTCATCTGGACCTGTTGCATACCGCCACGCACGCCGATGCCGCCTTTGGCGACAGCCACGTGGCACGGGGATTTGCAGCGCAAGGTGATTTCGTCAACCTCGCCTATCCATCCGAAAACATCGAGGACATGTTTGCAAAGGTCCGTCTGCATTACGCCGACCGCACGCCGGGGCGCGTCGTGATCCAAGCCGATCCGCATCTTTTTGCGGCCTACCGCCTGTTTGCATCGTCAAAACCTGCTGGCGCGCAATTCAGGTCTGGGTCCACACCACTGCTCCACCTCACATCCGAACGGCATCGCCCGCAACTGGTTGCCTATTGGCAGGCCTTCCTTGAAGGTTTCGGCACGCTGGAATCCAAGGTCAACCAAACACCAAACGGCGCGCTTCTGTCTCAGGGCGATTTCGCTGCGCTGCCCGATCGCGCACAGCAGTTGGAAGCGCGCACCCGATTGACATATCACGCGCTTGGCCCGGCCGATGCGGTGGTGGCCGCCCAAGCCCGATATACCGAAATGATCGATTTCCTGAGGGCGAAGGGCGCTGACATATGTCTGGTAAGCTTTCCCGTGACCCGGGCGTATCTGGCCACAACGCGAGACGCACAATCGGGCCACCAACGCGCGACAGAATTCTTTCGGCAAACGGCCGGAAACACGGGCGCGCGATACGTCGACGCGCGCGCGCATGTGTCTTCAGATGCGCTTTTCCGGGATGTCGACCATCTGAACGTGGCCGGGGCCAAAGCGTTTTATACCGATTTGGTGGATTTGTGCTTCGACGAATGAGCCGCCGGGCGGTTATCCACCGCGCGTGAATTCGTCATAGGCCTCAAGCGCCTTGGCCCCAAAGGCGATGGACGGACCACCGCCCATATAGCCAATCATCTCAAGCGCTTCGCACAGTTCCGCACGGGTGGTCTTCAACCGCACCAACGACTTGACATGAAACCCGATGCAGCTGTCGCAACGGGTCGAAATCGCGATGCCCAGCGCGATCAGCTCCTTGGTCTTTTCATCCAATGCCCCGGTTTTCTTGGCCGCCTTCCCCATCGCATCGAATCCCGCAAACATATCGGGTGTCTCCTTTTGCAGGATGCCGATGCGTCCGATTGTGTCATTCAGGAAGGTGTTCCAGCTCATGTTTCTTCTTTCCTTTTGATCTGCGCGCGCGTGAGATGGCGGCATGAGACTTGAGACGATGACATGGATCGAGGTCGAAGCCTACCTCTCAAGGAACCGGGGGGTCATTCTGCCCACCGGTTCGGTTGAACAGCATGGCCCCCTTGGATTGATCGGGACGGATGCGATCTGCGCACGGGAGGTGGCATGGACCGCGGCGGATCATTGCGGCGCGGTTGTCGCACCGGAACTGGCCTATGCGCCCGCGCCTTTCAATATGGGTTTTCCGGGCACCGTGTCGCTGGATGTGACGCTTTACACGGAACTTGCACGTCAGGTGATGGCGGGCCTGGCGCACCATGGGTTTTCGCGGATTTATGTCCTTAACGGCCATGGCGCCAATCTTGCGCCGCTCGCACAAGCCGCAAGCGGCGTCGACGCGCAGGTACGCCTGCGTAGCTGGTGGGATTTCGATGCCGTGAACGCGCTGCGGGAGGACTGGTACGGCGATTGGGAAGGGATGCACGCCACACCGTCCGAAGTTTCCATCACCCAGCATACCCACCGGGTGATTGCGGACCCCGGCCTGCCGGCCCCGCGCAAGCTGTCGCCAGAGTACATTCAGGCCCATGCGGGTGACAGACATGGACCGCCCGAGGATCACCGACGTGATTTCCCGGATGGTCGTGTGGGGTCACATTCGGCGCTGGCAAGGCCGGAACACGGGGCGGCATTGCTGAAGGCAGCGGCAGAGGCCGTCGCGGCGGATTATCAGACCTTTGTCGGCTGATTACCGGCTTTCGTCCGAACCCATCTTCCGTTCAAGCCAGCGGACAAAGAAGCTGATGATCAGGACCAGAACCAGATATTCGAAGATCAGCAGCGTATAGATTTCCAGCGGGCGGTATTCGGTGACCACCAGTTCATTCGCCCGCCGGGTCAGTTCCTGCATCCCGATCACGGACGCAAAGGCAGACATCTTCACGATATAGATGAACTGGTTCGCCAAGGGAGGCAGGATACGTTTGATCGCCTGCGGCAGGATCACATAGCGCATGGTCTGTCGGTAGTTGAGGCCCACGGTCTTCGCCGCTTCTGTCTGCCCCTTGTCGATTGATTGAATGCCTGAGCGGTAGATTTCCGCCGTGAACGCGCTGTCGGAGATGGCCAGCGTGATAATCGCGCCCCAGAACGCGTCAATGCTGACGTTGAACCCCATGGACTTCAACACCACGGGCAAACCGTAGAACACCCAAAACAGCATCGGCAGCAGCGGGATGGCGCGAACAAATTCGATATACACGCGCGATGGCAGCCGCACCCAGCGGTTTGTCGACATGCCGGGCAAGGCCACCATCAGGCCGATGATCATCGACAAGACCGCTGCAATGATCGACAGCAGGATTGTTGCACCAAACCCGTTCAGCAGGAATTTGATATTTGCCATCCCGCCAGCGGTTGTGGGGTCAATGACATACCAGCCCCAGGTGCCTGAGGCGGCTGAACACCCCGTGAGCAGCAGAAAGATGGACAGCAATGCAAGGATTTTCATGTGCTGCCCCTCAGTGGTGCAAGATCTGGCTGAGGAACAGCTTGCAGCGTTCCGTTTTGGGCGCGTCGAAGAATTGCTCGGGCGTGCCCCGTTCGATGATCTCGCCGTGGTCCATGAAGATCATCCGGTCGGCGGCACGTCGGGCGAATCCCATCTCGTGCGTCACGCAGATCATCGTCATGCCGCTTTCCGCAAGATCAACGATCACGTCCAGCACCTCGGAGATCATTTCCGGATCAAGCGCGGATGTAGGTTCATCAAACAGCATGATCTTGGGTTCCATGCACAAAGATCGGGCGATCGCCACGCGCTGTTGCTGACCGCCCGACAGGCCACTTGGTTTCTTGTGGGCTTGGTCAGGGATGCGCACCCGTTCAAGATACTTCATCGCGCGCGCTTCCGCATCTGCCTTGGACAGGCCACGCGCCTTCATAGGGCCAAGCGTGAGGTTTTGCAGAATGGTCAGATGCGGAAACAAGTTGAACTGCTGAAAGACCATGCCGACTTCGGACCGGATTACATTGATGGATGCGGCATCGCGCATCTCTATCCCGTCCACGACGATCTTGCCGGAATTATGCTGCTCAAGCGAATTCACACAGCGGATCAGTGTGGATTTTCCAGACCCGGAAGGGCCGCAAATCACAATACGTTCACCATGGGCAACTTGTAAGTCGATGTCCTTGAGCGCATGGTAGTCGTCGTACCACTTGTTCAGCGCGGAAATCTCAATCGCTGGACCGCTTACCGACATGGACCCATCCCTAGAATTCTGGTTAGGTTCATTGCTACTTGCTTTTGGAATAGAACTATACAAAAAAATTGTTGTTCAGACATAACGACGACAACACCATCAATGGGGATGATACATGAGACTTATGAAGACCTTAGGCATTGCTGCCGCTTTTGCCATGTCACTGGGTGCGATGCCCGTAATGGCCCAATCAGCACTGAACGAAATCCTGAGCGGCGGAGTGCTGAAAGTCGGCACGACAGGCGATTGGAACCCCATGTCGGTCCGCGATCCGGCCACCAATTCATATGTGGGCTATGACATCGACGTCATGACACAGCTTGCCGCCGATCTTGGGGTTGAGCTTGAGATGGTGCCGACGGACTGGAAAACACTGGTGAACGGCGTTGTGGCTGGCAACTATCACATGACCGGTTCCGCCTCCATCAGCCCGGCACGGTTGAAGGCTGCCGGGTATTCCGACAGCTACATTTTCGTTGAGATCTATCCCTTCACCACCGAAGACAAGGCGGATCGCTTCAGCGGGTGGGATTCAATCAACAAGGGCGACGTGAAGGTCGCCACGACACTGGGCACAACGTTTGAAAAGAACGTCAAACTGTGGTTCCCGGATGCCGATATCGTTGTCGTTGAAGCCCCTGCACGCGGTTTCCAGGAAGTGCTTTCCGGCCGCGCGGACGTGTTCATCACCTCCAACATCGAAGGCGCAACATTGCTGGAGAAATTCCCCAACGTGCGCCAGATCGACGTGGAAGAAGCCCGCGCACCAACGCCCATCGCGATGCTGCTCCCGCAGACCGATCAGGTCTGGATCAACTACGTGAACAGCTGGATCGAGTTGAAGAAGGCCCAAGGGTTTTTTGAGGCGACAGCGATCAAATGGGGTCTCTGATACCTTCCTTTGATACGGCTTGAGACAGAAGGCGGCGTTCGGATGAGCGTCGCCTTCTTTCTTTGAGCCCCCGAACGGAGCCAGTGATGATCGATAAACACAGCCGCATCGACATGCACGCCCACTATTACGGAGGCGGTTTGGTCGATACGCTGCGGGCGCGCAGCACGCGCCCCTATTTGCGCACCCGCGAGGATGGCGTGACGGTCATGGTCGCGATGAACGGGGAGTTTCCATTCACTGAACATTATCACGACCACCGCGTCGGGTTGGCCGAGATGCAAGTCGCTGGGTTGACCCATCGCTTGCTTACGTTTCCCGGTGCCCTTGGCGTGGACCTTTTGCCTGCGGAGGAAATTGCGTCCGCCATATCAGCCTATAACGATCACCTCGCGCAGTTGGGTGCGGAGACGGACGGCGCGTTGATCGGGTTGGCGGGGGTGCCTTTGGATGACATGGACATCGCCTGCGCGGAGGTTCTACGCATCCGCCGCGATCTGGGTCTGCCGGGGATCATCCTGCCGTCAAACTATTTCAATTCGCTTGAAGAAGCCGCCATGCTGGCGCCCCTGCTTGAAGCTGCAAACGAATATGGCTGTCACATCATGCTGCACCCGGGTTTGAAGGTCGGGCAGGAACCGCCACCCTTGCCCGCCGATTTTGTGCAATACCGCCTGTCCGCCATTGATCTGCAATCCAGTGCCGCGCAGGTCGCGCTTACGGTGATCCTGTCCGATATGCTGGAGGAATATCCGAACGTCAGCTTTCAAGTGGTCAATCTTGGCGGCACCCTGCCGTTCATCTTCGAGCGGATCGAAAGTATCGCGCGGCACCGCAACCCGGATGCACCTTTCCCTACCGATCGTTTGCGGCGTCTGTGGTATGACTGCGCGTCACTAGGCCCTCGGGCGTTGGAGGCTGCGGTCAAGGTGCTGGGGGCGGACCGGATCATGCTGGGATCAGATTATCCGATCTTCAAAGACGATCCTTATGCCCATGCAGTCGTGCCTGCTGACCTCAGCGAAGATGAAAAAGCGCAGGTCACGTGGAAGACCGCCGACGCGCTCTTCAAAAGGCTCGAACTCCTGCGACAGGCGGCGCTTTAGACCGCCTGCTCTGCATCAATCAGTTGCTGCAGTTTGCGCCGGAAGGTCTTGGCCCCAAGGTCCAGCCCCAGATCGATGTTCGGTGTGGCCATCTTGTCCATGCCACGCTGAACAGCTTCCAGGATCTCCTTGTCCTCATTGAAGGCCATGACAGCGCCCGCGTTCATCTTTTCCGAAATTGCCTTGTCTTGCGGGTCAGTGTTGCGGTGCTGGAACCAGATGTATTGCGTATTCTTTTCGTCCACCGGGGTCATGAAGTTGTAGGAGATGTTGACGTAGGTATCGTCCACCTCTGGCTTGTCCGGTCCGCCGGTGCCGACTGGCGTGTAGATGGATTTGTTCAGCGCAATGGCAGGCACGCACATCTCGTAGTGCTGCTTGCGGTCGCAATTGCCTTCAAACCGCACAAGGTCCTTGTAATAGGGCGACGCAGGCTGATCGTAGATCCAGCGCGAGACGATCACGCCGCGGTCGGTTTTTTCCATGTCGAGCGGCGCGTCATCTGTACCTGCCCCCGCGAAGGAGGTGACATGGACCCAGGCCACATGGCTGGGGTCCAGAAGGTTGTCGACCACCCACAGATAATTGCACGCGATGGGCAGCATGCCGCCATCCGTATAGCCCCAATCGGGATTGTCGAAATTTTCAATCTCGAAAATTTCATCCGGGTTCGCCTTGTCCGGGTCACCCATCCAGATCCAAAGCAATCGGTAGCGGTCCACAACCGGGTAAGACCGCACCACCGCGCGGCGTGGGGTCATTCCACGTTGTGTGGGGCTGTCGATGCAGGTGCCGGTACAATCAAAGGTCAGCCCATGATAGCCGCACACTACATGGTCATTTTCGATCGCACCCATGGACAGGGGCAGTTTGCGGTGCGGGCAAGCATCCTCAAGGGCGACGGGCGTGCCATCCGACTGGCGATAGAAAACGATCTCCTCCCCCAGCAGCATTTGCGGCTTGAGCTTGTGTTCGTAATCCTTGCTCCACCCCGCGACGTACCAGCAATTGCGTAGAAACATGCCTGAACCCTCGTGCTTTACATCAATATGATCGGTGTAGCGCGACCCCGATCAATTGCCCAGAATCGTTGGCAACCGAAGACCCTGTTCGCGCGCACATGCCACAGCGTCCTCATATCCCGCATCCGCATGCCGCCAGACGCCCGATGCCGGGTCGTTCCACAACACCCGCTCCAACCGCGCGGCCGCTTCATCGGTGCCATCCGCACATATGACCATGCCCGCGTGCTGGCTGAACCCCATGCCGACACCGCCCCCGTGGTGCAGTGACACCCACGTGGCACCGGATGCCGTGTTGATCATTGCATTCAGCAACGGCCAGTCGGACACCGCATCGGAGCCGTCTTTCATCGCTTCCGTTTCCCGATTGGGCGAAGCAACCGATCCGCTGTCGAGGTGGTCGCGCCCGATCACTACGGGCGCAGACAGTTCGCCGGTCTTCACCATCTCGTTGAACGCCAGCCCGAGCTTGTGCCGGACGCCAAGGCCGACCCAACAGATGCGCGCAGGCAGGCCCTGAAAGCTGATCCGCTCCCGCGCCATGTCGAGCCAGTTGTGCAGGTGCGGATCGTCCACCAGTTCCTTCACCTTGGCGTCGGTCTTGTAGATATCCTCCGGATCGCCCGAAAGGGCTGCCCAGCGGAATGGACCAATGCCCCGGCAGAACAGTGGCCGGATGTAGGCGGGCACAAAACCGGGGAAGTCGAAGGCGTTCATCAACCCCTCTTCCAGCGCGACCTGCCGGATGTTGTTGCCGTAATCCAGTGTTGGCACGCCTGCCGCGTGGAAGTCGCACATCGCCTTGACGTGGATCTTCATAGAGGCACGGGCGGCAGCCTCCACCGCCTTGGGATCGCTTTCGCGTTTGTCGCGCCACTCCGCCAGACCCCATCCCTGCGGCAGATACCCGTTGGTCGGATCATGGGCGGAGGTCTGGTCGGTGACGATGTCAGGCCGCACGCCGCGCTTGACCAATTCGGGAAAGACATCGGCCGCATTGCCCAAAAGGCCCACCGATTTTGCCTCTCCTGCCGCTGTCCATCGATTGATCAACTCAAGTGCGGCATCGAGCGTGTCGGCGCGTTCATCTACATATCCCGTGCGCAGCCGGAAATCGATGGACTCCGGGTTGCACTCAACCGCCAGACAGCACGCCCCGGCCATCACCGCCGCCAGCGGTTGCGCGCCGCCCATGCCGCCCAAGCCGCCCGTGAGGATCCATTTGCCGGTCAGATCGCCATCATAATGCTGACGGCCTGCTTCGGCAAACGTCTCATAGGTGCCCTGAACGATCCCCTGAGAGCCGATATAAATCCATGAACCAGCCGTCATCTGGCCGTACATCATCAACCCCTTCTTATCGAGGTCGTTGAAATGATCCCAAGTCGCCCAATGCGGCACGAGGTTTGAATTGGCAATCAGCACACGCGGCGCGTCCGCGTGGGTCTTGATCACGGCCACGGGCCGACCGGATTGGACGATCATCGTCTCGTCATCCTCGATGTCCTTGAGGGTGGCGACCATCGTGTCGAAATCCGACCAGGACCGCGCCGCGCGCCCGATGCCGCCATAGACCACCAGTTCGTGCGGGTTTTCGGCCACATCCGGGTGCAGGTTGTTCATCAACATGCGCAAAGGCGCTTCGGTCTGCCAGCTTTTCGCGGTCAGCTCCGGCCCCGTGGGGGGAAAGACGTCACGTGTGTTCTTGCGATCGAGCATGTCGTACTCCTTCAGTCGTTCAGGATGCCGCTGCGGGCGAGGTGATCAAGGCGAGTGAGGATTTCTGCCAGCACCGGTCGCAGGATGTTGGCGCGGTCAGGGGCATAGCGCCACGGTGGCGTTTCCTGCATGTAAGCGCGCTGCGCGAGTTCCATCTGAATGGCGTGGATCCCGGCCTTCGGCTGGCCGTAGTTACGGGTGGTCCAGCCACCCTTGAAGCGACCATTCGCGACCGTATCGAAATCGTTGCGTGCCTCACAAATGCTTCTGACAGCTTCCTCGATGGACGCCGCACAGCTTTGGGCGCTGTTGGTACCAATGTTGAAGACCGGCAATGTTCCGTCAAACAGGAATGGGATCTCGGATCGGATGGAATGGCAGTCATACAAGATCGCAACGCCATGCTGTGCCTCGACCCGCGCCAGTTCCTCCGCAAGGGCGGCGTGATAGGGCGCGTGATACCGGGTCCGACGTGCGTCGATCTCATCGGCGGAGGGGCCCTGTCCGGGCAGCCATATCGGCTTGCCGTCGAAATCCGTAATCGGGCAAAGCGTGGTGGTGTTCTGACCGGGGTAGAGCGATGCCCCCGCCGGATCACGGTTTGCGTCAATCACATAGCGGTGCACATGCGCGCGCACGATGGTGGCACCGTCCAGCAACCCATCATAAAGGCGGGCGATATGCCAATCGGTGTCGGACAAGCCCTGTCCCACCGGGTTCAGCCGCGCCATCAGATCCGTCGGCACATCGGTGCCTCCATGGGGTTGGGCCAGCACGACCGGGCTGGTTCCCGAGATGACTTCGACGACGCTCATGCCTCCAGACCGGGCATATCAAGCCGAACCGCATCGCAAAGTGCCCCTGACCGGATCAGGCCGGATGCCGCTTCGATATCGGGCGCAAGAAAACGGTCTTCCTTGAGCGCTGGTACATCCGCGCGCAGCCGCGCAATACAGGCCGCCAGCGGGGCGCTTGTTTCCAGGGGTTCGCGAAATTCGATCCCTTGCGCCGCACACAGCAGTTCGACGCCCAGAATACTGTGCAGATTGCGCACCATGCGTTGGAGCCGGTAGGCACCATGCGCCGCCATGGACACGTGATCTTCCTGATTGGCGGACGTGGGCGTGCTGTCGGTGACGCAGGGCGTTGCCAGATGCTTGTTCTCCGACATCAGGGCGGCGGTCGTGACCTCGGCGATCATGTAGCCAGAGTTGAGACCGGGATCAGGGGTCAGGAACGGCGGCAGATCAAAAGATAGGGTCGGGTCGACCATCAGCGCCACGCGACGCTGCGCGATGGCGCCCAGCTCTGACACCGCCAGCGCAATCATGTCAGCGGCAAAGCCGACAGGCTCCGCATGGAAGTTACCACCCGATACGATCATGTCGGCCTTGCTCAGGATCAAAGGATTGTCCGTGGCGGCGTTGGCTTCGATCTGCAGGGTCTGGGCGGCTTGGCGCAGCACGTCCATCGCGGCGCCCGTGACCTGCGGCTGACAGCGGATGCAATAGGGGTCTTGCACACGGGTGTCCCCTTCGCGGTGGCTTTCGCGAATGTGCGAGCCTTCCAGCAGCTTGCGCATGAACGCTGCCGCTTCGATCTGGCCGCGGTGGCCGCGCAGGGCGTGGATTTCGGGCTGCAGGGGCGCGGTAGAGCCCATGATGGCATCGGTTGACAAGGCGGATGTGACCAGCGCGGATTGCGCAGCATCCCAAGCCGCGAACAGCCCTGACAGCGCAAAGGCAGTGGAGAATTGCGTGCCGTTGATAAAGGCCAACCCTTCCTTGGGGCCAAGCGGCAGGGGGGCAAGGCCCGCTTTGTCAAGCGCGGCACCGCCCGGCATGGTCACACCGCTGTACTCTGCCGTTCCCTCACCAATAATCACGGCCGTCATATGCGCCAAGGGCGCCAGATCACCGGACGCGCCGACGGAGCCTTGAGCGGGAATGACGGGGGTGACACCCCGTTCCAGCATCTGCTGCAGCATCTCGATCAGTTCCCAGCGCACGCCGGACGCCCCCCGACCAAGCGACAGCAGCTTCAACACCATGATCAGCCGTGCATGGGCGCGCGAAATCGGCTCCCCCACGCCACAGCAATGCGACAGGATAAGATTGCGCTGCAGCTGTGCGGTGTGGGCACTGGCGATCTTCATGCTTGCCAGCTTTCCAAACCCGGTGTTCACGCCATAGATGGCGTCCTGCCCCGCCGCGGCCTGCGCCACCCGCGCGGCGGCGGCGTCAACTGCGGATTTGCATGCGGGGTCAAGCACCACCGGCAATTCGCCGTGCAGGACATCGGCCAGTTCCCTCAACGTGACCGCGCCGGGTGTCAGTGTCATGGCGGTCACAACTGCCCTCCGTAGATGCGCTTGTACAAGGGATTGAAGCCGATCCGGTAACTGAGTTCGGCAGGGATTTGCACGTCCCACACCGCAAGATCAGCGCGCATACCGGGCAGGATCATGCCCCGATCATGCAGGCCCAAAGCCTGCGCGGCATGGCGGGTCACCCCGATCAGGGTTTCTTCCGGCGTCATGCGAAACAGGGTTGCGGCCATGTTCATCGCCAGCAGGATGGAGGTCATCGGAGAAGACCCCGGATTGGCATCCGTCGCCACCGCCATCGGCACGCCATGTTGCCGCAAGAGCGCGATGGGCGGCATGCGGGTTTCGCGCAAGGTATAATACGCCCCCGGCAGGATGACTGCAACGCTGCCTGCTGCGGCCATGGCTGTGACCCCTTCCAGATCGATGTATTCGATGTGATCTGCGGACAGGGCCCCGTAATCCGCCGCCATCGCGGCACCGCCGAGGTTCGAAAGCTGCTCTGCATGAATTTTGACAGGCAAACCGAGCGCCTTGGCGGCATCGAAGACCCGCGCGACCTGCGCAGGTTGAAAGGCAATGCCTTCGCAGAAAGCGTCGACGGCATCCACCACCCCTTCGGCATGGGCGGCTTGCAGTGTTGGAATGCAGACATCGTCGATATAGGCGTCGTCCCGGTCGGCGTATTCTGGCGGCACGGCGTGCGCACCCAGAAAGGTTGTCTTGATCGCAATCGGACGCAGACGTTCGAGGTCCCGCGCTGCCCTTAGCATCCGCATCTCCACGTCATGATCGAGTCCGTAGCCGGATTTGATTTCGATCGTGGTAACGCCTTCGGCAATCAGCCTGTCCAGCCGTGGCAAAGCGGCCTCTACCAGTCCTTCCTGCGAGGTTTCGCGCGTGGCCGTCACGGTTGAGATGATCCCACCCCCAGCGCGCGCCACTTCTTCATAGGACGCCCCCTGAAGGCGCATTTCAAATTCCTGCGCGCGGTCTCCGGCGAACACCAGATGCGTATGGCAATCAATCAGCCCGGGCGTGACCAGTCTGCCCCCCAGATCGCTGACCGGTGCGTCTTCGTAGCCGACGGGAAGGTCTTCAAACAGGCCCACCCACGCAATCATGTCATCCATCAGCACGATCGTGTCCTCACCCGTCATGCCGTAAGGCGCCATAGCGGGGGTAAGGCAAGCAAGGTTGCAGTTCTTGAGTATGAAGCTGGTCAAGAGGAGAGTCCGGGCAGAGATTCAACTTGTCTGCTGAATTGTATGTTCGTAAGACTATTATGTCCATTCATATTGGAAGACGCATATGAAAGTTTTTGCCAGGCGCGCGGCGCTTGAAAGTGGCTGGGCATCGGACGTCAGGCTGACCGTCGCACAGGGCAGGATTGCCGGTATCGACACGGGCGTCGCGCCCCAATCGGGCGATATTCGTGTGGATACGCTGCTGCCCGCCCTGTCTAACCTGCACAGCCACAGCTTTCAGCGCGCCATGGCGGGGATGACCGAATACCGCCAGAAAGGGCGCGAAAATTTCTGGACCTGGCGGGCGCTGATGTATCGGTTCCTTGATCACCTCACGCCGGAGCAGATCCGCGCCATCGCGAGCCTTGCCTTCATGGAGATGCAACTGACCGGTTTCGCAGCCGTGGGGGAGTTTCACTATCTCCATCATGCGGCGGGAGGGACGGCTTATGACGATCCAGCAGAGCTTTCTGCCCGGATCATGCAGGCCGCGCAGGAGACCGGGATCGGCCTGACCCATCTGCCGGTGCTTTACACCTATGGCGATGTGGGCGAGCGCCCGTTGAACGGTGGGCAGTTGCGCTTTGGCCATACGCTGGATGCGTTCAGCCGTTTGGTGGCGCGCTGCAACGACATGATCCGGGACATGCCTGCCGACACGCAAGTCGGCATTGCGCCCCATTCCTTGCGCGCGACGTCCCCGGCCGATCTGGCAGAGGTCGTCGCCCGCCATCCCGACGGACCGGTACATATGCACATCGCGGAACAGCGCAAGGAAGTCGAAGACGTGAGCGCAGTTCTGGGAGCCCGACCCGTCGAATGGCTCCTGGAGCATCATTCCGTAGGCCCGCGCTGGTGCCTGATCCACGCCACGCATATGACTGAAGGCGAGACCGACCGCCTTGCGCAAACCGGCGCCGTTGTCGGCCTTTGTCCGGTGACGGAGGCAAATCTGGGCGATGGCGTCTTTAACGGGCGCAGCTTTCTGGATGCAGGCGGGCGCTTTGGGGTGGGCACCGATTCCAACATCAACATAAGCGTGTCGGAAGAATTACGGATGATGGAGTATGCACAGCGGCTTTTTCATCAACAGCGCAATGTCTTGGCAACCGAAAATGGGTCAACAGGTCAAGGCCTCTATCTGGCTGCGGCGCGCGGTGGGGCGCAGGCCTTGAGCCGGGATTGCGGTGCATTGGCCGATGGGAATTGGGCGGACCTGCTGGCGATTGACAGCACGGCACCGGCGCTTTGTGCGTTGCGCGACGAACAGATCCTGGATGGGTTCGTATTTGCGGGTGACCGCCGCCTGATCACGGACGTCTGGTGCGCCGGTCGGCATCAGGTGCAGGCCGGAAGGCACGTTGCGCAGGATCAAATCCTGTCCCAATATCGTGCAGCCATGACCGGGCTCATGGCGAAACTGGACTGAGGGCGCTGCAAGACCATGCTCAAGACCCTGCCCTATAACGCGTTGCGCACGTTGGAAGCCGTTGTGCGTCTGCGCGGCTTCGGCCGTGCGGCGACGGAACTGAACGTGAGCCAAAGTGCGGTCAGCCAACACATTCGGCAATTGGAGGACTGGCTGGGGGTGCGGCTTTTGAACCGTCGCAGCCGTCAGACACTGCCGACCGAAGCCGGAGAGCGTTTGGCCCGTGCAACCCGTGACGGTTTCGGCCTTGTGGAAAGCCTATGTGCCGACCTGCGTGGGACTGCAAAATCAGGTTCAAAGGGGATCGTCGTCGGATCCCCCCCGGGGTTCGCCTTCTTGTGGCTGTTGCCACGTCTGCTGCATTTCGACGATGCCAATCCGGACGTGCCTGTGTCCCTGTCGACCGACCCGCAATCACGCGATCCGGAACTGGGTGAAGCAGATGTTTTCATCACATACAGCACGGGTGGATTTCCGGGCCTGCACGCAGAGCAATTGATGACGGAGCGTATGTCACCCGTCTGTGCGCCAGCACTTGTCGAAAGCTTGAAAAGCCCCGGCGATCTGGCCGCCCATACGATCCTGCAGGATGATCTGGAAACGGCGGATGCAGCGTCAAACTGGGATTTCTGGGCAAAGGAGTGTGGCATATCGCTGCCCGCCTTTCCGCACACACGCACCTATGGCCAGGCCAACATGGTCGTGCAGGCGGCTGTGCAGGGGTTGGGCATCGCGATGGGGCGCGGTCCGCTGGTTGCAGACGCGATTGCAGACGGGCGGCTGGTGTATCCCTTCCCCAATTTCGCTCAGTCGCAGTTTTCCTATTGGTTTGTTTGCACCCACGAGGCGCTGTCTTCCAAACCTGTTGGGGCGTTCCGAAAGTGGCTTCACGACGAAGCGGGTGCTTTTGCAAAGAGCTTGCGCGGTTCCTAGGCGTACAGTCGCAATTCGCCACCGGGTGCCTGACCAACCTCGGTTGCGGGGTTGCGGAATGCTGCGGCCATCTCCGGATGCGCGGACAACAATGCAGCACCGTCCGCGATGCGATCAGGGTGCAGGATTCCGTTTTCCCAGACGGCAACCCCGTCAAGACGCACTGTCGGGTCCAGCACATTCAACGAAATCTCTCCCGGTGGGTAATCACCGCAGGTGTGGAAATGCAGCAGGCGCGGATTGCCGAAGGCACTGCCGCTCCATCGTTCCATATGGTTTCCGGCGAAGCCCTTGAAAGCGCAGCCGGGGTGGATGCCCGCGTGCCAGGAATGGACGAAATAAGGATCAAGCCCGTAGCGCGCCGCGACGCTTTCGTAATGCGCGGTGGCTGCCGCAATATCGTCTGCATTGCCGTCGAACCGGGTGATGTGGGTGCCGTCGAAATTTACGAACAGGGTGTCCGAAAGACCGCAGGACCACGGGGAATAATAATTGGATCCAGTGCCGGTCAGGAACCCGCGTTGTGCCACCCGGCCCGAGAACCTATTGGCAGGGACGGGCGTGAAAACCGAGACAGGAAAACGCTTGCGCGTCACATCCGCGCCGTGGCTCTGGAAATAGACCTTTCCACCGCGAAAATCCGTACCTGCCGGGCAGGTCACATGAATGTCCTCGGCACCCGCAAAGGCGTCATTGATCAGGTGTTTCAAGTCATCAAACGCCGCATAGTCCAACGTTCCGAAAGGAGACGCCAACATGTCGCGGTCCAGCGCGTAGCTGATAATCTGGTTCAGCGCCGCGTCCTTTGTTCGGAAGCGGATCTGATCACCGAGGCGCGCCAGAAAGACGGTGCAATCAGAGGCGTGCATCTTTGCGGACAGAACCGCGTCCGGATCGCTCACGTCTCGCGCGATCGGGACGGCGTGCTGGTGCGTGACAAGGCCCAGTTTCACCGCCGCTTCCCGAAGCACATTCAACAGTTCAGGGTCATAGTATCCATCGTTCTCCGTCTCGTGAACGAAAAGGACCGTCTGCCCCGGCTGGCAGTTCGCACAGTTGAGCAGCAGATTGCGGGCGCCCTGCTCAAGAGGGCTCAGCGCTTGGTGGTGCACGGCAGTGTCCTTTGTTCGTCCCCTAACCGCATTTCGCGGCTGCCGCATGCGGGGCGAGCGCACGCGGGGTGCTGAAAGATTAACTTCACACGGCGCGCCGAACCTATAGCGGGATCGTAACGGCATACATTAGCACACCTTATGAAGCGCCTTGTCGGACCGCATTAAACCCGTCATTATTCCCGTTAACCACATACATAATAACGGTTGGCGATCCCGGACGTGCGCACCAGCTATCATGACATCAAGGCGATTGTGCTGGACCGCATCCGCAAGGACGTCTGGCCGCCCGGAGCGAACCTTCCGGGCGAGATAGAGCTTGCACAGGAATTTGGCTGCGCGCGGGCCACCGTGAACAGGGCTATGCGCGAACTGGTGCATGAGGGCGTATTGGAGCGCAAGCGCAAGGCGGGGACCCGTGTCAAATCATCGCCCAGCCGGAAGGCCGAGTTCGCAATCCCGCTGATCCGCGAGGAGATCGAACGCACCGGGGCCGCGTACCGTTACGTTCTGGTGGACAGGCAGGTCATCCCGGCACCCGGCTGGCTTCAGGCGCAGATCAATATCCCCAGACATCAGAAGGTGCTGCATTTGCGTTGCATGCATTACGCAGACAGCCACGGCTATCAACTGGAGGACCGCTGGATCAACCTTGCCGCCGTACCGGATGCCGAAAACGAAACCTTTGCGGACGTCGGGCCGAACGAATGGCTGGTTCGCAAGGTTCCTTTCACCGAAGGGGAGTTGGTGTTTTCGGCCCTGAACGCAACGAGGGAGATTGCCGATTTCCTGAACGCTGCGGCAGGGGATGCGCTGTTCACGGTGGAGCGAACCACTTGGCTGAATGCGCTGAGCGTCACCTACGCAAGGCTCTATTTCGCGCGCGGCTACAAGATGACAAGCCGACTTTGATGAAAGTCTTCAGTGACGCGGAACGATCGAAACGAATGGATGAGAATTGGCAAACTGAGAAGATTTTGGTCGCCTTTCAGGGAACGGCGCTACTTTTTTAGTCTAACGGAAAACGGCTTTGCGGCGCGGCAAAAGCCTGTTGCCATCACGGAATAAACGCAGACATAATCGACGAAATGTCTGCTTGGGGGGCGAATTTGCATGGATCAGCGGGAAGAGATGATCTCTGTCTCGGGTGTGGACAAGTTCTATGGTGACTTTCAGGCGCTGGCCGAGGTCGACCTGTCAGTCAAGCACGGCGAAAGGGTTGTAATCTGTGGGCCGTCCGGATCGGGCAAATCGACTTTGATCCGTTGTTTCAATGGCCTGGAGTTTCACGATGCGGGGTCCATCGTGATCGACGGGATCACGGTGGAAGAGGGATCGAAATCCCTGCGCACCCTGCGTCAGGAAGTCGGTATGGTGTTTCAGCAATTCAACCTTTTTCCTCATCTGACCATTCTTGAAAACCTCACGATCGGTCCGATGAAGGTGCAAAGGATCAGCAAATCAGAAGCCGAAAACCGGGCACGCAAATACCTTGATCGGGTTCATATCCCCGAACAGGCGGACAAATATCCTGCACAGCTTTCAGGGGGGCAGCAGCAAAGGGTCGCCATTGCGCGGTCATTGTGTATGGAGACGCGGATCATGCTGTTTGATGAGCCGACGTCTGCGCTCGACCCGGAGATGATCAACGAAGTCCTCGACGTGATGGTCGAGCTTGCCGGCACGGGCATCACCATGGTCTGCGTCACGCATGAAATGGGCTTTGCCCGCAAGGTCGCGGACAAGATGGTCTTCATGGAAGCGGGCCGGATCGTGGAGACATCACCGCCTGACAAGTTCTTTACCAATCCCGACAGCGCGCGCTGCAAGCTGTTCCTCAGTCAGATACTGGAACACTGATGGCGTCCCCCTCCTCCGCATCCCGCAGGTCGTTCAGGGCCATCATGAATTCCGTGCCGGTATCAGTCGCGCTGTATCTGGCGGTGATCGGCAGCATCGTCTGGCTTGCCTATTCGGGTGCGCAGACAATGGGATACAACTGGCAGTGGTACCGCATGCCGCAGTATTTCTACACGCTGACCGACGATGGATTTCAATGGGGCGAGATCATGATCGGGCTCGTAAAGACGATCCAGCTTTCGGTGACGGCGTTCTTCTTTGCGACTGTGCTGGGACTGCTTGTGGCGCTGCTGCGCCTGTCGGGGCTGGTCGTCGGCACTGCCGTAGCCATCGCGTTTCTGGAATTTGTCCGTAACATGCCGATCCTGGTGCTGCTTTACCTGTTTTACTATGTCCTCGGGCCGGTCTTCCAGCTGGATCGGTATACGGCCAGCATCCTGTGTCTGGCGGTTTTCCACGCGGCGCTGATTTCCGAAATTTTTCGCGCCGGGATCAATGCGGTGCCCAAGGGGCAATGGGAGGGGGCGACCTCCATCGGCATGACACGGGCGCAAGCCTATCGATATATTGTGCTGCCGCAGTCTGTGAAATTCATGCTGCCACCGATGACCGGGGAAGTGGTGCACCTGATCAAAAGCTCAGCCATCGTAAGCGTCATCGCGGTGGCGGAATTGACGACCATCGGCCGCAATCTGATCTCCGACACCTACATGAGCTTCGAGATTTGGTTCACGATCGCAGCGGTCTACATGATCGTCACGCTGGCGCTGTCCATCGGGGTATCCCGGCTCGAAAAGCGATACGCGGTCCAAAACTGACTAACACGAAACCCAACAAGGAGAAGACAAATGACATTTACCAGACGCCTTGCAACATTTGCTATGGCATCCGCCGCCGCCCTGGCAATGACCCTGCCCGCCACTGCACAGCAGACACGGCAAGGCCTGTCCAGCGACAGTGTGATCGAAACCATCAAGGAAAACGGTGTGATCAAGATCGGCCTGTCGATCTTCCGGCCATGGTCGATGCGCAACCTCGATGGTGATCTTGTTGGTTTTGAACTGGACGTGGGCCGCGAGTTGGCCAAGGACATGGGGGTCGAAGTGGAGTTCGTGCCGACCTCCTGGGACGGGATCATTCCCGCGCTGGTCTCTGGCAAGTTCGACGTGATCATTTCGGGCATGTCGATCACGCCGCAGCGGAACCTGACGGTCGCTTTCTCTGATCCGTACGCCTATTCGGGGATGACCATTCTGGCCAACCGGGCCATGACCGAAGGCTTCACCCTTGAGGACTACAACAGCCCCGATGTGACCTTCGCCGCGCGCCGGGGTGCCACCCCAGTCGCCGTCATTCAATCGATGTTTCCAGAAGCGCAATTGCTGATGTTCGATGAAGACGGGGCATCAACGCAAGAAGTGCTGAACGGGAACGCGCACGCCACCATGGCCTCGGAGCCCACACCATCCGAGGAAGCACGGCGGTATTCAGACACGCTTTATGTGCCGTTTGACGAAACCTTTCAGGCCGGCGGTGAAGCCTTTGCCTTCCGCAAGGGCGATCCGGATGCCGAGAACTATTTCAACAACTGGATCGGGGTGAAAACCCGGACAGGCTGGTTGAAGGAGCGGCACGATTACTGGTTCCGGGGTGACGATTGGAAAGACGACGTCGCCGAATGATGTGACCTTTCGGGCGGGCCTTCGCGGCCCGCCTTTTGCCACAATGAAAGCCGCCCCGAATGCGTAAGCTGATCAAACGCCTGCATTGGCTCGATTACGTCATCGTGGCGGTGATCGTGGGATTTGCTGCGGTCATCGTGCTGCGCATTGGCGGCGCGCTGAACTATGACTGGCGCTGGGAAAAAATCCCCAACTACATGTTCCGCTACCGCGAAAGCGAGGACCGCTGGGTTGCGAACCTGCTGGTGCAGGGCCTTGTCGCCACCATTCGCATCAGCATCTACGCCAGTATTCTGGCGTTGATCCTTGGCGTCATTCTGGGGATTGCGCGTTGTTCGGTGAACCTGACCATCCGCATGCTTGCGCGAACATACCTTGAATTTCTGCGCAACGTGCCGCCGGTCGTTGTGATCTTCATCTTCTTCTTTTTCCTGTCCGAGCAATTGATCCAGGCGATGAACATGGAACGCTGGGCGCGGGAGATTGCGCGAAGCGACAGCAACGCCGTCTGGACCTTTTTGTTCGGGGACATGCGGCGGTTTCCGGCGCTGATTTCCGGGATTATCGTGTTGGCGCTGTTTGAAAGCGCCTTCGTCGGTGAGATTGTGCGCGCGGGCATTCAGTCGGTCGAAAAGGGCCAGCGCGAGGCGGCGCGTTCCATCGGGATGAGCCACTTTCAGGAACTGCGCTACATCGTGCTGCCACAGGCGTTGCGCAAGGTTTTGCCCCCTCTGGCAAACCAGTTCATCTCACTCGTGAAAGACAGTTCGCTTGTATCGCTGATCTCGGTCCCGGATCTGACGTTCAAGACGGTGGAGCTTGTCGCCTCCACCCGGTTGATCTTCGAAGCCTGGCTGACGGCGGCGGGGTTCTATTTCGTGGTGTGTTTCGGTTTGTCGGTGCTGTTCCGACGGCTTGAGCGGCGATAAGGCTCAATCCACGTCCTGCACCACGATCATCAACATATCACCCCGCTGCACATAGCCGCGGTTGGTATGCGCAAGCACCATCCCGTCGTGGCCAAAATGAATGACCTCTGACGGGCGGCGCGGCTCTGCCACGAAATGAAGCGTGCCTGCGACGTCTCCCGCTTCCACGTCCTGACCAGCCTGTGCATGACGGTCAAAAAGCCCTTCCGAGGGTGCATAAAGGCTGTGTTCTGCGGCAGTGACTTCAACTTTGCGGGGCGTAACGACCTTGGGGACGGCTCCTTTGAGCACGCCAAGGTGGCGCAACAGCCTGTAAAGACCTTTTTCCGTCGCATTGGTGATGGCAGGGTCCACGCCACCACCCCCACCAAGTTCCGCCGCGATCATCGGCACGCCCGCGCGTTCTGCGGCTGAATTCAATGAGCGGCTGTCGTTGAAGCCTCCCAAGACCCATATCAAGGGCAGACCGAAGACCTCGGCCAGTTCCAGATTGCGGGCGTAAAGCTCAGCGTTCTGTGTTTTTGTCGGCAGCGTACAGGGCGCAAAGAAGGACGCCTGTCCGCCTGCGTGCAGATCAACGGCGGCATCGGCGAGTGGCAGCAATTCGGTTTCGACGAAATACGCAATCTGATCGGTGACGCCGCCCATCGGATCGCCGGGGAAAGCGCGGTTCAGGTTCACCCCATCCAACGGTGACACCCGCGCGGTCTGGCGCAAGGCCGGCATATTCAACCCCGGCACGACGATGATCTGCCCGCTCAGATCGTGCGGGCTGAGCGCGGCCACCAGCCGCATCAGCGCTGCGGGACCTTCGAATTCGTCCCCGTGGGTGCCCGCAATCAGCAAAACGACCGGCCCGGGACCGCCCCGCAGGCTGATGATCGGCACCGAGTGCACACCCAGTGGCACGGAGTTGTCTGACCAGCGCACCCACAAGTCACCCACATGGCGACCAGATGCGGCAAGATCAATCGTGACGGTGACAGTGCTTTTTGTCATGGAGCCGTTCCTGTGAGGACGTTCTGGTGCGGCAATCTACTGCCTTGCATCTGAAAGGTCCAAACGTACTATTGCGTCATCACACTGGAAAACACGCCGATGTCCGAACAGGTTTTGACCCCGATCACCCAGGCGCTTGCCGATGGGACCCTCACGCGGGTGGAGTTGAAGACGCTCATGCAGCGATCAAACGGTCCCGCGTTTCGCCATCTGGCGTTGTGGGTGCTGGTGCTGCTGTGCACCGGATCCCTGATCTATCTCGCCTCCGGCACGCATTGGATCTGGCCTGCGATGTTCCTGCATGGGGTCGTGCTGGTGCATCATTTCTCGCTCCAGCATGAATGTTGCCACTACACGGTGTTCAAGACCCGCTGGATCAATGATGTGGTGGGAAATATCTGTGCGTTCATCATCATGCTGCCCAACAGGCATTTCCGGTATGAGCATTGCGACCACCATACCTACACACAGTTGCACGGTGATGACCCGGAACTGATTGACCTGCCCAAGACGATGGGCGGTTATTTCTGGTATCTGTCCTCGATCCCCTATTGGCGCAACAAGTTCACCGAACTCGGCCGCCACACGCTGGGCCGTCTGACGCCCGAGGAAGAACGTTTCATCCCCAAGCCGGAGCATCAGACGATCTTCTGGGAGGCACGGATCATGCTGGCGGGATATCTTGCCATTCTGGTCACCTGCGCCTTGACGGGATGGTGGGCACCCGTCACCTATTGGTGGTTGCCCGTAGTGCTGGGAGAGCCGGTGATGCGCTTCATCAGGATGACGGAACATGTGGGCAAACCCTGCGTGCGCGACATGAAGGAAAACACCCGCACCAATTACGTCGCCCGACCCATGCAGTTTCTGGCCTGGAACATGAACTACCACGCAGAGCATCACTACGCGGCCTCCGTGCCGTTCTACGCCTTGCCCGCCCTGCATGAAAAGCTGAAGAACCATGTCGCGGTGGAGCCGCGCGGGTATCTTGGCGCGCACATCGACATTCTGGGGCAACTGACCGGCCGCAGGCCCCGCAGCGATGCGGGTGAGGCCGCGTAGCGTGCCAAGGCAGAAACGCTGGCAGGATCTTGTCCCGGTTGCTGAATTGTACCGGGGGGATGCGACCCCGGTGACGTTTCAGGGCCGTGAGCTTGCAGTGTTCGACACGACCAATGGGATCACCGTTTCACTGGCGCGCTGCACCCATGGCGCGGCCAACCTGTGCGATGGGTATTTCAACGGCACGCATATTGAATGCCCGCTGCATCAGGGCCTGTTCGATGCACGCTCCGGTGCTGCGGTTGCAGCCCCCGCGCGGGTCCCGCTGCGCATGATCGAAGCAAGATGTCTGGACGGAATGGTACAGATCCTGTTCTAGGCCGCCGCAGCCGCACCCCGCAGCCCGCCGATTTCCTGCTCGGCAATCCGGGTCGTGATTACAAGGGCGATGATCCAGCCGCTGCTGACGGCCAGACCAATGCCCAGCCAGACGCCCCAGACGTCCATGCCGATCACCCCGATCAGCAACCAGACAAAAAACGCGACACCAAAGCCCTGCCGGTACAGCGAAATCCACAAGGTCCAGATCGGGCGTTTGAAAGCCTGAAGCAAGGAATTGATGGAAAAGAGCATCATGTAGAGAATGAAAAGGAAGCTGTCGACGCGCAGATAGCTGATGCCGACGGCAATCACATCCGGATCGTCGGTAAAAAGTGACATCGCCGCACCGCCGCCGAACCACAGGATGGGGGCCGCGCCGATGGTCATGACAAGGCCCAGCTTCCAGCAGAACCACAGCGCCTCGCGCACCCGGTCAAATTGTTCGGCCCCGAAATTCTGTGCAGCAATAGGCAGCAGCGCGCCGGTCATGCCCAACACCGGCAAAAGCAGGATCTGTTCGATCCGCAGCGCGATGCCGTAGGCGGCAATGGCATGTTCGCCAAACCCCTTGAGCGCGTATTGCACCACGAAGCCGGAGATGAACATGACCACGAAGGCCGACGCGGTCGGGATCATCTGCAGGAAGATTTCCCTGTAGCTGCCCAGATCAGGGCTCAGTTCGGACCACCTGGCCCCCTGGATGACACGCAACCGCAGCACCGCGCGCAGGACAAAGAGCATGACACCGGTCTGGGAGATCACCGTGGCCATCGCGATTCCGTCGAACCCCATGCCGGGAACCAGCCCCGGAATGCCATAGATCATCAAGGGATTCAGTCCGATGTTGGCGAAAAAGGCCGCCATCATCGCGCGCTGCATCGTCCGGCTGTCCCCATGGGCCTGAAGGATACCGTTTGCAGAATAGGCGATCAGGAAACCCGGCAGTGCCGCCAGCAACCAATAGAAGTATCCGGTGGCAGCATCGCGGTACCCCCCGGCTTCAGACACCAGCACGATCAGCAATGGCCCTCCAACCGCGCCAAGCAGCATCAGCAAAAGCGTGGCCACGATTGCGAAGGAAAGGCCTTGCATCGCGGTGCGCCGGGTCGTGGCGTCATCTTTCCTGCCGCGCGCGTTGCCGACAAGCGCGCTCATCGCTGATCCGGTGCCGAAACCTACGGCCATCATGATGAAGAATGCCTGAAAGCCGATCGCCAAACCCGCCTGCGCTTCGGTGGAAAGCTGACCGGCGAAATAGACATCCACCACGTTATAAAGGGTGGTGAACAGCATCCCCATTGCGGCAGGGATGGCCAGCGTTCGGAAATGCCCGGAAATCGGGCCTTCGGTCAGGTCTTCGTCACGCATTTGGGGACTTTCGAATAGGGCTGGGTTCCTCGTTACCGGGTTGCGGGGCAAAGGTCACCTGCATGTTGTGCGCGACGGGACGCATGTTTTCATTTGTGTTCGTGCCCTCGCTCCGTTGCCATGGGGCCAAGTGCCTCTAGATATCCGTCATGGACAAGATTTCAAACGACCCCGAACCGCTGGCCGTGCCTGCCAGCCGGATTGCGCGGCTGGGGCGGCTCAGTTCGATGACGGCAGGTGTTGCAGGATCGATGGCAATCAACGGCATCGCTCAACTTGGGCAGGGACAGCGGCCGACCATGCGGGATCTGCTGCTGACCCCGCAAAACGTCACGCGGATTGCCGACCAATTGGCCAAGATGCGCGGCGCCGCGATGAAGATCGGGCAGCTGGTGTCGATGGACACCGGTGACGTGCTGCCGCCGGAGTTGGCGCAGATCATGGCACGCCTGCGGGCGGATGCGCATTTCATGCCGCCCGCACAGCTCAAGCAGGTGCTCAACACCCAGTGGCCGACGGGCTGGATCAAAGCGTTCAAGGCTTTCGATGTGCGCCCCATCGCTGCCGCATCCATCGGGCAGGTCCATCGGGCGCAGCTGAAAGACGGGCGCGATCTGGCGATCAAGGTGCAGTATCCCGGCGTGGCCCGCAGCATCGACAGCGACGTGGCAAATGTCGGCGCGCTGATGCGCATGTCAGGGTTGTTGCCAAAAGGTTTTGAGCTTGCTCCCTATCTTGAAGAGGCGCGCAAGCAGCTGCACGAGGAAACGGACTATGTCCGCGAAGGGGAACAGTTGACCCGTTTCGGGGATCTGCTGGATGGAGAGCCCGCGTTCGTGGTGCCTGAGATGCATAGCGACTGGAGTACCCCCGACATTCTGGCGATGACCCATGTCGCTGGAACCCCAATTGAAAATGCCATCACAGAGGCGCAGGAAATTCGAAATGACATCGCCCGTCGCCTCATTGAATTGACCCTGAAGGAGCTGTTCGTTTTCGGGGAGATGCAGACCGACCCCAATTTTGCAAACTACCTTTTCAATCCCGACACCCGGCAGATCGTGCTTTTGGATTTTGGCGCGGCGCGCAAGATTGATCCGGTGATCGCCGATCAATATAAAACGCTGATGCGTGCAGGGCTCGCGGATGATGTGCACGCGCTTGGTCAGTTGGCGGAGGAGATTGGGTTCGTCGGGCCTGACACGGTTGAACGTCACCGCGTTCAGGTGGTCGACATGATCCGCCTTGCCTTCAGGATCCTGCGGGAAGTCCCGCTTGCGCAATTCAACACCACGGACATGTCGCGTCAGATTCAGGTGCAGGGCATGGCATTGGCCGAAGACGGCTTTGTGCCACCGCCCCTGCCCATTGACGTGCTGTTGCTTCAGCGCAAATTCGGTGGGATTTTTCTGCTGGCCTCGCGGCTGAAGGCGCAGGCGGATGTGCCGGCACTGCTGCGCCGTTACGTGGAACCGGACACGAACAACGTCCCCTAGTCGCCCCAATCCATGACGACCTTGCCTGCGTCGCCCGATATCATCGCATCGAAACCGGACTGGAAATCATCAATGCCGATCCGATGGGTGATCAGCCCGCTCAGATCAAGGCCGGACTGCACCAGCGCGATCATCTTGTACCAAGTCTCGAACATCTCGCGGCCATAGATGCCCTTCACGTTGAGCATCTTGAAGATGATCTTGTTCCAGTCCACCGCAAAAGCCGTGGGCGCGATGCCCAGCAGCGCAATCTTTCCGCCGTTGTTCATCTTGTCGATCATATCGCGCATCGCAGGGGCCGCGCCCGACATCTCAAGCCCGACATCGAAGCCTTCGGTCATGCCAATCTCCTGCATCACATCGCTAAGGTCTTCGGTGGCTGCGTTGACCACGTGTTGCACACCAAGCCGCTGTGCCAGCGCGATGCGATAAGGGCTAAGGTCGGTGATGACCACCTTGCGCGCACCGACCTTCTGCGCGACCAGTGCGCCCATGATGCCGATCGGACCTGCCCCCGTGACAAGTACGTCTTCCCCCACCAGATCAAAGCTGAGGGCCGTATGCACGGCATTTCCGAAAGGATCGAAGATCGCGGCGATCTCATCCGGGATATCGTCGGGGATCGGCACCACATTGGCTTGGGGGATGCAGATGTATTCTGCGAATGACCCCGGCCGGTTGACCCCGACACCGACCGTATTGCGGCACAGATGGCCACGCCCGGCGCGACAGTTCCGGCAGGTACCACAAACGATATGCCCCTCACCGGATACCCGCTGACCGATCTGGTATGTTGTCGCCGCCGGGCCGCATTCGACGATCCTGCCACAGAATTCATGGCCCACGACCATCGGCACAGGTACGGTCTTGGCTGACCATTCATCCCATTTCCAGATATGGACATCGGTGCCGCAAATCGCTGATTTGCGCACCTTGATCAGTACGTCAGCCGGTCCCGGTTCGGGCACGGGCACCTGTTGCATCCACAGTCCGGGTTCCGGCTTTGCCTTCACCAGCGCTTTCATCTGGTTGCTCATCAGATGATCCCCATCTCTTGGCCTACGGCGATGAAGGCATCAATGGCACGGTCCAGTTCGTCGCGGCTGTGGGCGGCTGACATCTGTGTGCGGATACGATCCTGCCCCTTCGGCACAACCGGGAAGCTGAAGGCGGCCACATAGACACCTTTGGCGTCCAGACGCGCAGCCATGTCCTGCGCGCGCTTGGGGTCGCGCAGCATGACCGGAATGATGGGATGTTCCCCGGGCAACAGATCAAACCCCGCCTCGGACATTCGGGCGCGGAAATGTGCGGCATTCGCCATCAGCCGATCACGCCGATCCGTTGAGGCATCCAGCATATCGAGCACCTTGATCGACGTCTGCGCAATCACAGGGGCAAGCGTGTTGGAAAAAAGATAGGGGCGCGAACGCTGCCGCAGCCAGTCAATCACTTCCTTTTTGCCGCAGGTATACCCGCCCGACGCCCCGCCCAACGCCTTGCCAAGCGTGCCGGTCACGATGTCGACCCGCCCCATCACGCCGCAATGTTCGATGGAACCGCGCCCTGTCGCACCGACAAAGCCAACCGCATGGCTGTCGTCCACCATCACCATCGCGCCATGTTTGTCCGCCAGATCACAGATCTGATCCAACTTGGCGATATACCCGTCCATCGAAAACACACCGTCTGTTGCGATCAGCTTGAACCGGCAATCCGCAGCACTTTCAAGCTGTGCCTCCAGATCCGCCATATCCGAATTGGCGAAGCGAAACCGCTGTGCCTTGCACAGGCGCACACCGTCAATGATCGAGGCATGGTTGAGCGCATCCGAGATCACGGCGTCCTCCGGCCCCAGCAGCGTCTCGAACAGCCCTGCGTTTGCGTCAAAACAGCTTGAATAGAGGATCGTGTCCTCAAACCCCAGAAAGTCCGACAGCCGGGCTTCGAGCGCGATATGCTCTTCCTGCGTGCCACAGATAAACCGGACCGATGACATGCCATAGCCATAGCGCGAAAGGGCGGCACGGCCCGCTTCGATCAGGTCGGGGTGATCGCTTAGGCCAAGGTAGTTGTTGGCGCACATGTTGATCACTTCCTGGCCCGAGGAAAGCGCGACAGTTCCCGACTGGGTGCTGATGATGATCCGTTCGGATTTGTACAGTCCGGCCTTGTGCAGGTCATCCAACTGGTCGGCCATGTGTGAAACGAAAGCTTGCGACATCTTCTTGATCCTCGTCGTTCGGCACCCGGTTCAGGGGCGGAAGGGATGGATCAGGTAAACGTCGGTTTGCGTGCCGTTGCAAGGCACAAGGAACAGGACAGGGCGTCCTTGTGATCCGCTCTACCTCCAGCGCCGCGATGAAAGGCGCTCAGGCAAACGCGATATCCACCCGGCCGAAGGCACCGAAATCCGCCGTGATTGAAGTGCCGGGCGGACACTCGACCGGTCTGATGAAGCTGCCGGACAGAACGATCTGGCCGGGTGCAATGCTTTGCCCGTATTGCGCCATGCGCCGGGCCAACCAGACGACGCTTTCGATGGGATCATTCAGCACCCCCGCCCCCAGGCCGGTTTCTTCGACCTCCCCGTTACGGGTCGTGATGGCACCGACCCAGCGCAAATCAAAGGCATCCACGGCGTGCCGCTGAGGACCCAGAACAATCCCCGCGTTGGCAGCATTATCGCTGATGGTGTCAAAGACGGTACGGGTCTTTCCGGTCTGTGGGTCCATTCGCATGATCCGCGTGTCGAGTATTTCGATGGAGGGGGCAACGTAGTCCGTCGCAGCGACCACGTCGGCGCGCGTGACATCGGCGCCACCGAGCGGATTTTTGAGAACGAAGGCGATCTCCGCCTCGATCCGCGGCTGGATGAAACGCCCCTTCGGCACTTCTGCGCCATGCGCGAAGGCCATATCATCAAAAAGGATGCCACTGTCCGGAATGTCGATGTTCAGTGCGTATTGCATTGCCTTCGACGTCAGCCCGATCTTCCAGCCGATCACCTTGCGGCCCTCGGCAAGTTTCGCACGATAAAGGGCGTTCTGGATCGCATAGGCATCATCCATTCGCATGTCGGGGTGGCGCAGGGTCAGCAGGCCGATCTGGTTGCCGCTGCGCTCCGCTTCGAGAAGGTCAGCGGCGGCAACCGCGTGGTCTTGCGGTGTCATATCGCTTCATCCTCAACGCCGTTGCGCAAGATGCCGATCCCGTTCACTTCCACTTCGACGACGTCACCGGGCGCAAGATAGCGCGGCGGATCGAACCGCGCGCCCGCCCCCGTTGGTGTTCCCGTCACGATGATGTCGCCGGGGCGCAGGGTCATGAAGGTTGAAATGTATTCGATCTGTCGGCGGATCGGATGCGTCATGCGCCGCAGGGTATCGTCTTGACGCACCTCACCGTTGACGCGCGTGATGATGCGTGCGTCATCCAGTTGGGCAGCTTCGGTGAAGGGCACCAGCCACGGTCCCATCGCGCCGGAGCAGTCCCAGTTCTTGCCTTGGGTTACGTTGAACTTGGCATGGCGCACCCAGTCGCGGATGGTCCCTTCGTTGCACAGGGTCAGCGCCGCGATGTGGTCATAGGCGTCTGCCTGTGCGATCCGCCTTCCCGGCTTGCCGATGACGATGGCAACTTCCCCCTCATAATCCAGCGTGTGGTTTTCCGGCGGTCGGATCAGCGGCTGGTCATGTCCGGTAAAGCCGCTGGCAAACCGCGGAAACAGGGACATGTATTTCGGCTGGTCGCTGCCGTCCTTGTATTCCGCGTTCCGGTCCGGGAAGTTCACGCCGACACACAGGATCCGTGGCGCGTTGGGCAAGACCATCTCAAAACGGAACGTCTTGTGGGTCACGGGTTTTTCGGCAGCGCGGTCTGCCAGCGTCTGCAATCCTCCCGCCTGCACAGCATCCAGCAGGGTTGGCCACTCTGGGCAATCGCGGTTCAACGCGACCATGCCCGCTTCGGTGACCGCACCGTAGTGCTGCTGACCTTCCGCCGTGTAAGTTGCAAACCGCATGGATGTTCCTTTGGGTCAGGTGGTGTTGATCAGGGCGCGATGATCGGCGTCGCGGCAAGCTGTGCGGCGCGTGTCGGGGTGCCAACAAATTCTGTGCCGTGCTCAAACCAGCTTTTGGGTGCAGGTGCCCCCCAAAGTGTTTGCCGCTGCGGGTCCTTCAGATCCCATTTCATCGGCTCCAGATCGGGATCCACGGTCTGATAATCGGAGCAATAAATCTCGATCCGGTGGCCGTCAGGGTCGAGGATATACAGAAAGAACGCATTTGAAATGCCGTGCCGACCCGGACCGCGTTCGATATGGCTTACATACCCGGTCGTCGCCATCAGATCGAGCAGATCAATGATGTTCAGCGGTGTCGGCACCCAGAACGCCACATGATGCATCCTTGGCCCTGTGCCATTGGTGAACGCCATGTCATGCACCCCGCCCTTGCGGTGCATCCAGGCAGCCCAAAGCTTCTTGCTGTCCTCATCTTCGGTGTATTCCGTCACCCGGAACCCGATGTCGTTGTAGAACGCGACAGAGGCATCGACATCCGGTGAAAAGCAATTGAAATGATCGATCCGCAGGGGTTTGACCCCGTGATAAAGTGCGTACTTCTGGTGGATCGGCTCCAACCGGTCCATCTTGTGATAGAATTCAAGCGGGATGCCGATGTTGTCGGAGGTCAAAAGCGTGCGGCCCTGAAAGGCGCGTTTCACCCATGATGTCGGATGCCCTTTTGACCTGAAATAGGCTTCCGCACGGTCCAGATCGTCCTCATCGAAAGTCTTGAAACCCATCACCTCAACCGTGCCCGGCTGGTCGGATTTCTGCAGGATCACGCAGTGGTGCCCGCGTTCTTCCATGGCGCGCAGGTAGATGTGGCTGTCACTTTCATCGCTGACCCGCAAACCGAGGGTATCAACATAGAAGGCCCGCGATGCGGCAAGGTCCTTGACGTTCAGGCAAACGTGGCTCAGCCGGATCGTGTTGAAATCGGGGTATAGATTTGGGGTCGGGACAGGCATGTTCAGATCTCCTCACAAAGTCCCAAGGCGGGGTATGTTGTGTTGACCGGTGGCAAAGCCGATGTGCTTTTGCTCCATGTAGAATTCAAACGACCAGTCCCCGCCGTCGCGCCCGATCCCGCTGGCCTTGACGCCGCCGAAGGGGGTCGGAAGGTGCCGGACGTTTTCCGAATTCACCCAGATCATCCCCGCTTCGAGCTTGTCGGTAAAGCGCAGCGCGCGGGTCAGGTCGTTTGTCCAGACATAGCCGGTAAGGCCATAGGGTGTGTCATTGGCGATTTGCAGTGCCTCTTCCTCGGTCTTGAAGGGGATGGAGGTCAGCACGGGTCCAAAGATTTCCTCCTGCGCGATCCGCATCTGGACGTTGGCATCTGTAAAAAGCGTCGGACGAACGAAATACCCTTCATCGCCCAGCGTTTCGCCCCCGGCGGCTACCGTCGCCCCGTCATGCCGCGCGATGTCGAAATAGCTGGTCACCTTGTCGAAGTGTTCCTGACTGACAAGCGGGCCGATTTCGGTGGCGGGGTCCAGCGGATGACCGACCTTGATCTTGTTGACCCGCGCGATCAGCTTGGCTTCGAATTCTGTGCGGATCGTGTCCTGAACCAGCAGCCGGGATGATGACGTACAGCGTTCGCCGTTGATGGAATAGATCATGAAAATCACCGCATCCAAGGCACGGTCCAGATCGGCATCGTCGAACACGATCACCGGGTTCTTGCCGCCCAGTTCAAGATGGTTGCGTTTGAGGGTGTCAGCGCCCTGTTTGGTGATCAGGCTACCCGTGCGGCTTTCACCGACAAAGGCGATGGCCGTGATCGAGGGATGTTCGCACAAGGCTTTTCCAGCGTCCTCTCCGAACCCGTTGACCGTGTTCAACACGCCGGGTGGCAAGCCTGCGTCTTCTGCGATCTCGACAAGCAGGCGGGCGGTCAGGGGGGAGGCTTCGGCAGGTTTGTGCACGACCGTGCAACCCGCCGCGAGCGCTGGTGCGATCTTCCAGGTGGACAGCATGAAAGGGGTGTTCCAGGGCGTGATGACCCCCACGGGCCCGATGGGCACACGGGTTGTCACGTTCATCAATGTGGGTGATTTCAGGTGCTGCCCATCGCGGGCCTGAATAACCTGATCCGCAAAATAGCGGAAGTTTTCCGCACCCCGAAGGGCCGCCTTTGACATGAACCTCAGGGCCTGCCCCGTATCCCAACATTCGCAAAGCGCAATTTCTTCGGCGCGGGCTTCGATCCCTTCGGCGATCCTGATCAGGATCTTCCGGCGGTCCGTTGCGGGCATGTCGCGCCAATCAGAAAACGCTTTCGCTGCGGCCTTGGCAGCAGCATCAATATCCGCCGCGGTGCCCTGTGCCACATCGCAAATCACGCTTCTGTCGACCGGTGAAATCGTCTGAAACGTGCCGCCCGCGCCTGTAGCATCCTGACCGGCGATCCTGTTCTGAATGCCTGACTGACGAAACCGTTCGAGATAACCGTTCAGCTTGGCCAGATTGTCCTGCAATGCAGTCATGGGGTGTTCTCCAGATGCGCGCGGATGGTGCCGAACTTCGGTGACAGGTCCGCATCGATATCGCGCATCTCTGCCGATAGGGCGATGGAACGGGTTTCCATCGTCGGGGCGACAAAGGCTTTCATCGCCTCGAAGATCCGCGTAATCGCATCCTGCTTCACCTCCTTGTCGCGGCCTTCCCGGAGGCGGACAGAAAGATCAATAAAGCCGTGTTCCGGGTTGCCATCAGCAATGGCATAGTGATCAACGCGGGTCGCGCGCACCCGGATACCCGCCAAGGGGAAGGTGTCAATCTGTGCTGCCTGCGCCCTGACCACCTCACACAATTGTCCCATATCAATGACCTGTTCGAGGTTGGCGGAATAGTCGATATGAAAGTGAGGCATGTCTTTCCTTAATATGACAATAGTTGCTAAGTTAAGTAAATCCGCCTTGCATTGTCAAGCCTGAGTTGGCAGCACAATGCCACCCCTGCCCGCAAGAGTTTGATATGTCCACAAAGCTGCCGTCAACGTCGCGATCCCTGCCGATTGCCCTGATCCGCGCCCGAGAAGGGGTGATGGCGCCCATCCGTGACATGCTGTCCGATACCGGCATCACGGAACAGCAGTGGCGGGTTCTTCGGGTGCTGTCGGAATATGGGGCGCTTGATACGACCACCCTAGCAGACCGCGCCAGCCTGCTTTTTCCCAGTCTGACACGAATTGCGACGAAGATGCGCGCAAAAGGGTTGATCACCCAGACCCGCGATGACGTCGACCGGCGCAGGCAGTTCATTGCGATCACCCCAGAGGGGCAAAAGATCATTGATGATTATGCCGCGCAATCTGCGCAGATCGTAAAGGATTTCCGGGCCGCCCTGGGTCCGGAGAACTACGAGACGCTTCTGGACCTGCTGGCAAAGCTTGATCCGGGATCACGCGACTAGGCCTTCACCACGCCGCGCGCGCACCAGTCATCGAAGATTTCCAATGCCGTCTGCGCAAAGATGTCGTCGTTTATGTGACCATGGATGTGATGCGCTGCCACTTGGGGGGGCAGGACACGCCGCATCTCCGCCAAGAAAGCGTCCAAACCGGGCTTGTCGTGCAAATCTGCGCCTTCCCTGTCCCATTCGCCCAAACCCTGATCGGGGAGCAAAAGCGCGACCGGGCCTTTCGCTTTGGCCAGTTGCGTTGCATGGGACCGGGCGACCTCTTCCCGCTCTGCCGTGTTGAGCACGATGGAGGTCAAGAGGCGGTTGTGGGCGTGGTGCATGTGATTTGACCACTTTTCGGGCAGCGGCTGCCATCCGACGATGTCCACCAGATCATAGCAACCCGGCGCGACAATCTGCGGCGTGCCCCGCAGGCCCGCATTCGTCAGACGGTCCGCCCCGGCAGAAATGTTCGAGCCGTGGATGTGATTGCCCAGCTCTTGCGTGCAGAAGTCGAAAACGCAGGCAAAAGCCCCCTGCCCTGCAAGGCTTTCAAACGCCCGCCCACCCATGCCGGTGGCGTGAAACACAGCCACCTCGAACCCCCGTTCTTCGAGCGCGGGCTTCAAGGGAACCATGTATGTCAGCGCGGACTTCCCCAGGGACGTCATGCCGATCAGCGGCTTTGTGAGGTCCGGTTTGATCACGGCCCGCGCCGCGCCCAGCACCGCCCCGGCGGCTTGACTGAGCGATGCCTTGCAAACCGAATTCAGGCCATAAAGACCGCCCGCCCAGAGGATCATCTGCGTGTCGGCGGCCAGCCGCTCCGCCGGGATCAGGGGCGAGAAGGAAACGGTGGAGACGATGTACTTCGGCACGCCAAGCGACAGTGCGGTACAGACATCCAACGCCAGATCGGTTCCCATCGTCCCGCCCAGCACGATTATCCCGTCAAAGCGTCCTTCCGCATGAAGCCGCGCGGCCAGCAATGCGGCACCTTTTGCCATGATCTGCATGGCGTGATTTTCGTCCCCCGATGCAATTGCCGCTTCGATGGAACTACCGCCTTCCCCAGCCACGTCGTGCTTGGAATATTCAGTAGGCTCGGACGGGTCGCCCAACACTGACACGTCCATGCGCAGGACCTGCCCCCCCTGATCGCGGATTACCCCGGCCAGAAAATCAAGTTCGTCGTCTTTCGTGTCGTAGGTGCCGACCACCAGAATGGTTTTATCTGTCATCTGCCGCCTTCCCTGAGCGTAGTCTACAGTTTGATCCAAGCCGTCTTGAGGTTGATGTATTTATCAATCGCATGCAGCGATTTGTCGTGACCATTGCCCGATTGGCCGACGCCACCCAATGGGACGGTGCCATCGGCCCCGCCGTAGGTGTTCACATGCATCACCCCGGTGCGCACCGCCCGAACCATTCGATGCGCCCGCGACAGGTTCGAGGTCCAGACAGCCCCGGCCAGACCGTATGCCGTGCCATTTGCGATCTGCACTGCCTCAGCTTCCGTCTCGAACCGGGTAACGCCAAGGACGGGACCGAACACTTCTTTCTGGGCCAGGGTGGCATCAGGGGTGACATCAGTCAAAATCGCAGGTTCCATGAAGTAGCCGCCTGTTTCCTGCATCACGCGCGCCCCGCCTGACACAAGCGTCCCGCCTTCTGCGCGTGCCTGTTCGACAAAGCCGAGGTTCTGTTCCAATTGCCCTTCGGAATTCACCGCCCCGATGGCCGTCGCAAGGTCCAGTGGATCACCCACGCGCATGGCTTGCGCGGCTTTGACGACTTCGGCCACGAATGCGTCGTGGATGGATGCCTCGACCAACAGGCGCGACCCGGCCACACAAACCTGTCCCGCGTTGCGAAAAATACCCGCCGCCGCGACCTTGGCCGCCGCGCCCAGATCAGGGGCATCAGCGAAAATGATGTTGGGGGATTTGCCACCCAGTTCAAGATAGACGCGTTTAAGGTTCGACCGCGCGGCATATTCCAGCAACCGTCGACCGGTGCGGCCCGATCCGGTGAACACCAGCACATCGACATCCATCGACAGACCCAGCGCCTCGCCCACGACAGCACCCTCACCCGTTACCGCGTTCAGGACGCCAGGCGGCAGGCCCGCTTCGTGCGCCAGTTCCACCATCCGCATCAGCGAAAGGGAGGCCGTTTCAGCCGGTTTCAGCACGACCGAATTGCCCATCGCCAGCGCCGGACCCAGCTTCCATGCACCGATCATCAGCGGAAAGTTCCACGGGATGATCGCACCAACCACACCGACAGGTTCACGGTGGATCATGGCAAGAACATCTGCCGGGGTCGGTGCGATCTCCCCGTTAACCTTGTCCAGCGCTTCGGCGTAGTAGCGGATGGTCGCGGCAGCGGAGCCCGGCTCCGCCTTCAGTGCCATGCTGATTTCCGTTCCGTTGTCGCGCACGCCCAGAACCGCCAGTTCAAGCGCACGCGCCTCGATCAGATCGGCCCATCTGTGCAAGACCTTCTTGCGGGCTGCAGGCGGCTGCCCGGCCCAGCGCCCATCCTCGAACGCGCTACGGGCGGCAGCGATGGCGGTCTGCATGTCCGCCGCAGTTCCTTTTGCCATCCGGGTCAGAACCTGCCCATCAACGGGGGAGATCACGTCCATCAATGCGCCATCCGACGCAGCAACGGTCTTGCCATCGATGACGTGAAGCTGGGGCGGAACAGGGAGGTCGCGCAATGCGTCGATGTCGCTTTGGTTCATGATACCTATCGCAGTTGGCTGTCGTGGATGTCGTGATCCTCTTGAGGTTGATGCGCCCGGTATTCGCGCACCAGCGTGCGCAGATGCAACGCCAGCACCAGAAGGATCATCACGAACAGGATGAATGAAATGGGCCGGTCGATCATGTCGAGCGGCGTCTTGAGCCGGGGCAGCGCGGAGCGGAGTTTGACCTCCATGATACCACCCAGCACCATGCCAAGCACGATGGGCACGATGGGCAGGTTCAAACGCTTCAGGATCAGACCGAATACCCCGAACCCGGCCGCAATCATGCAATCGGTCAACGAATTGCGCAGCGAATAGACCCCCACGAATGACAGGATCAGGATCAACACCCCCAGAAAACGGGTCGGTACGCGAATGATCCTGGTCAACAGGTTGGTCGAGAACAGCAAGAACACCATGACGATGATGTTCAGCAGGATAAGCGCGAGGTAGAGGCCATAGACCAGATCGATGTTGTTCTGGAAAAGCTGTGGACCGGGGATGACATTGTGCACGTAAAACACCGACAGCATCATCGCGGTCAGCGCCTCCCCCGGAATGCCAAGGGCAAGCAACGGGATCATCGCAGCGGCGGGGACCGCATTGTTGGCCGCTTCTGACGCTATCAGTCCTTCGGGGGACCCCTTGCCGAAATCATCCGGGGTCCTGGAGGTTTTCTGAGCATAGGTGTAGCTCATGAACTGGGCCGTGAATTCGCCGGTCCCGGGTATCATTCCAAGAATGACACCGAAACCGGAGGCGACCGTCGCGACCCGCTTGTGTTTCATTAACTCCTTGATGCCCGCCGTCATCCGGCCCTTGACGGGTCTGGCATCGGGGCTTTCGTCCGGCGCCATCAAAAGCACGAAGGCCTGACTGAGGGCGAACAGTCCCAGCACGACGACGATCAGATTGATCCCGGAGCTTAGGAACGAATAACCGAAAGTGTAACGCTGGGTATAGGTGACAGCGTCCAGACCGATGGTCTGCAAGAAGATCCCCAGCATCGCCAGAAAGCCCGCCGCAAAGATCTGCCCGCGGTGTGCCAGTATGACAAGGATCACCCCAAGGAGTGCGGCCAGAAAAATCTCCCTGCTGCCGAACATCGGCGCGATCAGGGCCAGCACCGGTGACAGGAGGATCAGGCAAACGATGCCAAAGATACCGCCCCAGAAGGACGCGCTGTAGGCCAGCGACACCGCGCGATGGGCTTCGCCGCGCTGGGTCATCGGGTAGCCATCGTAAGACGTCAGGGCATTTACCGCCGTTCCGGGCGTGTTAATCAATACCGCCGGGATCGCACCGCCGTACATGGACGATCCGTAGATGCCCAGCAGCATGGTCAATCCGACAATGGGATCAAGCGAGAACGTGGCAGGCAGCAGAATCGCGATGGCAACCGCGGGTCCGACACCGGGGATCGCGCCGATGATCACGCCACCCACGGACCCCACCAACAGCGCCAGCATCACATCCCAGCGCGCCAGCATTTCGGCCCCGGCAAGCAGATTTTCCATCGCGTGCTCCGATCAGAAGTAGGTCAGCATGATCTGCCGCAGCCCGTCGGGCAACGCCTCGTAAATCCGGCCTGCGGGCAACTTGACCTGAAGGAATGACTTGAACAGCAACACGATCACCACAGCACTTGCAGCAGCAGCCGCAATGGCATGGGCGCTGCGATACCCCGCCCGCAAGGTAAGCAGGACCGAAAAGATCAGCGTGGCCGGAAGATAGCCCGCCCAAGGCATGACGGCCGCGTAGGCGATGAACCATCCTGCATATTCCAGTGACGCCAGCCAGAGCCAGACCTCTTTCCAGCGGCCCTCGATCCGCTCGGACAACATCGAACCAAGCAGATGGCACGCCGCGAAACCCGCCATGCAGATCAGCGAAACAGCGGGCCAGAACCGCGGTTGCGCAAAAAGCTTGCCGCCGGGTTTGAACACCGTCTGCGTGAAAATCTGCGACAGCAGGAACAGGCAGACCGCCAGCAGGACCCACGCAAACACGATATCACCCGGTCGGCGATATCGCTTGAACAGCACTTGCAGCGTCTTTGTGCGCGACATGACGGTGTCCTGTATGATGAACGCGGCGGGCATGTCCGGGTAGCAACGCCGCCCGGAGGATGCGCCCGCCCGTTTATTCGGAAAGCAGCGTTTCGATGCCTTTCAAGGTCTCAATGTCCTTGGCTATCTGCGCTGACACCTCATCGGCGGACTGCCAGTAGACGGCAGCACCGGTTTCAGCAGCCAATTTCTGTGCCCGTTCAGACATCACCGTCTTTTCGGCAACGGCAATAATCTTGTCGCGGACGTCTTGCGGCGTGTCCTTGTGCACAAACAGGCCGTTCCAAAGTGCGACGTTCAGATCCGGTGCAAGCTCCGCCACGGTGGGGGCATCGGGGATCAGGGGGATACGCTCCGACCCGATGGAGGCAAGCACCTTCACGTCATCAAGGCAGGGCAGGATCAGTTGCAATGTTGTGTTGATGACGTCCACATCGCCTGACGCGAGCGTGTTGCAATCCAGCGCGTCAAATGCCGCATCCGATGCAAAGGAAAAGCCCATCTGCTTGGCCAGACCGAATGTCACCTGCGTGGGCACCAGCGGCGCGCCGAAGTGGCCCAGAACGACATCGTTGCTGCCTGCGTGTTCGGCAAGACCCGCCATGTCATCATAGGGTGCATTCCCGCCCGCCGCGATAACGAAGGGATAGGTCAGGAAATTGCCCAATGGCTCAAACGGATCCGGGTTCAATTCGGGAATGCCGATCTGCGGGCCAACAACCGGAATGGCGATGATGAACGAACCGATCGTATATCCATCCGCAGGCGCATTCGCGACTTCAATGGCACCCGGGAAAGGTCCGCCCCCGCCACCGGGCTTGTTTACCACCGCTGCCGCGACGCCGTAGGTATCCTGAAAGTCCTCGGCAATCATCCGGGTCAGCACGTCTTCAAGGTCGCCGGGCGGCCACGGCACGATGAATTCGACGGGTTTTTCGGGATACTCAGCAAGCACGGGCGTCCCGGCCGCGCTGAGCGCCAGCGCTGCGGCGGCAAGTGATCTGGCAAATGTAGACATTCGGTTCTCCCTCTTGTGGTTCATATATTGAACCTATATTTTGAAAAAAGGTTGCCTTGTTAAGTACAGTATGTCAAATTTTTTCTGAAACCAGATCGAAAGTGATGCTCTGAATGTCAGCCGCCGGAAAAACGCTTGCGCTTTTGTCCTTCTTCTCCGCCTCCCGTCCGGAGATTGGGCTGTCCGAATTCTGCAAACTCGCGAAGCGCGACAAGGCAACCACATATCGCCACCTTCAAACCCTTGAGGAATCGGGATTTATCGAGCAGGACGCGCTGACGAAACGCTATCGCCTTGGCCCCATCGTCCTGCAACTTGCCCAGACCCGCGAGATCACCGTCCCGCGCAAACGCGGAACGGAAGCGCCGTTGCTGGCGCTTGCAGAAGCCACGGGCGAAACCAGCCACGTGTCGGTCCTGTCGGGGACGACGGTCTACGCGCTTGCCGCCTGCGAATCGCGACAGCACAGCATCCGCGCGATTGTCGACATCCAGACTTTCCCACTGCACGCGACCGCATCCGGGCTTTGCACGCTTGCCTTCGGCCCCGACACGCTTTTTGACGTGGCCGTCGCCAACATGGAACAATTCACGACCAACACGATTGTCACGCAAACCGAACTTGAAAGCGCAGTCGCCACTGTGCGCGAGACAGGTTTTGCATGGTCCAATCGCAGCTTCGAAGATGACATCCAAAGTGTATCCGCCCCCCTGTTCGATCAGACAGGTGCCTTCGCGGGAACGGTTACGGTCGCAGCGGTCGCCGCCCGCGTCGCGCCGGGTATCGCGCCGTCCATCCAGCGGTATCTGATCACCGCAAGCCGCGACATTACCCGCAACTGGGGTGGTTCGGTTCCGCAAGATATCGAGGCCATTTGGTCCCGTACTCTGTCAAACCCCCATATGCTGGAGCGCGCATCATGAAGGATTCGAACTTCCTTAAGGAAAACAACGGACGCGTGATGTGGCACCCCATGACCTCTCCGCAGGACAGCATCGACGCGCCCCCAAAGATCATCACCGGATCCAGCGGCGTGCGCATCACTGATATTGACGGCCATGAAGTCGTTGATGGGGTTGGCGGCCTCTGGAACGTCAACCTTGGCTATTCCTGCCAGCCCGTGAAAGATGCCATCACGGAGCAGCTTGCCAAACTGCCGTATTATTCGACTTTCCGGGGTGCATCGAACGATGCGGCAATTGAACTGGCATACGAATTGAACGCATTCTTCGCGCCGGATGGCATGCGGCGGTCCTTTTTCACTTCTGGCGGTTCGGATTCGGTTGAAACCTCCCTGCGTCTTGCCCGGCAGTATCACAAGCTGCGTGGGGAACCCGGGCGGATCAAATTCCTCAGCCTGAAAAAGGGCTATCACGGCACCCATATGGGCGGGGCAAGTGTGAACGGGAACGCCAATTTCCGAACCGCATACGAGCCGCTTTTGCCGGGATGCTTTCACATTCCTGCACCCTACACGTATCGCAACCCGTTTAACGTAAGTGATCCAGAAAAACTGGCGCAGTTGTGCGCCGCAGCTCTTGAGGACGAGATCGCGTTCCAAGGGGCAAACACCATCGCCGCAATGATCGTGGAGCCCATTCTGGGCGCGGGTGGAGTGATCCCGCCGCACAAAACCTTCTTGCCGATGGTGCGTGATATCTGTGACAGGAACGGGATCCTCCTGATCACAGACGAGGTCATCACGGCATACGGACGCACCGGCGCTTGGTCGGGTGCCCGCCTTTGGGGGGTGAAGCCTGACATGATGTGCACTGCAAAGGCCATCACGAACGGTTACTTTCCGTTCGGTGCGGTGATGCTTGGCGAAAAGCTGGTAGACGCCTTCGAGAACAATCCCAGCGCCAAGATCGGGCATGGGTACACCTATTCAGGGCATCCCGTAGGGGCCGCAGCTGCGCTGGTGTGTCTTGCGGAAACCAAGCGGCTGAACGTCGTCGAAAACGCAGCCGCGCGCGGAGATCAGATATTCGAAGGCTGCGCGGCGTTGATGAAAAAGCATGAAATCGTCGGCGACGTGCGCGGCGGGCATGGACTTATGACGGCCATCGAACTGGTCAGTGATCGTGCGACGAAAAAACCCGTCGACCCGGACGTGGCCGCGAACGTTCAGGAAATCGCCTATCAATCCGGTGCGATGATCCGCATTTCAGGGGCAAACATCATTCTGTCGCCCCCGCTTGTTGTCACCGAAGAAGATGCAATTGCACTTCTTGACGCGCTCGATTCCGCCCTGGGCGCCGCATGATAGACGCCATCCCCTTCCGGCAGTGAGTCTCGGCGGTTTATCGCTTGTGGGGGCGACACATCAGGCAAGCCACCAGCACTACGTCATAGCTTAATGCGACAAAGTGTACGCACGCATATGCAAAGCTTCAGAAGTTGCGGGAGAAGGCAAGTTGGAGCGTACTTTTATCATATGTGCACTGGATCCCATTGTTCAGATGGATCTGGTGGGTGCCTTGCATGCCCATTTCCCGGATTGCAAAGCCGTTGTCCTGAATGCCGCGCATGAAATATCGCAGCATCTTGATCAGGCCGTCACGTCTTGCTGCCTGTTTGTCAGCAGCAGGTTGTGGTCTCAGGATGCAGGTGCCCTGTTCCACGACATTGCTGCACGCGGCGGGCAGATTGTGACCATCGGCGGGATCAAGGCCGCAGACGTGCCCGCGACGATCCTGGAAACACCATTCACAACCCAAATGATGCTTGAAGCAGTCACAGAGGCCAAAGCGAGAGCTGGTTAGCGCCGTTTTCGTTCGGCCTGCGCACCGGCCTGCAAGCCGTACATAAATGCCTGAACGATTGGAGGGCCGCCAACTTCCGCCTTCCGACTTTCCGCTTTGGTCGGCGCTGATGTATCCGAACTTCCAGAACCGACACCGATCATGATCAAGCCGATCCCAAGATAGCAGCCAGCGATGATCAGGGCTGTCATCTGCAGTCCGACAACCGGGACCAGGGCGAACCACCCTGCGACGGTCAGGAAAGCCGTTCCTACCGCACACAAAAGCAGGCCTCCGGAAAGAAGACCTGCCCGCTTGGCAGTGTTTGCCACCTTTTGCTCAATATCGAACATCAGCTATTTCCGTGATCCCAAAAAGCCGATCAGAAACCCGACCCCAGCCGCAAGGCCAAGCGCCGTCGCCGGTTGGGTTTTGATAAAGTGGTTGGCCTGATCCTGAATTTCCATGGCTTGCAGGCGGGCTGTCTCGGCTGAATCATGCAGCTTCGCGCGCACTTCGGCAGCCTTCGCATTTGCTGCCGCTATCGCTTCGTCGCCCTTTGCTTTTCCAAGATCCCCGATGATCTCTGTCAGGGAACTCAGATCATTCCGAAGGATTTCGACCTGCTTGGCGAGGTCTGCTGAACTGATTGAATCTTTGTTTCCGTTGAGTGTGGTGCTTGTGTTCGCCATCGTCTCTCTCCTGTCTTGCGTGCTGGACATGAAACGACTTCAGTCCCGCTCCGGTTCCGAAAAAAATTTCGAAAAATTCTTGGAACAGGATGTCAGGCAATTCGGTTTGCGTTCCAATGGCGCAGCACCCTCGTTGCGTGTACTCAAAAAGGAACCATTCCCATGCTCTATTATTCATTGATCTTCCTGGTGGTCGCTCTGATCGCGGCCCTCTTCGGCTTTGGCGGCATCGCTTCAGCATCCGCAGGGATCGCCCAGATCCTGTTCGTGATCTTTGTCGTCTTGTTCCTAGGAACGCTGATCATGCAGTTGGTGCGTCGGTAAGCCGACCGCCTCCTGGGTTGATGCTTCTGAAGAGATCATTTCGTCTTTAACTCACTCGACGTCGTTGCCAAACCGACTGAGATTTCAGACGGTGGGCGCGGACCCGCGACCACCGCAAGAGGACTTCGTGAAATCCTTGCGGATACCTACAGACTTACATTCAAGAGGCCATGCGTTCTACTGCAACGTGGAAGGACCACTGTTCTATTCGATCCACAACCTCACTGAAGGAGAGTACAAGAACATGTACGCTGCAGCGGACGAGCTGGCCGAAAGGAGACGTGCCGTTGGCCGGATGGCACCGAATGGTTGGCGTTTCAAGAACAGGCCGCATGGATGTTGCGCGCGTTGACCGCCAAAGAACAGAAATAGCCTTGCGCGTCCCCGCATGGGATTTGTTCCATGTTATTTCTGGGACCGGCACGCAGTTGCCCCAAGATCCGGGGGCGCACGCCGTACAGCCTGATCCCGCTGGCGGCCACAACCGGCGATATTTACCAAAGTCCGCTGCATCTGGAATTCTTTATGGAACCAACGGGTCCATCAGACGTTTGATCATCGAACCATTTAGGAGATGATTAATGTCAGCACCTGACACAAATATCGACAAACAAACGCGCCGTCACAAAGCACCCCTGCTGGGAATTGGCATCGTTGCCATTTTCGCGGGTGCCCTGTTCTTGGCACTGACCGGGTGGACCCTGACCGGAGGTGAAGAGGACGAAGGTGTAGACGCCGTCGTGCCCGTGGCGACCGACCAATAACGTCATTTCATTTCAATCATCAATCGGCGGCCTTTCTACAGGCCGCCGTTTTTTTAGACGTGCAGCGCGTCACAGTAGCCAAAGAATGATACCGGTCGCCACCGCGCCCACCGTGAGAGTGACCGCGGTAATGATCATGTTGCGACCAGACTGCACATTTGTATCATTTGCATCCATGCGTCTTTGAGTGTTCTGGCTCCGCTTTGCAGCAGCCCAGAAGATCAGTATCGCGCAGCCGACGAAAAGCTCAGCCACTGCTTTGGCCACAAGCGGGTAGTCAGTAGCGGAAAACACGGCGCGCAGACCCAGAGCCAGTGCGATACATGCCATCCCGGTACGCATCCAAGCGGCGAATGTTCGTTCGTTCGCGAGCACAGTGCGATCTTCGGCCCAATCGGTGCGCGTATCGGCTAGCTCTTCGGATTTAGACTGGTCGTCATTTTCGGTGTCAGCCATGTTCATTCCGCCAATCCCAAAAAAAGTGCGCGGGCCGCAGCCCACGCATTTCAATGTTCAAGTTTTCGATCGTTGTTTTCAGGCAACGCGCTGTTGACCGCGCGGACCAGCAATAAGCCAGATAATAAAGCCAACAAGTGGCAGGATCAGGACGAGCAATGTCCACAATACCTTTGAACCTGTCGATGCACCTGATCCGATGATCGAAACGATCGCCCAGATGTTCAGGACCAGCAGGATAAAACCACCAATACCAGCATATTCCATGTCAAAAAGCTCCTCTGCTTGTGTGTTGTTACCCAGATAACTCGCAGGTGCCGCAAAAAGTTCCTCCGCCAGGCCTATTTCTGCTCCGGCAACTCCTGTCGCACCTGTCCGAACGCCAACAGCGCGAAGATCGCCGTCCCGCCAAGGATGTTGCCAGCCAATACTGGAAGGAAAAATCCAAAGACCGCTTGTCCGGGCGGCAGAAGACCCTGAATCAACAGGAATGCCATTTCGACCGAACCGGCAATGATATGCGTGAAATCACCTGCCGCAATCAGCCACGTGAACGTCAGGATCAAGAAGAAACCGAACCCTTCAGATTCGGGGAGCATCCAGACGATTGCCGCAACCAGCAGTCCTGCCGGGATTGCGCGCTGAAACCCTTCTGCGGCAGTGAAGCCTGTGGCGTGGCGTGATAGCTCTTCGATGGCCGGCAGCAGTTCGGCGGGAATTGCCGAAGTATACGCAAAGACCAGTGCCGCACCGAATGCCCCGACGACATTGGCCGCCAGAACGATGGCCCACAAGGATGCCGTCCGGCGCAACATAGCAGGTGTCGGATTATGCATGACAGGCAAGACAGTTGTAATCGTGTTCTCCGTAAATAGCTGCATGCGCCCCAGAATCACTACCAGAAACCCAAGACTGTATCCTAGGTTTTCAACAAGATAGCGCCACGCCGTGTCGGGCAGATAAGTTCGGAAGATTGCTTCACCGAGGACAGACAGCGAAATCATGATCCCGGCCGCGACCCCTGACCACATCAGGGACCGGTTCGGGCGCTCGAGTTCTTCTTCACCTTCCCGTCGGATGATTTCGAAAATCAGCTTTGGGGAAAGGTTTTCGGCTTCTTCGACTGATCGGTCACTGAAATGATTTTGCGCCATCGTGTGTCTTCCTTGCTCAAATAATCGCGGCTCAACGCATCTGTGGGACAATACGTTCCGCCGAAATGGAACTGTTGTCGCCCTGATGCGTTTGTGCAAGACGTCGCGCGGCCCGCCGCCGCGTCAAAAGTTGCGTGAATACAAGATGAAGGAAGACCGATGGAACAGATCGAAGACGTCACGAACACACTTTGGGGACAACTGACATCCCTGTTCCAGATGGAAATCTACAACGGCAAATCACTTGCGGATTTGTTGACGCTGGAGGCCATGCTTGGTCTTGCGGGCAACGTCTTGGCTGCGATTTTGCTGATCCTTCTGGGCTTTGCAGTCTCAGGGTTCCTGAGCCGACGCATCCGGAACGTGGCAGACAAGCACGCGAGCCTCGACAAGACCCTGTTCAGTTTTCTGGGCAACATTGTCCGCTATGTCGTTCTGGCATTCACCGGCTTGTTTGTGCTCAACACCTTTGGGGTACAGACGACCTCGATCATTGCCGTCATCGGCGCTGCTGGCCTTGCCGTCGGCCTTGCGCTTCAGGGGACGCTGTCAAATGTCGCCGCGGGTGTGATGATCATTCTGTTCCGCCCGCTCAAAGTCGGAGACTTTGTGCAAGTTGACGATGTGATGGGAACGGTGAAGGAAATCACACTGAACTATATCGAATTGGCGGACCTTAGTAACGTGCGTGTGGTCGTTCCCAATTCAGAAGTCTGGGGCAATACGATCAAGAACTACTCCGGCTACGACACACGCCGGGCAGAGTGGACGTTTGGTGTGGGTTACGGTGTGAACCTCGCGCAGGCTGAGAAGGTAATCCGCGACACTGTGATGGCTGACCCGCGGTCGCATCCCGAACCGGAGCCTTTCTTGCAGGTCAACAACCTTGGCGGCAGCAGCGTCGACTTCTTGCTGCGGGTCTGGTGTGACGCCAGTGACTACTTTCAATATCAGGCCGACATGAAACGGAAGGTGAAAGAGGCACTTGATGCAGCAGATATCAACATCCCATTCCCGACGCGTACCGTTGTAGTGGAATCCGACGTAGCTGTTGATCTGACAGACCATGCTGCTGCCGCCGAATAGCAGCGCAGCCGGTATTTAAGCCAGCGAAAGCCTGTCTTCCGTTTCCCGAAGGAGCGCAAGGGCGGTTGCATTATCCGTCTCGGATTGCAGCCGCTCAAGTATTTGCGCCAGATGCGCGCTGACGATCCTGTCATCGCGGACGTAAGGCGCGATGTTGCCGACTGCCGATTTCAGAATGGCTTCGAAGGAAATCGTGCGGTAGCGCAATCTGCCCTGTGGCCGCGCGCGGATCCCACCTTCGTAGTTCGCCGCCGTGCTTAGCCCGACGTACATCCAGTTGATACAGTTGATCGCCGTGAAAGGGTCATTCACCCCCGGCGACATCGCGCGTGCGACCATCTCGACCAGTTGTGCGACAATGAATTCGGGATTTTGCGCCTCCGTCGGGACGGATCCCAATGCAAAACAGTCCTTCAATTTATGCACCAGATCGTCAGACAGGCTGGATGTCGTCCAGACGTTCAGAATTGGTGTGCTGGGAGACACGAAATCCCCCGCGACCCGATCGATGGAAATGAAGAGGGAGTGTTCCTGTGCAAGTTCCGCCAAACGTTGTCGATTCCATGTCTGGATATAGCCGCTGTTGGCAAGGAAAAATTGTTCATCCGCGTCCCGACTTGGAAATGGTCCGGCGTCTACGGCCACGTGGTCCTCGTCGCGGGAGATATAGGTCTTGAGGGCAGATTGCAGTCGCGCTCCAAGCTCCGCAGTAATGTTGGAGACGTTGATGATCTCGGGGATGTGGTGCACGAAATAGATCATCGACATCACGGCAATTGCCGTAAGCCCCAGAGCAATGGCGAGCGACAGATGCGGCACAAAAGCTGCGCCATTGTCTTCGGGACCGAATTGACTTTGTACAGCGCGCAGGATGAGCAACGTATAGACAAATGTAGCGATCAGAATCCCAAGGCTCCACTGATTACCACGGTCGCGCATGAAATTACCGATCAGACGCGGACCAAAGTTGCCGGATGCGAAGGACACAGCGACAATCGTCATCGAAAACATCACGCCCGCCACACCGATCATGGACTGCGAGATCAGCGCCAGTGTTGACCTCGCCCCCTCAACCTGCGTCGTTCGCCAGCCCTCTGGCAGGATTTGAAATGTGTGATCCACATAGAGCGTCACCTGCGCAAGAACGACTGCCAGAAGCGCGAGAATTGTGGGCAAAAACCAGTAACTTGCGCGTATGTCATTGAAATATTTCGCGATCAGGGCGCGCTTGCTCATGATGTCTTCCAATCAAGCTCTCTCGGGGCCAGGGATATTGCGCAAGATGTGCCCTTGAGCATCCAAACAGACCGACCTAGGTTCAACTATCCGCTATCCTCAAACCGCGCGGGTGACAATCTTCTTGCTGCTGTTCGGCGGCTAGGGTCGCATACACTGCGAATGCAGCATCAGTTCCAAGCCGGTTGCGGTCCACCACCGCACCAAAACAAGAGACCACGCTTCATGATCAGCTTCGTAATGTTTCTCGTTTGGCTGGCTGCGCTGGTCATTGTGGTGGCGACAGCGCTGCCGCTTACTCGCAGCGTGCGATGGTGGGTCCGGGCCTGGGAATTCCCCAGATTGCATATCGCCATTTGTGCGCTCGTTGTTTTGTTCCTGATCTTCGCGCTGCCCATGGCTTTCAAGGACCTGCTGATTGTCACGATTGCGGCCTGCATGATCTACCAGCTGATGCGCGTTTTCCCCTACACCCGTTTGGCACCCACGGAAATCCCGATCAGCGCGGGGGTGCCAGAAGACAGCAAGTTAAAGTTGTTTTCGGCAAACGTCTTGATGGAAAACAGCCGCAAGGGCGACCTTATCAATATTATTGAGCGGGAAGACCCTGATGTCCTTTTTCTGATGGAGATCAATCAAAGTTGGCTTGACGCCCTAGAGGACATATTGGATCGATATCCAACAGTGGTGACCTATCCACAGGACAACTATTACGGATTGGTTTTCGCGACCCGTCTGACCGCGCCTAGCGCCGATGTGGTCTTTCTGTCCGACGACAATACCCCGACCCTGCGCGCCGAACTTCTTGGTCCGGATGGGACGGGGTTCAATTTCGTTGGCCTGCATCCCAGACCGCCCGTACCGGGGAACACGACCGCAGAACGGGATGAGCAGATCAAGAAAGCCGCGGTCTTTACCGGCAACGCCGATTGGCCCACTGTCTGTATGGGGGATTTCAACGATGTCGCCTGGTCATGGACAAGCCGCAGGTTCAAACAGTACGGCAGCTATCTGGAACCGCGTGTCGGACGGGGAATGTTTTCGACATTTCACGCGCAATACCCCTTGCTGAGCGTACCGATCGATCAACTCTACCTTACCGATGGAGTAGGCCTGGTCTCGTTCGGCAGACTTGAAGAATTTGGGTCGGATCATTTCCCGATCCATGCCGTCATTACATTCCATGAAATTCAGACGAACAGTTGATGGTGCGGAGTATGCGCCTCCTTTAATCATCGGTCTTTTACATTGAGGAACCTGCCCGGCGCAGCCGCTTTGGCGTTGCTTACATAATCGGTCGCACTTTGGGGCCGTCTGATGTGGTCAGCCCGACCTCAGCCAGTGCCGGAAGGTCGTGGATTTGCAGTTCAGGACCTTCCCAACCGATCAACTGACGCGATTTGAGTGTACCGATGGTTTTGTTGGTATGTACCAGCGACAACCCCAAGGCATCGGCCAGATCCCTTTGTTTGAATGGGAAACGCACCATGCCTTCCTCACCAAGGCCGGAAGCGCGCATCCGCAGGTAAATCCGGACAAAGGCCCAAGCCAACGATTGCAGCGCTGTGCGCTGGCCCAGCGTCGTCAGGCTTTCGCCCAGAAAATGCTCCTCCACTGCAGCCAGCCAAGCCAACTCAAACCCGCGTTCGGGGTAGGCCTTTACAAAATTCCACAACTCGGCCCGATCGAAAACGCACAAAGTCATCTTTGATGTTGCGTCGACCGAATGCCCCATTTCCCCCATGAGACCGGATTGCAGACCCAGAAAGTCACCTGGAAAGACGAAGTTGATAACCTGCCGTTCCCCGTTTTCGAGGAACCGGTACCTGATCCCCATTCCATGCAAAACCGTGAACAATTGTGGGCTGTTCGATCCCTCCAGCAGGATCGGCGTTCCCGGATCGACCACAAGTTCGCCAACCTTGAAACGCTGCATGGCGGCGACATCGTCCTGTGACATCGGCGCAAAAAGATCCTTGCGGCGCATGGGGCAGTACTTGCAGTCGGTCGCCAATATTTACGTCCTTCGCTGGAGGAGGAACATCCACTCCGGGTATAGGGGAATAGGTTACCCTAACTCGAAAATGGGCGCATCTGCTAACTTAAATGACGTAGGTGTATCGGGCCGATGACACCGAAAGGCCGACCTGACCCAACAATTTCCATTGCCCGTCGTGTCAGGGCAAATGGCATATGTCCCCGCGCCAACGCTGCAACTTCATCCCTTCCAAAATACTCGCAAGACACCGACCTGCACGCGGAACAATCCTGCACCGGCGACGTTGAGACAACAGAAAGGGTGGCGGCACATGATTTCGCCCGACCCTCAACCGAAGCAATGAAAGGACACCACATGAATTGGGACCAGATTGAAGGCAAATGGAAAGAAATGACAGGTGAAGTCAAAGCCAAGTGGGGCGATCTCACTGACGACGACGTTGCCGAAGTGAATGGCAATCGCGAAGCGCTTGAAGGCAAAATTCAAGCCAAATACGGCAAATCGAAAGAGGAAGCCAAGAAAGAAGTCGACGAGTTCATGAACAACCACTGACACCAACGGGATCGCCGTACAGGCGATCCCAGACCAACTGCCCGCAAACCAGACTGTGCGGGATTTGAAAGGTACACCTGATGCACCGCATAATCTACCTAGTCGGCCTTGTGGTGGTCGTCCTGATTATCCTCAGCATTCTTGGGTTGGTCTGAAAAACCATTCTCGTAACATCGACCGTCTTAAGCTTACCGTATGCGCCGAACCCGACCACAATTGAGCGTCAGTGGCGTACAATCGAATGGTCGTACGTAAGTTAACGAATGTTCCAAATCTGACGTGGTTCGTGCACCAACAGCGATGTCAGTTATTAGTGATCGGTCAGGAGTGACAAATGGATCATCCAACTGACCTTGACACCAAGGTGAGCCCGGGAAGCAGACGATGAGGGATGACATCCACGCCTTGCGCCGCAGCACGACAACGTTGGCAATTATTTCGCTTTTCGTAGTGGCCTATTTCGCGAGAGACCTGCTTCTCCCAATTCTGCTCGGCTTCCTTTTGGCCCTGACTCTGAGCCCCTTGAATAGATCACTACAGCGGGTCGGGCTGCCTGCCGGGTTTTCTGCCACGATCCTGATCATCCTTTCCGCGATTGCCGTCCTAGCGACCGTTTTTTTCGCGGGCGAAACGGCGCGGTCCTGGTCCAACGATGCCCCAAGCATCGCACGCGAACTTCAGCAAAAGCTCAGAGGCGTATCAGAAACGATAGACGCGGTACAAGAAGCGTCTGACGAGGTTGAAGAAATGACGGGCGCGCCAGAGAAAGGTCCTGAAGAAGTTGTTGTCCAGCAACCCGGGCTTCTGAATACAGCCGTCACGGTCGCTGCCAGCACTGTAACGTCTATCGCCGTCGCGCTGATCCTCGCGCTATTTCTATTGGCATCTGGTGATCTGTTTTACGTCAAGTTGGTTCAGGCCTTTCCGACCATGCGCGGCAAGAAACGTGCGCTTGCCACGGTTTATGGAATTGAGAGACGCGTATCGGCGTACTTGCTGACCATCACATTGATAAACGCGGGCCTTGGGGTCTGTGTGGCAGGTGCCCTCTGGCTGCTTGGACTGGAATACGCCTACGTCTGGGGAATCGCGGCGTTTCTCCTGAATTTTCTTCCCATTCTCGGTGCTATCATCGGTGTCGCAATGGTCGCTGTGCACGCCATCATTTATTTTGACACTCTGTCCTACGCAATTCTGGCACCCATCGCGTATCAGATCCTGACCTCGGTAGAGGCACAGTTCATTACGCCCTATCTTGTGGGCAAACGGATGGAATTGAATGTCGTCGCCGTTTTTCTGACCGTTGTGTTGTGGGGGTGGCTTTGGGGGATTGCAGGAACGCTGGTGGCTGTCCCGTTTCTCCTTGTCTTCAAGGTCATCTGTGAGAACTTTGACAACCTCAAGGTGATCGGAAACTTCCTCGGGACGGAAGACGAGCCGGACAAGAACACGGAAGGCTGATAGCGGTCGCATGGGCGCAAAACCACTCCCAGCGCCGCGGGCTACTGCGCAAGCTTCGTCAGAAGTTGAATCAGCAACGGCCCGCTTTGATTGTCAAATAGGTCGGTCAGCACCTTGTCCTGATCTTCAACTTCTTCGCGAATCTGTAGCATCCGTGCCCTACCCAGGTTGGTAAGCAACAAGTTGATCTGACGTTGATCCCGGGCCGAAATCTGACGATGCACCAACCCGTCTGAAACCATGCGGTCTACCAGCTTGCTCAACGCGGGCGGATTGATCAACGCGCGCTTTGCCAAGGTACCCATTGTCTGTTTCTGGCCGATGTCGAGACACTCCATCACCCGCCATGCCTCAATCTGAATGCCATGCTTCTTGAGCCGCGCATTCAGCGCTTGGCTTACAGACCGATGCGCCGCTGCAAGCGCATAGGAAAGGTGGCTATCGAAGGTATTGGGGTCAGTCATCGTTACTCGCACGGTTGATGTTTTCTCGAATTTAGTTGACTTGGAAAGTAATTTCAATTGCTATGTCGGAAAAGACCAGTTTGGTCTTGGGGGATAAGGGTCTGGGACGCTTACCAGAAGATGTGGCACTTCCGATCGAGCTTGCGGAACTCCGTGAGCGTGCGCATCTGTACGCCTCGACCAGTTTTCGCGTCGCTTTGCTGATCCCGATGTGTGGGCCTGCAGGCATCTGGGCACCCTCCTGCATCTCAAGTGCCCAGGTTGCTGCAGCAGAATTAAATAAGAAGAACGGGATCATGGGTCGGCGGGTGCAGTTGATCATGATCGACGCAGCAGTAGAAGCAGGCGAACCCATCGAAGAAATTGTCAATGAGCTTATTGAACTGGGAGCCATAGACGCCATCGTCGGCATGCATCTGAGCGCGGTGCGCCAGCGGCTATCCAAGGTCGTGCGTCAGCGCATCCCCTACATCTACACGCCGCTATATGAGGGGGGCGAAACCACGCCGGGCCTGTTTGCCATCGGCGAAACCCCGCAAGAGCAGCTTGGCCCGGCGATGGCAGTCCTGCAGCATGTCTACCGGCCCCGGCGGTGGGCCTTGATCGGTAACGACTATGTCTGGCCGCGCAGTTCACATTCCTACGCCAAGCACTGTTTGAAACAGATGAACGCCGAACTCGCGATGGAGTGTTACGTCCCCTTCGGTCTACCCCGGATGACCGACCTGGTTGACCGGTTGGAAGCCTCCGGGGCGGATGCCGTGCTGGTGTCGCTGGTGGGTCAGGATGCCGTGAACTTCAATCGGGTGTTCGGGCGACGCGGCTTGCACAAGTCCATTCTGCGCTTGTCTTGCGCGCTTGAGGAAAATGGCCTGATGGCCTGCGGTGAAGGTAATCTGGAGCGCCTGTTCTCAGTTTCATCCTATTTCGGCTCCGTGGCGACTGACGCGAACGCCTCCTTCAAGGAACGCTACTACGCGTTGCATGGGGACATTGCGCCTGCGCTGAATTCAATCGGGCAATCGACGTACGAAGGGCTGCATTATCTGGCCGCGTTGCTGCACGATTTCGGAGAGGTCTGGCGCGAGACGTCCAGCAGTGATGGTCTGCCGGTGATTCACGAAAGCGGGCGAAACTTCGTCAAGAACCGTGAATACAAGCGCCCCGCCATCTATCTTGCGCGTGCTGATGGCGTTCAGTTCTGCGACTTCAAGATGTTGTAAAACATATATTTTTACCTTTATAATTTCCTTTTCAAATAATTTACTTGAATTGGAAATTAAAATCCCCCACCGTAGAAAAACTGATCCGCCGCCCGGCCTGGGGCATAAGAAGCGATGGGGGAAGACAAATTGTATTGGTTTCTTGCACTGATCATCATCGCGGTCGTCTTGCTGGTGGGGATCTGGTTCCTGCTGCGCTTCTACGCCAAGGCATCGCTGGAAAGCGCATTGGTACGTACCGGCATGGGCGGACGCCGTATCCTGACCGATGGGGGCTGTATCGCACTGCCGATCGTGCACCAGGTACAGCGGGTTTCCATGCAGACTGCGGCTGTTTCGGCCTCGCGCACGGGCCGCGACGCGGTGCTGACCGCAGATCCCTTGCGCGCCGATATCGAGATGGAGTTCGAACTTCGCGTTGCGCCAGACCCTGCCAGTATCGCCATTGCCGCGCAGGCTTTTGGGCATCGGATTGCGCGGGGCGCTGAGGCCTTTGAAGATGTGCTGGCCGGACCGCTTGCCAACGCCATCCAGACTGCCGCGGCAGGTCGCAGCCTGAACGACATTCATCAAGAACGTGCCGCCTTCACCGCTGATGTTTCCGCCATGGTGTCCGATCACGCCCAGCGGCTCGGGTTGGAGCTGGTGACGGCGGCGCTTGTTCTGGTGGACCAAAGCGATTTTGCGCAGCGTGACGAAAACAATGCCTTCAACGCTCGCGGCATGCGACGCCTGGCTGAATTGGTGGCGGAAGAGCGCAAAGCCCGCATCGCGGTCGAAACAAGCACTGAAGTGGCCGTGCGCGAACACCGGCTTTCCCAGCATCAAAGGCAGATCGAACTGCAACGCGCCGAACGCGAAGCGGAAATCGCCCAGCAGGAACATCTGGCAAAGCTGGAAGCTGACGCCGAAAGCCGCTCCGCCCAGGCCCGTGCCGAAGCACAGCGCGCGTCAGAGACGATGCGCATCCAGCAAGAACAGGAAATCAAGGCAGCACAGGTCACAAGTGACGAAGCCCTGCGCAAGACCGAGATGCGCGCAGTGCTGGATCTGGAAGAGGCCAAGATTGCCAACGATATCAAGCTGGCACAGGCCCGCACCAAAGAGGCCAAGGCCAAGGCGGATGAAGAGGAAGCCCGCGCGCAAGTCATACTGGCGGCGGAAAACGTGCAGGCGCAGAAAGAACGTGCCGTCACCCAGCGCGAGCGCGAAATTGCAATGCTCAAGCAGGAGCGGGACATAGAACTGGAAGGCGCGCGCGTAAAAAGCGATGTCAGCACGCTGTTGGCCCGTGCGCAAGCTGATGCCTCTGCCCGCACAGCTTCCGCCAATGCGGAAAAGGCGGCGATGGAAGCCGAAGCAGCCGGGCGCGCGGCCCTCAACACTGCCGAGAATACGCTGAGCGATGCGGTGATCCGCATGCGTCTGGAGGAACGCAAACTCGACCGCATGCCGGAAATCATGACGCAGATGATGAAGCCGGTAGAAAAGATCGATTCAATCCGGATCAACCAGATCAGTGGGCCGGGCGGCGGTGTTTCTTCAGGCGGGGAAGGCGTGGACAGCGCCTTTGGCGCCGCGATGGACCAGATCCTTGGCATGGCCGTCAGGTTACCTGCAATGAAGCAGATGGGCGAGGAAATCGGGCTTGATTTCGATGCCCAGACCGCGGGACGGACGGCCGATTACGCCAATCGCATCAAGGACAAAGACGCTTCAAAAACCAAAGAGTGATTTGAATTCACCCCCCTATCCACGAACCAACGGAGGACAACTCATGTCTCTGAACAGGAGAGAACTGCTTGGCGGTGCCGCCGCCCTAACCACAGCAAGCATGTTGCCGCGGGCGGCACTTGCCGCAGACGCGATCAAACTGGGATCGATCCTTGATACCTCGGGCATTTTCGACGCTTACGGAAAGCCCATGGATCAGGCCACCAAACTGGCCGTGAAGCAGATCAACGACGCAGGCGGCCTGCTTGGTCGCCCGGTCGAAGTGGCCGCCTATGACACGCAATCCGACATGGCGCTTTATTCGCAATACGGTCAGCAACTGACCCGTCAGGACAAGGTCGACGTTGTCCACGGGGGCATCCTTTCTGCCTCGCGGGAGGCGATCCGCCAGACCATGCGCAAATCGAAGACGCTGTACTTCTACAACGTGCTCTATGAAGGCGGCGTGTGTGATCGCAATATCTTCATCAATGGCGTCACGCCGGCCCAGCAGGTCGAGGCATTGGTCCCATACGCGATGAGCAAGTCAGGCAAGAAAGTCTATATCCTTGCAGCGGATTACAATTATGGCCAGATCACCGCACGCTGGATTGAAAAGTTCGTCAACGACAATGGCGGAGAGGTTCTGTCCACCGATTTCTTCCCGCTTGATGTGAGCGATTTCGGATCAACCATCGCTAAGATACAGACTGCCGCGCCGGATCTGGTGATCGCCCCGCTCGTGGGTGGTGCGCATCTGTCGTTCTTCCGTCAGTGGGCCGCAGCGGGGATGAAGGACAAGATCCCGCTCGCCTCTACCACGCTGGGCGTAGGCAACGAACACAAGGTCCTTACCCCCGAAGAGGGCAACGGCATCATGTGCGCCTACAACTATTCCCAGGAACTCGACACCCCTGAAAACAACGCGTTCAAGGAAGCATGGGCCGCGATGTTCGACGGTGACCAGTCGATGCACGAGATTGCCGTATCGCAGTACAACGGCCTGCTCACATGGGCCGAAGGCGTCCGCAAGGCAGGTTCGGTTGAGCGCGACGCGGTGATCGAAGCGCTGGAGACGGGCATTTCCATCACCGGCCCGGCGGGCAAGGTCACGGTGGACCCCAAGACCCACCATGCCGTGCTCGACGTCCACCTGATGGAAATGCAGGACCAGCAGATGAAGGTGATCGAGACGCTGCCACAACGGCAGCCCATCGATACGCAGGCCGTCTGCGATCTGTCGGCCAACCCCGACGACAACACGCAGTACGAGATCGACATCTGATCTGAAAGACCCTCCCCGTCAGGGCGGCGCAGGTCGCCCTGGCACCTCTATCTTGGGCATTGGAAACCATGGACCTTACCTTCGTCATTATTGTTGAGATGTTCTATGCCATCGCCTCTCTGGTGCTGATCAGTGCCGGGCTGGCAGTGGTCTTTGGCATGATGAAGGTCATCAACCTGGCCCATGGCGAATTCATGATGATGGGGGGATACGCCACGATCACCGCCGTCGGCCTGGGCGTGAATGTCTTTGTCGCCATGCTGGTCATCGCACCCCTGATCGTCGGCCTGATCGGCCTTGTGGTGGAGCGGCTGGTGATCCGCCACCTTTACGGCAGGCTGGTCGACACCATGCTTGCCACCTGGGGGCTCAGCCTTGTCTTCATCGGGCTGGCCACGATGATCTTTGGCAACACGACCACCGGCATTTCGACCCCGATCCCCGGCTTTGCGGTGGGGGGATACCAGATTAACGGCTACAACTTCTTCATCATCGTGGTGTCGGTCCTGCTTGTCATCGCGATGTATGCGGTTTTGCGGGGCACCCGCGCGGGCCTGATCGCCCGCGGCACGATGCAACGCTCGGACATGGCCGCGGCACTGGGGTACAGCCCCGACCGCATATACATGGCAACTTTCTTTTGCGGCTCCGCGCTTTCAGGGTTGGCAGGCGCGGTGCTGGCGCCGCTGGTCGGATTGGTCCCGACTTCAGGCGGTGCCTATATCGCCAAAGCCTTTATCACCGTCATTGCAGGTGGCCCTTCGCTGATCGCGGGGCTGGTCAGTTCGGCAACGTCTTTCGGATTTGTCAGCCAGATCTTCACCTTCGCCATCTCCCCGGTGATAGGAGAGGTCGCGCTGCTGATTGCCGCCGTGATCCTGCTGCGGGCCATGCCGCAGGGCATCACCGGTCGCCTCTTCAAGGGGAAGCTGTGATGAAACGCAGCGCCGCACAAGACGTTGTCCTCACGCTGATCATTTCCGCGTTTCTGATCTGGCTGATGCCGCTGTTGATCAGCACCTATACGCTGACCGTTCTGGTGATCTACGGCATGCTGGGGCTGAGCCTGGGACTGATCTGGGGATTTGGCGGGATCCTGTGTTTCGGTCAGGCGGCTTTCTTTGGGCTGGGTGCCTATACCTATGCCATTGCTGCTATCAATATTGGCGAAAGCACTGTGCCGATGATCCTTGCTGTGCTGGTTCCCGCGGCCTTCGCCGCCCTGCTGGGCGCAATGATGTTCTATGGACGGCTGACGGACGTCTATCTCGGTGTGATCACGCTGGTTGTGACGTTGATCCTGTTCAAGTTCGTCAATTCGACTGCCGGTCCGCAGTACATGATCGGCAAGGCCCGCATCGGAGGGTTCAATGGCATTCCGGGGTTCCAGACGCTGAACGTCCCAGGCGATCCGGAGGCGTATATCTGGGGTGATCCCTACTTCTATTTCTGTGCTGTTGCACTGGTCTTGGTGTTCTTGCTGGTCACGGCGCTCTTGCGGTCGTCCTTTGGACGCATCGCCATCGGTATTCGCGAAAACGAAACCCGGATGAGCCTGATGGGCTACGACGTGGCTGCACGCAAAACCGTTCTATTCTCGGTCGGTGCGGCAATTGCGGGCCTTGCAGGTGCGCTTTTCGCCAATTGGGGAGAGATCGTTACCCCCACCCTTTTCTCGCTCGGCCAATCGGCCGAGATCATCATCTGGTGCATTGTCGGCGGTCTGGGCACGCGGCTGGGTCCGATCATCGGGGCGGCAGGACTGGCATATCTGAAGTTCCTGCTGGGCCAGCAAAGCATGATCGACAACACATTGATCACCGGGCTCATACTGGTGCTCTTTGTGCTGTTCTTACCCAAGGGATTGGTACCGGCGGTGGCCGGACTGTTGCGCGCAACTTTTGGCCGTGTGCGGCGCAGGGCCGTCCCCCGCCGGGTCCGCAGGTCGCGCCATGCCTGAGACCGTTCTGGAAACCCAGGGACTGACAATGCGCTTTGGCGGCGTGACCGCCAGCGATAATGTCAATTTCAAGCTGCGGCCCCGTGAATTGCGCTGTCTGATCGGCCCGAACGGAGCGGGCAAATCCACATTCTTCAAATGCGTTTCCGGTTTGTTGACCCCCACCGAAGGCCACGTCTTCATGCGCGGACAGGATGTGACGGGTTGGCAGCCGCACCAGATCGCCGCGCTGGGTGTCGGGATCAAGACCCAGACACCCAATGTCATGGATGCGCTGAGCGTGCATGAGAACATCTGGCTCGCCGCGCGGCGTTTCCATCCGATTGAAGAGGCCCGCGCAAGGGCAGACGCGATCATCGACCGCTTGGCGCTTGGCCCGATCGCGCGGACGGATCTGGGCCAACTTGCCCATGGTGAGCGGCAACGGGTGGAATTGGGCATCGTCGCGGTTGCAGACCCCTGGCTTGTGCTGCTCGATGAACCCGCCGCGGGCATGAGCGCGCAGGATGTCGAGCGCATGACAGAGATCATCCACGAACTTACCCGGAGTTCGGCGGTCGTCATCGTCGAACACGATATGCAATTCATCCGCTCCATCGCGGAAACGGTCACTGTCTTTCACCAGGGCGCGGTGCTGATGGAGGATCACGTGGATCATGTCATGTCAGACCCAACGGTCCGGGCCGTCTATCTGGGAAAGAAGGCCTGAGATGACGGAAGAGCAAGATATCCTGCTGTCAACCAAGGGGTTGTCCGGCGGCTATGGCCGGGTTCCGATCCTGCATGGCATTGATCTGGACGTGGCAGAGAATGAAGTGTTCGGTGTGTTGGGCCACAACGGCATGGGCAAGACCACGCTTTTGAAAACGCTGATGGGGTTCTTGCCTGCATCCTCGGGTCAGATCCGCTTCGACCAGACAGACATCACGCGTCTTCCCCCGAATGCGCGTGCGCAAATGGGTTTGGGATATGTACCGCAAGGGCGCGGCATTTTCCCGCAACTCAGCGTCCGCGACAACCTGCGTTTTGCTTGGCAGGATCACGGTGCCGGGTCTGAAACAGAGGTGATGGACGCCGTTCTTGGCGATTTTCCCCGCCTCGCGCGCCTGCTGGACCGTGAGGGTGGCGCGCTGTCCGGCGGGGAGCAGCAACTGCTGTCACTGGCCCGCTGCCTGATGGGTGATCCGCACTTTCTGTTGCTGGATGAACCCACCGAAGGGATCCAACCGTCGATCATTGAGGAGATGTCGGAAACCCTGCTGAAGTTGCGCGAAAAGCGCGGCCTGTCGATCCTGCTGGTGGAGCAGAATTTCGATTTCATTGCGGATTTGTCCGACCGTGTGCTGGTGCTGGAACGCGGTCGGATCAATGGCACGCTATCGCGGGCAGAGCTGTCGGATACCTCCAAGGTTGACCAGTTCCTGGGCTTCGGTGCCGCGCGCGGGACACGGCAAACGACGGCGCCCGCGCAGCCTCAAATGGCAAATCGGAAACGCGGGGCACCCGCTCCACAAACCAAAGGAAAGCCGTCCGCGCCCGATCTTCGTCCCCAACCTCATGTCTCAACGGTGAATGCCATGACCATCAAACGCCCTACTCTTGCTCAGATGCGCGGCATGGCCGATCGCTTCGGGATGAGCCTGTCAGACGAAGACTTGATCGAATACACCGAAATCATCGAACCCTACATGCAGGCCTATGACCGGCTGGACGCGATGCCCGACAACCTACCGGAGGTTCGTTACCCCCGCAGCCCCGGGCATTTCCCAACGGCGAGCGAGAACCCTCTGAACGCGTGGTACGTCAAGACAGAAGTGCGCGGGGCGCCGGATGGGAAACTGCGTGGCAAGCGGATCGCGCTCAAGGATACGATCTGTCTGGCGGGGGTGCCGATGATGAACGGCTCTTCGATCATGGAGGGATACACGCCCGAGATTGACGCGACAATCGTGACCCGGATGCTGGACGCCGGGGCCGTCATCGCTGGCAAGGCGCATTGCGAGAACTTCTGCCTTTCTGGCGGGTCGCACACCAATGCCAAGGGTCCGATCCACAACCCGTACAAGCGCGGCTACATGGCCGGAGGCTCCTCCGCGGGGTCAGCTGCACTGGTGGCGGCGGGTGAAGTGGACATGGCGATTGCCGGGGACCAGGGCGGCTCCATCCGCATTCCTGCTTCGAACTGTGGCTGCTACGGGATGAAACCAACGCACGGTTTGGTCCCCTACACCGGTGCGATGCCGATCGAACAAACCATTGATCACCTGGGGCCTGTCACCAACACGGTTGCTGACAATGCGTTGCTGCTTGAGGTGCTGGCAGGCGAAGACGGGCTTGACCCGCGCCAGTACAAGCCAACAGTCTATAGCTATACCGAAGCGCTGGGCCGGGGCGCGCAGGGCATGCGCATCGGTGTGCTTCAGGAAGGGTTCGGCCATCCCAATTCCGAATCTGACGTGGAGGCCAAGGTCCTGCAGGCCGTCGAACGCTTCCGCGAACTGGGCGCACGGGTAGAGGACGTTTCGGTCCCCGAACACCACACCGCGATGGATGCCTGGACCGCCATCACCCTTGAGGGGCTGCAGGACGGGATGATGTGGGGCAATTCCACCGGCACCAACTATCGCGGGCTCTTTCTGCCCTCAATGACGGATCACATGGCGCAATGGAAGGGACGCGCAGACGAGTTGAGCCATTCGCTCAAGGCCTGCATGTTCGTCGGTGAACACTTTCAACGCCAGTATCGCGGCCGGTTCTATGGCAAGGCGCAGAACATCATGCGACGCTGCAATGAACGCTACCACGCCGCGCTCAAGCAATTCGATCTGCTGCTGATGCCGACACTCCCGATCAAGCCGCAGGAACACCCGCCTGCTGATTGTTCGCTCAGCCTTTATGTCCAGCGCGCGTTTGAGATGGTGCCCAACACCGCCCCCTTCAACGGTGGCCTGCCGGCCATGAGCCTGCCCTGCGGGTTCAGCGAAGGCTTACCCATTGGCCTGATGCTGGTCGGCCCGAACTATGGAGAGATGAAGATCTATCAGGCGGCTCATGCCTTTGAACAATCAGGTGATTGGCGGGATATGTAAGGAGAGATCAAGATGACGATCCTGAATGAGAGCATTGCGAACCGTATCCAGAATTTCGGCATGGACCCGTCGGGATCGGTGCAGGTCAACCTCGCCCCCCGCGATGGGAAGTCATATGTTCAGGGTCCCAAACATCCCGAACTGGCCTATGCCACCATTCCGCAACTGCTGCGTGACGCCGTTTCCCGCTATGGTCCGCGCGATGCGCTGATTTTCCCACATACGCGGATGAGCTACTACGATCTTGACCGCGCGGTGGATGCCCTGGCGTCCGGTCTGTTGGCGCTGGGGCTGGGGAAAGGGGACCGTCTGGGCATTTGGTCTCCCAATCGGGTGGAGTGGGTGCTGACCCAGTTCGCAACAGCGCGCATCGGTGTGATCCTGGTCAATATCAACCCCGCCTACCGCCTGTCGGAACTTGAATATGCGTTGAACAAGGTGGGCTGCACCGCGCTTGTACTGGCGCAGTCTTTCAAATCGTCTGAATACCTGAAGATGATCAGCGCCCTTGCGCCCGAACTTGGCAAGTCTGCGCGGGGCAAGTTGCGTGCAGCGAAACTGCCCCACTTGCGCCATGTTATCGTGATGGATGAGACCGCCGACGCGGACGGGCTCTGGACTTTCGATCAGGTCTGCGGCCTTGGGGGGCCTGCTCAGCAGTTGCGGCTGTCTCAAATCGATCAAACACTGCAGCCCGATGACGATATCAACATCCAGTTTACCTCCGGCACAACGGGCCAGCCCAAGGGCGCGACGCTGTCGCATTACAACATCGTCAACAACGCGCGTTTCGTCACCGACCGGATCAAGCTGACCGAAAACGACCGCCTGGCCATTCCTGTCCCCCTGTATCACTGCTTCGGCATGGTGTTGGGCGTTTTGGGCGCTGTCAGCAAAGGGGCCGCCATGGTTTTCCCGGGTCAGGCTTTTGACGCGGCCCAGACCCTTGATGCGCTGGACCGGGAGCGTTGCACGGCGCTTTACGGGGTGCCGACGATGTTTGTCGCCATGTTGCAGGAATTGGCCGCCAAGCGACGGGACTTATCACGCATGCGTACCGGCGTGATGGCTGGTGCGCCCTGCCCGATCGAAGTGATGAGACGCGTCAACGATGAGATGCACATGGGTGAAGTGACCATCTGCTATGGCATGACCGAAACAGCGCCGGTTTCCTTCCAGAGTTTTGTTGACGACCCGACAACCCAACGGTGCGAGACCGTCGGTCGCATACACCCGCATCTGGAAGTGAAGATCGTCGATGACAGGGGCCAGATCGTTCCGGTCAACACCCAGGGAGAGCTTTGCACGCGCGGGTACTCGGTCATGAAAGGGTACTGGGATGAACCCGAACGCACATCGGAAGCCATTCAGAATGGCTGGATGCACTCAGGTGATCTTGCGATGCTGGACGAGGAAGGGTTTTGCACAATCACCGGAAGGGTAAAGGACATGATCATCCGTGGCGGGGAGAATATATACCCGCGCGAGATCGAAGAGTTCCTGTTCAGCCATCCCAATGTGGCCGAGGTGCAAGTATTTGGCATACCTGACGAACGTCTGGGCGAAGAGGTCTGCGCATGGATCGTTCCAGTGAAAGCGGACGCGCTTAATCCCGAGGACCTGCGCGCCTTTTGCGACGGCCAAATCGCGCACTTCAAGATACCACGACATTTTCGGATCGTGTCGGCCCTGCCCATGACCATTACCGGGAAGCCACAGAAGTTTGTGATGCGCGATCAGATGATCGCGCTTTTGGAAGCGGAACGGGCCTGAGTTCGCGTCACGAAGCCCGCACTTGGGTCTCGTCACAGGCGTCGATGCGGGGCATAGTCGGGCTGTATCATTGGCCACATCGGCTGCCCCACTGTGCATCACCTCAGGAAAGGGTCAGATTTCATGGAATTCCTGCGCACCCCGGACGACCGTTTCGAAGTCCTGCCTGACTTCGACTTTGCGCCCAACTACCTCAATGTTGACGATGGTGAAGGCGGATCATTGCGGCTGCATTATCTTGATGAAGGGCCAAGCGCCGCCGACCCCGTACTTGTCATGCATGGAGAGCCGACTTGGTGCTACCTGTATCGGCATATGATCCCGATCTTCACAGATGCCGGTCACCGCGTCGTTGCCCCTGATCTGATTGGGTTTGGCCGGTCGGACAAACCGATGGCGCGGGAGGATTATACCTATCAGCGTCATGTTGACTGGATGTCCGATTGGCTGACACAGCTTGACCTGCGGGGGATCACGCTGGTCTGTCAGGATTGGGGCGGGTTGATCGGCCTGCGCCTTGTGGCGGAGATGCCGGAACGGTTCGCGCGGTTGGTCATTGCCAACACGGCGCTGCCCACAGGGGATCAGCCCATGGGCGCGGCCTTCAAAGCGTGGCGCGAATACGCTGAGACCACACCGGTATTCAATGCGGGGCGCATTGTCTTTGGCGGTACGGTATCGGAACTGACCGATGCCGAAGTTGCCGCGTACAACGCGCCCTTCCCGGACGACCGGTATCAAGCAGGCGCACGTCAATTTCCGGCCCTTGTGCCGGACCGTCCTGACGACCCGGCTGCCGCTCCCAATCGCAAGGCATGGGAGGTTTTGAAATCACGGTCGCTTCCGGCACTCACGGTATTTGGCGCGGAAGACAAGGTCATGGCCGGTATCGATCAGGTATTTCAGAAGGCGCTTCCAGGTGCAAAAGGACAACCACACAAAGTGCTGCCCGGCGCGGGCCATTTCTTGCAAGAGGACGTGGGCAAGGCGCTGGCCGATGCGGCGCTGGCCTTCATGGACAACACCTGAAAGGCGGTTCATTTCGCACCAACCGGTCAAACATTTCACAGGATGGTAAACGCGCGGATACGGCCTGCTGTCAGGAAACCGTGACCGCCACTTCAGCCTCCGCATCAATGGCCAATGTGGCCAAAAGTGTGCCGCTGCCGAAATACTGATAGATGTCCAATTCGTTGCCATTGTCATCGGTTACCGTCACACCCTCTGCGCGTTCATATTCGGTTGTCGCCGTGTTTTCGAGCGTGACGGTGTCCCCGCCATCCGCGTAGATCGATACGTTCGCGGCTGCCGAAACACCCAAGAGGTCGGCGATCTCCTGATTGCCAGGACCAGAGAGATCGAACACGTCACTCAATGTGACAAGGTTCAGGCTGTTGGCCTGTGCGTTATCGATATCAATCGCCTCGATCCCGCTGAGATCCAGCAAGGGCAGCACAGCCCCATCTACGCTGATCTCAAGCACGTCGCGCCCGGCGCCACCGTCAATGCGCTCTCCGGTCTGCGTGGGCGCATCGGCAAGCAGGATGGTATCATCACCATCGCCCGCAATGACAGTATCCTGACCAAGCCCTCCGTCGAGCGTGTCATCGCCACCGTAACCGAGGATGAGGTCATTGCCCTGCACGCCAGAGATCTGATCCGCCTGTTCGCTTCCGAACAGAAGGTCGCTTTCTGCCATGCCGACCAAAGTCTGGGCGGTTACAGCGACACCCAGCACCTCGGTGGAAAAGAGCTCGATTTCAGCGGTTGTTTCGTCCCCATCCAGATCAAAGCGGGCTGTGGCGCTGAAGCGGTTGTTTTCGCCCAGAAGCTGATAGATATCGGCAATCTCTGCCAGTGCAACTTCGTACTCCAGCGCCTCGCTTGCAAAAGCTGCGCTGGTCTCATCGGCGATAACCTGAGCCGCACCGCCATCGACCTCTAGCGTCAGTTCAAAATCAACAAGCTTCGGATTGAACACGGGCGATGTCTGCAACGCCGTCGACAGCAAGCTGGGTTCGGCAAGGAATGTCGGCGTCTTTCCGGCCAACTCCGTCAATTCCGGCGGCGGATTCTCGGTGTCGTAATCCGGACCGACGCCAAAAGCCTCGATCAGCACGGAATAACCATCTCCGCCGTCGGTCCTCAGATCTTCAGATAATGCACGCCACCCAAGTTCTGGAGGAAGGTCAGCAGGCTCTGTTGGCTGTCCGTCGGTGATAAAGAACAGATAGTTTGTATTGGAACCGGCGCCGCTGTTCTGGCTGTCGAAAAAGTCCTGCGCTTCCGCGAGAGCGCGATCCCAGCGGGTGCTGCCGTTATCGTAGCTGTCCAGCAAGGTTGACCTTGCCAGATCGAAGTCCTGCAATTCCGCTATCGGATAGGCGATGGTGTTCGTTGCATAAGAGACGATCTGCACGATCACGTTGGTCGACGCACCTTCAAAGGTGGTCGCAAGATTGCTCAAAGCCTCCAGCACTGCATCGACTTGCGCTTCCCAACCGGGGACGCCGATGCTTCCGGACCTGTCCATTGCGATGGCCAGGTTGATTGTATTCGCGTCCGCTTCGCCGGTGGTGATTGCAACGCTGCCTGCAGCCGCCGTTTCTGTCGCCGTCGTGTTGATTTCAAGTGTGGCGGAACGACCGTCTCCGATCGAACCTGCCTCCGCCTCAACCTCGACTTCGACGCGGGCCGTTGAAAGACCCCCGTCCGCATCCGTGACAGTATAGTCAAACCGATCTACGCCTTGAAAGCCGTCTTCCGGCGTATATTCAAAGCTGCCGTCGGTGTTGATAATCACCGCACCATGGGCGGGGCCGTTCGATCCAAGCGCAAAGACAAGATCACTTGATGGGGTCTCCGCATCTGTCGCGGTCAACTGACCCAGAACTGCAGTGCTTGGCGTGGTTTCAACAATCGTGTTGGCACGCACTATGGGCGACTGGTTCGTCCCTTCGACCTCAATGGTGACGATCTGCGAAACTTCCGCGCCCTGCCCGTCGCTGACAAATACTTCGAATGTTTCCGTCGCGATCTCACCGACTGACAACGTCTCTGCGCTTGAGTTGAGGGTATAGGACCAACTCCCGCTCTCGGAAATTTCGAAGGAACCATAGGTGCCCTCTTCGCCACCACGCCATGTCAGGATCGCACCAAAATCCGGGTCGGCTGCGGACAGTTGACCGGTTGCGAACACAATGTCGGTGCCTTCGGTCACAAAACCTGCTATATCTTCTGCGGCATGGATCAGTCGGGGCGCGTCGTTGCTGCCAATGATCGTGACAGTGACTTCCTGAGGCGTGCCATCCTCCGTGAGGACGACAAAGCTGTCCGTCAGAGGAACACTGTCGGACGCCAGAGCGTCAACCGCGGTATTGGCATTGGCCAACGTGAAACTCCAGACGCCTGCCGCAGTGATGCCAAAGGTCCCATACCCATTCACGGTCGGGGCGCCGGGGGACACAGGTTGAAAGGTGTCTGGATTATCCACATCGCTGCTGGTCAGCGTCCCGAAGATGACGCTCGTGGACGCATCCTCTGTAATGGCACCAGAAATCTCTCCAGCGACGATAGCACCATCATTCGTACCGATGATCGTAATGGTGACTTCCTGACTGTCGGTGCTTCCGTCAGCATCCGTGACCGTTGCCACAAACCGATCAAATGCGGTTTCACCGGCAACCAACGGGTCCGCATTCTGTGTGATAAGTGTATAGGACCAGACCCCGTCCGCGCCGATTTCAAATGTCCCGAATGTCCCCGTGGCAGACCCGCTCCATGTCAGGGTGTCGCCGATATCGGCATCCTGAGCCACAAGGCGCCCACCGACGGTTGCGGCATCTTCTTCACTCAATTCTCCAACAAAGACGCTTTGCGCCTCGATCACGGTGGGCGCGTCATTGCTTGGATCGACAAGGACAGTGACCCGCGCAATCGCGCTGGCGCCGCCCGGGTCGGTGACGCGCACGCTGAACTCATCAACGCCACTGAAATCTGCATCTGGCCGATAATTGTACGTGCCATCGGCCAGCAGAACGACGCCACCATTCGCGGCAGGTTCCTCCAGACTGTAGGAGAGCACATCACCATCCACATCTGTCGCGATGACCGTACCTGTGAGCGACCCGTCTTCGGCCACCGACGTCTCGGTATCATCGAATTCCGGCGCATCATTCACAGGTTCAAGCTGAACGATAACGGTGCCGCTGCTGTCGATGGCCGTTCCACCCGTCACCTGATAGGTAAAGCGATCGTTCCCATTGAAGTTTTGTGAAGGCGTATATTCGAATTGCCCATCCGGGGTCAAAGTTGCGGTGCCATTGGTCGGCCCATCCAGAATGGCGAATTCCAGTGCCGTACCTTCCACTTCTTCAAACGTGATCACACCGGAAATCCCACCCTCCGCAGGATCTTCCAAACCCGTGATGATCGTGTCGGGAGGCAGGAATTCCTGCTCCAGTTTCAGGCGGCCTTCATCAAAAGGCGCATCCTCTCCTTCCTGGTCATCGTTGTCGGGCGCGTCTTCGGGATCAATCCCGCCCGGTTCATCGACCGAATCCAGTTCCAAGCCATTGCCCGGCCCGGTCCCCGGCGTTCCGACCCCTCGATCCGAACGCGTTTCTCCAAAGGAGACAAAAGTCTCACCTGCGTCGACACGCGCAAGCGCAATGCGATAGGCACCAACGGCCTCGGCAACCAGCAGGCTGTCGTCCGCATCATCCTGCAGCGACCGCGACACTTCAAACGCATCCCCCGCAGCCGTCAGTATCCACTTGTTCGTGGTACCTGTGATGTTTGCGACGATGTTGCCATCAATGTCCCGGACAATGATCTCACCAAGACCTCCGTCCGGGTCGCGGGTCAGGCTGACCTCAGTGGTAAGCACCCCGTTGACCGCCTGAATGTCTGCGATCACTGTTGTGCCTCGGATACCCATGGTTGCGGAAGGTGTGCTGACATCCATGCCGCCGGTCTTGGCAACCTGCCCGGCAATGAAGACAAAGCCACCCTGAACAAGGTTGAAGCTGGCGGAGTTTTCAGTGCTTTCGGGATCGTAGACAAGGCTGTCAATGACCATGCGGGAATTCGCCGACAGGGAGAAGATTGTCCCATCGGCAAAAGTCACGGAAACCGTGGAATCCGCCCCGGTTTGCACCACGTCATTCGCAAAAATCTTCTTGCCGATCTCCAGCACCTCGACCGTGCCGTCGCTTCGCTGAACGGAGCTATCGCCCTCTAGGGTTTCGACTTGGCCAATTGCCTGCGTCGCACCTGGTCCGCCGATTTGCGCGTATTGCCCCGGGGCCAACGGGCCAGCCAGACGGCTCACGACATCACCGCTTAACATCGCGCCATTTGGCGCGTAGATGTCCGCAGCAACATCCCCGCTAAAATAGTCCGGGATGCGGATCGCGCCGATCCCTTCATTATTCAAATGCAGGTCATTTCCGACACGTTTGAACTGGGCCTGGAACAGCAGCTCTGCCTCAGGCACGACAATGCGCCCGTCAAATCCGGGCGCTAGTGTGCTGGGGGGAATTCCAGTATCGATTTGGACGTCTGAGAACAATGACACAGCAAAAATTCCTAAAAGCGTAACTATACATCAATCTGGCATTTCTGCGGCGCTCTAATTAGAAAGCTATTCAAATTAATGCCAATTGACCCATGAACTTCCCTTTATGATTGAATGAGATCGGATACCTGTCCGTAATCGGTGAAAGACCCGGTGATCTTCTGCAAAGTATGCGACACTGCGAATCAGTATTGAATTAGATATTAGGAACGGGCGCCTTACGCTCCATCGGGGCGCTCATACGGCTTATTGGCATTAAGGACGACATGGGGAATTGGTTTTCCAGATGGCTCGGATGGGTCCGGATCGCTGCCATCTTCGGACTGCTTTGCGGCCTCGTTATCAGGGTTGCTGATCCCACACCGGTCGCAGGATTACGCAATGCGGCGTTCGACTTTTACCACCAATCCAAACCGCGCGAAATCACGCCATCGCCCGTCGCCATACTCGACGTTGATGACAGAAGCCTGGAAGAGATCGGACAATGGCCCTGGCCGCGCACGCGCATTGCGGAAATGGTGGAAAAGGCGACAAAGGCGGGCGCAGTGGCAATTGCATTCGATATCGTGTTTTCAAATCCCGACCGCCTTTCCGCCGAGCAGATTGTCGCGGATAATCCTGACATCCCGACCGAGCTTGGTAAAAAGCTACTTGATCTTCCCAGCAATGACGATGTGCTGGCAAATGCCTTCAAGTCGTCGCGGGTCATAGTAGGACAAACGAGCGTACGAAGTGCCGCGGGTAACCGCGCGGAGAAACACGATATGATCCACGTGCCACATGCGTTCATCGGTCCTGATCCGATGCCCTTCCTGCTCAAATTTCCCGATATCGTCCAAAATCTGCCGCAACTGGAAGAAGCAGCCGCAGGGCATGGTATCTTTTCGGCCCGCCCCGATCCCGATGGGGTGTATCGGCGCGTGCCCATCGTGCTGAGCGTTCAAGGCGAAGTCCGGCTGGGTCTTGCCACAGAGCTTTTGCGCGTCGCCACTGGCGGTGAACCCTTTGCCGTGCGCACGAACGAGGCTGGCATCGAAGGCGTTGTCGTCGCGCGGCAGCTTGTTGAAACTGCACACGACGGAACGCTCTGGCCCTATCTGAGCCGTTCGTCACCAGACCGTTACGTGTCGGCGGCTGACCTACTTGCAGACCGGATGCCGCCCGGACGTCTCGCCAATCATCTGGTGCTTGTTGGCACCTCGGCCATTGGTTTGGAGGACTTTCGCGCCACACCACTGGGTGTCTCCATGGCGGGTGTGGAGATACACGCGCAGGTTCTGGAAAACATATTGTCCCAATCGGCGCTGAACCGTCCGAACTACACGATTGCGGTCGAACTGGTCATCACGTTCCTGCTGTGCATGCTGGTGATCATGTTCGCGCCAAGCATCGGTGCAAGCTTGCTTATTTCCGGCACGATGGTGCTGCTGATGGGGTACACCGCCGCGTCGTACTACCTCTTTTACAACAGCCGCGTCCTGCTGGATCCCAGCTTTCCTGTCATCGCAACGACGTCATCCGTGATCCTCATGGCCACTGTGAATTACCTGCGGGAAGAACGGCGCCGTCGCGAAATCCGCAATGCCTTCGGGCGCTACGTCTCGCCTGACCTGGTGGCGCAGCTGGGCAGCAACAAGGGGGGGCTGACACTGGGTGGCGAAACCCGCACGCTCACGCTGCTGTTCAGTGATGTGCGGGGCTTCACGGCGATTGCCGAGGACTTCAAGGATGATCCGAAAGGGCTGACCACGCTGATGAATCAGTTCCTGACGATCCTGTCCAATGGCATCCTGGATTACGGCGGGACCATCGACAAATTCATGGGCGATGCGGTGATGGCGTTCTGGAATGCGCCGCTGGACAACAAGGATCACGCCCACGCGGCATGTCACGCAGCACTTCGCATGATTTCGGATGTCGACAAATTCAACAAGCGCAGGACCGCCGAGGCGCGTCTGGCCCGCATGAGAGCCGCCCGGGCCGAAGCTGGCAAGGAAAAGCAACGCAGGAAAAAGACGGAGCACAGCGAAAGAAAAGTGCATACCATCAACGTCGGCATTGGGATCAATACAGGCAAATGCGTTGTGGGCAACATGGGCACCAGTACCCGATTTGACTACACCGCACTTGGCGATCCCGTAAACGTCGCGTCACGGCTTGAAGGGCAATCACGCTATTACGGGGCCAGCATCATCCTTGGCGAGAACACCGCGAACGAAGCGATGAATGACTTCGCCCTGCTGGAACTGGACACAATCCGGGTGGTCGGCAAGGAGCTGCCCGAGAACATCTTCGCACTTGTCGGTGACAGCACATTGCGCGCAGATCCGATGTTTCAGGAGGCATTTGAATTGAACAAGGCGATGCATGCCGCATATCGCGCGCAGGATTGGGACGCTGTTTCGGCGGCGCTTCCAAAGATCGAGGATCTGTTTGAGAAACTCAAGCTCGGTCTGAACTATTATGCGGCTCTTTATCGGGGGCGCGTAGCGGAGATGCGCGCGGAACCCCCACCGCCTGACTGGAATGGTGTCTTCGCATCCACCAAGAAATAGCTAGCGTTCGCGCAAAGCCTCCGATTGCGCGCGCAGGATGGGTTTCGCAAGATACGACAATACAGTTTTTTGCCCGGTCTGGATATCAACAGACGCAATCATGCCCGGCGTGATCGGCAGCGGATTGCCACTGCTTCCCAAATACGCCCTGTCGGTGCGGATCACGACGCGGAAGAACTCAGACCCATCGGCGCGTTGCAGCGTATCTGCGCCGATCCGCACCACTTTCCCCTCCATCGCGCCGTAGACAAGGTAATCATAGGCCGTGATCTTGACCGACGCGGGTTCACCAAGCCGTACAAACGCAATATCTCGCGGCCCCAGATCCGCTTCGATCAGCAGGCTGTCATCAATCGGAACGATATCGACCAGCGCCGCGCCCGGTTGCACCACAGCACCAAGAGAAGTCGTATGGATGGTGTTCACCGTACCACGGACCGGTGCACGGAGTTGTGCCCGCTTTACACGGTCATTGGCGGCGCGCAGTGTTTCCTGAATAACCGCCAGTTCCGACTGCAGCTTTGCCAATCGCTGCCGCGCTGCCAGCACATAGGCGGAACGCGCCGCCTTGATCTGGCTATCGACTTCTCCGATCGCGGCCTTGATCCTTGGTTCGGCGGCAAGGCTGACGGATATATCACCCGACAGTTCGGCAAAGCGGGATTGCAGCCGCAGCAATTCGATCCTTGGAACAACACCGCGATCCACCATACCTTCGGTCAGGGTGATCTCTTCGCGCAAAGGGGCAAGCACCGCCGTCGTCTTGTCGCGCTGCGCGCGGGCTTCCTCAAGCGCGCTGCGTTGCTGGACACGTTGGGCTTCAAGCACGTCCAGTTCACGGACCAATTGCTCCCTTCGCGACAGGAAAACCTCTTGCTCCACGGCTGTGGCACGGGGGTTTTGGGCAACCAGTTCTGCCGAAAAGGCAAGGTCAGGTGCAAATTCTGCCTCTGCCTTCAGCCGTGTGATCTCTGCGGCAATGGCGGATGACTGCTCGCGCAGTTCGCCCTGTTGAGAGGCGAACCGCGTGTCGTCGATCTGCATCAGCACTTCGCCTGCATCCACAATGTCGCCTTCGCGCACCATGACGCCGCGCACGATGCCCCCTTCAAGGCTTTGCACGACCTGAACCTGTTGCGAGGGGATGACGCGACCTGTCGCTCGTGCGGATTCCTCGATCCGATAGGTCGCGGCCCAAGCGACAAAGGCACCGATGCCCAGCGCGATCACCACCAGCAAGATCCAGGAACTGCGATCCCGCAGTGCTGCAGGCGCGGCAGAGATGCTGTTGGCGAATTCATCCTCTACGCGGTTTCCAAACATGAGCCTACTCCGCCGCTTTGGCTGCACTTGCCGTGCGCAACTTGTTCAGAACTTCACTGCGCGGCCCATCCAGCACAATACGCCCCTGCTCCATCACCATCAGACGCGTCGCCAGAGCCGCCAATGTCTGACGGTGCGTGCATATGATCAGACCGGTTCCTTGCTGATTGAGCGCACGCAGACGGGCGATCACGGCGGCTTCCATCTGCTGGTCCATGGCATTTGTCGGCTCATCCAGAAACAGCACCTTTGGCGCGCGCAGCAACAATCGGGCAAGGGCGACACCCTGCCGCTGGCCCCCGGAAAGCCTGTCGCCCTGCTCCCCCAGAAACATGTCCAGACCTTCGGGACTTTGCGCCAGAAACCCATCCATCGCCGCGCCATAAAGCGCTTTTGTCAACGCCTCGTCGTCTGCTGTTGGATCACCGATCATCAGGTTTTCACGCAGGGTTCCGGTAAACAAATCAGGGTTTTGCGGCAGGTAGCCGACCCCCCGTCGCAAGTCGGCAGGCTCGTAATGGGATTGGGCAACTCCATCAATCAGAACCGAACCGCTGTCAGGTTCCAGCAGACCGGAAAGAACCTGACCGGCCGTGGTCTTGCCAGACCCGACCTTTCCCAAAAGGGCAACACATTCGCCGGGCGCACATTCGAAGTTGAGATTGTTCAGGGCGGGCTGCGGGGCGTCGGGATAGGTCAGACATACATCCTGCACAGAAATAGCGCCTTCGGTGACATTGCGCGTCCGCTGGATCGCATCACCCTGTTCGACCGGCAGGGCCATGAAACGATTAAGCGCCGCCATCGATTTGAACGCATATTGCGCCCGGAAAATTGTCTGCGCGATGGTGCCCAATGGGGCCAGCACGCGTCCTGCAAGAATGTTCGCCGCAATCAACCCGCCGATTGTAATCTCTCCACGCGAGACAAGGAAAACACCCCAAACGATGATGCCGACGCTGACGGCCTGCTGCACCAGCATGGTCCCGTTGGTGGCAATGCCAGACCAGAATTTCGTGCGGCCATTGACGTGCGACGACGCCGTCACGGCCGCTTCCCATTCCTTTTGCATGAAGGGTTCGGCATTCAGGGTTTTGATCGTCTCGATGTTGGAAAGGGATTCGACAAGCACCACGTGGCGTTTCGTGGCCATCTGCTGCGCCCGTGCTGCGGAGCGGCCCAGCGGGATCTGCGCGATAAGCGCAACGATCAGCACGACCGGCACCGCGGCAAGTGGCACAAATGCAATCGGACCGACGATTGCAAAAAGGGCGGCCACGAAGATGCCGATGAAAAGCAGGTCTATGATGGACACGAAAGTGGCAGAGGCAAAGAATTCCCGCACGATTTCGAAATCACGGATCGTGCTGGCGATCCCCGCCGCACCCCCGGGGCGCGATAACATCCGCACATTCATTGCCTGTTCGAAAAGCCGCGCCGCCACTTTGAGGTCCACCCGCCGCCCGATGTTTTCAAGAATGTTGGATCGGACGGTGCGCAACACGAGATCCAAAGCGAGGGCAATGCCGACACCGATCGCCAGCGTCCACAAGGTGACGAATGCGAGGTTTGGAATGACCTTGTCATAGACGTTCATCACGAAAAGCGGCAGCGCCAACGTCAACAGGTTCATCAACAGCGCCGCCAGCAGTATCTGCACCCAATTGCCCCAGTTGGCGCGCACAGGTGACCAGAACCAATGGCCTTTGCCGGGGGCTGTATGAGATGCATCAGGCGACAGCATCCGGCTGGCACGATCGTCAGCTTGGGTGACAAGCAGGGCTTCGGGCCGGACTTCCCGCTTGAGTTCTTTTATCGCCATGATGCGCGTCCCGCCCGGCGCATCCGGATCGGCCACACTGACGTTTCCCCTTCGCCGCGCGACGGATGTCAGAACAAGCGGGCTGCGCCCTTCGCGCAGCAGGATGTAGGGCAAGGCAATCGGATCGATCTTATGCGGCGCGCGATTGACCAGTTGAGACTTGAGCCCGATTGCCGCCAGCGCGCGGGACATCATCAAGGGATCAGTCAGATCAGCACCCGCTGGCAGGCGCGAAGCTACCGCGGCAGGGGAGTAGGGCCTGTTGAAGTACTGGGCGAACCACGCAACAACCGCGTATCCCGGCGCGTCATTTCCCGAAGCATTCGGGACCGACACAGCCGTCTCGGCGGTGTCGCTCCGGTTGGTCATTTCAACGGCTCTATGTTTACGTTGAAGACCTGCGTTGGCCTGTTCCTTGCGCGGGCCTGAAAGTTCGGTTCAATCGTAATATCACTGCTTTTCACGCCAAAGTGGCGCGCCAGCACGCTACCGGCCGCCAATACGCGGTAGGTTCCGAAGGCAAGACCGGCGTCGGAACTCACCTTCTGGAATTCCACGTTGAAACGCGCCCGTTCAACTTCCAGCAAGTCCAGCAGGGTCCGCTTGGCCGCCGCGAATTCATCCCCATAGACCTCAACGATCAGGCCATTGATCCGCAACTGCTGCCGCAACATCGCGTTCCGCTCAGCGGTGGATCGGTAGTTGTTCCAGGACAACGCGGCCAGTTCCACTACCTCGCGCACTGCAACTGCGCGTTCGGAAAGGGCTTTTTGGGTCCGCTGCGCATTGGCATTGTGCTGCGCCTTGCGCCCACCCTGATACAACGTCCATCGCAGGCCGACGCCCACATATTCATCCGTGCGGGTGCCGCGCAGACCGTTGCGATTGATGTCACGGGTGACCCCGGCATTGAGGGTCAGCTTGGGGCGGGCGTCCGACAAGTCCACCTCTGCCTGGAACTGGCTTTGGTCGATCTGTGCCTGCGCATATTTAACGCGGTAGCTGTTCTGGATGGATTGCTGGGTCAGTTCATCCAGTGATCGGGGGACAGACGCCCGTTGAAGGTGCATCTTGGCGGCTGGTGCCCGACCGATGACCCGCTTATACCGTGCGTTTGCGTCGCGAAGACCCCGTTGAACGTCTGCCAGCGCAAGTTCTGCAAAGCTGATACGGTCTTCGATGGTCAGCGCATCGCTGTTGGGCAACCGGCCGCTGCCGACCAGATCACGGACCTGACGCGCAATGCGGCGGTGCGACGCGATGTTGCGCTTGGCCACCTGTATCAGCGCGCGATGACGCACAACATCGATATAGGCTTCGGCCGCGTTCAGGGCCATTGTCTCCGATGCATCAAGAAGCCGGAAGATATTGCCATCGACACGGGCCGCGTTCGCATAAACCAGATTGGACCGCCGATAGCCGTCAAAAATCACAACACTCGCGTTGATGCCGATTTGTGCACGGTCTTCGATGTTATTGTTGTCCGCAGGTGACAGAAAGGCGGGATCATCGACCCGCTGCCACCCGGCCTCACCAAAGATCTCAACCTTGGGCAGATACTCTGACCGAAGCTCCATCAGTTCGAATGCACTTGTCCGCATCTCCGCCTCGGTCGCCTTCAAAGCGGGGTTCGATGTCAGCGCGAACTGTACTGCTTGCTTGATCGTTTCAGCGCTCGCAATCGGTACGTAGATGAAGCTGAACACAAAAAGCAGCAGGATTTCAGCGAGTCGTTTCAAAGCGTTGTTCCTTGCGCAAAAATCTCAAGGTAAAAAATATCTATCGGCAAAGGTTAGCCGTAATCGTCCTGTTATGCAAAATTCTTTCTGATGATGGGCGACGAAAAGGCAGGTATCGTCATCCAGTACAAGTACCCTGAGGCGTGCTCTCGATACTGGTCTCCATCAGACGCCAAGGGGACACGTCCCAAAACCATGCGCGACCCCCGCTCATTTATCTGTGTGCTGCGAAGCGAGGGGTTTGCCGAAACACTGCAATGCGACAGCGCTCCCCTTCAAGCCCGCCTCTTGCGAAATGCCGCCTTGCCCAGCGCAAGGCCACTCTGCATGACCGATTGCCAGGCTGACATCTTCGGATCCGGGTTCCGACCGTTTCCCATCCGGCGTATCTGGCTTTCGTAATAGGAAATCGCGATCATGAACATCTTGTCGAGGGCCTTGATGCCGGTGCTGGGTCGCCCGACATCGCAGTGGTAATCAGGATCAGCCGCTGCGTGCTTGGGCAATTCGGGATCCAGCGTCAGCGCCCGTGCGATACCAATGAAATCCGTGGCACCGGATGCCAGGGCGGCCTCCATCCCGGCCACGGACCGAAAGCCGCCCGTAACAGCAAGGGCAACCTCCGAGCGACGCCGGGCCTCCTCGGCGAAATCGAGGAAATATGCTTCGCGATCAGTTGTCTGTCGGGCGCCGGTCATCGCGGGGCTTTCATAATTACCGCCCGAAATCTCGATCAGATCAATGCCCGCGTCGGTGAGCGCGGCAATCAGGTCGTACGCGTCATCCCCTTCGAAACCACCCTTCTGGAAATCTGCGCTGTTCATCTTGATCGCAACAGGGAAATCCGGTCCCACTGCGCGCCGGATGGCGTGGTACACCTCAATCGCAAATCTGCGACGGTTTTCCGCGTTGCCGCCCCATTCATCCGTCCGTCGGTTGTGATGCGGCGACAGGAACTGGCTGACCAGATAGCCGTGTGCCCCGTGGATTTGCACACCGTCGAAACCTGCCCGTTGTGCAAGTTCGGCAGATCTCGCGAAGCGCTGGATCAGATCTGAAATCTCGCTCTCCTCCAGCGCCTTGGGTGCGGCAAAAGCGGCCTCCAATCCTTGCCCCAGCGGCACGGCGCTTGGCGCAACAGGTTGCGGTGTCAGGAACTTCGGGCTCTGCTTGCCAGGATGGTTGAGTTGCATCCAGAACTGCGTTTCCGGGTTTGCTTGATGCACGGCATCTGCCCATGCAGCAAACCGGTCGAGGTGCGTATCATCTTCCAGCACGACATTGCCCGGCTCTCCCAAGGCGGTTGGATCAATCATGACATTGCCGGAAACCAGAATGCCGGTCCCGCCGGCCGCCCAACGCCTGTAGACTTTCAGGTGGCGTTCGTTTGGAAGATGCTCTCCCTGAACGGCCATGACCTCGCTCATGGCGGATTTGAAGATGCGGTTAGGCGCGCTGACATTGCCACCCTTGTCAAAGCCATTGAACAGAATTGGCGCGTGATCCGGGACGTGATCCTTTGGGGCCTTATCTTTCATCTCATCTCCCTCGCTTTCACGTCGCATCATGCGCTTCGGCGGCATCCAGCATCGCATGGATCACATCGCGGCGCGGCGCCAAGGTCGCCGGATAAGCCGCGCGGCTGTGCGTCAGACCCAGACCAAGCACGGTTTCGGCCAGCTTGTAGGTCAGCGGGCCGGGATTGACGACAGGCACAGGCAGGCGCGCATCAAGATAGGCATGCGCCTGATGCATCGTGGTGGAGCCCAGCAGGATGACATCGGCACCGTCCTCTTCGATACATCGGCGCGCAACAGCTTCGAGTGCGGGAAAAACACCGCTTTCCTTGCCCGCCATCAGCGCCTGATTGTCGGGTGTGGCATCGATCCAGCGAACGGAGGCGCAGTGGCGCTCAACCCCCAGTTCGGTCAGCGTCTTGCGGTAAAGGTGCTGCCAGTGCGGCCACATGGCGATGATGGAAAATCGATGGCCCAACATCATCGCCATCAGGATTGACGCCCGTCCCGGCCCAATGACCGGGATCGACAATTCGGAGCGTAACCCAGCCATGCCGCTGTCTGACATTGTGTCGATACAAACCGCGTCGAAACCGCGCTTCTCAGCCTCCAATCCTGCTTCCAATGCGCCGAATTCCGCAAGCGCCATGTCAGACGCGCTGACATAGTTCTTTGGCGCAACCCGGACAGATTCGAAGACGAATTCGATGTCTGGCCCCAATTCGACTGCGTCAAGCTGCGCGCGACGCTGGTCGCGGTTTTCCTCGCTCATGGGGAAAGGCACGATCACCAGAACCCGTTTCATGAAACCCCCTTAGCGCTTGCAGCCCCGACCGTCGTGAGCCTAGTCTGATAGGCAATCAGGAAATCCAACGCAGGGCAAGGTATGAGTGGTCTGGGACAGGTGGCGGCCTTTGCCGCACAAACGCGCACTGCCGATGTTCCACAGACCGTTCAGGCGCGCAGCGCTTTGATCCTTGCCGATTGCATCGGTGCGATTGTGGGCGGTGCTGCGGAGCCGGACGTTGCCGCATTGGCGGAGCGGCAACAGGGTGCCGGTCCGGCACTGCTGATCGGAACACGTGAAACGCGCACGTCCGGCACTGCGGCGCTGCTGAACGGCACCGCCGGTACGACGTTGGAAATGGACGAAGGAAACCAATTCTGCAAAGGGCATCCGGGGATGCACACGGCTCCCGCGGCCCTTGCCGCCGCGGCAGCGCTTGAGCGGGTCAGCGGTGCTGATCTTCTTGCCGCTATCGCACTTGGCTATGACGTGGGTGCGCGGGTCGGCATCGCAACACAGTTGCGCCCTTCGATGCATCCGCATGGAACATGGGGCGCAATCTGTGCTGCCACAGCAGTGGCCCGGCTGCAGGGAGCAGACGTTGAACAAATGCGCCACGCCATCAGCCTGTCAGCCAGCCTTGGCCTGTCCACCTCAAGACGCACGATGCTGGATGGCGGCACGGTGCGGAATGTCTTTGCCGGCGTCTCCGGCCAGATGGGGATCCTCGCAGGTGACCTGATCGCATCGGGATTTACCGGGGACAAGGACGGCGTGTCGCAGGTTTTCGGTTATGTCGTGTCAGACAGCTTCGATGACGCCGCCTTCACGGCTCAGCTTGGTGACAGGTGGGAAGTTAGCCGCAACTATTTCAAGATGCACTCCTGCTGCCGCTACAATCACGCAGCACTCGACGCACTGGCAAAGCTGCAAGAAAGATCGCAGGTGCTGGACTACCGTGATGTCGAAAAAGTAACGGTCGAAACCTACGTCCTGGCGGTTGAGCTGGACGATCCCGCACCAAAGAATGTGCTGGCAGGCAAGTTCTCCGTCCCGTTCGCGGTGGCAACGGTTCTGGTGAATGGGTCATCCGGTGTGGACAGCTTCACGATGCCGAATGTCGTCAATCCGGAAATCCTTGATCTCGCGGCGCGGGTGGAGGTGGTCGAAAACGCTGAGATGACAGCACTTTTACCGAACAAGCGCCCCGCACGGGTCACCGTGACCCTGAAATCCGGGGAAACACTAAGCGCTGAAACCGAAACCAACCGGGGCGACTGGTCCGCGCCCTACCAGCCGGAAGAAATCAGGGCCAAGTACCTGTCGCTGACCACGCGGCTTTGGCAGGAGGATGCAGCGGTCCGGATCTGGGACATGGTGATGGATCTGGAATCTGCGCCGTCCCTCGACCCGCTTTTTGCCGAAATGGCACATGCGCCACGCTGACATCCGAAGGAGGGAAACACACCATGCGTGAAATCGTTATCGGCGCGGCCCAGATGGGCGCAATTCAGCGCGCCGATCCCCGCGAAGCCGTCGTCGACCGAATGATAACGCTTCTGGATCAGGCCAAGTCTGCTGGCTGCACGCTGGTGGTTTTTCCTGAACTGTGCCTGACGACGTTTTTCCCAAGGTGGTATATCGAGGATCAGGCCGAGGTGGACAGTTGGTTCGAGACAGAGATGCCGAACCCAGCCACGCAGCCTGTTTTCGACCGTGCGCGCGCGCATGGCATCGCCATTTCCTTCGGATACGCGGAGAAGACGCCGCAGGGGCGGCACTTCAACACTCAGCTTCTGACGGACGCGCGCGCCGATATCGTTGGAACATATCGCAAGGTGCATCTGCCCGGACATTCCGAATTCGACCCCGAACGCAGCTTTCAACATCTCGAAAAGCGCTATTTCGAACCGGGTGATCTTGGCTTTCCGGTATTCAGGAACATGGACGCATGGATGGGCATGCTGATCTGCAACGACCGCCGCTGGCCTGAAGCCTACCGCGAACTTGGTCTGCAAGGGGCAGAGCTGATCATGCTTGGCTACAACACCCCAATCGGCAACTCGCAAAACCCCGACGAGAGCCCGTCCATGCGTGCGTTTCATTCCGAACTGTCCTGTCAGGCAGGTGCCTACCAGAATGCAGCGTGGGTGGTGGCGGTCGCGAAGGCGGGCGACGAAGACGGGCATCCCTTGTGCGCAGGAAGTATCATCGTGGCACCGGACGGCACCATCGCGGCCAAGGCGCAAACGGACGGTGATGAACTGCTGGTTCATGCCTGTGACATGGACGCGACCGAATTCGGCAAGTCGACGATCTTTGACTTCAAGCGGCACCGCCGGATCGAACACTACGGACGTATTACCGGCCAGACGGGTGTCATCTACCCTGATGGAACAAAGGGATGACCCATGCCCCATGACCTTGCCATCCGCGGCGGCACGCTTGCCACCGCAACAGAAACCTACCAAGCCGACATCGGCATTCGTGACGGTCGTATCGTCACCATTGCAGAGGCCGTTACCGATGCCGAGGACGTTATCGATGCCACCGGCCGGATTGTCATGCCCGGCGGCATAGAAGCGCATTGCCATATCGCGCAGGAAAGCGGCATGGGTGTCATGACATCCGATGATTTCCAGTCCGGCTCCATCTCGGCGGCATTCGGGGGCAATTCCTGCTTCGTCCCCTTTGCCGCCCAGAAGACGGGGCAAAGTCTGGCCGAAACGCTGGAGACCTACGACGCGCGAGCGACGCCGAAATCCGTGCTCGACTGGTCCTATCATCTGATCCTGACCGACCCGACTGCGGATGTTTTGAACGAACTTCCAGAGGTCTTCGCAAAGGGGATCACATCCTTCAAGGTCTTCATGACCTATGCCACGCGCGTGTCCGATGCGCAGTTTCTGGATATCCTGTCCGTTGCGGGCAAACATGGCGCGCTGACAATGGTGCATGCGGAAAACCACGACATGCTGGAGTGGATGGCCCGGCGCATGATCGAAGGCGGCAATACCGCGCCCCGCTATCATGCCCCCTCCCGCCCCGGTCTGGCCGAGGAAGAAGCAATTAACCGCGCCATCGCGCTGGCACGTCTGGCACAAGCACCCCTTTTTATTGTCCATGTGTCTACCCCGGTCGGCGCGACACTGGTGGCCAATGCGCGGGCCGAAGGCGGGCAGGTCTGGGCGGAAACCTGTCCGCAGTACCTGTTTCTGACCCGCGATGATCTGGACAGGCCGGGCATGGAGGGCGCGAAGTACATATGTTCTCCACCGTTGCGCGACACGCCGACACAAGCCGCACTTTGGCAGCATGTACAGGCCGGAACCTTGTCACTGGTGTCGTCGGACCATGCGCCCTATCGCTTTGATGACACGGGCAAGTTCAGCAACGGGCGTGATGTCGATTTTCGCCGGATTTCCAATGGCATGCCGGGCATCGAGATGCGCTTGCCCCTGCTGTTCTCCGAAGGGGTGAACAGGGGCCGGATCAGCCTGAACCAATTCGTCGCGCTGTCATCGACAAACGCCGCGCAGATCTATGGCATGCTGCCGCGCAAAGGCACATTGTCCATTGGCGCAGATGCAGACATCGCAATCTGGGACCCGCAAGAGACCCGCATCGCGGGCGAGATGCACGATGCGATGGACTACAATCCCTTCGCCGGATTTGAAGTTACAGGTTGGCCGATAACGGTTCTGGGCCGGGGACGCCGGATCGTTGATCAGGGCGAGCTGATTGCGCAACCCGGCTCTGGCGCATTTGTGAAACGGGCACCGATCGACCTGACGGGACATCCGGGCCAGCCGGTGCCGGAGCTGGACCCCACCCAAAACTTCAAAGCGGATCTGTCATGATCCGCCCAATCCTAGTCATCAACCCGAACTCGAACCCCGATGTGACCGCTGGCCTTGATGCCGCTGTGGCCCCCTTTCGCGTGGCCAGCGGCGTGGCGATTGAATGTGTAACTGTGCCGGAGGGGCCATTTGGTATTGAAAGTCAGGCGGACAGCGACGCGGCAGTGCCGCCATTGCTGGCGATGATCCAGCACCGCACGGATGCTGCGGCTTTCGTGATTGCCTGCTATTCCGATCCCGGTATTGATGCCGCGCGCGAAGCCGCTTCCGTGCCCGTCTTCGGGATGCAGGAAAGTGGTTTTCTGACGGCCATGGCGCGGGGTGACCGCATCGGGGTCATCGCAATCGCCGAAGGATCAATCCTGCGCCACCGCAAATACCTGCGGCGCATGGGTGTGCTGGATCGCATGGTGGCGGAAAGACCACTGAACATGTCGGTTGCGGAAACCGCGACCGGTGCAGGCACCTTGGAACGTCTGCAAACGGTATCAGAAACCCTTGTCCGCGAGGACGGAGCCGACGTCGTCGTGCTTGGATGTGCCGGCCTTTCTGCCCACCGCTCCAAACTTGAAACGGCCATCGGTCGCCCCGTCGTTGATCCAACGCAGGCCGCCGTGGCCATGGCGCTTGGGACGGTGCTGGCTCAGTCGATCTGATACCGGGCTTCAAGCACATCGTATCCCTGCTTGTTCACAAGGCGTTGGCGTTCTTCAAAATCCGCCAATTTGTCAATGACGCGAGTGACGTCGCCATCTGCCTTGAGCGCCGCCAGAACATCGCTCATCGCACGCATGGCAGCCTGCAATGGCGTATTGGCGTATAGCACCAGCGAGAACCCCAGTCCGGCCAGATCCGCCTGCGCCGTCAACGGGGTCTTGCCACCAACCACCATGTTCGCGACCTGCGGAACGGAAAGCCGCGTTGTAATCGCCTGCATTTCCTGGAGCGATGTCGGCGCTTCGACAAACGTCATGTCGGCACCCGCTTCTACAAACGCCTCCGCCCGGTCAAGTGCCGCGTTCAGCCCGTGAATGGCACGCGCGTCCGTGCGGGCGATGACCAATGTGTTAGCATCCTCGCGCGCATCAACCGCCGCCTTGACCTTCGACACCGCTTCATTCAGGGGGATCACCGCCTTGCCCGCAAAATGACCGCATTTCTTGGGAAAGACCTGATCCTCCATCTGTACCGCGGCGGCACCGGCCCGTTCGATCATCCGCACGGTACGCTGCGCATTTATGGCGTTGCCGAACCCGGTATCGATATCGACAACAAGCGGCAGGTCGGTGATTTCGGCAATGGCCGATACCGTCCCCACCAGTTCGGTCAGGGTAACCAGACCAATATCCGGCGCGCCCAGATAGGTGTTGGCAATCCCCGCTCCGGTCACATAGATGGCGTCAAATCCCTGATCCGCAATCACCTGCGCGGTCAGGGCATTCCCCGCACCCGGCAAAATCATCGCATCGCGGCGCGCGATGCGCGTGCGAAACGCTTTACGACGGTCCGCGAGCGTGGTGTTCATTTTCCCAAATCCTCATCTGTCAGCCAATCCTCAACCGCAGACAGGCTGCTGCGCAGATGCGCCCGCATTGCTGCCTCCGCCGCATCCGGGTCGCGCGCCTTCAGGGCCGCAAGGATCCGCTTGTGTTCTTCAAGGGCCTCGGCAGGCCGTCCGGGACGCATCGACAATCGGTGGCGGTAAAGCCGCAGCAGCGAGTACAGCTCGTTTCCGAGCATGCCGGACAAGCGCGCATTACCGCAGGCGGCAAGGATCACCTGATGAAAATCACCGTCCCCAGGAGCCTGAAAATAGCCACGCCCGGACTGCATCGCGTCTGTCTTTTCGTGCGCGGCCAGCATGTTTTCAAGCTGCGCAAGATCAGCTTCACTCATCCTTTCGCTGGCAAGACGGCACGCCATCCCTTCAAGGCTTTCGCGCACCTGCAACAAATCCAGCAGATCGTCTTTGGACAGGGAAACCACTCGCGCTCCCTGATTGGAAACGCGCGTGACCAGCTTGCGACCCTCCAACTGGCCGATCGCTTCCCGCAAGGGACCCCGCGAAATACCGAAGCGTCTTGCAAGCCCACTTTCGCTCAGCCGTTCTCCGGGGCCAAGTTCGCCTTCCATGATCGCTTTTTCCAACCGTTGCAGGGCGAGGCCTGAAAGGTTCTGCGCCACAAGTCGTTCTGATCCGCTCGCATCGCTCACAACGCGGCCTCCGCTGGTTGATTTTCGGGGTACGGCACTCGGGTCTCTCCAGCATTTGCGCGCTGATGGTTAATGGCTTGATATACCCGGTGTTCCAAGTTCATGCTGCACACCGGAACAAAGGAGAAAGATCATGGCCCAGCAATCGGACCTTGCATTGCGCGGTGGTCTTGCGTTTTTGCCCGGTGTCGGATTGAAGCGCTGCGATGTTCTGATCAGCGACGGTCGGATCAGCGCGATTGCCGCCCCCGGCGAAGGCGATGCTATCGAGGATGTCGATGTCGGCGGCCTGACCATTCTGCCCGGCGTGGTTGATGCGCACATCCACCTTGGTCACGGCATGGACATTGCCCGCCCCCGCGTTCCGAAGGATTCGCAAACCGAAACTGGCGCGGCCGCCATCGGCGGCGTGACGACCGTTCTTTCCTATGTCATGAGCCCTGAGCCATATGGGCCAATCTTCGATGAGCTTTGCCAGATCGCCGAGGCCGGCGCACGTATCGATTTCGGCTTTCATTTTGTCATTGCAACCGAAGACCAGTTGGCCGAATTGCCGGATCTGATCAAGCGCGGCGCGCCAAGCGCCAAGCTGTTCATGAACATTCGCGGTGATGAAGGCGCGCGGCTCGGCCTGCCCGGCACCGATGATGGCTTTCTGTTCCGCCTGCTGGAAGTGCTGGCCGACCACAACGGCCTTCTGTGCCCACATCCGGAAAACATCGAAGTTGCGTGGGTCCTGCGCGACCGTATCGCCGCCGACGATCCCAATGGCGAAGGCGGGCTGGCGACGTGGAACGCCACACGACCTCCATTCGTGGAGGCGGACGCCCTGTCGCGCGCGACCTATTTCGCCCGGATCACCGGCGCACCGGTGCATGCGGTGCACACCTCCTCGGGTGAAGCACTTGATGCAGCATTGCGCCAGCGCAGTGCGGGCACAGACGTTTCCATTGAAACCTGCCTGCATTACCTGACCCATGATACCACCAGCGCCATCGGCGCGGTTGGAAAGGTCAACCCACCGCTGCGCGCCCCCGAAGACCGCGAAGCCCTTTGGGCGGCCATTGCCCGCGGGGACATCGACACGATCGCCACCGATCACATCCATCGCCCCGTCACGTGCAAGGATGGTGGGATCTGGAAGGCGCAACCGGGATTTCCGGGCCTCGATGCATTTCTGCCTGTCCTGCTGACCTACGGCCATGATCATCATGACCTCCCGCTGGAAAAACTCATCCCGCTGGTCAGTGAAAACCCCGCCCGGCGCATGGGCCTGAGCACAAAGGGTGCGTTGCGCCCCGGGGCGGACGCGGACATCGCGGTGGTGGACCTGAAAGCCGATTGGGTGGTCGGCAAGGATGATCTCGGGACCGATGCGGAATATTCGATCTACGAGGGCGAGCGGATGACAGCACGCGTTGTGCACACCTTGTCGCGCGGGCGGTTCGCCCTGCGCGATGGCGCCTTGCAGCCAGGCGCTGTGGGCCGTGGGCGTTTCGTGCCACGCACGCTGATATGACGCCCCCTTAAACACGCCGTCCCCGCATTGCATAGAGACGACCAAGATAGCGGTCCTCGTGCTTCAGAACCCCTGCATCCCCTGTCGCTTCCGCCCCGATCCCAGACTCTTCTTCGATGGCAAAACGCGCTGCCATCCAGCCCGCCACGGTTTCGGCAGGAAGCGGCGTGAACGGCCCCTGATTGGGGATTTGCGCTTTTGCCTCATGCGCGCGCCAAAGCGCGCCGTAGGCTGAGGTGGCATTGCGCGTGCTGGCGACTACTGCGCCGCCGATCGCAAGAACGCGCTTCACCTCGTCAAGAAGCCGCTGCGGGTCCGGTACATGTTCCAGCACCTGCGGCAGAACAACTACGTCCTGTGATGCGTCTTCATAGGGCAACCTGTCTCCTTTGATCAGATCGAATGATACCCGCGTCACGTCATGCCCTTCGCGGCGAAGGCGTTCCTTGATGAAGGTCAGATTGTTCATGGAAAGCTCGGCCACGGAAAGAGACACCCTCGGCCCGATCGCATCCAGCAGTGCGGTTGTGGTGGTCCCACCCCAGGGCATGATCTCGATGATGCGGGCACCGGGGCCCAGATCGGGCAAAAGCGCATGCTCTGACCGCAGTGCATCGCCCTGCCTGCGAGAGACATAAACACCCGCCAGTGGCGACTTGGCCCAGACCGAATAACCGCGAAAATCTGCAATCTGGTCCCAATGCCATTGGGTCGGATCCCACTGTGCAAAGGGATTGGATTCGTTCTTGATCTTGCAGAACGGATAGTCCTTTGCGGGTTTGACGGGATAGCAGCTTGCCGCCGGACGTTCGAAACGCTCCCATGAAAAGACCTCGCTGACGGGTCTGCGGGGCGCCTTCATCCTCGGCGCGGTGGTCTTGGCGCGACCAATGGCAAGGGCACCGATGACGTCAAATGTCGGAGGTAGCGCCAGAAGGTCACGTAGGGCCGCCTGATCCCCGATGCCGGCATTCCAGATACACTGATACCCGCGCAGATGCGCCGACAACATCATGTGATAACACGCACCCGCGACGGACTGCACGATGGAGAAGTTGCCATGCGTCCAGCCTTTCTGAAAACACAGGTAGATCAGCGCGGAACATTCGGCGAAGTGATGGTTGCCTCCGGAGATGTCGCGCGCCTGCTGCTTTCGGTCCGGATCGGTAATAATGATGAAGTGCCAGTTCTGCTGGTTGCAAGACGACGGGGCCTCGACCCCGTCGTGCACGATTTCTTCCAATATCTCGTGCGCGATGGGGTTGCCGTCAAAGTCTCTGCAGGATGCGCGCTGTGCCAGCTTGTCGAGGATGGAACGCGCCTCGACGGCGGGTGCCTGTGACCCGCCTGCTGCCTCATTTGTATGCAAGCCGCTCACAATTCGGATTCCCCCACCGCACGTCGTCGTTGACAATTCTTTGTCAGCTTCGCAAAACTGTCAACAGTTGACCGATTGTACACTGGGGCTGTCGCTTTCCGGAAGACGCAATTTCGCTGCCTATGGCGAGAAACAAGGGCAGGCGTGTTGCAGTCCGAGAAAAAGCGGGCCGTCTGTGCCGATCATTCTAGGTTAAAAAACGACCGTCCGGGAGTGGCGGCAAATAATAGGGAGACGTTCATGCTTAATCGTTTTACCAGCATCCTTGGCGCCGCAGTATTTGCAGCTGGCGCTGCGGGCGCGCAGGATGTGACACTGCGCTGGGGTCACTATCTGGGTGACAGTTCGTTCGTTCAAGCCGAAAAGGACTTCGCCGCCGCCGTGACGGAGCGCACCGACGGTCGCGTGACTGTCGAAATCACCTTCGCGGGCGGTCTGGGCGCCGGGAATGAGGTGCTGACCCTTGCAGGACGCGGCGCCATCGACATGGCGTCCGTGGTCCCGGGGTATTATTCCGACCAGTTGCTATACTGGCGTGCGTATCAAATCCCCTTTGTGTTCGAGAGCCCCCGTCAAGCCATGGAAATCTCTGCTGCGGCCTACAAGGATCTGCCCTACTTCGAGGATGAACTGTCAAAGTTTGGCGTCAAGTTCCTGTTTCACCAGCCACTTGGCGACTATTATCTGACGGGACCTGATGCGAATTGCGACACCGTCGCGGGTCTGTCCGGCAAGAAGATCCGGTCATTCGGAGCGGATGTGCCCAAGGCGCACGAAGCTGTTGGCGCAGTACCGGTATCGGTCGGTGTTGGCGAAGTTTATGAAGCGCTGCAAAGCGGATCGCTGGACTATTCGTTCCTGAACCGTGGCAACATCCTGTCAAACCGACTCTATGAACCCGGCCAGTACAGCTGCGGTCCGGTGATGGCGATCACGGGGCACCTGATCGTGATCAATCAGGACGTCTGGAATGATATCTCCGAAGCGGATCAGGCGATCATTCAGGAGGAAGCAACGAAAGCCGGCCAGGCCTATATCGACAACATCGAAAAAGCCGAAGAGGCCGCTGGCGCAGCCATCGTCGAAGCGGGCGGCACCATCAAGCCCTTCCCAGCCGAGGAATTGGCAAAGTGGAAAGAAGCGGCCCCGGATCTGTTGCAGAACTGGGTGGATGACATGACGTCGCGCGGCATGGGTGATGAAGCGAACGCGGTTTCGACCTACTGGCGTGCCATCATCGACGCCGACTGATCAAAAGCGGTGGCAGGCGCGCGCGTCTGCCACCATCCTCCGACGACAGGTCGCCCCCTTGAAACTGATTTCCCGCATTGTTGAACGTCTGGCGCTCGTGGTTCTTTTGATCGGCGGTCTGGGGATGCTGTTTTCCATGTTTCTGGGTGTCGCGGATGTTGTTGGGACACAGGTCTTGCTGATCCCCGTACCCGGCCCCCGCGAGTTGACGGAAAGCACGATGGTGCTGATCGTCTTCGGTGCGCTGGCCTATGCGCAGATCAGGCGTGCCCACATCCGGGTCGAACTGGTCTATTTCCAGATGCCGCCACGGGTGCGCGCGGTCATGGACGTGATTACGGACCTTGCTGCCATCGCATTCTTCGGGCTGATCCTGTCAGAGGCGATCTCCGAAGCGCAATATTCGCTTCAGATTGGCGAAGCGACTGTCGGTCTCATCCGCTTTCCGCTATGGCCCGCCCGGTTCATTTTGGCGGCAGGGTGCGCGCTGATGATCCTGCAGCTTGTACTGCACCTGATCGAAGACGTGATCCGCGTGAAATCAGGCAAGGGTCTTCACAACGACCCGCTCAGCATCCTTCAAGAAGTCGAGTAGCGGCGCATGTTTGATCCGGCAACGGCAGGCCTTATCGTCGCCGGCATCCTTTTCTTCCTGCTGACAACCGGCACCCATATCGGTGTTGCACTGGGCCTCAGCGGGTTCATCGGTATCTTCATCACCATCAGCGACCGCGCCGCTTTTGCGCAGGTAGCGACAGTCCCGTTTTCAACGACGAATTCCTTCACATTGGCGGTAATCCCACTTTTTATTCTGATGGGATCGCTGGCCACGCAGGCTGGACTGACGACAGATCTCTACAAGGCGGCTTATAACTGGCTTGGCAAGATCTCAGGTGGTCTTGCGATGGCGACGACGCTTGCGTCAGCTGCATTCGGCGCGGCCTGCGGTTCAACCATCGTGAATGCCGCCGTCTTCACCAAGATGGCCATGCCGGAAATGACCAAGTTCGGCTATGACAAGCGCTTGTCGGCGGGCTGTATCGCTGCTTCGGGAACCTTGGCATCCCTTATCCCACCGTCGATCCTGATGATCATCTACGCCGTGATCACCGAACAATCCGTCGCCCGTCTTTTGGTGGCCGGGCTGGTTCCGGGGCTGATGTCGGCGGGTATCTACATGGCGGGTATCTATCTGGTCGCCAAGGCACGACCCGATCTTGCCCCGATCCCGGATGTGATCATCACGCGCCGGGAAAAGTGGGAATCCCTCAAAGGGGTCTGGGGCATATCCTTTCTGTTCATTCTGGTGATTGGCGGCATTTACCTGGGCTTCTTTGTGCCGACATACGCGGGGGCGGTGGGCGCGTTCGGGGCTTTCATGATCGTGGCCGCCAAGCGCAAGCTGAACCTCAAGCTGCTTGTCGAGACGTTCAAGGACGCGGGCATCACCACCTCCACGATCTTCATCATCGTGATCGGCGGTATCATCTTTGCGCGTTTCCTGACGTATACGGGTCTGGTCGGTGACATCTCCGACTGGATGCTCGCGCTTGAACTGTCTCCCATCGCCTACCTGATGGGATTTGCGGTGCTCTATCTGATTCTCGGCATGCTGATCGATCCCATCGCCATCATGGTGATGACCCTACCGGTCATGTTCCCGATCATGACAAGCGTCGGATACGATCCAATCTGGCTGGGAGTGATTGCGATCAAATTGGCTGAGATAAGCCTAATCACCCCGCCTGTCGGCCTGAACGTCTATGTGGTGCGGTCGGCGTCACCAGTGCCCTTGCGGCTAGAACAGGTTTTCGCCGGGGTCACACCCTTCATCCTGATGGACCTTGTCACATTGGGGCTACTCATTGCCTTTCCATCGATCGTCCTGTTCCTGCCGAGCCTGATGGGCTGACAATCGCTGCCTTCAGAACGGCGGAACGTCGACAATGAACACCAGGTCAGCGCGCCATTCCGGTGCCGGGTAAGGGTCTGGCCAATATTCCTTCTGCTTCAGGATCAAATCGTTCTTCAGCACATGAAATGTGATCGCTGTCGCGGTCATGACGCCATCCGTGATCGCAACATCCGAGACCGCGCTTTCAGCATCTGCAATGATTGAACGGACTTCAAAGCGCCAGATGCCCTCCGCTGGATAAGCATTGTTAAGGGCGGCGAATGCAGATCGACCTTTCAGGTATTCACCGGTCTGAGGCAAGTAGTACTCAAAGTCAGGGTGCAGCCATTGGCTTGCATGCGCGAAGTCATTTGTCGCCATGGCCGACCAAAAGTCGGCGATCACCTTCTCCGACACGCTCTTTCGCTCCCAAGGTCGCCGTAAAAAGGAACGGTATTGCTGCGGCTTGTCCAATGTCAACGTCAGGTGAGTTGAGCACATTTTTCCATGATTTAACTATTTTGCCTCGAAATTTTTGGGTACTTTCAGAACGGTCACACCCGCAGCAATGCGGCGATTTCTTCCAAGTCTGGGGCCGTATTCAAGCGCAGGATGTATGTCTGCAACGCTTTGGCCTCTGTTTTGTCTTTCATACGACCCGCATTCATAAGGAACTTGGTGTGAATGTCTGCGTCGGCGATGGGTCTGCCGGGTGCCCCATGCACCTGCGCAATCTTTGCAACGACCTCACCTTGCCCGGTTTCGATGTTGATCCGTGCCTCAAACCGCGCCGGAAACGCGTGACCCTGCATCGGTTCCCACTTCATCCGCCGGGCGAAGCGTATCACTTCATCCCGCGGTGCACTTTCGAAACTGGCAACGTCGACACGCCCATCAATCAGCATGAGCGCCATGCAATATGCCAGCCCCCACTTGCCATCATATCCCGACAACGGCGCTTGCCGACGCGACCAGGGCTCACAGATCAAAGGGGCTTGCGGGGGTGGTACAAATGCCATCAGCGACAGAACGTCCTGTGGCAGCAAGCCCTCCGCCATCACTTGATCAATCGCTTCAAGGTAGGGGTGTATGTAGTGACAACACGGATAAAGCTTGAAAGCCGCCTGCGGCAGCAGCCAATCCTCCCCTAGGGTATCAAGCTGTTGGATCAGGCTTCCGTGACCGTCCGCGAAGGCATTCATGACCCCGAAAGTGCTTTCGAGGATGGATGCCGGACCTGTCATACCCGCCCGCGCCAGCCGTGCGGCATCGATCCCGGTGCGTGCTGCCCAACCCGGATTCAAAGCCTTTGACCCGGCACCATCTGCAAGAAAGGCGAGCGTCCCGGAGGCCTGCCCACCCGCAATCCCGATTGCCGAGACCGTTTGCCCATGGTCCAGTCCAAGCACCGGGGACGCCGCCGCTGCTGCGCCAATCGCGCCGCCAACCGATGTGGCTTGAAACCCCCGCGCCTGAAACCCACCCGGTGCCGCAAGTCCGATGCGGATCGCAACCTCCCAAGCCACGATATAGGCAAGGATCAAATCGCCGCCCGACCCACGTGCAAGCTGTGTCGCGGCCAGTGCCAAGGGGGCTGCGACGGCAGACCCGTGCACGACTGACCCGAAGTGCGTGTCGTCGTATTCAAGCGCATGGATCAATGCACCGTTGATCATCGCGGCAGCGCCCGGCTCCGCCGTGCCTCCGGTCAGCAGGCTTGCACAACCGTCAGCGGCGGCTGCTGCCCATCGCGCGTTGCCCGCAACCGTGGCGGAGGCGATGCCCACGCCTATCCCGTCAAGAAAATGCAGGTGCGCCGCCGCAAGCACATCGTCTGGAACACCGTCCCGCAGCGTCCGCAAGGCAAATTCGGCGATCTGCGCGGCACCTGTCAAAGGTCGGCCTGTATCTCTGCGATGGCGACCTGCCCGGCCTTGCGGCCTAGCACCAGCGCCGTGATCAACCCGTTGCCTGAAGCATATCCTTTCGCCCCGGCAAGACCGCTGATCCCGACGGCCGCCCCACCTCCCGCGAAAAGGTTCGGAATGATGCGCCCATCCGCCTTGCAGACATGCGCCTTGTCATCGACCAGCAGACCCCCCTGAGTGTGGAACAGTCCTGGCTTGACCTTGACGGCCGCGAATGGCGGTTGAAGCGGTGCCTTAGCAAACGCCGTGCGCCCGAATGCATCATGCCCCTGCCCTGCGGCCGATGCATTGTAGGCGTCGATCATTGCCTCCAGACCATCGGGATCAAGACCAACCCCATTGGCAAGATCCGCCAGGGTAACGGCCCAAGTCACGGCGCCCATCGCAGACATCTCGGCGTATTCTTCCTCTGCCTCCGCAATGGCATGAATGCGGGCGTCGTAGATGGCCCATGCGAACGCACCCTGTTTCATGACGTGTGGGGCAAAACCCGAATATCCCAGGTCTTCGTTGCCGAACCTGCGACCTGACTTGCCGACAATCACGCCGCCTTTTTCAATCGTGGTCCAGGACAGCAGTTGCCCCTGTGGATAAGCGACCGCAGCGTATCCCTGATACGCGCCCATGTTTCCCAGGCCCGCCCCAAGCGATTGCCCCCACCGCACCGCGTCTCCAGTGCTGCCGGGCGCGCCGAAATACGCGGCATCGGCGATCTCGGGGCAGTGTTCGGCCACCAGCGCGGGGTCCGCTGCAAAACCGTTTGTCGCAAGCAGTACTTTTCGGGCGCAAACCGGCTCTCCGCCGACAATCGCACCTGTGACGCGGCCGTCTTCGACCAGCAGTCGCTCCGCCCGGTTGCCTATCGCTATGGGAATCCCACGATCCGACACGAAGCGAAGGAGGTCATCCACAAGCTCCTGTCCTCTGCGCGATTTCGGGGCGTGCAACCGCTCGACCGAATGGCCAATGTGGCGATACGCAGTGATCAGCTCCATCCGCGCGCCCAGATCATCGATCAGCCATTCGCAAAGCGGGCCGCATTCTGCCGCGATCATCCGGGTCAGATCGTCCGCGTCGTGGTGCCCGGCGACGCGGATCAGGTCATCGACCATCCGATCGGGGCTGTCTTCAATCCCAGCTTCACGCTGGTACCTTGAGCCCGCGCCGGGGATGGAACCGGTCGATAGGGCAGAGTTTCCACCCGGCCGGTCGCGACCTTCCAGGATGGCGACGGTGCCACCCGCATCATGCGCCGCGATCGCCCCCGCCAGCCCACAGGCACCGGACCCGATAACCAGCAGGTCCAGCATATCGCTCATGATGTGGCCATGGCGCGCACCGTTTCGTCCCAGCGCCGCGACAGCGCGGTGTCATCAAGATCAAGCAGCGCATCGATGATGCCCCCCATAGCCGGATACGGGGGGCCGATGATGCCGTGTATCTTGTTGCGGATTTCATCAGGCGTGAACGGCAGGTCAGGCCCGCCACGCGCGCTCATCACGGTCTCGGACAGGGTCGTGCCGTCATCAAGCGTCCAGGTGACCCGCGTGGGCCTGTCGTTAGGCCATTCAGGCAATGGTTCAAACGGCGCGGTGCTGACCTTGTGACGCAGCGTGGCGATCTCAGGCACGTGCAGCGTGTCTGATGAAAACGCCTCTGCCCCGCCATGACCGTGCACAGCGGCAGTCGCCGCGATATGCTGAATCGAGAATTTTGCGGCGATCGTTGTATCGGGGTCCGGGTTATCCATCAGTCGGGCCTTTTCGTGCGTATCAAGGTGGATACCGACGACACGTTCAACAGGCACTTGGTCCAGCAGTTTCATTGTCGCCTCAATCGTGGCGTGCCCGTACTGACAACATGCAAAAACCTTGTGATACCCATCCGAAATGGCCCAGCTTTTGCCCAAACCATCGTACAGTTCCACCGGGTTGGCAGAAGTGCCAAAGGCATCGGCGTAAACGTCATGCAACGCCGAGGGCAAACCGCGAATACCCATTGCCGACCAATCCGCCGCGCGCAAACCGGTCTGGGCGGCAATCCCGGGCCAGACGTTACGCACAAGCGATCCCTGAATTGGATGTGTGTAGGGACCCGGCAAGACCATTGTTGCCGCGCTGGAAATCGCGCCGATGGTAACATCCACTGGCAGCCGCCTGAGCGCGGATACCGCCGCTGCGGCACCGACGGCGGCAAGGCTGCCGTGGGGATGCAGAACGAGGTTCGGAAAGGTGAATGCGCGTGCCACCCGCGCGACGGTCTCATACCCGATCACAAGGGCGCGCAGCACTTCCTGAGTTGTCTGCCCATCCGCCTCCGCTTCGGCCAGCAGTGCAGGCAGGCAATAGACGCCTGCATGACAAATCACCCGCCGGTACCCTTCGTCCAGTTCGGCCCAGTCTCCCGCGCACCCATTGGCAAGGGCCGCCGAATAGCGGTCGAACCGGTGGCCACGCGCATTGAACACCGTCGCCTCAGCCGCCCCGCTGGACTTGGCGACGCCATCCTGCAAGGCAATCACCTCTGGCTCGGCTCGCGCTGCAATCATGGCGGCCAGATCGTCGCACAGGACAAGTGCCGCGCGTTTACGGACGTCGTCAGGAATATCCGCCCAGTCAACCGCGCTGGTGAACGCGACCAACCTGGACAAGGCCGTTCCGACATCCCTTGCGCTCATGATGCAGACTCCAGCCCCTCCAACACCTCGATGACGTGGGATGACGGCAAGACATCCGCATACTTCCCGTTCATGTCCCAAAGGTTGACAGCATGCGATGTCGGTGCCCGGTCATAAACGCAGTCTTCCGGCACGATTACCTTGAAATTCAGCGCGAATGCATCCGTGACTGACGACCGCACGCACCCTGAAGTGGTGCATCCCGTTACGACAAGCGTATCGACGCCGAAATCAATGAGGTGGCTGGTCAACGGCGTTCCGAAGAAGGCGCTTGGATGCTTCTTGGGCAGCAACACATCTCCTGCGACCGGCGCTACCTCACTGACAAATTCATAACCCTTGGCGTCAATCCCCATGATCGAGGGGATCTTTTGTGCCAGCCGTCCACCATCTGTCTCAGCGTTCTTGGGCGCCACATGCGGATGAAGCACCGGAAATCCCTTGTTCCGAAAGGTCGCCAACAAGGGCACGATCCGGTCCACTGCATCCCAGCCCACGTCACCACATGATGTCGGATATTCCTCTATCGCCTCCCAATATGGTTTTGGCGCTGTGCCGATGGTGCGGTATTGAACGTCAATGATCAAAAGCGCCGGATCGGCGCCAAATCCGCCTTCCCCACCAAATCCCGCGGAAGCATATCGCTGCTCCTCTTCATCGGTGATGACACCGGTCCATGGCCGCATGGCGCATCCCTCTGACTGCTAAGATCTGTCAACAGTTGACGAAAAGACCTTTACGTTGTCAACCTTCCGGCAGGGGGTTCCCTATCGCTTTGAGAGGCATCGAGAGGGGCGGAGCGAATGGAACGGGCCGCACCGTGCGCGCCATATCAACGCATAATTCAAATTGAGAGGACCGGTCCATGACGCGTGATGCGCAGATGTCTTTGGTGAAACGATACTTTGATGCCGTGGATGGTGAGGACCTTGCCGCCCTGCTGGACACACTCACTTCAGACTGCGTCTTCTCAGTTGAGACGCATGGCGTGAAGCTTGAAGGCCATGCGGAGATTTCAGCCATGTTCAAAAAGCTTTGGTCGGACCACGCGGCCGTCCTGCATCATGACTTCACACATGTTCCTGACCCGCAAGGCGGGCGCATCGCATCACGGTTCACGGTCCGGAACACAGAACATGACGGCAGCCTGACCCACAAATCCAATTGCAACTTCTTTGAGATCGCAGATGGCGGTTTTTGCAGCGTGCGCGTCTACATGACCGGGCAGAATACGTTGGACAGACCCGCATGACCGATCCGTTGACAGCGCTGGCGGTGAAATACTTCACAGCTCTTGATGCCCGCGATCTGGACGCGCTTGCAGACACGATGGCGCCAGACTGTGTTTTGTCGATTGAAACACACGGCGTTGTTTACAATGGCCGCGATGCGATTTGCGACCTGTTTGCGAAGCGTTGGCAAGGGCCACAGCGTGCCATCCATCACGACTTCACGCATACACCCTCTCCTGAGACGGGCCGCATCGCCAGCCAGTTTACCGTCACCTATTCGGGGCCGGGCGCGTGGGATCCAAAGTCAAATGCCAACGTCTTTTCGATCCATGATGAAAAGATCACGAAGATCGCCGTCTATATGTCAGGTGCCAATACAATCAAAGTCTAGGACAGCAAATCAATGACATCTTCAGTTGAACGCACCTTGCCAAAGAACCGGGCAAAGTTGCGCATCGTTCCTTCGTGCAATTCCTTGTGGGTCGTCGCGCAGGCATCCTCGACCAAGGTCACCGCATAGCCACGATCCGCAGCCTCGCGCGCGGTTGTTTCAACACACATGTTCGTGGAGACCCCCGTCAGGAAAAGATGCTCACGATCAAGCGATCGCAGAAGGTGATCGAGCCCGGTCGACGCAAATGCTCCTATGGATGTTTTCCGAACGATCGGGTCGCCGGGCTCGGGGGCAAGTTCGTTGATAATCTGATGCGCCCGCTGACCTTCATAATTACCGACGGATTGAAAGAACGCCCGCATATGGACAGGTGCATCCGAGCAGTCAGAAAGGGCGGCACCGATCGTCACATAGATCACCTTACCACCTACTACCCGCATGGCCTTGATCAGGCGTTGAGTGTTCGGAATGACAAGTGCATCGATCCTGTCGAAACGCCAATCCGTGATGGTATTTCCCTCTGCCGCCATCCTTTGCGCAAGCGCGCCGGTGCGGTGACCCGTCGCATATTGCATATCCACGATGATAAGCGCCGAACGCGCAGGTTCCGTGATCCGGTCGGCGTTGAATTCCTTGACATAATCTTCGGAGGGTTGGCTCATGGGGCATCCTTTCAGATATCGTGCAGCGTGACAGGAAAAAGCGCATCCAGGGCCTCCCAGCTGTCCAGTTTCATGATGTGGTAAAGCGAAAAGGCATAGGCCGGCCCGGCGTCAAGCTCCGGCGGGGTCACGGGAAAGGCAAGGTTTCCCCCGGTGCAGACCCGCCCTTCGAACCCCCAGTGCAGCAGTTGCTGACGGGCCGTCGCCGCGACCATACGGGCCGTTTCGGCATCTGCCGCGATGCATTCGCCCAGAATGAAGATTTCACGAGGTGCGGCATCAGGTGGCGTGGGCCAATCCAGAACGCCGTCAATGCCATACCGCCGAAAGGACAATTGCCATGGCGCATCGTGAACTGGGGGTATCAGGTCAGCGACGGCATCTTGAAGCCGGGCAAGGATGTCATCGGATTGCGCGATAAATCCGGGATCCGCAACGCCAGCCAGCAAGGCCACCCGGTGTCCCAGAAGCCGAGCCCCTTCGATCTTTACGCTGGGGATGGCAGCATCATGCCAGACAGCGCCTTTGCAACGCACACGCCGGTCGTCAACGGCATCATAGGTCGCGCCGCTGAGATCAACGTGTCCCTCGGGCTCAAACACGCGGACGGGGTCGGCCTGCTCATAAAGCGCATGGGCGGCGACGGACAGGGGCGTCGCCGCGCGGGCCGGGTTCATGCTTTCTAATATGAAGCCGTCACCCTCTAACGTCGCCAACATCGCGTCACGCCCGCCGGGGACACAGCACAGCGAAGTACATTCGAGGATCTTGGCCATGTGAACCGCAGGCCCTTTTGGATAGCCCAAAAGGACGGGGACCACTGCAAACGGCGCAGTGTCGCAGGCACGCCCAGCAAGGATCACGTCGGCACCTTGCGACAGGGCGCTGGCAAAGGGACGCTGGCCCATTTGCCCGACAATTGCGGCAGAGTTGTCGATGTCCGCATTGATCTGCCCAATTGACGCAAGGCGTGCCTGCTTGTCTGCGGTACGGACAAGGGCGTGCGGCACATCCGCCGCAATTGTTGCAAGACGAAACGACAAGCCAAGCTCCGCCGCCACCTCGCGCAGCAGACCTTCGACCATAGCCAAGTGCGGCGCACCCCCGGCTGTTCCCGCACTTCCGATCAACAGTGGCACGTCCAGCTTGCGCGCGCCCTCAAGCACGAGGGCCAGATCCCGCCGCGCCATCGCAGAAGGTGCCGCCATTCTGCCCGACCCAAGATAGGCAGGCCCCGGATCCACCGATCCCATGTCCGCAGCAATCGCATGCGGCGCACGATCTATCCCGGCTTCGAATGCCCTCTGCGGAATGCCAAGCCCCAGCTGCCCTGACGCCGACAGGATGCGCAAGGGTTTGTCTCCACCACGCAGGCGCGCGGCAAGGCGGGCGTAAGCGCTCATACCTCCAGACCCAACATCGGGGCGTGCTGTTGTGCGCCAAACCCATCGCGGTCACCTGGTCCGCCGGCTGTGATGGCCCGTGCAAACACAATCTTGACAGCGCGGGCGGCGGGCACGGCGATGACATCGAAATCGTCTGCTGGCCGACCGTAGCGCATGGCAATCGCATCCGGCGTCAATGCCGCATGGCCGCGCACAAAGGCCGCTTCATCGCCAAAGATCACATCAATGGTCAACATGGTCGGGCCCGCATTCTTGGAACGCACCACTTTCGCCAGATCACCAAGTACCATCAGCCAGCGCCCCAGAACCGACAACAATGGCTGGCAATCTCACCTGCCGTAGCCCTCCAAACGCCGTCTACCGCTGCAAGCCGACCCAACGCGGCGCGCAGGTATTTCACGCGATGCGGTTGACCGATGACCCACGGGTGCAGGGACAACAGAAAACTGCGCCCGCCTTCGGCGGCAAGCCCTTCAGCTGCTTCGCCGACAAGATCGGGATACCGCTGGTTTGGCACCTTCCGCAGCCACAGGGCCGTGACATCATCCCATTCCATCTGGTTGGGGATGGACACCATCGGTGGCGTCGTCTGAAAGAGATAAGGTTGGTCGTCATTGGGCCAGTCCAGCAAATGATCATACCCTGCTTCTGCCAAAAGCTGCGGCGTACGCGCGCTTTCGCCGCTGTCCGGCCCCAACCAGCCACGCGGACGGACCCCAAGGATCCGCTCAAATGTCCGGGTTGTACGCGCAATGACTGCGCGCTCCTCTGTCTTCGTCATGTCTGAGGTCAGCATGCGGGATTGATATTCGCCATGGGCCACGAATTCCGCACCATGGGATTGCAGGATTTCCACGGCCCTTGGATAGCGTTCAAGTGCCGCGGCATTGGCCGCAACCGTCAGTTTCAGATCATGACCCTGCAAGGCATTCAGGACGCGAAACAGGCCAATCCGGTTACCATATTCCCGCTGGGTAAAGGGCCGGTATTCCGGGAAATAGAAACCATATTCGCCTGTGAAACGCGGATCTTTCCACGACGTTTCAGGGGGTTCCAATTCATAGTATTCAAGATGGATCAGGACGCAGACCGCCAGTCGCGCGCCATCAGGCCAGTGCAGCGGTGACCGATCCGGCATCGCCGAAAAAGGGTAAAGATCATGATCCATTCCCCGGCGCGGCGTTGTCATGTCTGAAGACCCAGATGCCAGTCGATATGATCCCGGCACTGAACCGTATAGTGATCCGCGATTTCCTCCCCCGTTGCGGCCCAGACGTCGTCGTGATCAAGAATGTACTCCAGCGCCGCGGCCAAATGTTTGATGCGATGCGGCTGCCCCATCATGTAGGGGTGCAAGGCGATGCACATCACCTGACCGCCCTCAGCGTAGAGTTCATCAAACCCGTCGCGGATCATCTGCGCGAAATCAGCAGCCTCGAACTGCTGACGATGCAGGATCGAATCGTTCAGGTCCATCGTGTAGGGGATCGTGATCAGATTGCCTGTCTTGGTGCGCAGGGGCACCGGCTGATCATCATGGTGCCAATCGGTGTAGTAGGTGATCCCCGCCTCGGCAATCAGATCGGGTGTATTCAGGGTATAGGATGCCGCCGGACTGAACCAGCCGCGGATGTGTCGCCCCGTCAGATCGCCATAAAGGTCGACACAGGCGCGGATCGCGGCACGTTCGTCGTCTTCAGAGTAGTTCCAGTGATAGCGGGTATTGTACATCCCGTGGCACAGGACGGACCACTGCCGTTCTTCCATGGCGCGGAAGATCTCAGGGTAATGCACCCAATTCGCGACAGAAAGCGACACTGTCGCACGCAATGAAAGCCGATCAAAAAGGTCAAACATGCGCCACAGTCCCACCCGGTTGCCGTAGTCGCGTGTGCCGTAGCCGATAACGTCAGGATGCGGAGTGCGCGGCCACGGATTGCGCACGGGCGACGGGCGCGGCGCATATTCATAGTGCTCCACATTCGGCACCACCCAAAGCGCCAGTTTTGCCCCGTTCGGCCAGACAATCCTCGGCCGATCCGGCCAAGCGGAGTATGGCGCGCGGTCGGCATGGGCAAATGGACGGTCGGGTTGCAAAGTGTCTCCTTGCCGCAAACTGTTTACAGTTGACACTAAACGAGACAGGCTGCGCGGCAACCCCCTGAGGCCGCCCAGATGACCCAGACACGCAAGACCACCCGCTTGAAGACACTGATCGAAGCGCCCGAATTGCTTGTTATGCCCGGTGCCTACGACGCTCTTTCCGCGATGTTGATCGAAGATGCGGGATTTGATGCAGTCCAGGCTTCTGGGTTTGGGCTGGCGGCAAGTCACCTTGGTCTGCCCGATATCGGCATTCTGGGCTTCCGCGAGATGCTGGACCGCACACGCGTGATGGCAAACGCGGTGTCCATTCCCTTGATGGCCGATGGCGACACCGGGTTTGGCGATGCCGCAACCACGTGGCATGTGGTGCGGGAGTTCGAAGCGGCGGGTGCCGCAGGTATCAATCTCGAAGATCAGATCATGCCCAAACGCTGCGGGCATTTTGTTGGTAAGACGGTTATTGCGATGGAAGAAATGATCGGAAAACTTCGGGCCGCCGCGGACGCGCGGCAGGACAAGGATTTCGTGATCAACGCGCGGACGGACGCCCTTCAGCCCTTGGGTGTGGACGAAGCGATCCGACGCGGCAACGCCTATGCCGACGCAGGTGCCACGCTGATCTTCGTCGACGGGATTGAAACCCGGGACGACGTGAAACGCATCATCGCTGAAATAAGCGCACCTGTGTCAATCAACATGGTGGAAGGCGGGCGCACCCCGCTTTTCAGCTTTGCTGAGTTGGCAGAGTTGGGCGCGGCGCGCGTTTCCTGCCCAGTCACCACCATCCTTGCAGCCATGAAGGGTGTGCAGCAGGCCCTCGCGTCGCTCAAGACGACCGGGTCACCGGGGGCCGCGCCGGAATTGCTGGCCGGGTTCGACGAGATCAAGGAACGTCTTAGCACCCCCCGGTTTGACGCACTCGGCAGCGATTTTGCAGAATAGGCTGACGTCAGGCCGCTGAACCAAATACACGGTACTTTGCGAAAAGGGACCCCAAGATGCCAATCAATGTGAAGCTGATCGATCACGTTGTGCTCTATGTTTCGGATATGGAGCGTTCGGTTCAATTCTACGAAACGATTCTGGGTTGCAAGGTGGTGCGACACAATGAAAAGCTGAACCTCGTGCATATGTCAGCGGGCGCGTCGATGATCGATCTGCTGCCTGCCCCTGTGGCGGAGCACGCGGGCCGCAACGTCGACCACGTTGCACTTCAGATCGAACCCTTTGACGCGGACACCTTGATCGCCCACCTGCGCGGCAAGGGCGTTGAACCGACAGCACCTCGTGACCGTTTCGGTGCGGGCGGTACTGGCCCCTCGCTGACCTTTTCCGACCCCGACGGGAACACCATCGAACTCAAAGGTCCGGCGACCTCTGCATGACCACCTGTCAGGGCGTCCGAATAGCAGCACGATAAACGCGTCCACAGGAAGGCGGATGTCGCGGGGATGTCCCATGGCCATCGGACAGCGTACCGAATGGCCATGGCCGGTGATGCATGATCGACATTGGATGAGCCCCCCCGCGGCTTGGCGGACGACCGAATGCAATCACACCTGCATCTTTGCGGTGCGGCCCTTTGGTGCGCCGCCTTACTTCAAGGAGGCGATGAAAGCGTCGACATCGTTCAGTGACATGTACTCGACCTCTGCCGTGCCACTTTCGGTGAAGGACCAGACGACAGCCGGTGCAGATACGTCGCCGTTGGCGTCAAAGCGCACGTTACCTGTCGCGCCTTGGAACATCACTGTGCCGCCCCCGGCAAGGACCTCCTTTGCCATCGCGAAACCCGCGGTGTCGGCGGTGACGGGTGTGCCGTTCGGATCAGTGACGCGCGCGACCGCCGCCGCCACATCCGCACCCGAAGCGCCCTTGCCCGCTGCCTCCATCGCCAGAAGCGCGATCATTGCAGCATCATAGCTGTTGGCAAGGCCGGGACCGTTCGGCTCGGATTCGAAGCGTTTCACATAGGCAGCGCGGAAGGCATCCGCACTCTGCGACCGCGGTGATGCGGTATCCGTACCAAGTGCTGCGCTCAGATACTGCATACCCACGTTATCGCGGAATTCATCTGACTTAAGCGAATTTGCAAGGATCATGTTCTGCGTCCCGCCCAGCGAAATCCACTCGCGCACCGCCGCTGTTCCTTCCGCGGGATAGAGTGCGAGGTAAAGCGCCTCGGGCTGGCTTCCCAGCGCCTCGGTCACTTCCGCGCGGTAGCTGGGTTGGCCATCGTTGATAGCAACCGATGCGGTGACCTCCACCCCGACAGCAGCGAAATCGGCCGCAATCAGGCGGGCCATGTCCTGCCCCCAATCATCATTCTTGTAAAGCACGGCGACGGACTTGTACCCCTTGTCTGCGGCAACCTTGGCACCCACAGCGGATTGAACACCCGTTGTCGCGAATGTGCGGAACCACAGACCTTTGGTCTTACCTTCCTCAGACAGGCCGGTGAACGCGGTGGAGGATGAACAGCACGACATCTGCATCACGCCACTTGGCACCGTCACCGACGTCAGGATCGGCATGGACACACCGGACGACACCGCCCCCAAAAGAACGCTTACCCCTTCAAGATCCACCAGCGCCTTGGCGGCATCGACCCCGACCTTGGGGTCCACTTGCGTATCGCGCAAAACCATCTCGATCTGACAACCGGCGGCACCACCGGCGGCGTTCACCTGATCCACGGCGAACTGCGCGGTTTCGGCAATGGGGCGGCCCCAGTCGACGGATGTCGGAAGCACGGCGCCGATCTTGGTCGTGCAGTCTTGTGCTTGTGCCGCACCCGACAGAAGCGTCATCGCCAGCGCGAGGCCGCATGCAGCCCCCAGTTTTTTCGTGATAGCCATTCTTACGTCTCCCTATTCAACGGATGGGGTTTGTCCCCTTTTGCGATACGACCAACCGCTCCGGCAGAAGCCCTTGGGGCCGCCACATGAGCATGCCGACGATAACCGATCCGATCAGTATGAATTGAACTGAGCCAGTGTAAAGCTGCGCGTCCACCGGCGCAAACCGTGACAACCCCCACCCGGAAGCCGTCCAGGCCCCCCAGATCAGGAAAGCACCGAAGATCGCGCCGCGGTTGTTGCCCGCCCCCCCGACGATCAGCATCGCCCAGATCTGGAAAGTGAGGGTCGGCAAGACATCCTGCGGACTGACAAACGCATAGAATGTGCCATAAAGCCCACCGGCAAGCCCCAGAATGACGGAGCCGGTGACAAACGCCATCAGCCTTACCTTCGCAGGACTCTTGCCAAGGGATTGCGCGGCTTCTTCATCCTCGCGGATGGCGCGCAGAAGACGACCGAAGGGAGAGGCCACCATCCGTTCCAGGAACATGTAAGTGCCGATCAGGATGATCAGGACAAAGGCAAAGAAGAACAGGTTGTAGACAAACCCATCGCCCAGCGCCGCCCGAAGCGGGCGTTCGAACCCGCGTACGCCCTTGGCGCCACCCGCCAGCCATTCCGCATTGCGCATCAGATTTTCAAATGCGACTGCCACGCCGAATGTCGCGATAGCGAGATAATCGTGCCTGAGCCTGAGCGTCAGCAGACCGACGACCCAAGCCATCAATCCCGCCGCCGCCATACCTCCCAAAAGTGCCAGGGGATAGATCAGGCCGTACCCTCCAAGATGGCCCGCCTGCGCCGTCCCACCGAGGATCAGCGTGCCATAGGCCCCTGCCCCGAAAAACGCCACAACACCCCCGTTGAACAGCCCGGTATTGCCCCATTGCAGGTTCAATCCAAGTACAGCAATGGCCAGTATCGACGCGGTTGTGGCGAAGAATACCAGATAGGAGATCACACCGATCATGCGCGCGCCTCTCCGAACAGCCCGTGGGGTCGGATGATCAACACCACAAGTATCAAAAGGAAGGGAACCGATGGCGTGTAGCCCGAAGGCAGCACCACCAGCGCAAGGTTTCCTGCGATCCCGACGATGAACCCACCCAGCACGGCACCGTATACGCTGCCGATGCCCCCGACGATTGTGGCCGCAAAGATCGGCAACACCAGATCCCGCCCCATCACCGGAATGAGTTGATGGCTCAGGCCATAAAACACGCCAGCGACGGCAGCCAGCCCACCACCGATCAGCCAGACCGCCATGATCGTGCGCTGAAGATTGACGCCGTTGATCTGCGCGAGAGATGGATTTTCGGCCACGGCGCGCAGGCTATAGCCAAATGTGGTCCGCGACAGGATCAGATGTAGCACACCCATCAGTACCAGCGCCGCGACAAGAACAAACACCTGATCCGGTTTGACAAGGATCAGCGGATCGCTGCTGAGGATCACGGCAAAAGCAATGTCGCGGGAATAAAGCTCGGGACTGAGGCCAAAGATCAGGCCGATCACGTTGCGAATGACCAACGCCATGCCAAAGCTGGCAAAGACCATCGACAACTCCTGCCCTTTTTCGCGCACTCGTTTGAAGACCAGCCGATCGATCAACAAGGCCGACAGTCCCGTCAGCAGCATCGATATGAAGATCGCTATGATCAGTGCCCAAGTCAGCGACAAGGGCGCCAGTTTGACGGCCAACACCGGCACCAAGGCCGTGACCAGCGCGTCACAGACAAGTGCTGCGTATGCCCCCAACGACAGAAGCTCCGCGTGGGAAAAATTCGCAAACCGCAAGATATGCATAACCAGCGTCAAACCAATCGCCCCAAGCGACAAGTATGACCCGGTCAAGACGCCATCGATCAGATTCTGGATCATGCGGCCCCGATCCGTCGCGCGCCCAGATAAATCTCGCCGACGACCTTGTTGTTCATCAGATCTTTGGCCGCACCATCGATCTGGTTGCGCCCTTCGGCCAGAATGAAGCAATGATCCGCCAGCTGCAGCGCCTGATGGACGTTCTGTTCGACCAGCAGGATAGACACGCCCTGCACGGTCAGGGCGCGGGTATGCTCCAGCACTTCTTGCGCCGCCTTGGGCGACAGTCCGGCCGACGGCTCATCCATCAGGATCAGCTTGGGTTTTGTGGCCAGCGCCATGGCGACTGCAAGAAACTGACGCTGTCCCCCGGACAAGGTGCCTGCCTTGTCGCGCAGCTTGTCGGCAAGTGCAGGGAACTGTTTCAGCAGATTATCGAGGCGCGCCGCGGCGTCAGGACCTGCGCGCCGCAATGCAAGATCGAGGTTTTGACGGATCGTCAGGCTGCGGAAGATGTTGTCAGCCTGCGGGACATAGGCAATGCCTCTGCGCGAAAGCTGATCAGTGGAAATGCCCGTGATGGCAGCCCCGTCAAAAACGATCTGTCCCGCGCTGACCGGTAACAGCCCCGCAATCGCCTTGATGAACGTTGATTTGCCCGCGCCGTTTGGCCCGATGATCAACGTTATCTGCGCAGGCCGGACAGTGAGTGAGACGCCATGCAGGATCGGCAACTCCGGTACATATCCCGCCGTGACGCCTTCGGCTTTCAGAATGGCCTCAGACATCCCCAGGTGCCCCAAGATATGCGTCAAGCAAGACGGGGTTAGCCAAGGCGTCTTCGCTGGTTCCCTCAAAGATGACGCGGCCCCCAGCCAGCGCAATCACCGGATCACAGTGCCGCATCACGAAATCCATATCATGTTCGATGATCACGAAGGTCGTGCCCTGCCGGTTGAGTTCCTCGATCTTGCCGATCAGTGTTTTCGCCAGCACCGGGTTCACCCCGGCCGCCGGTTCGTCCAGAAGGATCACCGCCGGGTCCCCCATCAGGACGCGGGCCAGTTCCAGAAGTTTCATCTGACCACCGGATATCTGACCTGCGGGGTGATCCGCCAAGGCACCAAGCGTGACGAAATCGAGAACCTCAAGCGCCTTTGCGCGGATGCGATGTTCTTCGGTCTTCATCCGGTTTCGGAACAGAAAAGGGCCGGATATGGTTTCCCCGACCTGCCCCATCGGGGCCAGCATGACATTTTCCAGCACGCTCATCCGCGCGAAGGGGCGCGGGATCTGAAATGTTCGCCCCAACCCGCGGGCGAACAGGCGATTGGGAGCGAGGCCGGTCACATCCTCCCCCTCCAGACGCACAGTCCCGGCGTCCGGTTTGAGGGCCCCGGTCAAAAGGTTGAACAGCGTGGATTTGCCCGCACCGTTCGGTCCGATCAGTCCTGTCATTGAACCCTGTCGGATGTTCAGCGATACGCCATCCACCGCTTTAAGCGGTCCGAAACTGCGGCTAAGGCTCTTGGTTACGAGGATCGGTTCAGCCACCGCCCAAGGCCTTGTCATCGGGGCGCGTGTTTAGGTTGTATTTCATGATCCGGCCGTGCCGCCCACTGCGGTCGCGCTCCAGCGCGAAAACGGCGCCCTGCGGTCCCGGCGCATCGATCAACACCGCCTCGATCTGCGCCCGGTCGTCCGCATCCAGCGCAAAACTGAAGACCTCCAGCGTTTGCGGCAGGTGCCGCGCATAGCGCGCGCCAACGATCGCGGCAGCGACCTGCGGACGATCCAGAACCCACCGGGTGGCCACCGATGACAGCGAAACACTGTGTTTGTCGCCCACCGCTTTCAACACAGCCAACAACTGTTGAAATGTCTCCCACGGGCCAAATTCATCAATGATCAGACGATACTTGATCAGACTGCGGTTCTCGAACGCGAACCCTGGATCATCCGCGCCCAACCAGCGTTCGGTCAGAAACCCACCTGCGAGCGTGCCGTAGCACAGCAGTTGCAGTTCGCGCGCGGCGGCCCAGGTGGTCAGCCCATTCTCGGGCCTGCGATCAAGGATGGAATATTGCACCTGTGTGGAAACAACATCGAAGCCTGCATTGAGGAAGGGCTGCGTTTCCGCAACGTCCCAATTGGTCACGCCCAGATGTACGATCTTGCCCTTCTGCTGACACCGCTTGAGCACGTCGAGCCCGGAAAGTGGATCGCCCAGCGTCAGGTCCCACCAGTAAAACTGAACCAGATGTAATTGATCAATCTGAAGCCGTTTCAACGATCGATCGATAATCGCTTCCACATCTTCAGGCTGGATATTGTCCAGCAATCCCAGATCCGGCACCAGCTTGGTGTGAACCCGCACCTGTTCCGCGACTGTTGTCCCCCGGCGGCGGCGCAGATCGCCAATGAAGTCTCCAATCATCTCCTCCACACCGACGTAGATGTCCGCACAATCGAAGGTCGTGATCCCGGCGTCCAGAAACGCTTCCATATCTCGTACGGCTTCGGCCCGGTCCACCGGCCCGTGGTCCCCGGCAAGCTGCCATCCCCCCTTGATCACCCGCGAAATGTCATAATCCGGGCGCAAGGTTGCTTTTTCGACGGTCATTTCCCCTCCGCCTGCCAATAGGGCGTGCCACGCGCATCAGGGCGCCCCGTGGTCGCAGCATTTGTAAACCAGCGTTTCTTCAGTCGGGTGATGCGGAACCGGCCACCGCAATGGGGGTCAGGACAGGCCACTTCGGCATCCGTGCTGACCCAGTCTTCGGGATCGGTCAGGCGCTGCTTGACGGGCAACAGAGGCAGAAGAGCCGCCAAGGCGTACATCGAAAGCCGCGTGCCCGGTTCAAACACCAGCGTCTCCCCTTCAACGACAAAACTCTCCCCCTCGATATGACGGCAGACCGGTGTGCGGCCGTCCAGGACCGTCTCCACTTTCAGATCATGGAGCCAGAACCCGCCGGCCTGATTGCTGTCTTCCATCAACGTCCTTTCCGCTGGACTGACACCAGCGTATGGTCTTATTTGGTCAGGTTATCGGATATGGCTCAACGCTCAAGTGTCATTCGTCCGCGGCCAGATTTGATGGGGACCACCATGACCGATCCGCAGCGGCCAGATCGCCTCCAGCTTTCCAGCAGCCTGAACATATCCCGCGTGCTGACCGGTTTGTGGCAGGTTGCCGATATCGAGAAATACGGCGACGTCATTGATCCTGCGACCGGTGCGGACTGGCTTGATGCCTACGCAAAGCGCGGCTTCGACACGTTCGACATGGCGGATCACTATGGCAGTGCCGAATTGATCGCTGGGCAGCTCATCGCGCGGGGCGGGGCAAGTCGGCCGCTTGCCTTTACGAAATGGTGCCCGGCACCTGGCCCGATGACAGCCGACATCTTGCGCGCCGGGGTCGAGGACCGGCTGACGCGGCTTGGTGTGGATTGCGTTGACCTGCTGCAATTCCACTGGTGGAGCTTTGAGCATCCCGCGTGGCTTGATGCGCTGCACGAACTGGCCCAACTGCGAGACGAGGGGCTGATCGCAGAGATTGGCGTGACCAATTTCGATGCAGCACACGTTCAAGTCGCCTTGTCGGATGGTGTGCCTCTTTTGACCAATCAGGTGTCATTTTCGCTGGTGGATCGCCGCGCCGCAACGGCATTGTCTTCCCTGTGTGGTCGCACCAACCTTAGATTGCTAGCCTACGGAACCCTGTGCGGTGGCTTTCTGTCCGAACGCTGGCTGGATCAGCCGGAGCCACGGGACATCACCGATTGGTCCAAGATGAAATACAAGCGGTTCATCGACGTCACGGGCGGCTGGTCCGCGTTTCAGGGCATCCTTTCCGCCGCCGACGTGATTGCGCAGAAACATGGGGTGTCGATCCCGAATGTCGCGACCCGCTGGGTGCTGGATCACCCTGCAGTCGCAGGCGTCATTGTCGGCGCGCGTCTGGGGGAACGTGTGCACGCCGATGACAACCTGCGGCTTTTTTCCTTTGCGCTGGATGCTGAGGATCAGGCCCGATTGGCAGAAGCTTTTGATCACACGACAGAGGTGCCGGGCGATTGCGGTGATGAATACCGCCAACCGCCCTTCCTGACTGCATCGGGTGACCTGACACATCACCTGCAGACGATGCCAATGCTCCATACCGCTACGATCACACCACACCGCGAAGGCGGGCGACAGGTCCTGAGCGGATCGAAATGGGAAGACATCGCAGGGTATGCCCGTGCACAACGAGTGGGCGATCGCATTCTGATATCTGGAACCACGGCCACGGCAGGGGCAGACCGCATTGTCGCAAGGGAAGACGCGGGCGCGCAGACGACGTTTATCATCGACAAGATCCTCGCAGCCCTTGCTGCTTTGGGAGGCACGGCGAACGACGTGATCCGCACCCGGATCTACATCGTGCATGAAGCGGATGTCGAAGCTGTCTCAAAAGCCCATGGTCGCATCTTTGGCCAGATCAAACCTGCGAACACGCTGGTCGTTGTTGCCGGATTGATCGGAGGATACCGGGTTGAGATCGAGGCAGAAGCCGTCTTGCCGGGCTGATCGAACACCAAACGAAGCCCATCATGCAGCAGCGCCGCACGGCACCCCTACCCAGCAACCCTGATTTCCAACCCTTCCAGGACACCATGGAAAGCGTTCGGAGGGCTGGCATCGGTCACTAGGATGTCTCCTTCAACAAGCTGCGGCTGCCTGAGCGCCGGCTTCCTATCTTGAGGCTGAAATTTCGTTGCATCCACCGCCATGATCGACCGCGCCGCACTGTTCATCATGGCCGTCGCCATATCGACTTCACACTGCTCGTGCACAAGAAACCCTTTGGTGGCATGGATCATCGAAGCCGAGAGCACGCAATAATCCACCTGCGCACGTTCAACGACCTGAAAAGCGGAGCGATCAAATGACGCTCCATCGTGATCCCGCAACTGTGTCCCGGCCATTGAAACGTTGTTGCCCGGTATCATCGCAAGGGTGCTGGCCACGTAGGCGGAATTGGTCACGATAATCAGATCTCTTCTTTGCCTCAGCGCCTGAGCGATGAAGGCAGAGGTTGATCCGGTATCAATCGCAACGCTGTCCCCATCCTGAATGACCGCGGCGACCTCGTTTGCGATTGCCATCTTGGCCGCGCGATTAAGCGACATGCGCGACAGGAAGGGTGGGTCAAGCGCCGATTTGGTCGATACCAGTGCGCCGTGAACCTTGCTTAATACGCCCCGTTCTGCCAATGGACGCGTCACCCGTCGGATGGTCTGGTCCGACACACCAAGGATTTGTGACAGTTCCTGCACCGACACCGTCCCCATCATGTCAACGGTCCGCACGATTTCATCGGTGTACTTGGACATGCCGCTGGGTGTCTTAGACCTGTTCACGGGCATCTCCATGTCTCATCTGATGGGGCAAGTTCGCACTCATTTTCAGTTCACCAATGCGACCAGTTCCGCAAGCAGCTCAGGCGTTGCAGCGGTAAGTGTTCGGCCGCCCGAGTTGATCGTCAAAAGTTTCCCTTGCCAGTCCGTCATCCGTCCCCCCGCTGCCTCCACAACCGCACTGACCGGAAGATAGTCATAAGGCTGAAGATCAAAATCCACCACGGCATCAGCATGGCCGCTTGCCACAAGCGCATGGGGATAGCAATCCGCGGACAAGCGCCGTAGGGATCCAGCGACAATCAATCGACTGAACACTTCCGGCTCTTGCGCCGCCAGCTTGTCCCCTTCGTTGATGAACAACCGCGCGTCCGCGAGGCGTGCGCACCCGCTGGTTGCAATTGGCGTCCCGTTCAAGGTCGCACCAAGGCCGTGCCCACCTGCGTAACGCTCTTGCAGGGCCGGCATATTGATGACGCCAAGCTGCGCGGCACCGTCACGGACATAGCCAAGCAGCATTCCGAACAAGGGCAGCCCTGTGAGGAAGGACCGGGTCCCATCGATCGGGTCCACGATCCACATGTCTCGGGCGTCACCGGTCTGGCCGAACTCCTCCCCACAGATGGCCTCTCCGGGGTGATGTTTTTCAAGCGCAAGTCGGATCGCACGTTCGGTTGCCTGATCCGCAATGGTGACCGGGCTTTCGTCAGGCTTGGTCATGACATCAATCGGCTTGCGAAAATGGCTCATGACAACGCCGGATGCGGAGGTCACGATCATTTGTGCCAGTTCAAGTCGCTGTTTCAGATCCATTTGGGTGGCCCTGTATCGAAGTTTTCCGCCCACCAAACCTAGGCAGAGTACGATGAAAGGCTACACATTTCGACCATTTATGTCGATTTTTGTTGATATTGAGTTCAATAATTGTTGAATTAACCTATCTGAACGGTGCCAAAGACGCCGACCTGGCGCAGCGCACCGACGCATTCTGGGGAGTTAAACAGATGAAATGCCTGCCACTTTTGAGCGCTGCAATTCTTGTTGCGGCACCGGCCTTCGCCGAGGATTCGAGCGATCCGCTAAAGCTGACCCTGCATGACTGGTCCGGTCAATTGATTACGACGACCCTGATGGGTGAAGTGCTCAAGGCAGCAGGTAACAACGTCGAATACGTGCAAGCCGACTACATCGCGCAATTTGCGGGCCTAAAGACCGGCGATTTGCATCTGGCCATGGAGATCTGGGAGACCACCGGTCGCGAAGCGCTTGATGAAGCGGTGGGGACCGGCAACGTGGTCAACTTCGGCGAAACGGGTATGAACGCAATCGAAGAATGGTGGTATCCCGCCTATATGGAGGAGCGTTGCCCGGGATTGCCGAACTGGGAAGCGCTGAATGATTGCGCATCCGAATTCGCCACGGCAGAAACGGCACCTCTTGGACGCTACCTTGGTGGTCCGGTCACCTGGGGCGGTTTTGATGATGAGCGTGTCGAGGCCCTGGGCATGGATTTTGAAGTGGTGCATGCCGGAACGGATGCAGCACTTTTTGCAGAGCTTGAAGCGGCCTATCAACGCCAGGATTCAATCGTGCTCTGGGTCTATGCGCCTCATTGGGCACCGGCCAAGTACGATGGCAAATTCGTCGAATTTCCGCCCTATTCGTCCGAATGTTACAATGACCCCTCTGTCGGCTTGAATCCGAACGCCGCCTACGACTGCGGGAAACCGACAGGGCCGATCTGGAAAGCAGGCTGGGCGGGCCTTGCCGACAAATGGCCGAACGCTGCCAAAACGATCGAGAATTTCAGCATATCGAACGAAGACATGGGCGCGATGGTGGCAGATGTCGATTTGAACGGCAAAACCGTGGATGGCGTGGTAGCGGCCTGGATGGATGCCAACAAGGGCGTCTGGCAATCCTGGATCGCCAAATAAGGCTGCCACAAAAAGATGGCCGCGGTCTTTGGCGGCCATCATCTACCCTGTTTCTGTACTATAGTGTCCTTGCCAAGCTGCTTTTTGCGAGCGGCTCAAGATGCTGCGCCTGAGGTCTGAATGCATAAACCTGTCATTCTTGATTGCCGACACGTCTGGAAACTGTATGGCGCTGGCGCAGAGGACCTGTTGGCATCAGGCCGACACCCGGACGCCGCAACGTTGAAAAACGCCGGGGTCATCGGTGCGGTTCAGGACGTGAACGTACAGATCCACCAAGGTGAGATTTTCGTGATCATGGGTCTTTCCGGGTCGGGTAAATCCACATTGGTGCGGTGCCTGTCCCGGCTGGTCGAACCCACAGCGGGGGAGATCGAATTCGACGGCCAGAACCTGCTTGCCGCGTCCGATGCCGAGTTGATCGAGATCAGGCGCAAGAAGATGGGCATGGTGTTTCAGCAATTCGCGTTGATGCCACATCTGACGGTCCTCGAAAATGCCGCCTTTCCGCTTGAGATACAGGGCGTAGGCAAGGACACGCGGCTGGCGCGTGCCCGCGAGGTGATTGAACTTGTGGGGCTCAAAGGGCGCGAAGCCTACTACCCGCGGGAGCTTTCGGGCGGCCAGCAGCAGCGCGTCGGCATCGCGCGCAGCCTCGCCGTTGAACCTGACCTGTGGTTCCTTGATGAGCCGTTTTCAGCGCTCGACCCGCTGATCCGGCGCGAGATGCAGGACGAGTTCATGCGCCTGCAGAACATGCTGAAAAAGACCATCGTCTTCATCACCCACGACTTTGACGAAGCGATCCGCTTGGCGGATCGTATCGCGGTGATGAAGGACGGCAAGATCGAACAGATTGCCACACCGGAAGAACTGGTTCTCAACCCTTCTACCGATTACGTCGCGGAGTTCACGCGACATGTTGCACGGGCCAAGGTCATTCGTGCCGAAAGCCGGATGGAGCCTGCCAACAGCCCCTCTTTTGCCGGCGAGGTGTCCCACAACGCGACGATCGAAGCGATTGCAGACGCGGTCGAAGCAGCCGACGCGCCCTTGAAGGTCATGAAGGACGGACACGTCATCGGGCAGATTACATCAGCAGCCGTGATCGACGTGCTGGTCGGGCGGGACTGATGACGGGGTTAGCAAAACACCTTACCACTGGGCGATTGTTCTGGGGCGGGCTGTTCGCCGTGACGTGGGTTCTTTCGCAGTACTCGTTTCAGCTTTACAAGGCACTGGATGCCCGATGGATCATCCGGTTCCCAAAGCAATACCAATTAAACGTCGATGCCTGGATCAGCAGCTTTCTGGACTGGCTGGTGAACTCGGCCAATTTCTGGCTGTTCTCGTTTCGCGACCTCACCCGTGCCATCGCCTTCCTGATCGAGGTCCCCTATCAATTCCTGCGCAATCTGCTGATCGAGGGCTTTCAGTCGGGTCTGGGTGATGAGGCTGTGCAAATCGCGCCGTCGCTCAGCTGGATCGCTGTGATCGCCATCGCCGTGCTGGTTGCGCGCTATGCCCGCGACAGGGCTTTGGCCGTTCTGGTGGGGGCGTGTTTTCTATACCTCGCCATGTTCGGCCAATGGGAAAGCGCGATGATCACCCTCGCGTCGGTTCTGGTGGCTGTGCCGATTGGGGCGATTGGTGGCTTGGCTTTGGGTATTCTCGCCTACAAGGTCGCTTGGGTCGAAAAGGCGCTGCGGCCAATCCTTGATCTGATGCAGACCGTTCCGGTTTTTGCCTATCTTGTGCCCATTCTGATCCTGTTCGGCTTCGGTCCTGTATCGGCCCTGGTGGCAACGGTCATATACGCCATGCCGCCCATGGTGCGGGTCACGGTCGTAGCCCTGCAAAGCGTGCCTGAAGAATTGATCGAGGCGGGCCGGATGAGCGGGTGCAAGCCCCGGCAGATGACGTGGAAAGTGTTGGTCCCTGCCGCGACTCCTACGCTGATGGTGGGTGTCAATCAGGTCATCATGCTGACACTGAACATGGTTATCATCGCCTCGATGATCGGCGCCGGGGGGTTGGGTTTTGACGTGCTGGCCAGCCTGCGCAGGCTCGATATCGGTGGCGGTATCGAAGCGGGCCTTGCCATCGTGGTGATGGCCATTGCACTTGACCGGGCATCGCAGGCATTCTCCGAAAGACGGATCAGAACCATCCGGAACGGCAGCTTGATCCAGCGCCACCCTTGGCTGACCACAGGGCTTGCCCTCATCATCGGCACCTTGATCCTCGGACAGTTTGCACCAGCCGTCCAGACCTATCCGGATGCCTTGAAGATCACGACAGGGCAATTCTGGTCCAGCGCGATGGAATGGATCAACATCCACTTCTTCGATACTTTCGAAGCGCTCAAGACCGTTGTGCTGAAGGGGCTGCTGCTGCCCGTCAAGAAGTTCTTCGCAGGCATACCCTGGGCTTGGGGCATCATCGCGATTGGACTGATTGCGGGTCGCGTGGCCGGTTGGAAACTGGGTGTGGCGGCGGCACTGATGATGGGTTTCATCGCGGCATCGGGCCTTTGGTCCAAGGCGATGGTGACCATTTATCTGTGCGGCGTGTCGGTCTTTATCGCCGTGCTGATCGGCATACCCCTTGGCATCTGGGCGGCGGAACGCCCCAAGGCGGGCCGCATCATCCTGGGATTGATGGACACCCTGCAGACCTTACCCTCTTTCGTGTACCTGATCCCTGTTGTCATGCTTTTCCGCGTGGGCGATTTCAGTGCGATGGTCGCCGTCATTCTTTATGCACTTGCCCCGGCGGTCCGGTATGCCGCCCACGGGGTCCGCGAAGTCCCCGAACAATTGATCGAAGCCGCGCGCATGATCGGCTGCACGCCGCGCCAGTTGCTGTGGCGGGTGAAACTCCCGCTTGCGACGCCGCAGCTTTTGCTGGGGCTCAACCAGACGATCATGCTTGCCCTGTCGATGCTGGTGATCACCGCGCTCGTCGGGACGCGCGATCTGGGGCAGGAAGTCTATATCGCGCTGACAAAGGCAAATGCCGGGCAGGGTATCGTCGCAGGTCTGTCCGTTGCCTTTATCGCCATTGTCGCCGACCGGATCGTCAACGCATTGGCCGAACGCAAAAAGCACAGGTTGGGATTATGAGCCAGTCCGCCACTTCCAAGGCAGCGCAACTGTCCTGTTTCGCAAACCCGACCGACATCATTCAATTGGGCGGCGGGATCACCAACGTCAACCTGAAGGTCACGGATGGCGACAGCCAGTACGTGGTGCGCCTTGGTGCAGATATCCCTGAACATGGTGTGCTGCGCTGGAATGAACTGGCCCTGAGCCGTGCAGCCGAAGCGGCAGGCATTTCCCCTGCCGTTCATCACCATGAACCCGGCATCCTTGTTCTGGAATTCATTGAGGCCGACACCTTCACAGAAAGCGATGTGCGACATCCCGGCAATCTTTCGCGTGTCATTGACCTGATCAGGACCGCCCATACAAGCCTTGCGGCGCATCTGATGTCGCCGGTGCTTGCGTTCTGGCCGTTTCAGGTAAACCGCACCTATATCACCCGGTTGCGGGCTGACGGATCGACCCACGCGCGGCATCTGCCCGCGATCCTGTCAGACCTCGAAGCGTTGGAAGCCGCAACAGGCCCGGTCACCATGGCAATCGGACATAATGACATGCTCGCGGCGAACATCCTTGATGATGGATCAAGGCTTTGGCTGATCGACTGGGAATATGGCGGCTTCAATACGCCATTGTTCGATCTGGCCGGCATGGCAGGTAACAACGGCCTGTCAGAAGATCAGGAGCGCACTGCGCTGGAACAGTATTTCGGGACGCCCGCCGATCAACACTGGCGGCCGTATCAAGCGATGAAATGCGCATCACTGATGCGGGAAACGCTGTGGTCAATGACCTCTGAAATCCACTCCGATCTTGATTTTGACTACGCCGCCTACACGGCTGAGAACATGGATCGGCTGACTGCCGCCCTGCAAGATTTTCGCAATGCGTAAGGACCTGACATGACGCTTCCTGCTTCGTCAAAAACGATCATCGTCGGTGGCGGCATCATTGGCTGCTCAACCGCTTATCACCTGGCGCAAATGGGCCAGGAGGTCCTGCTGCTGGAGAAAGCCGCGCTGACGTCCGGCTCCACCTGGCACGCAGCGGGGCTCGTCGGGCAGTTGCGTTCAAATGCGAACATCACGCAGCTTCTGGGATATTCCATTGATCTTTACGACAGACTGGAAGCGGAAACAGGACTGGCGACGGGGTGGAAGATGAACGGCGGCCTGCGGTTGGCCTGTAATCAGGAACGCTGGACGGAGGTAAAGCGGCAGGCAACGACGGCACATTCGTTCGGCCTTGATATGCAGCTTCTCACGCCGCAAGAGGCACAGGATCTGTGGCCACTGATGGACATCGGCGATGTGGTTGGGGCGGCGTTTCTGCCCACGGATGGACAGGCAAGCCCCTCAGACATAACCCAGGCTCTGGCGAGAGGAGCGCGTGCCAACGGCGCAAAACTGCTTGAACAAACCCCGGTGACGGAAATCCTGACAGATCGGGGCCAGATCACCGGCGTGCGCACCCCGCAGGGTGATGTGGCTTGCGAAAAACTGGTCCTGTGTTGCGGGCAATGGACCCGCGAGTTGGCCAAGACCATCGGCGTTACGGTGCCGCTGGTATCGGTGGAACATCAATACATGCTGACGGAACCGTTCGATGTGCCATCGGATCTGCCAACCCTGCGCGACCCGGACAGATTGACCTACTACAAGGAGGAAGTTGGCGGATTGATCATGGGCGGCTATGAACCCAACGGCATCCCATGGGCGAAGAACGGTATTCCCGACCCCTTCGACTTCCAGCTTCTGGAATCCAACTTCGATCACTTTGAACAGCTGATTGAACTGGCCCTGCCCCGCGTACCGAAACTGGAAACGGTCGGCGTCAAACAACTGATCAACGGACCCGAAAGTTTTACACCGGACGGTAACTTCATCCTCGGCGAAGCCCCCGAGATACGCAACGTCTTCATCGGCGCGGGGTTCAACGCCTTCGGCATCGCATCTGGGGGCGGTGCCGGAATGGCCTTGGCAGAATGGGTTGCGAATGGCGAACCGCCCTATGATCTGTGGGCCGTGGATATTCGCCGCTTTGGTCGTCCTCACACGGATACGGAATGGGTCCGCGCCCGGACGCTTGAGGCATACGGCAAACACTACACGATGGCATGGCCGTCCGAGGAACATCAAAGCGGTCGGCCCTGTCGGCGCTCGCCACTTTATGACACGCTGAAGACGTCCGGCGCCGTCTTCGGTGAAAAGCTGGGTTGGGAGCGTCCAAACTGGTTTGCCGAAGCGGACGAGGAACCGTGCGATATCTACACCTTCGAGCGCCCGAATTGGCACGGCCCGGTCGGGCGTGAACACAAGGCGGCGCGTGAAAGCGCTGTGCTGTTCGATCAGACCTCCTTTGCCAAGTACACCCTCAAGGGACCAGACGCCGAAGCCGCGCTGCAATGGATCGCGGCCAATCGCGTCGACAGACCGGTGGGTGCCATTATCTACACCCAGATGCTCAACGATCGGGGCGGGATCGAGTGTGATCTGACCTGCGTGCGGACAGGATTCGACGAATACTACATCGTCACGGGCACAGGCTATGCCACCCATGATTTCGACTGGATCAGCCGCAACATCCCTGACGGCATGAACGCGCAGCTTGTCGACGTGACATCCTCCAATGCAGTTCTGTCACTGTTCGGCCCAAAGGCGCGGGATATACTGGCGGCTGTCACGACCGATGATGTCAGCAATGCCGAACATCCCTTTGCCACCGCCAAACAGATCGGCATCGCGGGCTGCCCCGTTCTGGCGCTTCGGATCACCTATATCGGGGAACTGGGCTGGGAACTGCACCTGCCGTCTGAATATGCGGTTTCCGTCTACACCGCACTGCACAAGGCCGGAGCCGCACATGGGATGCGCAATGGCGGCTATCGCGCGATTGAGACGCTTCGGCTTGAGAAAGGGTATCGCGCATGGGCGTCCGATATCGGCCCCGATCACACCCCGGATGAGGCGGGGCTCGGCTGGGCGGTCAAGCTCAGGTCAAATATTCCCTTCAAGGGTCGCGAGGCTGTCGCGGCGCAACGACAACAGGGGCTGAAGAAGATCCTTGCGACCTTCACCACCGATGCGGCAGCGGTCCTGTCGGGACGGGAGACGATCTATCGCAACGGCGAACGCTGCGGCTGGCTCAGCTCGGGGGGATACGGCCACACACTGGGGCAGTCGATTGGTCTTGGATACGTGCGGTCGGATGACTGGATAGACCGGGATTATGTGCTGAGCGGTCAATATGAGCTGGAAGTCGCGACCGAGCGTGTCCCGGCACAGGTGACGCTAGCACCCCTTTACGATCCCGAAATGGAGCGTGTGAAGGCTTGAAGCCATGGAAAAACATTCCGCAAAGCATCTGATTATCGGCGGCGGCATCATTGGATGCTCCATTGCCTATCATCTGACACACAGGGGCGAAAAGGACGTCGTCCTGCTGGAACGTGCCGGGCTGACGGAGGGGGCCACGTGGCATGCCGCCGGATTGGTGGGGCAGCTGCGGTCTTCGCGAAACACCACACGGATGCTGCAGAAATCCGTCGCGATGTATGACCGTCTTCAGAACGAAGATGGGTTGCAATTCGACTGGAAGAAAACCGGATCCTTGCGATTGGCGGCAACCCGCGATCGTTTGCTGGAAGCCAAGCGGCTTGCGACGATGGCACGCAGTTTCGATCTTGAAATGCAGATCATCTCTCCTGCGGAAGCCAAAGCGTTGTTTCCCCTGATCGATACCACCGGTCTGGAAGGCGCCGCGTTCATTCCATCGGATGGCCATGTCGATCCTGCCTCCCTTTGTCAGGCCATCGCAGGTGCCGCGCGCAGGCAAGGGGCCGACATTCGGCAGCATGTCGAGGTCACAGACTTCAAAGTGACCGACGGTCGCGTCAGGTCAGTCATCACGTCCAAAGGCACATGGGAGGCTGGCACCGTCATCCTCGCTACGGGCATGTGGAGCCGCGAGTTGGGCGCGAAGCTGGGCATACGCGTGCCTGCCTGCGCGGTCGAGCATCAGTACATCGTCACCGAGAGCACAGGAGAGGAGATCGGCCACTACCCCACGCTGCGAGACCCGGAACGGTTGGTTTATTACAAGCCGGACGTTGGAGGGCGGCTTGTTGTCGGGGGTTACGAAGACAATACGGTACCGTTTGGTGATCCCGCGATAGCGGGGCAATTCGTACGGCAACTGCTGCCGGAAAACCTTGATCGTTTCCTGCCCCTTGCAGAACGTGCCGGGCAGGTCACACCGATCCTGAATGATGTCGGCATCCGGCAGGTGATAAACGGGCCAATCCCCTACTCCGCGGATGGGGACTTCGTGATGGGTTGGCAGCCGGGTTTCGATAATCTGATGCTGGCAACCGGGTTTCTTTATGGCATCGCAGCCGGGGGCGGCGCGGGTGAGATGATCGCGGAATGGGTGGTTGACGGTGCCCCTTCGCTTGATCTCTGGCCGCTTGATGTGCGGCGTTTCGGCCCGCATCACGGCACCCGCGCCTTCATGTACCCACGCGCCGTCGAACATTACGCACATCACTACAAGATGCGGTATCCCGGTCAGGAACATGAAACCATTCGTCAATTGCGCCTGTCTCCCCTTTATGACCGACTGAAAGCGGCGGGCGCGGTCTTTGGCTCCAAGAACGGTTGGGAACGCCCGCTGTGGTTTGCCCCCGATGGGATAGCACCGGTCGACCAGCTTGATTTCCTTGATCCGGGATGGAAGCGATATGCCGCCGGGGAACACAAAGCCGTGCGGGAACGAGCCGCCCTGATCGACCAGACCAGCTTTGCCAAGTTTGATATTCTGGGCGCTGGCACCCTGTCGGCGCTGCAACGGCTGTGTGTCTCCAACATGGACAAACCCAAAGGCGCGATCATCTACACCCAGATGTGCAACGATGCCGGAGGGATCGAGGCTGATGTGACCTTCATCCGGCTGGGTCCGGACCATTTCCGAATGATTACCGGATCGGGATTCGGTGTGCACGACAGTGACTGGCTGGCGCGCAACCTGCCGGACGACGTTCATGTGGTTGATGTAACCAGCGGATATGCGGTGCTGAACCTTGTCGGCCCCCTGTCCCGCACCGTGCTAAAGGCAGCATCCGAAAGCGACGTATCAAACGCCGCGATCCCGTTTTCATCTGCACGCGAGATCATCATCGGCGCGGCCCCCGTTCTGGCGGCGCGGATCGGCTATGTGGGCGAAATGGGGTACGAACTGCACATTCCGACGGAATACGCAGCGCATGTCTATGACACGCTTTGGAAGGTTGGACGGCCACACGGCATTGCAAACGTCGGCTATCGCGCCATCGAAGGGCTTCGCATGGAAAAGGGGTACGTTTATTGGTCTGGCGACGTCTCGCCGGACTATACACCGATAGAAGCAGGTCTGGGGTTTCGAGTGCACCTGAAATCAAAGGGCGACTTCAAGGGCCGGAAGGTATTGGAGGCGCAAAGAAGAGATGGTCCGACGCGCAAACTATGCACCTTTATCAGCGATGACCACCTCCCGCTAACGGGGGGCGAGGCGATCCTGATGGGAGAGGCGGTTGTCTCCTTGGCCACGTCCGTGGGGTTTGGGTACATGGTCGGCAAGACAATCCTGCGCGGATATCTGGACGCCGCGCATTGGAATTCGACCGAGTTCACGCTCGAGGTCTTTGGGGACCGGCACCCGATTACACAGGTCGAAGGCCCTGTCTACGACCCTGAAAACAAGAAGCTCAAAGCATGAACGGGAGAGGATGATGTCAGAACACGCAAAGAAAGTCATGGCCGCCTTGCGTAAGGCACCAGCGTTCAAGAGTATTGTGAACGCAGACCAGATTACCCGGCTGGGCGGATTGACCAATCTTGTTCACCGCGTCGATGTCGTCGGCCGTTCCGTCATCGTGCGCATCCCCGGTGAGGGCACAGAAGCCTACATCGACAGGGCGGTGGAACTTCACAATGCGAAAGCTGCCGCACGGGCGGGTATCTCTCCGGAAGTGATCTATGGCGAAGCGGAAAGTGGGTTGATGATTTCCGAAGCGGTCCCGAATATCGAGACGATGACCCCGGAGTTGTTTGCGTCCCGCGAAGGATCGCCTGCGCGGGCCGGTGTGGCGCTGTCGAAGTTGCACAATTCCGGTGAGACTTTTGATTTCCGTTTCGAGCTCTTCTCGATGATCGACGACTATTTGAAAATCCTGTCAACGAAAGACGTGGAATTGCCTGACGGCTACCATGACGTGGTCGCTGCCGCGAAACCCGTCAAGGAGGTGTTGGCCAAAGCCGACCTTCCATTGGCCCCCTGTCACTGCGACCCACTGTGCGAAAACTTTCTCGACGATGGCAAGGTGATGTGGATCGTTGATTGGGAATACTCCGGCATGAACGATCCGCTTTGGGATCTGGGAGACCTTTCCGTCGAGGCAGGCATGACCGACAGGCAGGATGCAGAGATGATGGCGGCCTACTTCGGGCGCGCGCCAACACCGGCAGAGACAGGTCGAATGGTGATATACAAAGCGATGTGCGACCTGCTTTGGACGCTATGGGGCCTGATCCAACTGGCAGATGAAAACCCAGCCGAAGATTTCTGGGCCTATGCAACCGGCCGGTTCGATCGGTGCAGGAAATTGATGCAGGACCCCTCTTTTCAACGCCACCTTGAAGCGGTGCGCGATCCTTGAGCTAAACCCGGTTCTGCGACAATCCCTGCAAGTCACGTGTCGACAGAGGCCTGAAGCAAAACGTCAGGGCGGCTGGAGTTTTGCAGAACATGATCGACGTTTGCCAGATCATTCACCGTGGCACGCGCTTCGGCATCAGCGGATGACAAGCCATTATCCAGCCAGCGTTGTATCAGCCGGGATTTCAGCACTTCCCGCCGCACATCCAGCAGGATGCTCAAATCAAACAGGCCAGCAAGGTCGCGCCACGGCGGGCTGTCCAGCAAAAGGTAATTCCCCTCAACCAGAACCACGCGGGTGCCTTTCCTGACCTGTCCGGCGTCGGGAACGGTTCTGTCCTCTTCCCGGTCAAAGGTCGGAAAGGCAATCGCCTCTGCGCTTCGCAACTTACGGATCAATTCGACGAACGCCGCAGCATCAAATGTCTCCGGCGCGCCCTTCCTGTGAAGAAGACCCAGTTGGTGCAGCTCTTCGTTGTCTTTGTGAAATCCGTCCATCGGGACGATTGCCGACGAGACCGCAAGCCGTTCTGACAGCCTTTGCGCGATCGTCGACTTGCCCGACCCGGGCGGTCCTGCGATCGCAACGATCAGCCGATCCTGACCTGCGGCACGTTCCTTAATCTTCTGAACAAGTTCGGCTTCATTGATCGACGTCATCGCACTTCCAGTTCTGGCCAACAGCTCATTGGCCCATGGCGGATTGGCCCCGGCGCGAGAGACCGTTACGGCGGCAACGCGTGCCCCGAATTCCAGCGCCTGCGCCACGGCGTCGGGACCAAGGCTAGCCAGCCTGTCCTTTTGCAGCAACCCCGCATCGAAGGTGTCCCCTGCGCCAACGGTATCGACAATTTGCGCCTGTACTGGAGGAACGCGGACTACCCCCTGTCCCCACATTGTCTGATCCTACAAAAGCGATCCCGAACTCTTCCACGCTGCTGTAAAAACTCAGCGTGGGGACGTCGTTGCAGAATTTCTCAATTGCCCGTCGGTCTGACGCCCGCCCAAGCGGCGCCACCAGTACGCCTGTCGGCTTGAGAGAGCCCAGATGCTCCAGCACTTCGACTTCGAGTTCGGGGCTGCCATGGGCGCTGAACAAGGTCGACCTGTACCCCACATCAATACAAAGTTGCTCAAGGCTTCGGGCGATTTCTGCAAAAAACGGATCAGCGAGCAGCGGTGAAATCTTCCATATTCCTGATTTTGACCACGATACCCCTCGCCCGCTTGAGCCCATTATTTCTTACAAAGTCATCATAAGCTTATCGCGCGTAAATTAAAACTTTTCCGTTCTGAACTCACAAGATCCCTTAAATGCGGAAGGGGCCAATTCTTTCAACGGAAAGATTTCATCATCCAATATTGATCGATGTCATCGCGGTCTCCGCCACAGACGCCATAAGCCTGTTCATATGCGTTAAAACAGCAATCGAGGGAAATGCGCCTTGTCATCAACACAAACGGTACCCATCCGCGACCTGCCAACAACCAGTCTGGTCTGGTTTGTGCTGATCACATTTGCGATTACATGGGGATTGATCGGCGCATACATCCTGTTTCCACTTCAGGCCGTCAGCCTTTTTGGAGAGATCGACGGGGCGCATCCGATTTTCTTCCTTGCAACATGGTCCCCGGCGCTGGCGGCCTTCACCCTTGTTCTGATCCATGGCGGACGCAGGGGCCTAATTTCCTTTGTCAGACGGATGCTGTTCTGGCGTATCTCAGCAGGCTGGATCGCCTTCATTCTCATTCTCGTTCCATTGGTTTTCGTCGGCGGATCACTGATAAAAGGCGGCCCGGTTCTTGCGCCGCTACCGCCAGAAGGCGCCAGCGCGATGTTCGCTGTTCTCGCCATGATGCTTTTTCTTGGACCGGTCGAAGAATTTGGCTGGCGCGGGTTGGCGCAACCGCTTTTGCAACGTCATGTTGCGCCGTTCTGGGCGGGGATGATCATCGGTGCGGTCTGGGGACTCTGGCATCTGCCGGCTTTCCATTTATCCGGGACAGTCTTTGGCAGCTGGGACTTCTGGCCCTTCTTCATTGGCAACATTACCCTCGGCGTGCTTGTGACGCCAATCCTGAACGCAGGTGCTGGCGGGCTGTTCTGGCCTGCGATGTTCCACTGGCAGTTAATCAATCCATTCTGGCCCGATGCGCAGCCTTATGACACGTGGATACTTGTCGTCGTTGCAGCTGCGGTCGTCTGGTATAACCGCGCCAAGATGTTCACCAGACATGATGCCGTGGCCAAGGTGATCCCGGAAACTGCAGGCCCAGCTTTGTGATGTTCAAGGCGATCCCCCGGATCTTGGCGAGCGGCATTTCGGCGACGGTTCTGCTTATGTCGTCGGCAGTCCACGCACTTGACCTTTCAAGTGAGGTACAAAAGGTGCTGGACGGGTATCGCATCGCGCATGGCTTTCCCGGTGCCACTGTCGCTTACGTGTTGCCCGACGGCACCGTCGAAACCCTTGCCACTGGTCTTGCAGACGCAGAAGCCCGCCACCCGATGACGCCGCAGACACGTATGCTTGCCGGTAGCATCGGAAAAACCTTTGTTGGTGCGATGTCGCTTTCGCTGGAGGCAGAGGGGCTGATCAACCTGGACGCCCCCATATCCCATTACTTGGGAGAACATGATTGGTTCATTGGCCTGCCCAATCACGACAGCATGACCGTCCGGGATATTCTGCATCACAGTGCCGGACTACTCGACCATGTTCACACCGAAGCCTTTGCAGAAGAGATGAGACTTCTTCTGCAATCCGGCGAAGACGCGCCGCCGCCTGAAGAGATGATCGGATTGGCAAAGGACTCCGATCCACTTTTCGCAGCCGGAACAGGCTGGGCCTATAGTGATACCGGATATCTGCTGTTGGGGTTGATGATTGAGCAGGTCACCGGGCGCCCTTATTACGACACTCTGCACGAACGATTCTTGAAACCGCTGGATCTTTCGGAGACCGAACCGTCAGACCAGCGCACATTGGCAGGTCTGGCAGTTGGATACACCGACCCGGATAACGCCTTTGGCATGCCACCCCGCACGATGGACCGCGAGGGGAGGTTGCTGTGGGATCCCGCGATTGAATGGACGGGCGGCGGGTTGGTGTCGACCTCGCGCGATCTGGCGCGATGGGGACATGCGCTTTTCAGCGGGACTGCGATGGCGGAACCCTATCTGGATGACCTCCTTGATGGTATCAGCATCGCTCCCGATACACCGGAAATCAAATACGGTGCTGGTGTTGCCATCTATTCGAGCAGCCCATACGGACCAATCTATGGACATGGCGGGTGGGTCCCCGGCTACGTATCAAGCCTGCGGCACTATGCGGACGCCAACGTGACGATTGCATTTCAGATCAATACCGACATCGACACAGAAGATCTGGTCGCCAGCCTGGAAAAGGCGCTTGCAGATGTTGTCATCCCAGGACTTCACGATTGAACGCGCTGTCTGAGGAAACGCTATTCTCGCGCCTGCATCACGCGTCACCTGGCAATTCGGCAAGGCAGGGCGGCTCAGTTCCTGAGCCGCCCGAAGGTCGAGAGGCGGTTGATCTCGTCAAGTCGGTCAAGATTGACAACCGTGGACAACATCAGCCTGTCCTGGCTCCAGTCCCCGGGGCGCTGGATCGCGATTGTGGTGATCGTCACCGCGGCAAGCAACGGCACGGCCATCGCCATGAAGACAAGCCGCTGATGTGCGGGGCGGCGCGCGTCCAGGATGGATTGGATACGGTGTTTCAAAAACCCGCCGTTGCCCCCGAACAGCGATGATCGATCCGCTGTTACCAAGGTAACCTTCGGAACCGCCAGCACCATGGCACGATCCTTGCGGAGGGTTCTTTGGCACACCGACAGCAGACTGTCGCAATAGGTGCTTATGTTGATACGCCCCTGAGACAGGACTTCGCTGTCGCAATTCAGCTCGCGCAGGTGTTCGACTTGCCGCTTCCAAAGACGGTAAGCGGGGTTGAGAAAGAAGAACGGCTTGAGCGCTTCCAGCACGACTTCCCATTCAAGATCGCCCTGTCGAATGTGTTGAAATTCATGCGCAAGCGCGACTTTCAGTTCCTGTTCCTTGCTCAACATCTGCGATGGGATCACGACGTAATAGTTGCGCCAGCCGCGCGTCGAGAAGGGAACGAGGGTCCGGTCGGAGACGCGGATACGAATACGCCCGACGCTGCGCCAGGCATAACCGCTGACCACGATGCGACACAGGCAGAATACCGAATAGGTCAACCGCACCAGCCCGATCACCAACCCCACAAGGAAAAACGCGATCACCGTCCGCGCGGCGATCCCGTCGCCGTGCAGCACGTTCAGCATGAAGGTATCGCGCGCCAGAACCAGCCCCTCGAAACTGGACGATTTCATTTCGAAACCGCCGTTCAGATAGTAGGACACGACCATGTCCGACAGGTTGACGTTGACGTTCTGGGCCATGCCGGATTGCTGGAGCGTGTCGTACCCAAGCGCAATGAAAGGCGCGCAAACGATGGCCGCAAAGACCGCATTCAGAAGTCGTAGTTGCGTGCCATAGGCATAACGCAGCCCAAAGCCATTCATCCCCGCACGAACAGCAAGCCAGAAGGCATAGCCCAGCAAAAACAGGATATTGGCGTCGATGAACACGTCTAGCAGTGCTTCACCCGCTATCATTTTTCAACCTCCGATCAACAAGTGCTCGGATTTGCCCCAGGGATTCCTCTGTCAATGCATCGTCGTTGACAAGGCGCGCCACCAATGATGCAGGTGTGCCGTCAAACAGCTTCATCGACAGATCATTGAGTGAGCGTATCTGGTAGGCGTCTTTGGCCAGCGCCGGAATAAAGACATGGCTCTTGCCGTCTTTCCGGCTGGTGACAAAACCCTTTTGTTCCAAGATGCGCAGGATGGTTGCCCCGGAGGTATAGGCAAGGTTCCGATCGTCGGGCAGTTGCTGCAGCACGTCGCGCACGGTCCCCTCCCCCAAAGCCCAGAGTTCATTCATGAACTCAAGCTCCACCTCTGTCAGCAATTCACTTTTCTTCTTTTTCATTCTTGTCCCATCCCGGGCAGTCGCTCACTCGTTACAGCGGGCAGTAAATCCCATGTTCGTGCGTTTCCAAAGCAGTTTCTCAAACTTTCCTGAAACAGAAGACACCCCACCCGATGCTGATCGCCAAAGGCCACCAAAGCGGCTGGCCCACAACCGCCAGCCACCCAAGAAAGATGTAGGCCGTTCCAAGCAGCGTAATGAACAAGCGGTCCCCCAGGGTTGTGGTCAGGCCAAGGATGCCCTTGCGTTCTACGCCATCGCGGTACTTGAACCCTTCCAGCAGACCGATAACCGCAATGGCCCCGAAGATGCCACAGAACAGGGCGAAGGTGGCTGGCGTCCACGCCATCCAGAACGATGGCCAAAGCGGCGCTGTCCAACTGAATCCCGCCTCTTCCTCCTTGTTGGCGACATTGCTCCACTGTGCAACTGCTGGACTGGCGATCAGGCCAGCAAGGATCAGGATGGCACGTTGCATCATACCCTCCCCAGGGCAAAGCCCTTGGCGATGTAGTTTCGGACAAAGTAGATCACGATAGCACCGGGAATGATCGTCAGGGTCCCGGCGGCCGCCAGCAAACCAAGCTCATAACCTGCCGAAGACGCGGTTTTGGTCATAGTGGCGGCGATGGGTTTCGCCTCCACCGCTGTCAGGGTCTTGGCCAGCAGCAGTTCCACCCAAGAGAACATGAAGCAGAAGAATGCCGCCACGCCTACGCCTGCCTTGATAGTCGGAAGGAAGATCGTCAGGAAGAATCGCGGGAAGGAATAGCCATCGACATAAGCCGTCTCATCCAGTTCCTTCGGGACGCCTCCCATGAACCCCTCAAGGATCCAGACCGCCAGCGGGATGTTGAACAGGCAATGCGCAAGCGCCACTGCGAGGTGTGTGTCGAACAAGCCGACGGAGGAATAGAGTTGGAAAAACGGCAGCGCGAAGACAGCCGCAGGCGCCATGCGGTTTGTCAGAAGCCAGAAGAACAACTGCTTGTCCCCCAGAAAACGATACCGCGAAAAAGCGTAGGCCGCTGGAAGCGCCACCGTGACGGAGATCACCGTGTTCAGTGACACATAGAAAATCGAATTGATATAGCCCCAGTACCACGTCGGATCAGTAAAGATGACACGGTAATTTTCCAGCGTGAACGTCTGCGGAAAGAGGCTGAACCCGCCAAGGATTTCCTGCGTGGTCTTGAAGCTCATCGCGACCAGCCAGTAGATCGGCAACATCAGAAACGCGATATAAAGGATCGGGATGAGAGAGCGTTTCTTCATTTCGCGTCATCCTTTGTCATCAGTGTGTAGAACAGCCATGAGACCAGCAGCGTGATGGCGAAATAGATCAGGCTCATCGCCGCAGCCGGGCCAAGGTCGAACTGACCCAGCGCGATCTTCACAAGATCGATCGACAGAAGAGTCGTCGAATTGCCCGGCCCCCCGCCGGTCAGAACGAAGGGTTCGGTGTAGATGTTGAAGCTGTCCATGAACCGCAGCAGGATCGCGATGGTCAGCACCGTCTTCATCTTGGGCAGCTGGATATAGCGAAAAACCTTCCAGGGGCTCGCCCCGTCGATCTTGGCCGCCTGATAATAGGCGTCCGGGATCGACACGAGGCCTGCGTAGCTCAGCAGCACGACAAGCGATGTCCAGTGCCAGACATCCATCACGACAATGGTGACCCACGCGGAAAAGGGCTGCTGGGTCATGTCATAATTCACCCCCAGCACATCGTTCATGAAATACCCCAAAAGTCCGATCTTCGGCAGGGTAAAGATGTTCCACATGGATCCCACAACGTTCCACGGGATCAGCATGGGCAGCGCCATCAGGACAAGGCACACAGGCACCCACATCCCCTTACGCGGCATCGACAGCGCCACGATGATACCCAGCGGCACCTCGATGATCAGGATCAGGAATGTGAACAGGAACTGGCGGCCCAAAGCCGCATGAAACCGGTCGGAGCGCAGGATTTGTTCAAACCAGTCAAGGCCCTGCCAGAAGAATACATTGTTGCCAAAGGTCTCTTGTACCGAATAGTTGACCACCGTCATGATCGGTACAAGCGCGTTGAATGCGACCAGCAACAGCACCGGCAGGACAAAGAACCACGCGCGTTGGTTTTCGGTTTTCATGGGGTTGCCTCCGTCGTGATCCACCCGTCGCGGTAAAGGCGGGTCTGGTCGGGGCGGAAAGCCAGATGGACTTCGGCACCCTGTTCAAGCGCGGCACTTTCGACGACCGCTTTGACGGCCGTGTCTCCCACCATCGCTTCGACCACCGCGTGACGTCCCACGTCCGAGACCTTGCGCACCCGGGCACTGATCCCACTGTCGGCAAGCGACACAAACTCTGGCCTGATCCCCAGTTCTGTCGTCCCGCCATCACCCTTGACTGCCCCTTCGACCGCAACGCCTTGCCCGTTGAACAGGATCTGACCATCTTCGACCGTCGCGGGCAGGATGTTCATGCCGGGGGAGCCGATGAAATGCCCGACGAACGTGTGCTGCGGGCGTTCGAACAACTCCACCGGGGTTCCGATCTGCACGATCTCCCCCTCCTGCATCACCACAACCTGATCGGCAAAGGTCAGCGCTTCGGTCTGGTCGTGCGTGACGTAGATCATCGTGGCCCGCACCCGCTGGTGGAGTTCCTTCAGCTTGGACCGCAGCTTCCATTTCAGATGGGGATCGATCACCGTGAGCGGCTCATCGAACATCACCACATTGACGTCATCGCGCACCAACCCGCGCCCCATGGAGATTTTTTGCTTGTTATCCGGGGACAAGTGCGCCGCCCGAATGTCGAGCATCTCCTGCACTTCCAGCATCGTTGCGATCTCGGTCACGCGCTCCGCGATCCTCGGCTCCGCGACGCCGCGATTGCGCAGCGGAAAAGCGAGGTTCTCGCGCACGGTCATCGTGTCGTAGATCACCGGAAACTGAAACACCTGCGCGATGTTGCGCTGATCCGGTGGCAGGTCTGTGACATCCTTGTCATCGAACAGGATGCGCCCCTCTGACGGGGTCAGCAGCCCGGAAATGATGTTGAGTAACGTGGATTTGCCGCAGCCGGAAGGGCCAAGCAGCGCATAGGCGCCACCGTCCTCCCAATCCAGATCAATATGCTTGAGCGCAAAGTCATCCGGGCCTGCCGGGCTCGGCAGATAGGAATGGCGCAGGTTGGACAGTGTGATCTTCGCCATCAGGCAACAAGCCTCCCGTCCGGTGCGAAATAGAAGGCCTGATCGACGTTCATGTAGAACTGGTGGTTTTCTCCGACCTCATAAGGGTGCACCCCGTGGGCAAGCGAAACCCAGCTGTCATCCCCCATCTGGAAATGGGCGCTGGATTCTGAACCGGACAACTCCGTCACCAGAACGGTGCCTTTCATCGCAACATCGTTCGCACCTTCGGAAAGGGGCGTGACGTGGTGCGGGCGCACGGCCACAGTGTACTGCCCGTCCGGCAGCGACGCCGCAGCCCCTTTCAATGTCCATCCCACGCCGGTTTCCAATAGGGCCTCGGTCCCGGATTTGACGATCTCCGCTGCATTGATCGGCGGATCGGAAAAGACACGGGCAGCGGCAAGGGTGGCGGGCTTGCGATATATCTGTGCAGTGGGCCCAAACTGGGTGACATGGCCGTCGTGCATCAGCGCGGTCTCTCCGCCCAGCAGCAAGGCCTCTTCCGGCTCTGAGGTGGCATAGACAACGACGGCACCGCGACCGGCAAAGAGTTCGGGCAATTGTTCGCGCAGTTCCTCGCGCAGCTTGTAGTCAAGGTTGGCCAGAGGTTCATCCAGAAACACCGCGCGGCTTTCCTTGGCAATCGCACGCGCCAGCGCACAGCGTTGCTGCTGGCCACCGGACAATTCCTGAGGACGCCGCTTGAGCATCGGACCCAGTTGCAGGATGTCAGCCGCTTCCTGCACCCGGCCGTCGATTTCGGATTTCGACATGCCTGCGACCCGCAGCGGGGAGGCGATGTTATCGAATACGGTCATATGCGGATAATTGACGAAGAACTGGTGCACGAGGCTGATCTTGCGCTTCTGCGTCGACAGCTTCGATACGTCTTCACCATCAAAGAAAATCTGTCCCGATGCGAGCGGATCAAGCCCCGCCATCAGCTTGATCAGGGATGTCTTGCCCGACCCGGTCTGTCCCAACAGCACGTTGAAATGTCCTGGCTTCATCACCAGCGACGTGGGCTTGATGTGGGTGATTCCCCGCACCGATTTGCTGGCGTCTTTCAACTCGATTGTCATGTGCGTCCCGCGCCTTGCGAAGTGATGGCCGAAACGTAGATTACCACGCTTCGGCCACGGATTGCCCGATCAATCAATCGGGCAATCAATCGTCTTACTGGTTCCAGCGCGCAACCAGATCGTCATAGTTGACGGTCTCGCCCTGCGGCTTTTCGTTATCCAGCTTGGCCTTGGCACCACCCTGCCCAAGCCATTCGGAAGCATCCTTGGGTTCGTTCAGACGCGGACCACAACCGCCGTAAACGTTGGCGCTTTCATCAGCGGCCTGCATCCGGGCCATGGTGATGTCCATCTCCTCGGCCAGACGGTTCATGGCTTCCTGTGGTGTGAACGCACCGGAGTTCACGTCACCGATCTGCTGCCACCAGATCTGGGCCAGCTTGGGATAATCGGGCACGTTGATGCCGGTTGGTGACCATGCAACGCGGTCGGGCGAACGGTAGAATTCGACCAGACCGCCCAGCTTGGGCGCACGTTCGGAGAAGCTTTCGTGGTTTACAGTACTGTCACGAATGAAGGTCAGACCGACATGGGATTTCTTCACATCCACGGTCTTTGACGTCACGAACTGGGCGTAAAGCCATGCCGCCTGTGCGCGGTCGGACGGTGTGGACTTGAGGAACGTCCAGGACCCCACGTCCTGATAGCCGACCTTCTGACCCTCTTCCCAGTAGGGACCATGCGGGCTGGGTGCCATCCGCCAAAGGGGCGTGCCTTCTTCGTCCACGGTATTGTTGCCTGCGGACTGCGGGGCAACCATGTCAGCGGTGAAGGCAGTGTACCAGAAGATCTGCTGGGCCACGTTGCCCTGCGCCAGTGCGGGCAGCGACTGATAGAAGTCATAGCTCGCCGCGCCCGGAGGGGCATACTTGCGCAGCCATTCGTCCCACTTGCGGATCGCATAGACCGCCGCCGGACCGTTGGCCGCACCCCCGCGCGAGACAGAGGCGCCCGCCGGGTTGCATGATCCCGCTTCCATCCGGATGCCCCATTCGTCGATCGGCACACCGTTCGGTTCACCCTTGGACCCGGTGCCGGCCATCGACAGCCAAGCATCCGTCATACGCCAGCCAAGGTCAGGGGCACGCTTGCCATAATCCATATGACCATAGATCGTGACACCGTCGATTTCCTTGACGTCTTCGCTGAAGAATTCGGCAATATCCTCATAGGCTGACCAGTTGACCGGCACGCCCAGTTCATAACCGTACTTGTCCTTGAACTGCGTCCTGAGGTCTTCGCGGTCGAACCAATCCTTGCGGAACCAGTAGAGGTTCGCAAACTGCTGATCGGGCAACTGATACAGGTTGCCATCCGGGCCAGTGGTAAACTGTATGCCCATGAAGTCATCCAGATCAAGGGTGGGCGACGTGGTCGCGGACCACTCTCCGGCCATCTGTTCGGTCAAATTATACGCCTGCTGCAGGCGCGAGTGCGTGCCGATCAGATCACTGTCGTTGACGTAGCCATCGTAAAGGTTCCGGTTGGTCTGCATCTGCGTTTGCACAGCCTGCACCACTTCGCCTTCGCCAAGGATCTGGTGATTGACCTTGATCCCAGTAATTTCCTCAAAGGCCTTGGTCAGCACTTCGGATTCGTAGCCATGCGTCGGAATGCCTTCGGACAGGACATTGATTTCCATACCACTGAACGGCTCGGCGGCCTGAATGAACCACTCCATCTCTGCCATTTGTGCGTCTTTCGACAGTGTTGATGGCTGGAATTCCTGATCGATCCATTTCTGAGCTGCTGCCGTATCGGCAAAAGCAGACCCAGACCCCGCGATGACAGCAATAGCCGCGCTCGCGGAGAGCAGATACTTGCGCATCTTGTCTCCTCCCAAATTATAATGTGAGCTGGTCCTCCCCAGCTGAGGCAAAGCTAACTGTGGGTCGGGCACAGTGTCAAACTAATTTTTTAGTAGACAATATTTAGCCCGCGAAAGCCGCCCCTTTGAGGTTGCACAGTCACGCGGCGCGAAGAAGGAGTGGAACCGAATTCTATGGACGATAGACCAGTCTGAACCGTACATGAATTCGCACTTTCTTGGGTCATCTGCAGCTGCTGCACCATGCTCAGCGCATTCGGCCGAATGGCAGGTTACCCCCCTCTTGTCGCGTCGATCTTGGGCGTGATGCAGATCCTTCCAGCCTATTCCGCAGCAAGCTGAGGTTTGGGAAGCGGTGAAACGATCACGACCGCACTCTCATCCGGTGCCACGGTGTCAGCGGGTTTGATGCGTCGCCGGACAAGGGCGAACATCGCAGGCGTGAAATAGAACGACACCACCGCCGACAACAGAACGCCACCTCCGATCGCCACCGCAAACGGAGGCCAGAACCCGCCGCCCGCAAGGATCAGGGGCAGGAAGCCACCGAAGGTCGTGATGGTGGTCGAAACGATGTGTCGGCTGGATCCCGTCACGACGTCCGCCATTGCTTCGACATCCCCGTTCACCGCACCCTTGTTTGCCTGTAGACCCGTCAGGATGATGATGGCAGCGTTGATCGACACACCGATGGACCCGATCACGCCAATGATGGCATTGATACCGAAGGGGTACTGCATCACCGCCAGCGACAGCATAGAAAGCCCCGCAGACAGGACGCAGACGACAAGTGACACCGCCGTCAGCCGGAAGGAATTGAACGTCAGCGCAATGGTGGCAATGGTCAGGGTCACGATCAATCCGACAGAAGCCATCAGATTGCCAACCGTATTCGACCGCGCATCGCTGTCGCCGCCCAGTTCGATCCTGTAGCCTGAAGGGACCTCGAAGCCGCGTGCATCCAACGCTGCAAGAACCGATTGCAGGGCTTCCTCCGGCAACACATCCGGCACGATAAACGCTTGTACTGTGTTCATCCGTTCCCCGTTCCGACGGGTGATGACACTTGGAGCCGGTTCAAGAACGGGTCTGGCAAGCGTGGACAACGGCACGACCGGTAAAGCGCCTTCCGCCGAGATGCCTTCGGCACCGGGCAGCAGGATGGGCATCTGGGCGATTGCGTTCAGATCCGCGCGGAAATCCTGATCCAGACGGACGCGGACGGGCAGTTGATCCGTGCCCTCGACAAGACTGCCGCCTTCCACACCCACCAGGCTGGTTTCCAACTGCCGCGCAATGGTTGTCACGTCAAACCCCAGAAGCCGCGCGTTGGTCTCATCGATCTCAAAGCGGATCTGCGGGGCACCGCCGGAAACACCCGATCTCACCTGTGTGACAAGTGGCAGGTCGGCCATCAGGCCACGCGCCTCGTTGCCCAAGTTCCGCAGGGTTTCCAGATCGGGGCCAACAAGCCGCACCTCGACGGGCGCCGCAACCGGCGGGCCTTGAACCAACCCGCGCACGATGATGCGGGCCTGTGGGAAGGATTGGTCAAGCGTTGCCTGCAACGCCGGGACCAGACGGGCGGCATCGGCTTCGGTCTGCGTGGTGATCATGGCCTGAGCATAAGACGGTTCCTGACTGCGCCCGCCGGTGATGTTGTAATAGAACGCAGGCCCGGATTGACCAATGGACCAGTACACGCTCTTGATCCCCTGCTCGCCCTGCAGTGTGGCGTCAACGGCCTGCGCGATCTCGGCGGTTTGTGAAATGGCGGTACCGGGTGGCATGTCGATCTCCAGATAGAACTGGTCCCGCTCCACGCCGGGAAAGAACTGCGCGGTGAGGGTCGGAAAGGCCGCAAACCCCAAGACCGGCAGGATGACCGAAACCGCAATCGACTTGACCGGATGCTTGACCGACCAGCGAATTGATTGATGAAATGCCCGGCCCAATGCCGGAATGCGTACGCCCGCAGGTCGGTCTGATTTCAGAACCCAGCCTGCCAGTGCAGGTGTCACGGTCAGCGCGATCAGCAGCGACCAGATCAACATCAAGACAACAGCGATGGCGATGGATCCGACAAAGTCACCGGCGGGTCCGGGCAACAAGATCATCGGCGTAAAACTCAATGCCGTCGTAACCGTTGACGCCAGCAGGGGCGCAGCCAGGCGCCGCGTCGCCTCGCCTGCCGCATCCTGTCGCGACATGCCGCGCGCCAGCCTTTGACGCACTTCATCGACCATCACGATGGCCGCATCGACCAAAAGGCCCAAAGCCACAATCAGACCCGTGACCGACATCTGGTGGATCGGCAAACCGATGATGTTCATGGTTGCCAAAGTCGCCAGCGAAACCACCGGCAGGACCAGCGCCACGATGGCGGCGGCGCGAAAGCCAAGGGTAATCAGCAGGACCGCCACGACAAAGCCAACCCCGATGGCCATGTTTGTGCCCACCTCCGCCAATCGATCTGCCGTATAGGTACTCTGATCGAACAACAGCGTTTCGCTCAGCCCGAGAGGCGTGTCCGCCTGCCCTTCCTGAAGCGTCTCGCGCACAAAGCCCATCCAGCGGTCAATCTGCACACCTTCCTGCGCCAGAACACCGATAAGGACCGCAGGGCGGCCATTAGCCATTGCCATTTCGGTCGCCGGGTCCCGCGCGCCCCGCGACACCTGCGCCACATCGGCAAGCGTTACGACAGTACCTTGAGCGTTTTCGCGCAGGACAATCCGGTTCAATCGGTCAAGCGCGTCAATCTCACCCGAAATGTTGATCGTCATATCCGTCTGTGTGCCCTGCACCCGTCCGGCCTGAACCTTGCCATCGGCCGCGGCAATGCGGTTTGAGATCTCGGCGGGGGTCAGCCCCAACGCTGCCGCCTTGATCTGATCGACAACGACAAGAACTTCTTCCTCCGGCTCTCCGAAAAGGTCGACCGCACGGGTGGAGGGGATGCCGCGCAGCCGGTCGGCAACACCTTCGGCATGCGCGTGCACCAGCGTAATCGGCACATCATGATCGGCTGAAATGGCGATCACCGCTGAATAGGCGCTGATCCCTTCGGCGTTGAATTCCGGCGGCTGTACACCGTTCGGAAAGTTCCGGCGCGCATCCTCGACGGCATCGCGCGCCTCTGACCAGACCTGTTCAATCGTCGCCTCATCCAATGTCTCCAACAGCTCGATGGAGACGACGGAAACGCCGGTTCGCGACACCGAATTGATCGTATCGACCTCGGCAATCTCGCGCAGTTCCTCTTCGATCTCGCTGGTGACAAGCGCCTCAACCCGCGCGGGGTCCGCGCCCGGAAAGCTGGTCGTCACAGTTGCGAATATATTGGTGATGGTCGGATCCTCCTGCCGCCCCAGCGACAGGAAAGAGGACAAACCGGCCGAGATCAGAACCAGAAGGATCAGTGCAACAAGACGGGGCTGGCGGAAGGTCAGCGTTTCCATGTCATCCCTCCCCGGCCCGGAGGATCTGCACGGACTGGCCCGGCACCACCCGGTGCGCCCCTTGGTAAATGCTCAGCGCCCCGTCTTGAAAGGTACCGCGGACAAAGGCGCGCTGTGCATCGGCGTGGAGGATTTCGACCAACGCCGGACGCACGACACCGTCCTCAACCATCAACAGCGTCCATGCGCCCCCGGCCCCTTCCTGAAGCGCATCAACCTGCACCCAGGCACCAGGCGACGACACTTCATTCTTCAGCCGCAAAACCGCCGTCTGACCGAAAACGGACTGTAAATCAGCATCGGCATCAATGTCGAAGACAGCGGTGCGGGTGCGGGTTATCGGATCGATGTCTGGGCGAAAATGGCTCAAAGTCGCTGGAAAGGCCTCACCACCCACGGTGATCCGGGCATCTGCCAAAGCATCTTGCCGCAGATCCAGCGGCAAACCGATGCGGACCTGAACGCGGTCCGTCTCGATCAACTCGGCAACGGGTTGTCCTGCGTTCAACGCAGCGCCTTCTTCGAAGAACTGCGATCCGATGCGACCGGCAAATGGGGCGGAAATGACCGATTTCTCAAGATTGATCCGTACCGAGGCAAGACTTGCCTTGATCTCGTCCATGCGGCTTTGCAACTCGTCGCGGGTGGCGCGGACCTGATCAAGGGTTTCCTGGCTTGTGAAACCATCCTTGCGCAGCTTTTCGGCTCGGGCCAGTTGAGACTCGGCAAATACAAGCTGGGAAGAAACGGCAGCGCGGTTGGCGATGTGCCGGTCCTTTTCCGCTTCGAGCAAGGCGGTATCCAGTCGCATCAACACCTGACCGGCCGCCACCTCATCGCCTTCCTCTGCCAGAAGCTTGGCAAGGCGCCCCCCCAATTCGAACGAGAGTGACATCGTGGCTGTTGCTTCGGTCTGCCCGACATATTGACGCTCGACCACATAACCTGATCGCTGCACCAAAGGCGTGACCGCGACCTTGGCCACGTCTGCAGGTGCTGGAGGCGGGACATCTTCAGCACGATTGGCCAGCGCCTGCGCACCAAATGCGATTGCCGCGATCGAAGCGCCAATGACCCCAAGTGTAACGATGATGGAGGCGATCTTGCGCAATACCCGCATCAAGAGCCCCTGCTGCTGTGGTGTCGACATCGTTTTTCCTTCCTCAGCCAAAGTTGTAAAGTTAGAGACTCTAACATATGTTAGTAACTCTAACTTTGACAAGGGGTACGATGCATGAAAGAGATTGGATCATGGAAGAAACGAAAAAACACACCAAGCGGAGCAACTATCATCATGGCGATCTGAAAACCCAGTTGATCGAGGCCACCCGTGTGCTGGTGGAGCAAAAGGGCCCAGACCATTTTTCCGTGTCCGAAGCATGCCGTGTCGCTGGGGTATCGACTGCAGCGCCCTATAAGCACTTCAAGGACAAGAACGAAATGCTTCAAGAGGTTGCAGTCGCGGGGATGCAGCGCCAGCGCGAGCAGATGCTGGAGGAAGTCAGCGTGCATCCCAGAGGCACGCTGCCAAGAATTGTCGCACTCGGTCGCGTCTACATCCGGTTTGCGCAGAAAGAGCCCGGCGTGTTTCGGCTCATGTTCGGGCTATCCGAAGATCACGACGAACATGCTACCCTGTCTGAAATGGGCGAAGGCACTTACACGGCAGTACAACAGGAAGTCGCGTGGTGCCGCGGGAGCGAGGCAATCGAGGAACAGGACACCCAGCGGGCATTCCTGCTATGGAGCTTTGTCCACGGCCTGTCGTTCCTGCTGATCGACGGGAAACTGGCGCACATGAACCTCGATTTCGATCTGGAAGAAGTGCTGAATGACGTGGCCGAACGGGTGATTGGCCCAAAGGCGTAGCCGTTTCCGGCCTGCGCACGTATTCCGCTTCGAGCCTTCAAAATGACATAAGTTCGAAGGCTCAATCACGATTTGCGAGCACCTGCGATCCGAACCGTCAGCGGTTCACCTCGTCTATATTTCGCGTACCGCCTGACACGTGCACAGGCGTTCCGGATTCGTGCGGAATGCGCACATTCAGTTTCGATGGCATGCCCATATCGACACCCTGTGCGATCTCAATCTGGCCCTCGTGCGGCCAGTTGATGTCGCGCAGATACCCGCCAAGCGCGGCAGCGGCGGCTCCGGTGGCTGGGTCTTCCGTCACGCCTCCGATCGCAAAGGCATTGCGAGAATGGAACATGCGGGGGGTTTCGACCTTGATCAGATTGATTGTGGTCAGGCCGTGGTCCCGCATCAGCCGACGCCCGGCTTCAAAGTCGTATTCCATCCGCGACAGCCGTTCGCGATCTTTCAGCGCAAGCACAAGGTGATCATTGCCAGCGTTCGCGATAGCCGGGGGCAATTGCGGGTCGAGGTCGTCGGGTGTCAAATCAAAGAGGTACAACGCCTGCTGAAGAAGAGCCGGATCAGCGCGTTTGCTTTTTGTAGGCGGGGAGGAAAGCTGCACCTGCGACTGTCCCGCCGCGCTGGTCTGCCCTGTCACACTGATATCGCCCGCGTTGGTTCTGAGCGGATAGGTATTCGGCCCCTTCATCTCGGTCAGGACAGCGCCAAGTGCAATCGTGGCGTGCCCGCAGAAAGCCACTTCGCTTTCAGGGGCGAAATAGCGGACGCGCCAGCGATCCCCATCCCATGCGGCAAATGCCGTTTCGGAATACCCGACCGCGCCAGCGATGGCCTGCATGTCCTGATCGCTGGGCAGTTGGTCAGCAACCAGCACACCGGCAGGGTTTCCGCCGCGCGAACCATCCGAAAAAGCAGCGATCCGGCGCACGTTTTTCATGTCAAATATCGTCATTTTTCAATTCCTCGATAACGGGTCGGCATGCCCCGCTAGCGCGGGGCACCTGAGCATCTATTCCGTGGTGCGAGCAAGGAAATCACGCATCTCCGGCGCGATGACGTCCCCGTATTCTTCCAATGCAAAGTGTCCGGTATCAAGCAGGTGGAATTCCACATCCTTAAGGTCATCGCGATAGGGATGCGCCCCCTCGGGCGGAAAGATATGGTCATTCTTACCCCAGACAATCAATGCCGGGGGCTGATGTTCGCGAAACATGGCCTGCCATTTCGCGTATTCATCCACATTGGTGCCATAGTCGAGAAACATCTCCAACTGCACTTCCTGATTACCGGGGCGGTCCAGCAGGTATTGAACGTGCCAGTAGTTGTCGGGGCTGACCTTGGAAACATCGCCGACGCCATGCGTGAACTGCCACATCGTTGCCTCCATTGTTAGAAACCCCCGCAGGGCATCCCCGTTTTGCGTCGATGGATCGGCCCAGTAGGCCTTGATCGGGTCCCAAAATTCGCGCAGGCCCTCTTCGTAGGCATTACCGTTCTGGATGATGAAGCCGGTCACGCGTTCCGGGTGCTGCGCAAACATGCGGTAGCCGACAGGCGCGCCGTAATCCATCAGGTAGACCGCATAGTCGTCCACCCCCTTGGCATCAATCAGCTTGGTGACAACATCGGCGGCATTTGCGAAGCTGTATTCATAGCTGGCCGCGTCCGGCATGTCAGAAGCGCCAAAGCCGGGATAATCGGGGGCAATAACGTGGTAATCCTGCGCCAGCTCGGGGATCAACTCCCGAAACATGTGCGACGATGTCGGAAACCCATGAAGCAAAAGAACGGTTGGGTTCTCGGGATCGCCAGCTTCGCGATAGGCGATGTTCAGGCCGTCGATCTCCATTTTGTCCATGGTCACGGCAAAGGGGCTTTCTGCGGCGATTGTCGCCGTCGGCAGCGCTGCCGTCAGCAAGGCAGTTCCACCAAGGACGGTATAAAGGGTTCTGCGGACAATATCGTTTTTCATGATCGTATTCCTTTGTCAGTCAGGGGGCCGCAGGCGTGCGGCGTTTTATTGGCCGGTCATTCCGTTCCGGCCTGTCGTTCCGAAAGCGCGCGTCGCAGGCGATTATTCTCTTCCCGCAGCACGGCAATCTCGCCACCGAATTCTTCCTCAGTCAGTCGGCGCGGGATGTGACTGGGGCAGTTCCAGTCAAAGGCCTCAATGGTGATCGTGATGATGCGTTCGGCCGTTGCGGGCCAGATGTCCGTGGCAGATGAGGGGACCTCCGACACCTCCACCCTGCCCCAGATCTTCAGCCGCTGGGCAAGGGCATAGTTCATGATGATCAGCGAGATGCGGTCGTTCCGCGTCAGATTGCCAAGGCTGATATACTGCCTGTTCCCACGCAGGTCGGCATAGGCAATCGCGCTTGGTCCAATGACGCGCAAGAAACCTGCCGCCCCCCCGCGAAACTGGACGTAAGGCCACCCGGTCTCAGACACTGTGGCCTGATAAAAGCCATCGCTGCTTTGGATGAACGCCGCTTCGCGTTCAGTAAGGACATCACCACCCGTCCGGTCATCAGCCAGAAATCTGGCGTAATTCCCGGCGCCGTTCTTGTCCTGTTGATCCCGGACAGATGGCGTAAAGGCGATCTTGGAGAATGCGTAGGCCATTTGGTTTCCTATTTCTGAATGGATTACGAGTTTTGCGTTCTAGCTCTGAGCGCGACGGAGCATCGCTAGGCAACCACGGCATGCTGTCCGTCCGAGCGGACCAGTCTCGTGACGATCATCACATGTGTGACCAGCAAGAGAGGCACGATGAAGGTTGGGATAAACCAGGCGGCACCAAGATAAGGAACCGCATCCGCCTGGCGCAGTGCGTTCAGCAGATCAATCATGCCAACCAGACTGAATAGCCAGATTAAAGCGGTCGCTGGCCGCCATTGGTAACGCAACGCTACAAGTGCGAGGAGCGCAAGCAGTGCAGATGAAAAGTCTCCCCATCCCGCTGCATTTGCAAACCCTTCAGGGATCGCAGGATCGACAACTACAGGCACAAGAAAAACAAGCCCGAGGTGCCGGAAGACATGCGGCATAATCAGGATACTCATGGCCTGCCGTGTTGGCATCTTCGCCAACCATGGGGCGAGGTACCAGTGCGACAACAGCGCGATTATGACGATGGAAAGCGCAAACTGGATGCTGAAAATGGCAATCATGTTCATCTTTCAAATCCTTCTTTGGTTTTGTGGTGGTCACTGAAAGCTGACCGGTCGTAGCATTCAAAGCCCAAGGTCCGACAACCCGAGATGCCCTTCAGGGCGCGGCCCAAGCGGCCAGTGAAACAGGCGCTGGCTATGCTCGATCGCCAAATCGTTGATCGAGGCGATCCGGCGGCACATCCGGCCATCACGATCGAACTCCCAGTTTTCGTTTCCATAGGAACGGGACCACTGACCTTCCGCGTCGTGCCATTCGTAGGCAAATCGCACCGCAATGCGGTCATCGGCAAAAATCCAGAGCGACTTGATCAGGCGGTATTCCTTTTCCTGCTGCCATTTTCGGGTCAGGAAGGCGTGGATCTGGTTGTGACCCTGAACAAACGTCGCGCGATTGCGCCAGCGGCTCTGCTCTGAGTAGGCGGGCGTGACGATGTCGGGATTGCGGGTGTTCCAGGCATCCTCAGCCGCGCGTACCTTGATCAAGGCCGATTGCTTCGAAAAAGGTGGCAAAGGAGGGCGCTGGTTGGTCATGGTACTGTCCTTTGAAATGCCCCGACCGGCATCGGGGGGGGGGGACGGGGGAGGATTGCCGGTCGGGGAACGGAATGCCGGCGGGGTCAGTCGGCGTTCCGCATGGCAGCGACAACGCTGTCGGTGTCGGAGACATAACTTGCAATCATGCGAAAGTTGGTCAGCGCCGCGGCATAGCCATCGTAACCGGGGACCTGCGCGGCTGCGGTGGCATCTGTCACGACCATCACGTCAAAGCCCTGCTCCTGCAGTTCGCGCATGTGGCTTTCCGTGCACAGGTTTGCTGACATGCCCGCGATGATGACCTTGTCGATCCCGCGCTTGCGCAATTGCAGAACCAGATCATTGGTTTCGGGCCCGAACAGCTTATGCGGGCTGGATACGATCGTCTCGCCATCCTCGATGTACGGCTTGTACTGCGCCAGCCAATCCGCACCTGAACCTTCGAACGCTGCGGTATCCAATGGCCCGGCCCGGTCAAACATGCCGATGCTATGCATCAAGGTTTCCAGCGCCCCTTCAAAGTGCCAGCCGTGGTCATGAGGGAAATAATAATGCGGTGAGACGAACACCGGGATGTCGTTTTCCTTGGCCGTGGTGAACAGCGCCTCGATATTCTCGACCGTTCCGTTCGCCTCCACATTAGGGCCGACGACGCCCCAGGCGACCCCGTCGGGATGCAGGAAGTCGTTCTGTGGATCGGTGACCAGCAATGCGGTATTTCCGAGAGTAATTTCAAAACCCGGGTTGGGCAGACCGCTTTGCGCCCCGCTTTGAGTTGTCATCGCGAGCCCTGCGACAAGGGCTGTGGCCGTCAATGTCTTGAATGTCTGGGTCATGTCGATCTCCGCTTGGTAAACTGATCGGTTAATGTGCCAGTTAAAATGTACTGATCGGTTTATGTATTCAAGCAGAATTTTCTGACCAACTGGCGCTTGATACCCAAGAAAATTGGATTTTTCGAATTAGAGCACTCAAATTGCAAGATATTCTTGACAAGGACGACTAGCATATTATTTTACAGATCAGTCAATGTGAGTACATGAAATGAGCCAAAACAAGCGCGCTGAGTTGATTCGAAAAGCGCTGGTGTTGTTCTACCGAAACGGTTTTCACGCCACCGGGATGGACCTCGTAGCGAAAGAAACGGGCGTATCAAAAACCTCGATCTACAATCACTTCCGCACCAAGGAGGAACTGATCCTCGCGGTTCTGCGCTTGCGGGACGAGAATTTTCGAAACTGGCTGTTTCGCCGGATGGAAGACCTGGCCGATACGCCGAAAGAACAGCTGCTGTTGATGTTCGATGCCTTGGAGGAATGGTTCCTCGAAGACGGCTTCAAAGGTTGCATGTTCATCAAGGCAAGCGCCGAATTTCAGGAACACGACGACGCAATCAACGCCCAAGCCTATGCCCACAAGCGTTTGCTGGTGGATCATTTCGAGATGTTGGCGTCGCAGGCCGGGATTGAAGATCCACATGCGGTCGCCCGGAAATTACTGGTTCTGAAGGAGGGCGCGATTGTCATTGCCGCGATGTCCCATTCAGCCACATCTGCGAGAGAGGCGAAATCCATCGCCGAACTTCTGATGGCGGAATAGGGTATCGGCTGCGTCCGCCCCCTCACCCGCAAGCAAGTCAATACAAGCCAGGGATTGGATACAGGCCCGCGACTGAGCCGACCCTCGCAAAGCGTGACGACTGTCACGCCCTGATTATTGTATTCTAACGCGTAATTTGCCGTTAACCTTGTCAGGTGAGATGCAAACAGTCGACAAGGTGTTTCTTAGAACTTGGAACGTAGGCAAGACCTTTCATCCCCCACTGGAACCGGAAATTCCGAAGAGGCGCGGCTTACCCAGGCCGACCTTCAGGCGCAGCTTGCGGCGATGTCGGAAATCATGCAGGTCATCAGCACATCGCGCGATGACGAAGCGCCGATCTTTGCAGCCATTCTGAAAAACGCAAAAGCACTCTGCAATGCCCCCATCGCAGGTCTGATCCTCGCGACCGCCGAAGACGATTGCCAGACGCTCGCGGCCCATGATGGCATTCCGACACAGGCCGTGAGCATGTATGAGAACGGCCAGATGAAGGTCGATCCGACCCTTTCTTACGCAGCCAAATGCGTCGTGGAATGCGAATTGATCGCCTGGCCCGACATGAGGGAGAGCGATCTCTATCGCGCGGGAAGTCCCGTTGTCCGTTCCATGGTCGATGACAGTGATATCCGCAGTGTGATTTTCGTGCCGCTGATCGAGCAGTCGAAGGCGATTGGCCTGATCACCCTGTTCCGCCAGAACGTCGATCCCTTCAGCGACAGGGAAATCGCGCTCGTTCGGACATTTGCCGCGCAGGCGGTGATTGCCATCGAAAACGCCCGACAGTTCCGGGAAGCGCAGACCCGGCTGGAGCGGGAGGCGGCGACCAAGGATGTCCTGTCTGTCATTAGCAAAAGCCGCGACGACGAAACCCCCGTCTTTGACGCAATCCTCAAAAATTCAGCTCGCCTTTGTAACGCGCAATTTGCCGACCTCGACCTCGTTGACCCGGACGGTCATCACCTGCGCGAGGTTGCGACCTACGGCGCTGACGCCCGCAAGGTGCCATCTGTCGAATGGGTCTGGCCAATGGACAGCGACTATCAACATGTCAAGGTTGTCCGCACGGGCGAGACGTCTCATGTAGCAGACATTCGCGACTCTGACCGCTACAGGCACGGCGATCCGATGACCAGGGCTGCCGCTGACGACGAAGAAATGCGCACGATGCTGGCTGTGCCACTGCGCAAGGATGGCGTCGGCATCGGGTGTATCCTTCTGTTCCGGAAGATCGTTCTTCCTTTCAATGATGATGAGATCGGGCTCGTACAGACCTTTGCCGAACAGGCCGTTATTGCCATCGAAAATGCCAGGCAATTCCGCGAAGTCCAGACTCGTCTGGAGCGGGAGGCGGCGACCAAAGAAATCCTGTCAGTCATCAGTCAGAGCCCCGACAATGAAACCCCGGTCTTCCGCGCCATTCTTGACCGGGCCGAACGGTTGTGCAACGCGCAGGGCAGCGGCTTGCAACTGGTCAATGACGCCCGGACGCATTTGCTGATGATGGATTCCAAGGGGGACGACCACGGATCGTTCCCGGTCGGCTTCACCTTTGATCTGAGCGAACCCCTGGGCATGTGCATTGCCGTCAACGAGGGGCGCGTTCTGCAGATCGAGGATATGAAGGATACCGATCTGTACCGGGCGGGCCATCCCGGACGCGTCGCGCTGGTGGACGTGGAAGGCGTACGCACGCATCTCAACGTGCCCCTGATGAAGAACGGTGTGGCTTTCGGCAACATCACCCTCAGCCGCAAGGAACCCAAACCGTTCTCCCCCGACGAAATCGCGCTGGTCGAAACCTTTGCCGCGCAGGCGGTCATCGGCATTGAAAACGTGCGCCAGTTTCGCGCGTTGCGGGCCCAGGTGGAACGCGAGGCCGCGACCGGGGAAATCCTGTCGGTCATCAGCCAGAGCCGCGACGACGACGCCATCGTTTTTGACACCGTGTTGCAGCAGGCCGCGCAGGTATGCGACGCGGATCAGGCGGCCTTGATGATGGTGACGCCCTCCGGCACCCACGGGCGGCTGATGGCGAACTGGGGTCACGAAAGATCCAACCTCAAGCCCGGCATGGAATGGCCCATGGACTCCGGGCTGACGGCCTTTACCGCCGTGCGCAACAACGAGATCGTCAGGATCGACGACTACAAGGATACAGATCTCTACCGCCAGGGCGATCCGACGGCGGTCGAGATGGTCGACGTCGAGGGCATACGCTCGCGCATTTGCGTGCCCATGCGGCAGAATGGCAAGGCGATTGGTGCCATCCTGCTCAGCCGTCGCGAGGTGCGTCCGTTCTCCACTGCGGATATCAACCTGATTGACAGCTTTGCCCAGCACGCTGTCATCGCAATTGAAAACACCCGGCAGTTCACGGCAACGCAGCAGGCGCTGGAACGCCAGACGGCGACGTCGGACATCCTGCAGATCATCAACGAATCGAACACCGATCTACAGCCGATTTTCGACCTGATCGCCAAACGCTCAGCCGAACTCAGCGGTGCGCAGTTCTGCCTTTTGCAGCGCTGCGAAAACAACATGTCGCTGCACCGCGCCAGCTATGGCTTTACGCAGGAAATGCTTGAAAGCGCGCACATCCTCGATCCTATCGATTACAGGATAGGCACCATTACCGGGGCGGTGATGGAAACCGGCGATACAGTGATCTGGGATGATGTTCAGCAGGCCGACTATCACGATCACCAACTGACACGGCAGACGGGCGCGGGCGTCGGTGTGGGCGTGCCCATCCGCACCAGTGACGGCATCTGGGGAACGATCAACCTTTCTTGGGACGCGGGGACGACCCCCAGCAAGGAAAGCCTGCGGCTGGTCGAAACCTTCGCCGATCAGGCAGGCATCGCCATCAAGAACGCCCGTCTGATCCATGAAACGCAGGAGGCGCTGGAGTACCAGACCGCGACATCCGAGGTGCTGGACGTCATCTCGCGATCACCTAATGAGCTGCAACCTGTGCTCGACGTAATCCTTGAAGTAGCCACGCAAATCTGTTCACCACGGACGGCTTATGCTGCGCTGCTGGACCCTGAGGATGGCACGTACAAGATCGCATCTACCCGCAGCATGGATCCCGAATTTGAGGCATTCCTGCGTGATGTCGCTTTTCCGCCTGAGCAGTCCAGTTGCACCGGACGCGCTGCGTTGCTGGGTGAAACCGTCTATATTCCCGACACGGCGAATGACCCCCATTTCGAATGGAAGGACGCCGCTCGAAAGGGCCATTTCCGCTCTGCCCTCGGCACGCCCCTGATCAGGAACGGTCTTGTCGTCGGGGTGATTACCCTTGGGCATGCGGACACAGATGCGTTCTCACGCAAGAAGATCGAACTATTGGAAACCTTCGCCGCACAGGCCGTGATCGCCATCAGCAACACCCGCCTGTTCGAAGAAGTGCAGCAGCGCACGGCGGAGGTCGAAGAAGCGCTTGAGCGGCAGACGATCACCTCCGACATTCTGCGCGCCATCAGCCAGTCCCCGACGGACGTGCAACCGGTGATCGACACGATCGTCAGCAGTGCGGCCCAGATGATCGACTGTGACATGGCGGTCTTTCATCTTCTGGACGCAGACCACTATTGGCCAGCGGCAGGTGCGGCGCGGGGCGGCACGTTGATCACTGAAAAAGTTCAGGAAGGGGCGCGCAAGCTGGCCACGCGCTTTACCCCGGAAGGGATACCTCTGCAGCCTCTGGCTCCGGACATGAACTTCCCGTCGCGCGCAATGGCAACGCGCGAAGTGCAGCAGATCATCGACTGGGTGAACTACGATCTGCCCCCCTTCGAGAGAGAGCGCGGCAAACAGATCGGTGCAACGGGGGCGATTTACATCCCCCTTCTTCAGGGCGGGGAGTGCCTGGGCTCACTCGCGCTCGTCGCAACCACGAGAACCGCTTTCACTGAGCGGGATATCGCGCTTGCGAAGTCTTTCTGCGATCAGGCGATCATTGCCCTGCGCAACACGCAGTTGTTCATCGAAACCCAAGAGGCGCTGGAGTATCAGACGGCGACGTCTGAAGTGTTGGGCGTGATCTCTCGCTCCCCGAATGAGCTGGATCCGGTGTTGGAGGCGATCCTGAGTGTGGCAGCGCGCCTGTGCACCCCACAATATGGATACGCCGCCCTGCTGGATGAGGCGGACGGGTTGTATCACGTGGCCAACACCTATGGTGTGGATGAGGACTTCAAGGCATTTCTGCACAGCAACCCCGTGCGTCCGGTGCATGGCTCCAGCACAGGGCGCGCGGCGTTGCTGTGTGAAACTGTCTACATCAGAAATACCCAGACGGATGAGAGCTACGAGTGGAAGGAAGCCGCCGAAAAGGGAGGCTTCCTCAGCACGCTTGCGGTGCCGCTTATCAAGGACGGCATCTGCGTCGGCGTCATTGCGCTGGCTGATGAACAGGCAGATGCCTACTCCGAAAAGCAAATTCGATTACTGGAAACCTTCGCCGCACAGGCCGTAATCGCCATCAAGAACGCCAGGCTGTTTGAGGAAGTGCAGCAGCGCACCGCCGAGGTGGAGGAAGCACTGGTGCGCGAACAGGCTAGCGCGGAGATCCTGCAGGTCATCAACGAGGCGACCTCGGACCTGCAACCGATGTTCGATCTGGTGGTGCAGAAATCGGCGGAACTGTGCGCGGCTCACTTCTGTGTGCTGGAGCGGTTCGATGGCACCTATTTCCACTTCTGTGCGCAGTACGGTTTCCCCCCCGAAACGGTTGCTTCGCTGCTGGAAGACTATCCGCTTGTGAAATCAGAAGGCCACATGGCGCCTCTGGTGGTCGACAGCGGAAAGGTGGTGCATCTGGAGGATGCGCAGGCTGAAGGGTATTTCAAGCCGGAGCTGGCCAGGGCAGCAGGCTATCGCCGTGTGATGGGCGTGCCTATCAAGGCGGATGGTACGGTCTGGGGCGCGATTGTGATCGGCTGGCCCGGCACGGAGAAACCGCTGCCTGCCAACATTGAAATGGTGCAGAGCTTTGCAAACCAAGCCAGCATCGCCATCGAAAACGCCCGGTTGCTGCGGGAGACGCAGGAACGCACCGCAGAGGTTGAGGAGGCGCTGGAGCGGCAGACGGCGACGTCAGAAGTGCTTGAAGTCATTTCAAACTCCGTCGAAAGCACCCAACCAGTGTTCGACAAAATTCTCGAAAGCTGCCAGCGCCTGATCCCGAGTGCGGAGCTTGCGGTTGTAACGGTTGATTCCCAATCCATGACACATGTTGCGGCCGTCTTGGGGGAAACCGCACAAAAAGTAGCGGATCATACGACGCGCCATGTAACTGAAACGACGATCTACGACGCGCTGACGAAAGGACGTGTCATGCACTACCCGGACGTGCTGAACGGGCCCGGGGTTCCAGAGCCAATCGTTGATATCGCAAAACGCGCCGGGGCGAACTTCTCATTCTTGGTCGCTCCAATGGTTCGGAAGGGGCAGGAAGTGGGCGGTCTGGTGGTTGCACGCCCATTCGGGGCGCAGGGCTGGTCTCCGTTCTCGCAAAAGGAAATGGACCTGCTGCAGAGTTTTGCCGATCAGGCGGTGATCTCGATCCAGAACGCACAGCTGTTCGACGAAACGCAGACCGCGCTGGTCCGCCAGACCGCCAGCGCCGACATCCTGCGCGTCATCAGCGAAACGCAATCCGATCTTGCCCCAGTCTTTGATGCGATCCTAAGTCGGGCGGCGGAGTTGTGCGATGCACCGATGGCCAGCCTCAATATCGTGAATGAGGAACGCACCTATGCCGATCTGGTGGCGCATTACGGTGACAAGCTGGATGTGCTCAAGGTGGGTGAGACAAGATGGGAAATGACACCGGGTCTGTCCAATGCTGACAGCATCCTGAATGGCGTACCGGTCCATATCCACGATCTGAAGGACACCGAGTCCTACCGGCACGGACATGAAGTCAGGCGCATGGCGGTCGACAAGGAAGGCATCCGGACCTTCCTTGCGATACCCCTGATCCACAAGGGGTTGGGGATCGGCAACCTCGCGCTGTATAAGCGTGAGACCAAACCGTTCAGCGCCGATGACATCGCCCTGCTTGAAAGTTTCGCCGATCAGGCGGTTATCGCGATCCAGAACGCGCGGCTGTTCAACGCGACCCAGACCGCCCTCGCCCGCCAGACCGCCAGCGCCGATGTCCTGCGCGTGATCAGCAAATCACCAACAGACACGACACCGGTATTCAACGAGATCGTCCGCCTGGCTTTGTCCCTTGTGTCTTGTGACGAGGCTGTGGTTTTCGGAAAAGACGACAACACGTACTGGGAGGCCGCGGTTGCGCGTTCAGATGGGGCAGACACTGCTGTCAGTGGCAACAGCAATGCCATCGACCCGGACTATGACTTTCCATCCCAGATCTTTGTCAGCAAGCAAATCATGCACACACCGGATTGGAGCGCTGTGAATCTGCCACCGCGTGATCAGGAAATCTACAGAAAGTTGGGCTTCCGGTCCTCCTTCATGTTGCCGCTGTTGCGCGGTGACACCTGCATCGGCGGGCTGGCGTTTATCCGCAAGAAGCAACACGCATTTTCGGAAGACGAGATCGCGATGGCGGAATCCTTTGCGGATCAGGCGGTGATCGCCATCGAAAACGTGCGCCTGTTCAACGAAACCCAGACCGCGCTGGTGCGCCAGACCGCCAGCGCAGACATCCTGCGGGTGATCAGTGGCGCGCAGCATGATGCCCGACCGGTGTTTTATGCAATTGCCGAAGCGGGTATTCGGCTGTTGGACTGTGACGGTGTGTCAGTCCTGGTGCGTGACGGTGATTATTTCTCTCCAATTGCCGGGTACACCCCCGAGGGGCGGCTTGACTCGCTCCGCAGCGATCCTGTCAAAATCGACCCCACCCAGAACTTACCCTCAAAGGCCATTGTATCGAAATCCATGGTGCACGTGGAAGATGTGGCGGAAGGTGGCGTGGGACCACAGGATGTCGAGGTGTTGGAGCGGTATGATATCAGAACCATCCTGTTCCTGCCGCTGATGCGGGACAACGAATGCGTCGGCGTTCTGTCATTCTCGCGAAAAAGCAAACCGCGGGCGTTTTCCACAGAGGAGATCGAACTGGCGCATTCCTTCTGCGATCAGGCTGTCATCGCCATTGAAAACGTCCGGCTCTTTAAGGAAACGCAGACTGCTTTGGCACGTCAGACTGCCAGCGCAGATATTCTTCGGGTGATCAGCCAGTCGCCCAATGACACCACCCCAGTGTTCGAGGCGATTGTGACTGCTGCGACAAATCTGGTCGCCTGCGATGTCGCGTCTGCCACGCGCAGCAATGAATCTGAATGGTGGCAAGTCGCCGTGGCCACACAAGCCGGTCTGCAGGAAGAAATCTTGGAGACCCGCCATCAGATTGATCCGCAGTTGAACTTAATGGGCCGCATGTTGCACAGTAAAAAGGCGATGCACGTGCCCGACTGGACCGCTGTGGACTTGCCGGTGCATACCAAGGGCCTGCATGAGAAACATGGATATTGCGCGTCCTTGTTGGTGCCGATGATGCGAGGGGACGAATGTCTGGGCGCCTTCACCTTCCTGCGCAAGGAAACCCAAGCCTTTACGCAAGATGAAATCGCCATGGCGGAGTCCTTTGCCGATCAGGCCGTCATCGCCATTGAGAACGTACGCCTGTTCAAGGCAGCCGAGGACGCCCGCGCCGCCGCCGAAAAGGCAAACGAAGCCAAAAGCGCATTCCTTGCCACCATGAGCCACGAAATCCGCACACCGATGAATGCCGTCATCGGCATGACCGGGCTGTTGATGGACACCCCCCTCGATGATGAGCAGGAAGACTATGCCCGCACCATCCGCGATAGCGGCGATGCGCTTTTGGGGATCATCAACGAGATCCTCGATTTCTCCAAAATCGAAGCGGGGCAGATGGATATCGAAGACCATCCCTTCGATCTGCGTGACTGCGTTGAATCAGCGCTTGATCTTGTGGCGGGCCGGGCCGCAGAAAAACAACTGGATGTGGCTTATCTCATCGACGATGACGTCCCGCCAGCGATCAGTGCCGACTTGACGCGGATGCGGCAAATCCTGCTGAACCTGCTGTCCAACGCAGTGAAATTCACAGACGAGGGCGAAGTCGTTCTTTCCGTGACATCCCCGAAGGGTGATACCGGGAATTCCTTGCTGGAGTTTACCGTCAGGGATACCGGGATCGGATTAACAAAAGAAGGCAAAAGCCGTCTGTTCCAGTCATTCAGCCAGGCCGACAGTTCCACCACCCGGAAATATGGCGGCACCGGGTTGGGTCTTGCGATCTCCAAGCGGTTGGCTGAACTCATGGGCGGCACCATGTGGGCGACAAGTGGCGGCGCGGGCAAGGGATCCACCTTCCATTTCACCATTCAGGCGAAGGCCGCAAAACTGCCGAAATCAAAGGCGCGCAGCCTGATCGGAGAACAATCCGAACTGCTGGGCAAACGCCTGATGGTTGTGGATGACAACAGCACAAACCTGAAAATCCTGACACTTCAGACCCAGAAATGGGGCACGCAGACAACCGCGTATTCCAAACCTTCCGATGCCGTCAAAGCTGTAAGGGGAAAGGCCGAATTTGATCTGGCCATTCTCGACATGCACATGCCGGAAATGGACGGACTTGCGCTTGCCAAGGCCCTTCGAAAGATGCGCCCGGACCTTCCGATGATCCTGTTCAGTTCGCTCGGATTACGGGATATCGAAGCGGAGAAGGATCTGTTTGCCGCCTTTCTTGCCAAACCCTTGCGCCAATCACAGCTGTTCGACACGCTGGTGACCCTTTTTGCGCCTGATGCGATCCGCAAGGAACCGGCCAAACCAACGGGCAAACCCCAGACCGATCCGGAAATGGGCAAACGCCACCCCCTTCGCATTCTCCTTGCCGAAGACAATCAGGTGAACCAGAAGCTGGCGATCAGGCTGCTGGAACAGATGGGCTATCGCGCCGATCTGGCCAGTAACGGGGTTGAGGCCGTCGAGAGCGTTGCCCGCCAGACCTACGATGTGGTGCTGATGGATGTGCAGATGCCGGAGATGGACGGGTTGGAAGCATCGCGCCGGATCAACGCAGACCACGGGCGCAAAGACCGTCCCAAGATCATCGCCATGACCGCCAATGCCATGCAGGGGGATCGCGAAATGTGCCTCGCGGCTGGCATGGACGACTATATTGCCAAACCCATTCGGGTGGACCGTTTGATTGAGGCATTGCTTGATACGCCGCCGCGACCCAAGGAAAAAACATGACAGACGATCTGATCGACCACAGCGTGGTTGCCGACCTCTCCGACGCGATGGGCGCGGATTTCGCAAATGAGCTCATTGTGACATTCCTGAATGACGCGCCAAACATGTTCTCTGAGCTGAAGGATGCCGTCGCCCGTCAGGACGCAGATGCCTATCGCCGGGCGGCCCATTCGATCAAGTCAAATGCGCAGGTCTTTGGCGCAAACGCGCTGGCCGATCAAGCCCGCGACATTGAGTTGGGCGAACTGTCCGACAGCACAACAGCCGTGGACCGTCTTGAATCAACGTTCGATCAAACCGCGGTTGCGCTCAGGTCCGTGACAGATGACTGACACCAGGGGCCATCTCCTGATTGTGGACGACAACAAAGTCAACCGACTGTTGATGTCGCGTAGTGTTGAACTGCTGGGCCACCGCGCGTCGGTTGCCGAAAACGGCAAGGTCGCGATGCAGATGCTGCAGGAAGAGACCTTCGACATGCTGCTGCTGGATATCGAAATGCCTCAGATGGACGGGTTTGAAGTGCTTGAGGCCCTCAAGGGCGATGCCAATTTGCGCGACCTTCCGGTCATCGTGACATCCTCCGTCGAGGGACTGGACAACATCGTACGCTGTATCGAATTGGGTGCGGACGACTACATCCCGAAGCCGGTCAACAAGACACTATTGAACGCCCGTGTCAGTTCAAGCCTGGAAAAGAAGCGCCTGTATGATGAACAAAAAAGGCTCCTGAAACGGTTCGCGACGGATGAGGTTGCCCGCGATCTGCAGGAATCCGGTTTCGCCATTGGCGGGCGGCGCATCACGGCAACTGTGCTGTTCTGCGACATCCGGGATTTCACCGGGCTTTCGGAACACATGTCACCCGAAGCCACGATTGAGCTTTTGAACACATTCTACACGCTGATGTTCGAAGCCGTCACCAGCCATGGCGGCATTGTCAGCCTGATGGTCGGGGATGGGTTGATGGCTCTCTTCGGTGCACCGCAACCGCTTGAGAACTCGAGCCAATCCGCGGTCTCCGCAGCCGAGGAGATGCTGGGCATGATCGATGTCCTGAACGAAGAACGCGCCGCAACAAACGAAACGCAGCTCAAAGTAGGCTTCGGAATTGCAACCGGTGAGGTCGTGGCGGGATATGCCGGCACGGACGCACGGGCCACCTACACCTGCATTGGCAAAACCGTGAACCTTGCGGCCCGACTTGAAACCCATACCAAGATCGCGAGAGAAGATATTCTTCTGGATCAAAGAACCCGGCAAGACCTGCACGACGGGTCCCGCTGCAAACCGATCCCTTCCGTTGAACTCAAAGGGTTTACCGAGGCGCTGGATATCTTCGCACTCTGAACGCGTGTCCGCCGAAACGCCCAACATCGCCGCTGCAGGTCAAAACCCAGCGATATCAATATCATCTGTTCGCAGTGAATCCGGAGCATTATCGCTATTTTGATGCCAATAACGGCTTTGAACGCTGGCTAGGAACCGGTCAGGTGTGTAAACTCGACGTAAATAACTGACAAAGGCGTGGCGATGAAGAAAGACAAAAGCGCACCGCAAAACGATTTCGGCGACCCGGAATCAACCGAAGATCTCGCTGCTATTTATCTGTCCGCGATATCCAATGTTTTGTCCTCCCTCCGAGACTACGAGGAAAACAACGCCGGTTTCGCGTCGGATGTGATGTATGTCCTTGCTCAGGCTCAGGTGCGCTGGCTGACCTCGGCGCTGCGCTATTGGACGCAGATTGCGACAATCGTCAGCGTTCAGGGCAGCGACGCAATGGATGCTTTGCAGTCCGACGGGTCGGAAGCTTCCGTCGAAGCCCGGCGGCTGATCGTGCTCGACAAGGCCCGTGCCGCCCTGCGTGAGATTTCGGATATGTCGCTGAGTGAAGCCAAGCTGCTGCAACGCGACCTGATGAAGATCGAAACGGACCTGCGCGAAACGCTTGATACCAAGGTGAGCGACCGTGACGCCCCGCAACGCTATGCAAAGCGCAAAGAATGAACAACGAAGGTGGCCGCACGGACTGGATCATTCCCGAGCTTGGGTTCGAAGCGGAGACAGAGGCTCTGCGCACGGCAATCGGCGAATGGGTCAACTCCACACCGGAAGAGATGCAGCCACAGTTGGGTGAACAGTTCCTCGCCGGATCGAAATACTTCCGGCCATTGACAATCTTTGCCTGCCAGACCGCAGTCGCCGAAGATAAAGTCACCCAGGATACGCTTCATGCTGCCGTGGCGCTGGAGTTGTTTCACAACATGACGCTGGTCATCGATGATATCCTCGACCACTCGGATGAACGGCGCGGCAAACCGACGATGCACACGGCTTTTGGCCAGCTTACCGCGCTGATGACGTCTGGGTTCATGGTGGCGGAAGGATACCGGATGGCTGCGCATGACAAGCATGTCGTGGCGCTTCTTTCCGAACTATTGACCCGGTTGGGCGTCGCGGAAGTCCTGCAATGGAACAGCCGGAAACTGCCACGCGGCGTGGAAGACTGGCGCCGGTTGGCACAGGAAGACACCGGGTCCATGTTCGAAGTTGCGGCCTGTCTGGGTGATCGCAGCGAAGGACTGCGCCAGTTTGGCGGGCTGTTGGGTACGCTCTATCACGCGTGCGATGATGTCTCCGACGTGCGCGGCACCGAAGCATTGGGAGGAGGGGGCGAAGAAGACATTCGCGACGGCATCCTGACCTTGCCGGCAGCGATTGCCGTACGTGACCCTGATGTGGCCGAGATGTTTCGCGACCCGAACCCGGAAAACTATGATGCACTGGCCGAAGCTTTCCGCGCCGCATTGCCCGAAGCGGAAGACGAACTTGACCGCATCGCTGATAGCGCGATTGCAGAGGCCAAGAGGTTCGCAAAGAACCCTGAAAAACTGATCATTCTTGTCGAGCGGACGCGCGCCTTGGGGTCCGTTCGCTGATCGGGTCCGCGTTCAGCATCGCCTTGGCTGCCACCAGATCACGGGTGTCGGTCCCTTCACCAATCTGCCCGATCAGCGGTGCGATCAATGCGCGACCGGCCGCATCGTCATCCATTAGCGGGGCAAGACCCAATGCAGCGCGCAATTGCCAGGACAAGGCTTCCTGATCGACCGCCCATGTCTGCGCAGTGCGGTAGTGTTCGGCGGCAACATCCGGCCTTTTCTGGGCCAGTGCGACTTCGGCTTTCACAAGCGCCAATTCGGCGGCGTGACTATGCTCCCCGCTCGTTTCCAATGCGTTGTCAAGCGTGCCAACAAGCGTTGCGGCTTCCTCAACCCGGTCCATCATCATCAGGATCCGGGCATGATTGGCTTCGAAACAGACACCGTGATAGAAAACCCCGGCCTTTTTGCAGGCTGCAATCGCACCCGCGGTCATTTTTTCAGCCTCTTCAACCCTGCCCTGCTGCGCCATGGCACGTGCGCGCCAGATCGACGCCCAAAGGCCAAGAAAGCCGTAACCGTACTCTCCGGCAACTGCCGTGCATTCCGCAGTAAGGTCCATCACGGCTTGCCAGTTGCCGGTCCAGTCATGCACCCGGATGACCCCGTTGGAAAGCGCATAGACAAGTGAATATTTGTCCGGCAACGACCGGGCATAGGCCAAGACATCCTCACCGACCTTCACCGCCTGATCGGGGCGACCCAGGGACCACAAGGCTGCGGCGCGAAAGCATTCGGAAATCACCCTGGGGTCCGCCGCCGACAGACGTGGACCGGGCTGATCCCAGACACCTTGGTCATAAAGCTCCAGCACACGCTCACCATGCCACACGGCATTTCCATAATGGCCGCAATTGAAATGCGACCAGGCCTGCATGCTTTCGGAGTAGACCTCGTATCGGGCATTGCTGCTGCGGGCGACTTCTTCGGCAAGGGTGCCAAACGTTGCGTGACCGCGGCCCACATCCCCCTTCATCGTCTCGTAAGCACCAATTCCATACAAAACCGCAATACGCAGATCGACATCGTCCACATCAACGAAAAGTTCCCGCGCCCGTTCAAACGCCGCTTGCGATTGCGCTGAAGCATAGCTGGTGGCGGCAAAATGCACGACGCCTACGGTGGACTGGAGTTGTAGTTCCTGTTTCGCGCGGTCCGCCGGATCTGCGATCTCCTTCACGTATTCCAGACCGCGCCCCAAATGCGCCAAGGCTTCCTTCATGGATGCCCGCTGCCATGCGGTCCGACCGGCGGTCAGCCAATATTGAACAGACCGACCCCCTTGACCTGCCGCCACGAAATGGTTGGCCACCTGTTCCGGCCCCGCTTTACAGCGTTCGGGAAAAACTGTTTCGAGCGATTGCGCAATCTGGCCATGCAGGTCCTGACGCCGTCGGCGCAACATCGACCGATACGCGGCTTCCTGCAAAAGTGCGTGCCGGAAGGTCCAGCTTTTTTGATCACGCGAGGGCAGCACTAGGTCCGTATTGACAAGCGCATCCAGCGCGTCAGTGATTTCCGACACCGATTTGCCACTGACCTGCGCCAGCAGGTCCACGTCAAATTCACGCCCGATGGCCGCGCCAATCTGCGCCAGTTCACGGCTCTCCCCGATCTTGTCCAGCCGCGCCATAAGACTGTCCTGCAGGCTCTCCGGAACAATCTCCGGATCCTCGGCCTCCAGAACGGTACGGGTCAGCTCTTCGGCAAAAAGCGGCACACCATCACAGCGTTCCAGCAAGGCCGTCCGCTGCTCCTTGGTAAAGCTTTCCCCATCCGTCAGCGTGTCCAGCAGCGCCTCGATCTCGCTGGGTTCAAGCCGTTTGAGGGTGCATACGTCAATATGCTCCCCGACCCAGTCGTGGCTGAATTCGGGGCGGAAGGTCGCCAACAGCAGGATCGGGTGTGCGGTAAGCTTGTCGATGAAACTGCCAAGCAAGTCCAGCGACGACGGATCAATCCAATGCAGATCCTCGAAGTGCAGAACAACAGGCCGCTTGCGGGAGCGTCTGACGATCTGGTCAAAGATCATGTCGACCGTGCGTGTTTTCTGCAAGGCAGGCGAAAGGTTGAGCGGGGGATAACGATCGGTGGGCAAGTTCAGGAAGGCGCCCATCAAGGCGCTTGCGTCTGGCGCCGTCTCATCGTCGTTCCAGATCAGCCGTTCAATCTTGTCCAGCTTGTCATCGGGACTGTCGCCGTCGGAAAACTGCAAAACGGTCTCGATCTGCCTTCGGACCGGATAGAACGCCGTATTGGTGAAATAGGGCGCAGCCTGATAGTTGAGGATCAACGCCCCATCCGTTTCGGCCTGACGCAACACTTCGTGCGCAAGCCTGCTTTTTCCGATGCCCGCTTCGCCAGACACCATGAAGACACGCCCGTTCCCCGCCTTGGCGGCGTCCCATGCCGCCAGCAACCGTTCGCATTCCTCTGCACGTCCCACCAACGGGCTGAGCGCTTTTTGCCCCGCCCCGCGATAAAAGCGCTCCTGCGATTGCGATTCAGAGATGACGCGCCAGGCGCGCTGACCGGGTTCAAACCCCTTCAGACTGACGTTGTCCAAAGCCTCGCACACAAATAGGTTCTTCAGGAGCGCGTGGGTGTTGTTGCCCACGACGATCTGGCCGGGGGCCGCAAGCGTCTGCAACCGGGCGGCCAAATTCGGCGTTTCGCCCGCAACGGCCGAAAACTCCTCGACCCCGTCTCCATAAAGATCACCCACCACCACGATCCCGGTCGCAATGCCAAGCCTCACTTCCAGCTGATTACCATCCACCGGATCAAGCGCGGCGACAGCCTGCACGATATCGAACCCCGCCCGGCACGCCCGTTCGGCGGCATCTTCCTGCGCGATGGGATAGCCGAAATAGATCAGAACGCCATCGCCCAGATACTTCGCCACATGTCCACCGGCCTGCGTGACAACCTGCGAAACTGTCTCTTGATACAATGTCATGAGATCGCGATAATCTTCCGGATCAATCCGCGCGGAAATCGCGGTGGAGCCGACGAGGTCGCAGAACATGATCGTCAGGTGACGGCGCTCAGCCGTGGAAACATTGCTCAGCGCATCACTCGGCTTGGGCTTGTCCGGCGCGTCCGCCAGGCTGGCAATCGCCTTCATGATCTTGAGCCGGTGACCCAACACCGTAACGCCGATTTCCTTCAGGTGACCGGCGGTCAGTTCGCCCAACACCTCCATATCGATGCCATTCTCTTCGAACATATCGGCGTATTGCGACAGGCCAAGGTCGCGCAGCAGGGTATCGATTGTCGTCTGTACCATCAGTGCTCCTTGGCGTCAGAAGCCTTTGCGTGGTTTGCCATCAGGCGTGTAATTCCAGAACATCGGTCCCAGACCCATCGTCTTCTGGTTCCACTTGCTGCGCGGCAGGAAGTCAGTGAAGAATGATCCAAGATCATCCGGGCTGGGGGTGAACTTCAACTTCGGCAGCTTGAAATTCTTCGGCGGCCAGATCCGGTTGACCCCAAATGCCTTGTCAGCGGCAGACCAGAGTTTTGCACTGCCCGCGTAAGGCGCCCAGGCAACCTTGAGCGCTTGAAACAGCTCCGACGGGTAGGCGTCCGGCGTGATGACCTCGATCTTTTCGCCAGGCGCGCCACGTTCCGGCCTGCGGCTGGCATTCTCACGCACCCCTTCCGCCGCAATCAGTCCCGTGGCGCAGGCCCCTTCAACCGTGGCCACATCCGCAAAATTCCTCACGTATGTGCCGGCAAGGAACATGTTGGAAAACGCGGTCTTCACCTCAGGCCGATGTGCCCATGATCCCGTAAGGTTGGCGAATAATTCCTCGCCCGTATTGGTTTCGATCGACGTCTGATAAAGATCGATATCGGCCACTGAAATATCGATGTTCTTGTTGATTTCGCGCAGGATATAGTCAATCGCCGTCTTCGGGTGCTGAAGGTCAAGTATCAGATTGCCATCGGGATCACGCTTTTCCGGCTCCGCCGAAAGAAGCGATTTGAAGTCTGAAACCGTGACATAAAGGAATGTCTTCTCCAGTCCCCAGGTCTGGGAATAGTCCAGGAACGTCATTTCGTAATCAGTGTTCATGAAGACGACAACATCAGGCGGAATATCGGGGAGTTTGCGGTTGAGGTACAATTCGACCGACGCCATTGGTTCTGCTTCAAGGTACCGGACTTGCCCCAATGCGGGATCGACATTGTAAAGATCACCCGTGACCAACGGCGTGAACCCTCCGGGGGAAATGCTGATGATCACATCCTCTTCTGCCACATCGACCTTGATGCCCTTCTTCTTGACCTTCCATTGGGGGTTGATGGAGGGCGACGCCGACACCTCATCAAAAACAAGCTGTCCGATCTTCTTGCCGCTGCTGTCGGGATGGATGGCCTGCAACCGGTGCAGATATTTCAGTTCGAACCGCTCTCCATGGCTGTGCAGCTTCTTCAGGAACGGATCAAGCAGGGTGTCCTTCTTTGATCCTTTGAACAACCAAAGCTGTGGGACGGGAACACGATTGCCGTATTTCAGAAAGGTCTTGTAGCTGCGCGCAGACGCTTGCCAACTGTCGATCGCCCAAACCGTCTGCCAGATCTTTTCATGCAGTTTGGCAACCGTTTCCGTGCAATAGGGTCTGCTGCGCAGCCACCCGTTGAAGGAGATCTTGTCTAGTTCGTCATCTTCGCTGTCAGGGATCGAAAGCAGATCGACCATGGAATACATGAACAGAAAAAGCTCTTCCACCGGGGCCGCGCCGCCCGTCAGATTGCGATAGAAATCCTGAATGCCGCCCGGATTGACCATTTCCGGCATGTCCTGAACGTGCCCCTCATAAAGGAATTTGAACGCCTCGCGCGGGGTAAAATTCCGCTCGATCCCCAGATCCTTTGCCACGGACCAGAAGTTGAAATACCAGTTGCACAACATGTGGTAGCTATGCTCGCGCGGGTTGTCCCCATGGTCATGCTCCTTATGGGATCGCAGCATGCCACCGATAAAATCGTCCTGTTCATAAAGTGTGACGTGGTAATTGCGTTCAAGCAGCCGCAGCGCCGCAGTGAGCCCGGCAATGCCAGCGCCGACAATGGATACCTTATGCATGGATCCCCCCCCTGATTTTCAAATTTTTTTGTAGTAAATCCCCGGTCTACGGCTACCAGCCTACGCCTTAAGTTAACCCAAGGGAAACATTTTAGCCAAGAAGCGCGAGGCGATCAGCCATTCCGGAGACTACCGCCTCAGAATACCGCAAAATGGGTATTCCAGCAAAAGCGCAATTCCAATCGCTGTCGTCGCATTCTTAAAAGCAATGAACGCAAGCGGAACCCACCACCGATCCGAGGGCCGATACTGGCCCATTCCGGCAAGTGTTCTTCAACCTGAGCCGGCTCAACCCAAATGGCGTCGCATCATTTTTAACGGTGAAGTGGCGGACCGAGGAGGATTCGAACCCCCGACCCCCTGATTCGTAGTCAGGTACTCTATCCAGCTGAGCTATCGGTCCACTGCCCGGCGGTTTAGTGGCCCTTTGCTGGGTTTGCAAGCCCCTTTCAGATGCAGTCGGCATTCGCTACGAAAGGCTACAGCGTGCCGTCGCCCTTGGGCAGCGTGATGCGGAAAACGGTGCCGGTTTCATCCGTCCGCAGAAGCTGCAACTGGCCACCATGGCCCTTCACCAGTTCCGCAGCGATGGCCAGGCCAAGACCGGACCCCCCCTTGCGCGCGCCCCCCTGAAACGGGGTAAACAGATGCGCCTGCGCCTTGCCGGGCAGGCCAGGCCCGGTGTCGCTGACCTCGATCTCCCAGGCGCGGTCGGTATCCAGGGCGCGCACGCCAATTTCTCCGCCGGTGCCCGCAGTGCTCAGCGCCTGGCGCGCATTGCGTACCAGATTGGAAAGCACGCGGTACATCTGCTCGGGATCGGCGCGCACCATCAGGCCCGCTGGCACATCCACGGCAAAGCTGATGTCATGGCCCGCACTGGCCAGCCGCTCCCCCGCAAGCGCGTCTTCCACCAGTTCGGCCAGCGCGACCATCGTCAGGGTCGGCCCCGGTTCTTCCGCCTTGCCGAAGGCGAGCGTGCTTTCACACAGGTGCACGGCGCGGGTGATCGACCCCACCAGCTTGGGTGCCATGCGCTTGACCGTGGGGTCTTCGGACATCTCGATGCGGTCCGTGAACAACTGCGCCGATGTCAGAATATTGCGCAGGTCATGGCTGATCTTGCTGACGGCAGAGCCAAGCTGCGCCAGCCGTTCCTTCTGCTTCAGCGCCTGCGTCAGATCGGTCTGCATGGTGCGCAGGGCCACTTCGGCTTCGCGCAATTCGGTGACCCCGGCAGAAGGTTCGATGATCCGCCGCGCATCCTCGGGTGCCTGTGCATAGCGCTGCATATGACCCACAACCCGCTTGATCGGTTTGAGCAGCAAGGCCCGCATTGCGACGAAAAGCAGGCTCGCCGTCACGACGGAGATGACCGCTGACAGGATCAGGATGCGCACACCGTAATCCAGCATCGCCATGCGCATCGGTTCCGTTTCCATCGTGATCTCGATCAACAGGCCCGCGTCCCGCACAGGGGCGCCGATCACGCGGATGACTTCGTTCTCCGTCCGCAACAGCCGCCTTGTCGCGTCACCGATCAGCGACAGGGCCGTTGCGTCACGCATGTCATAAGTTGCAGCGATGGACCGGGGCATCGGCGACGACAACATCAATTGCCGCACCTCATCACGCCGCAGCACCACGTTGAAGACCTCTGCGTTCAGCAGCAATTCCTCTTCCAGTTCCGCGTCGATCATATCATCCGCCAGCAGCGCGAGCGAAGCAATCTGCGCGCGCTCCAACCGGTTGAGCATGTAATCCTCCCGGAACCGCGCAATGGACGGCACAAAGATCAGCACTTCCGCCAGCATCACGAAGATGATGGTCAGGATCACCAATCGGCCCGAAAGGGAGTTGAACATCGTCGTGTTACCTTAAGCCCCGCATGCCCCCTACCCGGCTCACGGAATATACCGCTGCACAAAGCCGACCACACGCTTGACCATGTCACTTTCAAACAGGCGCGGGCTGAAATACGCGCCCGCTGCGCGTTTGTTGATCTCGCCAATCGTCGGATAGGGGGCGACCATGGCGGCAATCTGGCTCATTTTCATGTTGTTGGCCAGTGCAAGCGCCCAGAGGTTGATCAACTCACCCGCCTGATAGCCGACGATACTGGCCCCCACCGGGCGGCCCTTGGCGACCATCACCTTGATGAAGCCCTTGGTCTTGCGTTCCGCGATGGCGCGGTCGTTGTGGGTGTAATGAAACCGCACGACCTCCAGCTTGATGCCATGGGCCTTTTTTGCCTCTGCTTCGGTCAGACCGACCTGCGCCAGTTCCGGTTCCGTGTAGGTGGCCCAGGGAATATGCGATGTCTTGGCCTTCGACGGAAGACCGAACAGCATGGAGCGGATGATCACACCGGCATGATACCCAGCCACATGGGTGAATTGCATGCCTCCGGCCACATCACCGATGGCATAGATCTTCTTGTTGCTCGTGCGCAGCGATGCATCCACCTTGATGCCGTTCTTGCCGGGCTTCACGCCTGCCTTCTCCAGATCCAGCTTGTCGGTATTGGCTTTGCGGCCCACCGCCAACAGCAGATGCGAGCCCTTGAAGACCCGGCCATCCTTGGCTTCGACTTCAATCGCGCCTGCCTTGCCCCGGATTTCTGACGCTGTCGCGTCTTCTTCAATCACCACACCTTCGTCCCGCAGCGCGGTAAGCACCACGGTCGCCAGTTCGGGATCATCCTTGCCCAGCGCCTTTTCTCCTTCGATGACCGTCACCTTGCAGCCCATGCGAACATGCGCTTGCGCCATCTCCATGCCGATGGGACCGCCGCCGATGATCAGAAGGTGCCTGGGTTGTTCGCGCAGGTCGAAAAGCGTTTCGTTGGTCTCAAAGGGCACGCTGTCCAACCCCGGTATGGGTGGCACCAACGGGGATGATCCGGTCGCAATCACGATCCGGCGCGCCTTGATGATCGTATCACCCGCCTGCACTTCGTCGTCAGAGATGAAGCGCCCGTATTCTTCAATGACCTTCACGCCAAGGCCTTCGAACCGTTCGACGGAGTCGACGGGCGCGATCTGAGCGATGACATTTGCCACATGGTCCTTTGCGGCGGCGTAATCTACCGCCCCCGCCCCATCGGCAACACCATATTGCGCGCTGTGCTGCTGGCCGTATGCCGCCTTGCCCGTCGCGATCAGCGCCTTGGACGGGACACAGCCGTAATTAAGGCAATCCCCGCCCATCTTGTGCCCTTCCAGAAGGACCACATCGGCGCCCATCTGCACCGCGCCTGCCGCTACCGACAACCCGCCAGATCCGCCACCGATCACCAGCACATCCGTCTTGATCCGGTTCATTTCAGCAATTCCTTCTTGCCTGTGAATGTCTTGACGATCACGGGCAGCACGGACAACAGGCACAAACCAAGGATCGGGAACAGGATATGCGGCTCAAAGATGATGCCAAGGTCGGGGCTTTCGCCGCGGGCAAAGACCTCTCCCAAGCCTGCACCGACAGAGGTATAGACCAAACCCCCCGGAATGATGCCGATGAAGGTTGAAATCACGAAACGGTACAGCGGCACACCCAGAAACGCCGGTATCAAATTGGCCACGAAAAACGGCACTGCTGGCACCAGACGGATGAAGAACAGCATGGACCACTGGTTTTCATCCAGACCCTTCTTCAGCCGGGCCACCATGCCGTCGGATGCGTCCATCCGTGATTTGAGCCGTTCGCCAAGCCCCATGCGGGCGGCAAGGAAGATCAGCGTCGCCCCCAAGGTGGCCGCGGTGATATTGGCTACCGTGCCCAGCGCGGTGCCGAACAGGAAACCCCCGGTCAGCGTTGCAATGGTCGCACCGGGCAGCGAAAAACCCACGATCAGCACGTAAACCGCGATGAAGCCAAGGATTGTCAGTACAAAATTGGCGTCCCGGAACGCCAACAACGCCTCCCGATTGTCGCGCAGCGCTTCAAAGCTGATGTAGTCGCGCAGCGTGAATGCACCCACAATTGCCACTGCGCCTATTATGATCAGGGGAAGATTGCGCATCAGTGGCGACTTTTGCGTCTGGCTATCGGGTTCAGTCATCTGCGTCATTTTTTGCACCATCATCCAAGTCCTTGCTATCCCACCCTAGATGGCGCTTTGCAGCGGAGGGCGACAGGGCGTTCACGGGCGCTTGATCATCGGTGTTCAATAAAGGCCGTATTGCCCCCCTGCGCCAGCGATATGAAACATTCTGTCGGGTCAGATGGCAGATTTATTGCAAGAACCGCGCAAAATCCCCTTTCAAGTGTTTGACTTGAGGCAGGTAGAACCGTAAAGACCGGGTCTGAATTGCAGCGTGGGCCGAATCCGGCTCCGCATCATAGATGGAGCAGGACGCGATGAAACGCACCTTTCAACCCTCGAACCTCGTCCGCAAGCGCCGTCACGGGTTCCGTGCCCGTATGGCGACAAAAGCGGGTCGCAAGATCATCAACGCCCGCCGCGCGCAGGGCCGCAAATCGCTGAGCGCTTAAGCGCCAGCATTTGCCGTAGACATTGATGCCGCCGGAGGCGCCCCAGACAGGCCATGCAGCCCGCGTCGGGGCAACACCTCCGGCGGCTTTTCTGCGTCTGGAAACCCTCACCAAGCGGGCTGATTTCCAGCGCGCCTCCCGTGCCGCCCACGTCGCGACGCCGGGTTTTGTCCTGCAGGTGCGCAAACACGGCGCTGATGAAACAGCCACTGCTGACATCCGTGTCGGGTTCACCTGTTCAAAGAAAGTCGGCAATGCGGTGGCCCGCAACCGCGCCAAACGCCGCCTGCGCGAAATCGCGCGGCTGGCTTTGCCCGCGCTTGGAAAACCCGGCCACGACTACGTTCTGATCGGGCGCAAGGGGGCAACCGCCAGCCTGCCCTTCGCCCAGTTGCAAGCCGACTTCGCCCGCGCCCTTGCCAAACTGCACGCTCGCACATGACCCTTATGGCACGCCTCTTTGCCCTGCCCGTTCATGGCTACCGTCTGATTTTCAGCCCGTGGGTCGGGTTCAATTGCCGCTATCAACCCACATGCAGCGCCTACGCGCTTGAAGCGCTTGAGAAACACGGCGCTTTCAAAGGCGCTGTGCTTGCCGCGCGACGGATCGGGCGCTGTCACCCGTGGGGCGGTGACGGATACGATCCCGTTCCGGGCAAGGAAGAAGACCGCCCCTAGCCCACTGGTGCACCGACAGGCCACAACACAAGATTGCCCGCACTGCCCGGCAGTCGCGTCGGGATCTGGTGACGGTCTGTATCACCGCGGATCGTCCGCTCCATATCCTCCATCATCAGGTCATCATGGAAATACCAGGTGTGTGCCGCGTTCGGAATGCCCGCGAATTTACCCCGGTTGGCATCGAAATAATTGCCGGTGTTGATGTTCACCGCCTTGTCGGGCCGCAGGCCGGGCAATCCGATGCGGCCCACGCGCGGTGACACGCCGATCCGCTTCACATTCGACAACGACAGCACGTCGTCGAACGGGTTGAAGTAGTTCGTCAGACGCACACAATGGCGGTACAGCGAACTGGACTTCGACGCTCCCGCTGCCATCGAACTGGCCGAAATATCACCGGACAGCAACAACACCTGGCTGACCGACCAGCTGTGGGACGCAACCTGCGGGCGGTCATCTGCATCATCAAATGCCTCCCGCACCACGTATGACCCCATCGAATGGGCCACCAGATGCAGGTTGATCCGGCAATCCGGCGTCTGCATCGCTGCAAAACTGGCGATCCCTTCGTCCACCAGCCGCAGGGCCGTCATCTTGGCATCCGTGCGGTCTTCGAGATAATTCAGCGCCATATCGTCGCTGGGCCAGTCAAAGCTGATCACCGTTCCTTCAAAACCGTTTTTCTCCAACCCCTTGCGCAGCAGCCGCTGACGTTCGAGCATTGTGAACATGGGCGTGTTGAACCCGTGAATATAGACCACGATATCGCCCACTGGGGCGTCATCTTGCGGACCGTGGCGTGCTTCGGCCATCACCGCCTTGATCCAGGTGTTCTTGTTGATCTGGTGGGTCGGTTTCGGGTGCTTCACATTGCTGGGGATTTTAAGAAAATAATTCGCGCCGGGTTCTGCAATGAACTCCCCGTCGCGGATGGAACGCACACAAAAAATATAGTCCATGAGATGCTCCTGAAATGGTTGAATGAAAGAATTTCAACCACAGGTATACACCTTTTGATCCCTTTCACGAAATACCGGTTTACCTGACCTTTTCGAAGGTGATCTGCACCTCGCCGATATCCACGCCATATCGTGACATGTACGCCCGGTTGAAAACGCGATTGTCGCTCAGCATCCACAGCCAATCATTGAAATCCACCCGCAATGTGCCGTCGGGAACCGGCAGATCGATCCGGTAAACCCAATTGAACGTATCGCCCCGGGCGACGCCCCGCGCCTGACCGATCACGCCATCGGCCGTGCCTGTCCATGTATCTGCGCCGGTCTTCTGCATCCGCCAGATGCGCTGCTCCGTGGTGGCGTCGGCATATACGAAATCCTCAACCAACGTTAGGGTGCGGCCATCCCATGTACCCTGAATATCTACGTCGAAACGGCGACGGACAGTGCCAAAAATATCCTGGAACTGCCCCTGGGCCACGACATGACCGTCAAAGAACTCCTCAATCTTCAGCACCTTGTCTGACAGCAAAGGATCTTCATCCGACGGCTTGCCGACACATCCCGCCAGCCCGAAAACCAGCACCCACATGATCACCACAATCCGCATGACATCCCCCGCTTGATCGCTTCTTCGGGATCAACTAAGCCGGAGCCATGCTGGATCAACCCGACGACATACATCCGCTGTTCTACGGCGCGCCGCAGACGACCGAGTTTCGGAAGCTGCGCAAGCGGATCGTGCGCGCAACCCGCGAAGCGGTGGACCAATACGGGATGGTCAACCCGGACAAGCCCCGGCAACGCTGGCTTGTCTGCCTCTCCGGCGGCAAAGACAGCTATACCTTGCTGGCGGTCCTGCACGAATTGCAATGGCGCGGCCTTTTGCCTGTGGACCTTCTGGCTTGCAACCTTGATCAGGGGCAGCCGGGGTTTCCGGCCACCGTTCTGCCCGCGTTTCTTGAAAAGATGGGCGTGCCACACCGCATCGAATATCAGGACACCTATTCGATCGTGATGGACAAGATCCCGGCGGGCCGCACGTTTTGTGCGCTCTGCTCACGGCTCAGGCGTGGCAACCTCTACCGCATCGCGCGTGAGGAAGGATGTTCTGCCGTAGTGCTGGGTCATCACCGCGACGATATCCTTGAAACGTTCTTCATGAACCTCTTTCATGGCGGGCGCCTGGCCACCATGCCACCCAAGCTGGTGAACGAGGAAGGCGATCTGTTCGTCTATCGCCCGCTGGCACATGTGGCTGAGGTCGATTGCGCGAAATTCGCGACCGCGATGAATTATCCGATCATCCCCTGCGATCTGTGCGGCTCACAGGACGGGCTACAGCGCCAACAGGTCAAGGCGATTCTGGACGGTTGGGAAAAGAACGCGCCCGGACGTCGTCAGGTCATGTTCAGGGCCCTGATGAATGCGCGCCCGTCGCATCTTCTGGACCCGAAACTGTTTGATTTCGAAGGGCTTAGCCTGAAATCAGACGTATTTTAAGCAAATTCCGACTTGTAAGAGGAGTTGCGTTAACACCTGCAACATCTATCACAGGTTAGCCTTCTTCATCGCAGCATGGCCGACATGGTGCTTGCAGGAGGGATTTCATGGCGCAGTTGCAGCATCCTTTGCTGACGGGTTTTCAAAGACGGTTGGCCCTCTACCTGACAGGTCCGCCAGCGCTCGCTTTCCTGCCCTGTATTTCACTCGCTTCCTATTGGTTTGGCGGGGAAGGCGCATTGATCGTTGTCTCTGCGCTGCTGCCGCTCATCTACCTGGCGGCCGGTGCCGTGCATGAACAGCAGACAACGGCAGATCGATACGGCGATGTCTTGCCGCGTGCGACGTTTGACACGCGGGTGGCGCAGGTGTTCGAACGCTGCGCAAAAGGCATAGAAGAGGCAAATCTGCTGTTTGTCGGGCTGGAAGATTTCGACGTGCTGGCTGAACGATATGGCCAATCCACCGCTGACCTTGTGCGCCAGCGGACGGCGGACAGGTTGATCGCGGTGCTGCGCGATGCCGATTTGATCGGCGAAATCGCCGAAGCGCGATTTGCCGTTTGCACCGCCCCCATGCGGAAACTGGATCTGGAAACCTGCATCCAACTGGCCGCCCGCCTTCAGGCCGCCGTTGAAGAACCCGTATCGGTTGATGGCACTGTGGTCTATCTCACGGCCTCGGTCGGTTTTTGCCAGCACGCCCGTGCGCCGGGTCGCACCGCAACGGACTGGATCGAAGCTGCAACAATCGCCCTGCGGGAGGCGCATCGCCACGGCCCCACCGCAATCCGTGCCTTCAACGAAGATATGTATCGCGCCCAAAAGACGCGCTCCAACCTCAGGGAAGAGGCGGCCATCGCGCTGGACACCGGACAGATACAGCCCTGGTTTCAGCCGCAGATCTCGACCGACACCGGCGAGATTACGGGATTTGAGGCACTTGCCCGATGGAACCACCCTGAACGCGGCATGATTTCCCCGGCCGACTTTCTGCCGGCGCTAGAGGAATCCGCGCTGCTGGAACGGCTGGCGGAGGTGATGATGTATCACAGCTTTGCCGCCCTGAAGGCATGGGATGGCGCAGGTGTGAACGTGCCGCAGGTCGGCGTGAACTTTGCAGGATCCGAATTGAACAACCCCCGCCTGCTGGAAAAGATCAAATGGGAGCTGGACCGGTTCGACCTCAGCCCGGACCGGCTTGCCGTCGAAGTCCTCGAAACGGTCGTCGCAAAGGCGCCCGACGACATGATCACCCGCAACATCAACGCGTTGGGGGAACTGGGCTGCCGTATTGATCTGGATGACTTCGGCACCGGCCACGCCTCCATCGCGTCGATCCGCCGTTTTTCCGTCGGGCGGATCAAGATCGACCGGTCGTTTGTGATGAAGGCGGACCGCGATCCGGAACAACAGCGCATGATCGGCGCGATCCTCACCATGGCCGAACGGCTTGGGATTGAAACACTTGCCGAAGGTGTCGAAACGGTCGGTGAACATGTGCTGCTTGCGCAATTGGGCTGCGACCACGTGCAAGGGTTCGGCATTGCCCGCCCCATGCCTTTCGAACAGACCCTCGACTGGCTCGCCCGCCACGGTGAAAAACTGCAGGACATGCCCCGCATCATGGGCGGCAAAGACGGCTAGTGCTGCGCGGTCAGGTCCGCGCAAGGCACTTCGCTTGATCGGGGCAGCAGCACCTGGTCCTGTATTGCCGTGTGGAAGCCCCGGCGGATCGGTTTGAAAACCGTGTGAATCCACCCTTGGCCTGCGTCCGCATAAACCCGCGCGGTGGCCCGAAGCCGCAGGCAAATCGCCCGATTCCGCTTGACCTTTGCCGCCGCACTCTGTTGAACCGCACCACAGCTTACATGACAGCATATGGCGGTTTTAATGGACGACCAGAACAAGAATCTCATCCTTGCAACGGCGCTCAGCTTTGTCGTGATCCTGATATGGTTCGTACTGTTTCCGCCGCCCGAACCGGACGTCCCGCTGGACGCGGCAACGGATGCAACGACCAGCACGGAAACCGCGTCTGTCCCCGCGGCCCCGGCGACGGGCACCGCCACGGCACCTGCAGACGCGGCCCCTGATGAAGCCACCGCAGAGTTGAAAGAAGCGCCCCGCGTCAGCATCGAAACGCCGCGTCTGACCGGATCGATCTCGCTGGTTGGCGGGCGCATCGACGATCTGAAGCTCAAGGACTACCGCACGACCCGCACAGATGGCGCGCCCATTGTCACCATGCTGTCACCGCAGGGCACCAATGACGCCTATTATGCGTTGCAAGGATGGGCGGCAGGCAATGGTATTGACCCCAACGCCGTGCCAGGTCCCACAACTGAATGGTCCCTGTCCGGTGGTGCGACATTGGCACTGGACCAACCCGTCACGCTCAGCTGGGATAACGGCGCGGGTCAGACCTTCACCCGCACCATCACGGTGGACGAAAACTATATGTTCACCCTCACCCAAAGCATCACCAACGACGGCGATGGCGCTGTCACCCTGTCCCCCTACGGCATGATCGTTCAACATACCGAACCGGATGACCTGGAAAACTTCTTCATCCTGCATGAGGGCGCTGTCGCCGTCGCCAACGAAGAACTTGCTGAAACAGATTGGGACGACATCGCCGAAGCAGATGTGAACCCGGAATGGGGCCGTCAGGCCATCGTGACCAAGGATGTTTCATCTGGCTGGGTCGGCTTCACCGACCACTTCTGGCAGGCGATCCTGATCCCGGGCGCGGGCCAGACCTTTGATCAGGCACTGACATATGACGCGCGCGGCGACATCTACCGCGCGATCACCCGCCTGCCGACACAGACAGTCGCACCCGGCACCAGCGCTGAAGTGACCACCCAACTTTTTGCCGGGGCCAAGGAATGGGCCATCCTGCGGGAGTATGAAGCCGAAGGCGTGGTAAAGTTCATCGACAGCATCGACTGGGGTTGGTTTTCGTTCCTGACCAAGCCGATCTTCTGGCTGCTGCACGAATTGAACAAGCTTATCGGCAACATGGGCTGGGCCATCATCGGTCTGACACTGATCATCAAGGCAATCCTGTTCCCGCTCGCCTACAAATCCTACGTCTCCATGGCGAAGATGAAGGAACTTCAGCCGCAGATGGAAAAGCTGAAGGAACAGGCAGGCGATGATCGCCAGAAGATGCAGCAGGGCATGATGGAGCTTTACAAGAAGGAAAAGGTGAACCCGGCGGCGGGCTGTCTGCCGATCCTGTTGCAGATCCCGATCTTCTTCTCGCTCTACAAGGTGATCTTCGTCACGATCGAGCTGCGCCACGCCCCCTTCTTTGGCCCGTTTCAGGACCTTTCCGCACCTGACCCCACGTCGATCTTCAACCTGTTCGGGCTGTTGCCCTGGGCGGGTCCCGCGCCGGAAACGTTCATGGCCCTGATCTTCATCGGGATACTGCCGCTGCTTCTGGGTATCTCCATGTGGCTCCAGCAGAAACTGAACCCCGCGCCCACCGATCCAACGCAGCAGATGATCTTTGCCTGGATGCCCTGGGTCTTCATGTTCATGCTGGGCAGCTTTGCCAGCGGCCTTGTGGTCTACTGGATTGCGAACAACACGATCACCTTTACCCAGCAGTATCTGATCATGCGCAGCCAAGGGTACAAACCGGACCTTCTGGGTAACATCAAGGGCAGCTTCAAACGCAAACCCAAAGCTGCAAATGATGCGAAGGAACCCGCAAAAAAGGGTGGCAAGTAGTGCAGGTCGCGGCGCTTTTTCGCCATCCGATCAAAAGCCACGGGCGCGAAAGCATTGATCAGGTCACCTTGACCGCCGGGCAGACAATGCCCTGGGACCGCTATTGGGCCGTCACCCACGACGCGACAAAATTCGACACCAGCGCGCCGGGGTGGGCCCATTGCCGCAACTTCATGCTTGGCGCGCGCACACCGGCCCTTGCCGGCATCTGGGCGCGTCTGGACGAAGCGGAACGCCGCGTGACGCTGTCGCATTGCGATCTGCCGGACCTCTCGTTTTGCCCGGATGACCAGTCAGATGTGGCGCGGTTTCTGAGCTGGGTGGCGCCCCTTTGCGATCCCGACCGCGCGCTGCCCAAGGATATCATCAGCGTTCCGGGGCGCGGCATGACTGACAGCGATTACCCGACCCTCTCGGTGATGAATATGGCATCGCATGATGATGTGGCGCTGGCGTTGGGCAATCCGATCACACTTGAACGGTGGCGCGGAAACATCTGGCTGCAAGGTGCCACCGCATGGGTCGAATTCGATTGGATCGGGCGTCGCCTCCGCCTGGGCGAGGTGGTGCTGTTGATCCGTGAACCGATCCGGCGCTGCATGGTCACAAACACCAATCCCGTCACCGGTCTGCGGGACACCGAAACGCTCGACACGCTCAAGACCCGCTTTGGCCATCAGGACTTTGGCGTCTATGCCGAAGTCGTGGAGACCGGGACGCTGCGCACGGGCGACAAGGCGACACTGATATGACACCCCTACCCTTCCCCGTGGCACAAGAGCCTGATCCCCAGATCGTTGAGCAGGGCCGCCTGCTGTTCGCCGCCGAAAGCACCTTCGTCAAAGGCGTGGTCGCAATGGACGGCTTGCCGCCCCCCGACCGGATGGAGGTTTGTTTCGCCGGGCGCTCAAACGTGGGCAAATCCACGCTGATCAACGCGCTGACGGGCACCAAGGCACTGGCGCGGGCCTCCAACACCCCCGGACGCACGCAGGAGATTAACTTCTTCACCGCCGGAGACAGCCATTATCTGGTCGACCTGCCCGGCTATGGCTACGCCAATGCGCCGCTTCCCGTCGTTGAGAAATGGCAGCGGCTGCTCAAACAATATCTGTCCGGTCGCCAGACCCTGCGCCGTGCCTTTGTCCTGATCGACGCCCGCCACGGCGTGAAAAAGGTGGATGAAGAAATCCTCAGCCTGCTGGACAGCGCCGCCGTGACCTTTCAGGCCGTGCTGACCAAGGCCGACAAGGTCAAGGAAAAGGAACGCGCCAAGGTGTTGGACCAGGTGCGTGACGCCCTTTCCAAACACCCCGCAGCATTCCCCGAAATCGTCGTGACCTCCTCGGAAAAGGGCTGGGGTATTGCAACCTTGCGTGCCATCATCGCGACGTTGGAATAAACCGCATGACCGCAAGATGAGAACGCAAGACATGAACCGCGACTGGATCGCCACCGCGCAGACGCTCAGCCAGGCGCTGCCTTACCTGCAACGCTATGCTGACGCGACCGTCGTCATCAAGCTGGGCGGTCATGCCATGGGCAGTGATGACGCCATGGCCGAATTCGCCCGCGACGTTACCTTGATGCGTCAGGTCGGTGTGCAGCCCGTCGTGGTGCATGGCGGCGGGCCGATGATCAATCAGATGCTGGACCGCCTGAACATCAAATCGAGCTTCGTCGACGGCAAACGCGTAACCGACGAAGCCACAATTGAAGTGGTCGAGATGGTCCTGTCCGGGCTGGTCAATGCACGCATCGTGCAGGCGATCACCGCGCAGGGCGGGCGTGCAGTAGGGTTGTCGGGCAAGGATAGCGGGCTGATCACCTGTGAGCCTGAAAACCCGGACCTTGGCCTTGTGGGCCGCCCCTCGCACGTGGACACGACCGTGCTGCGGGATCTGGCTGACAAGGGGATCATCCCCGTGATTGCGCCATTGGGTATGGGGCGTGGGGGCGAAACGTTCAACATCAACGGCGATACGGCGGCAGGTGCCATTGCGGCCGCACTTCAGGCGGATCGCCTCTTGTTGCTGACCGATGTGGAAGGGGTCAGGAACAGCGCGGGCGACGTGCTGACCGAATTGACCGCCAGCCAGATCACCAGTCTCGTGGCTGATGGCACCATTGCGGGCGGCATGATCCCCAAGACGCAAACCGCGCTCGATGCGCTCGCGGGGGGGGTACGTGCCGCTGTGATCCTTGACGGACGCGCGCCCAACGCCTGCCTGCTGGAGCTTTTTACCGAACATGGTGCCGGCAGCATCATCCGGCGCGGATGAAATACGCAGCGCTCGAAAAGGATGCCGCCGCGCGGCACCTGATCCTGTTGGGCGGCTTTCACCCCACCGCAGAAGACAACGCGCCAGAGGGGTGCCAGACACTGCTGATGCTGGGCCCGGATGAACCCGCATTCTGGCCCGCTTTCACCGCCAGTCCCGAATGGCAGGACGGTGCCCCCGATCCGATGGATCGATGGTCCACACGCGTAATCGGCGACTGGGCAAAAGAACTCGGCGCAACCGCGCTTTACCCCTTTGGGGGCGCACCCTTTCTGCCCTTCTACAGCTGGGCGTTGCGCACGGGGCGCATTCACGCCTCCCCCGTCCACCTGCTGGTGCATGATCGCGCCGGGCTTTTTGTCTCGTTTCGCGGCGCACTGGCGCTTGCTGCACACGTCGCATTGCCCACGCCCGGCCCGCCCCCCTGCCAAAGCTGTGCGGAAAAACCCTGCACCACGGCGTGCCTGTCGTCCGCGCTGACACCCGAAGGCTACGATGTTCCCGCGTGTCGGAATTTCCTGCGCACGGCGGCGGGGGCGATCAACATGGCAAAAGGGTGCGCGGTGCGCCGGGCCTGCCCGGTGTCAGGCGGGTCTAGCCGCATTGATGCGCAATCGGCCTATCATATGAAACAATTCAGAGGGGGCTGACATGAAACGCCTGATCCTGATGCGCCACGCGAAATCCGATTGGTCCGGCGCGCTGACCAGCGACCATGACCGCCCACTGAACGGGCGCGGGCGCAGAAGTGCCGCCGCACTGGGGGATTGGCTGCGGTCGGAAAACCTGATCCCGGACGAAGTCTTGTGTTCCTCTGCCATGCGCACGCGCGAAACCTTCGTGCGGCTTGACCTGCCACAAGCCATCCCCGCCCACTTCGAACGCGGCCTGTACCTTGCGTCCGAAGATCAGATCCTCGACCGGTTGCAGCGGGCGACGGGGGACGTGGTACTGATGATCGGGCATAATCCCGGCATCGCCTTTTGCGCGCAGGGCATCGTCGCGTCCCACCCCGATCATCCGCAGTTCAACAAATATCCAACCGGGGCCACGCTGGTTGCGGATTTCGACATTGCCCACTGGGCCGATGCGCGGTGGAAAAACGCAAACGCGCGACACTTCACAGTGCCGCGCGATCTGGAGACATAGGGCGGGGGGTCACCCCGCCACCTGTGTAACTCAGTGACCCAGGATCTGGCTCAGGAACAACTGCGTCCGCGGCGACTGCGGATTGTTGAAGAACGCTTCAGGCTCATTCTGCTCCACGATCTGGCCTTCATCCATGAAGATCACGCGGTTCGCCACCTGACGGGCAAAGCCCATCTCGTGCGTCACGCAAAGCATGGTCATGCCCTCTTCGGCCAGTTCGATCATTGTGTCGAGCACTTCCTTGATCATCTCAGGGTCGAGCGCCGATGTCGGTTCGTCAAACAGCATGATACGCGGTTTCATGCAAAGCGACCGCGCAATCGCCACACGCTGCTGCTGACCACCGGACAACTGACCGGGGTACTTGTTCGCCTGATCAGGGATTTTCACCTTTTCAAGATAGTGCATCGCCACTTCTTCGGCTTCCTTCTTGGGTGTCTTGCGTACCCAGATCGGCGCCAACGTGAGATTTTCCAGAATGCTCAGATGCGGGAAAAGGTTGAAGTGCTGAAAGCACATGCCAACCTCTGACCGGATCTTGTCGATGTTCTTGAGGTCGGAGGACAAAAGCGTACCGTCCACCTTGATCGACCCCTTCTGATGTTCCTCCAACGCGTTGATACAGCGGATCAGCGTGGATTTACCGGACCCTGACGGTCCGCAAATCACGATGCGTTCGCCCTGATACACCGTCAGATCAATATCGCGCAGCACGTGAAACGCGCCATACCATTTGTTCATGGATTGAATGGAAATCGCGACCTGATCGGAGACTTTCATCTGTGCAGTTTCGGCCATGTGTTCAGCCCTTTCTTAAAAGACGCTTGTTCAGCGATGATCTGTCGCGAGGCGGCGTTCCAGCCACTGCGAGTATTGAGAGATGGAGTAGCAGACGACAAAGAAGACCACGCAGGCAAATCCCAGCAGCTCCCAGTAGACGCCGTTCCAATCGGTTGACGCAAGGATCGGACCCCGGATCATGCCCAGGATATCGAACATCGAAATGACCGAAACCAGCGTCGTATCCTTGAACAGACCCACCGCGATATTGACGATACCGGGGATGGAGATCTTGAGGGCTTGCGGCAGGATGATCAGCCGCATCGCCTGCGCGTAATCAAGGCCCAGACTGTCCGCGGCCTCATACTGCCCCTTTGGCAGGGCCGCGAGGCCCCCGCGGATCACCTCGGCGATATACGCCGCGGAGAACATGGTGATCATGATCACCACACGCAGGAACAGGTCCACGCCAGAACCGGGCGGGAAGAAATACGCCAGCATCACGTTCGCCACGAACAGCAGCGTGATCAATGGCACACCGCGCACGAACTCAATGAAGATCACGCAAATCCACTTGATCAACGGCATGGAGCTTTGCCGCCCCAGCGCCAGCGCAATCCCGATGGGCAGCGACAGCGAAACACAGGTAAGGCCCAGCATCATGTTGAGCATGTAGCCCCCCAGATCACGCGAAGGCACAGCTTCGAGGAACGGCTGTGCAGGTGCGATTACGGGCACGATGTAGCCAGCCAAGGCCCACACCACGACGGCGGCAAGCACCCCCCCGAAGAAACCAACCGCAAAGCTTTGTGCGACAAAGCGGGAGTAGACCAGATAGCCCACCACAAATCCCAGCAGTGCAAAGATCGGCGTCCAGATGGTGCCGCCCCAGATCAGCCAATAGGCGATAAAAGGGAAAAGCCCCGTGAAGATCAGCAGCTTGCGCGGCAGATCGAAAAACAGGACCGGCGCCAGTGCCACGAACATGAAGACGAATGCAATTGCAGGACGCCAGTATTGATCCACCGGATATTTGAACCCGAACAGCAGCTGGTTCCAGCGTTCCGTCAGAACTGAGAAACACGCGCCCGCCGTCCCGTCCAGAACCTCCCGGCACTCCGCGAGGGACCCCGTGTTCCAGACACCGTTCAGGATCCATGGCAACGTGTTCGACAGGATCAGGAAGATCACGTAGAACGACGCGACCGTCAGCAAGGCATTGGGCCATGTGGCGAAAAGGTTGTCGCGCATCCATTTGACCGGCCCCGCTGCGTTTGCAGGTGGGGCTACAGGAGGAAGCGCCGTTTCGCGGACAAAGGCGACCGAATGTGCATGTGTATCTGACATCTCAGCGCTCCTTCAGCTTCATGGCGTTGTTGTAAACGTTCATTCCTGCCGAGATCAGCAATGAGATCACCAGATAGAACAGCATCAGCAGCAACACGCATTCGATCGCGCGTCCTGTCTGGTTCAGGGTGATACCACCCAATGTCGCGGTGATATCCGCATATCCCACCGCAATCGCGAGCGAGGAGTTCTTGGTGATGTTCAGGTACTGAGAAATCAACGGCGGGATGATCACCCGCAAGGCCTGTGGCAGGACCACAAGGCTCATCACGCGATTGGGCCGCAGGCCCAGCGCGGAGGCCGCTTCGGTCTGCCCCTTGCTGACCGCCTGAATGCCCGCACGTACGTTTTCCGCGATGAAGGCGCCAGTGTAGATCGACAATGCGAACCAAAGCGCGATCAGCGGTCCGCCGATCTTGATCCCGCCTTGAAAGTTGAAACCCTTGAGTGCCGGTATTTCCCAAGCCAGGCCAAGGATCGTCAGCAGGGCAATTAGCGGCACGAACCAAATGGCAAGGTTGGTCCAGAGCGTCTTTGGCCGCACGCCGGTCTCCGCCTGAATGGCATTTGCGCGCGCTGTCATGAACCGTGTGGCAAAGAAGGACGCGACCAGCACGCCGATGACCAGCAACCAGTTGATCGGGCTGCCCGCCTCGCCTCCGATGCCGCGGGTGAAGTAGGGACCGGGCGCATAGACGCCCCGATTGGTGAAGGCAAACATGTCCATCAGCATCGATGATGTGGCCGCATCGCCTCGGAACGCGCGGGGCGCAGGCATGACCGCCGTCATGATGGTGAAGATGATGATGATCCAGATCAGCACGGGGATGTTCCGGAAGATTTCCACGTAAAAGGCCATCAGCTTGCGCACGAGCCAGTTGTTCGACAGTCGCAGGACACCGGCCAGAACGCCAAAGACGGTGGCCGTGATACAGGCAAGGAAGGCAACCAGAAGGGTGTTCAGAATGCCGACAATCGCCGCGCGAAGGTTTGAGGATTGGCTGTTGTAGTCAATCAATGTCTGGTTGATGTCGTATCCCGCCGGCGCGCCCAGAAAGCCGAAGGCGATGTTCAGGCCTTGTTCACGCAGGTTCGCGGCAACGTTGGAATAAAGATAAAAAAGAGCAGTTGCGAGGGCGATGGCCGCAATAACTTGCAGCGTCATCGACCGGTAGCGCGTATCATTCAACAGCATTGATAGCCGGAATGTACCCCCTTGAGGGTCGGTTATTGTCGACATCAGATTTATCCCTGTGTGGCCAGCCGTTGATTTTTATCAGCGCCTTAAAGGCGCCCGTGCCAGCGTCAATTTATTGGTCGTCGTCGTTAGGTGGCTAGGAAAGCGCAGAGGGCGCGGAAGGTTCCGCGCCCTCTGGCAGATGGTTTTAGCGGAAGGGGGGGCTGTAAAGCAGGCCGCCCTCGGTCCACTGTGCGTTCAGACCACGTGCAAGACCAATCGGTGTCTCTTCACCGATGTTCTTGGCAAAGATCTCGCCGTAGTTGCCTTCGGACATGATCGCGCGCTTGGCCCATTCAGCGTCCAGGCCCAGCATCGCGCCCAGTTCACCTTCGGTACCCAGCAGACGTGCCACTTCGGGGTTGTTGCCGGCACTTGCCATCTCGGTCACGTTGGCAGAGGAAACGCCAAGCTCTTCGGCGGTGATCAGTGCGTTCAGGGTCCAGCGGACCACGTCACCCCAGTCGCTGTCGCCGTGACGGACCAGTGGGCCCAGCGGCTCCTTGGAGACGATTTCGGGCAGAAGGACGTGATCGCCGGGGTTTTCAAACGCCGCACGTGTCGCCGCCAGACCGGAGGCATCCGTGGTGTAGACGTCGCAGGCACCGGCAAGGTATTGCTGCTGCGCTTCCGCGTTGGTTTCGATCGGCACAGGCTCATAGCTGATGTTGTTGGAGCGGAAGAAGTCCGCCAGGTTCAGCTCTGTTGTGGTGCCGGTCTGGATGCAGACAGTCGCGCCGTCCAGATCCTTGGCAGAAGACACACCCAGTTCCTTGGGAACCATGAAGCCCTGACCGTCGTAGTAGTTCACGCCGACAAAGTCGAACTTGAGGTCCACATCGCGGGAGAATGTCCATGTGGTGTTACGCGCCAGCATGTCGATCTCACCGGACGCCAGCGCGGTGAAGCGCGTCTTGCCCGTGGTGGGAACAAATTCAACAGCCGTGGAATCACCCAGAACGGCAGCCGCGACCGCGCGGCAGATGGACACGTCGAAGCCTTTCCATTCGCCATTGGCGTCTGGTGCTGCAAAGCCGATCAAACCAGTGGTCACACCGCAGTTCAGCTTGCCGCGCTCTTTGACATCATCCATCGTTCCCGCAGCGGCAGCGCCTGCTACGAGACCGGCGGCTGTCATAGCGCCGAAAAGTACAGATTTTTTCATTTCAACCTCTTCCTGATTTTCCGCCACGTTAATGGGCGGTTCGTACGGGGCCATTCTGGCCGCCGTAGGTGATATAGCCGGGACTCCTCCCGACAGTGCGCGATACTTGGGCGGATTCCGCGTGGAAGGTCAAGGGTCAACAGGGGAAAAACGGTACGTTTCCGGCCCGTACGTAAGCGAAAGCGCCTCAATTAGGCGTCAGTTTCATCCGCATCGCCGCGCGAGAGGTGAAACATGCGGTTGGCATGAAAAAAGGCCGTCTGCCGCACGGATGCCTGTGCTTCGGCCTCATCATCCCTGCCCCATTGCTCCGCCTGCCAGATTTCGTCAAGGCGGGACATCTCCCATAAATCATCAATCGTGCGGGCCTTCAGCGCGGCTGCAAAACCCAGCACCAAAGACCCTGAAAGGCTGACCAGATCGTGAAACGCGGCAAGCTCAAACGCGTTGAGCTGGTGCGTCCGTATCGACAGCCGCGCCAGCGCGGTGGGGTCCTGCGGGGCGTGGATCACGCCGACACGCGGCTGCAATCGCGCGCCAAGTGTCTGCTCCGCCCAGTCCAGCATGGGGTCCCAGGCGGCGCTCTGGCGTGCAACAAGCCCTTCGGGCGCATCTGCGCGATAACACAACAGATCGCTGTCGCCGTAGGCGGCCAGCATCTGCGCCACTTCTCCATGCTGCACAACCACCTTGTCCAACGCGGCATTTGCGGTCTTTGTCGCAGGCATGGTATGCGGATTGATCACATCTTGCTGTGCGTCCCATTCATCCGCCACGATCAGTGCCATCGCCTTGCTGGGCAGGATAAGCGCCCGTTTGGCTGGCGTGCGGACAGGTCTGCCGTCAAGCTCTACCGTATACCCACCGGACGCAGGCACCACCGCAGCGGCTTTCCAGAACCGTTTGGCTTTCCAATCGCTCATGCCAACTGTCCCCAAACCTGATTCAGCGCGCCTTGCAATCCGTCGAAGTCATCCACCACCGTGTGCGCAAACGCGCCAAGACGCGCGGCATCGTGATAGCCCCAACTGACCCCGACACCTGCGACCCCCGCCCCCGCTGCCATCTCCATGTCGAAACTGGTGTCTCCCACCATGATCGCGTCCCGGGGTGCCACGCCGGTATCAGACAGGGCGCCCAGGATCATGGATGGATGTGGCTTGGAGGGATGGAAGTCGGCGCAATGCTGGGTCACGAACAGCCCCTGCAGCCCGTGCCCCTCGATCAGCTTGTCCAACCCGCGTCGGGATTTCCCCGTCGCGACGCCCAACAGAACCTCGGGAACGGCGTGCAGCGCCTCAAGCGCCTGCCGCGCACCGGGGTAAAGCGGCGAAGACCGCGCCACGCCGCCCTCCGCCCGAAGCGCGACATAGGCGTCCTTGTACCGCTGGACCATCCGCGCATGGGTCGCGGCATCCGCATCCGGCACCAGCGTTGGAAAGATCACCTCCAGCGACAGCCCGACCATCGCCAGCACCTGCTCTCGCGCAGGCAGCGGATGACCGACCGTCTCAAATGCAACCGCCATCGCGGCAAGGATATCACCCTGACTGTCGACCAGTGTGCCGTCCACATCAAAGATCACCAACCGCAGCGGTGTGGTCATTGCAGGCTCTCGAAGGGGTCCTCTGCCGCCAGATCTTCCGTCCAGCCAAAGGTTTCCCAACTTTGCGCCATATGGTCAGGCAGTTCGGCGGTGACCGTAATCAGCTTGCGGGTTTCAGGATGCTCAAACCGCATCATGCGCGCGTGCAGGTGCAGTTTCTTGCTGATCACGCCGCCCAGTTGCGCGCCCCAGCCGTCGCCCATGTTTTCCTGCCCCGACCCGCCATATTTGCCGTCACCGACGATCGGATGCCCGATCTGTGCCATATGGGCACGCAGCTGATGCGTGCGGCCCGTCACCGGCTCAAGCGCCACCCATGCCGCACGGGACGCAACCCGGAACAGCGTCGCATAAAGCGTATGCGCCCGTTTTGCGCCGGGCGTGTCATCCATATCGCGGGGGTGCACGGGTATCATCTTTTCGCCTTCCCCGCCCCGACCATGGCCGCCCGCCTTGACCAGGCCATAGCGGATTTCGCCCAGGTACGGCGTCGGCACCCCGGCAACCAGCGCCCAATAGATCTTGCGGGTCTCCCGATGCCGCATCGCAGCCGTCAGCGCCTTGGCGGCCATGCGTGTGCGGGCCAGCAGCAACACGCCGGAGGTGTCTTTGTCCAGCCGGTGCACCAGCCGCGGCTTTTCCTCCAGATCGAACATCAGCGCCGCAGACAGCCCATCCACATGCCGGTCCGCCTGCCCCGATCCCCCTTGCACCGCCAGACCGGGCGGTTTGTTAAGCGCGATCACGTGGTCGTCACGGTAGATCACACAGGATCGGATGAATTTTGTATCCGCGTCTGATACGGTAGTGCGCTTCGTGGGGGGCGGTGCCGCATCATCCGGCAATGGCGGAACGCGCACCTGCTGCCCCACTTCGACACGTGTGGCCCCCTTGACGCGGCCGCCATCCACCCGGATTTCGCCCTTGCGGCACATCTTGTCGATGCGCCCCTGCGGGATCTGCGGAAACCGTCGCTTGAACCATCGATCCAGCCGCTGATCCCCTTCGCCTTCCGCCACCGTCAGTGTCTGAACCCGGCTCATGCCCATACCCCGCGTGCAAGCCACAAACCTGCAACCAGCCCCATGATCGAAAGCCCGACGGAAAGCGCCACGTAAAGGCCCGCCGCACTGATCTGGCCCCGCTCCATCAGTGTTACCGCTTCAAGCGAGAAAGCGGAGAACGTCGTGAACCCTCCCAAAATCCCGGTCATCACGAAAGGGCTGAGGTGTGTCAGGCCCTTCTGCGCGGCCGCCACCACAAAGACGCCCATCAGAAACGACCCGATGATATTGACCGTCAGGATCGCCAATGGGAAATCCTGCGGCCCCATCAGGCGCAGCACACCCACGCCCATCAGGAAACGGCATGCAGCACCGATGGCACCGCCCAGCGCGACAAGAAGAACAGTTGAAATCATGTGCGGTCTGTCAGGCCTTGGCGGGCAATTGTCAAGTTGACCACGTCATTCCTGCCGCTTTGCACGCAGCTTTGAAAAATATTCCAGACGCTTTTTCAGATCGCGTTCGAACCCACGCTCCACCGGTTGATAAAGCGCCTGCCGTTCCACGCCCTCGGGGAAATAATCCTGTCCTGAAAAACCATCCTCTGCATCGTGGTCATAGGCATAATCCGCGCCATACCCCATGTCCTTCATCATACCGGTTGCCGCATTGAGGATGTGTTTGGGCGGCGGCGCGGACCCGGTTTCCTTCGCCGCGCGGCGCGCACCCTTGTAGGCCACGTAGGTGGCGTTGGATTTGGGGGCAAGCGCGAGGTACGTCACCGCCTGCGCCAGCGCCAACTCCCCTTCCGGACTGCCCAGACGTTCGAATGTTTCCCACGATTGCAGGCAAACCGCCTGCGCCTGCGGATCGGCCAGCCCGATATCCTCCACGGCCATTCGGGTGATGCGGCGCGCCAGGTATCTGGGGTCCTCGCCCCCTTCCAGCATCCGCGCGAACCAATAAAGGGCTGCATCCGGGTCCGACCCGCGCACGGATTTGTGCAGTGCGGAAATCAGATTGTAATGTTCGTCGCCCCCCTTGTCGTACTGCGCCGCGCGCCGCATCAGCCGTGCGCCAAGGGCCGCTTTGTCCAGTGGCGCATCGACATCCCACGCCGCGACCTGCTCGATCAGGTTCAGCAAGGCGCGCCCGTCGCCATCGGCCATGTCATAAAGGGCTGCGCGCGCGGTTTCATCGAGGGGTAGCTTGCGTTCCAACTCCTCTTCGGCACGGGTGGCAAGCAGTGCGAGGTCTTCCAAAGGAAGCCGTTCCAGCACCAACACCTGCGCGCGACTCAGAACCGCGCGGTTCAGCTCGAACGACGGGTTTTCGGTTGTGGCCCCCACCAACAGGATCGTGCCGTCTTCCATATGCGGCAGAAAGCCATCCTGCTGCGCCTTGTTGAAACGGTGAATCTCATCCACGAAAAGCAGCGTCCCCCGCCCCTGCTGGCGGCGCTGGCGGGAGGCCTCAAACACCCGGCGCAACTCCGGCACGCCGGAGAAAATCGCACTTATCTGCACGAAATGCAGGTCCGTCTCGTCCGCCAGAAGCCGCGCGATGGTCGTCTTGCCCACGCCGGGCGGCCCCCAGAAGATCAGCGACGACAAGCTGCCAGAGGACAACATTACCGTCAGCGGCGCATCAGGCCCAAGCACCTGCCGCTGGCCGATCACCTCAGAAAGGTTCTGCGGGCGCAAACGATCGGCAAGCGGGCGGTGCGGGCTGTCCACCTGCGGGTCGGATGTATCAAACAGGTCCGCCATCAGATGCGGAACCGCAGAACAGTGCGCCCCGTAACACGCTGCACGATCATCTCGATGCGTCTGACCTGCCCGCCCAACACCGTCGCCACGTCTTCGGGATGGGCAACCTCAACCCCGTTGATGGCCAGGATCACATCACCACTCCTCAACCCCACGCGCGCACCCAGACCCGCATCCACAACAACAACCCCTTCACTTTCCAGCGGCAGGTTCATTTCCGACAGAACCGCAGGATTGATCCGCACAAGCCGCAAGCCCGGCAGCAAACTGCGCTGACCCAGAACGGCTTCGTCGCGGGGCGGCAGATCGGGGGCGGCAATCAGCGATACGCTGATCTCCGCCTCCACACCATCCCGCAACCGCGTAACCTGCGCCGTCCGGCCCAAACCGGCCACCGACATCCGGTAGATCATCTCCGCCGGGGTATTGACCGGCGCACCATCGACGGAAGTGATCACATCCCCCACATCAAGCCCCGCCGCCAGAAAGGGCGACGCCGGATGCAAACCCGACACGATGATCCCGCCGGGACGGTCCAATCCCAGCGGACCCGCCATATCACTGTCCACGGGCTGCCCGCTGATCCCCGCCCAAGGGCGGCCAAACCGCCGTGCACCGGTACGCGCCTGTTCGACGAACACCGCAACCAGATCGGCGGGAATGGCAAAACCGATGCCGTTGGATCCGCCCGACCGCGTCAGGATCGACGTATTGATCCCGATCAGCCGGCCCGCAACATCGATCAAGGCACCGCCCGAATTGCCCGGATTGATCGGCGCGTCGGTCTGGATGAAATAACCAACGCCGGAATTCCCCCCACCCACGCCGGACCGCGCAAGCCCCGACACGATACCGCTGCTGACGGTCTGGCCGACGCCGAAGGGGTTGCCGATGGCAAGCACCAGTTCACCCACCTCCACCTCTGCGCTGTCACGCAATTCCAGAAACGGCAGGTCTTCTTCCGCTGCGATCTTCAGGATCGCCAGATCGGAATCCTCGTCCCCCAACAGAACCCGCGCCGAATATTCACGCCGGTCGCTCAGTACCACGCGAATTTCCGTGGCCATGCCGACAACGTGGTAATTTGATACCACGATGCCATCCGCCGACAGGATCACCCCGGAGCCAAGCGAATTCTGCACCCGTGGCTTTTCCGAAAACGGATCCCTGAAGAAACGCTCGAAAAACGGATCGCGCTGCAGCGGCGTACCGCGCGGTTCTGCCATGATCTTGGCGTAGATATTGACGACAGCGGGTGCGGCCTCGCGCACCAGCGGTGCAAAACTCAGCTGGATCTGCGCCTGGGACTGCGGCACCTGTTGCGCGGCGACAGGCGCAGCAAGCAGCGCGAGGATCAACAAAAGGTGTCTCATACCCAAGCATATGCGCAACGCAGGAGTGACACGCAACTCCCCTGCTCTTTTTGGCCTTAAATCCCGCTGCACAACAGCAGCTGCGGACAGCGCGGTCGCCAGTCAAGAAACGAAAAAGGCCCCGCCGAACTGGCAGGGCCCCGTCATTCATCCAAAGCGCTTCAGTCTTCGGCGGCTTCTTCGGCGGCCAGACGTGCCTTGTCCGCCGCACCCTTGGCATCACGGTCACGATCGACGAATTCGATGATCGCCATCGGTGCCATGTCGCCATAGCGGAAGCCCGCCTTGAGAACGCGCACATATCCGCCCTGGCGGTCCTTGTAGCGCGGGCCAAGCACGTCAAAAAGCTTGGTAACATATTGATCCTGCTTGAGCTTGGACGCGGCCTGACGGCGCGCGTGCAGGTCGCCGCGTTTGGCCAGCGTGATCATCTTTTCGATGATCGGCTTCAGTTCTTTTGCCTTGGGCAGGGTTGTCTTGATCTGCTCATGTTCGATGAGCGAGCCCGCCATGTTCGACCAGAGCGCCTTGCGGTGCTCATGTGTGCGGTTCAGGCGGCGGTATCCACGTGCGTGACGCATATTTCTTCTCCTAATGTGCCCTCTACGGGCGTTTTTGCTTTGTCTGGCAGCCGATGCGTGTCAGCTGCTCTCCTTGGGGCGGGGTGCCCATCGTTGCGTTGTAAGGTGCGCAATGAATGCGCACCTTACGGGTTCTTAAAACGAATCCTCGAACTTCTTGGCGAGGTCTTCGATGTTGTCTGGCGGCCAGTCCTCGACATCCATGCCAAGGTGCAGCCCCATGCCGGACAGGACTTCCTTGATCTCGTTCAGGGACTTCCGGCCGAAGTTTGGCGTGCGCAGCATTTCGGCTTCGGTCTTCTGGATCAGATCGCCGATATAGACGATGTTGTCGTTCTTCAGGCAGTTCGCGGAACGTACTGAAAGCTCCAGCTCGTCCACTTTCTTGAGCAGCAACGGGTTGAACTCCAGACCGTCGTCCTCATCCGCGCGGGACGCCGATTCAGGCTCATCAAAGTTCACGAAGATGCCCAACTGGTCCTGCAGAATGCGCGCGGCGAAAGCCACGGCGTCATCGGGTGTGATGGACCCGTCTGTTTCGACCTTCATCGTCAGCTTGTCATAATCCAGCACCTGACCTTCGCGGGTCGGCTGTACGTCATAGCTGACTTTCTTGACCGGGGAATAGATCGCGTCGATCGGGATCAGACCGATGGGCGCATCCTCCGGCTTGTTCTTGTCCGCAGACACATAGCCCTTGCCGGTATTCACCGTCAGTTCCATGTAGACGTCCGCACCATCGTCGAGGTGGCAGATCACGTGATCGCGATTCAGGATCTCGATCCCAGCGCTTTCAGAGATGTCACCCGCTGTCACGACACCCGGCCCCTTGGCAGAGATCGACAGGCGCTTGGGCCCTTCGACTTCCATGCGGATGGAAACACCCTTGAGGTTCAGGATGATGTCGGTGACGTCTTCACGCACACCGGCAACGGAGGAGAATTCATGCAGGACGTTGTCGATCTGCACAGAAGTGATTGCCGCACCCTGCAGGGACGACATCAAAACGCGGCGCAGCGCGTTGCCCATGGTCAGACCAAAACCGCGCTCCAGCGGTTCGGCCATCACAACCGCCTGACGCGCAGGGTCATTTCCCGGCTTGACGTCAAGCTGCTGTGGTTTGATCAATTCAGCCCAATTTTTGTGGATCATGTGTCCCTCCATTCTTGTAACTGTCGCATGTCCGGTCGGCAGTTACGCTCGAGGTTTCAAAAAGGCGGTATGGGGCCTGCGTGTCACCACGCAAACCCCGGAAAGAATATGTTCGCTTAGACGCGGCGGCGCTTGGGCGGACGGCAACCGTTGTGGGCCATCGGCGTCACATCACGGATCGAGGTGATGTTGAAACCTGCAGCCGCCAAGGCGCGCAATGCGCTCTCACGACCGGAGCCGGGCCCCTGCACTTCGACTTCCAGCGTCTTGACGCCGTGTTCCTGTGCCTTGCGGCCTGCGTCCTCTGCAGCCATCTGGGCGGCATAGGGCGTGGATTTCCGCGAGCCCTTGAAGCCCATGGTACCGGCAGACGACCATGAAATGGCGTTGCCCTGCACATCCGAGATCAGGATCTTGGTGTTGTTGAAGCTCGAATTCACATGCGCCACACCAGCGGCGATGTTCTTGGAGACTTTGCGTTTTACGCGACGATCACGTGCCATATCTCAAGCCTCCCTTATTTCTTCTTGCCGGCAATGGCCTTTGCGGGGCCTTTGCGGGTGCGAGCGTTGGTGTGTGTACGCTGACCGCGCACAGGAAGGTTACGACGGTGACGCAGGCCTCGGTAGCAGCCAAGGTCCATCAGACGCTTGATGTTCATCTGCGTGTCACGGCGTAGGTCGCCTTCGACGGTATAGTTCTCGTCGATGTGCTCACGCACTTTCACGACTTCGGTGTCGCTGAGTTCGTTGACGCGACGGGTCGGGTCGATGCCGACCGCTTCGCAGATGGCTTTGGCGGAAGCGTTGCCAATTCCGGTGATGTAGGTAAGGGCGATCGGAACCCGCTTTGCAGTCGGGATGTTGACGCCGGCAATACGTGCCACGTGTGCAATTCCTTTTCGTTGCGGGTCCGTGATCCCAGACCCTTTTTTCACAACATAAGCCCGGAGCGTATGACGCCACCGGGCCCGGCTGATCAGGTGATCTTGCGCGGCAGGAGCGACCCGCGTTGCAACTTGATTCTCATTCGAGATAGCGCTGGTTATGCCCTTTTCCGGGGGGCGTCAAGCGCTGTCCCCCACCCTCTTGGCATGACGGTGCCGGACGTTATTGTGTACCCCGCCCCAGCGATATGAAACCAGCCGCAAAGGACACGCCCCATGGCCGGATTTACCGAAGCTTCCTTCGCCCTTCTGGCCGAACTGGAGGCGAACAACAACAAGGCATGGTATGAAGAGAACAAGGAAAAACTCAGGGAGCAGGCGCGCGACCCTTTTGCCGGAATGCTCGGCGTGGTGAGCATGCTGCTGGAGGGCAGCCGTTATCCGATGATGGGCTCCGACAAGACCATGTTCCGTCAGTACCGGGATGTGCGGTTTTCCAAGGACAAGACACCGTACAAGGCGACCGTCTCGGGGATGATCACACCCAACGGGAGCAAGGGAGAGGGCGGCGGCGTGGTCTATGCGCAGATCGGTCCGCGTGGCGGCATGCTGGCGGCGGGGCACTACCAGCTGGCCACCGCGGAACTCAACCGTGTGCGCGACTGCATCGTGGCCGACCCGGTGGGGTTTGCAGAGATGGTCGAGGCGCTGGACGCCAAAGGCTACCCGCTTTCACGAGACAACAGCCTGAAAACCATGCCGCGCGGGTTCCAGCAGCATGCAGATGCCACATTTGCGGACTTCCTTCGGTTGAAGAACTACGTCACCCGTGTAGAGCAGCCGAAGGATGCATGGTTGAACGGGGATATCGTGGAGAAAATGGTGCATCTGGCTGAAGCCATCGGGCCGTTGAATGCATGGGTGCGGGAGGCGATGATCGAACGGGCCTAGGCGCTTCGATCAGAAGTCGAACCGTCGCCACGGAGGGCGACGGATGAGGGTTTTCCACCCTCATGCTCCCGAGGTTTCTTGAGCCATTTGGAAGGGGCCGTCTGAGGCACCGCGTCCTGACGATCAGGCCGGGGGACGCGTGATCCCTACCCGTCCAGCGCAGCACCGATGCTGCCCTGCACCTTATCAATGCTGGCCAGACCATCCACGACCTTCAGCATATCCTTGGCGTAATAATAGCCAATCAGGGGCGAGGTCTGCTTGTAGTAGGCCATCAGACGGGTCTTGAGGCTTTCCTCGTTGTCATCCGCACGGCGCTTGAAATCGTTTTCCTTGCCGCAGTTGGTGCATTTGCCGTCCGCCGGGATCGGCTTGGTCTTGTCGTTATAGACCTCACCACAGCTGCCACAGGTGGACCGCGCTGTGATCCGCTCCACCAGTGCTGCGTCATCGACTCGCATCTCGATCACCATGTCGAGCGTCTCACCCTCTGAGGCCATCAATTCGCCCAAGGCGTCCGCTTGTTCCAGCGTGCGGGGGAAGCCGTCAAAGATGAAACCTTCGGTCTTCTCCCCTGCCAGCTTTTCGCGGATCAGGCCGATCACGATCTCGTCGGTGACCAACTCGCCCCGTGCCATGACGTCAGCCACGATCTTGCCCATCTCGGTCCCGGAATCCTTGGCCTCCCGCAGCATGTCGCCGGTGGAAAGCTGAACCATGTTGCGTGTTTCAACCAGATGCCGCGCCTGCGTGCCCTTGCCTGCGCCCGGAGGCCCGAGAAGTATGATATTCATTTACGAACCGGGCTCCGTTTCTTTCGTGTCTTGCCTTTGCCTGCACCTTTGCCGCGCAGCTGTGATTTTTCAAGCAATCCCTCGTATTGATGGGCGAGCAGATGGCTTTGCACCTGCTGGATCGTGTCCATGGTCACCGACACGACGATCAGCACCGATGTACCGCCGAAGTAGAAGGGGATCGCGAACTGGCCGCGCAGGATTTCGGGGAACACGCAGACCAGTGCCAGATAGCCGGAGCCGAGCACGAGAACGCGGTTCACCACATATTCCAGGTATTCCGACGTCCGCTTGCCGGGACGGATACCAGGGATGAAACCGTTCTGGTTTTTCAGATTCTCCGCCACATCGTCAGGTTTGAAGCTGACGTTGAAAGTGTAGAAGTACGTGAAGAACACGATCATCGCGATGAAGAACAGCAGATACAGCGGCTGACCGGGGCCGAAGTTTGCCAAGAGCCAGGACATGATTGGCCCGGTCGAACTGCCCGAAAAGGTGCTGATCGTTACTGGCAGCAACAACAGCGAACTTGCAAAGATCGCCGGTATCACGCCAGCGGGGTTCACCTTGACGGGCAAATGGCTTGAGCCGCCGTCATAGACCTTCATCCCCACCTGACGCCGCGGATACTGGATGTGGATCTTGCGCAAGGCGCGTTCCATGAACACCACGAACATGATGGTCACCACCACCATGATCAGCACCCCCACGATCAACGCGGGGCTGATCGCGCCAGAACGACCGGAGGCAAAGAATTGCGCCAATGCGGCGGGGACTTCGGCAATGATGCCCACGAAGATGATCAGGGAAATCCCGTTACCGATACCGCGCGCGGTGATCTGTTCACCCAGCCACATCAGGAACATGGTGCCGCCCACAAGCGTGATCATGCACGCAATGCGGAAATAGAGCCCCGGATCAGCGGCGATATCACCTGCCTCAAGGCTGACGGCAAGGCCGTAGGACTGCACCGTTGCCAGCGCAACCGTGCCGTAACGCGTATACTGGTTCAGCTTCTTGCGGCCCTGTTCGCCCTCTTTCTTCAACTGTTCCCAAGGCGGATACATCGACCCCATCAACTGCACGATGATCGAGGCCGAGATATAGGGCATGATGCCCAGCGCAAAGATGCCCATCCGGCCCAGTGCACCCCCGGTAAACATCGACACCATGCCGCCGATGCCCTGCCCCGCGCTGTCCATGAACTGGCGCAGTGCGTCACCGTCGATGCCCGGAACCGGGATGAAGGTGCCAAGGCGGTAGACGATCAGAAGGCCCAGCGTGAAAAGGATCCGGTTGCGCAGGTCTGTTGCCTTGCCCAGCGCGGACCAGCTGGTGTTGGCGGCCATGTTTTCGACGGCTGATACCATGGGGGGTCTCACCTTTGGTTGGACAAACGCCGCCCAGGCCGTTTTCCGGCGGGCGGCGTTTATGGAAAACTCAATCGAGTATGTAAGCGGGACGCGCCCCGCTCACAAGCCTTAAGGCAGATTACTCGGAGGCTTCTGCCGCCGCGGGCGCGGTCACGGTCAGGGAACCACCGGCCTTTTCCACTGCCGCAACGGCAGATTTGGACGCACCCGCCACGTGCAGATCGACCTTGGCAGAGATATCGCCCTTGGCCAGGACACGAATGCCGTCCAACTCACGACGCACGAGGCCGGAGGCGACAAGAGCGGCGCCATCAATTGGCTTCTTGGCGTCAAGCTTCTTTTCGTCGATGAACTTCTGGATCAGGCCCAGATTCACAACGGCGTAGGATCTACGGTTCGGCTTGTTGAAGCCCCGCTTTGGCAGACGCTGGTAAAGCGGCATCTGGCCACCTTCGTAGCCGTTGATCGCCACACCCGAGCGGGATTTCTGACCCTTGATACCACGGCCGCCCATCTTGCCCTTGCCAGAGCCGGGACCACGGCCCACACGCGTGCGCTTCTTGGCGGCACCGGGATTGTCGGAAAGTTCATTCAGTTTCATGTCGCTTCTCCTTTTGCCGGAAATGCTCCCCAGCGACGGGAGTGAGCAGACGCGGCGTTTTACGGTTAAGGTGGCCGGGATTCGTGGGCCACTGGGGGCGTATAGAGGGGGTGGGGGTTGGGATCAAGGCTTGTGATTGTTGATCGGCATACCAATTCTTGGTATCTTGGCAAGAAGGAGCAGACCATGCAGAAAAACACATCCGTTTCACTTGGCGAACACTTCGCGGACTTCATTGAAAATCGCGTTCAATCAGGGCGTTACAGCTCTGCCAGTGATGTAGTGCGCGCGGGTTTGCGATTGCTTGAAGAACGGGAAGCCGGAGTTGAGGATTTGCGCAGGGCGTTGATTGCCGGTGAAAGCTCCGGCGCGCCAGAGCCTTTTGACTTTGATGCATTCATTGCCGAGAGAACCTCTACTTGAAGTCGCTACAGTTTCGACCAGCGGCCCGGTCAGATCTTGATGGCATCTGGGATTATTCCCTTGAAACCTGGGGCAAAGCGCAAGCGATATCCTACCTACAGGCTCTGCAGGTTGCATGTCAGACCCTTTGCGATGGAAATGCCGCAAGCACATCCGCAGATCACATTATCCAAGGGTTTCGCAAGCTGCGGGTCGGCTCTCATGTCGTCTTCTTTCGAGAGAATGACGATGCGATCATTGTTGTCCGCATCCTTCACCAGCGCATGGATGTACCAAAACACCTTTGAACGAATAACGCCTCGCAGTTTCCTGCGAGGCGTTCTATTGTCAGACACCCGAAGTCTTCAAAGACTTCGAACCGATTTCTCCGAAGAAATCGTTTAGCCCTTCTCCTCAACGATCTCGACCATATGCGAGACCTTGTTGATCATGCCGCGCACGGCTGGCGTGTCTTCCAGCTCACGCACGCGGTGCATCTTGTTCAGACCCAGACCCACAAGCGTGGCACGCTGTTTGGCGGGGCGGCGGATCGGCGAACCGATCTGTTTGATGACGATTGTCTTGGCCATGGTTTATGCTCCTTCGACAACGGGGGCTTGTTCGCCGCTAACCTGAGGCGCGTCGGTCTTGGGCAGGATGTCGGCCACCTTCTTGCCGCGACGCTGTGCGACGGAACGGGGGCTGCTTTCCTTGCGCAGACCGTCCATCGTGGCGCGGATCATGTTGTAGGGGTTCTGCGAGCCGATAGACTTGGACACGACGTCCTTGATACCGAGCATTTCGAACACGGCACGCATCGGACCACCGGCGATGATGCCCGTACCCTCGGGGGCGGAACGCATCACGACCTTGCCCGCGCCGTGGCGGCCTTCCATATCGTGGTGCAGTGTGCGGCCTTCGCGCAGCTGCACGCGGATCATCTGGCGCTTGGCCTGTTCGGTCGCCTTGCGGATCGCCTCGGGCACTTCTTTGGCTTTACCCTTGCCGAAACCCACGCGGCCCTTCTGGTCACCGACCACCACGAGCGCGGCAAAACCAAAGCGTTTACCACCCTTCACGGTCTTGGAGACCCGGTTGATGGCAACCAGGCGGTCTGCGAATTCAGGTGCTTCGTCGCGCTGATTGCGGCGGCCCCCACGATTGTCGTCTCTGGCCATGCTGGCCTCCTTGATGTGCGGGCGCGTGGCCCTGTTTGTCCAACCGAAGTGCCGTTGTGGCCCCGGTCATCGAAGGTGCGCGGGTGGCGCGCCTTACGGTCTTGGTGTGCAAGGTGCGCAATGAATGCGCACCCTACGGTGTCTTCTGCAGGGTGCGCATTCACTGCGCACCGCACGGGTCAGATCTTCAGACCACCCTCACGGGCAGCATCTGCAAGCGCCTTTACCTTGCCGTGGAACAGGAAACCGCCCCGGTCAAAGTAGGCTTCTTCAACGCCAGCCTTCTTGGCGCGTTCGGCAATCAACGAACCAACCTTGGTGGCTGCTTCGATGTTGTTCTTGCCTACAACGCCCAGATCCTTCTCCAGCGTGGAGGCGGATGCCAGTGTCTTGCCCGCCACATCGTCGATCAATTGAACAGAGATGTTCTTAGACGAGCGGTGTACCGACAGGCGCATGCGGCCCGCGTTCACGCGGCGCAGTTTGTTCCGAACGCGCAGGCGGCGTTTGATGAACAGTGTTCTTTTGCTGTTTGCCATGTTGCGTTCCTTACTTCTTCTTGCCTTCTTTGCGGAAGACGAACTCACCCTTGTAGCGGATACCCTTGCCCTTGTAGGGCTCGGGCTTGCGCCACTGGCGGATGTTCGCGGCGACCTGACCAACCAACTGTTCGTCAATGCCTTCCACAACAACTTCGGTCTGCTTCGGCGCGGTCACGGTCACACCCTCGGGTGCGGTGTAATCCACGTCGTGGCTCAGGCCGAGGTTGAGTTTCAGTGTGTTGCCCTGCATCTGGGCACGATAGCCAACACCCTGAATTTCAAGCTCTTTCTTGAATCCAGTGGTGACACCGGTCACCAGGTTTTCGACCATGGTACGGGACATGCCCCACTGCTGACGGGCACGCTTGGACTTGCCGCGTGGCGTCACAGTGACAACATTGTCCTCGACCTTCAGATCAACATCGTCGGTTGCCTTGAAGCTGCGGGTACCCTTGGGGCCCTTCACTTCGATGGACTGGCCGCTGACCGTGGCGGAAACACCGCTGGGCAGTTCGACCGGTTTCTTACCAATACGAGACATGATCTACTCCTTAGAATACGGTGCAGAGCACTTCGCCGCCGACGTTATGGCTGCGTGCGCTTTGATCCGACATCACACCCTTGGGGGTGGAGACAATCGACACGCCCAGACCCTGACGGACCTGCGGAATGTCATTGACGCCCATGTAGACGCGGCGACCGGGCTTGGAGACCCGCTTGAGCTCGCGAATGACAGGTTCGCCCTCGTAGTACTTGAGGCTGATCTCGATGGCGGGGTGGCCGTCGGCGCCCGTCATCTTCTCATATCCCCGGATGTAACCTTCGTCCGCCAGCACATCCAGCACCCATGCACGCAGCTTGGAAGCCGGTGTCACAACGGTGGATTTGCCGCGCAACGAAGAGTTACGGATGCGGGTCAGCATATCTGCGATAGGATCGTTCATAATATGCCCTCCTTACCAGCTTGACTTGACCATGCCGGGGATCTGGCCCTGAGAGCCGAGATCCCGCAGCGCGATACGCGAGATTTTCAGTTTGCGATAATACGCATGCGGACGACCGGTCAGCTGGCAGCGGTTGTGCAGACGCACGGCGCTGGAGTTGCGCGGCAGTTTCGCCAGCTTCAGGGAAGCGCGGAAACGCTCTTCCATCGGCTTGCTTTCGTCATTGACGATCTCTTTCAAGGCAGCACGCTTCGCGGCGTACTTCTTGACCAGTGCTTCACGCTTTTTCTCGCGTGCGATCATGGATTTCTTAGCCATATCTAATCCCTCCCGCGCTTATGAATTGAAAGGCATGTTGAGTGCTTTCAACAATGCTTTCGCTTCTGCGTCGGTGTTCGCCGTTGTCGTGATGACAATGTCCATTCCCCAGGTCTCATCGACCTTGTCGAAGTCAATCTCGGGGAACACGATGTGTTCTTTCATGCCCATGGCATAGTTGCCACGCCCATCGAAAGACTTGCCCGATACGCCGCGGAAGTCGCGGACGCGGGGCAGGGCAATCGTGATCAGACGGTCCAGAAATTCATACATCCGGTCGCCACGCAGGGTGACTTTCGCTCCCAGCGGCATGTCCTCGCGGACGCGGAAACCGGCGATGGATTTCTTGGCCGTGGTGGTCAGCGCTTTCTGGCCTGCAATCGCGGTCAGGTCTTCCTGAGCAGATTTGGCTTTCTTGCTGTCACGCACGGCTTCGGCACCACACCCGATGTTCAGGACGATCTTGTCCAGACGCGGGATCTGCATGTCGTTCTTGTAGCCGAACTCTTCTTTCAGGGCCGCGCGGATGCGGTCCTTGTAATCGGCCTTCAGGCGGGGGGTATAATTTGCAGTATCAAGCATCAGATCACATCCCCTGTTGTCTTGGCGAAACGCACCTTGGTGTCACCATCCATCTTGAAACCCACGCGTGTCGCCTTGCCGTTGGCGTCCACGATCGCGAGGTTGCTCAGGTCGATCGGCATCGCCTTGGGGATGCGGCCGCCTTGGCTTTCCTGGGACTGACGGGTGGCGCGGATGGCGATGTTGATGCCTTCCACGATGGCCTTGTTCGATTTGGGATCGACGGACGTGATGTTGCCTGTCTTGCCCTTGTCCTTGCCGGCCAGCACGATGACCTTGTCACCTTTTTTCAACTTGGCAGCCATGATTACAGCACCTCCGGAGCGAGCGAGATGATCTTCATGAAGTTCTTGCCGCGCAACTCACGCACAACCGGGCCAAAGATACGTGTACCGATAGGCTCGTTGTTGTTGTTGAGGATAACGGCCGCATTGCGGTCAAAGCGGATGGCGGTGCCATCGTCGCGGCGCACTTCCTTGGCGGTGCGAACAACGACGGCCTTGCGGACGTCGCCCTTTTTCACACGACCGCGGGGGATGGCTTCCTTGACCGACACGACAATGATGTCGCCGACGGATGCGTATTTACGCTTGGAACCACCCAGCACCTTGATGCACTGAACACGGCGCGCGCCGCTGTTGTCAGCAACATCCAGGTTGGTCTGCATCTGGATCATTTGGTTTCTCCCGACCTTTGGGGGGCGATGCGTGCCTGATCCCCAGGGTTTCGATTAAGCGAAAAGCGCTTATGCCTCAGCGGCGGTCAGCACTTCCCAACGTTTCGTTTTCGACTTTGGTGCACATTCGATGATGCGGACGCTGTCGCCCACCTTGAATGTGTTGTTCTCATCGTGCGCCCGGTACTTCTTGGACTTACGAATGGTCTTTTTCAGAACCGGGTGGGTGAAGCGGCGCTCCACGGATACGGTCACGGTCTGGGCGTTTGCGTCGGAGGTCACGACGCCTTGCAGGATACGCTTTGGCATGTGTGCTCTCCTTAGTCAGCAGCGGCCGCTTGGGCCTTTTGGTTCAAAACAGTCTTCACCCGCGCCACGTCCCGCTTGACGGAACGCAGGCGCGCAGGGTTTTCCAATTGGCCGGTGGCCTGCTGAAAGCGCAGGTTGAAGGCTTCTTTCTTGAGGTTTACAAGTTCGTCGCGGAGCTGATCCGGCGTCTTGTCATGCAGTTCCTTGGCGTCCATCGCCTTATTCCTTTCAACATCACGGGCAGGCCGCGCACGCGCGTCACCCTGATTCCCGTGGAGTCCATGATGAAGGGCGCTGATACGCCGGGAGCCGCAGCATTGCAACCCTTTATCCAAGGGCTTTTCGAAGCCACGCCAAAGGCTGCTGACGCGCGGCTAAATATGGGGTATTTTGCCCCGCAATACGCAACCCGATCTGCCACCTGACCTGAGACTTGCCATGATCCTCCGCCTGCTTGCCATCCTCTTCCTTTTCGCCAGCCCCGCCACCGCCGATGTGTGGAGTTTCGCCACCCCATCAAAGAACATCGAATGCTGGGTCGGGGAAAGCCTGGAAGGCTCCGACATCGCCTGCACCATCTTCCAGAAAGGCGGCACACCCCCTGCCCCGCGTCCTGCAGGATGCACGCAAGGCTGGGGCCACGTCTTTTTCATGGATGAACGCGGTTATGTATCAATGGAGTGCCGCACCGTTGCCGGTCAGGGCCGGGGCGCCCAAAGCGTGGCGGAATACGGGGTGACCGGACGATTTGGCGGCTTCACTTGTCGGTCCGAGCGGACAGGGCTGGAGTGCCGCAATCTGGACGGCCACGGATTTTTCCTTTCACGCGCCTCGCAACGGGTTTTCTGACCCGTCGCGCTGCGCTAAGACGCGTCCATGGCAGACATCAAATCCCTCTTCGTCACCCGTCTCTACCACGCAAGGCTGTCCGAATATGGCGATACCGTCGATCAGGAGGAGCTTGAAGCCTCCTGCTGGTCGATCGCGCAGGATGATGAGGCCGGACAGCAATGGTCGGAAGACAACGGCTATCCCGGGTATACGTCCTATGCCTCGCTCACCGATCTGGGCTGGCGCTTTCCGATCTTTGCCGAAGTGATCAAACTACTGGACGCCCATGTGGCGGCCTTTGCCAGGGATCTGGCGTTTGATCTGGACGGGCGGGAACTGAAGCTGGAGGACATCTGGATCAACATCCTGCCCGAGGGTGGCATTCACACCAGCCATATCCATCCCCATTCAGTGATATCCGGCACCACTTACGTGGCGATGCCCGACGGCGCGAGTGCCCTGAAGCTCGAAGATCCCCGGCTGCCGATGATGATGGCCGCCCCCGGTCGGGTGAAGGACGCGCCGGAAAACCTGCGTGCTTTTGCCTATGTGGCACCTCAGGTGGGCGATGTGCTGCTGTGGGAAAGCTGGCTGCGCCACGAGGTGCCGATGAACATGGCGGAAGACGACCGGATCAGCGTGAGTTTCAATTACAGCTGGGGCTGACCGCCCCCTTTCCGATGCCCTGAAAGGTTAACAAAATATTGCCGGGTCACCCATGGGTAACCTTGCTTTCGTCGCACTCAGGTATTCCTGAAAGGGTGTAACAGGTGGCCGTGGCGCTTCACCGGCGTGGCTCAGGTGAATTTCAGAAGGCGGGCACGGTCGATCACGCCCAGTTCGCGCGCTTCCGGCAACAGGCTCACATAGGACGCCGTGATGCCGCTGTCCCGATAGGTGCAGATGGTGAAACCCGCGCCTTCCATGATCCGCAGATCAACGCGCTCCAGCAGGTCAATGGTGGAATCGAGCCCGGTAGACACAAGGATCGGGATTCCGTGCCACAGGCTCATCTGGTTGATATGGATGTGCCCCGACAGGATCGCGGCAATGCGGTGCGGTTGCAGCGTTTCGGCCAGACGGTGCGTCGCTGGCATGTCAATACTGCCCCACGGCAGACCCGCGTCATCAACACGCGGCGGGTGGTGCATGACGATGAGTTTGGGCAGGTCGGCGTTGTCTGCAAGGGCGGTATCCAGCATCTGAAATTGGGCATCATCAATCGTGCCCGCCACGTGGTTGGGGATCATTGTATCAAGGGCGATGATATGCAGACCCGCGATGGTCTGGCTGGAAAACAGCGGCGCATCGGACGGCCCCGCCCCGAAGACGGCATGATAGCCCGCGCGTCTGTCGTGATTGCCCAACGCAGGGATCAGCGGTGCCTTGAGGGGGGCCAGCGTCTCCTTCAGCAAGGTGTAACTGCGCTCATCCCCCATGTTGGTCAGATCACCGCTCGCCACCACGAAATCCGGCTGCGGGTCCATGGCGTTGATTGCCACGATGGCCTGACGCAGGGTTTCAAGTCCGGTTGCGGTCGCCTTGGCATCACCCGCACCGGGGTGGGATACGTGCAGATCGGTCAGGTGAATGAAACGGGTCATCAGATTGCTCCGGCAGCGGTCAGCAGGGATTGGGTGTATTCGTGGGCAGGCGCGTTGAGGATCGATGCGGCCTCCCCCTGTTCCAGCACGCGACCCCGCCGGAGCACCATCAACGTATCGCACAAGGCGGCCACGACCGCCATGTCGTGACTGATGAACAGCATGGCCAGGCCCAATTCCTCCTGCAGGTCCATCAGCAGGTTGAGGATCTGCGCGCGTACCGACACATCCAATGCCGACACGGCTTCATCCGCGACCAGCAACTGCGGGCGGGTGATGATGGCGCGCGCAATGGCGATGCGCTGGCGTTGTCCGCCGGAGAATTCATGCGGGTACTTCCGCGCGTCCTCGGCATGCAGTCCCACGTGCTCAAGACTTTCGGCAATATGCGCACCTTCGTCCGTCCCCATGGCGCGCAATGGCTCCCCCAGCGACCAGCCCACCGTGCGGCGCGGATCCAGCGAACCATAGGGGTCCTGAAAGATCATCTGGAATTCGGGCCGCAGCGCGCGCAGATCGGCGTGGGATAGGTGATGCAGGTCCTTGCCCGCAAAACGCACGGTCCCCGCATCCGGTTTCTCGAACGCCATGACCAGCCGGGCCAGCGTGGATTTACCCGATCCGCTTTCGCCCACCACGCCCAGGGTTCGCCCAGGTGCGATGTCGAAACTTGCGTCTTCGATCGCGGTCAGGCGCGGGCGACCGCCAAAAAACCGGGTGCGCGGCAGCGGGTAATGGCGGGTCAGGCCTTCGGCGCGCAGAAGGCTCATGCGACCTGCTCCGCAACGACGGGGCACATCACGCGGCGGGGGCCGTGTTCAATCGGGCGGGTGGTGCGGCAGTCAGGTCGTTCCACCGGGCAGCGTCCTGAAAACCGGCATCCTTCCGCAAGGCCGCTCAGGGGCGGGACATTGCCGGGAATGGTGGGCAGACGGCGGCGTTTGCCCTGCCCGTCGCGCAAGGCCGCGCGGGGATCGGGGCGCGCGGCAAGCAGACCCTTGGTATAGGGATGCTGCGGGCTGTGCAGCACCTCGTCCGTGCCCCCCCGCTCCACGATGTCACCGCCGTACATCACCGCAATCCGGTCGGTTGATCGAGCCACGGACGCAAGATCATGGCTGATCAAAACCAGCGCCATACCCCGTTTGTTCGACAGTTCCACCAGCAAATCCGTGATGCGCAGCGCCACATTCGCATCAAGCGCCGTGGTCGGCTCATCCGCGATCAGCAGCACCGGATCACACGCCAGCGCCAGCGCGATCAGCACCCGCTGCCGCTGACCACCGGACAGTTCGTGCGGAAACATGCGCGCGCGCCGTTCGGGATCGGGCAGGTGCACCTCTTCGAAAAGGCTCACCACCCGCGCTTCAGCAGCACTTCGGTCCAGCCCCAGATGCAGGCGCAGCGGTTCGGCGACGGTATCCCCGACCCGGCGCAGGGGGTTGAGCGCGGACATCGGCTCCTGAAAGATCATCCCCACCCGGCGCGCACGCAGGGGCCGCCACGTTTCTTCATCCGCATCGCTCATGTCGGTGCCGTCCACCATGACCCGGCCCGTCAGTGTTGCCGCGTCCGGTGCCATGCCCATCAGGCAAGACGCCAACAGACTTTTGCCTGAACCACTTTCGCCCACAATGCCAAGGCGATCCCCCGGTGCTATGCGCAATGATATATCACGCAGAGCGGATCCCGCGGCAAAGGTCACGCTAAGGTGGTCGAGTTCGAACATCTACCGCTCCCGCACCAGACGGGGATCGGTGATGTCGCGCAACCCGTCGCCCAGAAGGCCAAAACCCAGCACCGCAGCCACGATGCATAGACCGGGATAAATCGCCAGTTCGGGGGCAAGGTACATCAGCGTCTGCGCCTCTGACAGCATCCGACCCCAGCTGGCCGCCGGGGGTTGCGCGCCAAGGCCCAGATAGCTCAGCGCAGCTTCGGCAAGGATCGCCACGGCAAATTCGATGGTGGCCTGCACGATCACCGCCGCCGCGATATTCGGCAGGACATGGTCGCGGCTGATGGCGAAGGTGCCCATGCCGGCCGCCCGGGCCGCCATGACATAATCGCGGGTCCAGATCTGGTTCGCGGAGGCACGGGTCACGCGGGCGAATATGGGGATGTTGATAAAGGCGATGGCAAAGACCGCGTTGGAAAGCGAGGGACCGAAGACCGCCGCGAGCATGATCGCAAAAAGGAGCGCGGGAAACGCGAAGCTGAGATCGGCCAGCCGCATCACCAGATCTTCGACCCATCCGCCGATGCCTGCCGCCAAAAGCCCCAGCGCCACACCGATGGAGCCTCCCATGAGCACCGCCACCAGCGCCACCGTCATCGAATTGCGCGCGCCCAGCATCAGTTGCGAAACCACGTCGCGGCCCAGTTTGTCAGTGCCAAGCCAATGGGTCATCGACGGGTCCGCGAACTTGTCGCGGATGTTCAGTGCCGTGGCATCATGCGGTGTCCAGATCAGCGACAGCGCAGCCAGCCCGACCATCAGTGACACCAGCACCGCCCCCAGCAGAAAGTTCGCAGGCAGCCGGGTCATTGGCGGGCCTTCAGGCGGGGGTCGATCACCACGTAAAGCAGATCAACGATGAAGTTCGCCGTCACCACGATGGCGGCAAATAGCATCACCAGCGCCTGCACCGTGGGCAGATCCCGGTTGGAGATGGATTGAAAGATAAGACGGCCAAGACCGGGCAGGTAGAACACGTTCTCGATCACGATGGTGCCGGTGACCAATGCGGCGAACTGCATCCCCACGATGGTCACGATGGGCACCAGCGCATTGGGCAGTACATGCCGCCACAGGATGCGCCGCTGGCTGAGGCCGGAGGCGCGGGCGGTACGGGTGAAATCCTGCCGCATCACCTCAAGCGCGGAGGACCGGGTGACGCGGGCAAGGACGGAGGATTGCACAAGCGCAAGTGCTACAGTCGGCAGGATCAGCGAGCGTATCGCCGCCACCGGATCGGACCAGCCCGCAAAGCCGCCCGGCGGCAGCCAGCGCAGCTTGACCGCAAAAAGCAGCACCAGAAGGATCGACAACCAGAACGCGGGCACCGCAATGCCAAGCTGCGACAGGAACATCACGCCCCAATCCCCGATCCTGCGGTGGCGGGAGGCGGCAAAGATGCCAAGGCTGAGCGCCATCACGAGGGTCAGCAGCATACCGGCCACCGCCAGTGACAGGGTCATGCCCAGACGCTCTCCGATCAGTTCGGACACCGGTACGCGAAACGAATGACTGGTCCCGAAATCGCCCACAAACGCGCCGGTGATCCATTCGACATAGCGGATGTGGACGGGGGCGTTCAGGCCAAGGTCTTCGCGGAGCGCCGCCAGCGCATCCTCCGTCGCCTCCAGCCCCAGGATCGACATCGCCGGATCACCAGGCAGGATGTTCATCACCGCGAAGACCACAATCGACACCGCAAACAGCGTGCCGATGAAGCCGATGGTGCGGCGCAGGATGAAGTACGTCATGTCACGTCAGGCAGATGGGGCCCCGCGCGGGGGCCCTCATCCGAAATGGGGGCCACCCGGTTCAACCCTTGGAGACATACTTCAGCGGCATGTAGGACACCGGAACGGAGGGCCAGTACCCTTCGACCTCGTTGCGGAAAATACCGTGCAGCGGCAGCTGGTAAAGGAAGCCGTGGACGGCTTCATTCGCCAGAAACTCCTGCCCCTCCTTGAGCAGCGCGTCGCGGACTTCGGCGTCTGGCTCCGTGCGGATCTTTTCCCACAGGGCGGTGAAATCGGGGTTTTCATAGCCGTAGTAGTAATCCGCACCCCGCGCGAAGTTGCCCATATCGTTGGGCTCCACATGGGCGATGATGGTCATGTCGTAGTTCTTCTTGCGGTAGATTTCGTCAATCCAGAAACCCCACTCGACGTTCTCGACCTTGGCGTCGATGCCCGCTTGCGCCAGTTGCGCCTGCACGATCTCGGCCGAGCGCATGGCATAGGGGAAGGGCGGCACGCGCAGGGTCATGGTGGACCCGCCAACGCCTGCGGCTTCGAACATCTCCTTCGCCTTGGCGGTGTCGGTGGCATAGGTGCCCGTCAGATCGACATATGCCGTGCCCTGCGGCGGATAGAAGCTGCCGATGGGTGTGGCTTTACCGTACATCGCGCCGTCGATGATTTCCTCGCGGTTGATCGCGTGGCTGATCGCGCGGCGCACTTCGATGTTGTCAAAGGGCGGCTTGGCGTTGTTGATCGCCAGGATCACTTCGCCCTGCGTGTTCCCCTGGGTGACCTTGAAGCGCGGATCGGCTTCGAACTGCTCCAGCAATTCGGGCGCGGGAAAGGCCGGATAGGCGTCGATCTCCTCGGCCATCATCGCGGCGGTGGCGGCGGCGGCATCGGCGACGAAGCGGAAGGTCACCGTATCGAGCGAAACGATATCCGCTTCACGGTGATCGGGGTTCTTGACCAGTGTCAGACGGTCACCGCGGTTCCAGTTGTCGAACTTGAACGGACCCGTGCCCACGGGGGTGGTGGCGTTGTTGTCCGCCGTCTCGGGCGCGACCATGGCCGCGTCGCCCTTGCCCATGTTGAACAGAAAGAAGGCTTCGGATTCCTTCAGCGTCACTTCAACGGTCAGCGGATCGGGCGCAGTGATGCTGGTGATCCCCGCAAAAATGCCCTTGGCGGGGTTCTTGGAATCCTCCGCCATGGCGCGGTTGATGGAGAAGAGCACGTCTTCGGCGTCAAAGGCGGTGCCATCGTGGAACATTACGCCTTCGGCCAGCGTAAAAGTGTAGTTCAACCCGTCATCGGACACTTCCCAACCCGTGGCGAGGTTCGGCCCGACCGAGCCATCCTGCTGGATGATGGTCAAGGTTTCATAGACGTTCTGCATCAACATGCTGTCGATGGAAGCCGTCGCCTCTGACGTGGGGTCGAGGGTTGTGGGTTCCTGCTGCAGGCCAACGCTGAGGTCGGCGGCAGAGGCGGCGGTCGCGGTGAGCGTGAGCGCCAGCAATGAGGTGCGAAGGGGGTTCAGTTTCAGCGGCATGCGCGTGATCCTTTTCCTGGGGGGCGCCGGGTGGGTCCCGGTGCTTGGATAAGGAGAGGGTCGCGGGTTATGGGGGGGAGGTCAATGGGGGAGGTGGGGGTTTACAAAGAGTTCATGAAGGGAGACGCCTGAACTTGATGCACCACCAAACGCTAGATTTCTTTCATAAACTTGAGAGTCTGGGCCATTTCATCAGCGAGGATATGGGCTGCTTGACCCTCAATATTCTTCATTTGTGAATCACAGAACCGAATGACGAAGTCTTTATGTTCTGGGAACTCACGCAGCTGATAAACAGCCGTGACCTTCGAAGCTATCGTGCCTTTCTCATCAATCTTGGCCATTAGATCGTAAAAGTGGGTTCGCTGTTCGCGCCTTGCGTCTGTGTATATTTTGACCAAGTAGGCTACAGCAGATCCAGCTATAGTGATCAGCGGTAGCGAAATACCAATGAAGTCGAGGACTTCTTTGCCCATTGAATGCCTCCCTAGCGCCAAAAAAAACCCCCGATGCTTTCACAACGGGGGCTCTCCATCTCTACCGGAGTGGGTTATCATCGCTTTTGATGAAGAATCAAAAGCGACTGCCACCCCCATCGTTTCCAAAAAGGGAAACGACGTCTACCAATCTTCCCGAACAACAACACGCGTCTTGATCGGCAGCTTCATAGCCGCCAGACGCAGAGCCTCACGGGCAATGTCATCATTCACGCCGTCGATCTCGAACATCACGCGGCCGGGCTTCACTTTGCACGCCCAGAAATCCACGGAACCCTTACCTTTACCCATCCGAACTTCGACGGGCTTGGAGGTCACGGGCACGTCCGGGAAAATCCGGATCCAGACGCGGCCCTGACGCTTCATGTGACGCGTCATGGCACGACGTGCGGCTTCGATCTGGCGTGCTGTCACACGCTCCGGCTGCAGTGCCTTCAGGCCGTAGGTGCCGAAGTTCAGGTCAGACCCGCCCTTCGCCAGACCCTTGATGGAGCCTTTGAACTGCTTGCGGAATTTCGTACGTTTTGGCTGTAGCATCTATCTACTCCTTAACGCCGACCGCCTGCACCGCGAGGTGCCGGGCCGTCTTGCATTTCCTGAGCCTTGCGGTCACGGGCGGCGGGGTCATGTTCCATGATCTCACCTTTGAAGATCCAGGTCTTGATCCCGATGATCCCGTAAGCCGTTGCGGCCTCGACATGCGCGTAATCGATGTCCGCACGCAGAGTGTGCAGGGGCACGCGGCCCTCGCGGTACCATTCGGTACGCGCGATTTCAGCACCGCCGAGACGACCGGCAAGATTGACCCGGATGCCCAGGGCACCCATGCGCATGGCGTTCTGCACGGCACGCTTCATGGCGCGGCGGAAGGATACCCGACGCTCCAGCTGTTGTGCGATGCTTTCACCGACCAGTGCGGCGTCCAGTTCGGGTTTGCGAACTTCAACGATGTTGAGATGCAGTTCCGAGGACGTCATCTTGGCGATTTTCTGGCGCAGACCTTCGATGTCCGCACCTTTCTTGCCGATGATGACACCGGGGCGGGCCGTGTGGATCGTGACGCGGCACTTTTTGTGCGGACGTTCGATGATCACGCGGGCCACGCCGGCCTGCTTGCACTCTTCCTTGATGAAGGCGCGGATGGCGAGGTCTTCGAGAAGAAGATCACCGTAGTCCTTCGTGTCGGCGTACCAGCGGCTGTCCCAGGTGCGGTTGACCTGCAAGCGCATGCCGATCGGGTTTACTTTGTTGCCCATTATGCTTGCTCCTCAACTTGACGCACGACGATTGTGACTTCTGCGAATGGCTTGATGATCTTGCCGAACCGGCCGCGGGCACGGGGACGCCCGCGCTTCATGGTGAGGTTCTTGCCGACATAGGCCTCCGCGACGATCAGCTCGTCCACGTCAAGGTTGTGGTTGTTCTCGGCGTTGGCGATGGCGGACTGAAGGCATTTCTTCACGTCCTGCGCGATCCGCTTCTTGGAGAAGGTGAGGTCCGTCAGGGCCTTGTCCACCTTCTTGCCGCGAATGAGGCCAGCAACGAGGTTCAGTTTCTGCGGAGACGTCTTGAGCATGCGCAGCTTTGCACGTGCTTCATTGTCTGCCACGCGGCGGGGATTTTTATCCTTGCTCATGGCTTATTTCCGCTTCGCTTTTTTATCAGCGGCATGACCGTAGTAGGTCCGGGTCGGGCTGTATTCGCCAAACTTCTGACCGATCATTTCTTCGCTGATGTTAACAGGGATGTGCTTGCGGCCGTTGTAGACGCCGAACGTCAGACCCACAAACTGCGGCAGGATGGTGGAGCGGCGCGACCAGATCTTGATCACTTCGTTCCGGCCAGACTCACGCGATGCTTCGGCCTTTTTGAGAACATAGCTGTCGACAAAAGGACCCTTCCATACGGATCGAGACATATTAGCGCCCCTTCTTCTTGGCGTGGCGCGATCTGATGATCAGGGCGCTGGACGCTTTTTTCTTGTTCCGGGTTTTTGCACCCTTTGTCGGCTTGCCCCATGGGGTCACCGGATGACGACCACCAGAGGTCCGGCCTTCACCACCACCGTGCGGGTGGTCGATCGGGTTCATCACGACACCACGCACAGACGGGCGGATGCCCTTGTGGCGCATGCGGCCCGCTTTACCGTAGTTCTGGTTGGAATTGTCGGGGTTGGACACGGCACCGACGGTGGCCATGCATTCCTGACGCACCAGACGCAGTTCGCCTGAGCTGAGGCGGATCTGGGCATAGCCCCCGTCCCGGCCCACGAACTGGGCGTAGGTGCCTGCCGCACGGGCGATCTGGCCGCCCTTGCCCGGCTTCATTTCGATGTTGTGGACAATCGTACCGATCGGCATGCCCGCGAAAGGCATTGCGTTGCCGGGTTTGATGTCGGCCTTCTTGGAGGCGATGACCTTGTCACCGATGGCCAGACGCTGAGGGGCAAGGATATAGGCCTGCTCCCCGTCTTCGTATTGGATCAGCGCGATGAAGGCCGTCCGGTTGGGGTCATATTCAATGCGGGCAACAACCGCGGACATGTCCAGCTTGTTGCGCTTGAAATCTACGACACGGTAGAGGCGCTTTGCCCCACCGCCTTTGCGACGCATCGTGATCCGTCCGGTGTTGTTCCGTCCGCCATTCTTGGTCAGACCCTCTGTGAGGGCTTTGACCGGGCGGCCTTTCCAAAGCTCCGAACGGTCGATCAGTACCAGCCCACGCTGGCCCGGCGTCGTCGGTTTATACGACTTGAGTGCCATGTTGTCTGTCTTCCGTTTTGCTTACGCTGGCGTGTGGCCAGCTATGGTATGAAGGGCCCCGAAGGTCCCCGATTTTGGGTGTCTTGCGGTGCGTGTTGAGTGCGAACGCGCGACAACGGACAAGCCCCGGACGAATCCGGGGCTTTGTCTGTGGGTGCGTTTAGGTCATGGTTTAGCCGTGGTCAACCAATGAACTCAACTGCTTTGCCAAAAGATCAACGCAAGCAAAGATACAGCCTTTCAACCACGTAGGTATACTGTCCGGTAGGAACGTTACGTGAGCTTGCGAACTCAGCGCGTCTGTTCGGGCCACGTCGACAGGTATCTGCCGCTAGAACATCTGCCTTAGCTACGGCAGCGTCTCGGCTCGGTTGATCAGAAAACTCTAGAGATGACCCGTCAAGTTGAATTGCAACGCTGGCTTCATTGAAGCTGCTAATCGCCGGTTCAAGATTGGTCACACACCCCGCAATAGCTAAAACGACACCCCCTACGAATGAAAGCCGTAAACAATTTGACGTCAATTGATCTCTCCTGTGTTTATTGTTCTGCAACCAGAGCATGAATCCGAATTTGTGACCAGCGAAAACTCGCTCAAATCGTTTCGTACAATGATTTCTAGAAAGCTCGAAATTGAATTCTCTTTTAATGGGCTGAGTCCCTCGCGGCTATTTTGATACCTTCCTGAGATATGTAATCGGGGGTCAAATGATCTCTTCAGCTATGTGACAATTGATGCCCTCGTCCTCACCAAACCCGCGCCACCCCAACCGCATCAAACGCCGCATCCGGCGACACCACCGGACACCCTTCCTGCAACGCCACTGTCGCGATCATCCGGTCAAACGGATCGCGGTGGCTCCAGTCGAGTAGCGATGCGCGTAGGCTTACAGACGCCGACAATGGTGTAATCGTTATCCCGCGCTTTGTGGTGAGGGCTTCCAACTCAGCCACGAAAGGGGCCATCTCGGGCCATTTGCCAATACGCACCTTCTGCCCGATCTCATAAAACGAAATGGCTGACACCATGACTTCGTCCGCTGAAAGGACAGCCTCGCGTGCAGTCTTGGTCATCCGGTCACTGCCCAGAATGACCATCGCGAGTGGCCCTGTATCCAGCAAGAGCATCTAGTCGCGCCCCTCCCAGTCGAGCAACTCTTCCTCGGTCATCGGGTCGAAAAAGGCATCGGGTATCTCACCGACTTTGTCTTTGAGGTTGCCGAGAGTGACCTTGGATTTCTTCGCTGGCACCAACTCTACCGCTGGCACGCCGTGGCGGGTGATCACGACGCGTTCGCCGCGTTCGGCGGCTTCCATCAGCTTAGACAGGTTGGTTTTGGCTTCGTGGACTGAGGCTTGCATGGGGCGCTCCAAAATATGGCTAAGCTATAGCTAAGCTATTTGGAATACTTTTTCAAGGCGTAGGGTGCGCACTTGCTGCGCACCGTTGGGCGTTCGATTGAGGTGGGATGGTGCGCAGTGAATGCGCACCCTACGAACGAAGAAAGCCCCCGCTTGCGCGAGGGCCTTGTTGTTTTGCATTGGTGGGTTGCACCCACCCTACGGGTTACAGGCCCGTGGAGACATCAATCGTGTTACCTTCTTCCAAGGTAACATACGCCTTCTTGACGTCCTTCCGCTTGCCCAACTGGCCACGGAATCGCTTGACCTTACCCTTCGTGATGGACGTATTCACCGCCTTCACCTTCACACCAAAGAGCGCTTCAACCGCTTCCTTGATCTGGGGTTTGTTGCTGTCGATCGCGACTTCGAACACAACCGCATTCGCCTCGGAGGCCATGGTTGCTTTCTCGGTGATGATCGGCTTGCGGATCACGTCGTAGTGTTCGTGCTTGGCGCTCATTTCAAACGGGCCTCCAATGCTTCGACACCGGCCTTCGTGATCACCAGAGTGTCACGCTTGAGGATGTCATATACGTTTGCGCCCATCGTTGGCAGGATATCCAGACCTTCGATGTTGCGCGCGGCTTGGGCGAAGTGTTCGTTCACGCTTGCGCCGTCGATGACCAGCGCACGCTTCCAGCCCAGTGCATTGACCTGCTTGGCCAGTGCGGCTGTTTTGCCTTCGCTTGCGGCTTCGTCCAGGATCACCAGCGCGCCGGCTTTTGCCTTGGCAGACAGCGCGTGCTTGAGACCCAGCTTGCGGAACTTCTTGGTCAGCTCGTGACCGTGGCTGCGCACCTTGGGGCCTTTATACACACCACCGCCGCGGAAGATCGGTGCAGAGCGCGCGCCGTGGCGTGCGCCGCCGGTGCCCTTCTGGCGGTAGATCTTCTTGGTGGAGTAGCTCACTTCGGAGCGTGTCTTGACCTTGTGGGTCCCGGCCTGCGCGTTGTTACGCTGCCAGCGGACAACGCGGTGCAGGATGTCGGCGCGTGGCTCAAGACCGAAAAGGGCCTCGTCCAGGTCTACCGAACCGGCTTTGCCGCCGTCGAGTTTGATGACATCGAGTTTCATGCGTCACCTTCTTTCTTGTCTGCATCGTCAGCGGCAGGCTCATCGGAACCTTCTGCTGCGATTTCTGCTTCGGCTGCTTTGAGCTGCTCCGCTTCGGCTGCGGCCTGCTCTTCTGCGAGGCGCGTGGCTTCTGCTTCGGCTTCTGCGGCGGCTGCGGCGGCTGCTTCTTCAGCGGCTTTTTCAGCTTCTTTGGCAGCGGAGGCCAGAGCGGCGGGCAGGATCGCGTTCTCAGGGAACGGTTTCTTCACCGCGTCCTTGACAGTGACCCAGCCACCCTTGGAGCCGGGAACGGCGCCTTTGACCATGATCAGACCACGGCCAACATCGGTTTTCACGACCTGAAGGTTCTGCGTGGTGACACGGGCGGCACCCATGTGACCGGCCATTTTCTTGCCTTTGAAAACCTTGCCAGGATCCTGACACTGACCAGTGGAGCCGTGCGAACGGTGAGAGATCGACACACCGTGCGTCGCACGCAGACCGCCGAAGTTGTGACGCTTCATCGCACCGGCAAAACCTTTACCGATGGAGGTGCCTGCAACGTCAACGAACTGACCCTCGAAGTAATGGGCCGCGATGATCTCTTCACCCACGGGCAGCATCGCATCCGCGTCCACGCGGAATTCTGCGACCTTGCGCTTGGGTTCCACCTTGGCCGCGGAGAAGTGACCGCGCATGGCTTTGGAGGTCCGCTTGGCTTTGGCCGTGCCTGCACCCAGCTGAACGGCGGTGTAGCCATCCTTCTCAGAGGTACGCTGTGCGACGACCTGAAGATTGTCGAGTTGAAGAACGGTCACAGGGATCTGCTTGCCGTCTTCCATGAACAGACGGGTCATCCCCACCTTTTTTGCAATAACGCCTGAGCGCAACATAACCGGTGCCCTCCTTTACGACTGCAACTTGATCTCGACGTCCACACCAGCGGCGAGGTCGAGCTTCATCAGCGCGTCCACGGTCTGGGGGGTCGGATCGACGATATCCAGCAGACGCTTGTGCGTGCGGATTTCGAACTGGTCACGGGATTTCTTGTCCACGTGGGGACCACGCAGGACGGTGAATTTTTCGATCTTGTTGGGCAGCGGGATCGGACCCCGAACAGAAGCGCCTGTGCGCTTGGCTGTATTGACGATTTCCTGAGTGGAGGCGTCAAGCACCCGGTAATCAAACGCCTTGAGGCGAATGCGGATGTTCTGGCTTTGAGCGGCCATGTGCATATCCCTTTAGATTAGGGCTTCAAACGGATTGGAAGACAGTGCTCATCACGGGCTTCGTCGCGTCGGTATTTATGGCTCAGGGGCAGTGCCGGGCTGAGTTGGTGTGCCTTTAGAGGGTGTGGGATGGGATGGCAAGGGATTCTTTTGTGGGGGTGTTGATGGATGGACTGCGTCCATACGAGAGGCGCTGCCTCTCGTGCTCTCCGGGATATTTGGGGAGAAAAGAGGGGGCATCAGGTGGTCTTGCCGCTGTTGCCCAGCCGGATGCCTTTGCGGATCTTGGTGTAGGGGAGGGTTTCGAGGTGACAGGGGTTGGCACCGGGGCTTTCGGCGAAAAGGATGCGGTCGGTGATGCGCAGATAGTCGGCCATGAAGTGCACGCCGGATTTGACGCAGACGATGGCGTGATCGCGGGGCTCGATGCCGACGACGCGGAACATTTCCTGATCGGCGTTCTGGCCCCGGCGGCTGCCGACGACGACGGTGACGCCGGTACCGATGATCCTGAGGCGGGCGACAGGGCCGAGGTGGGCGGTCGCGCCGCCGAACATCGGGCCGGTGAAATCGAAGACGCCGTCGGAGAGGCGTTCGACTTTGACGCGGGCCTTGAAGGGTTTTGAGTATTGGTCGAAGGCGCCGCCGATGGAGACGTCGATTTCGGCGCCCTGCCCTGCGGCGTGAGCCGCAGCGGCGGTTTTGGGGTCATAGAGCATGGAGAGGACGGCATCCGGCGCGTTGTTTTCGATGAGCGCGCGCAGGATACCGGTGGTGTCACCGGTGCCGCCCGCACCCGGGTTGTCTTGCGGGTCGGCGATGACGACGGGGGCTTCAAGCGTCATGGCGCGGGCGACGCAGGGGAGGGCTTGTTCGAGGCGGGCGTCGAATTGGGTTTCGGCGGCGAGGATGGATGCGGTGATCTGGTCTACGGCGGCCTGCGCCTTGGCCGGGTCGGGGTCGTAGGCGAAGATGGCGGGGCCGACGTCGGGGATGTCGGCGGGGGGGAAGCCCATGGCGATGTCGGCGCTGGAGACATCGAGGTTCGCGAGGGCGGCGTAGATGGACTTGGCGGGCTCAAACTCGGTCGATTGTGCGGTGATGGGCAGGAGGAGGTCGACCTGCTTGTATGCCTTGGCAAGCGGGCCTTGCAGCAGCTGGTCCAGCAGGTGGGCGGCGCGCGCGCCGGTTTCGGCAAGGTCGGTATGGGGATAAGTGCGGTAGAGGGTGACGCCGTCGGTGAGGTCCGAAACGGGTGTGGATAGGTTGCCGTGGAGGTCGAAGCTGACAACGAAGGGGGTGTCGGGCCCGATGGCGGCGCGGACGCGGGCGATGATTTCGGCCTCAGCATCGTTGTATCGCTGCGTGACCATTGCGCCGTGCAGGTCGAGGTAGACGGCGTCGGGCTTTGTATCCGCGATGGTCTGGACGATTTCGCCGACGATTGCTTCGAACGCGTCTTCTTCTACATAGCCGCCCGGTTCCGCGCCGCACCACAGGATCGGGATCAACTCATGGGTGCAGGCGGCCATGAAGCCAGAGAGGGGGATGTTGAGGCCGCGCATCGTGTCATGGAGCGCTTCGCCGCGGGTCAGGGCGGGCCATGAGCCGCCCGTGCGGAAGGTCTCCAACGTGGTGGGGAACGGGGCAAATGTATTGGTTTCATGCTGAAACCCTGCGACGGCGACACGGGTCATGTCGTGACCTCTCCGCCCAGGACGGTGGCGACGACTTCGATATCGCGCAGTGCCAAGGGATCGACCGCCAGCGGGTCTTCGGCCAGCACGCAGAAATCGGCGTGTTTGCCGGTCTGGATCGAGCCGACTTCGTGATCCAGCTTCAGCACGTGGGCGGCCCCCATGGTGATGCAATAGAGCGCCTGCGGCACGGTGATCTGCTGGCTGGTGCCCAGCACGCGGCCCGTTTCCGTCACCCGGTTGACGGCAGCCCATGCGGTGACCAGCGGGGCCATGGGGGTGATCGGTGCGTCGGAGTGGATGGCGAAGTCATTGTCGAAGATTTCGACCGCGTCGCGGCAGGCGTTCATGCGGGCAGCGCGGTCGGGGCCGACGGTTTTGGTCCAGTGGATGTCACCGAAGTAATGGATGTGGTTCCCGAAGATATTGCAGGTCAGGCCCAGCGCCTTCATGCGCTTGAACTGGTCCCGGCCGGCAAGCTGCACGTGTTCAAGTGTATGGCGCAGGTCGGGGTTGGGGTATTTCAGCATGACCTCTTCATAGACCTCGATCGCCAGTTCGGAGGCTGCATCGCCATTGGTATGGATGTGCGTCTTGACGCCTGCCTTGTGCAGCGCCGCCACGGCGCGGCGGTAGTGATCGAGGTCCATGTTCCAGATGCCGTGATCTTCGCCGGTCATGTAGCCGGGTGGCTTGAGCTTGGCGGTATAGCCCTGAATGGCCCCATCCGTGAACAGCTTTGCACGGCCGAGCGACAACTTGTCGGTGGAGCGCGCACGCAGCGCGACGGCGCGCGCCGCTTCGTCCTCCGGGTCGCCGACCATGGCGTTCATCACCGGTACGTAGCGGGCGGGAAAGGCCGGGTCGTGCACGACGCGTTCGATCATCTGAACCTCGTCTTCCTTGAGGTCCGACAGCAGTTCGGCCACCGTTGTCACGCCGCAAAGACGCGCGACCTGACCATAGGCGCGCAGACTGGGTTCATTTGCCATGTTCAGGAAATTATATCCACATGCATCTATCATCGGGTTCATCGCGGCGAACTCCTGAAGTTCGCCGTTGGGGCTGCCGTCCGCGCCCTTGATCACGCCTTCGATGTTCGTGCCTGCGTCGAAACCGGCTTTGGCCAGTGCGGCGGAATTTACGGTCATCAGGTGGAAATTGGAGTGCGATACAATCACCGGATGGTCGGTTGAGACCTGATCGAGGTGCGCCTTGTCGAACCGGCGACCGTCAATGAAGTTGGGGTCCATTCCCCAGCCGATGACCGGCTGTCCCTTGGGGGTTCCGGCAGCGACTTCGGCCAGCCGCGCGATGATCGCATCGTAGTCCTTGCACCCCTCCCAGACGCGGCCCTGCGGGTCTGTGCGGGCGTAATGACCACAGTATGTATGGTCCCAGATGCCCCCTGCCATGACATGCGCATGTGCTTCGATCAGTCCGGGCAGAATCACCTTGTCGGCAAACCGGTCGTCTGTCAGTGCGGCGCCCCAGCCTTGCGCACAATCGGCATCCCCCACGGCCAGCACGCGGCCGTCGCGCACGGCGACATGTGTGGCTTCTGGTCGGTTGGGGTCCATCGTGATAACCTTCGCGGCACTGTAGACGGTGATCATGTCCTGGGGTCCTTCGTTCGGATGCCTAAGCAACAGGCAGTGTGGTACGGGGTGGCGAAAATCATTTGCACACGATTGACAAGCTGTATCCAGCCGTGCCTGATTAACCATGCGTAAACCAATTAAGTGAAAACGCAACAATAGGGAGAATACATATGCTTGGATGGATCAAGCGCCGGAGCCTGCTTGCCGCAGTGCTTGCGGTCCCGCTGGCACTGGGGGCGATGCCCGGTGTGGCGAAAGCTGAAACAACGCTGCGGGTGATCCCGCATGCGGACCTCAAGAACCTCGACCCGATCTGGACCACGGCCTACATCACCCGCAACCACGGGTACATGATCTATGATACGTTGTTTTCGATGGACGAAGACTTCAAACCGCAGCCGCAGATGGTCGACACATGGTCCACCTCTGACGATGGGCTGACGTGGACCTTCGTGCTGCGCGACGGGCTGAAGTTCCACGATGGCGCGCCTGTGACGGCGACGGACGTGGTGGCCTCGCTTGAACGCTGGGGCAAGCGCGACGGGATGGGACAGCAGTTGATGGCCAACACCGCAAGCCTTGAAGCGCAGGACGACAAGACCGTCGTGCTGACGCTCGCCAATGAATACGGGCTTGTGCTTGAATCCATCGGCAAGATTTCCTCCAACGTGCCGTTCATCATGCCCGCGCGTGTCGCGGCAACGGACCCGTTTGAGCAGATCACGGACTTCACAGGCTCCGGCCCCTTCGTCTTTGAAGCGGATCAGTGGGTGCCCGGCAGCAAGGTGGTCTACACCAAGTTCGCCGACTACGTGCCGCGTACGGAGCCCGTTTCCGCAGCATCCGGCGGCAAGCTTGCCAAGGTCGACAAGGTAGAGTGGACCTATTTCCCGGATCAGACCACGGCGATGAATGCGCTGATGGCGGGTGAGATCGACTTCTTCGAAGCGCCTGCGAACGATCTGGCGCCACTTCTTGAAGCCAACCCCGATATCACGGTCGAGGTGAACGATCCGCTGGGCAACGTTGGCTTTGCGCGCTTCAACCACCTTCTGCCGCCCTTCGACAACGCCGATGTGCGTCGTGCGGCCTTGATGGCGATGAAGCAGGAAGACTACATGGCTGGTGCCGTGGGTGATCCGGCGTTCTGGAAAACCTGTCATTCCGTGTTCCCATGCGGCACGCCGCTGGCCAACGACGTGGGTTCCGACGTGATGTCGACGGGCGATGTGGACATGGCCAAAGAAGCGCTGAGTGCCGCAGGCTATGACGGCACGCCAGTGGTTATCATGCAGCCTACGGATATTCCTGTGCTCTCAGCGTTTTCGCTGATCACGGCCGAAAAGCTGCGCAACGTGGGCTTCGAAGTCGACGTGCAGGCGATGGACTGGTCCACGCTGACCTCCCGTCGTGCGCTGCGTGATCCGGTTGCCGATGGTGGCTGGAACATGTTCCACACGTGGTGGATCGGTGCGGACGTGATTGATCCGATGGCGATTGCCTTCTCCGGCAACCCCGACGCGGGCTGGTTCGGCTGGGCGGAAGATGCCGAGCTTGAGAAAGCGCGGACGGCATTTGCAGTCGCCGGTTCTGCCGAGGAAAAGGCCGAGATCGGCAAAAAGGTGCAGGAACGCCTTTGGGCGATTGGTGCCTCCGGCCATCTGGGTCAGTTCTTTACGCCTGTTGCCTATCGCAACAACGTAAAAGGTCTGATCAAGTCACCGGTCCAGTTCTTCTGGAACATCGGCTTCGAATGATCTGACCTCCTTGCGGCGCAGGTCTTGATCTGCGCCGCATGCTCTTTGCTTCTTCTCACACCAGCCGGAGGAATTCATGACGCGCTACATCACCATGCGTGTGCTTGCCACGATACCCGTGATGGTACTGGTCGCGCTTTTTGTATTCCTGATGTTGCGCCTGGCCCCCGGTGATCCGGCATCGGTCATCGCAGGGGATTATGCCACCGCCGAAGATGTTGCCCGTATTCGGGAACAGCTGGGATTGTCGGACCCTATCGTGGTGCAATTCGTGCGTTGGGTCGGGTCGCTGATGCAGGGCGATCTGGGCACTTCGATCTTCTCCGGAAAGCCCGTGACCGAACTGATCGGCCAGCGGATCGAGCCGACAATGTTGCTGGCGTTGACCACGATTACCTTTGCTGTGCTGGTTGCGGTCCCCCTCGGCACTCTGGCGGCGTTTCGCGCGGGGTCGCTGGTGGACCGTTTCGTGATGCTGTTCTCGGTCGGCGGGTTTTCGGTCCCGGTCTTTGTGCTGGGATACATCCTGATCTATGTCTTTTCGATGCAGCTGAAAATCCTGCCCGTACAGGGATACAAGTCGCCCTTTACCGAAGGGTTGGGGCCGTTCCTGTATCATATCACGCTGCCGACCGTGACGCTGTCGGTCATCTTCATCGCCCTGATCGCGCGGATGACGCGCGCATCGGTGATCGAAGTGCTGGAAGAAGATTACATCCGCACCGCGCGCGCCAAAGGGCAGTCGGAGATGAAAATCCTCATGCGCCATGCCTTGCGCAATGCGGCCGTGCCCGTGGTCACGGTGATCGGCATCGGCATCGCGTTGCTGATTGGCGGTGTGGTGGTGACCGAAAGTGTCTTCAATATCCCCGGTCTGGGCCGTCTGGTTCTGGATGCGGTGCTGGCGCGGGATTATCCGATCATCCAGGGACTGATCCTGTTTTTCAGTTTCATCTACATCTTCATCAACCTGATGATCGACCTCAGTTATACGCTGCTTGACCCCAGGATACGGTACTGATGAGCAACCCTGCCACAAATCCCGTCCCGCCGTCCCCTGTTGCTGCTGCTGCCGCTGCAAAGGACATCAGCCTCGCGCGCATCGCGCTGCGCAATCGCGGCGTCTTCTGGGGCGGAGCGATATTGGTCGTGATCGGGCTTTTTGCCATTTTCGGCCCGCTGTTCACCCTTGATCCGATGACGCTGAACCCGACGAACAGGCTGAAGCCACCGGGGGGCGCCGGGTTGTTCGGCACGGACATGCTGGGCCGCGATGTCTATTCACGCGTGATCAGCGGCGCACAGGTTTCGTTGATCGTGGGGCTGTTCGTGGCGATCGTTGCCGTGGCCGTGGGCCTTTTTCTGGGGCTGATTGCCGGATACATCCGGCTGGCGGATGCGCTGATCATGCGGCTGATGGACGGCTTGATGTCGATCCCGGCGATCCTGCTGGCAATTGCCATGATCTCGCTGTCGGGGGCAACGCTGGGCACGGTGGTGCTGGCTATCGTCATTCCTGAAATTCCCCGTGTTGTGCGGCTTGTGCGGTCTGTCGTGCTGACGGTCCGGGAAGAACCTTACGTGGAGGCCGCGATATCGGCTGGGACCCGCGTGCCGACCATCCTCGTGCGCCACGTGCTGCCCAACACCATCGCACCGCTGATCGTGCAGGCCACGTATATTTGCGGCTCTGCCATGCTGACGGAATCCATTCTGGGTTTTCTGGGCGCGGGCATCCCGCCGGAAATCCCGTCATGGGGTAACATCATGTCCGAAGGGCGCACCTTCTTCCAGCTGACCCCCTGGATCATCTTCTTTCCCGGCATCTGCCTCGCCGTGACCGTGCTGGCTGTCAACGTCGTGGGCGACGGGCTGCGCGACACGCTGGACCCCCGGATTGCAAGGAACATGCGTTGATGGGCATTCTTGAGATAGAGAACCTGACTGTCAAACTGCCCTCAGGCGCGGACCGCCCCTTTGCCATCGAAGAGGTCACCCTGTCCGTCAAAAAGGGAGAGATCCTGTGCGTCGTTGGCGAAAGCGGTTCGGGCAAGTCCGTGACGGCGTTCTCCGTCATGGGTCTGGCGGACAAGCGCGCGCTGACGCCTGTTTCGGGGGCGATCAGGCTGGATGGGGAAGATATCCTCAACGCGACGGACGCGCGGCTGCGCAAGCTGCGCGGCGAGAAGATGGGCATGATCTTTCAGGAGCCGATGACCGCCCTGAACCCAGTGGTGCGAGTGGGGGAGCAGATTTCCGAAATGCTGGAAATCCATACCAACATGAACGCATCCCAGCGCAAGGAACGCGTGATTGCGGCGATGAACGATGTGCGCCTGCCTGATCCGGAAAAGATGTACCGTTCCTATCCCCACCAGTTGTCCGGCGGGCAGCGGCAGCGGATCATGATCGCCATGGCGCTGACGCTGGAGCCACAGCTGCTGATCGCGGATGAGCCGACGACGGCGCTGGATGTGACCACGCAGGCGCAGATCCTCGCGCTGATCAAGGACATTCAAATCCGCAAGGGCATGGGGGTGATGTTCATCACCCATGATTTCGGCGTCGTGGCCGAGATTGCAGACCGGGTGGCGGTGATGAAACACGGCAGGATCGTGGAACAAGGCACCGTGGATGAGGTGCTACGCGCGCCCAAGGACGACTATACCAAGATGCTGATCGCCGCTGTGCCGTCGATGACACCGCCCAAGCGGGTGCCTGCGACCGGGGAAGTCGCGCTGAGCACGGATGATCTGGTGAAGGTGTACGGCACGCCCGGCCTGCTTGGTACGGGCCGCGTTGTGAATGCGGTGCAGGAAGTCGACCTGACCGTGCGCCGTGGTGAGACGCTGGGTATCGTAGGTGAAAGCGGATCGGGCAAGTCCACCGTGGCGCGTTGTATCATGCGGTTGATTGATCCTACCTCGGGCGAGGTGCTGATCAACGGAGAAAACATTGCCACATTGAAAGAGGGGCAATTGCGCCCGCATCGGCGGGACATCCAGATCGTGTTTCAGGACCCTTATCGGTCGCTCAACCCACGGCGGACCGTGGGGCAGAGCATCGTCGAAGGGCCGGTGAATTTCGGGCTGTCGATGCGCGAGGCGCAGGAACGTGCGGCGGAGTTGATGCGGATCGTTGGGCTGGCCCCGGATGCGCTGGACAGGTTCCCGCATCAGTTTTCAGGCGGGCAACGCCAGCGCATCTGCATCGCGCGCGCGCTGGCGATGGAGCCGATGATCCTGATCGCGGATGAAGCAGTGTCGGCGCTGGATGTGTCGGTGCAGGCGCAGGTGCTGGACCTGCTGGATGACGTGCGCAAGAAGTTCGATCTGGCGATGCTGTTCATCACGCATGACCTGCGCGTGGCCGCCCAGATTTGCGACCGCATCCTTGTGATGAACAAGGGAGAAGTGGTGGAGACCGGGCCGACTGCGGAGGTCTATGCCGATCCGCAGCATGAATATACCCGCGCCTTGTTGAAGGCAGCGCCCGGGGCGATGCTCTGATCCCGCTGCCTTATACGCTTGATGCCGACGAAAGGCAGCCTGCGCCGATGGGCCTGATCGTGCTTCAGACCGATGAGACGCTGGAAGGGGACATGCGGCGCGTGTTGCGCGACGATCCGACGCCGCTGTATGTCAGCCGCATCCCCAGCGCACCGCAGGTGTCCTCGGAAACGCTGGGCGCGATGTCAGGTGATCTGAAAACGGCCGCAGGCCTGCTGCCAGATGCACGGCCCTATCGCGTGGTCGGCTATGGCTGTACCTCTGCCAGCGCGGTCATCGGATCGGAGAAGGTCCAACAGATCGTACAAACGGCCTGTGATGTCGCGCATGTAACAAATCCGCTGCGCGCCACCATCGCCTGCGCGGCCGATCTGGGTATTTCGAAACTTGCGTTGGTTTCGCCTTATGTCGAGGAAGTGAACGTGCCGCTGCGCGCGGCCTTTGCACAGGCGGGGTTGAGCACGGATGCCTTCGGCAGTTTTCAGGAGGCCGAGGAGGCCAAGGTGGTGCGCATCAGCGCGGCATCCCTGCTGGAAGCGGGGCGGCGGTTGGGCGCGGACAGTGCTGTCGAAGGGGTTTTCCTGAGCTGTACCAACCTGCGCACGCTGGATGTCATTCCAAGATTGTCCGAGGCGCTTGGCAAGCCCGTGCTGTCGAGCAATCAGGCGCTGGCCTGGCACATGATGCGCCTGAACATGCATGAATGTTGATTTGTTTGCGCTAACGGCCACAGCGCATCCCAAGAATCTGGTTGCAGTTCATTCGCAGCTTGTTACCAATGCTCTAGCTTAGAATAGCGACGGTGGGATCAATCCGCCGCGAAGGGACACAGGGAAGGAGACGTTGGTGAATACTGCGTCAAACGAAGCGTTCGTAGCATTCGAGCGTGTCCAGAAATCATATGACGGCGAAAACCTTGTGGTGAAGGATCTTAACCTGTCCCTGCCCAAGGGGGAGTTTCTGACCATGCTCGGGCCATCGGGGTCCGGCAAGACCACCTGCCTGATGATGCTTGCCGGGTTCGAGACGGCGACCCACGGGGATATCCTGCTGGATGGCAAGTCGATCAACAACATCCCGCCGCACAAGCGCGGCATCGGCATGGTGTTTCAGAACTACGCCCTGTTCCCGCACATGACGGTTGCAGAAAACCTGTCCTTCCCGCTGGAAGTGCGCGGGATGAGCAAGTCCGTGCGCGAGGAAAAGGTCAAACGCGCGCTGGACATGGTGCAGATGGGTGATTTCGGGGGCCGCCGCCCGGCGCAGCTTTCGGGGGGTCAGCAACAGCGCATCGCACTGAGCCGCGCGCTGGTGTTTGAACCGGAGCTGGTCTTAATGGACGAACCGCTGGGCGCGCTGGACAAGCAGCTGCGCGAGACCTTGCAGTTTGAAATTACCAATCTGGCGCACGAGTTGGGCATCACGACCGTTTACGTGACCCACGACCAGACAGAAGCGCTGACCATGTCGGACCGGGTAGCCGTATTCGACGATGGCCGCATTCAGCAGTTGGCACCGCCGGACAAGCTTTATGAAGAGCCGGAAAACAGCTTTGTTGCGCAATTCATCGGCGAAAACAATACGCTGGAAGGTGTGATCAAGGAGATCAACAACGATATCGCGCTGGTTGAACTGGACGGCGGCGCGGTGATCGACGCCAAGCCAATCAACGTCAGCAAGGTGGGGGAGCGCACGCGCGTCTCCATCCGGCCCGAGCGGGTGGAATACAACAAGGACCGCCTGAGCGCGGACGCCCACACGCTGAAGGCCGAAGTGCTTGAGTTCATCTACATGGGTGACATTTTCCGCACGCGGCTGCGGGTCGCGGGGAAGAATGATTTTGTCATCAAGACCCGCAACGCACCCGACCAGACCCGTCTGAAACCCGGTCAGCAGATCGAGATCGGTTGGCTGGCCGAAGATTGTCGCGCGTTGGATGCCTGAGGCACGTGCGCGATGAGACAAGGCGGGTTCAACACCACAGAGACAAGCGTAATGGCCCAAGCCCGTGCCATGCCGCTTTACCACTTAACGGGCGGATAATGGGAGAGTAACCAATGAAACTAGCAAAGACGCTTATGGCATCTACCGCGCTGACAGTTGCAGCCGGTATGGTTGCCGCTGACGGCCACATGGCAAGCGAAATGACCATCGTGAGCTGGGGCGGCGCATATTCCAACAGCCAGCAGCAAGCCTATCATAACCCCTACATGGAAAAGACAGGCGTCACGATCATCAACGATGAATCCTCCGCCGAGGCCGTAGCCAAGCTGCGCGCGATGAATGAAGCGGGCAATGTGACATGGGACGTGGTCGACGTTGTTGCGGCTGACGCCATCCGCCTGTGTGACGAAGGTCTGGCGATGGAAATCGATCCTGACACCATGCTGGCAGACGGCGACGACGGCTCAAAGGCTTCTGACGACTTCGGTGACCTGCTGGTCTCCGACTGCTTCATTCCGCAGATCGTCTATTCCACCACCTTCGGCTACCGCACGGACATGGTCGGTGACACACCGCCTACATCCGTGTGCGCGGTCTTCGACACCGAAGCCTATCCCGGCAAGCGTGCGCTGGAAAAGCGCCCCATCAACAACATGGAATGGGCGCTGCTGTGTGACGGCGTGGCAAAGGAAGACGTCTATGACGTGCTGGAGACCGAAGAAGGTCAGCAGCAGGCGCTGGACAAGCTGGGCACCATCAAGGACGACGTGATCTGGTGGTCTGCCGGTGCGGACACACCGCAGCTTCTGGCGGATGGCGAGATCGTGATGGGTTCCACCTACAACGGTCGCCTTTTCTCCGTCATCGAAGAGCAGAAGCAACCCGTTGCGATGCTGTGGGACGCGCAGGTGTTCGACCTTGACGGTTGGATCATCCCGACCGGTCTGTCCGATGAGCGCAAGGCGCGCGCCTTGGACTACATCATGTTCGCGACAGACACACAGCGTCTGGCGGATCAGGCCAAATACATCAGCTATGGTCCTGCACGTGCGTCTTCCGCACCGCTGGTGGGTCAGCACGCTGAACTGGGCATCGACATGGCGCCGCACATGCCGACCGATCCTGAGAACGCAAAGAACACGTTCCTCTACAACTACGAGTTCTGGGCTGACTACCGCGACGACATCGACGCGAAGTTCCAGGCGTGGCTGGCACAATAAGCCGCGTTTGAGTTGATAAAATTGTCAGGGGCCAAGAACGGCCCCTGACCCCTACCCTGCCCCGCCGCCAACACGGCAGGGCCAAGCCATCAAGGGTGACGCATGAGCGATCAGACAGCACCGACAGGTCCCGACCAATTTTCCGGCGCAACCGCCGACAACGCGATGCGAAACGCCGACCGCGCAACCGATGGGCCGATGCTCGCCGCCGATGGACGCACCCTGAAATCCAGCTTGAACCGCGCCCTGCGTCGCAGCAAGCTGCGCGCGCTGATGCTGATCGCACCGCTGTTGATCTTCGTGCTGCTGACCTTCATCGCGCCGATTGCCGACATGCTGTTCAGGTCTGTGGAGAACCAGATCGTCTCCGATACGCTGCCGCGTACCGTTGCAGCCCTTTCAGACTGGGACGAGGACGGCGAAATACTGCCTGACGACGCGGTCTTCCGGGAACTGTACCGGGACATTTTTGTTGCCAAGGAGCGCAAGTTGCACACGCGGCTTGGGTCCCGCCTGAACTATGAACTGACAGGTGTTTCTTCGCTTTTCCGGAAATCCGGCCGCAAGGTCGAGGATATGGGCGAAGTGTATCAGGATCAGTTCGAGGATCTTGATGCCTTCTGGAAGGAGGGCGAAAACTGGAACGCCCTGATGGGTGACGCCGACTGGCTTGCCGCGCAGAATGCGTGGGATCCGGCGTCCGGCGACCGACAGCCCGCCTTCAAGGTCAGCGGAGATGCCGCTTCCCTGCTGCCACAGACCGCCGAGATGTTCGCGCTTTATGCGGATTTCGTACAGAACGAGGATGAAGACAATCTGGCCAAGGAAGACCCTTGGGCGCTGGTCTATTCCGCCCTGCACGACGACCTGACAGGTGGCGCGGATGTCGCGAGCTATTCGGGTCCCGGTGCTGCAGAACTTCAGGCAGCCGCAGCGGCGGCGCCCGGTTTTGATACCGTCACATTCCGCGATGCGTTCGAGGACATAGACAAGGATTGGGGCAGTCTCGACGTCTGGCAGACCCTCAAGGTCTACAGCCCCAACTTCACCTCAGGTTACTTCCTGAATTCCATCGACATGCAGAAGACCGTAGACGGCCCGGAAATGCGCCCGGAAAGCCAGCAACTGTACCTCAAGTTGTTCCTGCGGACGTTGTTCATGTCGCTGGTGATCACCGGAAGCTGCATCTTGCTGGGCTATCCGGTGGGATATATCCTTGCCAACCTGCCCGCGAAGACCGCGAACCTGCTGATGATCCTCGTGCTGCTGCCGTTCTGGACTTCGCTTCTGGTGCGGACCTCCGCGTGGAAAGTGATGCTGCAACAGCAAGGTGTGGTGAACGATACTCTGGTCTGGCTCGGTGTGGTGGCCGATGATGGCCGCCTTGCCCTGATCAACAACCAGACGGGCACGATCATCGCGATGACGCATATCCTGCTGCCCTTCATGATCCTGCCGCTTTATTCGGTGATGAAGACCATTCCACCCAGCTATACCCGAGCGGCAAAATCGCTGGGTGCGACGAACTGGACCGCGTTCTGGCGGGTCTATTTCCCACAGTCGGTGCCGGGTATCGGCGCGGGGTCAATCCTCGTCTTTATCCTGTCGATTGGCTATTACATCACGCCCGAGATCGTGGGTGGCACCACGGGCACGTTCATCTCCAACCGGATCGCCTATCACATTTCCAGCTCGCTGAACTGGGGTCTGGCGGCGGCGCTTGGGGCCATCCTGCTGGCGGTGGTGCTTGGGCTTTACTGGGCCTACGACAGGATCGTGGGCATCGACAACGTGAAACTGGGGGGCTGAACCATGGCTGTACTCACACCGATCTCCCGCACGCCGGTTTCCTTCTACGTCTCTGTCGTCGCCCTTGCCGGGGCGGTGGCCGGCGTGTTTGTCGGCACGGCGCAAGGATCCACCCTGCTGGGTGTGATCATAGGTGCTGCGTTGATGGCCGCGATTGCCTTTGTGGCAACGCAGATCATCAAGGCAGAGACGGCATCGCGCTGGGGCATCGTCGTGCTGCTGGCCATCGCCGGGTTCTTGCTTGGCGGATTTGTTGCCGGTATCATCGGCGCGCTTTTCGGCTGGTTTTTTGGGTGGTTCATCTTCTGGCTATATGAAGGCCGATACCGGGCGACCGTGGCCCCCTATCTGACGCCCGGTCAGGTGCTATGGCACTATGCCTTCCGCGTCATCTGCGGCGCGATCCTTATCTTCCTGATCACGCCCATTCTGGTGGTCATGCCGCTGAGCTTCAACGCGCAAGATTTCTTTACCTTCACGCCGGAGATGCTGCGGTTTGATCCGGCGGGGTATTCGCTGAAGCACTATCGTGATTTCCTGACCAATGCGGACTGGCAGCAAGCGGTGGCAAACTCCGTCAAGATCGCACCGGCCGCCACAATTCTGTCGGTAGGCTTCGGAACTCTGGCGGCGATCGGCCTCAGCCAGCCTCATGTGCCGTTTCGGCGGGCGATCATGGCGATCCTGATTTCTCCAATGATCGTGCCGCTGATCATCTCGGCGGCGGGCATGTATTTCTTCTACAGTCGCGTCGGGCTGCAAGGCACCTACATCGGCGTCGTGCTGGCGCATGCGGCTCTTGGCATTCCCTTCGTGATCATTACGGTAACGGCAACGCTGGTGGGCTTTGACAATTCGCTGACGCGGGCGGCGGCGAACATGGGCGCGGGTCCGGTGCGCACCTTCTTCAAGGTACAGATGCCGCTGATCCTGCCGGGTGTGATTTCGGGTGGCCTGTTCGCCTTCATCACGTCGTTCGACGAAGTGGTCGTGGTGCTGTTTGTCGGCTCCGCCGGACAAAAGACGCTGCCCTGGCAGATGTTCACCGGCCTGCGCGAACAGATCAGCCCGACCATTCTGGCGGTGGCCACGATCCTTGTGGTGCTGTCCATTGGGTTGCTGACCGTCGTGGAACTGCTGCGGCGCCGGTCTGAACGATTGCGGGGCATGTCGCCCGGCTAAGTGAACTTCCGAAAGAGCCGGGTGCGGTCGAACATCTCTTCGAGCTGTTCCATCCGGCCTTTCGTTCTTTCCCAATTGAGCGTTTGAACGGCGGAGATCATCGTCTCCGTCAACAACAGCGTGGTCGCGGCACTGTCCCATGCGGACGGCACCATGATCCGGGCGGACAGGCAGATGTCAGCCAAGGGGTGCACCGGGGATCGCCATTGATCGGTGAACAGGATCAGCTTGGCCCCCTTGGCATGCGCCATTTCCGCCAGCTTGAGGGTGTTGTTCTCGTAGCGGCGCACGTCATAGATCACGAACACATCGCCCTCTTGCACATCCAGAAGGTAATGCGGCCAAGCGTTCGATGTAGACTGGATATGGGTCAGGTTGGGGCGGATCACCTGCATGTGCAGGAAGAGGTATTCCGCCAGCGTATGGGTGATGCGTCCGCCCACGATATAGAGGTGCCGGTTCGCGTCCCCCACCAACGCGCAGGCGGCGTCAAACCCTTCGGGATCGATCTGGCCCAGCGTATGCCGGATGTTGTCGATCACCGCATCTGTGAACCGGTTCAGCATGTGTTCTTCGGGCGCACTGCCCGCCCATGTGTCATATCGCGCGATGGGAGAACGCGCCTTGGCTTTCAATTCCTCGCGCAGGGCGGCCTGAAAATCGGGATAGCCTTTGAAACCCAGCTTCTGCACCATTCGGGCAACCGTCGGCACGGAGACGTGCGCCTCCTCCGCCAGGGTGGCCAGCGGACCAAGACCGGATGCGGGGTAATTCTCAAGAATGGATTGCGCAAGTTGGCGTTCAGCGCGGGTCAGATCATCCAGCTTTGACTGTATCCGGTCCGAGATGGTCAGGGTCGCGTCAGACACGGCAGCCTCCGTTTTGATCGAAAAAATATCAACAGACTTCACGCCGTGATAAATCTTTCACAATTGTGTTGACATAAGCCGATTCCAGCAAGCACTTTAATCCGCAAGGAGATACGATGGCTGCGCAACCCCCTGCATCCCCCACCGCCCCCGTGCGCACCGTGAACCCCAACGGGCGGTCGCCACTGGTGCTGGTGTGCGAGCATGCCTCGGCCCATATCCCGGAAAGATTTGATCATCTTGGCCTGCCTCCGGAGGCACGCGAGACGCATATCGCGTGGGATCCCGGCGCGTTGGCCGTGGCGGAACGGATGTCTAAAAAGCTGGATGCGCGGTTGGTTGCGGGCACGCTGTCGCGGCTGATCTATGACTGCAACCGCCCGCCCGATGCACCCGATGCGATGCCGGACCGGAGCGAGGCATACGACATACCCGGCAATGTGGACCTGAGTGATGCAGAGAAGGACGCGCGTATCAAGGGCATTTACGAGCCCTTCCATGCCGTTGTCGCGCAGATGTTGGCCAAATCGCCAAAGGCGGTATGCGTGACTGTTCACAGTTTCACCCCGACCTACCACGGGCAACCGCGCAGTGTGGAGATCGGGGTGCTGCATGATGAAGATGCCCGGCTGGCAGACGCCATGCTGGCCATCGCAGCACAGCACACGTTGATGCGGGTGGAGCGCAACGCGCCCTACGGTCCGCAGGACGGAGTGACCCACACCCTCCAGCGTCACGCGCTGCCCGCAGGCCATCCAAACGTAATGATCGAAGTGCGCAGCGACCTGATCGCGACGTCGGCCGAGCAACAGGCGATGGGCACGATGCTGGCGCATTGGATAAGTGCCGCCTGCGGGGATATCGACACGATCGGGGTGATCAAATGCACGGCGTGATGCGCGGCTATATCGGCGCTGTCGATGCCGTGAATTACCGGGTCGGACGCATGATCATGTACGGCATCTTTGCCCTGATGGGTGTGCTTTTGTGGTCCTCCATCAGCAAGACGTTCTTTACGCCGACGCTTTGGACGCTGGAAATGGCGCAGTTCCTGATGGTGGGGTACTACATCCTTGGCGGGCCTTATTCGATCCAGATGGGGTCGAATGTGCGGATGGACCTGCTTTATGGTGGCTGGTCGGTGCGGCGCAAGGCGTGGTTCGACATCTTCACGGTGTGTCTGCTGATCTTCTACCTGTGTGTGCTGCTTTACGGTGCACTTGGGTCGACCGCCTATTCGCTTGGGTACTGGAAGACGGAACCGGTATCGTACTTGTTTGGCGTGGCCATCGGGACCGAGGAGGTGGGACGATTGGAGCGGTCCTCCTCTGCCTGGCGGCCTTACATGTGGCCGATCAAGACGGTGATGATCCTCGGCTTTTTCCTGATGATCCTGCAGTGCCTTTCGGAGCTGTGCAAAGACGTCCTGCGCCTGCGGGGTGAAAGCGTCTGATGCCATACGAAATGATCGCTACGCTCATGTTTTCGACCATGATGCTGATGCTGCTGACGGGCCAGCGGGTGTTTGGCGCGATTGGCTTTGTTGCCGTGGTCGCGGCGCTGCTGTTGTGGGGCGACAAGGGCGGATATGACATCGGCTTTGCCGCGGCGATGAAGCTGATGAAATGGTATCCCCTGCTGACCCTGCCGATGTTCATCTTCATGGGATACGTCCTGTCGGAGAGCAAGATTGCCGACGATCTTTACCGCATGTTCCACGTCTGGATGGGTGGCCTGCGGGGCGGTTTGGCGATTGGCACGATTGGCTTGATGGTGCTGATTTCCGCGATGAACGGGCTGAGCGTGGCGGGCATGGCCATCGGGGCCACCATCGCCCTGCCGGAGCTTTTGAAACGTGGCTATGACAAGCGCATGGTGACCGGGGTCATTCAGGCGGGGTCGTCACTCGGTATTCTTGTGCCCCCTTCGGTCGTGCTGGTGCTATACGCGATGATCGCGCGGCAGCCGGTGGGGCAGCTGTGGCTGGCGGGCGTGGTGCCGGGCCTGATGATGGCCGCATTGTTCATCCTTTACATCGCCATCCGCTGTCGTCTCAACCCGGCCCTTGGCCCGGCGTTGAGCGAGGAAGAGCGCGACATGCCAATGGCAGAGAAGCTGAGGCTGCTGCGCGCGGGGCTGCTGCCGCTGGTGATCTTTGCGGTGATGATGGTGCCGTTCGTGAACGGATGGACCAGCCTGGTGGAAAGTTCTGCCATCGGGGCGCTGGCCGCCTTCGTGGCGGCGGTCCTGAAAGGGCGCATGACGCGCACGGTGTTCGAGACATCGGTGCGCAGCACGCTGGGCATCACCTGCATGTTCATGTGGATCATCCTTGCCGCGCTGGCCTTCGGCGCGGTGTTTGACGGGCTGGGTGCAGTGAAGGCGATAGAGAGCCTGTTCACCGAAAAGCTGGGCCTGAACCCGTGGATGATCCTGATCCTGATGCAGCTCAGCTTTATCCTGATGGGGACGTTTCTGGACGACACTGCAATGCTGGTGATCGTGGCGCCGCTTTATGTGCCGCTGGTGGGCGCGATGGGGTTTGACCTGGTCTGGTATGGTATCCTTTATACAATCACCTGTCAGATCGCCTACATGACACCGCCTTTCGGCTATAACCTGTTCCTGATGCGCGCCATGGCCCCGCCCGAGATCAGCATTCATGACATCTATCGGTCCATCGGACCTTTCGTGCTTGTGATGGCTTTGGCGCTCGCCCTCGTGATGATATTTCCGCAGCTGGCATTGTGGCTGCCGGGGGTCGTTTACGGACAATGAACCACAACAAGCCGGGCCAACCGGCGCAACCTTAGACAAGGAGAGAAGACCATGACGACAAGACGTACGTTTATCAAAGGGGCCGCTGTTGCCGCCCCCGCTGCCCTTGCAACACCGGCACTGGCGCAAAGCACGATCAAGTGGCGCATGCAGACCTACGCGGGCGCTGCCCTTGCGGCGGAGGTAATCGATCCGGCGATCAAGATGTTCAACCAGATCGCAGGCGACCGCATGCAGATCGAGTTGTTCTATGCCGACCAACTGGTACCTACGGGCGAATTGTTCCAGGCGATGCAGCGCGGCACGATCGACGCGGTGCAGTCGGATGATGACAGCATGGCCTCGCCCACCGAAGTGACGGTGTTCGGCGGGTATTTCCCCTTCGGCTCCCGCTATTCGCTCGATGTGCCGGTGCTGTTCAACCAATACGGATTGAATGAAATCTGGGCCGATGAATATGCCGCTGTGGGTGTGAAACACATCAGCGCGGGCGCATGGGACCCCTGCCACTTTGCCACCAAGGACCCGATCAACAGTCTTGAGGACATGAAGGGCAAGCGCATCTTCACCTTCCCCACCGCGGGCAGGTTCCTGAGCCAGTTCGGCGTCGTGCCCGTCAACCTGCCGTGGGAAGACATCGAAGTGGCGGTACAGACGGGCGAGCTTGACGGCATCGCATGGTCCGGCATCACCGAGGATTACACCGTCGGCTGGGCGGATGTGACCAACTACTTCCTGACCAACAACATCTCCGGCGCGTGGATCGGGCACTTCTTTGCCAACATGGACCGCTGGAACGAGCTGCCCGAAGACCTGCAGATGCTGTTCCAGGTCTGCTGCGAGCAGTCGCACTACTACCGCCAGCACTGGTACTGGGGTGGTGAAGCACGTCTTCGCGTGAACGGCGACAAGCTGAAGCTGACCACGATTCCTGATGCGGAATGGGCCACGGTCGAAGCCGCCGCGCGCGAGTTCTGGGAAGAGATCGCCGCCGAAAGCGAGACCAAGCGCAAGGTGGTCGACATCTTCAAGCAGTACAACGAGGATATGGAAAAAGCGGGCCGTCCGTACCGCTACACCTGAACCAGACCGGGGGCGGCGCAGGTCGCCCCCCTTTTTCCAACGCAATGAGACATTCCCATGCCCGGCACCCTGAGCTTTGATGATCTGAAAACCCGCGTTCAAGATGGCAGCGTCGATACGGTGCTGGCCTGCTTTGTCGACATGCAGGGCCGCCTGATGGGCAAACGATTTCACGCGGTGAACTTTCTTGAGCATTCCTTCGAGGAGACCCATTGCTGCAATTACCTGCTGGCCACCGATCTGGAGATGGGCACGCCGGACGGCTATGCGTCCACGTCATGGCAGGCGGGGTACGGCGATTATGTGATGAAGCCGGACCTTGGCACGATCCGCCCGGTGCCGTGGCTTGAAGGCACCGCGATGGTGCTTTGCGATATCCTTGACCACCACAGCCACCTGCCCGTCCCCCATTCCCCCCGTGCGATGTTGCAGCGTCAGGTTGCGCGGCTGTCGGACATGGGATTCGACGCGATGATGGCGACGGAGTTGGAGTTTTTCCTTTTCGAGCAGTCCTTCGACGACATCCGGCGCGGTGGTTTCCGCGACCTCAAACCGATCTCCGGTTACAACGAGGATTACCACATCCTGCAGACCACCCGCGAAGAGCATGTGATGCGGCCGATCCGCAATCACCTCTATGCGGCGGGTCTGCCGATTGAGAATACCAAGGGTGAGGCGGAGACCGGGCAAGAAGAACTGAACATCCGTTATGCCCCAGCCCTTGATTGCGCCGACCACCACACGATTGCCAAACACGCCATAAAGGAAATCGCCAACGCCAACGGCCATGCGGCATCGTTCCTGCCCAAGTGGCACCACGACAAGGTGGGCAGCTCGTCCCACGTGCATCAATCGCTGTGGCAGGACGGGCAGCCGATGTTCTACGATGCCAGCGACGATCTGGGCATGTCGCAACTGATGAAACATTACATGGCCGGGCTGATCGCCCATGCGCCGGAGTATACGTTCTTCCTGGCGCCCTACGTGAACAGCTACAAACGCTTCGCCAAGGGCACCTTTGCGCCCACCAAAACCGTCTGGTCGGTGGACAACCGCACCGCCGGGTTCCGCCTGTGCGGCGACGGGACCAAGGGCGTGCGGGTCGAATGTCGTGTGGGCGGGTCGGACCTGAACCCCTATCTGGCGCAGGCCGCGATGCTGGCGGCGGGGATCAAGGGGATCGAGGATGAAATGGAACTGACCCCGCCGACTTCGGGCGACGTCTATGAGGACGCCAAAGCGGCGGATATTCCGCAAAACCTGCGCACGGCGACCGAAACCTTGCGTGGATCGCAGATGCTGCGCGAGGCTTTTGGCGATGATGTCATGGACCATTACACCCGCTGCGCGGAGGTGGAGCAGGAGGAATTTGACCGGGTGGTTACGGATTGGGAAATCGCGCGAGGGTTTGAACGGGCATGAAGGCGCTGCGCTCCACCCCTTGCCTTCCGGTCGCGGACATCCCGGCGGCGGAAGCGTTCTTGCGCAACTGCCTTGGCTTTGACGTCCTGCACCAGGAAGAACGCAGCGTGCTGCTTCAAAGAGACGCCGCGACGGTGCGGTTGATCCATGCGCCCCCGGACGCGGACATGGATGATCCCGCGCGACAGCTTGTGATCTATATCGACGTGGACGCCGTGGATGCCTTTGGCAACGCATACGCCCCCGCCCTTGAAGCGCTGCCAGCCGGGCATTTCAAAGCGCCGTTCAACCAACCCTACGGGCAGCGGGAGATGCATGTCATCCATGGCCCGTTCCTGTTTATCCTGGGCCAACCCATTGAGAAAGACACCCCATGATCAGATGTATCTCTCCCATCGACGGATCGGTTTACGCGGAGCGGGAGACCTTGTCCGTCAACGCTGCCCGTGCGGCTGTGAATGCAGCGCGGACCGCGCAAGCCGCTTGGGCCGCGCTGCCGCTGGAGGATCGAATCGCGCGGGTTCTGAAAGGTGTCGAAAAGGTGGGGGCCATGAATGATGAGATCGTGCCGGAGCTTGCGCATCAGATGGGCCGTCCCATACGCTATGGCGGGGAGTTCGGCGGCTTCAACGAGCGTGCGACCTACATGGCTGAAATCGCGCGCGACGCGCTTGCGCCGATTGAGATCGAGGACAGCGATACCTTCCGCCGCCTGATCAAACGGGTTCCGCATGGGGTCGTGCTGGTCGTGGCACCGTGGAACTATCCTTACATGACCGCCATCAATACCGTGGCACCCGCCCTGATCGCAGGCAACGCGGTGGTGCTGAAACACGCCAGCCAGACGCCGCTTGTAGGCGAGCGCATGGCGCAGGCATTCCACACCGCGGGTGTGCCGGAGGATGTGTTCCAGAATGTCTTTCTGGATCACCGGACGACGTCTGATCTGATTGCCGCCCGCGCCTTCGGGTTCGTGAATTTCACCGGCTCCGTGGGCGGCGGCAAGGCGATGGAACAAGCCGCTGCCGGCACCTTCACCGGGCTGGGATTGGAACTGGGTGGCAAGGACCCCGGCTATGTCTGCGATGACGCGAATGTGGATGCTGCAGCGGAGACGCTGATTGATGGCGCGATGTTCAATTCCGGCCAGTGTTGCTGCGGGATTGAGCGGATTTACGTGGCAGAACAGCACTTTGATGCGTTTGTCGCCAAGGCGGTGGAGATCGTCAGCGCCTACAGGCTGGGCAATCCGCTGGACCCGGAGACAACCCTTGGCCCCATGGCACAGGCGCGCTTTGCTGACGAAGTACGCGCACAGACCGCAGAGGCCGTGGCGGCAGGCGCAAGGGCGCATATCGACCCGGCGTTATTCCCACAAGACGATGGCGCGTATCTGATGCCGCAGATCCTGACGGATGTGACCCACGACATGCGCGTGATGCGCGAAGAAAGCTTTGGCCCCGTTGTCGGGATCATGCCTGTGAAGGATGACGCCGAAGCCATTGCCCTGATGAACGACAGTGATTTCGGCCTGACCGCCTCGGTCTGGACAAATGACGTCACGCGCGCGGAACGCATTGCCGATCAGATCGAAACCGGCACCGTGTTCATGAACCGCGCCGATTACCTTGATCCCGCCCTGTGCTGGACCGGCTGCAAGGACACGGGACGCGGCGGCGGTCTGTCGGTGATCGGCTACCACAACCTGACCCGTCCCAAGTCATATCACCTGAAGAAAGCCTGAGACATGAGCCTGACAGCCAATTGGTCCTACCCCACCGCCATCCGCTTTGGCGCGGGCCGCATTTCGGAAATTGCCGACGCCTGTGCCACCGCCGGGATCAAGAACCCGCTGCTGATCACCGACCGGGGTCTGGCGCAGATGGAAATCACCACGCGCACGCTTGACCTGTTGGAGGAGGCCGGGCTGGGCCGCGCGATGTTCTCGGACGTAGACCCCAACCCGAATGAGAAGAACGCCGAAGCGGGCGTGAAGGCGTTCAAGGACGGCGGACACGATGGCGTGGTGGCATTTGGCGGTGGTTCCGGTCTTGATCTGGGCAAGCTGGTGGCCTTCTGGGCCGGGCAGACGCGGCCCTTGTGGGATTTCGAAGATGTCGGTGACTGGTGGACGCGGGCAGATGCGGACGCCATAGCGCCGATTGTTGCGGTGCCGACCACCGCCGGCACCGGGTCTGAAGTGGGACGCGCATCGGTCATCACCAACAGCGATACGGAAGAAAAAAAGATCATCTTTCACCCCAAGTTCCTGCCTTCGGTCGTGATCTGCGATCCTGAACTGACGGTTGGCATGCCCCCCGTCATCACCGCAGGCACCGGGCTTGATGCCTTTGCCCATTGCGTCGAGGCTTTCTCATCGCCGCATTATCACCCGATGAGCCAGGGCATGGCACTGGAAGGGATGCGGTTGGTCAAGGATTACCTGCCGCGGGCCTATGCCGATGGGACGGACCTAGAGGCGCGGGCACATATGATGTCTGCGGCTGCAATGGGGGCCACCGCGTTCCAGAAAGGGCTTGGTGCCATTCACGCGCTGTCGCACCCGATCGGCGCGATGTATCACACGCACCACGGCACAACCAATGCCGTATGTATGCCTGCGGTGTTGCAATTCAACAAACCCAAGATCCGCAGCCGGCTGGCCCGCGCGGCCAATTATCTCAGCATCCAACGCGGTTTTGACGGGTTTTGTGCTTTCGTCGATGATCTCAATGCAGAACTCGGCATTCCGAGGAACCTGCGCGGGCTTGGTGTTGAAAACCCTGATCTCGACCGGATCGTCAAAGGCGCGCTTAGCGATCCCAGTACGGGGGGCAATCCAGTTGAAATGACTGAAAAGAACACCCGCGTCTTGCTGGAACAGATTGTCTAATCCGCGTCGTCATTCCGTGAATTGAGGACATAGGCCACCTGCGCGGCGAGAGTGGCGACGTTCGGCGGCTGCAGCAGACCAAGGTGATCACCGGGCACATCGGTGATGTCAAAGCCTGCAGCGGCGACCGGCTTCCAGCCCAGCCCGCTTTGCCGGGCAAGCGGGCTGTCGAACTTGTCATCTGCCGCCCGGAAAATGGTCAGGCGGCGCGGATAGGGTTTGGGTTGGTAGGCTTCGATGGCCAGCGCGTTGGCGGCAACAAATTCGTCGATATTCCCGGTGCCGCCCGTCTCATCCAAAACGGTATCGTCCGTAATCCGTGCCTGTGCTTCGGCGAAGGACCGGGCCTCCTGCCGCTTGGCCTTCATCGTGCCAAGATAGGAAAAACCGTGTGTGCGAAGCGCGCCCAGATGCACACCAAGGCGACCCAGCCGTCCCAACCGGGGACGCCTGCCCGGCCCTTCGGCATCCAGAAAGATCACCGCCCGCACATCGCGCCCCCAGTCAAGCAACTGGTGGGCCAGTTCAAAGGTCACATAGCTGCCTGCGGAGACGGCAATCAGCGAAAGGGGTCCCGTGGGGTGATGGCGTTCAATCTGTTGCAGATAGAAGCGCGCAATATCCGCAACATCGGTCGGCGTGTCTTCGGTCAGCAGTCCAACGGTAAGGCCAAAGACAGGCTGATCCGCGCCCAGTTCGGCGGCCAAGGGGCGAAAGAATGATCCGTTGTCCCCAAGCACATGTACACCGTAAAGCGGTGCGCGGGTGCCTTCGGGCTGGATCGGGATCACCACCAGTGGATCGGGGTCCTGTTCCTGCAAGGCTTGGACCACGCCACGCGGCGTGGGGTCCGCATAAAGCGCGGTCGGCTTCAGGCGCACGCCGAACTGTTGTTCCACCTGCGGCAGCAATCTTAGCAGCGACAGGGAATCCCCCCCGGCATCGAAAAAGGAGGTCTCGGGCCCGACACCTTCGGTCAGGAGCAGGCTTTCAAACAGGGCTGCGACATCCTGTGTGAGGGGAGAAGCATCCGCAATGTCCTCTGCCGGTGTCGCTGGCCCTGACTGGGGCGGCGGCAGGTCATCGACAGCAACCTTGCCGCCGGGGGTTTGTGGCCAATCCGTGATGGCAATCAGTTCGGGCAGCATGTGGGGCGGCAGCGCGCCTGCGATCCAGTCGCGCATCTGCTCGGGCGCTAAAGGTTCATCTTTTGAGGCGGAGGAATACCATGCAACAAGGCGCGGCTGGCCGCCTTCGGGCGCATAGAGCGCGCAATGGGCGCGGCCCACTTCGGGTCGGGCTTCCAGTACGCCTTCAATCTGGCCCGGCTCAATCCGAAATCCGCGCAGCTTGATCTGGCGATCCACCCGGCCAATGAAGTGCAGCAGCCCGTTTTTCCAGAACGCCCGATCGCCACTGGCATAAAGCCGGGCGATATCAGGATCAAAGCGTGCCGGTGCAAAGGAGGCTTCCGTCCGCTCCGGCAGGCCCACGTATCCTTCGGCCAATGCAGGGCCGGAAAAGCTGAGTTCGCCTTGCGCGCCTTCGGGTGCCAGCGCACCATCTGCGGCAACGATCCAGCCGCGTGCGTGGGACAGGGGCACGCCAATGGGCACGCTGCCACCTGACAAATCGGCTTCGGTCACCTCATGCGCGGTTGAGGTGATCGTCGTCTCCGTCGGGCCGTAGCCATTCAGCCAACGCACCTGTGGCACCATGGCCCGCCAGCGTCGCAACACCGAAAGCGGGACACGTTCGCCGCCGACGATCAAGACGCGCACATCTGGCGGGAAATCCGTTTCCGGGTTTTCCAGTGCATCCGTCAGAACGACCCAAAACCCCGTGGGCAGGTTCAGCGCCGTGATCCCCAGCGCGCGCACCTGATCAAGGAAGACGTCGGTGGACTGCGACATTTCGGGTGTGCGCAGCACAAGCGTGGCCCCGGCAAGCAGTGTTCCCATGACCTCTTCGATGGCGACATCGAAACTGAGTGCTGCGAACTGAAGCATCCGGTCATCAGGGGTCAGACCCAGCAGCGGAATGATTGCGCGGCTGTGCGCAGCAAGCGCAGCATGAGAGATCATCACACCCTTGGGCCGCCCGGTGGAGCCTGACGTGAAGATGATATAGGCGAGGTGGGTTGCTTCTAGTGGGGCGCGGTCCGGTGGTGTATCGGGAAGGGTACCCGGTAGCGGCGCGGTCAGGTCCCGCGTTGGGACTGTCAGTTCAGGTGCGCTGCCGTCCGTCAGGATCAGCTTCGCACCGCTGTCCTCCCCGATGATGTTGAGCGTTTCTGCAGGATAGCTTGGGTCCATCGGAACAAACGCCGCACCCAATTTCCATGCTGCAAGTTGTGCAATGACAAACGCCGGACTGCGCGCGGCACAGATGCCGATGACATCCCCGCGCCCGATCCCCGCCGACGCCAGATCATGGGCGCGTCGGTTCGCCATCCTGTCAAGCTGCGCAAAGCTAAGGGGTGAAGTGTCGGGTTGTTCCAGCGCCGGATGATCAGGTTGGCGCGCGACGACCGCTTCAAACAACGTGGCACAGCAGCTTTGCCGGGCATCGCTTGGCAAGGGGCCGCCGGAGAGATCCCGCAGCCGCCGCTCCTCATCCCCGTTCAGCATGGAAATCGCGCCAAGATGTTGCCCCGGATGAGCCGCTTCAAGGTTGCGCAGAAAATGCATCAGATGATCTGCCAGGGCACCGCCTTTCGGCACTTGCTGCGGATCATATTCAACGGTCAGTTGGGTATCCTCGCCGCAGAAAACCGCAAGTGTGACGGGCGCATCACCTTCTTCCAGCAACGACACGTTGCGCCTTTCCCAAAGCCCGCCGCACGCCTGCATCTGCGCATGCAGGGACGCACGGTCAAACATCACCAGCGTATCGAATATCTGTCGGGTGGGCGGCACATCCAGATGCTGCCTTATCGAAGCAAGGGGTGTTTGTTCAAACGGGCGCAATGCAATCTGGCTGGCCCGCAGCCTTTTCAGCGCAGTCCCCAGTGTCAAATCGCGTGTCAGCCGCAAGCGCATGGGCACGGTTACAATGAAACAGCCCGGCGCGTCGCCACTGCCGGAGACAAGATTGCGCCCGTTCAGCGTGTTGCCAAATACCGTATCATCGCGACCTGCCAACCGCGCAGTCACAACGCCCCACGCCAACAGGATGACCGTGCTTGTCGCGACCCCGCATTGCTGCGCGATGCGCTTGATTGCCGCTGTTTCAGCCGCAGACAGTTGCCTTTCTTCATATTTCTTCCGCCCCGGCTCAACACCGTCGCGCACAAGCCCTTCGCCGCCTTCCCACCCCTCCAGGACATCCGCAAAATGGCGGGTGCCTTCGGCATGGGTCATCTGGGCCAACAGCTCACAATGCTGTTGGAACACGGGCGCGGCTGTGTCCTTGTTCAATTGTGGCCGGTCTTCGCGGATTGCTGCGTAGCGGTCAAAGACCTCCGCCAGAAGGGGTGCGAAGCTGCGCCCATCCAGAAGTGTGTGCGGGAACGTCCAGACCAGTTTGCTGTGTGCCTCCCCCATCTTGAAAAGAGCGACCCGGAAACCGGGCGCGCGCGTCACATCAATCCCGTTCTCACGGTCCTGCGCAATGAAGTCATCGAAGCTCCGGGCGGCCGCGTCAGATGAAAGGGTCGACAGGTCCGTGCTGGTCACCACCACCTTGTCCACATCGGTAACCGTTTGCACGGCCTCTCCCCCGCCGTCATCCACGACCTGCACCCGCAGGACCGGATGGGCCCGCGCCAAAGCCGCCCAGGCCATCTGCATCGCTTCGAGGTCGAGTGTTTCACCCGGCAGATCGACCACCACCTGTTCGACATAAAGCCATGGCCGTGCCGCCAGCGCGGAACCTGCATACATGCCTTGCTGAATGGGGGTGAGCGGGAAGGTTTGGGTCATGTGATCGGGGTCCACAGGGGCGCGGGGCGTCTCGCTTTTCTTGGGTTGAGCCTGTTCTTGGCTTGTAGGCTTCAGCCGCAATTCTGTCTAGCTTTGCGCCGCTCAAAGACATTGACAAGAAGGCTGATGGCTTCCTATCATTTGCACACAAACGATAAAGAGGTCAGCCCTTGTCCTATCACGCCCCCACCCAGCTTGAAGACGCGCTGCGTATTGCGGCGGCAGGTGGTGGCAAGGTTGTTGCCGGCGGCACGGACGTCTATCCTTCGATGGTGCAGGGACAGCAGCCCGATGCTTTTCTGGATATCACCCGGATCGACGGTCTGCGGGGGATCACGCCGGTGGACGACGGCTTGCGCATCGGTGCGGCGACGACCTGGACAGATGTGATCCGGGCCGATCTGCCGCCTGCCTTTGACGCGCTCAAACAGGCAGCCCGCGAAGTGGGCAGCGTGCAGATCCAGAACGCCGCAACGGTAACCGGCAACCTTTGCAACGCTTCGCCCGCTGCGGATGGTGTTCCGCCACTGCTGATACTGGACGCGCAGGTCGAATTGGCAAGCGCGGCACGCGGTGTCCGGCAGGTGCCGCTTTGCGATTTCATCACCGGCGTGCGCCAGACCGTCCGGGCGGAGGATGAACTGGTGACCGCCCTGCACATCCCGCACCCGCCTGCAGGTTCGGCATCTGCCTTTGAAAAACTGGGGAGCCGGCGGTATCTGGTCATCTCCATCACCATGACGGCGGCCCTTGTCGTCTGCGATGGCGATGGTGTCATTCGCCAAGCGCAGGTGGCGGTCGGCGCGTGTTCGGCCGTAGCACAGCGTTTGCACCTGCTCGAAGACGACTTGATCGGGCAAAGGGCAACAGATATCCGCGTCAATCCCGCCCATCTGGGTGCGCTCAGCCCGATTTCCGATGTTCGCGGAAGCGCTGCCTTCCGGGAGGACATCGTCACGACCCAGTGCCTTCGTGCGATCAGACGGGCGGCGTGCCATGAATAGCCCGCAAGGCATCCCACTGCTGCGCTTTGATCTAGATGGCGCGCCTGTGGCGGCACCGGTTCGACCGGGGGAGCGGCTGTCGCAGGTGTTGCGGGAGAAACTTGGGGCGCGTGACGTCAAAATCGGGTGCAACGCGGGTGACTGTGGCGCGTGCACCGTGCTGATCGACGGGGCGCCGGTCTGTGCCTGCCTGACCCCGGCGCATCAAGCCGAGGGGCGGCAGATCGAAACCGCCGCCGGGTTGCATGCCAATGATGCGACCGCCAAGGCCTTGGGCGCGCGATTTGCCCAACAGGGGGCGGCGCAGTGCGGTATCTGCACCCCGGGCATGATGGTGTCCGCCGTTGCCCTTTTGCGCGAACGGCCCGACCCGACCGAACAGCAGGTACAGGACGCACTGGGCGGCGTTTTGTGCCGCTGCAGCGGGTACAGAAAGATTATTGACGCCGTGCGCGGTGCCGCGCCCAGCACGACAGATGTCCGTGGCGATGTGGGTGACGCCATTGCACGGGTCGATGGTGCGGACAAGATCGCAGGACGCGAACGGTTCGCCGATGATATCGCCCCGCCCGGCACGCTTGAGATTTTCGTTGTAAGGTCGCCCTTTGCACGGGCGGGTTTCCAACTGGGTGACCTTGACGCTTTCGTGGCACGGACCGCAGGCATTGAAGCGGTGCTGAGCGCATCCGACATTCCGGGCCGCAATGCCTTTGGCGTGATCCCGCAATTTGTGGATCAGCCTGTCTTCGCTGAAGACGAGGCACGGTTCAGGGGCGAAGCGGTCGCTGCTGTGATTGGCACACCCGATGCGATTGCCGCCTTTGATCCTGCCCGATTTCCAGTGACCTGGGACGAACGCCCGGCAGCCTGCGATATTGAGACGGCGCAGGCCGATGGCACGGACCTGCTGCACGAGGGGCGCGCGCGCAACGTCATGTGCGGTGGCTTCGTCACCTGCGGTGACGCGAAGGCCGCCCTTGCACAGGCAGAAATTACGGTCGAGGGCCATTTCCAAAGCGGCTTTGTCGAACACGCCTATATCGAGCCGGAGGCCGGTTTTGCCGAGATGGTGAACGGCCGGGTCGAGGTGCACGCCTGCACCCAAGCCCCCGTCATGGACCTTGAAGCGCTTGAAGTCATCCTTGGCATGGATCGCAGCAAGATCAGGATCGTGCCCAGCGCCGTTGGTGGCGGTTTCGGATCCAAACTGGACATTTCGGTGCAACCCTATCTGGCCCTCGCGGCGATGAAGACCGGCAAGCCCGTGCGTCTGACCTACAGCCGGACGGAATCGATGCAAAGCACGACAAAGCGGCATCCCTCCGACATACGCTTGCGTATTGGCGCACAACGGGACGGAACGATCACCGGGTTCGACTTCTTTGGCGCGTTCGACACCGGGGCCTATGCCAGTTGGGGACCGACAGTGGCGAACCGGGTGCCGGTGCATGCCTCCGGTCCTTACCGCATCAAGGATTACCGGGCGGAATCGGCGGGCATACATACCAACAATCCCCCCGCCGGTGCATTCCGTGGATTTGGCGTGCCGCAATCTGCCATAGCGCAGGAGTGCCTGTTCGATGTGCTGGCGGAGAAACTGGGCATCGACGCGCTTGATTTCCGCATCATGAACGCGCTGACGAACGGCGCCCCTACCGTGTGCGGGCAGGTGTTCCGGCAAGGCGTTGGCATCAAGGCCTGCCTGCAAGCGCTGAAACCCGCGTGGGACGCAGAGCGCAAGGCCGCTGCCAGCCACAACGCGGCGCACGACGTCGCCCGACGGGGCGTGGGCGTGGCGGCAGGCTGGTACGGTTGCGGGAACACGTCCCTGCCAAACCCGTCGACGATCAAATCGGGGGTTCGGGCGGACGGCACCGTTGTTCTGCATCAAGGCGCGATGGACATTGGCCAAGGCGCGAACACCGTGATTGCCCAGATCTTCGCAACTGCCCTTGGCGTGCCAGTCAATCAGATTGAGATCGTCGGGCCGGATACCGACGTGACCCCGGATGCCGGGAAAACCTCCGCTTCGCGCCAGACTTATGTGTCGGGAAATGCCGCACGGCTGTCAGGCGAAGCGCTGCGCCGCGCGATTGTGCAGCGCCTGAATGTGTCAAATGAAGCGACGCTTGAGATTGCGCACGGCAGGATCACCGCGCAGGATGCAGGCAAGACGCATCAGTTTGATCTGACCCAGGCAGATGTGGACGCAGAAGGCTTCGCCTTTCGCGCTGAAGAAACCTATGACCCACCTACCAAACCGCTGGACGAGAATGGCCAGGGGGAGCCTTATGCGCAATTCGGTTATGCCGCGCATCTTGTAGTGGTTGAGGTCGATGTCGAAACGGGGACCGTCAAGCCCCTGAAGTTTGTCGCCGCCCACGACGTCGGGCAAGCGATCAACCCGATGCTGGTCGAAGGACAGGTGCAGGGCGGCATCGCGCAGGGTCTTGGAATGGCCTTGATGGAGGAATACCTGCCGGGTCGGACGGAAAACCTGCATGACTATCTGATCCCCACGATCGGGGACATTCCCCCGATCGAGACCCTGATCATCGAAGAACCGGACGCACACGGTCCCTATGGCGCGAAAGGCTTGGGGGAACATGTACTGATCCCCACCGCACCCGCGATCCTGAATGCCATTTACGCCGCCACAGGGGCGCGCGTCACGCGGGTGCCTGCCACCCCTGACAGGGTGCGCACCGCCATCAGGAGGCTGGACGGATGAACAAGCCAGACCGCCCCGAAAAGATCCGCTGCGATGCCTGTCCGGTCATGTGCTACATCGCGGACGGCAAGATCGGTGCCTGTGACCGCTATGCCAACCACGGCGGCGATCTGGTGCGGCTGGACGCGCTGACGGTGATCGAAAACACCTCTCAGAAACTGGTGCCTTTCCTCAAGGATGGCGGCGGAGAGGACTGGGATGGTGATATCGTGCAAGGTGCGCGACCCTTCGTGACCGCAGTGGGCGCTGGTACGACCTATCCCGACTACAAACCCGCCCCCTTTATCGTCAGTCAGGACGTGGAAGGCGTGGATATGGTCACTGTCGTGACCGAGGGGATATTCTCCTACTGCGGGGTCAAGGTGAAGATCGATACGGATCGGCACATCGGGCATGAACGCGATGTGGTCTATGTCGACGCAGAACCGATTGGCCATGTGATGACATCTGAGTATGGCTCCAAGATGCTGAGCCTTGGCGGCGTCGAACATTTGACCGGCGGCAGCAAGAAAGAAGGGCGCGTGACCTGTGACGCGCTTTTGCGGCTGTGCAATCGCGCCCCGGTCGAGATGGTCATAGGCGAGGGTGATCATGCCACGACGCTTGTGGTGGAGGCAGGCAAGGCACCCATCATCAACGGTGTCGAAGAACGCCTGATGCGGGTCGGGTGCGGGTCCGCGTCCATCGGGATGTTCGCCAAGCAATGGTTGGGCCATGCGGACGAAGTTGTGGTGGTGGATGACCATATCACCGGTGTCCTGTCTGAACATCAGGCGGGCAAGCTGTTGGATATTCCGCCCACCGGGATCAAGATCAAGGGGCGGCGGTCCACACCGGGGCGTTATTTTCAGGTGGCCGAACCCGGCACCGGATGGGGCGGCACGGACATCAATGACCCGCTTACAATTCTTGGGCCGTTCAATCCCAAGGTGGCATGGAAAGGCCTGCGGATGCTGATGGTGTCCACCACCGGAGAGCAGTTTGCCTATTACGAGCTCGACGCGGATTTGCAGCCGCAGATGGCGGATATGCCTCCGGCGCTCAAACGATCGACCGATATCATCGCGGAGAATTGCGAGCCGTCGATCTGTTCGGTGCTTTTCATGGGTGGCGCTGGCGGATCGCTGCGCGCGGGCGTGACCGAGAACCCCGTTCGATTGACACGGTCGGTGAAGGGGTCCTTGACCCATGTGTCCTGCGGCGGGGCGGAGGCTTATGTCTGGCCGGGCGGCGGGATTACGGTCATGCTGGATGTGATGGACATGCCAACGGATTCCTTTGGTTATGTACCGACCCCGGCGCTTGTCGCACCGATCGAGTTTTCCATGCGGCTGCGCGATTACGAATTGCTCGGCGGCTACATGGACGAGGTTCAGCCCGTCGATCAGGTGGCGCTTGGAACCGCGCGCAAGGTGTCGGGGGAGGCGATGGGCCATGATCCGATGTCGCGTGCAAACTATCGCTGGAACGCCGGAGAGAAGGATTGATGGGACCGCAGGCGGCATTGCTTTCGGGAGGGACGCGATTGCATTTGCAGCATGGACCTATCGATCTGATCATTGGTGCGGACGAGGATCGCGTGCTGGCTTTCGAAGCTGCGCGCGGCGCGTTCGAGGGAGTGTTGCAGGGGCTGGTGGATCAGCTGCCCGATTTGCGATCTGCTGCAACGGTTGATCCCAATGTCGCCCGGACACAAACGGCGCGGCAGATGATTGCAGCTTGCACGCCATATGCCGATCTGTTTTTCGTGACCCCCATGGCCGCGGTTGCCGGCAGCGTCGCACAGACCGTGCTTGACGCGATGGTGGCGCGGTCATCGCCGGGACGTGCCTATGTCAACAACGGCGGGGACATCGCCCTGCATCTGGATGCAGACCGGGCCTTTGTTCTTGGCATGGCGGCCCATGATGGCACCGCTTTGGGTCAGCTCAGAATTGCGGCGGCACACCCGTCGCGGGGTATCGCGACAAGCGGACGGCACGGCCGCAGCCTGAGCCTGGGGATTGCCGACAGCGTCACGGTTCTGGCCGCGACGGGCGCGCAGGCAGATGTGGCGGCGACGTTGATTGCCAATGCTGTCGATCTGCCCGGCCATCCCGCAGTCACGCGGCGGTCGGCACAGGACATGCGACCTGACAGCGATCTTGGCATGCGTGAGGTCGTTACCGGCTGTGGCACGCTTTCACCTCAGGACTGCGCCCGCGCGCTTGACGCGGGCCTTGCCCGCGCCCGTGATTTCGCGCAGCGTGGCTTGATCCATGCGGCGGCCCTGTTCTTGCAAGGCGACACGCGCCTTTTGAACCCCACCTCCTTTAGCTTTACCGAAAAGAGCCTTGTCGATGCCTGACCTGATCCTGCGTAAAACCATATTGAGCATCGAAGAGATCTTTCACGAAGGCGGTCCACCGCCCGAAACGCCACTGCGCCGGGCCGCGGCACTGGCGATCATCGAGAACCCCTTCGCCGGGAAATACGTGGAGGATATCCAGCCCTTCATGGAAGACCTCAAACCGCTGGGCCTGAAGATGGCGCAGCGCCTTGTCGATGCTCTGGGCGGGGCCGAAAAGATCGAAGGATATGGCAAGGGCACCATCGTGGGTGAGGCCGGAGAGCTGGAGCATGGCGCGCTTTGGCACGCGCCGGGTGGCTATGCGATGCGCGAATTGCTGGATAATTCCAACGCCATCGTACCGTCGACGAAAAAGGTCGGCGGTGTGGGGGCGCGGCTGGATGTGCCGATCACCCATATCAACGCGTCCTATGTGCGCAGCCATTTTGATGCGATGGAAGTAGGGGCCAACGACACCCCGCGCGCCAACGAAATGGTGCTGGTGCTGGTGATGAGTACGGGCGCACGCATCCACAATCGTGCCGGTGGATTGGCCGCCGCCGACATCAAGGGGGAGGACGGATTGAGATGAGCCTGAACATTCGCAAGATCGCCGTGAACGTCGAGGAAACGCACCGCGAGGCCGGGCGCGCCATCAATCCCGTCACGCGCAAGGCGGTTGCCGTTGCCGTGATCGAAAACCCATTTGCCGGTACCTATACCGAAGACCTGTCGCCGTTAATGGAAATCGGCGCGACGCTGGGCGGTCTGCTGGGTCAACGCTGTGTGGAGGCGCTGGGGATCACGCCCGCGCAGGCCGAAAGCTATGGCAAGTCCGCCATGGTGGGAGAGAACGGAGAGCTGGAACATGCCGCCGCGATCCTGCACCCAGAACTGGGCGCACCCCTGCGCGCCGCCGTGGAAAAGGGTGCCGCACTGGTGCCGTCCTCCAAGAAGATGGGCAGCCCCGGCCAGGTTCTCGATGTGCCGCTGGGTCACAAGGATGCCGCTTATGTGCGCAGCCATTTCGACGGTATCGAAGTGCGTTTGAACGATGCGCCCCGTGCGAATGAAATCGTGGTCGCCGTAGCAGTTACCGACAGCGGCAGACCCCTGCCCCGTGTCGGTGGCCTGACCCATCAAGAGGCCAAGGGTGAAGACGGCCTGCGCTGAGCGCGCGGGCGCTTTGAGGTTGTATCAGAGCCGCCCTGCGCCTTATTGTGACGTATGAATGACAGCACCGACACCCTCGGCGCACGGTACGTGCTGGAAGATCAGGTGGGGTATCTGTTGCGGCTCGCCAGCCAGCAACACGCGGTGATTTTCCAGAAACATGCGATCGACAACCTGACGCCGACCCAGTTTTCCACGATCCTGCGGGTGGCCGAAGTGGGCGAGGTTTCCCAGAACCATCTGGGCCGATTGACCGCGATGGATGTAGCCACGATCAAAGGCGTCGTGGACCGTCTGAAGGCCAAGGGGCTCGCGCAATCCATGTCCGACCCCAACGACAAACGGCGGTCGATCATCACGCTGACCAAGAAAGGCGCCACGATTGTGGAGGACCTCAAGGCCATGGGTCATGCGATCACCGAAGAGACCCTAGCCCCTCTTGATACGGCTGAGCGGAAGACCTTTTTGAGGTTGCTGCGCAAGCTGGGTTAGGCACCCATCATTCCCGTCACCAGTTCCGGCAAGCGGTTCGCCGGGGGTGTGTTCCGGCTGCGCAGGCTGCGCACGACACCGTCGATCACGGTCATACCGACACCGGGCAGATTGCCCAGTTCCACCGATTCCAGCAAGTTCTTGCCGGGGGCATGCTGCGCCTGATCCATCAGCACGAAGTCGGCGCACATGCCTTCATCGATCAACCCGGTGTCCAGCTTGCGCTGACGCGCCGTGTTGCCGTTGCCGAAACAGAACGCTACTTCCGCCTTCACATTCCCCAACGAGGACAGCATCGCCACCATGCGCATGATCCCCAAGGGCTGCACTCCCGATCCTGCCGGACCATCGGTGCCAAGGATCACCTGATCCAGCTTGCCCAACTCCCGCGCCGTGTTCAGCGTCAGAAGGGCGGCGCGTTCGTTGCCGTTGTGCACGATTTCCAGCGCCGCCTTGCAGCTTTCACACAGGCAAATGATCTGGTCATCGGGCAGCGCGGAATGGCCGCCGTTGATATGGCCAACCACGTCTGTCCCTGTCTCCAACACCATATCCGCGTCGATCAGGCCGGAACCGGGAATGGACGGACCGCCCGTATGGATCGTCGATTGCATCCCGTACTTGCGCGCCCAGCCGATCATCTGGTTGGCGGTCTTGCCGTCCTTGACGGTGCCAAGGCCGACCTCTCCGATCAGGCGCACGCCGGCGTCGGCCATCTGCTTGAAATGATGCTCCTCCAACCCCTGTTGCAGCAGCGGCGCGCCTGCGTGGACCTTCACGCCGGAGGGGTGGAAATTCTCGTACCAGCGCTGCGCGGCAATCGCCATGGCAACGGTGCCGACAACATCATTGGGGCGGCCGGGCATGTGCACTTCGCCTGCGGAAATCAGGGTCGTCACGCCGCCGTGCAGGGTGGAATCGATCCAGTGGAGCTGTTGCTGGCGCGGGGTGTAATCGCCCACGACAGGATGAATGTGGCTGTCGATCAATCCGGGGGCAAGGGTCACCCCCTTGGCATCGACAACCGTGTCTGCCCGTTCGCAATCAAGGTCCTTTTCCGTACCCCATGCGCTGATCTTGCCATCAACTGCGATCAGGCAATCGCCATCAAATATCGGCTCTTCCATTTTGCCCGACAGGATTTGCCCGATGTTGCGGATCACCAGTTTTGTCATGTTGTTCGCTCCTGTCTTCTGCCGGGCGTCAGACGCCCAGGTAGGTTCTGAGTTTGCCAGGATCCGCCTTGAGTTCAGCGGCATCCATCCGGTCCACATCGCGGCCATTCTCGATGAAGACGACCCGGTCGGCAATCGTCATGACCGTATCCACCCGCTGTTCGACCAGTACGATCGCGATGCCTTCGGCTTTCATCTTGAGCACCACGTCGCGGATCAGCTTGATCATCGAAGGCTGCAAACCCTCCGTCGGCTCATCCAGAAGCAGGACCTTGGGCCGCAGGCACAGCGCGCGGGCGGTGGCGAGCATTTGCTGCTCCCCCCCTGACAGCGTCCCAGCCGCCTGTCCCAGACGTTCGCGCAGACGTGGAAAAAGGTCCAACACCCATTCGCGCGTGGCCTTGCCTTCGCCACGGGTCATCAAACCCATTTCAATGTTCTCAGCGACGCTGAGTTCGGGGAACAGCCGCCGCCCCTGCGGGATATAGCCGATGCCGCGTCTGGGCACTTCGTGCGGGGGCAGGCTACTGATTTGGTCTCCATCCAGGGATACCTGCCCTTCGGACAGGGGCAGCAGCCCCATGATCGATTTCAGCGTCGTTGTCTTGCCCGCCCCGTTACGCCCCAGCAAGCACAGGATTTCCCCCGCGCGGGCGGTGAAGGACACACCATATAGCGCCTGAACCTGACCATAAGCGGCGTGTATGCCTTGCACCTCAAGCATCGGCGGTCCCCAGGTAGGCTGCCTGCACTGCCGTGTTCGCGTGGATTTCATCGGGTGTGCCGTTTGCCAGCACCATGCCCTGATCCAGCACGGTAATATGATCCGCCATGGCCATGACGACTTTCATGTTGTGCTCGATCAGCAGGATCGTCGTCTCTCCCGCGAGGGCCTGTATCAGGGTGATGAAATCCTGCACTTCGGATTCTGCCAACCCCTGCGTCGGCTCATCAAGGATGAAGACCTTTGGTTCCTGCGCAAGCCCCATGGCAATTTCCAGCAACCGCTGGTGGCCATAGCTGAGGTCCCCGGCAAGCTGGTCGGCGCGGTCGTCGATACCCACACGCTCAAGCACGGTGCGAACCTTCCTGTCGGTCCGCGCGGGATCCCCGCCCAGCACCCGGCGCGCGGCAAGGGCGACGTTTTCGTGCAGGGTCAGGCCCGGAAAGATGGAGGTGATCTGAAACGTGTAGGCAAGTCCAAGCTGAATGCGTCTGTGCGCCGGAAGCGCGCTGATGTCGCGGCCTTCAAAGAACACCTTGCCGCTGGTGGCGGGCGTGCGCCCGCTGACCATGCCGACGAAGGTGGATTTGCCGGCCCCGTTCGGGCCGATCAGCGCCGTGATCTTGCCGCGTTGCAGGACAAAGTTGATGTCGGTGTTTGCCTTCAGACCCGCATAGGTCTTCGTCAGGCCGCGCGTCTCGAGGATGTTCACGGCAGCCATGCAAAGGCCTTTCTGCGCAGCAGGCCCGCCAACCCCTGCGGCGCAAACAGGGTCAGCAGCACCAGCGCCACACCCGCAATCAGCATATAGGCGTTGGTGAAGGAGCTTGAGAGGTCGATCAGGTAGAACATGAACAACACCCCGATCAGCGGCCCGATCGTGGTACCAGCACCCCCCAAGAGCACCCAGAGCAGCGGAAAGATAGAGTATTGCACCGAAGCGAAGGTCGCCCCCACGTAGCCGAACAGCAATGCATAGGCCGCGCCTGCCAAACCTGACACAGCGCCCGACAGGATCATTGCATAGAGCTTGTGGCGCTGCGCGTCGTATCCCAGCATCCGTGTGCGTTCCTCGTTTTCGCGAATGGCCACCAGCGTGCGGCCAAAGCGGGACTGGATCACGCGAGCCAGCCCAAGCAGGCAGATCGCAAAGAGGATATAGGCGGCAAAAAAGCGCGCCGTGTCCGTGGTCAGATCGATTCCAGCGACCACCCGCGAGGCCTTTTGAACCACGAACCCTTCGTCACCCCGCGTATAGGTCCCGAAATACAGGACGACCAGATAGGCCGTCTGCGCAAACATCAGCGTGACGATCATGAACGATACGCCCGCCGTACGCAGGGCGAGTGCGGCCACTGCTGCTGCCAGCCCGGCGGCACAGATGACCCCGGTCAGGAACGCAATCGGCACGGGCCAGCCGCCTAGGTTTGCCGTCAGTCCAAAGCCGTACATGCCTGCGGCAAAGAACATGGCGTGACCAAGGCTCAGCAGCCCGGTGTAGCCGAACACCAGATTGAACCCCATCGCATAGATCGCCAGCACCATGATCCGCGACAGGTTACCCGCGTGGTAAGGCGGCAGCACGAAGAACAGCACCAGCAAAAGGGCCAGCACGCCCATGTGCAGCGTGTTCGACTTCGCCGCGTTCGTCATGTCTGCTTGCGTCCCATCAGGCCTTGCGGGCGAAAGACCAGCACCAAGGCCACCAGAAGTGTCGCAATGATCTTGGCGAGCGTGGGCGAGAAGAAGACAGAAATGATCCCGTCGCTCATCCCGATCAGCAAGGCGGCGATGACCGTGCCGGGCAGGCTGCCGAGGCCACCGATGATCACCACGATGAAGGACAACAGCAAGGGATCATGCCCCATCAGGTAATGCGCCTGTTGAATGGGCACCACCAGCACCGCACCCAGCGCGGCAAGCCCCGCCCCGAGCCCGAACACCAGCGAGTAAACACGCCCGACCGGTACGCCGAAGGCCTGCGCTGTTTCGCTGTCCTGTTGCGTGGCACGCATGAGCAGCCCCGCCTTGGTGCGCGTAATGATCAGCCAAAGCGCCACAAGCACCACGGCAGCGATGACGAAAAGCTTGTAGCTGGTCGTGCTTAGCCCCCATGGCCAGAACACCGCGAAACCTTCTTCCCCCCATTCGAACCACGGCAGGGCAAGGCGGGTGTTGAACGGCGGCTCCACCGGGCGGGCATCCGGGCCAAAGGTCATCAGCGTCGTCTGCTGAATGATATACAGCATCCCGATGGTGGCCACGATCGTCCGGTCCGCGTCGTAAGCCACACGTTTGAGCACCAGTCGGTCCGCGATCATGGCCATACCGCCCACTAGCGCAGGCGCGATGATCAGCGCGGCGACAAACCCCAGCGCAGGATGCGTCCCCAGCACGGTTGCGACCCACCATGCCAGCACGGCACCCAGCATGTAGAATTCGCCATGCGCCACGTTCACAACCCGCATCACCCCAAAAACAATGCTCAGCCCCATGGCCGTGAGCGCAAGAATGGCTGCGGTGACCGCCCCTTCAAGGGCGGCCAGCATCAGGTGAGGTCCGAATTCCATGTGTCTGGGTCGCCCTTGGTGCTGCCTTCAGGTCGGATCAGAAGGATTGCGTCGTGTAGTCGACTTCGTCCTCGTACATACCGTCCTCGATAGAGGCGGTGTGCTGCACCACCAGCTTGCCATCTTCCACCTTGGAAATGTACTGCACCCCGAAGGTTTGGTGGGTCTTGCCGTTGAAGCGCTTGGGCCCCTGCGGGTGATCCTCGGATTGTGGCATGTCGGTCATGGCCTCGACGGCTTCAATCAGCTTGGCACGATCATCGGGGCCTTGGTATCCCGCGCTTTCCATGCCGGCCTTGATGATGTTGAGCGTTTCCCAGCAACCGAACATATGCGCATATGTCGACACATCCTTGCTGTCGGCAAGCGACGCGCCGCGGTCATCGACCCCGACGGCGGCACGGTAGGCCTTGTCATAGTCGGTCTGGTTGGCCTGCGCGTGTCGCGGGTTGCCTTCCCAGAAATACGTCCCTTCGAGGAATTCCAGACCCGGGCTGTTGATTGCGACCGCTTCGAGACTGTCGATGAAACCAAAGATTTCGGGCCGTGAAGGACCGAAGAACTCACCCAGTTCCTTGACGAAGGTCAGGACCGCCGGGCCCACCATCACATGATAGACGACTTCGGTTTCACGCGGGATGTTCGGGAAATAGCGGGTGAAGGAGGTCTCGGTCGGCGGGATGGCGATCTTGGCCACCACTTCGCCGCCCTGCGCTTCGATTGCTTCGGAAAAGAAATCACGATGATCATGGCCGAAGGCAAAGTCGGGGTAGACCATCGTGACCTTCTTGCCAAGGTTGTCGCCCACGAACGGCGCCATCGACTTTACCTGGCTTTTCACATCGGTGATGCCGGGCTGAAGCGTATAGCGGTTCAGCATGCCGGAGGCGACATGGTGGCCCTCGGAAACCACGAAATACGGCAGTTTCAATTCACCTGCCCGCGGCGCCGAACCGATCACCACGTGGCTGAAAAGCGTGCCGAACGCGACGTCGCAGTTGTGCTGGGTGGCAAATTTTTCAAGCACTTCGGCGCCACGCTTGGGGTCGGTGCCATCGTCTTCTGTCACCACTTCCATAGGGCGGCCGTTTATGCCCCCCATGTCATTGATGCGCTTGACTGCGGCTGTGGTTGTCGCATCGTACCAGCGGCCATATGCAGCACCGATGCCGGTGGCATGTTTCTGAAAGCCGATCTTGATGGGCGCACTGCTTTGCGCCTGCGCGAAACCAAGGCTGCCGGGCAGCACGCCGGAGGCGGCCAGCGTCCCTGCGCCAAGACCCTTGAGCGCGGTGCGGCGATTGATCTGATTTTTCCCGTTGGACATCTTTTTCTCCCAAGCATTTTCGCTTTTTGTGCTGCGAGTTTGTGTGTGCACTAACAAAAAGTCCAGTTTTTATTTGCGTGTCACGCGCCCCGCGGGGCGGCCAGAAGCCACAGGCCGAAGATTGTATAAAAGATCATCAAAACGCTCAGCCCCACCTGCAAAAGCAGCATGTCCCTGTTCGAACGGCAAAAGCCTGATGCCAGTTGATGTGCCATCAACACCGACACGACATGCGAAAACACGACGGCGAAGGCCTGCGTTAACCAGATCACCTTGACCGTGTCCGCCGTGTTCAGAAACCCGGTCGTCACCCGCAGGTCTGATAGCCCGAAAAGGGTCATCCCCCGGCCAAAGGGGTCGCCCAAGGCGATCAGCACGTATTGGATCTGCACCATGAAACTGACCAGATAATGCGAGAAATGATAGCCGAGCGCGATGGGCAGGATGGAAATGGCGAAGGTATTGAACGCCTGCGAGAATAGTATTTCAGACGTGCTGCCGAAGACGGCCAATGCTTTCAGACCCACCCAGAGGCTCAACGCGAAGACCCCGATCAGCGCAAGGTTGGCCGCGATCAGGCCCAGGGTTGACGGCCAGACCACCGCGGATCGGCCCGGAAACTCCAACGGGTTGATGCCCAGTTTCGCGAGCCACCAGAATGTTTCGTGCAGGCCATCGAAACTGCCCGATGCAAGGATGATCAGGCAGAACACCGCGCGACTGGTATCCAGCGGGGCCGAACGGATGCTGAACCAACCCGGCGCACCTGCTTGGGACTGCGGCCACAGATGGACCGGCCGCAACGACCCGATCAAGCTGAACAGAACGGTGAAGCATTCCACCTGCCGCCCCCAGCGTTCGGCTCCGAAAAGCCACATGCCGAAAAGGGTGAACACCCAGTACCCAAGCGCGAAACCGGCAAGGCGCGGTGGATCGTTGGGGGCGATGTCAGCAAGGACAAAGCCCTGAAACAGGATGAAGATCACAACGGCGGGCCAAGCCTGCCAGCGTTCCGGCAGCGACAGCAAGGGGGCATCCCGTCCGATCAATGTCAGCAGGCCGCGCCACGGATTCACCCAACGCCAGATGTCCATCACCAATCCCTGAACCATGAAAAGGGCGATCCACCAGACGGTCCAAAGCGTCAGCGGCAGCAGGTTCTCCTGCGGATCAGGCGGCCCTGCCCAACCGATCCAGACCAGGCAGAGGAACGCGCAGGTTGCCAGCACCGATACACCGTCCGCAGCGCGCCGGAGCGGCAGACGTGGCATTCGCGCGACCGGACGAAAGAGGCGGTGCAGAATATCAACAGGCAGACAGGTGACCAGAACGATGGTCGCGGCGACGGTCATGGTTCCGCCGAAGGCATAGGCCTGTGTCGGCAACAAAAGGACAAACCCCTGCTCCGCTGCGTGGGCCAGCGCATGCCCGGGGCAGAACATCAGCATCGCCGCAATGGCAGGAAGGTACAGGCACGGCCGCATATCGTTAGTCTACGCATGATCCGTCGCGACAGTGCAAGCGCTTTGCCGGATGTCGGTCATCGCCACGCCCTTGGCGGAGCGCGGATTATGCGCCTATAGTCGGGCGGCACATAAGGGAGACCAAGGCGTATGGGCAAGTTGCATGCTTTTGATTTCAAGGGATGGATTGAAGAGCATCGTCATCTGCTCAAGCCGCCCGTGGGCAATCAGCAGATCTGGGAAGATGCCGACATGATGGTCACCGTTGTGGGCGGGCCGAACAAGCGCACGGATTACCATGACGACCCGGTGGAAGAGTTCTTCTACCAGTTGGAAGGCGACATGGTGCTGAAGCTCTATGACGGGACGGAATTCTATGATGTGCCGATCCGCGAGGGTGAGATATTCCTGTTGCCCCCCCATGTGCGGCATTCGCCCCAGCGCCCGCAGGAAGGGTCCGTTGGACTGGTGATCGAACCGAAGCGCCAGAAAGGCCAGCTTGACGGGGTGGAATGGTATTGCTTTGAATGTCAGGCGCTTGTGCACCGGGCGGAATTGCAGATGCAGTCCATCGTCAAGGACCTGCTGCCGGTCTACAAGGCATTCTACGCATCGACAGAAGACCGCACCTGTCCTTCCTGTGGTACGGTTCATCCGGGCAAGGAACCGCCAGAGGGCTGGGTAACACTGCCTTCCAGAGCCTGATCCGCCCTCCTGCCGCAAGACCTGTCAGATGAGCATTCCCCCCTCCCCCCAGACCGCGCGCCTGACCGGGCGCGGTTGTTATGCGGCTGATGCGCCGCTGGAAAAGCCTCTGTATCTGGCATTCCTGCGGAGCCCGGTTGCAGCGGGCAGGATCTCGACGCTGGCGGTGGCCGAAGGACTTGCAACCCGTGGCGTGCATGCCGTTCACACCGGCACTGATGTGGACCATCTTGGTGACCTGTCCGTCAATCCGGTGATCCCGATCAGCACACCGCTGGCCTATCCGCTGCTTGCGAAGGATCAGGTTGAAGCTGTGGGGCAACCCGTCGCGGCGGTGCTGGCCGACACCCCGCACGCGGCTTTGGACGGGGCAGAGGCGATCTTGCTCGACGTGCCCGATGACGCTTTGCCGCCACCCCGCACCGTCGCCGCCCAGCGCTGGCAGGCGGGGGATTGCGAAGCGGCCTTTGATCAGGCGACCTGGGTGGTTGATGTCACGATCCGCCATCCCCGCCTTGCCCCATGCCCGATGGAACCGCGCGGCATTTCGGTGGATTATGACCCGGCGACAGGGTGCGTGACGATCTGGCATGCGACCCAGACCCCGCATCGCACCAGATCCGAACTGGCCCGGATGTTATCGCTTGATCCGTCGCGCCTTCGCGTGATTGCCCAAGACGTGGGGGGCGCGTTCGGAATGAAGGCGTCGCTCTATCCCGAGGAAGCCATTGCCGTCTGGGCCGCGTTTCGGCACCGGCGGTCCATCCGCTGGATCGCGACACGGTCGGACGACTTCCTGTCGGCTACGCAGGGGCGCGGGTTGCATAGCCATGGCACGCTGGCGCTGGACGCTGCGGGCAGCTTTCTTGCCTTGAAGGCCGACATCACGGCGCCCCTGGGGCACTGGATGCCCCATTCCGCCCTGATCCCGGCCTGGAACGGCGCACGCACTCTGCCTTCGGGATATCAGGTGGGCGCAGTCGATATTGCGACCCGTGCACAGTCCGGACCGCTTGGTCCAACAGGCATTTACCGGGGCGCAGGCCGTCCCGAAGCGAACGCCCTGATGGAGCGGTTGGTGGACAAGGCCGCGCGGGCCTGCGCGGTGGACCCGCTGGAACTGCGCCGCCGCAACCTGTTGTCTGCCGATGCGTTGCCGTTCAAGACCGCGACCGGCAACACACTTGATAGCGGGGACTATACTGCGGCGCTTGACCGGCTTTATTTGAACAGTGATTACGCCAATCTCAGACAACAGCAGACAGCGCGCCGCAAAGAAGGGGAGCTTGTGGGCATCGGCACCGCATTCTACCTTGAACCCTCAGGCAGTGGCTGGGAAAGCGCGCGGGTCACCCTGCATCCCGATGGCCGGGCGGAGATCGCAAGTGGATCATCCTCGCAAGGGCAGGCGCGCCGGGAAACATATACGCGCATCGCCTCTGACGCCCTTGGGATCACGCCAGACCAGATCACCGTAGACCTTGCAGATACCGCAACCTGCCCCGAAGGGATCGGCGCATTGGCAAGCCGGTCAACGGCTATCGGCGGCAGTGCCGTACATGTGGCCTGTCAAGCGGCCCGCGCGCGGCGGAACGGTGGGGAAACAGGTGTGATCACGGTTGAGGAGCGGTACGAAAACGCGGGGCAAGCGTGGGGCTACGGCGCCTGCCTTGTGATGGTATCGATCGACGCGGACACCGGGGTCACGACCATCGAAAAGGCCTGTTGCGTGGACGACGCGGGGGTTGTGGTCAATGCATCAGCCTCACTTGGGCAGATCAGAGGGGGATTTGCGCAGGGTCTGGGCGAGGCGCTGATGGAAGCGGTGCATTACGACGCGGACGGGCAACTGCTGACGGGATCATTGATGGACTATGCCGTGCCGCGGGCGGGTGACATCCCACCGCTTGAGATTGCCAGCCTCTGCACGCCATCACCCATGAACGCCCTGGGTGCCAAGGGCGTCGGAGAAGCGGGCACGATCTCTGCCCCGATCGCCATCTTGAATGGCGTGCTTGATGCGCTGGCCCCTTTGGGCATTACTGATCTGGATATGCCACTGACCCCCTGCAAACTCTGGCACGCCATGGACGCCGCCAAGACAAGGACAAGCTTGCGATGAAATATACCCGGCTTGAGGCCAAGAATTACGCCCGCGACCACATGCGCGGCATCTGGGCTGCGGCGCTGAACCCTTTCAACGCTGATCATACCTTCGATGAAGGCGGCCTGCGGTCCAATATCCGGCACTGGATCGATGATCTGGACATCCAGGGCCTGTTCATTGCCGGCAAACAGGGCGAATTCTTTTCCATGTCGCTGGAAGAACGCAAACGCAACTTCGAGATCGCGGTGGATGAATGTGACGGCAAGGCCGGGACCATCATGTCCGCGTCTGATCAGAACTTCGATACGGTGCTGGAACTGGCCCGCCATGCGCAGGACTGCGGCGCGGATTATATCGTTGTTCACGCGCCCATGCTGCACTTCGTCACCGATCCCGACGACACGGTTTACAACTACTACAAAACCATCTGCGAACACGTCGACATCGGCATCGCCATGTGGAGCCATCCTGACAGCGGCTATCTGATGAGCCCGGAACTGTGTGCGCGCATCGCGGAACTGCCCAACATCGTCGCCATCAAGTATTCGGTGCCGCGCGACATGTATGTGAAGCTGACGCAGATGGTCGGGGACAAGATCCATGTCTCGACGGCATCGGAGGTCGAATGGCTGGATAACATCGAAGAACTTGGCTGGAAGCTTTACCTCTGCTCTTCCCCGCCGTATCAGCTTCAGACCAACGTGGATCGGCGGATGCACGATTATACGCAGGCCGCATTCAAGGGTGATTTTGCCACCGCCCGCCGTATCCGCGACAGTCTCGATCCGGTCCGCGATGCCATCAAGCGCACCAAGCCCGGTGGCAAACCGCAGGCCCATGGCAAGTATTGGCAGGAACTGCTTGGGCAGGCCGGTGGACCTGTGCGCAGCCCGCTGTTGCAACTGACCGACGCCGAAAAGGAAGCAACGCGCGCGGCGTTCGAGACCTGCGGCCTGAAACTGTGACGCGGGCGCGGAGCGAAAGCTTTCTCGCCGGGCTGTTTGACGCGGCCGTTGCCGCAGCTGATCCCAAGATTGCTCTTGCGGCGCATCTGCCCGAACCCCCTTTGGGGCGCACCGTTGTCGTTGGCGCGGGAAAAGGTGCCGCGCAATTGGCACAGGTGTTTGAACGCCTCTGGCCTGCGCCTCTCGAAGGGGTGGTCGTCACACGCTATGGGTACGGCGCGACGTGTGAGCGGATCAGGGTGATGGAAGCCGCGCACCCTGTCCCGGATGCGGCCGGACTTGAAGCCGCGCGGGCGTTGAAGGCAGCGGTGACGGGGCTTGGTCCTGATGATCTGGTCGTGGCATTGATCTGCGGTGGCGGATCTTCGTTGTTGCCCGACCCGCCCGAAGGACTGACGCTCGACGATTTGCAATCGCTGAACGAAGCATTGCTGGCTTCCGGCGCTCCGATCTCGGTGATGAACGACATTCGCAAACGCTTCAGCGGGATCAACGGTGGACGGCTGGCCGCGCTGGCGGCCCCTGCCCCGATTTGCAACCTTATCGTGTCCGACGTGCCGGGCGATTCCCCGGGCGAGGTCGCCTCCGGCCCCACGGTGCCGGGCAGGCCTTCTGCCGAAGAGGTCACCACACTGATCAAATCGCGCGGCATCCAACTACCTGACCGTTTGATGGCACATATGGCTGCGCAGACGTCTGATGCAGCGCCCCACATCGCCCAAACGGTAGACACTCGGATCATCGCTTCGGCTGCGCTATCGCTTGAGGCGGCGGCCAAGGCTGCCCGCGCGCAAGGCGTGAATGCATGGGTCCTTTCAGACCGGATTGAGGGGGAGGCCCGTGATGTGGCACTGGTCCATGCCGCGCTGGCGATCGAGGGTGCAAAAAGCAGTATTCCCTATCCTGCGCCCCTTGTGATGCTGTCGGGCGGAGAGACGACCGTGACTTTGCGCCATAAGGGCCGCGGGGGCCGCAATTCGGAGTTCCTGCTTTCACTGGCGCTGGCGCTCGAAGGCACGGAGGGGATCAGCGCATTGGCTGCGGACACCGATGGCATTGACGGATCGGAGAATAACGCAGGCGCTTTCGCCGATGCCACGACAGCCCGAAAAATGCGCGCAGCGGGGATCGATCCGACTGTTATGCTGCAGACAAACAATGCATACACCGCTTTCGACGCGATTGATGCGCTGTTCATGACGGGACCGACGGGCACCAACGTGAACGACTTTCGCGCCATCCTTATCGGTGCTCCACCTTGATCTAAACGTTGGCAAGATAGTGTAACAGCCGCCTTTCAGAGGCGAACAAGCCCGTGGGGCCTTCGGTCTTTTCTGCCAGCGCATCCGCGCCCGCCAGATCAATCACCGCCGGATGAACATAGCTGTTGCGGGCAACGGTCGGGGTGTTGTTCAACTCTTCCGCGGCGGCGACGGTCATGGCCTTTATCGTCGCGTTCCCCTGTTCGGCCACCTCGAACGCGGCTCGGGTTCCGTTCCAAGTCCGGAAGGTCTTGGCCGTGAAACCGTCAGATCCTGCCGCATCAGCGATGTACGTATTAAGATGGGTCGATGTTACCGTTTGAAGGGAACCGTCGTCATCCAGCCATCCCAGCAATTCCGCACCGGGCAGGTCGCTGATCTTGTGCAACACGCGTGCAAGGGTGCGGTCACTGATCTGCCTGCGGACTTTCTTCCCGCCCTTGGCCGTAAAGCGCAGGGCGATGCGGTTGCCATCCAACTGCACATGTTTGTCCCTGAGCGTCACCGCACCAAAGCTGCCATTCTGGCAGGTGTATTCGGGATCGCCCACGCGGATGCTGGTGCGATCGATCAACGTCACGGCGCTTGCGAGGGCAAATATCTTCTCACCCATAGGTTCGCGCAGGTCACGCTGCACGCGGCGGCGCAGGCGCGGGAGGACTTCCGCGAAATCAACCAAGGTGTCGAATTTCGTTTCTGCCCGGGCCGCTGCCCACTCCGGATGGTAGCGATACTGCTTGCGTTTGCGATCATCGCGGCCGGTGGCTTGCAAGTGACCGTTTGGCAGCGGACACATCCAGACGTCCTCATATGCCGGCGGCACCGCCAGCGCTTCCAACCTTTGGCGTTCGGCGCCGCGCGCAATTGTGGTGCCGTCGGGCGCAATGTATGTGAAACCGCGCCCCCGCTTTTGGCGTGTAATGCCCGGCTGTGTATCGCTTACATGGACAAGGCCACTGGGCAGCATCGCGATCAGGCCGCGCGCACTTCGGACGACAGCTTCAGCACTTCGTCCCCGTCGTCCTGTTCGATAAACAGCGCAGGATCATCGTCGGAGCCATCACGGGTCACTTCGCTGCCTTTGATCTTGCGGGTGATCTTCTGGGTATAGGTCTTTTGCACCGTCCCGGTCCCGGTGCCATCACCCCAGTCCCATTCCACCTTGTCGCCTTCGCTGTAGGTCGCCATCGTATTCTCCAAGCTTTTGTCGGAGAGGTAACGACCAAAGCGTGCCCTTTGTTCCCGGCCCCTTCAGACGCGCCAGCGCAGCACGCGGCGTTCCACCGTCGCGATCCCGGCGGAAACCAGAACACCAAGGATGGAGAGGATTACGACACCGGCAAACAGACGTTCCAGATCATAAAGACTGCCTGCCTGAAGGATATAGGCACCAATCCCGAACTCCGCGCCCAGCATTTCCGCCGCCACCAGCAGGATGATGGCAATGGTCAGCGAAATGCGCAGCCCCGACAGGATGCCCGGCATCGCCCCCGGCAGGACGATCTTGCGCACAATGGACCGCCAACTCAGGCCAAAGCTTTGGCCCATGCGGATAAGCGTACGGTCCACGTTGTCGACGGCGGCGTAGGTGGCGACCACCGTGGGGGTGAAGGTGCCAAAGGCGATAAGAGCGTATTTGCTGGCCTCATCAATGCCGAACCAGATCACGAACAGCGGCAAGAGCGCGATCTTCGGTATCGGGAAAATCGCCGCGACCAACGGCACCAGACCCGCCCGGGCAAGCGAGAACAAGGCGATCAACACACCCAAGGCAATGCCAAGACCCGCCCCGATGCTGGCCCCCACCACCAGACGTGTCAGCGACGGAAGCAGGTGCTTGAACAGCATCCCCGACGCATAGAGTTCATGAAATGTCAGCAGCACATCGCTGGGCCGCGGCAGTGTCAGCGCCGAAATGAAGCCGCTGCGCGTGCCCCATTCGGCGAAAGTGATCAGCAGAACGAAGACCAGCAAACCCATTCCGCGCACCTGCCGGGCGACAAACCCACCGCCACGAAAGGGGACCGGACGGCCGGGATCAGACATCCATCAGCTCCGCATCTGCGGCAGCGGCCTCTTCGCGCATCATGTCCCAAAGGAGTTTCTGTTGCGTTTCCAGCTCTGCCTGCCCGGTCCGCCTTTCGGCGAGTGGCATGTCAATCGAAACCACCTCGCGCACCTGCCCCGGTCGGCGCGACAACACAACGATCTTGTGACCCAGCCGCACCGCTTCGGCAAGGTTGTGGGTGACATAGACCGCCCCGAACGGCGCGCGGGTCCACAGGCTGATCAGATCATCCATCAAGAGTTCGCGCGTCTGGCTGTCCAGCGCGCTCAGCGGTTCGTCCATCAGCATCACGGCGGGATTGACGGCAAGCGCGCGCGCAATCGCTACCCGCTGTTTCATGCCCCCTGAAAGCTGCTTGGGCAGCGCATCGGCGAAATCGGAAAGCTTTGTACGCGCAAGCACGTCGTCGATCACCGCGGCTTTTTCACGCCGGTCCAGCGGATGATCCTCCAACACCAAGGACACATTGCCCCGAACCGTCCGCCACGGCAGCAGGGCGAAATCCTGAAAGATGAAGGTCAGCGGGTTCAGGCAGCCCTGTGGCGGCGCGCCCATCTGCAATACCTGCCCCCGGTCGGGCCGTTCCAGCCCGCCCAGCATGCGCAACAACGTCGACTTCCCGCAGCCTGACGGCCCGACGATACAGACGATCTTGCCAGACGGGATATCAAGCGTGATATCCCGCAATACCTCGGTCGCCCCGTAGTGGTGGCTGACATTCTCCAGCCGCAGGTCCATCCCGCGCCGCCCAATCAGGCCCCGATGGTTTTGACGTAGGACGTATCCACAAGCTGATCGAGGGTGATATCCGCATCTACCAGCCCTTCGGACTGGAACCAGCTCAATTGATCCGCCACGGACGCGACGTTCAATGCCGCGCCTTCGTTCAGGCGCATGGTGCCGTTGATGATCGATGGTGCCGCCTTTTCGCGCGGGCGGTCTGTGTAGACATATTTATGGATCAGATCGACCATCTGGTTCACGCCGTCCTCACCGCCGGTCTTGGCGATCATCGCGGCGTTGTAATCCGCCACCCCCTTGGAGAAGCCAGCAAGGAAACCACGCGTCATGTCACCTTCTTCGGCGGCGTTCTCGGCAGAGGTAAACACGGTCGTAACTTGATAGTCCTTCACGTAATCGGCCACGTCACCGATGATGTGCACCGCGCCTGAACCTGCAAGCGGCTTGGCGATATGCGGCACGATGGACCATGCGTCCACCTGACCCGATTTCAGTGCACCGATGATTGCGCCGACCTTCTGGAGCGGCTTGAAGCTAAGGCTGATGCCTTCGGCAGCCGCCATCTTCGAACCCATGTAGTGGAACGAGGATCCCGCCTGCGTCACTGCCCATGTCTTGCCATCCAGTTGGCCTGGGCTGGTGATACCGGATTGGTACGCCGCATCGGAGACGAGGATCTTCTGCCCGTCGATGCCCGCCTCTTCCTGCAGCGCGCCACCGATCACCTTGATCGCGCCTTTCTGCGCCAGTGACACCAAACCGCCGGAAATCGCAGTCACGGCATAATCCACATCGCCGCTGGCGATGGCCACGGCCATCGGTTGTGCCGCCTCGAAGAAGCGAAGTTCAACGTCCAGTCCCGCCTCATCGAAATAGCCGCGTTCATAAGCGACAAAGCTGCCTGAATGGCTCGTGAAGCGCAGCGCGCCGACGGTGATTTTGCGGTTTTGTGCCAGTGCGGGGCTTGCAAGGCCGATGGCGGCGGTCGCGCCGATGGTGGCAAGGGCTTGGCGGCGGTTGAATGAGGTCATGGTTTTCTCCCGATATGTTTCCCTGCAGGATGCTCAAGCGGTGGTTTCAGAGTCAAGCGAATGCGAGGGATGTGGCAGCAACCATGCTGAATCCTGACGTGCAATTTTACCCTGCAAAATACGAAACAGCCCTACCCTCGCCACGGCAGACGCGGTATCAGCCGGTGAAGCCAACAAACGAGACCTGACATGACCTTTTCACGCGCCATCAAGATCGCGCCTTCCATCCTTGCCGCTGACTTTGCCAACTTCGGTGCTGAATGCGCCGCCGTTGAAGCGCAAGGCGCTGACTGGGTGCATGTGGATGTGATGGACGGGCATTTCGTGCCCAATATCTCCTTCGGCCCAGCCACCTGTGCGGCCATCCGACCGCATATCAAAGGGGTGATGGACGTGCATCTGATGATCGCGCCCGTCGATCCCTATATCGATGCATTCGCCGAAGCCGGTGCTGACATCATCACCGCGCATGTGGAGGCTGGCCCCCACATTCACCGGACCCTGCAGGCCATTCGCGCAAGCGGGGCGAAGGCGGGTGTCGCCCTCAACCCCGGCACCTCTGCCGAAGCAGTTGCTCCGCTGCTGGACGTGACTGACTTGGTTTGCGTCATGACGGTGAACCCGGGTTTCGGTGGACAGAAATTCATCGACATGACCGACAAGGTGCGAACCCTGCGCAGCATGATCGGGGACCGCCCCATTCATGTTGAGATCGACGGTGGCGTTGATCCGACAACGGCACCCGGACTGGCGAAGGCCGGTGCGGATGTCCTGGTGGCAGGTTCTGCCGTGTTCAAAGGTGGCTCTGCATCCGATCCGGGGCCCTATGGGGAAAACATCCGCGCCATCCGGGCCGCCGCTGAAGGCACCTACACCTGATCAGTCAAAGTGGTCCGCGAAGGCATCCATCAAGCGGTGCTTTAGAATTTTGCCCGTGGGGGCTGCAGGCAGGCTGGTCGCAAGGATGATCTGTGAGGGACGTTTGTACCCCGCAAGCCGGGCGCCGACATAGGCTTTCAGTTCCTCGACCTCCGGCGCGTCCCCTTCGGCAATCTGGACAAATGCCAGCACCTGTTCATCCCCTTTGATCATCCGCCCAATGACGGCGGACTGGATGACCTGAGGATGATCATTCAGCGCGGCTTCGACCTCTGGCGGATAGACGTTGAAGCCGCCATGGATGATCAACTCTTTCGAGCGACCGAGAATGTGCAGCAATCCCGCGTCGTCAATCTTTCCAAGGTCACCCGTGCGCATCCAGCCATCCGCATCAAGAACGCGCTGCGTTTCGTCGGGATTGCGATAATAGCCTTTCATCACATGCCCTCCGCGGGTCAGCACTTCGCCTTCGCCCGGGCTGCCCCCCTCGACGGTATCGTCGATGCGCACCTCTACACCCGGCAGGGGCGGCCCGACAGACGTGTCGGGATCGCCGATCGCGCTGCGTGTTGCACAGATGCCGGCGGTGGTTTCCGTCATGCCGTAGCCATTTTGCAGCGCCACGCCATAGAACGCTTCGGCCTTGCGCTTCCAAGCGGGGTCCAGCGGTGCCGCCCCTGAAGACACATAGCGCAGCTTGTCCGACCCCAGCGCCGTCAGTCCCTGCTCCTTGGTGTATTGCATCAGGAGCGCATGCATTTGCGGCACTGCCGACAGCAAAGTCACGCCATCCTGCAACGCCGCGAATAGCCTGGCAGCAGAAAACCGCGCTTCCAGCCGCACGGTTGCGCCGGCGAAACACGACGCTGTCACGACAGACGCCAGACCGAAGACATGGGTGATCGGCAGAACGCCATAGATCAGGTCCTGCGGTGTCATGCCCCGCAGATTGGCCGAGGCCATGCCGCCAAAGCGCAGATTGTCGTGAGTCAACATCACCCCCTTGGGGTCGCCGGTTGTGCCCGTCGTATAAAGCAGGACTGCCACATCGTGCAGGTCCGGGTCTGGCGCGCTTTGCATCGGCGTTGCCATGTGCAGGCTACCAAAAACGCCGGTCATTTCCTGCGCACCCAGCCTGTCGGCATGGGCGCTGGCGTCGGAAGAAGCCGCACAGGTCATCAGCACCGCCGCGGGCGTCGCGTGGTCAAGAATACGGGTGAATTCGCCTTCGGTCTGGCGGGCGTTCACCGGGATCACCACCGCATCCATCTTCCAGCAGGCAAACAGGACGGCAACCGCCGCAGCGCAGTTTTCGGACAGGAGCAAAACGCGGTCGTTGGCCTGAACCCCGGCGGTTCGGAGCACCTCCGCAAGTGCATCGCTTGCAGCATCCAGATCGGCATAGCACCAGGCCGTGCCGACGCCATCTGTCAGGGCCGGGGCTCGGGGATGGTCGCGGACCTGCTCCGCCAGAAATGTTTCAACACGGGCCATGAGGCAGTTCATCCCTTCCCTGCTCAGCGGTATGCGGGTTTTCGTTTTTCAAGGAACGCCGCGATGCCCTCAGCGGCTTCATCCGCGCCTGCGGCCACGGCCATCGCGTCCCTCTCGGCGTCCAGCTGTTCTGCCTCGGTACTTTCGTATGCTGTGCTGACCAGTTGTCGAATTGTGGATTGTGCATCACGCGGCCCAGCCGCCAGCGTATCGGCCAGCAACAGGGCTTCTTCCAGGGCGTGTCCGACAGGACACAGGCGACTGACCGCACCCAGTTCGGCAAAGCGGCTTGCCATGACAGGCCGACCTAGCAGACACATTTCCATTGCCAAAGGGCGCGGCAAAAGACGCGCCATGGCAGACGTCAGACCTGCATCGGGCACAAGACCCGCCTTGACATATGCAGCGGTGAACTTGGCCTCCTTGCTGGCGACGATCAGATCGCAAGCCAGCGCCAGCGAAAGCCCTGCGCCGGCTGCACCGCCTTCGACCGCGGCGATAATCGGAACCGGGCAAGCGCGCATCGCGCGAACCAGATCATGCAGATCATCGATGCGGTCGCGGCGTTCCTCAACACTGATGGTGCGGCGCGCGATCAGAACATTTAGATCACCCCCGGCACAAAAGAATTCGCCCTCCGACGTCAGGATGACGGCACGGATGCGCGGATCTGCTGCCTGCCGCATGGCCGTTGCAATGCAGTCGTACAATTCCGGCGACAACGCTCCGCGCCGCGCAGTGTTACCATTCCATATGATCAGCCGGTCACCCCGGTCTTCGATACGTGCGCTCATGATTTTGCCCTTTTGAAAACGCCACTTGCGGTGGACAACACCTGCCCATCGGCATCCAAGATCTGCGCGTTGGCATAAACAATCTTGTACCCGCCCCCCGATACAACACCAGTCGCGACGACCCGGCCCTGCGCTGCTGCAGCCACGTAGCTTGTGCTAAGCGACAGCGTCAGCACCGGAACCAAGATATCATCTCCTGCCAGAAAACGTGACGCCGCGAACCCTGCTGCGGCATCCAGCATCATGGCATGTATCCCCCCATGCAACGTGCCATTGCGGTTGCGATGCTTGGGTTCGATATCCAGCGTGACCGTCGCAAGCCCGGAGGGATCATTCAGATCAATCTGGTATCCGACAAGCTGTTCCGCGCCGCTTTTGGGTGGTCTATGCGGCGGCAAGGGCAATGTAACGCTCCAGATGATGATCGGTGTCGCCGAAGCGGTGGTCGGCCATGACGATGCGTTTGGCGATATGGGCCAGTTCGTATTCCTGCGTCATGGCAATGCCGCCATGCATCTGGATGCTGTCTTCGGCAATCAGCCGCCCGGCGCGCCCCATCAGGTTCTTGGCAGCAGAAACCTGACGTTCGCGTTCGCCCCGCGCGCTTTCAAGATGGCCTGCGGCGTTGATCACGGCGGACCGCGCCTGTTCCATCTCGATCAGCAGATCAGCCATGCGGTGTGCCAGCGCCTGAAAGGTGCCGATGGGCCGCCCGAATTGCTTGCGCGTGCCAAGATAGTCCTTGGTCAGGTGGGTTGCGGTTTCCATCGCACCAAGCGTTTCGGCGCATTGCGCAACGCTGGCGGCGGCGATGCGCGCCTCGATGGCATCAAAAGCCTGCCCTGCCACACCAAGCCTCGCGGATGCAGGCAGCCGCACGTCGTCCAGCATCACCTCCGCGGCACGTCCGCCAGCAAGCAGAGCATAGCCCTGGATAGTGACACCCTTGGTGTCAGCAGGAACAACGAAAAGCGAAATACCATCCGTGTCCCCCACATCCCCGCTTTCGCGCGCAGACACGACCAGCATCTGTGCCGCGTCGGCATTCACCACGACAGCCTTGTGACCATTCAGCACGATATCATCACCGCCTGACTTGGCCGTGGTCTGAACCCGGTTCAGATCATAACGGCTGGAAGGTTCGCCATGCGCGAAGGCAAGTTGCAGCGATCCTTCGATGATTTGTTCCACCATCGACCGCTGCGTGTCATTGCCCAGGTCCGCAATCAGTCCCCCGGCAAGGACAGCGGTGTCCAGAAACGGTTCAACCACACCCGCACGCCCCAGTTCTTCGAACACCACGGCGATATCAAATCCTTTACCGCCGAAACCGCCCTGCTCCTCGGTGAAAAGGGCCCCGATCACGCCAAGTTCCGCCAATTGGTTCCAGATGTCCGCCGACATGCCGCTGTCACTGTTGATGATGTCATTGCGCGTCGCCGTGTCATAGCGTTCGCGCAGGAAGCGCCGCAGGGTGTCCTGCAGCATCTGCCGTTCTTCCGTCAGATCGAAATTCATGCCTCAGCCTCCCATCGTGACTTTGGCGATGATGCCGCGCTGGATTTCGTTGGAGCCACCGAAGATCGACAGCTTGCGGTTGTTGAAATACTGCGAGGCCACAGGGCCCGCACCGCTTGGGTCCGGCAGACCGGCGTTGCTGCCCTCCAGCGCCTCGGAGGCAAAGGGCATTGCATATGCCCCCGCCGCCCGCCGCGCCAGATCGTTGATTTCCTGCCGGATAATCGTGCCTTTGACCTTTAGCATGGAGCTTTCCACCCCCGGTGCCGTACCCGCCGCCGCCTTGGAGACGATACGAAGGTTTGTCGTGGCCATGGCCTTGAGGTCGATCTCCACCTGCGCCAGGCGTGCCGCGAAATGCGGGTTTTCGATCAGCGGCTTGCCATTGGCCATTTCGGATTTTGCGATCCGCTTCACCCGTGACAGCCCCGCCTGAGAGAACCCTACCCCGGCGATGTTTGTCCGCTCATGCGTGAGCAGATACTTAGCATAGGTCCAGCCCTTGTTCTCCTCCCCGACAAGGTTTTCCACAGGTACCTTCACATCCGTGAACCAGACTTCATTCACCTCCGCGCCGCCGTCCAGCAGCACGATGGGACGCACTTCAACGCCGGGCGTCTCCATGTCGATCAACAGGAAGGAAATCCCTTCCTGCTGTTTCACGTCCTTGTCGGTGCGCACCAGACAGAAGATCATGTTGGCGTGCTGGCCCAGGGTCGTCCATGTTTTCTGGCCATTGACGATGTAGTGATCGCCGTCCTTTACCGCCGTGGTTTTCAACGAGGCCAGATCGGACCCCGCGCCGGGTTCGGAATACCCCTGACACCACCAGTCTTCGCCCGACAGGATACGTGGCAACCAATAATCGCATTGTTCCTGCGATCCGAATTTCTGCAACACCGGCGCCAGCATCGACAGACCGAAGGGCACGGTGCGCGGCGCATGATGTGCGGCGGCCTCTTCTTCGAAAATATGCCGCTGCACGGCGTTCCATTCCGCCCCGCCGTGGGCTTTGGGCCAATTGGGCGCAAGCCAGCCCTGCGTATTCAGGATCGCGTGCCAGCGTTCCATGTCTGCCTTGGTCAGTTCCTTCCCGTCACGCACCTTGTCGCGCAACGCTTTGGGCAGCTTGGTCTCCAGGAATTCGCGCACTTCGTCGCGGAACGCCTGTTCTTCGGCGGAATAGCTCAGGTCCATCGTATCGCTCCTCAATCAGTAAATCTCGAACAGGCCGGCAGCACCCATGCCGCCGCCAATGCACATTGTCACCACGCCCAGCTTTGCACCGCGGCGCTTGCCTTCGTACATGAGGTGGCCCGTCATCCGCGCGCCGGTCATGCCGAAAGGATGCCCGATCGCAATGGAGCCGCCGTTGACGTTGTACTTTTCAGGATCAATGTGCAGTTGATCGCGGGAGTAGAGACACTGCGACGCAAACGCCTCGTTCAACTCCCAAAGGTCGATGTCATCAACCTTCAGCCCGTGACGCTCCAGCAGACGTGGTACGGCATAGATGGGGCCGATGCCCATTTCGTCCGGTTCGCACCCCGCGACGGCAAAGCCCTTGAAGGCGCCCATCGGCTCAAGTCCGGCTTTCTCGGCCTCGACACTGTCCATGACCACAACGGCGGCGGCACCATCAGACAGCTGGCTGGCGTTTCCGGCGGTGATGAAGTTGCCTTCGCCACGTACAGGCGGCAGACCTGCAAGCCCCTCCAGCGTGGTTGTCGGACGGTTGCATTCGTCCCGTGTGACCGTGGCCTCCTGATAGGAGATTTCCTTGGTCTCCTTGTCCTGAACGCCCATGGTGGTTTTCATCGGGACGATTTCTTCGTCGAATTTGCCTGCCTCTTGAGCGGCGGCAATACGTTGCTGGCTGCGCAGGGCAAATTCGTCCTGGTATTCCCGACTGACACCATAGCGTTCCGCCACCACGTCCGCGGTTTCGATCATTGTCATGTAGATGTCGGGCTTGTGTTCCTCCAGCCACGCATCCTTGACCGATTTGGCGTGCGGCTGCACCATGGAGATGCTTTCGACCCCACCCGCGACCATCGGCCCCGCGCCTTCCTGCGTGATGGCGTTGGCCGCCATAGCGATGGTCTGCAAACCGGAAGAACAGAAACGGTTCACGGTCACACCCGACGCCGTCACCGGCAAACCTGCGCGCAGGGCAATCTGGCGCGCGATGTTACCGCCTGTCGCCCCTTCTGGCGTGGCGCACCCCATGATCACGTCCTCGATCCGGCCCGGATCGATACCTGCGCGGGCCACGGCATGCTCGACCACATGGCCGCCCATCGCCGCCCCGTGGGTCATGTTGAACGATCCGCGAAAGGATTTGGCAAGGCCCGTGCGGGCGGAGGAGACGATAACAGCCTGTTTCATTTGGCGTTTCCTTTGTTGAGATCATCGAAGGTGCGCCCTTCAGCGACCAGTTGTTTCAAAAGCGGTGCGGGTTCCCAGAACCACGCATCTTCCTTGGCGTAGGTCTGAATGTCTGCCAGCACGGCATCCAGTCCCTGAATGTCGGCCCATTTCATCGGCCCGCCCCAATAACGCGGGAAACCATACCCGAAGAGGAGCGTCATATCGACGTCAAGGGGACGCGCGGCGATCCCTTCGCCCACCACCTTGGCGGCTTCATTGACCATCGCACACATGTAGCGGCGCACGATTTCCTCATCCGTGAAATCCCGCGGCGTGATGCCAAGCTCTTGCTGTTCAGCTTCGATCAGGCGGTCAATCTCAGGGTTCGGCGTGCCGCCCCGCTTGCCCTTTTCGTAGATGTAGTAGCCCTTACCGGTTTTCTGGCCGAAATGGCCCTGTTCGCACAGCCTGTCGATATAGGTCGGCACGCGTTCGTCCGGATGGCGCGTGGCCGCCTTGCGTTTGCGCGTCGCCCAACCGATGTCGAGACCCGCAAGGTCCGCTACGGCGAAAGGTCCCATGGCAAAACCGAAATCCACCAGCGCCTTGTCGATCTGGAACGGTGATGCACCATCCAGCACCATATGGCCTGCCGCGGCGCGGTAGGTCGCCAGAATGCGGTTGCCGATGAACCCGTCACAAACCCCCGCCTTGACCGAGATCTTGCCCAGCATCTTGCCCAGCGCAAACCCGGTCGCAACCACGTCCGGTGCGGTCTTGTCCGCGACCACGACTTCAAGCAGCTTCATCACATGCGCCGGGGAAAAGAAGTGCAGACCGATCACGTCCGCCGGGCGGGAGGTCGCTGCCGCGATTTCGTTCACATCGAGGTACGAGGTGTTCGTGGCCAGAACGCAGCCCGGCTTGCATGCCGCGTCCAGCTTGGCGAAGACTTCCTTTTTCACAGACATTTCTTCGAACACCGCTTCGACCACCAGATCAACATCAGCCAAGCTGTCATAACCGGTGGAAACCTTCAGCGTCTGCGTCGTCAGCGTATCGAACTGGTCCTGAGATATCTTCCCGCGTTTCAACGCGCCTTGCAGGTTGCCACTGATCCGGCCCTTCGCGGCTTCGACGGCCTCCTCCCTCATTTCGATCAGCACGACACCAAGACCGGACAGCAACGCCGCGGTTGCGATCCCGGCACCCATGGTGCCACCGCCGATCACACCGATGGATTTCAACTGTCTGGGATCGACACCCTTTAGCTCCGGCAGGTTACTGACCGCGCGTTCATTGAAGAACGCATGGATCAGCCCCTTGCGCTGATCGGTGTTCATCAATTCCATGAACAACTCTCGTTCCCGCTTGATCCCCTGATCAAACGGCAGCTCCGACGCGGCCTGAATGGCGCGCACAGCCGTTGCCGGACTGATCTGCCCACGGCCTTTCTTGAGCACCGCGTCATAGGTCGCATCCCAATCAATGCCTTCGGGATTTGGCATCTGGCTGACCGGACGGGGCTGCGCGCCGCCGTCCAGCAATGCCCGAGTGTAATGAATACCGACGTCTTGCGGGTCGCCTTCTTCGATCTTGTCGATGATGCCCAGTTCCAGCGCTTCGGGGGCCTTGATGTGACGACCCGTCGTGATCGCCTCGACCGCTGCTTGCGCACCAGTCACACGCGGCAAGCGCTGGGTTCCGCCTGCACCCGGCAATATCCCCAGATGCACTTCCGGCAGGCCGACCCGCGCGGTTGGTTGGGCAACGCGGTAATGACACCCCAGCGCCACCTCCAGACCACCGCCCAGCGATACACCGTGCATCGATGCCACGACCAACAACGGCGAAGCTTCGATCCGGGTGCACAGGTCAGGCAGGTTCGGTTCCATCGGCGGTTTGCCGAATTCGGTGATATCAGCCCCCGCAATGAATGCGCGTCCGTCGCCGACGATCAAGACAGCGCGCACACCGTCTTCCGCTTCGGCCCGGTCCATCGCCTCTGCCAGACCCTGCCGCACGGACTGGCTCAGCGCGTTGACCGGCGGGTTCTGGATGCGCAGCACGGCGATGTCACCGTGGCGGGAATAGGCTAGCTTGTCGGTCATCTGGGTCTCCTTGATATGTCTCAGCCGCGCCGCGTCAAGGCGGGCGCATGGCCGGTTTGCTGTTCAATGGCGCGCACCGTGTCGCGCAGGGCCGGTCCCACTTCGCTGACCATCCGCGCATCGGGCAGATCACGTGGCAGCGCGCCACAGGTGAAGGCGACGGCTTCACCGAATTCTCCGGCATAATAGGGAACGCTGACGGCATTAACAGTGCGCGCATACCGCGTTGGCGGGGGCGCAAGGACAAAACCCTGTCCCAGCAGTTGATCATAGCCTTCCTTGCGGAACTGGCTTAGCGCGGCATCCGGTGCCATGGCGGAAAAACGGTCATCTCCCAGCGTCGCCAGCACAGCCATGCCCGAGGATGAGCCGAACATCGGTATCCGGTGCCCCGGCTCAAGCCAGATGGTTGCCACGCCGTGGGGCCGCCAGGTGCGTGCCAGCAACATGCGATCCCCGTCCCGCACCGCGATCAATGCCAGCGTGCCGGTGTCATCCGCCAGCTTCTGCATCGCCTCGGACGCAAGTTCCACAAAGCTGATCGACAGCGATGCGACCGACCCAAGTGCTACTGCCGCTGGGCCTAGGCGGAACCGTTCGTTTCGCCCCCCATGACTGAGGTAGCCCAGTTCGCACAGGGTATAGGTCAGTCGCGTTACGGTGGGTTTCGGAATGCCCGTACGTTCGGCGATATCGGCGTTGGTCAGCCCGTTATCGCTGGCCCGGAACGCGCGCAGCACACCCAGTCCCCGTGCAAGGGTGTTGGCAAATTTGCGATCTGGGGACTGTTCCGTCATCTCGCCGCCATCGGGATCAGAAGGGAGATCATCGGAAAAGACATGATCAGGATCAGCACGATGATATCCACGCTGAGGAACCGCGCGATGCCCGCGAAAATCTTGTCGATAGGTGCGTCCTTGCCCACCACGTTGGCAATGACGAAGACGTTCAGGCCCACGGGCGGCGTAATCAGGCCGATCTCCAGAAGCTTGATCACCACGACACCGAACCAGATCAGGTTCAGTCCATAGCTTTCCACCAGTGGAATCATCAATGGCAGGGTCAGCACCATGATGCCAATCGGATCAAGGAACATGCCCAACAGCAGATAGATCACTGCAATGCACAGCATCAAAACAACAATGGACAATTGCGCCTCTGTGACCATGTTGACCACCATCGGGGCGACCCCGGTCAGCGCCACGAAGGCCACGAAGATCTTTGCACTGGCGGCGATCAGGAAGATCGCCGTGGTCTGCACGCAGGTTTCCTTGACCGCATCCCAAAGCCCGCCCAGCGTCAGCCGTTTTTGTGCAAATCCGATCAACGTCGCTGAGACGACGCAAACCGCCGCCGCCTCTGTCGCGGTAAAGATGCCCCCGTAGATGCCGCCGATGATCAGGACAAACAGGGTCACGGCAGGCCAGCTTTCCCAGGCGGCATGCAGCCGCTCCGCCCTCGTGTACCGCTGGTCGGTGGGCGGTGCCACTTCGGGCCTGCGCCAAACCCAGACGGCAATGACCAGAACAAAGCCCGCCAGTGTCAGCAGCCCCGGCAGAACACCGGCCAGGAACAGCGCGGAAATCGAGGTCTCCGTGAAAATGCCGTAGATGATGAACAAAACCGAAGGCGGGATCAGGGAACCCAACGTCCCCCCTGCCGCGACGCTGGCTGTGGCCAGGCGCGGATCATAGCCCATGCGCAGCATCTCGGGCGTGCAGATCTTGCCCATGGTGGATGCACAGGCAATTGAAGACCCGGTGATCGCTGAAAACCCGCCGCAGCCCATGACCGAAGCCATCGCAACGCCACCGGGCAACTTCGTCAGCCAGACTTTGGCAGCATGGTAGATCTTTGTGGTGATGTCGGCGCGGTACGCAATGTGCCCCAGCGCCACGAACAGCGGGATCATCGACAGATCATAGGAATGGATCAGGTCGAAGGAGTTGGAAAATACCATCGAAGTGGTCGCGCGGATGGCGCGTTCGGGCATGAATTCGCCCGTGCGGAAGGCAAAGATGAAGAACGTCGACACTGTCGCAACAGAGGCGAGCGTAAAGGCAATCGGTACCCGCAGTGCCAACAGGAAAAGGACCGCCGCAAAGGCGATCAGGCCGATGGATCCGGCATCCATCAAACGCCCTCCTCGTTGCCCATGAGCGTGCCGGCGTGTTGCTGTTCATCAGACACGATCCCACCCGCCAGAACGGTGCGCAGATCGCGGACGAAAAGCTCCAGCAGCCGCAGCCAGGTGGCCGCGATACCGATCACGAACAACATCAGGCCCGGCCATTTCGGCAGGTTCAGGTCACCGTAATAAAAGCTGCCCTTTTCCCAGACGCTCAGGAACTCCCGTCCCCCTGCGTAGATCAGCGGTGCCAGCCCGATCAGACCGACAAACGATCCAAAGACGATCAGCCAGGACCGTGCGCGGGCTGGAAACCGGTCGGTGATGAAAGCAACGCTCACGTGTGCCCGCGCTGCCGTGGCCGACGCGAGTGGCAGCAGGATCGCGGCCACCATCAATTCGCGCACCATCGTGACGCTGTCGGGCACGCTGGTGGAAAACACCGCCCGCGCGATCACGTTTGTCGTGATCAGAATACCAAGACAGATCACCGCAAGGGCACCCAATGCCAGCAGCACCTTTTCCAGATTGATCAGCATTACATTTCCCCCTTGGCTCGCTCGCGCGGCAGTGGAATGCGCCACCCCGGATGGGGCAGCGCCTTCCATGCTTTTTTGCCTGAAGCGGCCTTAGTTGGTCTTTGCCGCCCAAGGGTACCCTTCGGTGTCACGCACCTCAGTGTACTTGGCGATAAGGCCCCGGTACTCATCCAGCAGCGCCGCGCCATCAAGACCGGAGGCACTCGCCGTTTCAACCCAGGCATCAAGGAACTTGCCACCTGCATCGACCAGCTTGGCGCGCTCATCTGCGGGAAGCTCGATGATCTCTACGCCTGCGGCCTTCATGTCTTCGATGGCCTTGGCATTCGCGGTTGTAATCAGACGCCCGAATTCATCCGCCATGTCAGAACCGACTTCGGCCAGCATCGCCTGTTGCTCCGCGCTCAGGGAATCGTAGGTGTCCTTGTTCATGAACATGCCCAATCCACCGACCTGACCCCAGTTGAGCAGGGTGTAGCTTGTCATGACCTCTGCCTGCTTCAACGCGGCAACGGCGTAAGAATACCCCTGCGAACAATCGATCAGCCCGGTGTCGAGGCCCTGATACGCCTCATAGATCGACATGTTGACCATGTTGGCGTTCTGCTCTCCAAAAACCTTGCCGTATGCACCCACACCGCGCACCTTCAGGCCTTCAATGTCGGCAACCGACCGAATGGCAGCGTCCTTGCAGCCGATGTTGACCTGGCTTGTGGTCCAGGTGCCGATGTAGACAAGGTTCTTGTCCGCCAGGTTCTCCTGGATCTGCGCATTGGTGCGCAGCAATTCGTCGGTAGCACGCATGCCGACCCACGCATCGGGGTTGTTCACCGGCAGATCGGCAATGCCATAGGCGGCCATTTCCTGCGGATAATAGACAGCGATTACTGACCCCATGTCCGCGACACCATCACTGATGGACTGAACGGCGGCCTTGGCCTTGAACAGGGCCCCACCCCACTGAATATCGACCCGCATGTCACCGCCAGAACGATCGGCCAATGTGTCGGCAAACCATTGCAGAGCCGCTGCGCGCGCGCCGCGATTTGGGCCTGCTTCGCCGTGGATCAGAACAGTCTCGGCCGTTGCCACGCTGCCTGCAACGCTCAGCGCCGCTGCCATTGAAAGGGATTTCAGAAATTTCATATCGGGTCCTCCTCCAGAGTTATTTTGCATAGCGAAATTGTGTTTCGCACTTGTGACCGGAGGCTAGAGGGACGCCTGCGCTGGAGCAACCAGAATCTTGCGCCGCGCCCCATGCATGCAAGAAAGCCTTGCTTTAACTCGAAAAAAGCGCGGCCCGCAGCAGCTAGCTCCGGTGCCCATAGAGAAAACACCGCCCCGGAATCGCATCCGGAGGCAGTGCCAGTTCTTCCAGCTCGGCAAAGTACATCCGGTCCGAAGACACCATGAACCCGCCTTTGGCCAGCAATGGCTCAACCAGTGGAGAGATTTCTTTCGCAAATACATCGTTCTTGCGCAGGTCCTGACCACCCAGATCAGCATGAACCACGGTTGCGGTCGGGCCGAATCGGGTCAAAGCGTCGACAAGAGTCTTGCGCACGTCGCCAAGGATCAGCCGATCCTCCGACGGCGTGCTGTCGGGTTGCGCGGTCGGGTCACGCTCAAAAACAAAGATGTCACGCTCTGCCATGATCTCTCGCATGTGATGAAAGGTCCGGCCGTTGCCCAGACCCAGTTCGAAGACCGGGCCGCGCAAGCCTTTGGTCGCGGCCGCCGCATGGTTGAGGCAAGCACGTTGTGACACCATGCGATTGATAAAGACGTCAAGGCGGCTCATCCGAAGGCTCCTGATCTTGGGACAGGTCTTTCATGGGGCAACATGACAGCTTTGTGAAGGCGGCACGACACCCGACCAGAGGGGTGGACCTAGGCCAGTTAATCGGCTTCAATCCATAAACGGAGCGAAAAGTTTCTGATGTAAGGACCCCGATGACCTCATTGCTGGACGTAGACGCGCTGACGATTGGCTTTGGAAGCGCGCCCCCCGTGGTGAGCAACGTCAGCTTTTCTGTCGACGCAGGAGAAACCCTTGCACTGGTGGGCGAAAGCGGATCGGGCAAGACACTGACATGCCGCAGCGTTTTGCGGATCCTGCCTGAAACGGCAAACCTCCTTCATGGCTCCATCACCTATGCGTCAGATCAGGGGCCGATCGATCTTCTGAAGATATCGGAACGCAAGATGCGCAGCATCCGCGGCGATCGGATATCAATGATCTTTCAGGAACCCATGCGCGCGCTGTCCCCCTTGCACCGCTTGGGTCATCAGGTGGCCGAGGTGCTGCGCCTGCACAGACAGATGGGCGCGACCGAAGCCAAGCTCAGGGTGTTGGAGAAGTTCGCCAAGGTTGGCTTTGCCGATCCCGACCGCGCCTATCGGAGTTATCCGTTCGAGATGTCCGGCGGCATGCGGCAGCGTGCCATGATCGCGATGGCCATGGTCGCGGAACCCAAGCTGATGATCGCGGATGAGCCGACAACCGCGCTTGACGTGACCACACAGGCGCAGGTGCTGGGGTTGATGCGTGATTTGCAGGCAGAAACCGGCATGGCGATGATCCTTGTCACCCATGATCTGGGCGTGGTCGCGAACATGGCTCAGAAGGTGGTCGTGATGAACAAGGGCCGCGTGATGGAACGCGGCACAGCAGCGCAGGTACTGGGCAGCCCGGCACACGGCTATACCGAAAAGCTGTTTGCCGCTGCACCGATGATCCCGGAGGTGCCGGAGCCACCGCGCGTTTCCACCAAACGCGCCGATGATGTCATCCTTGATCTGCGCAACGTCAGCAAAAGCTTCGCCATGCGCGCGGGCGGTTGGCGCAAACCCACCCTGATCACGGCGTGTCGGCACGTGAACCTGCAGGTGGTGCGCGGCAAGACGCTTGCGGTTGTCGGCGAAAGCGGGTCGGGCAAGACAACCTGCGCGCGGGTGGCATTGGGGGCCGAAAGACCCGATCCCGGCGGAGAGGTGCTGTTTCATCCCGAACCCGGTGCGAAACCGCTGCCCGTCCACGCCATGTCCCACGCCCAGCGCCTTCAATTCCAACGCGAAGCGCAGATGGTCTTTCAGGACCCCTATTCGTCGCTGAGCCCGCGCATGCGGGTGATGGAAGCGTTGGTCGAGCCCATGGAAATCCACCAGATCGGAACAACGGCAGAACGGCGGGAGAAAGCGGCGGAAATGCTGGAATGGGTCGGACTGAACCCCTCCATGCTGCAACGCTACCCGCATGCGTTCTCCGGTGGTCAGCGGCAACGTCTGTCAATCGCCCGCGCCCTGACACTGAATCCTCGCCTGCTGGTTTGTGATGAACCGACGTCCGCGCTTGATGTGTCCGTTCAGGATCAGATCCTGACCCTGCTTGAGGAAATCCGCGACCGCGCAGCACTCAGCTATCTGTTTATCAGTCATGATCTGGCGGTGGTTTCCCGCATCGCCGATGAAGTCGCTGTGATGCGCGGCGGCGTGATTGTCGAACAAGCCCCGCCCGCACTTCTGTTCCACAATCCGCAGCACCCCTACACGAAAGCGCTGATCGCGGCACAGCCGGAACCGGACATCAATCGACCTATCGACCTGACCCTTGTGGCGAAAGGGGCAGGCGCGCCGACCACCTGGCCGGAGATGTACCGCTTCGAAGGACAGGACGCCCCTGCATTGCGCGCAATAGAACCCGGTCATATGGTGCGGTGCCATGCATAGAATTCTGATCCTGCTCCTGCTCCTGCTTACCCCGCCCGCATTGGCCCAGCAAACCTTCGAAGAAAGCTCTTTCTGGGCGATGGAGGTGGGGCAAGGTGATCTGCCTCCCGTAGCGGAGCGGTTGCCCGACATTCCCCTTGTCGTCGACATGGAGGCAAAGGGGCGCACGTTCGGCAAACAGGGCGGTACATTGCGCACCCTCGTGTCGCGTACCAAGGACGTCCGCCAGATGGTTGTCTACGGCTATGCCCGGTTGGTGGGATACGCCCCCGATTATGAACTGTATCCGGACATCCTGCGGGATGTGGAAGTTGAAGATGCGCGTAAATACACATTGCATCTGCGGCCCGGACATCGCTGGTCGGACGGTGCGCCCTTCACGTCGGATGATTTCCGTTATTGGTGGGAAAACGTCGTCAACAACAAGGAAATCACGCCGACCGGCCCGCCGGAGTTCATGTATATCGATGGCGTACTGGGCAGCGTGACCTTCCCCGATGAACATACGGTCGTGTTTGAGTGGCCCACGGCAAACTCCAACTTCCTGCCCCTTCTGGCACAGGCTAGCCCGCCCTTCATCTATCGGCCTGCGCACTACCTCAAGCAGTTCCACGCCGACTTTGCCGATCCGGATGCGCTGAAAAAGGAAACCCGCGCCGCGCGGGTCAAAAGCTGGGCCGCGCTGCACAACAAGCGCGACAACATGTACAAGTACGACAATCCCGCTTTGCCCACGTTGCAGCCGTGGATCAACGCGAGCGGTCGGTCCTCCAGACAGATGTTCGTGCGCAATCCCTATTATCACCGTGTCGATTCCCGCGGTGTTCAGCTGCCTTATATCGACGTCGTCGAGATGACGATCGTCGGTGGCGGGCTGATCGCGGCCAAGGCCAACGCGGGCGAGGTAGACCTGCAGGCACGCGGGCTGGACTTCCCTGATATCTCCATCCTGAAAAAGGGAGAGGTTGATGGCGGCAATTATCGCACCCTGCTATGGGCCAACGGCGCGGCCAGCCAGATCGCCATCTATCCCAACCTGAATTTCAACGACCCCGTCTGGCGCGAGATCATGCGCGATGTGCGTTTCCGCCACGCCCTCAGCCTTGGAATTGATCGGCGCATGATCAACCGGGCTCTTTATTTCGGGCTGGCGACCGAAGGCGGGATGAGTGCCGTATCCTATAGCCCGCTTTATGCAGACAAGGATATGCGCGCCTGGGCGGAGATGGACATCGATGAAGCCAACGCCTTGCTTGACGAGATGGGGCTGACGGAACGCACGCCATCCGGCATCCGCATGCTGCCCGACGGACGTCCAATGGAATTTGTCGTGGAAACAGCAGGCGAACGGCAGGAAGTGGTCAACGCCCTTGCGATCGTGATAGACACCTGGCGCGAACTGGGGATAAAGCTGATCCTGCGGCCGCTTGACCGCGATATCCTGCGCAATCGGGTCTATGCGGGCGTCAGCATGGCCGCGATCTGGTATGGCTGGGACAATGGCCTGCCAAATGCGAGCATTTCACCGAAATACCTCGCCCCCACCAGCCAGGAATTCTTTGCCTGGCCAAAATGGGGCCAATACTATCAAACCAAGGGGGAGGTCGGGGAAGCGCCGGACATGCCGCACCCCAAGCGCCTGATGGAACTGCTGTACGACTGGAACCACACCACCGACATCGACAAACGACGCGCGATCTGGACCGAAATGCTGGCGATACACGCCGAACAGCAATACGGCATCGGCATCCTGTCCGAAGCGCCCCAACCTGTGGTCGTGTCCAGACAGATGCGAAACGTCCCCGAAAAGGCCATCTGGGCGTTTGAGCCGGGTGCCCATTTCGGCATCCACAGGATTGATGAATTCTATTATGAGGACCCGCTCCAGCAGGTGACCGAATGATGTTCCTGCGGTATGCGGTCTATCGACTGTTCACCATGCTGATCACACTGTTCGTGGTGTCGATCCTTGTCTTTGCCATCATCAACCTGCCCCCGGGCGACTACCTCAGCAATCAGATCGCTGAACTGCGCGCCACGGGTCAGGCCGAAGGTGTCGCAAAGGCAGAATTCCTGCGCACGGAATACGCGCTGGATCGACCCATCTGGGAGCAATACCTGATCTGGGCCGGCTTTGCGCCGGGTCCGAACGGCTTTTCGGGATTGCTACAGGGGGACTTCGGATGGTCTTTCGAATTCGACCGCCCCGTGGCCGAGATCGTCGGGGATGCCTTGTGGCTGACGGTATTGGTCAATCTGGCGGCAGTTCTGTTTGTCTACATGATCGCACTCCCTCTGGGCGTCCTCGCCGCTGCGAAATCAGAGACATGGGTGGACTATACCGCCGGTTTCATTGGTTATCTGGGGCTTGCGACGCCGAACTTCCTGCTGGCTTTGATCCTGTTCTACTACGGGCACAAGTACTTCGATCTACCGATCGGCGGCCTGATGGACCCCATCTACGAAGGCGAGCCGATGTCATGGCCGAAGGTTAAATCGATCCTCCTCCACCTGATCATTCCGACCTTTGTCATTGGTACGTCCGGCGCGGCCGCGATGATGCAGCGCTTGCGCGCAAACATGCTGGATGAGCTAAGCAAACCCTACGTGGAAACCGCCCGTGCCAAAGGCATGGCACCCGCACGCCTGCTGACCAAATACCCCCTCCGGATGGCGTTCAACCCCTTCGTTGCCGATATCGGAAACCTGCTGCCCGCCATGGTGTCCGGCTCTGTCCTCGTCTCCGTGGTGCTGGGATTGCAGACCATCGGTCCCTCCCTTCTGACCGCGCTGAAATCGCAGGACCAGTTCCTTGCCGCTTTCATTCTGATGTTCGTGGCCCTGCTCACGCTGATTGGCACGATGATATCCGACTTGCTGCTGGTGCTGCTTGACCCGCGCATCCGTTACGGGGCACGGGGCGGATGAGCATTCAACCCGACAACCGCTATGTCGACATAGAACCATGGTCCGAAGCCACAGACATCAGCGCGCCAGAGCGGAGCGATATGGACGCGCCCGGATGGCTTCTGACCTGGCGCAAGTTCCGGCGTCACAGGCTGGCCCTCATCTCGGGTCTGTTCTTGCTGATCTGCTACCTCGTCCTGCCCATCGCGGGGTTTATTGCCCCCTACACCCCGAACGAACGCAGCGCCGACTACCTCTATGCCCCGCCGCAGTCCGTGAACGTCTGGCATGAAGGCGCATTTGTAGGCCCGTACGTCTATCCCATTACCGCCACGGCGGATCTGGTCAACTTCCGTTGGACCTACACCACGGATGAAACCACACCGATGCCGCTGAAATTCTTTTGCAACGGCGATGACTACAAGCTTTTTGGCCTGATCACCTCGGACACACATCTGTTCTGCGCCCCGGAGGGCGCGACCGTGTTTCTTTGGGGGTCGGACCGCTTGGGCAGGGATGTCTTCAGCCGCATTCTCTATGGCGCGCAGCTTTCCCTGACCGTTGGCCTGATCGGGATCACGGTCTCATTTCTGCTCGGCATCACCTTCGGCGCGATGGCCGGCTATTTCGGCGGCACGACGGATTGGATCATCAACCGGGCCATCGAAATTCTGCGCTCCCTGCCTGAACTGCCACTTTGGCTGGCGCTGTCGGCGGCGGTGCCTTCAAACTGGGGACCGGTGGCGGTTTTCTTCATCATCTCGATTATTCTAGGGGTCCTCGACTGGCCCGGCCTGGCTCGTGCGGTGCGTTCGAAATTCCTGTCCCTGCGCGAAGAAGAATTCGTGAAAGCAGCGGAGATGATGGGGGCCAAGCCATCCCGGGTGATCCGCAGGCACCTGCTGCCCAACTTCATGTCCCACCTCATCGCCAGTGCGACGCTGTCGATCCCGGCGATGATCCTTGGGGAAACGGCCCTCAGCTTCCTCGGCCTCGGGCTGCGCGCGCCTGCGGTCAGCTGGGGGGTGATGCTGAACGATGCCCAAAACCTCGCCAGTATCGAAATATACTGGTGGACCGCGATCCCCATGCTGCCGATCATCATCGTGGTGCTGGCGTTCAATTTCCTCGGCGATGGCTTGCGCGCCTCGCTGGACCCTTACAAGTCCTGATCGCTCAAGCGCCCCGGTTGCCCCTCTTTTTGGCTGAAAATCCCGCGGAGAGCGCGAGAGGCAGAGCCTCTCGTATGGGTCGGATGCCCTCAAAGGGCATTCGATCCATTTCTCAGCCGTACCACTTGCCCATCTTCACTTCGATTGCATCTGTGCCCAGCCGCTTGGCAAAACTCTCCGGGTCCTGCGTGCCGCCATCGCGCCCCCGATAATGGTAAGGATATACAAAGGACGGTGCGAATTCCGACACTGCGGAGGCTGCCGCATTGGCGTCCATCGTGAAGGGCAGGTTCATGCAGACAAACGCCAGGTCGATGTCCTGAAGCCCCCGCATCTCAGGCGTGTCTTCGGTATCCCCGGAAATGTAGATCCGGAAGCCTTCGAAGTTGAGCACATACCCGTTGTCGCGCCCCTCCGGATGAAACTTCAGACGTTCTTCGGTGATGTTATAGGCCGGGATCGCCTCGATATTCATATCGGCAAAGGTGGCGACATCGCCATTCGCCACTTCACCCGCTTTTGGCCTGAGACCCTCGGAAAGCATGCTGAAGACCGCCGGATTGGTGATGATCTGTGTGCCGTCCTGCACAATCGCCTGCAGGGTTTCCTCATTGTAGTGATCGCCGTGTTCGTGGGTGATCAACACAAGATCCGCAGACGGAAATTCGGCATGTTTGGCCGGGTCGCCCACAGGATCGACGTAAATGGTCCCCTTCGGCGTCTCCATCACGAATGATGCATGGGAGACGGGATGCACCGTGATCGGGCCTGTCGCGGTTTCGAATGTGTCGCTTGCGTGTGCTGCGGCGCGGGCCGAATAGGGCAGCAAGGTGATCGTGCCAGCGGCGGCTGTACACGCAATGAACGTTCGTCGGGTGGGGCGCATCTCGGTCTCCTGCGTATCGTTCGGGCTATGAGACAGATAGCCACAGTGCCGCACCTTTCAACTTACCGGTCGTCTGCCTCCCGTTCGCCATCAGCGGATGTTTCCTCTTCTTCGATCGCTGCCTGTGCAGCGGCGGTAACCGCTTTTTTCTCAGCGTCTGCAAGGTCTTCGACGTTACCATCAGCCAACCGAACCGTCACTTCCCGGTGGGCGAACTTGATCCCTTCGCGCTCAAACAGGGCGCGGATTTCGGCGTAAATCCGCTTTCGGATGACCCATTGATCGCCCGGTTTGGTCATGAACTTGACCCGGATGATCATGGCGCTGTCCTGCATCTCGATCACACCCTGGGATTTGAGCGGCTGGATGAAGTCCTCTCCGATCTCCGGATCAAGCAGCAGGTCCTGCCCCAGCTTCTTGATCAGCTTGCGGACTTTCTCCACGTCCGTGTCATAGGTCACGCGCAAGGGCAGCTTCATCATCACCCAGTCACGGGAGAAATTGGTCATGACCTGCAATTCACCGAATGGAATGGTATGCAGATACCCCAAATGATGACGCAGCTGGAACGATCGTACGGAGATCTTTTCAACCGTGCCCTTTACCCCGCCGACATCCAGATATTCGCCCTTGCGAAACGCATCGTCGAACAGAAAGAAGGCACCGGCGAAAATATCCCGCACAAGGGCCTGAGAGCCGAAACCGATCGCCACGCCGACGATGCCCGCACCTGCAAACAGCGGACCCACGTTGATCCCGATCTGCATCAGGATCACAAGCACCACCGACACGACCACGACGATCAGCACGAAATTCCGAAACAGCGGCAGCAGCGTAGCCAGTCGGGACGCGGAAGTTCCGCCGCCCTCGTCACCCAGTTGCATATCCGGCTGGTCGCCGACTTCTTCAGCGATCTTGGTATCAATCCAGATGCGGAAGGCGTGATAGACAACATATCCGATGAACAGGATCACCATGATGTCGAGCAATCTGTCGGCATAGCTTTCCACCATGCGCGCGCCATCGTTGTCCCAGATATAGAAGAACGCATAGGTGCCGGCCACAAACGCCAGAATACCGGCAACGCGACGTGCAAGCGCTTCAAAGCTGTTCATCTCTCCGTGTGGTACAAGACCGCTTGCCTGAGCCTGAGCGCTTTCGGCGGCCTGCGTTTCCTCCAGCGCGGCTTCAAGCCGTTCGGTATCTTCGACGTGGTCCGTGGTGGCATCTTCCTGGGCCAGACGTGCCGCTTCAGCCAATGCGGCAGCCTGTGCCTGCCGCTCCTGCCGGATACTGTTGAGACGACGGAGCGCGCGTGCGCGCGCAAAGCTGCGTTCGATCAGGTAATTGATCACACCAAACACGACAATGATGGAGATCAGAATGCCATACGCACCCGCGATCAGCGGCACCGAAGACGGGTTCTCCAACACCAGATCATAGGTCAGCGAGACCCAGGCAAAAAGCACGTAAAGGATCACGACCGGTGCCCAGAGTGTCGACAGCATTCGCGTGGCAAAGCTGCATTCCGCCAGTGGTTTACCCCCGCGCAGCGCCCCGCTGATTGCGCGTCCGTTGACCAGCACCAGAACGATATTCAGAAGCACGATCACCCCTGACAGCACGGCCGCCATAAAGGCGTAGGCATCGTAATTCAGGCCCAGTTCAGCAATCCAAGCCCCCAGCAGAATGGCGCAAATCTCGAACGTGGCCAGCCCCCACAGCCAACGGTGCAGGCGGTTTGCGTCCCGGTCGCTGAACTTCGGAATACGGTATTGGGACAGGTAGGGTGACAGTATCATCCGCCACAATCCCGCAACGAAGCGGCAGGTAAAATAACCAATATTGATCAGCGTCACCGTGAACTGCATGGCGGAATCTTCAAGCGGACCGAAGATGATCGCACCCAGCACATAGGCCACGGTCATGGATACCAGAATACCGATGACGCCCATCACGAACCGGAACACGAGGAAGGGCATCTTTTCGTAATACCCTTGCGGGTCGGATTGGATACGGGCCTGCACGAACCGTTTTGCCATGCGCTTGGCGTATATCTGACGTTCAACCGCGTAGCCGGCGGCAAACAAGAGCAAGCTTAACAGCAGAGCCCGGCCAAACGCCCACAATGTGCCATCGGGGCTTGCAGCACGAAGGATATAGAGCACCTCGTTGATTGCCACGGGCAGGTCCAAAAGCCGCTCGATCAACATGCTGCGGAATTTGACCGCACGTTCCTGCATTACCATCAACGCGGAGTGGGTCTCACCCTCTGGTTCGGGCGGTGCCTCGACGCTTTGGGCGCTTTGGGTAATGACGTTACCGTCGCGGTCAATAACGATGACGCGCAGTTGGTTGTCATCAGCGCGGCGCAGGATCTCCTCGATATCCGCGGTGGTGTCCGACGGTTCCGCGTCCTGGGCGGTTCCAAAGCCAATCGTGCCCTGCGCGAATACCGGCGGCGCACTGCCAACAAGCACGAAGCCCAGCAAAAAACATAGCAAAATCAAGGTGCGCATAGGGCCTCGCCGAGCACGAATGGTCCGGTGTCACGCTATGCCAGCATAGTCATCAATGCAATCAAAGGGATCACGGCACCGCAAAGAGCTGTCCAGTGTTTTGCAAGCATCCTTTCCGGCGACGTGCTCAAGTCCACTCGTCATGCCGGTCCGCCACGACCCGCGCAGTTAACAGCTGTTATCAGCGTTTCCCGAAAGGTTTGCACGGCGGCACGGATCAGGTGAAACCACGGGCCACACAGGCGTTGCCTTTTATGCATGCATTGTATCCGCGCCGTTCCTTCTTATCTGGCGTATAGGCGGTACGCCCGTGTATCTGATGTTCAGGTCACCACGGGCGGGAGATGAATCGCAGATCATATGGACGTCGCTGTCACACAAAGCGTGTTTCAAAACATGTCCGTGATTGGTATCGGAGCGCGCGGACAATGGGCATGGCGCCATAATTGTGGCCGTTGAGCATCGCGCGCTCATTGAAGCTGGGAGTTCAGCCATCGGGGTCTATGGGAAACGGGGCCCGGTGCTTTATGACTTTAAAGGAATTTTTGGAAAGTCCGGAACCGACCTGTGGTTCCGGGACTTCGGTGGGAAGTTTATTATGGGATACCGCGAACCTCGCATCAGTCGGGCGCGTCGGGCGGCACGTCGGATCATGTTTTACAGCCACGACACATTCGGGCTTGGTCATTTGCGACGATCCCGTGCACTGGCAACAGCGATCACGGCCGATGACGAGAAATGCTCATCCCTCATATTGACGGGTTCCCCCGTGGCAGGGCGTTTTGCCTTTCCTCCCAGGGTCGATCACATTCGACTGCCCGGCGTCACCAAGCTGCCTGACGGCAGTTACGCCAGCAAGACGCTTGCGATGGGGATTGATGATACCACGTCATTGCGGGCCGGTTTGATACAAAGCGCGGTGGAGCGTTTTGACCCTGATCTGCTGATCGTCGACAAGGAGCCCACGGGCTTTCGCGGCGAACTGCTTCCCACCCTTGAATACGTGCGGATGCGGGGACGCACACGTGCAGTGCTTGGGTTGCGTGACGTGCTGGACGAACCAGAAGCCCTGTCTGCGGAGTGGGACCGCAAAGGGGCCCTCACGGCGATGGAAAAATACTACGATGAGATTTGGGTCTACGGTGTGCAGGATGTCTATGATCCCACTGAGGGCCTGAACGTGAATGAGGCCACACGCGCACGGATGTACTGGACCGGCTATCTGCGGCGCAGCGTAACGGATGTCGTCGAAACGCCCGACAGCCCCTACATTCTGGTGACAGCAGGTGGCGGCGGGGACGGCGCAGCGATGGTATCGCTTGTGCTTGACGCCTATGAGGCCGACCCGACACTGGGCCCGAACGCCGTGTTGATCTATGGCCCCTTCTTGTCCGCCGAAGTGCGCGAAGGTTTTGATGCCCGCGTTGCCAAGTTGGGTGGCAGGGTGACAGCCCTTGGCTTTGACAGCCGGATCGAGGGTTTGTTCGAAGGGGCTGAGGGCGTTATCTGCATGGGCGGATACAATACCTTTTGCGAAGTATTGTCTTTCGACAAACCGGCCGTGATCGTGCCGCGAACAAAGCCGCGGCTTGAACAATGGATCAGGGCAAGTCGGGCCGAACAATTGGGTCTTGTGCGGATGCTGGACGAAACCCGCGATGGCATGACACCACAATCCATGATTGGTGCAATTCGCGCGCTGAAGGATCAACCCAGCCCCTCGCAGGCCGGTGCGGACGGGTATCTTGATGGTCTTGATGTTGTGGTTGAACGCGCGCGCGCCCTGATGCGCTGGGAGGCGCATGCATGAGCAACGCCCCCCCGCTTGCCGTGGTCCTCAAGGGTTGGCCGCGCTTGTCGGAAACCTTTATCGCGCAGGAACTTGTCGCGCTTGAGCAAGCAGGGCTGGAGTTTGAATTATGGTCGCTGCGACATCCGACAGACAAAAAGACCCATCCCTTGCATGATCGCATGCGCGCAAAGGTCAGATATCTGCCCGAATACCTCCGGGATCAGCCGCGGCGCGTTGCACACGCGATGGGCGCGGCGGCTGACCTTCCCGGATTTGACAAGGCCGCAGAGATCTATTCGGAAGATCTTGCACGGGATGATACGCCCAACCGCCGCCGCCGCTGGGGACAGGCTTGCGTGATGGCAACGGAGATGCCTGCGGGTACGCGCGGGATCTATGCCCATTTTCTGCACACCCCTTCATCTGTCGCGCGGTACGCCGCCATCATGCGTGGTTTGCCATGGTCCTTTTCAGCACATGCGAAGGATATCTGGACCTCACCCGAATGGGAGTTGCGCGAGAAACTGTCCACCGCCCAGCATGGTGCCCATTTCGGCGCGACCTGCACCGACTTCGGGGCGCAGCATCTGCGGGGTCTGGCCGATGATCCCACGCGCGTTGATCTGATTTATCACGGGTTGGACCTTGACCGTTTTCCGGCACCGCCCACCCGAAAGCCACGCGACAGGACTGCCCCACTGCGCATGATGTCCGTCGGTCGACTGGTGGAGAAGAAGGGGTTCGACAATCTGATTGATGCGCTTGCCCTGCTTCCGGACACGTTGGACTGGCACTGGACGCACATCGGCGGCGGCGCGCTTGACGCTGAAATGCGCGCACGTGCCGAAGGCCTTGGCATTGCCAACCGCATCACATGGCGCGGTGCGTGCGATCAGCCCGAGGTCATCAGCGCGATGCGCACGGCAGACCTGTTTGTCCTGCCCTCCCGTATCGCGTCGGACGGCGACCGTGACGGGCTGCCGAATGTCCTGATGGAAGCCGCAAGCCAGATGTTGCCGATCCTTTCGACCCCCGTTTCGGCCATACCTGAGTTTGTCGAGAATGGTGTCCACGGGATCTTGTCCGATGATGCACCCCAGTCACTTGCAGGCATAATGCAGCGGTTTGCAGATGATCCCGCGATGGGACCGCGCCTTGCCAAAGCCGCGCATGAACGGTTGACGGAGCATTTCCTGATGCAACCCGGTATCACGCATTTGAAGGCGCGCATCGACGCCATGCTTGCGCGTTCGGCCTGATGCGGCTGGCGTTTTACGCACCCCTGAAGCCGCCCGATCACGGGAATCCTTCCGGTGACCGGGAAATGGCCCGCGCCTTGATCAAGGCGCTGTCCGAAATGGGCGCGCAGGTCAGTCTTGCCAGCACCCTGCGCAGCCGGGACGGCACAGGCGACACGCAACGGCAATCCGACATTCACGCAAGGGCCAAGGCGCAGATCCCCGATCTGATCGCGAAGGGAAAGACCGAGAAATGGTCTGCATGGGTCACCTATCATAACTATTACAAGGCCCCTGATCTGCTTGGTCCCGAGGTCTGCGAAACGCTGGGCATTCCATATGTGCAGATTGAATCGACCCGCGCACGCAAAAGGCTTCAGGGACCCTGGTCATCGTTCGCCCACGCCGCCGAAGCGGCGGCAGATGCGGCCGACCTGATATTCTACTTCACGCAAAGGGATGCAGAAGCCCTGAAACGCGATGCCCCTGATGGACAACAGCTGGTACCGTTGCCACCATTCCTGCCTTACACCACCTTGCCAAGCGCGGGTGACAGATCCGGGTCCATGCTTGCGGTGGGCATGATGCGCCCGGGCGACAAGCTGGCATCGTATCAGCTGATCGCGCAAACGCTTGCTCTTTTACCTATCGGAATTTGGCAGCTTGATATCGTCGGTGACGGAAAGACAAAGCCGGAAATAGAGCGGATGATGGCACCGTTCCGGGACGCCGTTCGTTTTCAAGGCCTGCTCCCGCCCGAAGAGGTCGCCCGGGCATATCGGGATGCGGGGCTCCTGTTTTGGCCAGGCGTTAACGAAGCGTTTGGGCTAACTTACCTCGAAGCCCAGGCACATGGCCTTGCGGTTGTTGCACAGAACAGACCCGGTGTTTGCGATGTGCTTGTTCCGGGTGATTATCCGACCGTGGAAAGCGGGGCTGCCGGATTGTCCGCGATGCTCCTTCCGCTTTTGACAAGCGGCGTCAAACGTCGTGAGGTCGGAGATGCGGCACGGGCATATGTCGCACAGCACCATCTTTTGGCTTCTGCCGCCGCCCAGTTGCAAAAAGGATTTGAAGCCTTGGGGATTGCACAATGACAAGGCTCGCCCTGCTCCGCCACGGGCACACGGAATGGAATAGAATGGGCCGGATCCAGGGCCGTACCGACATCCCGCTGGACCAAGATGCACGGGCAGAGCTTGCCGGTCAGCGCATACCGGCGCCTTGGGACCAGGCGACGCTGTGGTCAAGTCCGCTTGCCCGCGCGCATGATACGGCAGAATTGATCGCCGGTCGAAAACCCCGGGTTCACCCCGCCCTGATTGAAATGGACTGGGGCGATTGGGAAGGTCTGCATGGCAAGGATCTGCGCACCGATGCCGACAGCGGATTTCGAGACATTGAATATTGGGGATGGCATTTCAGCCCACCAAACGGCGAAAGCCCTAAAACCATACGGCAGCGTCTGTTACCTTGGGTTTCAGAGCTTCAGGGCGATAATATCGCCGTTTGTCACATCGGGATCATGCGGGTCCTGTTGGCCCATGCGACAGGTTGGTCGTTCGATGGCCCACCCCCCTTCCGGATCAAGCGCAACAGGCTGTTCGTCATTGAAATACGAGACGGAGCTTGGCAACTGCAGGCAGAACCAGTGCGGTTGGAGCCACGATCGTGAAGGTCCTTATCACCGTCACACATCTGCTTGGGACGGGCCATCTTGCCCGCGCCATGACCCTCGCCAGCGCCTTTTCGGCTCACGGGCATAAGGTCGCTCTGGTGTCCGGCGGCAGGCCTGTAAGGCATCTGGAACGTGCCGGGATCGACATCCTTCAACTGCCGCCTGTCCAATCGAATGGCACGGATTTCAGTGTTTTGCTGGATGAGCAAGGGAACGTGATAACACCTGATAGAATGCGCGAGCGAAAGGAAATACTGCTTTCCATACTTGACCGTATGGATCCGGATGTCATCATCACGGAGCTGTTTCCCTTCGGGCGGCGTCAGTTGAAGGATGAATTCGTGGCCCTTTTGGAGGCTGCACGGGCCAGAGCTGATCCGCCGCTCATCGCCAGTTCGATCCGCGACATACTTGCGCCGCCTTCGAAGCCGGAAAAGGCCGCCCTCGCCGATCGAATGATCGAGACTTACTACGACCTTATTCTGGTGCATGCCGATCCCAACCTCACACCGTTGGAGCTGAGCTGGCCCGTAAGTGAGGCAATCGAGACCAAACTGCGCTACACCGGTTTCGTTGCCCCTGCGGCGGCGGGTCGTCATCCAGACGGTCTGGGCCAGGATGAAATCATCGTGAGCGCGGGCGGAGGCGAGGTCGGGGGACATATCTTTGCAAGCGCGCTGGAAGCGGCCACGCAAAACGGGAAGCAGTGGCGCCTGCTGATGGGCGGGGCAGACGCGCAAAGGCGTGCCGCAGAGATGCAAGTGAAAGCACCGTCGAATGTCATCATCGAACCCGCACGACGTGACTTCAGGCAGATGCTGACCCACGCGGCGGCATCGGTCAGCATGTGCGGGTACAACACCGCATTGGACGTGCTGCAAAGCGGTGTGCCTGCGGTCTTTGTGCCTTTCGATGCGGGCAACGAGGTGGAGCAGGGCATTCGCGCGAAGGCTTTGGCGGAACAGAATGCCATCACCTTGGTGCGGAACGCGGATTTGTCCGCCAGTACGCTCTTGAAAGCCCTGGAAGATGTTCAAAGCGGCCCAAAACGCGCGCCACTTCGCATGGGTATGGACGGGGCAAACCGTACAGTGGAGATCATGAGTAAGATGTGGGGGGCGCGGGGTGGTCATTGACTGGACAGAACTGCGCGCGGAATTGGCCGTCTGGCGCAGGCAGGCGCGTCACCTCCCGATTTGGTGGCGGGATGACGACGCGGTTTCGGCGACCGCTGCTTTGGAGCGATTGATCGGGCTGTCCGATGAATTGCAGGTGCCGCTGCATCTTGCGATCATCCCGGTGATGGCGGATTCCAGCCTTGCGGACCTGCTGAAAAAACAGCCGCGGGTGGTGCCGATGGTGCACGGTTGGGCGCATCAAAACCACGCACCCGAAGGGAAGAAGAAAGCGGAGTTCGGTCATCCGAGAGAGACCGCAACACCCGAGCTTGCCATGGCGTATGCACGGCTGAAAGATCTGTTAGCCTTTGAAAACGATATGTTCTTCGTGCCCCCCTGGAACCGGATTGACGCAAGCGTTGTCTCTGCCCTGCCTGCGGCGGGGTATGCGGGGGTGTCGACGTTCACACCGCGCAATGCGGCCTGCCCCATGCCCGGGCTGGTTCAGATCAACACGCATCTTGACCCGATCTATTGGCGCGGCGGCGGGGGGGTGGTCCCTGCGGATCAATTGATATCCGCGCTGGTTGCCCTGTTGCAGGACCGCCGGGCCGGGCGAACGGATGCGACGGAACCGCTTGGGATACTGACCCATCACCTGGTTCATGACGCGGACATCTGGGCGTTCACCCGCGCGGTTCTGTCAGAGCTTCTGGCGGGCGGCGCGATCCCGGCAACGGTGCGGGGCGCGCGGTAAGTCCGGCGCGCGATCCGACCGACCTGCAAGCGCGGCAGATGGGCCACAGCGCACCCCTGATCTTGGGTCGTATTCGGATGAACCGCGATATGTTGTTGCGCGATCCATCTGTTGTGTGTATCCGCGAAGTACAGGTGCATAAAGACGCGGCACAGCATCAACTGACGTTGAGGGGCCCGGAGGATCAATCTTCCGGGTCTTTTTCGTGGCTTAGTGTTGTGAAAATCAGGTCCCGGAACAGGAAAAAGACGTCAGGTGCTCAGACGCGGTCTTTGCATCGGGCCGAAACCCATCCTGACGTCTTCCCTGTGTTCCGTGCGGTTTCCGAGGATTCCGCCGGTGACCCAGACGTGACAAACCCGAAGGCTGCCACATGTCACAAATCCGAAGACCTGCAACTGCCCCTGATCTTGCGATCCTGAGCGTTCGGAGATCCGTTTCCGTAACCCCGCGATCTGCGTTACCGCCTTCCGCCGCGCCGCCCTGTTTCCAGTCCGCCGCTTGATCCGACACAACCCGAAGGCCCTGCCTGACCCACAACATTCCTCAAGATACCGCCTTTTCGTCACGAGGCTTTCACCCCCACACGATCTGACTGCATCCGTTCGCCCGTTACACCGATGGCTCAATCTAGGATCAGTCCACCTGTGCCCGTGTGCGCCCGGGTCTGCTGCGTTCCCGCATTGGTTCCGAGGAACCGCTGCGATGGGTTGAAGGTGGAGGGTGAAGGGGTGAGTCGGCAAGGGTTTTGTTAGGGTTTTGGGAAATTTCTTGTGGATAAGGTGTTGGATTTGTTGGGGTTTTGGCTGTGGATAAGTTGGGTTTTGTGTTTGGGGTGAGGGGGTTGGAAGGGGAGGATTGGAGATCAGCGCAAAGGATCGTCGCCGGGTTTTGCGACGTAGGGTGTGCGGTTCCCGCGCACCGTTGGGCGGGTTCGACGGGTGGAGGAGGCGGTGGGATGGAGTGGGAATGGTGCGCGCAGAGCGCACACCCTACGGTCCATTCTCGGGCAAAGGATGATCCAAAAAGTCTAAATTAAGGTTGTGAGTTTATCAAAAAGTGATCAAATTCGTAGAATAGCTCAAAGCACTTCCCATCAAACATTTCCACGTCTGCTGTAGAACCCGATCTCGTGAATTGGGTTGCGAGTTGGGACTGGAGGCGAGACTTTGTATCATTTGACCTACCCTTAGCAGTCGCCAAGATCCTTTGGGCATTTCCATTCTTTGGAACAATAGCTTGCATATTAATGTCGATGAAAGAGAACCCCAAAAAAATTAGAACCTCAGCATTTCCAACAGTTTTTCGAATCGTGTTAGAAATGAGATTATCAGATACTCCCTCTGTAAATGTTCGAATTCTCTTCGAGGCGGCGATGATATGGCTCGGGTAAGGTTCAAATCCAAAACCTTTCGTTCGATCGAATTCAATCTCTATTTCACCAATCGAACCGTAAGGATGTAGTACTTCAATGGCATCTGAAACACGGTTTGCTCCGACGTTGTCCAAATCAAAGTAGCTTATCGCAGCGTTTAGAAAGAACTGCTTAACACAGCGGTCATAGTTAAACGATACGAAGGTGGTGTTTAAAAGCGTGCGAACAAACGCCTCAAAATCTCTTTTGGTAGCACAGATTTTAAAGAAGACGGCAACCCAACTATCCAGTGTTCGGTGAAAGTTGACCCTGTTTCTGGTATTTGAAGTATCTATATTAAGGCTGCTAGAGCGTTCTGCTTTAGCAATAGCATTTGCAATCGCAATCTTTCCAACACTTACTAACTCTGGGTTTGTCCGATGAGTATCGAGGTAATTATCAATCGAAGGCGCTAGGATCATGTTCCTGCTAATCTGTGCGCCAATATTCATCAAAACTTCGGGCCTGACTTCACACTCTATAGAGAACTGTTTAAGTGCCCGCGTAAGGTGTGAATCTCCACTACTTCCACGCAGAGTTCCGAAGTCGTCAAACAGGTAGTTTAGATCAGATTGGAGGATCTCAGCAAGTTGCGCCCCCGTTGGCAAACCAAATTCTTGGCTAGCACCTGCTCCGACGACAATTACATTTCGCCGTTCACTATCACCCATCCATCACCTCACCCAAACCGCCCCATCTCACCGTGCGGGAACGCGCATTGCTGCGCAATACGCTGCCTCCCGCCGTCGCTCTAAGAATGAACGGCTTAGCCGTCCATTTTTAGAGCGCTGATAAACGCCTCCTGAGGAATATCCACCTTGCCGAACTGGCGCATCTTCTTCTTGCCCGCCTTCTGCTTGTCCAGCAGCTTGCGCTTGCGCGTCGCGTCCCCACCGTAACACTTCGCCGTCACGTCCTTGCGCATGGCACTCAACGTCTCGCGCGCAATCACTTTCCCGCCAATGGCCGCCTGAATGGGGATCTTGAACATGTGACGGGGGATCAGGTCCTTTAGCTTTTCGACCATCGCACGGCCGCGCGCCTCTGCCCGGTCGCGGTGGACCATGGTGGAGAGGGCGTCGACAGGTTCATCGTTCACCAGGATCGACATCTTCACCAGATTGTCCTCCCGATAGCCGATCATCTGATAATCGAAGGACGCGTAGCCCTTGGTCACCGATTTCAGCCGGTCGTAGAAGTCGAACACCACTTCGTTCAGCGGCAGGTCATAAACGACCATCGCGCGGGAGCCGGCGTAGGTGAGGTCCTCCTGTATGCCACGACGGTCCTGGCAGAGTTTCAGCACATCGCCGAGGTAGTCGTCGGGCACAAGGATCGTCGCCTTGATCCGGGGTTCTTCCAGGTGGTCGATCAGCGTCATGTCAGGCATGTCGGCAGGGTTGTGCAACTCCTGCTTGGTGCCGTCCTTGTGGTGGATGTGGTAGATTACCGAAGGCGCGGTGGTGATCAGTTCGATGTTGTATTCCCGCTCAATCCGGTCGCGGATCACTTCGAGGTGCAGCAGACCAAGGAAGCCACAGCGGAAGCCAAAGCCGAGCGCGGCGGATGTTTCCATCTCGAAGGAGAAGCTGGCGTCATTCAGGGCGAGTTTTTCAATGGCGTCGCGGAGGTCTTCGAATTCGGCGCTGTCCACCGGGAAGAGGCCACAGAAGACCACCGGCTGGGATGGTTTGAAGCCGGGCAGTGCGACGTCGCAACCCTTTTTCTCATGCGTGATCGTGTCACCCACGCGGGTGTCGCGGACCTGCTTGATGGAGGCGGTGAGAAAGCCGATCTCACCGGGGCCAAGTTCGTCGATCACCGTCATTTCGGGGCGGAACACACCGATGCGGTCCACATGGTGGGTCGTGTTGTTGGAGAGCATGCGGATGCGGTCGCCCTTTTTCAGGACGCCGTCCATGATGCGCACCAGAACGATCACGCCAAGGTAGCTGTCGTACCAGCTGTCCACCAGCATGGCCTTCAGCGGCGCGTCGCGGTCGCCCTTGGGGGCGGGCAGGTTCTGGACAATGGATTCAAGGGTTTCCATGATGCCCTGCCCGGTCTTGGCGGAAACCTGAATGGCGCCCGAGGCATCAATGCCGATGACGTCTTCGATCTGTTCGGCGACGCGGTCGCAATCAGAGGCAGGCAGGTCGATCTTGTTCAGGACAGGGACGATTTCGTGGTCGGCATCAATCGCGTGGTACACGTTGGCCAGCGTCTGCGCCTCGACCCCTTGTGTGCTGTCCACCACCAAGAGCGAGCCTTCGACGGCGCGCATGGAACGGGAAACTTCATAGGCGAAGTCCACGTGACCAGGCGTGTCGATCAGATTGAGAACGTATTCTTCCCCATTCTGCGCGGTGTAGTTGATCCGCACGGTCTGTGCCTTGATGGTGATCCCGCGCTCCCGCTCGATGTCCATGGAGTCGAGCATCTGCTCCTTCATGTCGCGATCCGCCACGGTGTTGGTGGACTGGATCAGACGGTCAGCGAGCGTGGATTTCCCGTGGTCGATATGCGCGACGATGGAGAAATTGCGGATGTGGGATAGTGGTGTCATGTAGGGGGATATGATGCGGAAACCCGGTTTGGTCAATGGGATATGGCGCAGCGTTCAAGATGGTCGCAGGGAATGGTTTGGGGCGCTTCCAAAGAGGCTTGGCAAACTCAACCGTGAATTGCCCCGCCTGCCCGTTTCAGGCATATTCGACCTTAACAAGCGACCCCAACGGTCCGTAGTGATGAGGCAGAGATATGATCCGTATGACAATCGCCATTGTGGCCCTTGCAGGCCTGACCGCCTGTGGCGGCGGCAACAGCACGCCCATTCCGCGTGGAGGCTTTACGCCTTCGCCTTATCTGTTCGCCAACGGCCCCCTTCAGCAGGCCTGTCAGGCCGACGGACGCAAGGCGGCAAGCCGCGCACGGTGCGGGTGCGTGCAGGCGGTGGCAGACAGATCATTGTCGGCAGGCGATCAGCGGCGCGGGGCATCCTTGTGGACGAACCCGGCACGGCTGCAGGAAATCCGCCAGTCGGATTCCGCCGGTAATGAGCGGTTCTGGAAGGAATGGAAAGCCTTCGGGCAAGAGGCTGCGCGGCTTTGCAAGGACACCTGACGCGGGGGTGACGTCTTTGAAAAGGGTCAAAGGGGCAATCGGTTTTCGGGACGGGATATTTTCCCGCAAGTCGTTGGCTTTATTGTACTTCAAAGGGGCCATGCAGGTGAGCGTCGCCTAAACTTCCCGCCTGGATCTCCTGCGGAATCGCTCCATTCATTTCGCGTCTTCCTGCGTCGGCGGGCCGAAACGGTCCTTCAGACGGTCCGCGATCTGGTCGCGGGCGGCGCGGAATTGTACCAGTTTGGTCTCGCGGGTTTCCCCAAGGCCCGTGGGATCAAGGATGGGCCAGTATTCCACATCAAGATGGAAGAACCGCGTCAGTTCCAGCGCCCGGCGCTGGCTGGCGGGGGACAGGGCAATGACCAGATCGAAAGAGCTCAGATCGTCGCCCCATTGTTCCATTTCATCAAAACTGCGGGAGCGGTGACGCGAAAGTTCCACGTCCATCTCCTTGCAGACGGCGATCGAAAAGCCGTCAATCTCCAGATCGTTTTTCACGCCGACCGATTGCACGTAGACTTCGGTGCCATAGAACTTCTTCATCAGCCCCTCTGCCATCGGTGAGCGCACGGCATTGTGGTCGCAGCAAAAAAGCACCGATTGGGGGAGTTGATCTGCCATTCAGCCGCCGAAGTGCAGGACGCAGATCAGGGTGAACAGGCGACGGGCGGTGTCTTCATCGACTTCGGCCTTGCCTTCCAGCCGTTCCTGCAGCACCCGGCTGCCTTCGTTGTGGATACCGCGGCGTGCCATGTCGATGGTTTCGATCTGCGAGGGTGGCAGTTTCTTGACCGCATCGAAGTAGCTTTCGCAGATCTGGAAGTAGTCCTTCACAACCTGGCGGAACGGGCCCAGCGACAGATGAAATTCTGCAGCCTTTTCAGCGTTTTCCGTCTCAACGTCGAAAACCAGCCGCTTGTCGCGGATCGACAGGCCAAGGTGGTAGGGGCCCTGCGGGGTCAGCCGATCCTCGCGCCGCGGCAGGACAAAGGTATTGTCCTCCAGCAGATCGAACACGGCGACTTTGCGCTCCTGCTCGATCTCGGGCGTTGGGGGCGGCAGGTTGGCGTCATCAAGGGCGATGTGGGTGATGCGGGACATGGAAACGCAGCTTTTACAGGTCAACAGATGGCGCAGGGATACGTCACCCCAAATGGCAAAGCAATGGGGAGGCTGCGTCAGGTGATTTGAAGATAATTGGCACCCAGCAGAACGATGGTTGCGGCCACTGACACCAATCCGGCGGTCATTGCGCGGCCCTCAAGGCGGCCGCCGGAACGGTTAATTGCGCCAATCGTGCTTAGAAGCACCAGATGCACGAAAGGTTGGCTGCCGCCGGACATCACCATGGTCTGCGCCACATATAGAAGTATCGCCATAAGCAGCAGAAATGCGGGCGGCGCCCAATAATCAACCGGGAACCCAGGCTGGGACGACTCCGGTGCCCGTGCATTGCGGGTCACATAAAGCATGGCAAGTGGCAGGATCACCGCAAGTCCGGTTGCGAAACCCGTGAAGACGGGCCAAGCGAGCTGCAGACCTGCAGCGGTAACAATGCCGAATAGTAGGATCGCGTCGAACACCACCCAGCAGCACCGTGCGAAAAGGTCCTTGGGACCGACTGCGGACTGCGCAACCAATTCCCGAAAAACAAGCTCGCGCAGAGTGTTGTTGATCATATGGATCGCGACGGCAAGCCCGGCGAGCGCCGCCAGCGGAGCAGAGCCTGTACCCAAGCCATTGAAGAGCAGATACACCGCGACCCCCATGATCAGAGGGGCGATGATCTGGCGGGTTTTCAGTTGTGCATCAGGCATGTCATTGATTTAGCTTGTTCAAACGTGCGGTCACAGACAAGCCGTGGGCCTCCAGGCTCTCGGACGCGGCCAAGCGTTCGGCGGCAGGCCCGATCGCGCGCAGGGCCTCGGGGGTCATGGAAGCCAACGTGGTGCGTTTCATGAAATCCAGCACGGACAGGCCGGAAGAGAACCGCGCCGAGCGGGCGGTCGGCAGCACATGGTTGGGGCCGCCGACGTAGTCACCGATGGCTTCGGGTGTCCATTGGCCGAGGAAGATCGCGCCTGCGTGGGTGATCTGCTGGCTTAGCGCTTCTGGGTCAGCGACGCAAAGTTCCAGGTGTTCCGGCGCGATGCGGTCACTGAGGGCCGCAGCGGCGGCCAGATCAGGCACGGTGATGATCGCGCCGAAGTCGCGCCAGCTGTCGCCTGCGATAGCGCGGCGTGCCAACGTTTGCAGGCGTTTGTCGACAGCGGCTGCGACGGCCTTGCCAAAGCTTGCATCCGTGGTGATCAGGATGGATTGGGCCGAGGGGTCGTGTTCGGCCTGGCTGAGAAGGTCGAGGGCGATCCAGTCGGGGTCGTTGTCCGCATCAGCAATGACGAGGATTTCGGATGGTCCTGCGATCATGTCGATGCCAACCTTGCCGAAAACACGGCGTTTTGCTGCGGCAACGAAGGCGTTGCCGGGACCGGTGATCTTGTCGACAGGCGCGATCGTTTCCGTGCCGTAGGCAAGCGCCGCAACGGCCTGAGCACCGCCAATCCGGTAGATTTCGTCAACGCCGGAGAGATAAGCGGCCAGCAGCACAAGCGGATTGAGCACCCCGTCAGGGGTCGGCACAACCATCGCCAGTCGCGACACGCCGGCGACCTTGGCAGGGATCGCGTTCATCAAGACCGAAGACGGATAGCTGGCAAGGCCACCGGGTACATAGAGCCCGGCCGCCGAGACGGGTGTCCAGCGCCAGCCCAGGGTTGCACCCGCGTTATCTGTCCACCTGGCATCCTGAGGAAGTTGGCGGGCATGGTAGTCGCGGATACGGGTCGCTGCCTGCTCAAGCGCCATGCGGTCTTCGCGCGCCACCCCGTCTGCGGCACGCGCGACCTCCTCGGGAAAGATGCGCAAGGTGTCGGGTGTCAGACTGATCCGGTCGAACTTTTCAGTCAGCGAAATGACGGCGGCATCACCATCTGCACGTACCTGTGCGATGATATCGGCAACCACGGCATCGACATCCGGGCTGTCTTCGCGTTTTGCGGTAAGAAGGTCAGTAAAGGCTGCTTCAAAGTCCGCAGACTGGCTGTCGAGAAAAGTGGGCATGGCGGGCGGTGCTCCGAAAGGGATTTCAAGCCTCCGGCGGGGTTTTTTGAACCATTTGGAAGCAGGATGCGGTTATGTGTCGTGGCTGGGGCGTTTGCCAGAGGGGGCTTTGTAGGGGCGCGTGACGTCCTTGAGGGTGGCTTCAAGCGCTTCGACGGAAAGGCGGATTGCGCCATCCCCGGCCAGCGTCAGCGTGACATGCCCGGAGGGGGCATCGGTATGTTCAAATGTGATATCCAACAGCGACAGAATGGTGTCGGCATCGCCTTGGGGGACACCCTGGCTGGCAACCTTCTGGACGCTGCTGAACACAAGCAGGGACTGGACGCGTTCGGTGCCGTGCCGGGCGCGCCCTTCGTCTTCCCAGCGCACGCGGTTCAGAAGCACCACAAAGCGGTCGGCCTTTCGGTCCCAGCGCATTTCGGAGGCAGGAAAGACGGCGTCCTGAGCGAGTGCCGCAATAACCTTGAGGTCATCGGCATCCATGGCGCCAAGGTTCAGCGGCGCTTCCTTGCCGTCTTCGAAGCGGGCGTCGTGGGTCATGCGTCCTTGATCCGTTCAATGTCGGCACCGATGCCAGAGAGCTTCGTCACAACGTGTTCGTACCCACGGTCAAGGTGGTAGACCCGCGCGACCTTGGTTTCGCCTTCCGCCGCAAGGCCCGCAAGGATCAGAGAGACCGAAGCGCGCAGGTCGGTCGCCATGACAGGCGCACCTTTCAGGCGCTCAACCCCCGTTACAGTGGCGGTGCCGCCGTGCACTTCGATTTCCGCGCCCATGCGGATCAGTTCAGGCGCGTGCATGAAACGGTTCTCGAAGATTTTCTCCTCAAGGTGCGACGTTCCGTCGGCTGTGCACAGCAGCGCCATCATCTGGGCTTGCAGATCGGTTGGAAAGCCGGGAAACGGGGCGGTCGTGACGTCCACCGCGCGGATGCGGCCGTTTTTCCGGGCGACTTTTAGACCCGTTTTGGTTTCGCTCACGCTGATGCCCGCCGCGTCCAGTCTTTCGCAAAAGCTTTCCAGCAAGTTGATGCGCCCGCCAAGGCATTCCACCTCACCCCCGCAGATTGCGGGCGCGAGCATATATGTACCAAGCTCAATCCGGTCACTGACCACGCGGTGCGTCGCACCATGCAGGCGATCAACCCCCTCGATGGTGATCGATGACGTGCCATCGCCGTCGATGTGGGCACCCATGGCACGCAGGCAGGTGGCCAGATCGACGATTTCAGGTTCGCGTGCAGCGTTGTTGATGACCGTCGTTCCCTTCGCCAGCGTGGCGGCCATCATGATGTTTTCCGTCGCCCCGACAGAGGCGAAGGGAAAATCGATCACAGCGCCCTTGAGTTTGCCCCCTTGAGCCTTTGCATGCAGGTAGCCGTCGCGCAGTTCGATTTCCGCGCCCATTTTTTCCAGACCATCGGTGTGGATGTCCATCGGCCGCGCGCCGATGGCACAACCACCGGGAAGCGAAACCTCTGCATGGCCCTCACGCGCGAGGAGCGGGCCGAGCACAAGGTTGGAGGCGCGCATCTTGCGAACGATGTCATAGTCAGCGCGGGTGTTGATCGTAGCGTGGCTGGACATGGCCAGCACCTGACCGTCTTGCAGGGATGTCACCTCTGCGCCGAGCGATTGCAGGAGTTGGGTCATCGTGCGGATGTCACTGAGACGCGGCGCGCCGGTCAACGTCAGTGGCTCGTCGCTCAGCAAGGTGGCGGGCATCAGCGTAAGACACGCGTTTTTCGCCCCCGCGATTGGAATTTGCCCCGACAGCGGTGCACCGCCCCTGACCAGAATGGAATCCATATGTCTTAGCTTTCCTGCTCGGAGCCCTTTGAGGCACCTGTTTTTACTGCCGTCCGCGCATCGCCCTGCCCTGCCCGCGCACGCGCTTGGGCCTTGCGTCGCGCCATGTTGGCCTTCAGCGCGGATTTGAGCCTGTCTTCGCGGTTCCGATCCGATTTGCGTGGCCCTGAGGAAGATGATTGCGATGCCATGGTGTCTCTCTATCTCAGGGCGCAGGGAGCGTCCAGATTAGGCTTGCACGACGCCCCTTAAGCCGCTAATCACCCCGCTCATCGGCGCTGCTGTAGCTCAGAGGTAGAGCACTCCCTTGGTAAGGGAGAGGTCGAGAGTTCGATTCTCTCCAGCAGCACCATTTCTGTTGAGCGCTGACTTTCCTGTACGGTCTTTGAATGGATAGCCACCTGCTGACAATTCCTTTGCCTTATGTTTTTCGGCACCTCGAGAGGATCGACGCGCCCGGCTCCAACGCGAGCCTTGGAGAGTACCGTCCCCTTCTGCGGCATCTCCAATAGCCTGCGCCACCACTGAACGGGACATGGATACAGATCAACGAAAGTGTCATTCGAGGCACGGATTCTCTCTCCCAAGCAGGCAGAAAGGTACAAGCCTTTCAGGTTTTGGGTGCCATTCGAGCTTCAGGCCGTCTTTAACGCGACAGGTATGGACCGATGGGAGAAGGGGTGTCGGCTGAAGCGCGGGAGCAGCGGAACAAGAAGTGCATTGGTGGCACGGAGGCCAGGAATGAGCCGCCGCGAGGGGGCAAGCACGCGCATTGATCGGTTTAGCAGACAGGTGTCATGAGCCTCGATATGGACATTCTCCAATGCTGTTTGATCCGGTCTTTCGATGGGACGCGGGACGCAAAACCTGTTAGCCTTCGTGGCCTGACACAAGGAACGGGTGGGGATAAACATGATCGATCAGCCGTGGAGCAAGTATTACTCGACAGATGCACGAAATTTCGATCTGGCCAATATGGGTGCCCAGACGATATCTGAAATGATTGATCAGTCAGCAGCGACTTTTGGAACGCAAAAGGCACTTACGACAATACTGCCCACGGGGGCCGAAACCTCGATCACCTTTTCGGACCTGCGCACGCAGGCGGAGTGGTTTGCTGTCTACCTGCGTGATGTCTTGGGTCTGGAACACGGCGGCACCGTGGCAGTGATGACAGCCAATTGCATCGGGTTCGGTGTGGCATCTTTGGGGATTGCCAAGGCAGGCTGCATCGCGACCAATGTAAACCCTCTCTACACGCCGGCGGAAATGCAGCATCAACTGAACGACAGTGGCGCCCAAGTGCTGGTGATCATCGACCTGTTTGGCGACAAGGCGGATGAGGTGGTGAACAATACTGCCGTGCGCAAGGTCGTGACGGTTTCCCTGCTTGAGTATTTTCCCCCTCTGAAGCGGGCCTTGCTGAACTTTGTCCTGAAGCGGGTGAAGAAAGCCATTCCACCGATGCAAACGAAACATATCACCTTTTCGGCTGCCTTGGCGGCAGGTCGCGCCCGCGCTGGAGGGGCCGATATTCCGAGCTACACGGCAGATGTGAAACACAGCGACACGGCGCTTTATCAATACACAAGTGGCACCACTGGACGCAGCAAGGGCGCGGAGCTTAGCCACAGGGCGATACTGGCCAACGCCTATCAGGCGGAGCTGATGACGAACAGCTTGAGGCGTTCGGGCGGCGAGACGGCGCTGGTGGTTTTGCCGCTTTATCACATCACCGCCTTTGCCCTGATTTTCATCGCAGGGCTGCGTACCGGCGGTCATTGTGTCCTGGTGCCAAGTCCGAGGCCCCTGTCAAACCTCAAGGCGGCTTTCGAAAGGCACGATGTGACCTGGTTCTCGGGTATCAACACGCTGTTTGCCGCGCTTCTGACAGAGGATTGGTTCAAGAAGGAAATGGTGCAGAACCTGCGGTTCTGCGGGTCGGGTGGTGCCGCACAGACCACAGGTGTCGCGCAAAAGTTCAAAGACTTGACCGGCAAAGAGATCTGTCAGGGTTACGGCATGACCGAATGCGCCGGGGTGCTGACGCTCAATCCGGTCGATGACAATCGATTTGGATCAGTCGGTATTCCAGTCCCCGGAACTGAAGTGCGTATCGTTGATGATGAAGGCAAGGACGTGGCCCAAGGCCAACCGGGCGAGGTGATCGGGCGTGGACCAACGCTCATGAAAGGCTATTTGAACCGACCTGATGCGACCGCAGAAACGATCGTCGATGGGTGGCTTCATTCGGGCGATATCGGCGTGGTGGACGCCGATGGTTTCATCGAGATCGTCGACCGAAAGAAAGACATGATCCTCGTGTCCGGCTTCAACGTTGCACCGAATGAGATCGAGGATACAATTTCGCGTCTGCCAGATGTGGCGCAGGTCGGTGTTGTTGGCATTCCCGATGAAAAGACAGGAGAAGCCCCCGCTGCCTTCATTGTCCGCGCAGCTTCCAGCGTCACGGAAGAACAGATACTGGCCGCCTGTCGCAAGGACCTGACCAGTTACAAAATTCCGAAGCTGGTCAGATTTGTCGATGAAGTGCCTGTGACCCTGTCAGGCAAAGTGCTGCGCCGGGAGTTGAGGGAGCAGTATTTGACCTGATCGGCAATCAAGCGGCGTGAATATTCCGCACCACTTTGCCTGACGGTGCTTTTTCGTTTACCTGATATTCATTCGGTGACAGCCTGCGGAAGCGAAGAAGCCGCGAGGACACCAGATGTCGGACATCTTGTTTTTTGCTCTGTTCATATTTGTCCCGCTGTTGATTGTGTTCGCAACGAAGCGGATCAAACTGGCAGGCGCAATCGGCGCCATCGTGATTTGCTATGCGATTGGGCTATCGCTGGGCTTGTCGAACCTTTTGCCAGACGCAGCCGAGGGACCGCGCAAGACACTGTCGGAGGTCAGCCTTGTCTTTGCTTTGCCGCTGTTGCTTTTCTCGGTGGACTTGCGCGCTTGGGGCAAGATCGCCGGCAAGGCACTGCTATCCATGTTTTGCGCAGTACTGGCTGTCTCTTTCACGGCAACCGTCTTGTATTTCTGGCTGCAGGCACGCGGCACCTCCGATAGCGAGCAATTCTCTGCCATGGCTGTTGGCATGTATACTGGCGGGGTCGCGAACCTTGCCGCAATGAAAGTGGCGCTCGCGATCCCGGATGCCCGGTTCACGCTGTTTGCCACCGTAGATACGGCGGTCGGAGGGCTTTATCTGCTGTTCATGTTGACGCTGGCCAAGCCGGTTTTCGGTCGCTTCTTGCGGCCATTCGATGCAACCGCGCGACAGGATGGTGTCGCTGATCAAGCGGAGGATGCCCCTGGTCGGCAGGAAATGATCGTGTCGGTGATGATCGCTCTTTTCGCGGCGGGTATCTGTGTCGGCCTTTCACTTGTTCTTGCACCCATCATCAGTTTTGCACAGTTTGAGATTACGGTGATCGTGCTGCTGACGACTTTCGGTCTGGTTGCCTCTCTCATTCCTTACCTGCGGGCAAACAGGATGGCCGAGCCGACTGGCATGTTTCTGATCTATGTCTTCACATTCTGCATCGCCGCATCCCTTGATCTGAGCGCTGTGATTGGCGCTGATCTGACGATCGTGGCTTTCGTGCTTTTGGCAACAGCGGGTACGGTCCTGATCCATGCCCTGCTTTCCAAGCTGATGGGCATCGACGTGGAGACATTCGTTGTGACATCGGTCGCGGCGCTTCTCTCCCCTGCATTCGTTCCCATGATTGTCGAACGCCTGCGCAATCCGGCGCTTTTGATGTCCGGGGTTTCAGTTGGTATTCTGGGTTTTGCCATTGGCAACTACCTTGGCATTTCGCTGGCGCTGGTGCTGGCGCGATAGACAGCCCGAGGAGCTGACATGGATCATCAAATCCTTCCGCAAAACGGGCGCCCCGAGGCTGATGTCCTGGAGGATCTGCAAAGCTTTGCGGCGCGGGACCCGCATTACAAGGAGGGTCGGCTATGGAGCCTCGTCTACCACCTTGATGACGCCCATGACAGATTTCTGAGCAGCGCCTATGCGCAATATGCGTCGGCAAACGGCCTGAATCCGGCGGCATTCCAAAGCCTGAAGAGGATGGAAACCGAAGTCATCTCGATTTTGGCCGGACTGCTCAATGGGGGGCCCGACACCTGCGGTGTCATGACCGCGGGCGGCACGGAAAGCTGCCTGATGGCCGTCAAGACGTACCGCGATATGGCACGCAAGCGCCGAAAGGTCCGGCGCCCCAACATGATCCTGCCGGAGACCGCACATGTGGCCTGGTTCAAGGCGTCGGAATACTTCGGCGTGAAGGTCAGGCTGCTGCCCATCGGAACGGACCACACGCCAGACCTGAGCAAGCTGCCAAAGCTGATCAATTCGAACACTGTCATGGTCTTGGGGTCCGCGCCGGAATATCCGTTCGGGCAGATCGATCCGATCGAAAAGATGGCCGCGACGGCGCAGGATCACAAAGTACCCCTGCATGTCGATGCCTGTGTCGGTGGTTTCATTCTGCCATTCATGGAGATGAACGGCGTGGATTTTCCACCTTGGGACTTCCGGGTGCCAGGTGTTACGTCCATCTCCGCTGATCTTCACAAATACGGCTATGCCGCCAAGGGGGCATCGACCATCCTCTACCGCGACCTCGAAACGCTGAAACACCAGATGTTTGTGTATGAGGAGTGGCCCGGAGGCATCTTTGCCTCGCCGGCCTTGCTTGGGACACGCCCGGGGGGTGCCTATGCCGCCGCATGGGCAACGCTGCAAAAGATCGGCACCGACGGTTACCGCGCGTTGGCGCGACAGACCTGCGAAGCGGTGGAACAGATGAAGGCGGGCATGGAAGACATAGACGGCTTGGCCGTCATTGGAGCGCCAACCGGGCCCCTGATTGCCTATCGATCAATCGATAAGAAGTTGGATATCTTTGCGGTTGCGGCGCAGATGGAACAGTCCGGGTGGAGCATGAACCGGACCCAGAAACCCGATGGTATTCATGCGATGGTCACCGCACAGCATCTGGCTGTGGTGGAGCAATATCTGGCAGATTTGAAGGATGCCGTGGAGACCGTGCGTCGACATCCGGAAATCGCCAGGACCGGGAGTGCGGCAACCTACGGAATGATGTCACATGTCCCGATGCGCGGGATGGTCAGGAAACGGGTTCTGAACATCTTTGCGGAGATGTATCGCGCCGGGGGCGCCGAATTCGACCTGAATACAGCCGGAAAGCCTACGATGCTGGAACGCGTGATGGCCAAATATGTGGCGTGGAAGGCAAGACGCAGCCGTTGAAAGGCACCACCCGAACCCCAGCCGTGCTGACGCCGCATTGTGTAGCGGCTCAGGGTCAGCGGCTGGATGTGGTCGACGTGACGCTCGTTGACGACGTCGTCGTTGAGGTCGTGGTAGTTCCAGTCAGGCTGCCCGTCGCAGCACCCGCAATCAACGCGGCAAGGGAATTCCTCAGCACCCCCTGATCAGGGGGGACCAGGCCATGACCGACCAAACCCTGAGAGCCAGTCGGCGACGGCCGCACCTGGATTTCCACGGACTGTGCCGAAGCCATCGATCCTGCTGCAACTATCAGAACTAACATCAAAAATTTGCTAGAAATCTCCATAAGATTTGCCTTTCTTGAGAACTGATAGAGCCTACTTCTCAGGCAGGCACTGGATACCCTAATATGGGGGCATTTGGTTTTTCGATCGGTCAAGAGCCACGTATACTGGCCTTTCGAGGTCAGGATTATTTTCACGAAAGAAATTGGCTAACCCGTTGAGAAGAACAGATACCGTCAAGACGGCTGCGCTGTTTCCGTAATAGAAACAATTGCGTCTCCCAAATCGCCAAACCACTGCCCGATTGCCGCCACAAATCGGCGTTAACAGTTCCCCAAAGCTGTTGGAGCCATCCCTATGTATCTGTCCGTCGTCGTCCCCTGCATGAACGAGGAAGGGTCAATCCCTTCTCTTGTCGCGCGGCTGGCCGATGCGATTGGCCCTTACAAGGACCGCGCAGAGATTATTCTGGTCGACGACGGTTCGACCGACGCCACCTGGGCGGCCATCAAAGCGGCACAGCAGATTTGCCCGCAGGTGCGTGGCGTACGGATGTCCATCAACCGGGGACATCAAATTGCCCTGACCGCCGGACTTGAGGCGGCGCTGGGTGCCCGTATCTTCATGCTGGATGCAGATTTGCAAGACCCGCCCGAACTGCTGGCCGACATGATGACGATGATGGATCGCGGCTATGACGTTGTCTACGGACGTCGCGCGGAACGCCAGGGCGAGACGCTGTTCAAGCGCGCCACTGCCCACATGTTCTACCGGGTTCTGAATGCAATGTCGGATGTGGATATTCCCCGGGATACCGGTGATTTCCGGCTGGTCAGCCGGACGGCGCTGGACGCCGTGCTGGCGATGCCGGAAAAAGCGCGCTTCATCCGGGGCATGTTCGCCTGGGTCGGGTTCCGCCAGATCGGTATCGAATACAGCCGCGCAGCGCGTGAAGTGGGTGAGACGAAATACCCCTTCCGCAAGATGCTGCGCTTTGCAATAGACGCAATGACTGCGTTTTCCACCAAACCGCTGAAACTGGCCACACGGCTGTCTTTCGTCAGCCTTGGCGTCGCGGCGCTGATGATGATCTATGTCTTCCGGTCACTGATCCTATATCAGACTGCGCCGGGCTGGGCGTCGGTGGTGCTTGCGATTTCGGCATTCTCCGGCGTTCAACTGCTGACCCTCGGCATCTTGGGCGAATACATCGGCCGTCTTTATGTCGAGGCCAAAAACCGCCCCCTCTACTTTGTTTCCGAAGATACCCGCGCGGCAGAATCCGCGCCTCCTGTACTGCTTAAAAAGCGAGCTTGATCTATGAAACTCCCTAATCAGTTTATGCGCTTCGCGCTTGTCGGTATTGTCGTTGCGGCGACTTACGTGGCCCTTTATTTGCTGTTCATGGCTGTCGGCCTGACCCAGAGCCTGTCGAACGCGGGCGCGTTCCTTTTGGCGGTGGCGCTGCAATATGTCGGGCAAGCCGGCTTTACCTTCGGCGCCAAGTTGAGTGATGCCCCGCAGGCCACACGTTTTGGATTGATGATCTGCTGCGGTCTGATCACTTCTGCCTTGATCACCGGGGTATTCGGACCGGGGATCGGCCTGCCAAACTGGTTGTCTGCGGTGGTCGTGACCGTGGTCCTGCCATTCCAGAATTACCTGATCATGACCCGCTGGGTATTCCTCACTCCGGGCAAGCGGGTGGATGCCACCCAATGACACACGTCTACAACGATACCTTCTTTGACTATATCGACCATGGCGCGCGCAGTTCCGCGCAGGCCCTGACGGGGTTGCTGGCTGCCTGGCTGGCGCCCAAATCAGTTCTGGATCTGGGCTGTGGCCGGGGCGTCTGGCTGGATGAATGGCAGCGCGCGGGCGCAAGGGATGTCCTGGGTGTTGATGGTGATTACGTGGACCGCAGCCAGTTGGCGATCCCGGCGCAAAGCTTTGTCGCCGGTGATCTGACCGCGCCGCTGAACCTGAGCCGCCACTTCGATCTGGCTCAAAGCCTTGAGGTCGGGGAGCATCTGCCCACCGCTGCATCGGACGCCTTGGTGGACAGCCTGACGCAGGCTTCGGACCGGGTGCTGTTTTCGGCTGCGGTTGTCGGTCAGGGTGGGGAGTACCACGTCAACGAACAGCCCTTGTCGTTCTGGCAGGCGAAGTTCGAAGAACGCGGCTTTCGCGCCTATGACTGCCTGCGGCCCTATCTGAAGAAGAACAAGGATGTGGAGCCGTGGTACCGCTACAATGCCGTGCTTTATGTTCAGCAGGATGCAACCTTTGATCTGCCAGACGCGATCCGGCAGCATGCGCTTGATGATGGCCAGATCGTGAAGAACGCCGGTGATCCGATGTGGCGCCTGCGGCGCAGCGTCGTTTCACAGCTGCCGCAAGGCGCAGTGACCCGCCTTGCACAAGCACGCGCCGCAGTCCTCGCGGCAAAAGCGCGTCGTGGCCAAACCGTCCAGGGCTAAGCCCATGACCCACGTTGCCAGTAATCCCGCCCTGATGGGGATGACCCGCCCTGCGGGTGGATTGCGACTGTGGCCCACATATCTGGTGGCACTGCTTTGCGTGGCTCTGATCAGCCTGCCGAACCTCATCGACCCGATGATGCGCTATGATGATTTTCCGGCGCTGATGGCAGAACCGGCCGGGTTTTGGGAAAAGACCCTGCACGAAGGGCGCTGGGTCAATTACCTTTGGCATGAGCGGGGATTTGTCACGCCCTCCTGGCTCAATTTTGCGATCTACCAGATGCTTTGGGCGTTATTTGCTGCATCACTGGCTGTTGCGGCTGTCGGTCGGCATGGCCAGCCATTGTTTACAGGTATTCTGGCACTGATGGTGGTCCTCGCCCCCTCTGCGCTGCTGATCTCCTTGTGGTTCAACACGCTTTTGCCGGGTCTTGCGCTGGTCAGCCTCTACGCCTGGCTGGGCACCTGGATGCGCGCGGGAACGCACCGCGGGCTGCTGCCGCCCTTTGTCGTGGTGACCTTTATGGCCTATACCACCTACCCGTTGCTGCTACTGGCCGTTTGCCTTGTCCGAAGCGAAAACCGGTCGGTGCGCGATCTGGTCGGACTGCTTGGTCTGTTCATCGTCAGCTTCGCGGCGGCAGTGCTGTGTGTCTATACCATCAATTTGGTGGTGCACGGCGTGTTTGGTGTCCCGCTGGCCGATTGGCGCGAAGCGACACCAGCGCATGACGTTGCCGGTGTGGTCGCGAACCTGTCCCTTGTTCAGCAAAGCATCACAGGCTTTCTGATCTCAACCAGCTTTGGATTCACATCGGTTGCGTTCATTCACATGGGGCTGCTCTGCTTGGCCACGGTCGTGTTGCTACGGCGCGCCCCGACAGAGGCTGCGTATCTGCACGCCGGTCTCTGGATCGGCATGGCGCTTGTTGTCGTGCAAATTCTGAAGATGGGTGCGCCCGCTCCTCCGCGTGGCTTTGCCTTTGCCTGGGTGTTTTACGCCCTGATGATCGTCCGTGCCGCGCAATTGCTAAAGGCACAAGGCGGCATTGGCGGGCGATTGGTGCAAAACGCCGTACTGCTGATGATTGGCGGATATATCGTGTTTACCTTCCAGCAATATGCCAGCTATCGGCCGTGGCAGCAGGAAACCCGCGCGCTCGCGGCGGTAGTCGCAAAGGGGGATATCCCCGTCACAATCATCGGCGATGTCCTGCAACTGCCTTCAGCCCAAAAAGCGTTGATAAACAACCCGCTTGGCCTTGAGTTCCGCATGGATCAACTCACGGGTCAGCGTATCACCCTCTGCGACACGCCCACCTGTGACGCAGCGCAAAGCGGTGCAGTATTCCACGTGACCGACAAAGGTCTGTTGAAACGATAGCGTTCAACCCAAACGCGCCAGCAGCTCCGGCGATGGATCACCGGTTGCGGCCACTCCGATACTGGATTGATAGGCACTGATCGCCGCGCGGCTGTTGGGGCCGATGACCCCATCACTGCCCTGGGTGTCGAAACCCCGTGCGGTCAGCCGTTGTTGCAGCGCCACGCGGTCATCCTTGGTCAGCCCATATTTGTCGGGTGGGAAACTGCCCCGGATCGGACCGCCTCCGAGAATGCGATCCGCCAGATGTCCCACCCCGATCGCATAGCTGTCTGAGTTGTTATAGCGTTTGATCACCCGGAAATTGGAGGTGACGTTGAACACCGGTCCGCCCGGCTGGGGTTGCAGTCGTGACCCGCCCGGTGCCCCGCTGCCCGCTTCGCCGCCCCACTTCAGGCCACGTGTCCAGCCGTTGCGCGACAGATAGGCTGCGGTCGAAGCAAGGGAATCCGCCGGATCATCCGACCAGATATCGCGCCGCCCGTCGCCGGTGAAATCCACGGCAAACGCCTGATAGGAAGTCGGAATAAATTGCGTGTGGCCCATGGCACCTGCCCAGGAACCGGTCAAGCGGTTCGCGGTGATATCCCCGTTTTGCAGGATCTTCAGCGCCGCAATCAGCTGCTTTTCGAAGAACGCCCCGCGTCGGCCATCATACGCCAGCGTGGATGTGGCGGAGATCACCGGCACATTGCCGCGCCGTTCGCCATAGAAACTTTCCAATCCCCAGACCGCGGTCACGACGCTTGCTGCAACGCCGTATTTTGCTTCCACTGCGTTCAGTGTGCTGCGATGGCGTGCATAGGCCGCGCGGCCCTTGGCCACCCGTTCATCAGAGGCCGCAATGGCCAGATAATCCTCAAGCGTGCGGCTGAATTCAGTCTGGTTACGGTCGCGCTTGACCACACCCGGCAGATAGCCTGCGCCGCGAAACCCCACGTTCAACGTTGACTGGGAAATGCCCTGTCCGGCAGCACGCCCCCGGAATGCCGCGACCCAGGCGTCATAGCCTGCATTGGGCACCGGGCGCAGGTCGGCAGGCAGGCTGTTACCGCCCGATGCGCCTGCGCTGTTCCCGGCGCGTGGGCCAAGAACACCGGTGCCAGTTGTGCAGGCGGACAAGCTGACGGCACCCAATCCGAATGCGAATGCTCTACGTGACGTCTTCATGGCCCACCTCATTATGTTTTGCCTTGGTGTAGCGCATGAAAAACCCCGCGCAAAGCGGGGTTTGAGCCATTTTGATCTTTAGGCGGCGGGCCGCGAGTGTCAGGCCGCCACGCCACCCGGCCCGTCAGACAACACCTCAACGTCCGAAAAGTCATGCACGGCCGTGTTGGCGTTCGGATAGGCTTTGCACCGGACGCCCGCTGCCTGGGCGGCCAGGATGCCCGGGCGGTTGTCCTCTATCGCGACAACGTCTCTGGGATCGAGCTTCAGCTGATCAAGTGCATATTGATAAAGTGCTGGTGCCGGTTTTGGTGCGAGCCCCAGTTCCTCGGAGGTGATAAGGTCTATGCCCAGCGCCTCCGCCCCGCCAAAACCGTCAACAAGTGCGTCCAGGCTGGCGCGCAGAGTTCCACTGACGAAGGCAACCGGAAGGTCAAGCGCGCGCGCCTCGGCCAGAAGCGCGCGGGTGCGCGGTCGCATGGACAACTGGCCCGTCCGAAGCGCGTCCGCAAAAAACGCGGACTTGCGGGCATGCAAGGCGGCGACATCGACTTCGACACCCTTTTGTTCGGCAAAGGCGGCGATACGGTTCTTTCCGCCGGAACTGGCCAGCATCCCGCGGTAGGTGTCTTCGGACCAATGCCAGTCGAGGCCTGCCTCCCCGAAGGCGGAATTAAAGCACCTGCGCTGCATGTCGGAGGTGTCGGAAAGAACACTGATGGAACCGATAAAGAGGGCTTTCATGGATACAACTCCCGAATTAGAAGAATCTTTAATCTGCTGTGAACAACGGCACAGTCGACAGGGACATTTTGGCAGAACCGTTCTGCACGTCCCGCGCGTGGCTGATATAGAGCAGCGTGTTGTTGTCCTCGTCGAAGATGCGCTTGAGGCGGATGGATTTGAAGATGATCGAACGTCGCGCGCTGAACACGTCCTCTCCTTCGTCGCTGCGGTCTATGTCTCCGATTTCAATCGGGCCAGTCTGGCGGCAGGAGATCGAAGAATTCGACGGATCCTCGAACCAGTTGCCCTTTTGCAGCCGGTCGATCAGCCCGCGTTCGAAGTAGGAAACGTGGCAGGTCACACCTTTGACCTTCGGATCCCGCACCGCTTCGACCACGATATCGTTTCCCAGCCAATCCACGTCGACATTACCCACGACATCGGCGTGGAGCGGGGAAAAAGCAATGAGTGACAGGGCGGCGGCGGTGTATTTGACGTGAAGCATGCTGACAAACGCAGATATGCCGAAAAGGTTCCGCGGCTGTGTGAAAGGATGTCGCAGGGGTGTCGAAAAAGTTGCACATCGGCGCGTTGGAACATATCAAGAACACATGGCAAGGATGACATTGAAAGATAAACTGGCCCTGCTGAGCGATGCGGCGAAATATGACGCCTCTTGCGCAAGTTCGGGCACGGCAAAACGCAGTTCGGCGGATGGCAAGGGCCTGGGCAGTACCGAAGGGTCCGGGATCTGTCACGCCTACGCGCCGGATGGTCGGTGTATCAGCCTGCTGAAGATCCTGATGACGAATTTCTGTATCTACGACTGTGCCTATTGCATCAACCGCGTGTCCTCCAACGTGGAACGCGCGCGCTTCACGCCCGAAGAAGTGGTCCATCTGACCATCGAGTTTTACAGACGCAACTATATCGAAGGTCTGTTCCTGTCCTCCGGCATCATCAAATCGCCGGATGATACGATGGCCGATATGGTCCGCATCGCGCGCACGCTGCGGCAGGAACAGCACTTTCGCGGTTATATCCACCTCAAGACAATCCCGGACGCCGCACCGTCCTTGATCGAAGAGGCCGGGCTTTATGCTGACCGCTTGTCGATGAACATCGAACTGCCCACCGATGCGGGGCTGAAGAATTACGCGCCCGAGAAGAACCCCGATCAAATCCGCCGCGCGATGGGCAACGTCAGGCTGCGCAAGGAGGAATTGAAAGCGCCGACCTATACGGGCCGCAAAGCGCCCAAGTTTGCCCCCGCGGGGCAATCGACACAATTGATCGTAGGCGCGGATGGGGCGAACGACCGGACGATCCTGCAAAGCTCCACCCGTCTTTATAGTTCCTACAAGCTGAAACGGGTCTATTATTCCGCCTTTTCTCCGATCCCTGACAGCACTGCGAAATTGCCCCTGATCAAACCGCCGCTGGCGCGGGAGCATCGTCTGTATCAGGCGGATTGGCTTTTGCGTTTCTACGGCTTTGACGCGGATGAGATCGCCCCAGATGCGGGCGATGGCATGCTGGATCTGGATGTTGATCCAAAGCTGGCGTGGGCCCTGAGCAATCGCGCGGCCTTTCCGGTGGATGTGAACCGGGCAAGCCGGGAATTGTTGCTGAGGGTTCCGGGCTTCGGGACGAAATCGGTGGGCCGTATCCTCAAGGCACGGCGCAACGGGGCCTTGGGATACGATGATCTGCGCCGCATCGGGGCGCTGGTCAAGAAGGCGAAACCCTTCATCGTGGCACGGGATTGGCAGCCCGGCGGACTAACCGATGCGGCCAACCTGCGCGCCCGTTTCGCCCCCCCGCCCGAGCAGTTGAGCCTTTTGTGAAATACAGCGTCACCTTGCCCCGTCTCGGTACCTTCGACGTCTGGCGCGATGCGGCGCGCGCCCTCGCGGGAGCCGATGTCGCATCCGACGCAATCGCGTGGCGGATGGAGGGGGACACCGTCGGATTGTTTGAGGGGGACGCCCATGCCCTGCCCCCAATCACCGCTCCTCTGAATGTGCCGCGCGCGTTTCCAACACTTGCCAAGCAGGTGATCACCGCACGCAACGGCGCAGCGCCCCATCTGCTGTATGACCTGTTGCTGCGGTTGCGCGACGCCCCGAAGTTGCTGAACAATCGTGCCGACCCGATGGTTCAGCAGGCGTCGGAAATCGCCAAGAACATCCGGCGCGACATGCACAAGATGAAGGCCTTCGTGCGCTTTCGGGAGGTCACTCAAGCGGGCGCCAACCGGCGGCAATTCCTGTCCTGGTTCGAACCGGATCATCGGATCGAGGAGCTGATTGCACCGTTCTTCACGCGCCGCTTTGGCGACATGGACTGGGTGATCGTCACACCCGAGGTGACAACCCGCTTCGAAGGCGGCGCGCTGAGCCACGAAGCCGTGCGTTCCGACCGGCTGGAATTGAGCGATGATACGGAGGAGTTGTGGCGCACCTATTATGCCAACATCTTCAATCCCGCCCGGCTGAAGATAAAGGCCATGCAGTCGGAAATGCCCAAGAAGTACTGGAAGAACCTGCCGGAGGCCGCGCTGATCCCTGACATGATCGCAACGGCGGAAGCGCGCGCGCAACAGATGCAGGACAGCGCACCGAGCCTTGCACCGGCGCGTGCCGATCGCATCCTTGCACGACTGCCCGACCGCACGCCGACGGACGCTGGCCCCCTTGCAGGACTTTCGGCTTGCACGCGTTGTCCTTTGGGCACGATGGCCACCCAGGGCGTCCCCGGCGAAGGGCCACAGGATGCGCGATTGATGATCGTCGGAGAGCAGCCGGGCGATCAGGAGGATCTGCAAGGCCGCCCCTTTGTCGGCCCCGCAGGACAGCTTTTCGATAGGGTGGCGGATGAGGCCGGCCTGGACCGTCAGGCGGCTTATGTCACCAATGCCGTGAAACACTTCAAGTTTCTGCCCCGTGGCAAACGCCGCATTCACCAGACACCGACGGCCTCCGAAGTGGATCATTGCCGATGGTGGCTGGAGCGGGAGGTCACCCATGTCCAACCCGTGTTGATGGTCGCACTTGGCGCGACGGCAGCACGTGCGCTGACGGGCGACGGGCGCGACATCACCCGTCGGCGTGGCCGGGTGGAAGCAGGTCTGAATGGTCTGCCCGTGCTGATCACGCTGCACCCCGCGGCCATTTTGCGCGCGCCGGATCCCGCGACCCGCGCAGCGCGCCAGGCGGAGTTGCGCGCCGATCTGGCCCGGGCGGTGGTAATGCTGGATGCCGCTTCTGGCGTACGGGACGTTATAGACACGTCGCAAACGACCCATTAGCCGTTCTTTGGAGGCACCCGCACAGGTGTGCCGAAGGGAGGCGCGGGATGGAGACCCGAACACCGGTGGAACGGCGCGGCAGACGCGGGCGGAAAGCATCGCTCGACGGATCAGGCACACCTAAGCGCGTTGTGAACTATCGCCAGTTGAAGAACCCCTTTCCACCGATGGAGGTGTTTTCAAAAGATCAGATCGCTGCGATGCATGATAATGCCCTGCGCATCCTGCAAGAACTGGGCATGCGGGTGCTGCTGCCTGAAGCGCGCGAGGTTTTTCGCAAGGCGGGCGCACGCGTGGTTGAAGACAGCCAGATGGTGTATCTGGACGCTGACATCATACAAGCGGCCATCGCCTCTGCGCCACGATCGATCATCGGGCATGCAGGATCGCCGGACCGCGACATCCTGCTGGAGCTTGGCAGCCTTGTGTTCCAACCCGGCGCTGGTGCGCCCCATGCGACCGACCTGAAAAGGGGACGCCGCCCCGGCACCGCGCGGGATTTCCGGGAACTTATACGCCTTACCCAGCATTTCGACGTCTTCCAGATGCTGCCCCCGCTGATCGAGCCGCAGGATGTCCCCACCCATCTGCGTCACTATTTCACGCTTGAGGCGCAATTGACCCTGTCCGACAAGTTTCCCTTCATTTTTGCGCGCGGCACGCCGCAAGTCAGCCAAAGCTTTGAGCTGCTGCAGGAATTCCGGAGCCTGACCGACGCGGCATTCGCCGCTGCGCCGCATTGCTATACGATCATCAACACCAACAGCCCGCGCACGCTTGATGTGCCAATGGCGCAGGGCATCATTGATTTCGCGCGGGCCGGGCAACTGGTGATTGTGACGCCTTTCACGTTGATGGGCGCGATGGCCCCGATCACCGTGGCTGGTGCGATCACCCTGAGCCATGCGGAGGCATTGGCCGCCATCACGCTGAACCAGCTCTGCAAACCCGGCGCGCCCGTGTGTTATGGCACCTTCACGTCTAACGTGGATATGAAATCGGGCGCACCGGCGTTTGGCACCCCCTCCCATTTCCAGGCCTCCCTTGCAGCCGGACAGCTGGCGCGGCATCTGGGTCTGCCCTGGCGATCGGCAGCGGGCTCAGCGGCCAACCTCAACGATGTGCAGGCGGCCAATGAAAATCAGATGGGTCTTTGGGGTTGTCTGATGGCCGGGGCAACGGTGGTGATCCATTCTGCCGGGTGGTTGGAAGGCGGGTTGAGCATTTCTTACGAGAAGCTGATTACCGATGTTGAAGTGCTGAACATGGTCGCCGAACTTTGTGCAGGGGCGCAGGCTGGCGCGGATGAGATCGGTTTTGATGGCGCCATTTCACATGTCGATCCCAGCGGTCACTTCTTTGCGGCACCCCAGACCATGGAACGTTATGCCACGGAATTCTATGAGCCGATTGTTCATGACTACGCCAATTTCGGAACTTGGACGGAACGCGGCGCACAAGATGCCTCCACCCGAGCGACGGCGATCTGGCAATCCATCCTGAATGAAGATGCGCCCCCGGCAACTGATTCTGAACGGGTTGCGGCGCTGCACGCACAGATTGAACGCTTGACAGCGGCAGGAGGCGCACCACCCGAAAGTTGACGTTCTGTTGATGAATTAGATCAAATGTGTCGAACTGCGGAAACAAATGACCCGTTTATGGCAGAGATTGTTTCGAAAATACGAAAAAGGCCACACTCGCGCCCAGATTGACAGGGATAAATCCAAGTAACGGCAGCAATCCTTGTTGTCATCACTGGAACGGTTCAATGCTTCATTTTGGCAATGTTGTCCCCCTACCTGAACGGCAGAACGCCGTCCCGTCGCGTATCCCGCCACACCGCAGGATCGACGTGGGACTATTGTCACCGCTTGAACGATCCTATTGCACAATTCCATTTTCCGAAATCAAGGTGTCGCAGGGCGTCATGCACGGCGAACTGCTGGAACATTGCGATGACTTCATGGTCGGGGATACCTTTGTCGTGAACACCGACAGTAGCGCGCTCGCCTCGAACGATCACACCCATTCACCCAAGCCCGCAAACGCGGTGCAGGTCGACTGCCCCACGATCATTGCGCTGGCTAGTTTTGCGGACGTGGTGCGGATGACGATGCTTGACGACACCGGTTGCGGGTACCAGGCATACGCAGTTGCCCCGACGCACGCAGGTATGCGGGCGCCCTATGTTCTGCTGCCCCGCGCCTTGCCGGTCGGCCGCAAGCTGACATTGATCAAGGCAGTCAGCCTTTAGTCCCGCTATTTCGGAAGAACTTGGTTCGCCTATTGCGGCGTGGTCAATCCGCATTGCGCCATGGCGATGCTCAATTCATCGCTCAAAACCTGCCAAAGCGTGTTCAACCCTGCTTCACCGCCCGCGGCGATGGCGAATTGCAGGATGCGGCCAAAGAAGGCGAAATCGGCGCCGCCCTGCATGACCTTGAGCACATCCTCACCCGATCGCAGGCCGCTGTCGAAGAACAATGGGAAATCAGGCCCTACCGCTTCCCGGATAAGAGGGAGTTGCGCAAATGGCGACGGCGCGCTTTCAAGTTGGCGCGCTCCGTGACTTGAGACCTGAATGGCGTCGACACCATTTTCTTTCAGTAATTCAGCATCTTCCGGATCAAGAACGCCTTTGACCACCAGGTGACCCGGCCATGCGTCGCGAATGCGCGCCAGCGTATCCCAATCTGCGGCAGCGCGGCTTTCAGTGCGGTCGAAGTCATAACCGGGCATGTCGAAGTTCGCCATCTGCGGCTTGCCATGAAAGAGCATATTGAGCGACCAAACCGGATGCAGGGCGAAATCGACGAACTGCCGGGGGCCGATGCGGAAGGGCATCTTGAAACCGTGGCGCAGTTCGCGGGGGCGACGGCCCACTTCGGGTACGTCCACGGTCAGGACCAACGTTTCATACCCGGCCATCCGGGCACGTTCGATCAGCTTGAAGGTGCCAGCGCCATCGCCACTGAAATAGATCTGAAACCACGCGTGACCGTCAGCCGTTTCAAGGATCTTCTCAAGCGGCGTAGACGCCACCGTCGATACCCCATGCGGCACCTTGTACCGCGCCGCAAGGCGCGCCAGCATCAGGTCGGCACCCGGCGCGGATAGGTTGCACATGCCCATTGGCGCGATGCCGAAAGGCCGCTCGGTCGTTGTCCCAAAGAGCGATGCAGAAAAGGATCGCGCGCTTACATCTTTTAGAATACGTGGGCGCAGCACGGCAGCATCCAGCGCTGAACGGTTGCGCGTAGCCCCAGTTTCCGTACCCGCGGCACCGTCGATATAGTCGAACACCATCCACGGCAGGTGACGCCTCGCCAACCGACGGGCATCATCAGCGGAATGGATTGCGCGCGCGTTGAGGTGTTTCATCCCTCAGGGGCGCCTTAGCCCGGGTCACGCAGCACATGCACCGCACAGGGCGCATGGCGCACCACGCGCGCCGCGGTCGAGCCGAGCAGATAGTCGATCAGGTCAGGTTTATGGGAGCCCATGACGATGCAATCGGCTTCCTGGACAGCCGCGACATCAATGATCGTCCGGCCGCTGTGGCCCTTGACGATGATCGGC